>NZ_JALXFV010000004.1:43255-84829 GCF_023699475.1 Halomarina rubra | reverse complement strand
GCACGACGAAACTGGCAGAACTATGAGAGTTTGGATCTCCCGCTGATAGACTCACGCTCTCTATCTACCAAAACCGGCAAGCAATGAACGGGGGTTGTTTTCACGTCAGTTCGTGGTGACTCGGCTGGTAGACCCGTGCCGCGTGTGTATCAATCACCTGAAGATACTTACCTCAGTGGTCATCATGGAAATTGTGCCGTCCAGACGAGAGGTTCTTGGTCTGATTGGGGCCGCGAGCGTTGCTGGCTTAGCTGGTTGTTCGAGTGGTCAAACCACCTCTGGGACGGTCGCGACCAAGACCCTCACCATCGGCGTACCGACCGACGATGGAACTGTTTCTGACGTCGTGGCCGCTGTACTCACATACGAACCAGAAGAACGGTTGGTGACGGGAGAGTACCCAGACATCCTCTCTGGAATCTTCCAAGGCCACTCGATGGCTGTTTCCGAACAGATACACGAACGGGTGAGCGGTCAATACTCGTACGTTCACTACGACACGAACATCGTTCCAGAGGATGGATCCGAACCGGCGAACGGACATGTGTCCCGGTCCGTCTTCAACACTCTTTCAATCGGGGGGACAGCCACCGTTGACCCGTACATGAAAGCCGTCGACGAGGACCACTCAGTCGGGTTTCTCCGCGTAGATACGACATCACCGTTGGAGCGGGCGCCAAACGAGACGACAGTGAACAGCTACAGTTGGGACGGACGCGTCAACGACGCGTAAGACCCGATAGACTCACGCTCTCTGTCTAACAAACACGGCAAGCAACGCTCCAGATTCTTCGACGCCGATTCGACTTGGCTCAGCGGGTTCGCCGTACACCGAGTCGGATGCTGTTCAGAGAAAGTCCACGTCGATTTCGTCAGTGATTCCATCGACGTCAAAGTCCGAATCCGCGACTGCGAGCGATTCACCGAATCCGTGCGCTGTCCCTGCGATGAACGCGTCACGAGCGGCGAGCGTCTGGCCTCGGCGCTGGAGATTCGACTGAAGTTCAGCGGCCACACGGGCAAGGTCGCCGGTCTCCTCAATGACGTCAACCCACTCCAATGCATTCTCTACGGCGTCGAAATCCGGGGGGCCCGACTTGAACACCTCCCCCTGGTACACTTCGAACATCACTAGCGGCGTCGTAACAGCTCGCTCGTCGAGGTGTGCGTCGATGTACTCAACGGCGGTATCATCACCATCGAGGTAATCGATGAGAACGCTACTGTCGTATAGCGTCACTTCCCGACGCTCCGTTTCATCTCTTTTCGGGCATCGCGAGCTTTCTCCGCGGCGTCGGTCCCTTCCCAGAGGCCCGCGCCTTCGCGGACGGACTTACGTCGCTCCTCAAGGAGGCGAGCGAGCAGATCGTTGAAGGTTTCGTCGTCACCTTTCAGTGCTGCGAGCGCCGAGTGAGTCTCATCATCAACACGAATGCTCTTGCTCATGCAAGTCCGTATACGCCACAGTATACATGAGAGTTGCCCAGAGTAGCTCACCGCTCGGCGTTGGCTACGCGAAGCTATCCAGAGGGGTCATAACGCGGCGCGGAACGTCGCGTTCCAGTGGTTCGCGGAGCACGACTATGGCCAGTCGAGCCGAACGCGTTCGGCTGGTCGAGCCACGAGTCAGCTGGCTCTGAAGTCAGGGACGCTTACACCTGACGGGGAGTTCTCGTCGGGAGATTGGCTGTCCACTGACAAGCCCACGAGTTCACTCGTGAGCCGCTGACTCACGGTACACAGACGCTCTCTGTCTATCAATTCCGGTGAACACCGAACAGCGCTGATTCCAGACCAGTTCGGATTGATACAACTGAGAGACACGTGCCGCGAGTCTATCACACTCTTTTTCCTTTTTACAGAAGGTACTTATCGAATCGTCATTGAATTCGCACATATGAACCGTCGGTCCCTCCTCGCCTCCCTCGGTCTCGCCCCTGCGTCGATGCTCGCTGGCTGTTCGGGTAGTTGTAGTCAGGGGTTCTTCGGCACCTCAATGCCACACGACGGAGAAATTACGGTCAAGCGTACCGATACGGTACCTGAACAAGCAACGATTATCCGATTCTCCGAGTTGTCTGACTCTGAGCAGTCGATTCTTCAGACGGGAGTTGACGACGGCGTCGTTCGGGCATGCTTGGACGACAATGATGAACAGGCAAGCGCCATGGAATCCTTTTCCAACCGGATGAAGGGAGAAGAAACGTATCTCGAGTATAAAACCAATCACTATGCCCTCGGGGTCCGAATGGCCGATGAGGTCTACGGTAGCGGCACGGCACCTCTATCGGAGAGTGACGTGGACCCGTGCTGTTGACCGCTGTTGGATCGAGACTGACAAACTGATACACCCACGCGCTCTGTCTACCAAAACCAGTCAGCGACGCGAACAGTTTGTTTCACACCGATTCAGCGTGACGCAGCTGGTAGACGTGTGCCGCGTGTGTATCGACCAGACTGAGAGCTAAGTCGATCCGGTTCATCGAGTCGTCAAGAATGGGGTTGCGAGAACTGTTCCCGTCCCTGTACGGAGAAGCCACCGAATTAGATGACAGAGGCGATAGCGAAATCGCAGCCGAATACTACGCTCTGAGAGCGTTCGCTGGATTCATCGACGCCGATTATGAACCCAAGCACTCGTCGTTCATCGGCTACGCTCACGCACTCGAAGCCATCAGCGCCGACGTACGCGCCGGGAATCACAGGCGGGCTATCCGATTGTTCGAATTCGTCCGACCAATGTGGGACGAACTCGTGGCAGTTACTGACGACCCCGTACGCGATGCGATACTCCACGAGTGGCATGGAGACGGACTACTCATGCTCGACGAACCGGAGGCGACCACGTACTACGAATACGCTTCAGAGGTCTACCACGAGCACCTCTCGTATCCGACGCAGAGCAACTGGAGCTTCGAAGAAGAGTTCGACTATGCGCACTGGGCGCTGTATGACTACGTAGAGGCATCTGGATACTCACTCCCCCTCGACAGAGGGGACCTTGCTCACGACTTCCATACACGGATTGATTTCAAACTCGGACTGACAGCCGACCGCTTCGATTGAGTGGGCTGCAGCTTGTACACTCACGTACTCTGTCTACCAAAACCGGCAAGCGAAGCAGTGGTTGTTTTGACACCGATTCGGCGTGACGCAGCTGTTGGACATGTGCTGCGAGTCGAACACTCTTCACAGAAGACACTTACCACCTGTTGACCGAATCGTGGTATGAACCGCCGTGCCCTCCTCTCCACTGTTGGAACTGGCCTCACCCTTGGACTCAGTGGGTGTGCATCGACAGCAGACCCTCAATCGACTTCGACCAACTCGGCTCAAACCACGTCGGCACCATCGCCAACAGAAACTCCCCAGTTAGCAACTCCGGGACCTCCCGAGTTCGATATCAGAGCCAGAGACGACCTCACACTCACTGTTCTGGTTACTGAGCACGACAACAGCGAACCGGTCTACGAACAAACGCACTCACTGAAGGCCGATGACGAATTGACACTCGATGACGCACTCGGTCGTCAGTCCTACGATATCACGTTTTCAATGGATGGAGAGACGGTGTGGCAGAGGGGGCTTGGAATCTGCGAATGGATTGAAGTATCCGTAGGCTCCGACGGGAGCGTCGAGATAGTGAACAGCTCAATTTGCTGAGTGCGCGTCCTTTCTCCAGCGCGGCCCTTTCGATACAGCCGTAGTATTGAGTTCCGAATGAAAGACACGCTCTGTATCTAACAAACCAGGCAATCGACGCGAGTAGTTTCTTTCACAGCGATTCGGAGTGACGCAGCTGGTAGAGTTGTGCCTCGAGTCTAACGACTCAGCACCCGACGAATCCGACGGAGTATGCCTCGCCTTGATACCAGACGACAACATCGTGGTAGCCCCAAATGTCCGGCACTGAGTGGCCGAGAACGATCCCGCCGTCCTCGACAGCGGTCTTGACCTCCCGCTGTCGTGACCCGGATAGATTCGAGTAGTTGTACTGTGTGGTTCTGGGGCTAATATCGTCGTCAGCAACCTGCGTTGTATCGAGCGTGTACGGACAGTGCGTTCGCACAGCATCCGGCGCCGAGGCCGTCGTGGTCGGTGGTGTGGGCGTGTCTGTTTGGGTGCTGCCTCCCGTGCTCGGGAGTGTACATCCTGCTATCGACACGAGAAGCACGAGAAGAACAGCGAGCACGCTTGCGCGCAGTCGAAGGGGAGGCATGTCAACCGCTCGACTAAATTCGAGCATAAACTTTCGGGGACAGTAGCCGCTGACAATGAGAGTTTGGAGGGCAGAGTTCTGGCTTTGCTACTCATAGCCCATCGCCTGTGTGGGCTCGATACGTGAGGCTCGCCAGGCAGGATACACCCCCGAGAGGATACCCACAGCGACACCCACACTGAATGCGAGACCGGTCCACTCCCAGAAGATGACGAATGGAACCTCGAGAATCACAGTTCCAACGTACCCAGCAAGAAGCCCTACCGCGACACCTATGGCCGAGCCAATAATTCCGATTAAGCCCGCTTCGATGAGAAACAGTGTGAGTATCTCTCGGCGCTGAGCACCGATCGCTCGTAACACGCCGACCTCGTGGGTCCGCTCGGTGACGCTGACGAGCATTACATTCGCGATACCGACGCTTCCGACGACAAGAGCGATGATAGCGACACCGAGGACGAACAGCGAGAGCGTCCGGACGAACGAGAGCAAGACGGTCAAGAACTGCCCCGTGGTCTGGATGGAAAATGCATACCCCTGTGGCATGAGCGTCGCGGCATCGGAGTCGTCTTCGAGATACGACCGGACTGCCTCGCGTGCCGTCGTCGCCTCACTGACGCTTGTGGGTCGGACGAACATAATAGGGTAGACGACGGTCGATTCGTTTACGCCCTGTAGCGTCGTCGATTGCTGGTAAAACGGGTCAATCGGGACGTAGAATCGTGGCTTCTCACCGAGGCCATCGAACGGGTCGACTGCGTTCGAGTCTGGAAGGATACCCACGACCTTAGCATCCACTGGCTCACCGCGTGGTGGCGTTAACTGGACTGTCGACCCGACGGTGAGATTGTCACGGAAGAGACCAGCACCAGCAGGGTTCACGACGACTGCACGTTCACCGCTGTTGAACCCTCGACCGCTTTCGAAACGGATGGACTCGAAGTACGCCGCGTCGACAGCGACGGCACCACGGCCGGCCACTGTGTCGTTGCCAAGTTCAATTGCAGACAGCCCAACACTCCCGCGGACGAGCACTTGCTCAACGCTTTCGAGTTGTTCGATGGCTACTCGGTCCCGTTCAGTGAACACCGGTCGTGCACCCGACCCAATTGTGTCAGGCGTTGCAGTCGGGCCGGCCCAGACGTTGAGTGTCGAGGCATCACCTGCAAGGTTTCCGACCAACCCAGCTTGGAGACTCCCACTGAGCGTGATGAGCGCGATGATTGCACCGACGCCGATAACGACGCCGATCGTCGTCAGCAGGGAGCGAATGCGGTGGCTCTGAACCGCATCCCAGGCCAGACCGACCGACTCGCGCCAGTGCATATCAACGCCGGAGACGACAACCTCATGTCACCTCACCACAGTGTTCGTCCACTCATGAGAAAATAAGAGTTGCCACAGGCTGGGGCATTTCATTCCAGAGAGGTATTTGAGACACAGTTAGCCAGTTGAAAATGAGCGCTGTGAATGTTCAGCTGGCCGTTGAAAGAGAAGACAACGACACGTGTTCTGGGAGAAGAACCTCCAATCCTCCCAACCATCGGTGAGCTGTGATTGTGCCATACACAATACACACATTATGTAATAGAATATTTTAACGTAATTCGCACTAGTAACTAACACACGATAGTCGGATAGTGCGGTTGCACTATGGGAGACTCACAGTCGACACGACGGGACATACTGAAGCTCTTGGGCGCGGCTGGCGCGCTGACAGGTGTTGGTGGGGCAGGCGTCGTCGCCGCTCAGGACAAAGGCAACGGAAACGGCAATGCCCCCGGCGAGGGAATGATGAACCAGTTGACCAACGGCAAAGGAATCAAGACCGCCCGTGTCCGGTTTGGCCACGTAGTTCCGGACGCTCCTCCGGTCGATGTCTATGGGTTCTTGCCACAGTTCAGGGAGCTGGGTGAAGTGCCGATTCAGAAGAATCTCCAGTACACTTCAATTCGACCGAACATCCCCGCAGAGTACGCCGATATTCCAGCGATTCCACTGGGGCTGAAGATTACCCCCGCAGGAGAAAAGGACAACCCGATTGTCGAAGTCAACCGCTTTAAGTTCAAAGCCGGCCGGAATCACACGCTCTTGGCTGCCGGTGAAGCCGTCTCCGAGGGGTATGACGAGCCACCGGTCCAGTTGCTCTCGCTCATCGACAACAAAGGCGAATCACCACCATCGTATGGGCGGACCGAACTGCCCGAGCCGGACAAAACGTACGTACGGTTCGTCCATGCCCTGCCAGATGCTGGGCGGGTCAGCGTGATGACCGCAGGTGAGACGAACGTCGATGGGTCGATCAGCGGTGGAGAGACGCTCGTCGAGAAGGCAACGTTTGGCGATGCGACAGACTACGTTGAAGTCGCCGAAGACGACACCTTCGTCATCAGCGAGCAGGGGACTGAACGAGCGACCGTGGGTGGCAACTTCCGTGAAGGAACGAAAAACACGGTGTATCTCGTCTCCCAGGCACCCGAGCCTGGCGGGCTCAAGCCGTTCGCCATCTCGAGTGTCGATGCGGCTGCTCGCCTCAGCTTACGCGTCCGCGAGTTGTAGCTCCTCGACGGACCGGCCGTCCCAGGCTTTCGGTTGAGCGAACAATCTCGTTGAGAGATTGTCCGGAGAAGAACCCCCGTTCGACCGGAGATTGAAATAGAGGGAGTCAATAGCATAGATAGCTGCGAATGCCACACGAGGGCCAAACGTCACTCAGTCCGTATGCATCGGATGCGCTGGAACATCTCCAGCAAGCCACTCTAGACACAGCGAGCCTTTCGCCAGACCAGGCAGTTAGCCTCCTCGAAGCAGGTCCGTTCGAGCGAGCCGATGCGGATATCGCACTTTCAGAACTTCTTGCAAAGGGATATCTCTACAAAGTCGGCAGCACGTTGTATTTCACACAGATTTGAGGCGGACACCCACGGCGTCAGTCGTGGGTAGCTGACGATCCTTGCGTCGAAGTGAGCCACCTTCTGCACCCCCGATACTCGGATACACAAGAATTGCTAACAAAACAATGGGTTATCATTATGACAAACGTCACAAATAATTCATTCAGAGAGACAGATGAGGGGGGCACTATGGAAGTAGAGCCGGCGAAGTGTCCGGAGTGTGGGAGCTACCGAATCAGCGTCACTGTCACACCGAACGGTGAGGAAGTCCCAACCAGATGTGGGCAGTGTGGATGGCGACAGGGTGGCTGATCCAAATCGGGGAGCCAATTTTTCAGCGACTACAATCACGTTTTCAAAGGTCTGAGCCGAACGCACCGCGGAACTCCTCGTCGGTGAGTCGCCGTGGGTGGTCAGGATACGCAGCCAGGACTCCCGGACTGGACACCGCGTTGCGGTACTCGCGGTAGGCGTTATACGTTCGTGAACCGTCACGGACCGTCTCCGTTCCCCGAGCGCCCCCAAAAATCGCCCAGTCGGTTTCTTTCTCGTAGTTGAACCACAGCGCCATCCGAATGTCCTCTGCCTCGAAGTACGCGAACGCCTCGCGAATCCACTGGCCTTTCTTGACGACATCGGTAGTTCCGTCGAGATGTGAAGACGAGCCGTATTCGGAGATTACGACCGGCTTCGAGCTCACGCCTCGAATAGCGGTCAGAGCAGCGCCGTAGAGGTGCTCGGGAGCGATCCACCCACCCCACTTCGACCAGTTGTAGCCGTGGATGCCACACCAATCGACGTAATCATCGCCGGGATAGAACTCCTCGAACGACCACGAACCGCGGCCGACGTGATTGACCGTCCAGACCCACTGGACGTGATTGTTGGTCAGTCCTGTCGCCATCACGATGTCATGGACTCGTCGGTACATCTGGACGTAATCAGCGGGTGTCGTCTCACCGCCTGAGGCGTCCCACGGCACCCAATCGCCGTTCATCTCGGGGGCGAAATTCAGGTAGAGTCGACGCTCGGTACCCTCGCGTGGGCGGAGCCATCGGTCGAACACGTCGGCCCACCGCTCGAACAGGCGGTCGTGGGTCCCCTCGGCGATGTCCTGGGGAACCCTCGCAGGCGTCCCCTCACGACCATCCACGAACGGTTGCCAAATGACGTGCGGGATACTCCCGTGCTCCCAGATCGGGGTCAACACCGATTCACCAAACGTCAGGAGTTCGTCCGCAGAGAGACCGACATCGGCGAAGACACCGACGACGGCGTTCTCTCGACCTTGCCATCGTTCGAGGGCAGCGAGCCGGGTGAAGGTGCCGTCCTGTGGCGTCACACCGAGCAACAGGTGGCCCGAGCGCGTCTCGAACGACTGCGGTGTCGATTCGGACATCAAGGTGTCAGTCGACGGCACCTCGGTGGTCGTTGGCGTCGACGTTGGCGACCCAGAGGAGAGCGATTCTCCAATAGGGTCGGAGTCGTCGCTGGCTGTGCGTCGAGCGATGGTGTTGTACAGTTGTGCACCACCAAGGAAGACCCCCACCGCCCCACCACTGAGACCGAGAAAGGTCCGACGATTCATACACACTGTAGTGACTGAAAGATGATTGTTATAGGGGCAGTGGCCGCTGAAACTTCGAATCAGCAAACGCTAGAATGAGTCGTTAAACGGCCTGCAACCCAGATATTTTCGAACTCGAGTACTGCAACGGATTAAATGAGCAATTTTGGTACATTCATACTGTAAATAACAAAGCCCCAACAGTAATATCGACAGTACAGTAATGGCGGAGATACAGTCGTGTTCGGACGGTCGTGCGTGGAATGGACCCTCCGATGGTGTGAAATCGAATGACGACACGTGTCGCGAGTCGGTCGAGACCGGTCGAGACAGCCACCTAGGCCACGAAGACCCTCACAGGACTCAGGAGTGTCTCCGGTGAGCACCGCGGCAGTTCGGTCCATCAACGCAAACGTGCTCCTCTGTGGGCTTTTCTTGCTTGTCTCGCTGGTCGTCGGCGTCACGTTCGTGCCGCTGTGGGTGTTGCTTGGGTGTGGCATCCTCACGGCAGTGGTGGGCATGACGCTTCTCGCCTCGAAGCGATGGCCAACCGTGTTCGACCGACTGTTCGGCGTTCGAGTGACCGTTCGGCCGAGGCTCTGGATGGCCGGCTTCATCACGGCCGGCATCACCACCGTACTCTGGCTGACGTCCAGCCTGAATCTGGAGACAATGTTCTTCTCAATCGTGGTGGGCGTCTCGGCATCGGTGTTCATCACCACGGGAGCAAGCGCTGTCGGTCATCGACTAGAACCCGTTTCACTCACGCTCTGGATAGTGACGCTCATCGCGGGGGCGTTAGCGGGGTCAACTCTGGCAGGGCTCTGGACTGGAGAGGCAGGCTCCCCGCTGTTCCTCGCGGCGTTCGTCGTGTTCTTCGTCTACGTCTGGTTCGTCGTCCCACTCGCAGTCTACCAGCGCTATACCACGACTGATGATGCATACTCGGAGACATCACTCCCAACGGTGAGCGTCATCGTCCCGGCATACAATGAGGAAGGATACGTCGGACGGTGTATCGACCACATCCTCGCCTCGGAGTACCCCAGTGAGAAACTCGACGTGCTGGTCGTCGACGATGGGAGTACCGATGGCACGCTCACGGAGGCACGTGAGCACGCAGGGACCGCAGCACGGGTCCACACGAGACCCAACAGTGGCAAACACGCAGCACTCAACTACGGCCTCGAGGCGACCACGGGTGAGATCGTCATCATCATCGACGCCGACAGCTTCGTTGAACCGAGTGCACTGGCGCGCATCGTCACCTCCTTTGGTACCGACTCGCGAGTCGGTGGCATCGCTAGTGACGTCCGCGTCGTCAACCGGCAGAACAGTGTCAGCCGGCTCCAAACCCTCGAATACGTCCTCGGTATCAACACATACCGGCGAGCGTTCGATTACTTCAGCGCAATCCCGGTCGTTCCCGGCTGTCTCGGTGCGTTCCGACGTGAAGCACTTCTCGAGGTCGGCGGCTACGACAACGACACCCTCACCGAGGACTTCGACGTCACTATCAAACTCCTGAAAGCGGGCTGGACGATCAGACACTCCTCGGCACGCGTCTGGACAGAAGCGCCGTACTCCTGGCGTGACCTCTACCGGCAGCGTGTCCGCTGGAACCGCGGCAACCTCGAAGTGCTCCAGAAACACGCCGATGTATTCGCTAGCGATGCCTCTCGCTATCTCCACCGACTCGTCTTTCCGTTCCGGCTTGGAACGATGCTTCTGGCACCAGTCGTCGCCGTTGGTGTCACCATCGCGGTCGGCCTCAGTGTCCTCACTGGCAACCTCGAGACCGTCGCGGGTATGGTGACATACTTCGCCCTCGTCGGAACGTTCCTGGCGACACTCGCGATTCGCCTCGAAGGCGAAAGCCTCCGGCTTGTCCCGTATGCGATACCCCTCGTTGTCGCCTACCCGCTGTTCCAAGCAGTCGTCATTGCGGTCAGCATCGCGTACACGCTATCGAGTCACGACCGCAAGTGGGCAAACGTGAAGCGGTTGGCACAGGACCCTGTCGCCGAACGGGTCTGAGGACTCGACGAACGACGACCCTCATCGAATTCCTCCCACGGCTAACGCCGTGAGCTTCCTCCTCGCATCTGTGTAAAACAGTTCGACGAAACGAATCTCACCACTCATTAAATGTCCCTCATCTATGACTAACAATGAGCCTGTAGGGCTATTCGGGTGTAATGAGTGCCGAGCAGTCACCATCCGGGGAAGAACGCGCCGAGACCCAGCCCGATTGGGGGAGTTGGTCGACTGGGCGAGCAGTCGTCTGGAGCAGCGTCGGTGTGGCGCTCATCATCGTCCTCGCTAGCGTCGCGACCGGAGCACTCGCCAGTCCGTTTGGCTTCGTCGAGACAGAGGCCGGCCCGAGTAGCGGCGGTCCGCTCGCCGGCGACAGTGACGCACTCAGCAGTCCCACCGCGATTGCAGGAGAGCCATCCCAGTCCACGACCTGGACCGAGTACGACGCTATCGTCGTCTTCCGGAACGACGACATCCAGCCGTACTACCGACCGGAGACGATGCGAGCCGTCGACCAGGTGTTCATCGAGGAGGGCGTCCCGGTCACGCTCGGCGTCATCCCACAGGTCGGTGAGACGAGTACGATTCTGGAGAGCGACCTCTGTGCGTACCTCCGTGCGAACCAGCGTGCGCACCCAGAGCTGTTCGAGGTCTCGCTGCACGGCTACACCCACGAGCGACGGACCGCGTTCCACGGTGGGAGCGAGTTCGGCGGTCTGGACCCGGACCAGCAACGAGCGTACATCGAGAGCGGGACGCGAACGCTGACCGAGTGTGTCGGCGAGCGACCGACCGCATTCGTGCCCCCAATGGACACGTACGACAAGGCGACTGTCGATGCACTCCGCGACGCTGATTACAGTATCGTCTCCGGTGGGAGTCTGTTCACCAACGACTACTACAACGAAACCGGGCTGTTCGAGCGCGACGGCATCCTCCATGCGCCGAACAACGGTGGCTTCGTGGCGAACTGGACGACCGGGGCATTCTACAATCAGGAAACGCTCGAACAACGCTACGACTGGGCAGTCGAAGACGACGGCCTCTACATCCAGATGCTCCACTACCAGTTCTTCGACACGGACGAGCGTCTCTCGGAGCTCCAGGCGTTCATCCAGTACGTCAAGGCCTCGGGAGAGGTTCGGTTCATGACGCTCGGCGAACTCGGCGAGCGGATGGCTGATGGAAGCGTTCGACAGACCGACGACGGCTGGGAAGTCAAAGAGCCAGTCACCAGTCAGTAGCCGACGATACCCGCTTCAGTCGTCGTCGGCCGTGGCTGGCGCGGGCGCGTCGGCGTTGTGCTCGTTCGCGCGCTCGCGCATGCGCTCGGAGAGTCCGGGGACGTCCGTCTCGGTCACCTCGCCATCGGACTCGATTTCCTCCAGCGAGCGTGGGTACTTCCGCAGGCGGTAGTGGATACCGATGCCCGCCTTCGCACCCTCGCCCATCGCGACTGGAATCTGGTTGTGGCCGGGCGTGAGGTCACCGACCGCCGAGACGCCCTCGACGCTCGTCCGGCCGTGGTCGTCGACGGCGACGGTGCCGTCGTCGTTCAGTTCGACGCCGAGGGCGGTCGCGAGCGAGTTGTTGTAGTTCGACCCGTACATCGGGAAGCCACCGCGGTACTCGCGTCGAGTGCCGTCCTCGAAGACGAACGCTTCGAGCCAGCCGTCCTCGCCCTTCTCGATGGAGTCGACGTCCTCGTGGATCACGTCGACGGGGTGGGCGTCGAGCTGTCTCCCTTTCTCCTCGCTCCACTCCGGTTCGTCGCCGCGAGTGAGCAGGTCGACCTCGTCGGTGAAGTTGAGCATGATCATCGCGACCGTCGCCGCGGCGTCCCCGGTGCCCATCACGAACACCGGCTGGTCGACGAACATGTAGGCGTCACAGTGGAGACACCAGTGGAGGCCACGACCAGTCCGCGGCAGGGGCGGGTCCGGGCGCACGTCGTTGAACCCCGTCGAGAGGACGACGTGGTCGGTCAGCACCTCGGTGTCGCCAGCGGTGACGCGGAACCGGCCGTCGTCGGTTCGCTCGACGTCCGTGACGGTGTCCCGGACGTAGTCCGCGCCGTAGCCCTGAATCTGCTCGACGGCGGTCTGGAGGAACTCGTTGCCGCTGACGTCCTCGGGCACGCCGATGACGTTGTGAGTGTCGAGCATCATCGCCGCGCGCCCGCCACCGCGGTTGACGACCACGGTGTCGTGGCCGAGTCGCGTCGTGTAGAGCGCCGTCGTCAGTCCCGCCGGGCCGCCGCCGACTACCGTCACCTGATACTCGTCGGTCATTGGACGGTCTTCGAGGGCCGGACACATAACGGATTAGTCGGGCGTGCGCTCCTCGCACCACCGCGCGCCACGTCGTAGGGCCGGCCAGTCACCGGACCCGTCGACCGGTCGGTTGAGGCTGTCGGGGTGCTGGCGAAAGGGGTTTCCACGCGGCGACGAATCTTCGTGTATGAGTTTCGACCCCACGCCGTCGCTCAGCGAAGAGGAGGTTCGCGAGACCGTCGAGTCGACCATCGCCGAGAACGACGTCGTCCTGTTCATGAAGGGGACGCCGCTGATGCCCCAGTGTGGCTACTCGCGACGCGCGCTCGGTCTCATCCAACAACACCGCGAGGACGTGGCGACGGTGGACGTGCTGGAGGCACTCGACTACTACCGGGCGGCGCTCGACGAGCAGAGTGGCTGGGAGACCATCCCACAGACGTACGTCGACGGCGAGTTCGTCGGCGGGAGCGACATTCTCGCGGAACTCGACGAACGTGGCGAACTCAGCGCGACCTTGAACGCGTAACCCGACCCCTTGTCGAAGAGTGACAAAAAGGGCAGAAAATATAAGCCTCAAATCCCTAGAGGGAGATGACCAGTTCCGGTCGCGGGGAGGGACTCGCCCCCGGTTAGCTTGCGATACATCCATGACCAGCCACGTATACAGCCTTCACTCGACGCTCGAACTGCCACTCGAAGACGTACACGATTTCTTCGAGGACCCCGACCTGCCCGCAGAGATCGCCGACATCGAGATCACTCGACGGAACAACACGCTCATCGTCAGCGCCGTCGCTGCCGAGGACAACATCAGCAAGTACACCCCGACCGCACAGCTCAAAGCCAGCGTGACGGAGAACCGAATCTACCTCGACGAGGACGAAGACGAGGAGGAGAACTCCGGTCCGTTCAACACCGGCCCCTCGGGCGGCCCGCAGTGGGGCGCGTTCGGCCAGCAAGAAGAGGAGATGGAGCGCCCCTCCGAACTCGTCGAGTACGCCTGCTTCAAAGGCGACCGCGAGACGGTGCTCCAGAACACCGCGCTCCAGTACCCGATGTTCGAGGTGCTCTGTCGCCTCGCCCTGGAGTGTGAGAAGGGCGCGCTGACGGCCATCACCGCTGTCGACGGCACGCTCGAAGCGACTCGCATCGTCGACGGCGAGGAGCGCGCTGCACGCCTTGAAGTCGTCGAGGACCCACGCGAGAACGGTCCCGCCGACGGCGTCAACTGGCGGGACAACAAGTTCATCAGCTAATCCTGCGACCCCTTTCGGTCACCACCCTCCGAGCGACCGGTCTTTCACTCGACGAGCGACGTGCCAGCACCCCGCAAACGCCTCGCAGCGGCTGCGAAACTGTCGCGCTCGCTGGGAGAGGCCACAAGCGGTTTATGGGAAGTAATAATATGTAATTACGAGATGGCAGACGACTTCCCCGACTATCTGGACGTCGACTACACCGACGGCGAAGGCGAGACCCCCGAGGACTACCCGAACCTCGAGGACAAGATCGAGAAGGCGATCGACGTCACGCGCATCGGTCTGGAGGAGTACGAGAACCCCGCCATCATGTGGACCGGTGGGAAGGACTCGACACTCGTCCTCTACTTCGTCAAGGAGGTCGCCGAGAAGTTCGACCTGGAGATGCCCCCGGCTATCTTCATCGACCACTACCAGCACTTCGACGAGCTCCACGACTTCGTCGACCACTGGGCCGAGGAGTGGGACCTCGACGTCGTCTACGCCCAGAACACGGACGTCGGCGAGTACGTCGACGCCAACGGCCTCACGCCGGGCGACGACATTCCCATCGACGACCTCAACGAGCAGAACCAGCACCACGTCCGTAACCTGCTCGAGTACGAGGAGGACAGCTTCCCGTTCCTGCTCGACACGTACGTCGGCAACCACCTGCTGAAGACCGTCGCGCTCAACAACGCGCTCGAAGAGTACGACGTCGACGGCATCCTCTCGGGCATCCGCTGGGACGAACAGGAGGCGCGCGCCGACGAGACGTTCTTCAGTCCCCGTCACGACCCGGACGTCTACCCGCCCCACGACCGCGTTCAACCGATTCTCCAGTTCGACGAGCGTGCCGTCTGGGACGCCTTCTGGAACTTCGTCGTCCCGGAGACCGTCGAGGACTACCCCGCAGGCCACGTCCCCCAGGACTACGACGACCTGCCGAACGACCTCTCCCACGAGGACATCCCGGTCAGCCCGAAGTACTTCGCCGGCTTCCGCTCGCTGGGGAGTGAAGTGTCGACCGACAAGTCCGCCGAGGAACCCGCGTGGCTGCAGGACCTCGAAGGCACCACCGAGCGCGCAGGCCGCGCCCAAGACAAAGAGGACCTGATGGAGCGCCTGCGCGACCTCGGCTACATGTAGTAGCTTTCTCGTCGTCGGGTGCGCTCCGCGCACCACTCCTCGAAAACGCTACGCTATCACCAGAACGCGAAGCGTTCTGGTCAACAGCCGGAAACCTTCGGTTTCCGGTGATAAAGAGGCCGCTCACCCGCTGTCGCTCGTTCGCGGTACGACTGAACGAACGTTCGTTTCTCCGGCACCCGACCGTCTACTCGCGAGGCTCTGCTTCCAATCCGAACGCGTCGCGCAGGTCGTCGGCTATCTGTGCGACCAGTTCGTGTGCGCGGTCGATACCGTTCGCGCCGGGGGCCGTGGCGAAGCCGTGGATCATGTCGTCGTAGTTGTCGTAGCGCACCGGGACGCCGTCAGCGACGAGACGCTCGGCGTAGGCCTTCCCGCCGTCTCGGAGCGGGTCGAACCCGGCCGTGATTATCGTGGCGGGCGCGACCCCCGAGAGGTCCTCGGCCTGGAACGGGTCGGCGTAGGGGTTGCGCAGGTTCAGGTCGCTCCCGAAGTAGCTCTCGCGGAACCACTCCAGGTCCTCTTCGAGCAACACGATGCCCGTGTGCTCCTCGGCGGACGGTCGCTCGCCCGTGATGCCGACGCCGGGGTAGACGAGCGCCTGGTAGTCGACGTCGGGGCCGCCCCGTTCGGCGGCCAACAGCGAGACGACGGCCGCGAGGTTCCCGCCCGCGCTATCACCGACGACGGCGAGACGACCGTCTCCGGAGAGCGTCTCGACGTTGGCTGCGGCCCACTCGGTCGCTGCGTAGGCGTCCTCGACGGCCGCCGGGAAGGGGTGTTCGGGCGCGAGGCGATAGTCGACGCTGACGACGACACACCCGCTCTCGCGAACGAGGTGCCGACAGAACAGGTCGTGACTGCCCAGACTCCCGAGGACGAACCCACCGCCGTGGAAGAACACGACCGTCGGGAACGGCCCGTCGCCGTCGGGACGATAGAGACGGACCGGGAGGTCGCCGGCCGGTCCGGGTATCGTTCGGTCCTCTGTCGACCCGACGACTGGTGGATTGCGGTTCTGGAACCAGTCGGTCACGCGCATGAGCGACCGCAAGAACCGCAGGTTCCGGTCCCGAAGCGGGTACAGCGGGAGACGTTCCTGTCGGTCGAGGTACTCTCGGGCCTGCGGGTGAATCTCGGGGGCTTGCACCGTGGAGCGTTCCGCCGGCCGAGGCATAAACCCTGACGCGGGTGCGATTCACACGCGAACCAGTCACTCTCTCTGTCGTGAGTTGACAACTCATATCGTTGCATCACCGAACGAGGGGTATGACCGACACCACGGCCTACCTGGTGCTGTTGGAGTGCCCGCTCTGTCACCACGGCTACGAACACGAGGACGCACTCAGAGACCACCTGCAGGTCGACCACTCCCGGGAGGACCTCGCGAACTTCGTCGTCAGGGCCGTCGAGGAGCGCGAGTCGGTCGGGTGACCCCGTTCGGTGGGGAGCGAGACCGCGAGGTCGTGACGAGCGCGACGGGGCGTCGACGGGAGACCGACGAGTGCGTGCGACGAGTTACCAAACGCGCCGGAAAGTAGATACGTCGGAACGGTGATTCAATCGGCAATGGCAGAACAGTTCCCAGAGTACCTCTCGCTCGACTACGACGAGGGCCGCGACCAGACCGCCGCCGACTACCCCTCCCTCGAGGACAAACTCGGCAAGGCCATCGAGGTCACGCGCGTCGCCCTCGAACAGTACCGCAATCCCGCCGTGATGTGGACCGGTGGGAAGGACTCGACGCTCGTGCTGTACGTCGTCCTCCAGGTCGCCGAGGAGTACGGCTACGACGTGCCGCCGGTCGTGTTCATCGACCACTACCAGCACTTCGACGAGGTGGTCGAGTTCGTCCACCGCTGGGCCGAGGAGTGGGACCTCGAACTCGTCGTCGCGCGCAACGACGACCCGGTCTTCGAGAGCCACACGCCCGGTGACGACGTCCCGGTCGACTCGCTCACCGAGACCAACCGCCACGAACTCGCCCGCGCGGACCACGACGGCGAGACGTTCCGCTTCGAGGCCGACAGCCTCGGCGGCAACCACCTGCTGAAGACCGTCGCGCTCAACGACGTCGTCAGCGAGTACGGCTTCGACGGCATCTTCTCGGGCGTCCGCTGGGACGAACAGGAAGCGCGCGCCGACGAGACGTTCTTCAGCCCGCGCCACGACTCCGAGAAGTACCCGCCCCACGACCGCGTCCACTCCATCGTCCAGTTCGACGAACGGGCGCTGTGGGACGCGTTCTGGCACTTCATCGTCCCCGACACCGTCGAGGGCTGGCCGGAGGGCCACGTCCCGCAGGACGACGACGACATGCCCGAGGGGTTCACCGCCGAGGACATCCCGGTCAGCCCGAAGTACTTCGAGGGTTTTCGCTCACTGGGCACCGAGAAAGGGTCGGCGAAGTCCGCCGACGCCCCCGCGTGGCTCCAGGACCTCGAAGGTACCACCGAGCGCCAGGGACGCGCCCAGGACAAGGAGAACCTCATGGCCAGGTTGCGCGACCTCGGCTACATGTAGCCGGACCTTCTTACACCCCAGGTGCGCTTCGCGTACCACTCGGCCCAATAAGCGACGACGAAAAGGCCGCTCGTTCGCGTAGCGCTCACTCGCGGCACGACACGTAGGGATAGTGCCGATTAAAACTCCCTCGACGAAGGCACTCAGCGCATCGCGCGGTACTCGCCGTGTTTGACGCCGAGAAGCAGAAACACGAGTCCGCCGACGACCATCGACGGGAGGACCATCATCAGGATGGTCGACTGCTCCATCGGTGTCGCGAACAGTGCGAGTGCCCCGACTGCGATCAACAGGATGAAAATCGCGACGGTTCTGGTGGCGTCGAACTCCATGCTCACGGTAGGGGAGCCCGGAGAATAAGCCCGTGGGTCCCGGTTTCGACCGCCTCGATCACGCCTCGGTCGACTTCGACCCGGGTTTGGGTCGGATGACGTCGGCGAGGGTGACGAGCAGGCCGAGCAACCACCCGACCGGGACGGCGATGGCGAACCACATGGCGACGTACGCGCCGCCTTCGAGGCTGAACGCCGAACGGAGGTAGGCGTTGACGTCACCGACGACCAGCACGTTGTCGAGCAGCCAGACGGCGAACGACTCGCTGCCGGTCAGCACCGACGCCGCGAGCGTCGGCGAGTACAGCGCCGCGACCACCGGCGGGAGGAACAGCGCGTTCATCGCCGCGGGGTACGCGAGGACGACCGTCGTGGCTCGTCCGCCGACCTTCGTGAACAGCGCGGCGAGACCCGCGCTGACGACGGCGACGACGCTGGCGGCCGCGACGGCCGTGAACGCCTCCGTGGGGAACTGTGACTGGACCCAGACGAACGCCGTCAGCGCCCCCCAGACGACGGCCGTGAGACCGACGACACCGACCGCACCGAGTCGCGTCGCCGTCGAGTCGAGACGCCGAACGAAGAATCGCGTCGCGAACCCGAACAGCAAGAAGGGGTAGGTGACGAGCAGCGCGAGCGCACCGAGGAGTCCCCAGACGTAGAAAGCGCCCTGTTTCAGCGCTCCGTCGGGTCGCCACCGCCCGACGACGCTGTGTGTCTGTTGAACTCGCGGGAAGACGACTGCCATCCAGTGTTCGTGGAGTTGCGAGACGTCCGCCCGGACGCCGCTGACCACCCCGTACTGCTCGCGCTCGACGACCATGCCCACCCTGAGAAGGCAGGTTACGTGAAAGTTCCGTCTACGAGTATTCCCGCAGTGAAAACAACACGACGACGGCGAGTGGAGACCTCGAACGGCGGGTGCGGCCGGCTTACCAGTTGTCCGGGCCGAACGAGGGGTCGACCTGTCGCTCCTCGCGGTCGATGTCGTCGATGGCCGCGATGTCCTCGGCGTCAAGGTCGAGCGCGATGGACTCGAAGTTGTCCCGGATGTGTTCGGGGCCGGTCGCCTTCGGGATGGTCGTCACGCCCTTCTCGCGGAGCCACGCGAGGCTCACCTGCGCGGGCGTCACGTCGTGTTTCGCCGCGATGTCCTGGAGCTCTTCGACGTCCATCACCTTCCCGCGGGCGAGCGGCGAGTACGCGACGAGTTCGATGCCCTCCGCGTCGGCGTACGAGCGCAGTTCCTCCTGCTGGAGCAGCGGGTGCATCTCGACCTGGTTGGCGAAAATCGTCCCCTCGGTCGCCTCCATCGCGCGTTCGAGGTGGTGGGGTTCGAAGTTGCTCACGCCGATGCGGTCGACCGCGTCGTCCTCAACGAGTCGCTCCATCGCACCGAGCGTGTCCTCGGGGTCGTAGTCGCCGGCCGGCCAGTGGACGTACAGCAGGTCGACCGTGTCGACGCCCAGTTTGTGCAGCGACTTCTGGGTGGAGTCGACGACGTCGTCGCGGCTCAGGTTGTCGATCCACACCTTCGTCGCGAGGAAGATGTCCTCGCGGTCGACGTGGGAGTTCTCGATGCCCCGACCGACGGCCTCCTCGTTGCCGTAGGCCTGTGCGGTGTCGATGTGTCGGTAGCCCTGACCCAGCGCCGTCTCGACCGATTCGGCACACTGGTCCAGGTCGTCGTTCTCCCACGTTCCGAGGCCCAACACGGGCATGTTCTGTGCTCGCGGCACGTCCTCCGGAGAGAGCGACGGCTGTTGGCTCATGCAGTGTTTCTGACGAGCGTCCACTGATTAGGGGTTGCGGAAGGCACCACCCCTTGCCACCTTTTATCTACGGGTGGGGCGGCAAATCCCCCCCCCAGGGTAAAAGCTGGACCATCACCGAAAGCCGGCGGCTTTCGGTTAGCAGCCAGAAAACGGAGATTTCTGGCGGCAAAAGGATTCCCTCACCCCTTCGCTACGCTCAAGGGTTCAGTCATCCCGCTCACTCGCTGTGCTCGTTCGCGGTACGACCCACGGACATACCGCACAGCCTGCCGGGGTTGTTAGAGACGTGCCGCGAGTCTAACACCGTATCAACTCCCAGATTGAGTGTGTTTCGTCTATAGGCGGGCAGTACACTGAGGGGTTATCGAACAGGTCGGTTCGGTCATCCGGTATCTGACTCGGGGCCGTCGACGGATACGGCAGGCGGGCCGGAGCCAACGAAGCTGATGGCGATTACCCAGTCAGCGGCAGTCGGGTTCACTACTCGCCGAATCGTGTGTGGTGGAACGTACACGAAGTCACCGGCATCAAGTTCGACCGACTCTCGACCTCCTGGTCCGTACTCCAGAATGGCGTGGCCCGCCACGACATAGCCGTACACGTGCCTGTCGCCGTTGTGATGCCATCCGGTCGTGACTCCACCGGAGACCCGCGACTGAACCACGATGGTGTCCTCGGTTTCGAACACTTCCTCTCGTGAAACGTCGCTTGCCTCGTCTGGCGCTCTCAAACTGGCTTGTGTAACGACTGAAACTTCGTCCATAGCAGTGGCCCAGCCACTCATCCACCGACAACGAAATAACATTTCTGCCAGAAATGGAGCTAGTGGATGTGCGCTGTGTATGAGCACAATGAAGCCGACCAACCACTGCTCGTTGCCCTCTGGCTGATACACCCACGCTCTCTGTCTAACAATACCGGCAATCGATGTGACGCCTATTCGTTCCGACCGACAGTGGTGATTTCGGAATAGGTCACACTGAAGCTCTGGCCGAGATCGAGGAGGTCGGCAATCTCTCGCTTCTGCTCGGTAGTGAAGTCGTCACGTGCCAGGAGTTCCTCGACGGCCCTCGCGAGTCGTGGAATGTCCTCGCAGGCATTCACCACGCTCGCGGTCTTGTTCTGGTCGTAGAACCGGGCGGTCTGCTCGATCGCCTCCTTCCGATGGGCGTAGTCACCGTCAGTGCGAATACGCATACTCGTACACACGACCCCTGAATCCTAGTTCTATCGGTGTCACTCAAATCAGAACAGTATATAAAGAACGGCGGAAAGGGCAGGGTCACCTGATACTCAGGCGGTCCGTCCGTCCCATTCGTGGACACAGGTGGTTGGTTCGTGCACACAAGAAGATACCCCTCCTGTGCATATCGAGGGAAGCAAACTTCTCGCGACGTAACTCCGAGTGGTCGCCGCCAAGGCAGTCTTGCCGGTATTGATAGACCCGTGCCGCGTGTGTATCGCTCGAAATCAATCCCGGAGTGGTCACTACCACTTCTGGGAACCAGTAGCTGTATGGCCGAGGAACCACCGTTCCGCATATGTCTCTCAGGAGGGAACTGGGAATCGTCCCGCTGTTACTTGGGGTGATACTCGCGGGCGGGCAAGTCGGCTCACTGTGGGGCTCTCCTACGATAGCAGACGGGGCCATTGTTACTGGAGGGTGTGCGGGGATTCTCGTTGGAGTCGCCCTTCTCGCTGGGTGGGGCGAATTCAGTGCTGGCGCGAACTCTCTGAGACAATCACTCATCGTTCCATTCGCTTGGATTGCGCTTCTCAGCACCGTGGCGGGCTTCTTCCTGCTCGGTGTATCGTATGTGTTCGATTTGCCCTATTGGGTCGGATGAGTCACCAAGTGTCGGTCAAGATGGTGATTGACCCACGCTCTCTATCTAACAGCTGAGTCAGCTGCTTCTTGCACGAAAATAATTGACTCGGCGTCCGCGTGAGTAACACGAGCGCGGTTCACCGCGAGACGCGCGAAGCGCGTCGAGCGGCCTTTTTCATCGACGTTCGTCAGAGCGGAGCTCTGACGCGCACACCAGAACGCTTCGCGTTCTGGGGACGTTTTTCGAGGAGGGCGAGATGGCGCTGCCGTCTCGCTTCCCCACGGGCGACCCCCGAGTCGCCCGTGGAGAGTGGTCGCGCGAAGCGCGACCCGACGATGAAGAAGGTCGCTTAGTAGAACTCGCGAACCAGGTCCATCGCGTTGTCGGGCGCGCCGTCGGGAATCTGGGACATGTCCTCGGTGAAGCCCATGCGCTCACCGTACGGGACGGAGTCCTCGTCCTGGTAGATGACGCCCTGGTACTCCTTCTCGGAGTCGAGGATGACCTCTTTGGCCTGGTCGTAGTCGGTGTTGTCGTAGTCCTCGTCGTCCGCGAGGTCGACGAGCGAGTCGCGGAAGTAGTCGTAGGTGTCGACGTCGTTGAACGTGACACACGGCGAGTAGACGTTGACGTAGCCGAAGCCGTCGTGCTCGATGGCCTCCTGGACGATCTGGGCGTGTCGCTGGGCGTCCGAGGAGAACGACTGGGCGATGAACGTCGCCCCCGAGGCGAGCGCCAGCGCGAGCGGGTTGACCGGCTGCTGGTGGGTGCCGTCGGGGCTGGTCGAGGTCTCGAAGTCCTCGCGGCTGGTCGGGGAGAACTGCCCCTTCGTCAGCCCGTAGATGCGGTTGTCCATGACGCAGTACGTCATGTCGACGTTGCGGCGGACGGCGTGGACGAAGTGACCCGCACCGATGGAGTAGCCGTCACCGTCACCGCCGGCGACCATCACTTCGAGGTTCGGGTTGGCCGTCTTCACGCCGATGCCGACCGGCAGGGCGCGACCGTGGACGCCGTGCAACGCGTAGCTGTGCATGTACGTCCCGATCTTGCCCGAACAGCCGATACCGGCCACGACGAACGTGTTGTCGGGGTCGTTGCCCGTGTTCGCCAGCGCCTTCATCATGCCGTTCATCGTCCCGAAGTCACCGCAGCCGGGACACCACGTCGGTTGCTTGTCGCTCTTGAAGTCAGTGAATCGAACGTCGGAACTCATGCGGTCACCTCCGCGCTCTCGCCGAGCGCTTGCTTGATTTCTTCGGCCAGTTCGTCGGCCTTGAAGCGGACACCGTTGTACTTGTTGACGCGCGTGACACGGGTGAGCGTGTCGTGTTCGACGACGTCGGCGAACTGCCCCGTCGCGTTACACTCGACGACGATGACCTCGTCTGCGGCCTCGACCTCCTCGGTGAGGTCCGGACGCGGGAACATGTACGGGACGGAGATGAACCGGACGTTCACGCCGTCCTCTTCGAGGAACTCCATCGCCTCGCGCATCGGCCCCTCGTTCGAGCCCCACGAGATGACGAGCTTCTCGGAGTCGGCATCGCCGAACTCGCGGTAGTCCCAGTCCTCCTGCTCTCGCGCCGTCTCGACCTTCCGGGTCCGTTTGTCGACCTGTTCGAGGCGGACCTCCTCCTCCTCGGTCCGGCGACCGAGGGCGTCGTGTTCGAGACCGGTCGTCATGTGTGCGCCGCCGGCCTGGCCGGGGAACGCACGCGGGGAGACGCCGTCCTCGGTGGCGAGGTGGGGCTGGAACTGGCCCTTCTCGTTCTGCCACTCGTCGATGGCGTCGTCGGCGACGACCTTGCCGCGGTCGACCTCGACGGCGTCCATGTCGAACTCCTCGGGCGGGAACGTCTGTTCGGTGACCGCCATCGCGAGGTCGGCGACGAGGTAGACGGGCGTCTGGTACTTCTCGGCGTAGTTGAACGCCTCGACGGTCTTCCAGAAGCACTCCGAGACCGTCGTCGGCGCGACCACGAAGCGTGGAATCTCGCCGTGGCCACCGTACAGGAGCATGTTCAGGTCGCCCTGTTCCTGCTTGGTCGGCATCCCGGTCGAGGGGCCCGAGCGCATCACGTCGACGATGACCAGCGGGGTCTCCGTGGTCGCGACGAGACCGAACGTCTCGGTCATCAGGTCGATACCCGGCCCGGAGGTCGCGGTCATCGAACGGGCACCGGCGCGCGCCGCGCCGAGCGCCATGTTGATGGCCGACAGTTCGTCCTCGGCCTGGACGACGCCGCCGCCGTACTCCTCGATGCGGCCCGTCAGGTACTCCATCACGTTCGTCGCGGGGGTGATGGGGTAGCCGGCGTAGAAGCGACAGCCAGCGGCGAGGGCACCCATGCCGATGGCCTCGTCGCCGTTGAGCAGGACGTAGTCCTCGTCGGTCGTGTCGAGGTCGTAGTCGGTGTCGAGGTCGAAGTGCTCCTCGACGTACTCCTGGCCAAGTCGGGCGGCCTTCTTGTTGTTCTCGACGATGGACTCGCCTTTCGCGCCGAAGCGCTTGTTGAGCGACTCGTCGAGGAATGCGACGTCGAAGTTCGTCGCCTCACACGCCGCGCCGAGCGCGACGATGTTGCGCATGATGGCACCGCCCGCGTCTTCCGCGAGCGATTTGAGGGGGACGTCGAGGCCGACCATCTCGTCGGGAATCTCGAGGTCCTGCATCGTGGTGCGCTCGCCGTCGTAGATAATGACCGAGCCCTCGTGGAGCTCGTCCATGTTCTCCTCGACGGTGCGCTGAGTCAGCGCGATGAGGATGTCTAGTCGGTCGACGACGCTCTCGACGCGGTCGACACTCGTGCGAATCTTGTAGGCGGTGTACCCGCCGCGGATTCGGGAGGCGAAGTCCTTCGAGGTGAAGACGTGGCGACCAGCACGCGACAACGCCTGGGCGAAGATCTTCCCAGTCGAGTCGATACCATCGCCAGCCTCCCCGCCGATGGCCCAGTTGAGGTCCGCAGGCATACGTACCGCGAGGCTACCCCGCGACACCGCAAAAGAGTTCTGAATAGCGAACGCACACGTCCACTTTCTCGGACCGACACACCTTCGAACCGGACGAACGCACAGGAGGCATGGACCAGACCGAGACCACCGTGGTCGCCGTTCACTCCGTCGGAACCGACGCCGTCGCCCTCGAACTCGCCACCCCCGAGGGTTTCAGCGCCCTCCCCGGCCAGTTCGTCCGCCTCGGCGTCGAGGTCGACGGCGAGGTCGAGTCGCGCTTCTACACCCTCTCCTCGCCCGACGCCGACGACACCCTCGAAGTCACGCTCACCTACGACCCCGAGAGCGTCGTCGGCAAGCGTCTCGCCGGCCTCGAAGTCGAGGACACCGTCACCGTCGCCGGGCCGTTCGGCGACGCCCACTACGACGGCGAACCGCACGCGCTCGTCCTCGCGGGCGGGCCGGGCGTCGGTGCGGCCGTCGGCATCGCCGAACGTGCGCTCTCCGAGGGCAACGACGCGACCGTCGTCTACCGCGACGACGACCCGCTCCACGAGTCTCGACTGTCGACACTCTCGGAGGCGGGCGCGACGGTCACCCTCGTCTCGACCGACGAGAATCTGACGCGCGCGCTCGCCGAAACCGCGGGCGACGAGCAGGCGTTCGTCTACGGCTTCGCCGACTTCGTCGAGCAGGCGACCGAGGCGCTCGCCGAACACGGTTTCGACACCGACGCCGCGAAGGTCGAGTCGTTCGGCCCCGCCCCGGAGTAAGCGTCGAGCGAGCGCCCGGACGTACCCTTTTGACGACCGTCGGTGAACGGGGAACCATGGCGCTCAGTACCCGTTTCACCGAGATGGTGGGGGTGACCCACCCCGTCGTCCAGGCCCCTGTCGGGAGCGTCACCTGCCCGGAACTCGCCGCGGCGGTCTCGTCGGCGGGCGGCCTCGGGAGTCTCGCCGTGACGTGGCGCTCGCCGGAGGCCGCGGAACGCGCGATAGCAGAGACCGCCGCCCTGACCGACGAACCGTTCGCCGTCAACCTCGTCCTCGACGACGCGACGACGCGGTACCCGACCGACGACCACCTCGCTGTGTGTCTCGACGCCGGTGTCTCGGTCGTCGCGTTCTCGTTCGGCGACCCCACACCGTACGTCGAGCGCGTCCACGACGCCGACGCGCTCGCGGTCGCGATGGTCGGAACCCCCGAGGACGCCCGTGCGGCCGCCGAGGCCGGGGTCGACACCGTCGTCGCGCAGGGCGCGGAGGCTGGCGGCCACCTCGACAGCGAGAGTTCGACGATGGCGCTCGTCCCGCAGGTTGTCGACGCGGTCGACGTCCCGGTGCTCGCCGCGGGCGGCATCACGGACGGTCGAGGCGTGGCTGCTGCGCTCGCGCTCGGTGCGGACGGCGCGTACCTCGGGACGCGGTTCGTCGCGACGGCCGAAGCGGCGAGCCACCCCGTCTACCGCGACCGACTGCTGGCCGCGGACGGCGACGAGACGGTCCGAACGGACTGCTTCGACGGTGGGTGGCCCGGACGGGACCACCGGGTGCTCCGGAACTCGACCGTCGAGACGTGGGAGCGGGCCGGTCGGCCGGCCCCGGGAACGCGTCCGAACGAGGGCGAGTTCGTCGCCCGAGTCGGCGAGTACGAGATCGAACGCTACGACGACGACCCGCCGACGCCCACGACCGAGGGCGACGTCGAGGCGATGGCTCTGTACGCCGGACAGGGGGTCGGCGGAATCCAGGACGTCCCGCCGGCCGGAACGGTCGTCGAAGCACTCGCCGCGGACGCCGAGGCGACCCTCGGCCGACTTTCGAGCGAGTGAAGTACCGTCGATAGCTCTGCTGAGAACCCCATGGCCCACATCAACCGCGAGACGGTCGAGCGCCGTCACGAGCGACTGCTGGAGGAGTACGGCACGGACGGTGTCGAACTCGTTGAGAAACGCTGGGAGTCCCCACCGGAGGAGTTCGAGGAGTTCGCCGACCTGTCCAGGGCGGGCTACGTCGGCGGCGGCTACTGCTGGGTCACGCGCACCGCCGAGCAGTTCGCCGCGCTCACCGAGTCGATGCCCGAGAGCGCAGCGCCCGACCCCGACGAGGAGCGCGCGCTCATGATTCTCAACCGCGACCTCCACTCGTGGGGCGTCGCCGGTGGCGGCCGAGAGGCCGACGAGACGTTCGAGGAGGCTGCCGTCCGCGAGGTTCGCGAAGAGACCGGCGTCGACTGCGAGGTGACGGACCTGTTCCGTGTCGAGCACGCGACGCGACGGTGTACGGCCCCCGACGACGACCGGGTGTGTCACATGCTGTTCGTCTTCTTCGACGCCGACTACGCGGGCGGTGAGATACGAGTGCAACCGGGTGAACTACACGGTGCGGCGTGGTTCCGCGACGCTCCTAGTCGAGTCGACGACGCCGCCCAGAAGCGAGCCGAGGAGTGGTTCGACGAACGGTAGCGCCGGTTCGGGGCGACCGCTTACTGCTTGCCCTTCTTCTTCCCGTTGCCCGCGGCGGTCCGTCGGCCCTCACAGCCGGGCACGCCGGGGCCGCCGCGCGCGCCCTTGTAGTCGGTGTCGCCGTCGTAGGCGTCGAACAGGCGGAACCACGTGTCGAAGTTCGACGTCGTAGGCACCGCCGGGTCGTCGTTCACGTTGTTCGTCGTGTCCGTGACGGCGTCGCCGAGACGGAGGTCCGAGCAGAGCGCTTCGGCGACCGCGTTCAGGTTCTCGCGGGCGCTCTGTGGCACGTCGCCGCCGAGCAGGACGACCGCACCGCCGTCGTCGCGGAACGACTGGAGCGCGGCGAGTTCGGCGTCGGTGAACGGGTCGGCGGGCGCGGTCAGGAGGTAGACGCTCGCCCGCGAGAGGAGGTCGGCACCGAACCCGCCGGTGACGTCGTTGACGCCCTGCAACCCCAGGCCGACGCCTTCGAGGTAGCGCTTGTAGTAGGCGGCGTCCTCCGCCGAGAGCGCGTAGCCCGCACCGAACTGCCCGTGACCGCCGTCGACGACGGGCGTGCCCTCGCGCTCGGCGAGTCTGTCGGCGAGGTGGGTGAGGAACGCGAAGTTGTCGTACTCGCTCGTGTCGACGGGGTAGTCCTCCGCTGCCTCGTAGGACTCGTCGACGAACGGCGACCCGACCATCGCGACGCCAGCCTGCTGGTCGACGCCGACGAGCGGCGCGTTCGGTATCGAGGCGGTCTCGCTGGCACGAACGGGCACTCGCTCGTCGAGTCGCCCGGTAGCGCTCTCGACGGCCGCCGCTCGCGGGACGTACAGCGATTCGACGGAGTCGTTGCGGACCTCGGGAGCGGGCAGTTCGCTGCCCGACCAGAGACCCTTCCCGGCCGCACGCGCCTCGAACTCCGCGGCGAGGAACTGGTCGTGGCGACCCAACCCGGAGTCGTAGACGCGAGCGAACCCGTCGCGGACGACCTGCTCGTTGTAGAGCGTGTCCCGAGTACCGGAGCCGTCGGCGTCGTAGGTGAGGTACCCGAGGACGCGCCCGAACTCGTCGCGAACCGGTTCGTTCTCGTCGAAGGTGAGGTCGACCGTCGACCCGGCGGGGAGTTCGCCCTCGGCGTAGGCCGTCGCGGCGAGGCCCTGCTCTTGGAGGTAGTCGAGGGATTCGATCCCCTCCCACTCCTGGGTGCGTTCTGCGAACGCGGCGCTCGGTTTCTCGGGCGTGTCGATGCCGAGGATACGGATGGCTTCGGTCTGGCCGCCCTCGAAACGGACGTCGACGGTGTCGCCGTCGGTGACCTCGACGACCTCGACGGGGTAGGTCGCCTCGCGGTCGAGTTCGAAACCCAGGCCCTCGCGGTCGGCGAAGTAGTCGAACGCGTCGTTGAACTTCGACGTGGTGGGGATGAAGTCGGGGCCGACGTTGTTCTCGGCGTCGAGCACCTGGTCGTCATTAAACCGGAACGGTGCGCCCGCCGCGGCCGCGACCGCGTTGGCGTTGTCCGTCGCGTCGAAGTTCCGGAAATCAGACTGGTCGAACAGGAGCAGGGTGCCGCCGTCGGCGACGAACGCGCTCACGGCGTCGAGTTCCGACTGCGTGAACGCCTCGCTGGGGGAGGTGACGACGGCGACGTCGCTGTCGGGGAGGTCGTCGGCGAGCGTCTCCGTCCAGTTCACGTCGTAGCCGTCGTCCTCCGCGTAGCCGAGGAACGCCTCGAACGTCCACGGCCCGTAGAACTGGTCGTGGCCGTAGTCGAACGCGATGGTACCGGACCCACCGGTCTCGGCGTCCAGCACGTTGAGGAGGAACTCCTCGTTACCGTAGTTGAAGTCCGTGTCGTCCTGCCCGATGGGCGCACCGAAGGCGACGACGCCACCTGCGCTGGCGACGAGCGGAATCGGCGTCCCGTCGGGGTAGGAGACGGCGTCGCCGTCGCCGTCCTCGTCGACGTTGAACGCCGTGGGTTCGGCCCACACCGCGACGACCGAGTCGTCGGTCAGCGGTTCGCCGTTCGCGTTCAGGAGACTCGCCGTCGAGTCGAACATGAGCGGCTCGATGGTGTCGCTCGACTGTGCGAGCACGGTCCGGGCCGCGCCGGTCGCCCCGAGCGATGCCGCGCCCGTCACACCGAGCGCCGTCAGGAAGGTACGTCGTCGCATTGACAGCCGGCCGTCCGTGAATCGTGACCAACTATCTTTCGTTTATGATTTACGTCTGATACAGAGACCTACACGACGGCGAGGACTCAGTGTTCACTAACGAACTCGACGAGGATACCGCCCGTCGAGGCGGGGTGACAGAACGCGACCTCGTGGCCCCACGCGCCGGGGCGTGGCTCCTCGTCGATGAGTTCGACGCCCTGGTCGCGGACGCGCTGGAGCGTTCGGGGCATGTTCTCGGTCGCCATCGCGAGGTGGTGGATGCCGGGGCCGTTCTTCTCCAGGTACCGCTGGACGGTCCCCTCGTCGGTCGGTTCGAGGAGTTCGAAGTAGCCGTCGCCCACGTCGAGGAACTGGACGTAGAGGTCGCCGAACATCTCCTCGTGGACGACCCGCGTCTCGAACAGCGTCGAGAACAGCGACGCCAGCGCGTCCGAGTCGGTCGTGGCGATTCCGGCGTGGTGGAACTGCATACCCCGTGGTGCGCCCGAGGGGACAATAAGCGTCGTGGCGGCGTGGTTCGGTCACGGCGAGTCGTCGCCAGACGGCGTGAGCAACAGGTCCGCGGCGAACCCACCGACCAATAGGCCGACGAACGGGAGCGTCTCGAACACGCCGGGACACACGCCAGCGACGGGAAAAGCATGGTGGCTACACGCCGAGGTGGCGGTCAGGCGCTGTTGTGCTCGCCGAACACGTCGCGCATCGCGTTGCATATCTCGCCGGTCGTCGCGTACGCCTTCACCGCGTCGACGATGTACGGCATCACGTTCTCGCCGTCCTCACAGGCACCGCGGAGCGCGTCGAGGCGCTCGTCGACGGCCTCGTCGTCGCGTGACGCGCGCATCGCGTCGAGTCGTTCGAGCTGGCGCTGTTCGTCCTCCTCGTCGACCTCCGCGAGGTCGTCTTCGGGCACCTCTTCGTCGACCTCGAACTCGTTGACGCCGACGATGACGCGCTCTTCCTCCTCGATCTCGCGCTGGCGCTCGAAGGCGACGTCCTGGATCTGACGCTGGACCCACCGGTCCTCGATGGCCCGGCGCATCCCGCCGCGCTCGTCGATGTCCTCGATGAGTTGGGTCGCCTCCGCCTCCAACTCGTCGGTCAACGACTCGACGTAGTAACTGCCCGCCAGCGGGTCGATGGTGTCGGCCGCGCCCGACTCGTGGGCGAGGATCTGCTGGGTGCGGAGGGCCGTGCGGACGGACTCCTCGGTCGGGAGGCTCAGCGCCTCGTCCTTGCCGTTGGTGTGGAGGCTCTGGGTGCCGCCGAGCACCGCAGCGAGCGCCTGGTACGCCACGCGGACGACGTTGTTCTCTATCTGTTGGGCGGTGAGCGTCGACCCGGCGGTCTGGGTGTGGAACTTCAGCTTCAGCGAGTTGGGGTCCTCCGCACCGAAGCGCTCTTCCATGATTCGCGCCCACATCCGGCGGGCCGCACGGAACTTCGCGACCTCCTCGAGGATGTTGTTGTACGACGCGAAGAAGAAGGAGAGCTGTGGCGCGAAGTCGTCGACGTCCTGGCCGGCCTCGATGGCCGACTCGACGTACTCGATGCCGTCGGCGAGCGTGAACGCGACCTCCTGGGCCGCCGTCGACCCGGCCTCCCGGATGTGGTACCCCGAGATGGAGATGGTGTTGAAGTTCGGCACCTCCTCGGCACAGAACTCGAAGATGTCCGTGATGACCCGCATCGACGGTTCGGGCGGGAAGATGAACGTGTTGCGCGCGGCGTACTCCTTGAGGATGTCGTTCTGGATGGTCCCGCGCAGCTGCTCGCGGTCGACGCCCTGCTCGTCACCGACGGCGACGTACATCGCCAGCAGCACGCTCGCGGGGGCGTTGATGGTCATCGAGGTGCTCACCTCGTCGAGCGGGATGCCGTCGAACACCGTCTCCATGTCGTCGAGCGAGTCGATGGCGACGCCGGACTTCCCCACCTCGCCGGCGGCCATCGCGTCGTCGGAGTCGTAGCCCATCTGCGTCGGTAAGTCGAACGCCATCGACAGCCCCGAGGAGCCGTTGTCGATGAGGTAGCGGAACCGCTCGTTGGTCTCCTCTGCGGTGCCGAAGCCAGCGTACTGGCGCATCGTCCACAGTCGCCCGCGGTACATCGTCGGGTACGGCCCGCGCGTGAACGGCTCCTCGCCCGGGAAACCGAGGTCCTCGTCGTAGTCCTGCTCCGCGACGTCGTTCGGGGTGTAGAGGCGGTCGACCTCGTGGCCCCCCGTGTCGGTCGTGAACGTCTCCTTTCGCTCGCCGAAGCGGTCGAGGGTCGGTCCGAGGGTGTCCTCTTCCCACTCCTCGCGGCCCTCGCGGATGGCGCGAAGGTCCTCGTCGTCGAACATACCTACCGACTCACGCCCGGCCACTATACCGTTGTCTCCTCGGGGCCCGCGTCGCCCGAGGGCACGCAGGCCGGTGAGGCGACGCGGAGGGCTCGACGGACCCCCGGACGGCCCGGCGGCGCAGAGACGGTGTTAAGCCCCGACACGGCGTAGCTACCGAGGAGAGAAGCGGTCATGAACTACGACCAGCAGCGGAGCGAGTCCGTCCCGGCACGGGCACGACCGCCGGGCGACGGTGAAGCCGGTGCCCGACCGTGGTGGACCCGGTTCGCGCCCGACGTCGAGCCGTGGAACTACCTGCCGGGCGTTCTCGCCGGGCTCGTCGGCTGTGGCGTCTTCCTGGTCCTCCACGCGCTGTGGATACTCCCCATCTGGTTCGTCGCACCGGTGGGCGTCGTCGTCGCCGGTCTCGGTGGCGCGCTCGTCGACGTGGCGTTCAGAACTGTCGAGCCACGGCTTCCCGCCGGTCTGTTCGGTCGCTCCCTCGCACTCTGCGTCGGGTCGGTCCTCGTGCTCGTTCCCACGGTGGCCCTCGTCCAGGTCGGCGCGCCCTACCTGCCGACCGTCGACGGTGCCGTCCGGACGGCGGCGGTCGACGTCCCGGCGGTCGCTCTCCGGTTCGTCGTCGAGTTCCTCCTCGTCACGGCGCTCGCCGGCGCTGGAGTCGGCTGGCTGCTCACCCGTCGTCGTCGCGGTGCGCTGGCGGTCGCCGCCGGAGCGGTCGCGATAGCGCTCGGGCCCGGCCACAACCTGCCGTTCTTCCAGGTCGCCGTCCACCCCGGCCCGACGCTGACGGCCTACCTGCTGACGCTCGTCCCGCTGGTGGTCGCGAGCGTGGTCCTCGTGGTCGTCGACGGGCGCTACGGACCGACTCACGCCACCCCGCACGGCTGACGCGGTCTGCCGTTCGTTTTACCGTGGTTCTCGGTCGCTCCGCTCCCTCCGGACGACTCGCCCGGCTCGTCGTCCGTGCTCCCGCTCGTTGCACTCGGCGGGAACTCCGAACCGCGCTACTCGTCTACCAGCGCGTCCAACAACGTCTCGAGGTCGTACGACTCGAGCGCGCGGGCGTCCTCGTGGATGGCGTCGATGACGAACGTCGAGTTGGTCCGCTCGACCTCCCCGACCTGCTCGAAGTCGTCGATGAGACGACCCACCTGGTCGGCGTCGGGGAGGCGGGCGATGGCGATGAAGTCCGTCTCGCCCATCGTCGAGAACAGGTGGGTGACGCCCTCGATGTCCAGTATCTCGCCCTCGACGACGTCGCGTTCGTCGAGGTCCGCGAGGATCTCGACGACAACGGTCACGCCCAACCCCACGGCTTCGAGGTCGAGGTCGTACAGGTCGTTGGTGATGACGCCGTCCTCTCGCAGGTTGTTCAGCCGGTAGTGGATGGTTGACACCGGGATGTCCGTCTCCTCGTGGAGCGCCTCGGGACTCCCCGTCCCGAGGTCGGCGATGGCCCGCAACAGGCGCACGTCGCGCTCGTCCATGCGCTTCGCTCGTCGTGAGAGACCAACTAACCATCGGGTGCGTCCCGGAGTAACACGCGACACCACTTCGATTCAGTTTCAACCAGTTTCATCGATAGCTACAGCAGCTATCAATAATATCATGACACTATTGTTCCACTCTATCCCAATCTGTTGTAGACAGGTTTAACCGTGGGCGTCAGCGAGCTTGGAGTAGATACCAATGGTTCGCGCTACTCTTTGGAAGATTCTCCCAAGTACCCCGTTCTTGTTCGCACTGCTCGCCACCTTCTGGGGGACGTCGTTCGTCGCCATCGAGGTCGGCCTCCACCACGTCCCGCCGATGCTGTTCGCGGCGCTCCGCTACGACCTCGCCGGCATCGTCGTACTCGGGTACGCCGCCTACACGACCGACCGCTGGCGACCGCGTGGTCGCGACGAGTGGGCGGTCACGCTCGTCGCGGGCGCGTTCATCATCGCCGGCTACCACGGTCTCCTCTACATGGGCGAACAGTACGTCTCCGGAGCCATCGCCGCGGTCATCGTCTCGCTGTCGCCCGTGTTGACCGTCGCGTTCGCCGCGGTCGTCCTCCGAGAGGGTCGCATCGAGGGCCTCGGGATGCTCGGCCTCGCGTTCGGCTTCGTCGGCGTCGTCCTCGTCGCCAACCCCGACCCGAGCGCGCTCGGTGACGACGCGATGGGTATCGCGCTGGTCTTCTTCGGCGGCGCGAGCTTCGCGCTCGGTGCGGTGCTCACCCGGCCGTTCGACACCGACCTCCCCATCGCGACGATGGAGGGGTGGGCGATGCTCAGCGGGTCGGCGATGCTCCACGTCGCGGGGGTCGCCCGTGGCGAGACGCTCGCCCAGATTCACCTGACGCCGACTGCCGTCGCGTCGTTCCTCTACCTCACGCTCGTCTCGGGGGTCGTCGCGTTCCTGCTGTACTTCGAGCTACTCGACCGCGTCGGGCCGACCGAGATCAACCTCATCGGCTACCTCGAACCGGTCGTCGCCGCGCTGATGAGTTGGCTGGTGCTCGGCGAGTTCGTCGACATGGCGACGGCGACCGGGTTCGCCGTCATCTTCCTCGGGTTCGCCCTCCTCAAGCGTGACGCGCTGGCGGCGCTCGGCGAGCGTCTCGTCGGTCAGCGCCCCGTGTCGTACTTGTAGGTCGCCTTCTCGGGGTCGATGCCGAACTCCTCGGCGTCCGGGTCCGGCGCGGGCGCACGGTCCTCCGCCGCCGTCTTGAACCGCTCACGAAGCTCCTCGGGCATCCGGAACCGACCCACGTCGAGGTGCATCCCGATGGCGTCCTCGACGAGGGTCTCCCGTTTCTCTTCGAGGCGCTCGTCGAGCACGTCCGGTAACTGTTCGCGTTCGACCGCCCGGAACCCGAACTGCGAGAGGTAGTTGGGCTGGTCGGTCAGCGCGTACACCGAGTCGAACCCCTGGCTCTCGGCGGTCGTGACGAGTCGTTCGATCACGTGTGCGCCGACACCCTGTCCCCGCCAGTTGTCGAGGACGCCGATGCTCGTCAGCTCACAGACCTCGGGGGCGTCCTGGGGTTTGTGGATGCGGATGCGGCCGAACCCCGCCTTTGTGTCCGACTCCTCGTCGACGGCGACGACGTAGTCCCGGGACCGAAACGACTGCTCGTCGAGACCCATCGCCTCGATGTGGTCGAGCAGCCACACCTCCTCTCGGTTTTTCGCGTCCCTCACGTACATGCGCGACGGTTGTCTCGGGAAGGGCAAAAACGTTCTCCGGGAGGGAACCGGCCGGCCGAACGCGCGGCGAACGCCCGGCGGCGAGACAAGTTACTTGTCGTCGCGCGAAGCACTCCGGGGCATGAGCAGCCTACCGGACCTCGACGAAGTGGTGTACGACCCCGACCAGGAGACGGTCGAGGCGACGAACGTCCACCAGTTCATGGCAGAGTTCGACATCGACAGCTACGACGACCTCGTCGAGCGCTCACAGGACGTCGAGTGGTTCTGGGACCTCCTCCCGGAGTACCTCGACATCGAGTTCTACGAGGGGTACGACCAGATTCGGGACACGACCGACGGCCCACAGTTCACCGACTGGTACGTCGGCGGCGAACTCAACGTCGCGCACAACACCGTCGACCGTCACGCCGCCGTCGACAGCGACCACCGCAACAAAGTGGCGACCATCTGGGAGGGCGAGGACGGCGAGGTCCGGGAGGTCACCTACCACGAACTCCGGAGACAGACCGACGAGGTCGCGAACTACCTCGAGTCGGTCGGCGTCGGCACCGGCGACACGGTCGGTCTCTACATGCCGATGGTCCCGGAGGTCGTCTCCATCCTCTACGGCTGTTTCAAGGTCGGCGCTATCGCCGTTCCCATCTTCTCGGGGTTCGGCGTCGACGCCACCGCGACGCGCATCGCCGACGCGGAGTGTTCGGTGCTGTTCACCGGCGACGGCTTCTACCGCCGCGGGTCGCCCATCACCCTCAAGGACGCCGCCGACGAGGCCATCGAGGAGGCCGGCCACGTCGAGCATACGGTCGTGTTCGACCGTCTCGGCGCGAGCGAGGCAGACAGCGACGTGAGCGTCCCGTTCGACGACGCGCGTGACGCGTGGTGGACCGACGCCATCGAGACACAGGACGACCACTACGACACGAAGTCGCTCGACTCGGGCCAGGAGTCGATGCTGTTGTACTCCTCGGGGACCACCGGCAAGCCGAAGGGCATCGTCCACACCCACGCCGGCGTCCAGATGCAGACGGCCAAGGAGATCTACTTCGGGTTCGACCACGAGCCCGCCGACCGCTTCTTCTGGGTGAGCGACATCGGCTGGATGATGGGGCCGTGGACGCTCATCGGCAACCACACCTTCGGCGGGACGGTGTTCATGTACGAGGGCGCACCGGACTACCCCGAACCGGACCGTTTCTGGGAGATGATCGACCGCCACCAGCTTTCGGTGTTCGGCATCTCCCCGACCGCCATCCGCGCGCTCCGCAAGAAGGGCGACGAGTGGTTAGAGGGCTACGACCTCTCCTCGCTGCGCCTGCTCGGGTCGACGGGCGAACCGTGGGACCCCGAGTCCTGGCTCTGGTTCTACGAGCACGTCGGCAACGGCGACACGCCCATCATCAACATCTCCGGGGGGACCGAGATCTGTGGCTGCTTCCTCATGCCCCTCCCAGGGATGTCGCTCAAACCCTGTACGCTCGGCAAACCCGGCCTCGGGATGGCCGTCGACATCGTCGACTCCCAGGGCGAGAGCGTCGCCGACGACCACGAACGGGGCTTCCTCGTCGCTCGTGACTCCTGTCCCTCGATGACGAAGTCGCTGTGGGAGGGCGACGAACGCTACCTCGACACCTACTGGAGTAGCTTCGAGGACCCGCCGATGTGGGACCACGGCGACTGGGCACAGCAGGACGAGGACGGCTTCTGGTTCCTCCACGGCCGCGCGGACGACGCGCTCAACGTGGCCGGACGGAAGGTCGGCCCCGCAGAGGTCGAAGGCGCGCTCATCGACCACGAGGCGGTCAACCAGGCCGCCGCCATCGGCGCGCCCGACGACACCACCGGGACCGCCGTCGTCGCCTACGTCATCCTCGACGCGGGCGTCGAGGAGAGCGAGGAACTGCGCGACGAACTGCGCGAACAGGTCGGCGAGGAACTCGGGAAACCGTTCCGCCCGCGCGAGGTGCTGTTCGTCGACGAGTTCCCGAAGACGCAGTCCGGGAAGATAATTCGGCGCGCCATCCAGGCCGCCTACACCGGCGAGGACCTGGGCGACATGAGCTCCATCGAGAACCCGAGCGCCCTGGAGAACGTCGAAGACGCGCGGTAGGTCGACACGCCGGCCTCAGAGCACGCCTCTGAGACGGCCGGCGGCTTCTACGCAGGCCGCGCCGACCAGTCCGACCACGCCGGTCACGAGGAAGACCGGGAGGTACGACCCGAGCGACTGGTAGCCGACGCTGGCCAGCGGGGAGGCGAGCAGTCCCGCGACAGCGAACGCGAGCGAGACGATACCGTACAGTGTGCCGAGTTGGTCGGCCCCGAACAGGTCGGCGACGAGCGGCGAGAGCAACGCGCCGTTGCCGCCGTAGCCGACGCCGAAACAGGCGGTGACGCCGAGCAGGACGAACGGCCCGCGCGCGAACGGCAACGCGAGCAGCGACAGCCCCATCAGCGACGACGAGCCGACGAACACGCGTACTCGACCGAGGCGGTCCGCACCGACCCCGATACCCAGACGAGCGGCGCTGGTAGCGAGTCCGACGACGCTGAGTGCGAGGACGCCGGCCCACTCCGCGCCCACGTTGGCCGCGAAGGGGACGACGTGGTTGACGAGGACGTACAGCGGCGCGTAGATGAACGTCCACCCGAGCACGACCAGCACGAACGGAAGCGAGCGAACCGTCTCCCGAGCGCTCCGCCCGTTCGTCGACGACGTTCCCCCGTCGGTGGCGGAGCGTTCGACCGGCCGTCCCTCCGGGGCGTCGTCGTCCCCACCTGCGGTGTCGCTCGTCTCGGGGAACTCGTGTGAGCGGTCGGCCCCCACCGCCTCGGGCGTGTCGGCGAGGAAGGCGGCAGCGAGCAGCGAAACTGCGGTGAGCGCGACGGCGAGGGTCTGGAACGTCACTCGCCACCCCGAACGAGCGACGAGTTCGGCCGCCGAGGGAGCGATGACGAGGAGGCCGACACCGAGACCCGCACTGGCGAGACCGGTCGCCGCCCCGCGGCGACGGTGGAACCAGTGGGGGACGACGGCGTAGGCGACGAGGTAGAGACAGCCCATTCCGACGCCGGTGACCAGTCCGTAGGTGAGCAGGAGCGACGGGTAGGAGTCGCTCAGCGACGTCCCGTACAGCCCGACACCGAGGACGAGCGCGCCGGCAGCCATCGTCCGGCGGGGACCGAACCGGTCGAGTGCCCCGCCGAGGAGGGCTGCACCGACGTAGATGGCGAACGTCTGGACGCCGAAGACGAGCGAGACGCGGGCCGGCGAGACGTCGAACCCCGACCGCAGCGAGTCGAAGAAGACGCTGAACGAGTACGTCGTCCCGAACATGACGCCCGCGGCCACGAAACAACTGAGGGCGACGATCCACCCGTAGTAGACGTGATCTGCCAGACGGGAACGCACCCGTCCATCGGGGTGGGGAGTCCGTAAATAAGGACGGGTTCAGGATAACATCGCTCGAATCGACAGACGGCACCGCATAAACTGTAAGCACTCGCCACAAGCGTTTTTACGCTGCCGTTTCAGTCGGTTCGTGGTACGAAATTACATGGCGATGACCACGCCGATTCGGCGGTTGGGGGAGAAGTTCGCAGACTGGGCGATGCGGTACATGCCGGACCCGTACGTGTTCGTCATCGTACTGACGGCGCTCGCGTTCCTCGCTGCGCTCCCGCTCCAGTTACAGAGCGGGGACGTCTCGACAACGCTCGGTGCCGTCACCAGCATCTTCGATGCGTGGTACGGCGGTGTCTGGACGTTCCTGACGTTCATGGCCCAGTTCGCGGTCATCCTGATGACCGGTGACGCCATCGCGAAGTCACCGGCAGTCACTCGACTGCTCGAACGGATCGCCGGCGTCCCGCGGTCGCGAGCGCAGGCCGTCGCGTTCACGTCGTTCGTCGCGATGGTCGGCGCGCTCATCTCGTGGGGCTTGGGACTGATCGTCGGTGCCGTGATGGCCCGACAGGTGACCTACCAGGCCCAGAAACGGGGGACGAAGCTCCACTACCCGCTCGTCGCCGCGGCCGGGTACACGGGGCTGATGATCTGGCACTCGGGGCTGACGAGTTCGTCGGGGCTGTTCATGGCGTCGCTCACCGAGGAGGACACCGAGTTCCTCCAGTACGCACCGAACGGGATTCCGGTCACCGAGACGATCGGCAGTCTGGCGAACCTCACGACGGTCGCCCTGCTGCTCCTCGTCATTCCGGTCGTGATGGCCGCACTCCACCCACGAGACGACGACGAGATTCGTGGCCTCCCCGACAGCGTCGTCGAGGAGATGACGCCGTCGGACGGTGTCGCCGCCGACGGTGGAACCGCCACGGCCGACCCCGTCGAACCGACGGCGACCGAGCGACTGTCGCCCGCCGACCGACTGAACGGGTCGGTGGGACTCACCCTCCTCATCGCGATCTTCCCGGCGTACTACTTCGTCAACTCGTGGTTCCTCAGCGGGGACGGACTGGCCGGTCTCTCGCTCAACAGCATCAACGCGTTCTTCCTGTTCTGTGCGATCGTCCTGTGGAAGACGCCGGAAGGAATCGTCGAGCAGATGGAGGACTCGGTGGAGAACGTCTCGGGCATCCTCTTTCAGTTCCCGTTCTACGCGGGCATCTCGGGCATCGTCACCGGGACGGCGCTCGGTCTGACCATCGCGGACTTCTTCGCCAGCGTCTCGACACCGCTGACGTGGCCGGTCCTCGGCCTCATCAGCACTGGACTGGTCAACTTCCTCGTCCCCTCGGGCGGTGGCCAGTGGGCCGCACAGGGACCGATCCTCTTGGAGACGACCCAGCAACTCGGGATGCCGGCGTCGACGGCGGTCATCCTGGAGATGATGGGCGATCAGCTCACGAACATGATTCAGCCGTTCTGGGCGCTCCCGCTGCTCGCACTGGCGGATCTCAGAGCACGCGACATCATCGGCTACTCGACGGTCGCGATGCTCGTCGGGTTCGTCATCATGGCGACCACGCTGACCGTGTTCCTCGGGTTGCCACACGCCTGACTGGCGGCCACCCGAACACCGCCTGCTCGTTCGGTGCTCCGCTTCTCGCCCGGCGCGTGACGACCCGTAGTCCGGTCAGTCGAACACCGACTCGGGAGCGACGACGTCCGACTCGGGTGCGTCGCCGTCGGCAACCGCGAACTCCCCGACCGCTCCCTCGTCGGGGAGGAGTATCGACCCCCCGACGAGCAGCGGTGCGACCAGGCCGGCGACGACGGTGCCCGGTTCCGAGAGCGGTGCGCGCACCGCGACCGAGTCCTCGGGGCCGAGGTGCCACTCCTCGGCGACGCGGGCCGCCGCGTCCAGCACCTCCCGGTGGGTGTAGGTCCTCCCGTCCGCACCGCGCAGCGCCGCGCCGTCCGGTTCGACCCGGTCGGGGGGTTCGGTCGGGTTCTCGCTCCAGACGTCCCGTTCGAAGTACGCCACGTCGGGGTCCTCGGGGGCGTCGCCGTACGCGACGCGCTTGGTCACCGCGTCGACGGCGTAGTCGCCGAGTCGGTCGGTCGGCGTCACGAGCGCGCGAGTCTCGGTAGGGACGGTCGCTGGCGGGTCGAACGAGACAGTCGCGCCCAGCAGTGCCGCGCCGTACAGCGAGAGGACGGGTTCGGGCCGACCCCTCCCGACGAGCGCGACGTCGCGCCCCCCGCGGACACCGAGGTGACGCAGGAAGTTCCCGACCTTCCACGCGTTCGTACAGAACCGACGGTAGTCGTACGTCCGGCCGAGCGCCGGGACGAGGAGCGCGTCGTCCGCGCTCCGACGGGAGCGCGCGACGAGGTCACCGAGTACGTCCATGGCGACCGTTCGCGCGACCGGCCTAAATCAGCGATGAATGCCGAATTAGCCACCGCTTACCGTCGCGGCGGCGTGCAACAGTCCGTCCGACGGCGACGGTCGAGCGGTGCGCCGTCGTGGGATTTTCTGCCGCACCAGGGGTCGAAAATCCAATCGGCGAGCAGTCCGGCAATCAGTCGGTGGGTAGGCGACGAAAACGGTTCTAAAACGTGATATTAATTTAAGTCAGTTACTCTCTCAGAAGAGAACATGGCCTCACGAGAACAGTTCGAGACGAGAGACGGGCGGGGGTCCGAGTCGGGCGGAGACGCGAGTGAGCACCGAGTCGGCACAGCACAGCGAGACGGCGTCGAGTCGCGAGCGGCCGACGGCGCGGTCGTCGCCTTGGACGACGAGTCGCTCGCCGAGAGCGACCTGACGGTGACGCAGGCCGACGGTTGGCTGTCCGAACTCACCGTCCGCCCGTGTGTCGACTGCTCGTGGGCGGGGTTCGACCATCCGCCCGACGAGGTGGGGGCGACCCTGCTCGTCGGCGTCGACGGCGAGTCGTGGACCGACCCGGTCGCCACCGAACTCCTCCCGGTCGCCGACCACCCCGCGGGCGAGACGACGCTGACGTTCGAGGGGACGTACGACGTCGTCGAGACCACGACGCTCGATGCCAACGACTTCGAACCCGCACCGCGCGCGGAGCGCCCACGGACACGGACGCTCACGCTCCGTCTCGTCGTCGACCTGCTCGACGAGGACGGACGGCCCCTCGCCGGCGACGTCGCCGTCCC
>NZ_JALXFV010000004.1:0-43227 GCF_023699475.1 Halomarina rubra | reverse complement strand
CGAACGCGATGTCGTCGTCGAGGCCGGGACGAACCACCTCGCGGACTGAGTCGGGCGACTCCGATAGCTTCAGGCCGCTCCGTTCTCCCGAGTTGGACGTGAACCACCAGCGACGGGTCGCCACGTTCCTCGACGACCACGACCTGCACGCCCCGCCCGCCCACCGCGTCCTCGACCTCGCCTCCGAGGTCGGCGAACTCGCCAAGGAGGTCAACACCTCGACGGACTACGGCGACTCGCCCGGGACGGTCGCCGTCGCCGAGGACGAACTGGGCGACGCGCTGTTCTGCTTGCTCGCGCTCTGTGAGGAGACGGGCACCGACGCCGAGTCGGCGCTGGAGACCGCGCTGGCGAAGTACGAGTCGCGCCTGGACGAGACGGGCGAGGCGGGGAGCGGAACGTAGCGCTACAGCGAGTTGCGGATCTTCTCGAAGAACCCTTCTTTCACGTCGATTTCCTCGCCGCCGGCTTCGGCGAACGCTTCGAGCGCCTCGCGCTGTTCGGCGTTCATCTGGTCGGGGGTGACGACCTGCACGCGGACGAAGAGGTCGCCCTGCCCGCGACGCTGGAGACGGGGCATCCCCTTCCCGCGCAGGCGGAACGTCTCGCCGCTCTGGGTGCCCTTCGGGAGGTCCATCGAGACGGTGCCGTCGAGCGTCTCCACCTCGAGGTCGTCGCCGAAGACGGCCTGCGGGAACGAGACCGGGTGAGTGACGTAGAGGTCGTCGCCGTCGCGTTCGAAGCGCTCGTCGGCTTCGACCGAGATCTCGACGAGCAGGTCGCCGTCGCGCGCACCCGGTTCGCCGGGCGCACCCTCGCCGTCCATCCGGAGGGTCTGGCCGTCGCGGATGCCCTCGGGCACCTCGATGTCGATGGTGGACTCCTCCATCACGACGCCCTCGCCGTCGCAGTCCGGGCAGGTCTCGCTGTAGAGCGTCCCCTCACCCTCACACTGTGGACAGGTGGTCGTCTGCTGGACGCGCCCGAGTGGCGTCTGCTGAACCCGGACCTGCTGGCCGCGACCGTCACAGCCCGGACAGGTGCGGGCGTCGGCGTCCTCGGGGTGGCCGTGGCCGTCACAGGTCGAACAGCGCGTCGGGCGTGTGACGGTCATCTCCCGGGAGGTGCCGAAGAACGCGTCCTCGAGGTCGATGGTGAGCGCCGCGCGGAGGTCACGACCCGGCCGCGGGCCGCCCCGGCCGCGCCCGCCGCCACCGCCGCCGAAGAACTGCTCGAAGATGTCGTCGAACGGGCTTCCCTGGCCGCCACCCATCCCGCCCATCCCACCGAACGGGTCCTGACCGTTCTGGCTGGCGTCGAAGCCGCGTTTCTCGGCCTGTTCGTAGCGGTCGTGACCCATCTGGTCGTAGGCGGCGCGGGCGTCCTCGTCCGTGAGCACCTCCTTGGCCTTCTTGACCTGTTTGAACTTCTCCTCGGCGTTCGGGTCGTCGCTCACGTCGGGGTGGTACTCGGCGGCCTTCTTGCGGTACGCCTGTTTGATCTCGTCGGCGTCCGCGTCCCGGGAGACCCCGAGTGCGTCGTAGAAGTCCTCGCTCATTCGTTGGGGAAGCGTTGTCCGTTGAGCCACTTGAACAGACCGCCTCGTGCACGTGTCGGTTCTCGGACCAAAACGGGTTTCAGCGAACCTACTTGTGACGAGCTAGCCCACGTCGAACTATGGCAACGGACCCCGACACCGACGCACCGGCCGACGACCGATTCGTTCGCGTCACCGACCGCGAGACGCTCGAGACCGAGGGCCAGGCAGTCGTCAGCGAGGACGGCCAGGCCATCGCGCTGTTCCACCACGAGGGCGAGGTGTTCGCCGTCGACAACCGCTGTCCGCACATGGGCTTCCCTCTCTCCAGAGGCTCTATCGAGGACGGCATCCTCACCTGCCACTGGCACCACGCCCGGTTCGAGTTGGAGGCTGGCGACACGTTCGACATCTGGGCCGACGACGTCCGGACGTTCCCCGTCGAGTTGCGCGAGGACGGCGTCTACCTCGACCCGGACCCACCGAGCGACGTCGACCCCGCGACCCATTGGCGCAACCGTCTCGCCGACGGCCTCCACGAGAACCTCTCGCTGGTGATGGCGAAGGCCGTCATCGGACTCGACGAGCAAGACGAGGGGTTCCACACGCCCGTCGAGACGGCCGTCAACTTCGGGACGCGCTACCGCGAGATGGGGTGGGGCCGCGGGCTGACCACCCTCGGCTGTATGGCGAACCTCTACGACGAGGTCGGCGGCCGCGACAAGCGTCGCGCGATGTTCGTGGGCGTCCGCGAGGTGGCCGACGAGACGGCGGGCGAACCCCCACGGTTCCAGCAGTACGCCTTCGAGAACCGCGACCTCTCGAAAGCACGCCTCAAACAGTGGTTCCGCGACTGCGTCGAGGTCCGGGACCGCGACGGCGCGGAGCGCGTCCTGCTGACCGCCATCGGGAACCTCCCGCGCGAGGACGTCGCGGACATCCTGTTCACCGCGGCGACCGACAGCCTCTACCTGAACAACGGCCACTCGCTGGACTTCGTCAACAAAGCGTTCGAGACGCTAGAGCACGTGGGGTGGGAGGACCACGCCGACGCCGCCCTCGCCTCGACGCTCGACCAACTCACGGGCGCGACACGCTCGGAGGAACTCTCCTCGTGGCGACAGCCGGTCGACATCGCCGAACTGTGTTTCGACGCGCACGACCTGCTGCCGGACCTCGTCGCCGCCGGCGCGGGACAGGAGTGGACGCGGCCCGACGACTTCGTCGAGACGCTCCTCGGCGACGACCCGGAACGCATCGTCGACGCGCTCACCGACGCCGTCCGGAAGGGGGCGACGACCGAGCAGCTCTCGGACGCGGTGGCGCGTGCGGCCTCCCGACGCCTGGCGTACTTCGCGACGAACAACGAGTTCGGCGACTGGAACACCGTCCACCACACGCTCAGCTACGCGAACGCGGTCCACCGCGCGACGGCGAAGACCGACGCCACCGAACTGTACCGCGGCTGTTTCGACGCCGCGATGTCGGTGTACCTCGACCGCTTTCTCAACCAGCCACGCGCACCCGTCCCGACGCCCGGCGAGAGCGACCGCGACCCGGTCGACGTCCGCGAGGACCTCCTGTCGTGCTTCGACGAGCAGGGCAGCGTCAACCGCGCCGCCAGCCTCGTCAGCGAGCACTTCGACGCCGGGGGCGACCCGGCGGACCTGAAACGGACGCTCGGGCGCGGCCTCCTGCGTGAGGACGTGGGGTTCCACACGCTCCAGAACGTCGAGGCCGGGTTCCAGCGGTACGACGCGCTCGTCGCCGACCCGACGACCGACGAACTCGAGAAGCGACTGGCGCTCGTCGCGCCGGCGCGCTACATGGCCGCGCACTTCCCGACGCGACGCTCGGCCGAGCAGACGTTCTCCATCGCGACGCGTCTTCACCAGGGCGAGCGGTTGCACGAGGTCGAGTAAACGGGGCCGACTCGCTGCTCGGAACGAGGAGGACTACCGGTAGTTCTTGAACAGTACGGCGCGCACGTCGTCGCGCGTCTGGACCGTCTCGACCGACCCGTCGGGCAGGTCGACCTCGTAGCGCGCCTCGCCGTCGCCCTCGCGCCACTTGTCGCCGTGGGTGTCGAGGAGGTTCATCATCGCCTGGAGTCGGTCGTTGCCACCCGACTCGGGCGCGGCGGCCCCACCGTCGTCGGACTGGCTCTCGTCCGCCGCGTCCTCGGGCGTCGACTCCTCGGCGTCCGCGTCGACGTCGGTCGCGGCCGACTCGTCGGTGTCGACGCTTTCCTCGGCGTCCGCGCTCGCCTCGGTGTCGGCCGTCGAACCGTCCGTCTCGGTGGGGTGCTCGTCCGCATCCGAGACACCGGTGGCCGCCTCGGCGGCCGGGGGAGCGTCCTGCTCGGTCCCAGCCGCGTCCTCGTCGGGGTCCGCAACGGGTGCGTCCTCCGTCTGCGCGTCGGTCGACGACTCGTCGGTGGTCGACTCGTCTGACGGGGTGTCCTCGGCGACCGGTTCGGCCGAGACTGTTGCCGAGGCCGCGTCGTCGACCCCGTTCGTGACGGACACGGAGACGCTCGCCCCCGACGTCTCGCCCGCCGTCGCGGCCGCGACGACGCCCGCGTCGGCCTGGGGCATCTCGGGTGCGGTCGCCTCGTGGACGTCGATGAGGTACTGGAGCGCGTCCTGGATGCTCACCGTGCCGTAGGGGCCGAGGTACTCCGATTCGAGGGTCGCACGCACGCGTTCGAGGTACGCCAACTGGTCGTCGGTGACGTCGAGCTGTTGCATATGAGAGGCGTTCGGGAGTCCACGTATAAAGTTCCGTGCGTGTCGGTGCCGCACCGAGAGACCATCCCAGTTGTTTTATCGCAACTGCGTTGTAACCCCGAGTATGTCCGACTTCGACACCGACTACGAGAACCTCGAACTGACCGTCGCCGACGGCGTCGCCCACCTGACGCTCGCCTCGACGAGCAACTTCAACTCGCTCAACCCGACGATGGCCGACGAACTGTTCGACGCCGCCACGCGACTGGCCGACGACGAGTCCGTTCGATGTATCACGGTCCGCGGCACCGACGGTGTGTTCTGTGCCGGCGCGGACCTCGCGCTGTTCGACGGCGACGACAGCGACGCTCCCGACCTGCGCTCGCTGGCTTCGACGCTCCACGACACCGTCCTCGCGTTCCACCAGGCTCCGAAACCCGTCGTCGTCGGAGTCAACGGGGTCGCCGCCGGCGCGGGCTTCTCGATGGCGCTCGCCGGCGACGCCGTCGTGATGGCCGACGACGCGCGTCTGGAGTTCGCCTACGGCCGCATCGGTCTGACCGGCGACGGTGGGTCGACGTTCTGGCTCCCGCGCCTCGTCGGCCTCCGCCGCGCGAAGGAACTCGTCCTGATGGACGAACCAATCGACGCCGACTACGCCGTCTCGCTGGGCCTCGTCACCGAGTCCGTCCCGAGCGAGGAGTTCGACGACCGCCTTGCCGCGATGGCCGACCGTCTCGCCAGCGGCCCGACGAAGGCGTTCGGCGCGACCAAACGCCTGCTCGTCGAGAGCTACGGGCGCGACCTGCCGGGGCAGATGGCCGCAGAGACCGACACCATCGCCAACGCGACCCAGACCGAGGACTACGAGCGCGGGTACGCCGCGTTCTTCGGGAAAGAGGACGCCGAGTTCGTCGGCCGGTAGGCGACGCGGTCGCTCCAGCACTCACCCGAGGTTTTTCTCTCGGCCCGCTTCAGTGACCGTGTGCACCGCCGCGCCCTCCTCACGTCGCTCGTCACCGTCCCGCTCGCTGGCTGTACCTCAGTTCTCGGTGGCAGTGACGCGACTCGTGTCGACACGCCGACTGAAACGCCGGTGCGGGCCGTCCCAGCGTCGTTCGAGACGCTCGGCGGGTACGTCGGGCCGAACGACGAGCCCCGAGCCACGGCCCACGCCGGAGAGCGTCGGGTCGTCGTGACCGGACGCGCACACCTCGACGGCTGTCACGAGTTCCACCTGGGCGACGTGACCCTCGTGGACCGGACGGTCGTCGTCGTCGTCGACCAGTCCCCCCTATTCGACGACCTCGACGAGTACGACTGTGGGGCCGCGGACATCGACTACCGCGTCGCCCTGCAGGTCGACCCCGACCGCGTCGACACGGTGGCCGTCGACCACCGCCACCCCGAGTTCGGAACGACGTTCGAGACGACCGTCGACCCGTCCGTGGCGACCACTATCGAAGGCCACGGCTCGCCGGTCGTGTCGACGACAGCAGAAGAGTCGTAGAGAGTCGTTCGGTTACGCGTCGTCGTCTTCCTCGGTCTCGTCGTCCTCCTGAACGTCCTCGAAGTCGGCGTCGACGTACTCCGACTCCTGACCCGCGCCGGGGCCGGCACCCGCTTCGCCGGGACCTGCGCCCGCCGCGCCAGCGCCCGCACCGGGGCCTGCGCCGGCACCCGCACCGCCCGCGGCGGCCTGCTGTTCGTACATCTGCTTGCCGATCTCCTGGAGCTCCTTCGCGAGCGCCTCGCTGGCGTCGCGGAGGTCTTCGGTCGTGGCGTCCTCGTCTTCGAGCGTCTCCTCGACGTCCTCGATGGCCGCCTCGATGTCCTCGCGGAGGTCGTCGGAGACGTTCTCCTCGTTCTCCTCCATGAGCGTGCGGGCACGCTGGACGGAGCCTTCGGCGTCGTTGCGCGCCTCGATGCGCTCGCGCCGCTCCTTGTCCTCCTCGGCGTGCTCTTCGGCCTCCTGTTGCATCCGGTCGATCTCGTCGTCGGAGAGCCCCGCACCGCCCTCGATGGTGATGGACTCGGCGTTACCCGATCCCTTGTCCTCGGCCTCGACGTTGACGATGCCGTTCTCGTCGATGTTGAACGTCACCTCGATCTGTGGCGTGCCGGCAGGCGCGGGCGGGATACCGGCGAGTTGGAACTCGCCGAGCAGTTCGTTCTGGTCGGCCATCTCCCGTTCACCCTGGAACACACGGACCTGGACGTTGGTCTGGTTGTCCGCCGCGGTGGTGAATATCTTCGACTCCTCGGTCGGGATGGTCGTGTTCTTCTCGATGAGACGCTCAAACAGGCCGCCCTTGACCTCGATACCGAGCGAGAGGGGCGTCACGTCGAGCAGGACGATGTCGTCGACCTCCCCGCCGAGCACGCCACCCTGAATCGCCGCGCCCAGCGCGACGACCTCGTCGGGGTTGACGTTCTTCTTCGGGGCCTGGCCGGTGAGCTCCTCGACCTGCTCTTGAACCTGGGGCATCCGCGTGGAGCCACCGACGAGGATGACCTCGTCGATGTCGGACTTCGAGTAGCCGGCGTCCGAGAGCGCCTGTTCGGTCGGTTCGACGGTGCGCCCGACGAGGTCGCTGGTGAGCGACTCGAACTTCGCGCGGCTCAACTTCGTCTCCAGGTTGAGCGGGCCGGAATCGGTCGCCGCGATGAACGGCAGGTTGATGGTCGTCTCCTTGCGACTCGACAACTCGATCTTCGCCTCCTCGGCGGCGTCCTTCAGCCGCTGGAGTGCCTGTCGGTCCTCGCGGAGGTCGACGCCGTGTTCGGCCTCGAACTCGTCGGCGAGGTGGTCGATGATGGCCTCGTCCCAGTCGTCGCCCCCGAGGTCGTTGTCCCCGTTCGTGGCGACGACCTCGTAGACGCCCCCACCCAGGTCGAGGATGGAGACGTCGAACGTGCCGCCCCCGAGGTCGTAGACGAGGACGGTCTGGTCGGAGTCGTCGTCGAGACCGTACGCCATCGACGCGGCGGTCGGTTCGTTGACGATGCGCTCGACCTCGAAGCCGGCGACCTCGCCGGCGTCTTTCGTCGCCTGGCGCTGTTTGTCGTTGAAGTACGCCGGGACCGTGATGACGGCCTTCTCGACGTCGTCGCCCAGGTACTCCTCGGCGTCGCGCTTGATCTTCTGGAGGATCATCGCCGAGATCTCGACGGGCGTGTACTGTTCGCCGTCGATGTCGACGGTGTAGTCCTCCTCGCCCATGTGGCGCTTGATGGAGGAGATGGTGCGCTCTGGGTTCTGGATGGCCTGGTTCTTCGCGGGGCGGCCGACGAGTCGCTCCTCGTCGGTGAAGCCGACGACGGAGGGTGTCGTGCGGTCGCCCTCCCCGTTGACGATGATTTCGGGGTCGCCACCTTCCATCACCGCGAACGCGGAGTTGGTGGTACCGAGGTCGATACCGAGAATCTTGTTGCTCGCCATTACCGTCCCATACCGGCGTCGCACTGGTAAAGCTTGCTGAATACGCCGTCACACACTTTCGGCCCAATCGACCGCAGTGGTGCGGTTTTCGGCGACCTGCCCCCGACCCACCTACGAAGCTTTATACAGAAGTTCCGTACCAGTCGGCTCGGTGTGACCGGTCGCGCCGTTGTCTCGTTCGTCCTGACGCTCACTCGCTTCGCTCAGTCCGAACCGCGCTACTCCTCCCCGTCGCTCACCGTCACCTGCGCGCTCCGGATGACCTTCTCGGCCATCTCGTAGCCCGGCCGGTGGACCTGCGCGACGGTGCCCTCGGGGTGGTCGCTGTCGACGCGCATCAGCACCTCGTGGCGCTGGGGGTCGACCGTCTCGCCCGGTTCCGGCGATATCTCCTCGACGTTCTCCGCGTCGAGGACGTCGTCGAACTGCCGCAGTGTGGACTCGACGCCATCGCGGATGTCGCCCTCCTGGTCGAGGCCGCGTTTGAGGTTGTCCCGAACGTCGACCATCCGGGTGACGAGGTCCTCCGTCGCGCGTTTGGTCTCCTGCTCGCGGCGCTTCTCCATCCGCTTCTTGTAGTTCTGGAAGTCCGCCTGTTTGCGTTTCAGTTGGTTCTGGAGGTCCTCGGTCGTCTCGTCGGCCTCCGCCAGTCGGGCCTCGGCCTCCTCGGCGCGCGCACGGAGCGCCGTTATCTCGCGGGCGATGGTCTCCGCGTCGCTCTCGCGGACGCGCTCGACGAGGTCGGTGGGGACCTCCTCGGCGTCCGTGGCCGTCGTCTCGGCGTCGGGACCGTCCGTCTGCGCTGCCGTCTCCGGGGAGTCGCCGTCGTCGGACTCCGCGGTGGTCGCGTCCGCACCCTCGCTCGCGTCCGTCGCGTCCGTCGGCGGCGTCTCGTCGCTCATACCCGAACCGACGGTCGGCGGCCGTTTAACCCGACCGGAATCGACATGGCCGCTCGCTCGCAACTCGGCGTGTGACACGGCTCTCGTTCGAGGAGGGGACGGTCCGAATCACGGACCCACCCGACGCCCTCGACTGCCCGTGGGTCGAGACCGACCCGCGGACGAAGACGGCCCGCGCGCCGGGCCACCGCTACGCCGCCCTCCGCGAGGAACTCGACGCGCTCGGCGTCGACTACGAGGACGCGGTGCTCGACACCGTGCCGCTCGACCTGACGACGAGCTACGAACTCCGAAGCTACCAGCGCGCCGCCCTCGACGCGTGGCGCGCGAACGACGACCGGGGCGTCCTCGAACTCCCGACCGGGAGCGGCAAGACCGTCGTCGCTATCGCCGCTATCGCCGCCCTCGGCGTTCCGACGCTCGTCGTCGTCCCGACCATCGACCTCGTCGAGCAGTGGCGACGCGAACTGACGACGGAGTTCGACTGCGAGGTCGGCCAGTTCGGCGGCGGGACACAGGAGTTCGGCCCGTTGACCGTCTCGACGTACGACTCGGCGTACCTCCGGGCCGACGAGGTCGGCGGCCGGTTCGGCTTCGTCGTCTTCGACGAGGTCCACCACCTCGGCGGGGAGGGCTACCGCGACATCGCCCGCCTGCTGGCCGCACCCGCCCGGATGGGGCTGACCGCGACGTTCGAGCGACCGGACGGCGCACACGCGGTCGTCGAGGACCTCGTCGGGCCGCTGGTCTACGACGTGAGCGTCGACGACCTGGCGGGCGAACACCTCGCGGACTACGACATCAAGCGCATCAGCGTCGAACTGAACGACGAGGAGCGAGCGGAGTACGAGGAGGAACAGGGGACGTTCACCGACTACCTCGCCAGTTCGAACCTCCAGTTGCGCTCGGGGAGCGACTACCAGAAACTCGTCATGCGCTCGGGGTCGGACCCGCGTGCCCGGGAGGCGTTGCTGGCGAAACAGCGCGCCCGCGACGTGATGATGCACGCCGACGCGAAGGTCGAAGAACTCGAAGCCATCCTCGACCGTCACCGCGAGGACCGCGTCATCGTGTTCACCGCCTCGACGGACCTCGTCTACCGCCTCTCCGAACGGTTCCTGATTCCGGCCATCACCCACGAGACGGGGACGGCAGAACGCCGCGACACCCTCCGACGGTTCCGCGAGGGGACGTACTCGCGGGTCGTCACGGCGAACGTGCTCGACGAGGGCGTCGACGTGCCCGACGCGAACGTCGCCGTCGTCCTCTCGGGGTCGGGGAGCGAACGCGAGTTCACCCAGCGTCTCGGCCGAGTGCTGCGCCCGAAAGGGGCGCAGGGCACCGGCGACGACGAGGACCTCGGGAACACAGGGGTCGGCGAGGACGCCGGTGCCGAGACCGACGGGCCGACGCCCGACGAGGTGTCGGCGGCGCGTGCTGGTCGGGCCGTGCTCTACGAGATCGTCACCGAGGAGACCGCCGAGGAGGGCGTCGCCGCTCGCAGGCGCTGAACCACCCGGCGAGTGCCGGGACGACCGGGTGACGTGGGCCGATATCTATTTCCGCGTCCACGTGTGAGACCCGCGAAGAGGCGGGGACTCGCCCGCCGTTCGAGGCATGGTCGACGACAGTATCATCGCGGAGATCAGAACGGAGAGCCCCAAGCAGATCTTCTACGGCACGACGCGGGCGGTGCCGGACGCCACCATCGAGACCCGCTACCACGCCGCGACGGACCAGGACATCCCGTACCTGTTCTACGCGGTTCGCTGTGAGGACTTCGGCGCGTTCGACGCGGCGCTGGCCGAGGACCCGTCGGTGGCGGACCCGGTCGTGGTCGTCGACGGCGGCAGCGACGCCGACCGACTGTACCGCGTCGAACCCACGCCCGAACTGCTCGTCGTCCCCGTACTCACCAGACACGGCGGCGCGATGCTCAGCGCGTACTGTCGCGACGGCGCGTGGACCGGTCGCTATCAGTTCCCGGGCCGGGAGGCGCTCGTCACGATGCGCGAGTTCTGCTGTGACAACGGCCTCACGTTCGACGTCCAACGGCTGTACCGTGCCGACGACGCGGGCGACTGGGGCGACGCCGGACTCACCGACCGTCAACGCGAAGCCCTGCTCGCGGCCTACGAGGCCGGCTACTTCGACGAACCGCGACTGTCGTCGCTCGAAGACATCGCGTCGACGCTCGACATCTCGGCGACGGCAGTGGGGCGACGGCTCCGACGCGGAACCGCGGGTCTCGTCGAGGCGGTGCTGGGCGGGGACCGCGACCGTATATAAAACAGCAGGTGAGAAACGTGACGCTTCTTCGACCGATGTCCGAAACAGGTTACTGCGCGAGAAGCGCACTACGTCACACCTGCACCGGACAGCAGATCGGGACTTGTCAGAGGCACACCGTCGGTTCTCGTCGGCCGGCCACCACCTTCCGGCCGACACTCTATCCACCGCCCAGCAGTCGCCACCGACCGTCTCGGCGGCGGTCGGGTCGACCGAAGTCGCTTTCCCGGCGCTCGCCCGACGACACGACGTGCTGACGAAGGACCTCCTCCGGGTCAGTCGCCGGGGCGGTGGCTACCGGCCGCAGTTCACCGACGAGGGCGACGTCCGCCTCGCCGCTCGCGTCCTCGGCGTCTACCAGGGTCACGTCGGCCGAACGCGGACCGAGTTGCAGGCCGCGCTCACCGACCTCGAACGCGGGGCCGACGACTTCAAACTCGTCCGCGGGTTCGCCAGTCTCCTCGACCGCGAAGCGACGTTCGAGACCCGTGCTGCCGTCGACCCCGAACGGACCCGTGACGTCGTGTTCGGCGTCGCCGCCGAACGGGGTGTCGTCACCGACGACGACCGGGCGGCGGCGCTGGCGACCGCCGCCGAGCGACTGGGGACGACCCCCGACGCCGTCTCCGACTCGCTGTACGCCGACCGTGAGGAGCGCCAGGTGCTCGCGACGTTCGACGCGCGCTGGGAGCCGGACGAGCTTCGCCGGCAGTACGACCTCTCGCTGGCCCAGACGGCGCTGTTCGACGCCACCGAGGTCCGGGTGCGGACGAACGACCCGAAGGCGTTCGTCTCGGCGGTCAAACGCCTCCGGCTGATGTACGAGATTCGCCGGACCGAGGCGGGACGGGAGGTCGTCGTCACCGGCCCGGACGCGCTGTTCCGGACCTCCAGACGCTACGGGACGCGCTTCGCCCGCCTGCTGCGGACGCTCGTGAAGACGAGCGACTGGCGACTCACCGCGACCGTCGACGACCGCGGGACCGAACGCACCCTCGAACTGGACGCCGACGACCTCTCGCCACCCGGCACCGACCCCGTCGCCGAACCCGCCTTCGACAGCGGCGTCGAGGCCGACTTCGCGACCCGGTTTCGGTCGCTCGACCTCGACTGGTCGCTGGTGCGCGAACCCGAACCGCTCGAATCCGGCGCACACGTCGTCATCCCCGACTTCGCGTTCGACTACGACCACGCGCCGTTCCGCGTCTTCTTCGAGATAATGGGCTTTTGGACGCCCGAGTACGTCGCGAAGAAGCTCTCGCGACTGGCCGACCTGGAGGACGTCGAGTTGCTCGTCGCCGTCGACGAGTCGCTCGGCGTCGGCGAGGACCTCGAAGCGCTCGACCACCGCGCCATCCCCTACCGCGGCACCGTTCGGGTCAAGGACGTGCGTGACGCGCTGCGCCGATACGAGGACGAGTTGGTCGCCGCGAGCGCCGCCTCGTTGCCCGGCGAGGTGCGCCCCGACGCCGACGTGACGACCATCGCCGCGCTCGCGGCGGAGTACGGCGTCAGCGAGGACGCCGTCGAGGGCAAGCCGTTCCCCGACCACGAACGCGTCGGCCGGACGCTGATTCGCCCCGCGGTGCTGGAGGCGCTGGCCGGCCGCGTCGAGGCGGGGATGGCGCTCGCCGACGCCGAGGCCGTGCTGGCCGAGGAGGGTATCACGGACGCGAGCGCGGTGCTCTCTCGACTGGGCTACCGCGTCGAGTGGGAGGGACTGAGCGGCGGGACGCTCCACGAACGGTGACCGGCGGGACGGCCGGGACACGCGTCTCGCGATAGGTTCTTCACCGACCTGGACATATCCCGGCGCGATGAGCGTGCTGCGCCGGGTCGACGCAACGTGGCTGTTCGCCCTCGGCTTCCTGATGTTCCTGCCGGCGGTCGGACTGGGCCCGGAGTGGTTCGAGCTGTTCGGACTGTTCTTCCTCGCGGGTTTCCTGCCGCTCGTACGCTCGGACGACGGCGACCACGGGATGCGGCCGTACGACCGCGCGACGAACGCCCGATTCCTCGTCTCGCAGTTCGTCTTCGGGCTGACGCCGTGGGGCTTCCTCGCGAGCGTGGCCCAGCTGTTCGGCACTGTCGTGGCGTTCGTCCGGTATCGAGGCTCGCCACCGACGCCGGAGTCGTTCGACCAGACCGCCGCGCTCCGCCCGCCGTTCGAGGGCGAGTGGACCGTCGTCAACGGCGGCGTCACGAAGGCGACCAGCCACTCGTGGGGCCTACTCGCCCAGCGCTACGCCTACGACTTCCTCGTCACCGACGAGCGTGGACGGACCCACATCGGGGACGGCGTCTTCCTCGACGACTACTTCGCGTTCGGCGAACCCGTCCTCGCGCCCGCCGCCGGCACCGTCGTCGCTGCGAAGGACGGCCAGCGCGACCACCCCGAACCCGGCACCGGCTGGACCGAGTGGCGGACGTGGGACATCCGAGGCAACCACGTCGTCGTCGACCACGGCGAGGAGTACAGTCTGCTCGCACACCTCCAGGAGGGGAGCGTCGCGGTCGAACCGGGCGACCACGTCGACGTGGGCGAGCAGGTCGGGCGGTGTGGCAACTCCGGGAACTCCACCGAACCGCACCTCCACTACCAGTTGCAGGACACGCCGGGGTTCTACGCGACGATGGGGCTGCCGCCGGCGTTCACCGGCGTCGAGCGGGTCCGCGAGGGGGCACGGGGTCGCCAGCGGTGGGCGTACCTGACCCGCGGCGAACACGTTCGCTACGCGCCACAGGGTGACGAGCGCTAGCGAGTGAGAATCTCCGAAAGACGAGCGGGGAGGAACGACCCGAGAGGAGTCGCCCGACGCTCGCCGAGCGCACACCACGAGCGAACGACTGGACTGACCGTGGCGCGCGCGGTCAGTCGATGTCCCGCTTGCGACCTTTCGGGACCTGCGAACGGAGCTCCCCGTAGAGGTAGAGACCGACGCCGAGCGGTTCGACCGCACCCGCGAGGTCGTGGCTGACGACGAGGTAGCCCCAGTCGCCGTCCCACTTCAGGTCCTGGTCCTCGCCGGCGACGAACCGCTTGGCCTGCTCGTCGTCGAGGAGGACGACGTTCTCGCTCGCATCGCGAGCGAACCGCTGGACGGCGTCCGTGGTGGGTTTCCAGTGGTCCTGACGGACCCTGAGGAACACCATCCCGAGCGCCTCGACGTCGATGGCGTCGGGGGCGTCGCCCGCGTACGCCCAGAGCTTCCCCGCGCCCTTCTCCCAGAACGTGTAGCCGTCGAACGTCTCGGGCGGAACGCCGAAGCGGTCGGCCCAGAAGTCGACGACGGCCTCGCGGGAGGGCCGACCCTCGACCTCGCGGTCGGCAGCCGTCTCGGGGAGGCGCTCGAACACCTGACTGCGGTTCTCCTCGAACGTCCCGTCCGCGTCGTCGCGGCGCTCGTCGTACGTCGCGAAGTCCTCGCCGGGGCCGTCGCTCATGCGGTCACCTCCAGTTTCGCACAGAAGAAGCCGCCCGTGTCGTTGAGGTGGGGCCAGACGCGCTGGGCCAACTCGACGCTCGGGTCGTACTCCTCGCCCTTCCAATCGGTGACACCGGGGCGGGTGTCGAGCGGGACGTCGAACGCGACGAGTTCGCACGACTCCTCGGCGAGCACGGCGTCGAGGACCGCCTCGTTCTCCTCGGGGGCGAACGTACACGTCGAGTAGACGACGGTGCCGCCGGGACGGGTCGTCCGGACGGCCCGCCGGAGGATCTCGCGCTGGATGCCCGCTATCTGCTGGACGTGGCCGAGCGACCAGTCGTCGTGGGCGTCGGGGTTCTTCCGGATGGTCCCCTCACACGAGCACGGCACGTCGACGAGCGCCCGGTCGAAGCGGGGTTGCTCGTCGCTCCCCGCCGGCGTGAACGGCTTGAGCGAGAGGTTGCGGGCGTCCTGGTTCGTGACGACGAGGTTGGTGACGCCACAGCGTTCGGCGTTCGACCGCAACGCGGAGAGTCGCCCGAGGTTGTTGTCGTTGGCGACGAGCGTCCCCGTGTCGTCCATCATCGCCGCGAGCTGGGTGGTCTTCGAGCCGGGGGCGGCACACGGGTCGAGGACGCGTTCGCCCGGTTGTGGGTCACAGACGAGCGCGGGGAGGGCACTCACCTCCTCCTGGCCGTAGAGCCAGCCGTGGAAGTAGGGCCACGACGTGCCCGGCGAGTCCGAGTCGAGTCTGAGCAGTTCGGGCAGCCAGTCGGCCCGTTCGTAGCCGTGGCCGTCCTCGTCGAGCGCACGCATCGCCCGCTCGACGGTGGTCTTGACGGTGTTGACCCGAACGACGGAGGGCAGCGGGCGGTCGCAGGCCGCCCGAAACGCCGCGGCGTCGTCGACGAGCGGGTCGTAGCGCTCCAGCACCATACGCCGCGTACCCGGTGGCCGCGTTTGTGCGTTTCCATCCGCAGGGGGCCGAACGCCCCATCCACCGACGGGCATAGCGTTAACCCGCCACCTCCCGATGACGGGGTATGGCACATATTGCCGTCCACTCGGACGTCGAACTCGACGCCCCCGCGATGGTCGAGGGGCTTCCCGGGCTCGGTCTCGTCGGGAAGATCGCGGCCGACCATCTCGTCTCCTCGCTGGACCTGGAGTACTACGCGGCCGTCCACTGCGACGGCATCCCGCAGGTGTCCGTCTACCAGGCGGACTCTTCGGACCTACTCCCGCCGGTCCGCCTCTACGTCAACGACGACGGGACGCTGCTCGTCCTCCAGAGCGACATCCCCGTCTCCCCACAGGTGGCCGGCGGGTTCGCCGAGTGCATCACCTCGTGGGTCGTCGAGAACGACGTGACGCCGCTGTACATCTCGGGCCTACCCAGCGAGAAAGACGCCGACGTCCCCGACCTCTACGGCGTGGCGACGGGCGACGGCAACGCCCTGCTCGACGAGGCCGGCATCGTCCCGCCCGCAGAAGGCGGCCTCGTCAGCGGTCCGACCGGCGCGCTGCTCGCCGAAGCGGGCGAACAGGGCGTCACGAGCGTCGGTCTCATCGCCGAGGCCAGCAAGCAGTTCCCCGACCCCGAGGCCGCCCGGTCGGTGCTGGAGTACGGCGTCGAACCGCTCGCGGACGTGGAGGTCGACACCGACGACCTAGTCGACCAGGCCGAGGAGATCCGCGAGGCCCGCGAGCGACTCGCCGAGCGGATGCAACAGGCAGAGGGCGACGAGAGCTCACAAGCCCAGCCGCTGCGGATGTTCCAGTAAGCGAGCGACCGACACGCCGACCCGGTCGAACCGGTCGATTCGGGCCGTCGGGCCGTCGGTTCACTCGACCGTCGACCCGTTCCGTCGACTCACCGCTCGGCCGCACACCACGGGCAGAAGTCGTAGTCGCCCTCGATGGTCCGCCGACAGTTGGGACAGCGGTCGGTCGACCCACCGTCGGCCGCGCTCGCCGTCCCGCTGGCGGTCCCACGGGCGGTCGGGGCGTCCGCCCCGCGACTCGCCAGCCAGTAGGCGTCGACGATGCTGAACAGCGTCACCGAGTACAACAGCGCCACCGCCCACAGCGGCAGGCTCTCCTGGGCGGCGAGGACGGCGTCGACGGCCGCACCGAGACTCTCGGCGTCGAGGCCGGCGTCGTCGAACACGTAGAAGAACGTCGAGACCGACAGGAGAAACCAGAGCAGCGCTCGGAGCCACTCCCGGAGGTAGACGTGCCCGAGACCGGGGTAGACGAACGCCAGCATGGCCGCGAGCCACGGTCGACGCCTGCTCATCGTTCGTTCTCGACTCTCGATACACAAGAGCGTTGTGTAGTTCGTGACACACTCGCCGCGAACGACAGTCTCGACCCCTCAGCGCGCCCGAATCTGACCGCGGCGTTCCGACATCTCGGCGCGACACTCAGCGCAGCGTGTCGACCAACTCGCGGAGCGTCGCGAGGTCGTACTGACCCGGCGCGGTCGCTCGCTCGGGGTCGACGGGCGCGAAACCGAGACACGACCCGTACACCGGCGCGACCGCTCGCGAGTGGCGGCCCACCTCGCCCATCGCCATCGTCGCGACCCGGTGACCGGCCGCGGTCTGCGCGTTCGTCAGCGCGAGCAGTCGGAGGACGTCCGAACGGTCCTCGGCGGTCACCGCGAGTTTCGCGACGTCGCCGAACTCCCTGGCCTGGCCCAGCAGGCGGGCGCACTCGCTCCTCGCGGGCGTCTCCTCGAAGTCGTGGATGGACACCACCACCGCCGCGTCGTGCTCGCGGGCGTGGGCGACCGTCCAGAGGGCGTCGTCGTTGCGCGCCCCGACGATGGCCGCGAGTTCGACGTCGACGGCCTCGACCGACGGGTGTTCGGCCGCGGCCGCCAGCGCCATCAGTCGGTCCTCGTCGTCGGGCGCGTCGCCGCCCTCCCACTCGACGCGGTTGGTCGCGAGCAGCGGCAGGTCGCCGTCGTAGTCGTCGAGCGCCGCTAGCGGGTCGCTCGACCGGTCCATCCGGAACTCGACGGCGTCGGCGTGGGCGCGGGCGTCGGGTTCCTCGGTGAGGTCGGCGGTGCTCGCGGCGAGGACGAACCCCTCGAAGTCCATGCTCGGCCCGTCGAGACGGAGCCTCAAAACTCGACCGGGGTGTGCTCGCAGGACCACCGCCGGGTCGCGGGCGGTTCGGTGTCGGTCCCGCCGTCGGGGGCCGTCGCGGCGACCCGCGAGTCGGGAGCCCCCTGGCTCGTGACCCCGTCGACGGCGTACAGCCGAATCCGGCGCTCCTGAGCCGTGACGACCCCGAAGTCGTAGTGTTCTGCCTCGTAGTTGGTGTCGTTCTCGGCGGCGAACGTGGCGTGGCGGGCCAACCGGTCGGTCGCGCGCTCGCGGGTCCGTTCGGGGAGGTCGGCGAGGCGGTCGGCGAACGCCTCGACGAGGCCGGTGTCGAGTTCGGTGCCGACCGAGTTCCGACCCGCGACCATCGCGGCGAGCGTCGTCGTCCCCGTCCCCCAGAACGGGTCGAACACCGTGTCCCCGTACGTCGAGAACATCCGCACCAGTCGGAGCGGGAGTTCGAGCGGGTACGCCGCCGAGCGCTCGCGGGCCTGCTCGGAGAGGCGCTGACTCGTCCCGGTGAACGTCCAGAGGTCCGAGAACCACTCGTTGCGCTCCTCCCAGAAGTACGCCGCCTCGTAGCGGTCGTCGGCCTTCGGTTCGAGTCGTCGGGGGCCACCGTTACGGAACACGAGAATCTGTTCGTGTTCGAGCGTCGGGTAGGCGTTCGGCGGGAGCATCCCCGACCCCATGAACTTCGTGCCGCTGTTGGTGGGTTTGCGCCAGCGGATTCCCGGCAGTTGGGTGAAGCCGTGGGCGCGCAGTCGGGTCGCGAGTTCCGCGCCGTTCGGGTAGAGCGCGAACTCCTCGACGGTCCGGGTGGCGTCGCCGACGTTGATACAGGCGATACCGCCCGGCGCGAGCACCCGGGACAGTTCGGCCCACACCGGGTCCATCGCGTCGTGCATCAGGTCGAACGCACGGTCGCCGTCGCCCGCGTCGAGGGCGTCCCGGACGGTGGGGTCCAACTCGCAGAACAGGTCGTCCCACATCTCGATCATCGGGTACGGCGGCGAGGTGACCACGAGGTCCACGGCGTCCGCTGCGAGCGGCGGGTCCCGGGCGTCGCCGACGTGGACCGCGTGTTCGGTCTGCATGGTCGGAGGTCGACGTGAACGACCTAGTGCCTTGCGGTCGCAAGGGGCCGTGGGAGTCTACGCCGACCGTTCGGTGAGGTCGCCCGCAGAGACGAACGCCGGTCGGCGCTGCATCGTCCCGACCCCGAGGAGGAGCAAGAACGCGCCGATAGCGACGTTGAGGAGGCCGGACAGGTCGCTCCCGGCGAGGGAGAAGCCACCGAGCAGCAGCATCGCGACGCCGAGCAACAGCGTCGAGACGCCGCGGAACGTGAGGTGGTCGATTCGACGGCCCGCGACGATACCGTGTGGACGGCGTGCGGCGACGAGCCCCGACACTCCGGCCGCGAACATCAGGGCCATCCCGGCGAGCGCGACGCGGCCCTCGGTGGCGTTCGACCACGCCGTCGGGTCGAGGGGGACGTCGAACAGGACGAGGAAACCGACCGAGAGGACGAGCAAGAACAGCCCGTAACCGGCGTCGTAGCGGGGGCGCATGGCTGGACGTTCGCGTGAGGGGACAAAAATCGACGGTGGAATCGTCTCGGCGTGAGAATCCGCTGGGGTCCGGCTTACACCGGGAGGTCCTGCTCGGCTTCGAGCAGTTCGTGGTAGCGGTTGCGGATGGTGACCTCCGAGATGTCGGCGACGTCGCTGACGGCGGCCTGGGTCGTCTTCTCGTTCGTCAGGAGCGCGGCGGCGTAGACGGCGGCCGCGGCGAGGCCGACGGGCGACTTCCCGGAGTGGACGCCCTTCTCCTTGGCGTTGCGGAGGAGCTGTCGGGCGCGGTTCTCCGCTTCGTCGGAGAGGCCGAGGGCGCTGGCGAACCGCGGCACGTAGCTCTCGGGGTCCGCGGGCTTCACTTCGAGGCCGAGTTCGCGCACCACGTACCGGTAGGTGCGGGCGATCTCGCTCTTCTCGACGCGACTCACGTCGGCGATCTCGTCGAGCGAGCGCGGGACGCCGGCCTGGCGGGCGGCGGCGTAGACGGCGCTCGTGGCGACGCCCTCGATGGAGCGTCCCGGCAGGAGGTTCTCGTCGAGCGCGCGGCGGTAGATGACGCTCGCGGTCTCCCGGACGTTCTCGGGGAGGCCGAGCGCACTCGCCATGCGGTCGATCTCGCCGAGCGCCTGCTTGAGGTTGCGCTCCTTCGAGTCGCGGGTGCGGAACCGCTCGTTCCACTTCCGGAGCCGCTGCATCTTCGCGCGCTGGCGGCTCCCCAGGGAGTTCCCGTAGGCGTCCTTGTCCCGCCAGTCGATGTTGGTCGACAGTCCCTTGTCGTGCATCATGTTCGTCGTCGGCGCACCGACGCGGGACTTCTGGTCTTTCTCCGCGGAGTCGAACGCGCGCCACTCGGGGCCGCGGTCGACGGCGTCCTCCTCGACGACGAGACCGCAGTCCTGACAGACCGTCTCGCCGTGTTCGCTGTCGTTGATCAGTTGACCGCCGCACTCGGGACAGTCGAGTCCCTCGCGCTCGTCGCTCCGCTCGGTCTCCTCCTCGGTCGCTCTCTCTCGGGTTCGTGTGTTCGAGTCGCTCATTTTGGTCGAGGGCGCACGCTATCCGGGCAGGTTACCCCCGAAAATCCCGGACAGCTGTTTAGTGGTTTACCTTCGCCCGAAACCTTCTTAACCATTCCGATACTCCTTCGAGGGGATACCAGAGTTCTCGATACTGTCACTCCAATGTGAGTGTACGGGTTTCTCTGCGGTCTCGCTTCGCAAGAGCGAACTTCCGACGCGCGCACCGACCCGTATGCACGTCGTCGTCGGCAGCGGAAACCCGGTGAAACGCCGGGCGGTCGAGTCGGTCGTCGCCCGAGCGTGGACGGTCGAGGGCGTCTCCGTCCCCTCGGACGTCGCCGAACAGCCACGTGGTCACGAGGAGACTCGGACCGGCGCGGAGAACCGCGCACGGGCGGCGTACGCGACGAGCGACGACCCCGAATCGAGGCTCGGCGTCGGCATCGAGGGCGGCGTCGCCCGCGTCGAGGGCTGTTCGGGGCTGTTCCTCGTCAACTGGGCGGCGGCGACCGACGGCGACCGGCTGTCGCGCGCGACCGGGCCGTCGTTCCCACTGCCCGACCACGTCGCCCGGCGCGTCGGTGGCGGGGAGGAACTCGGCCCCGTCATGGACGACGAACTCGGCGAGTCAGACGTGAAGAAGAGACAGGGCGCGGCGGGCGTGTTCACCGCCGGGATGGTCGACCGCACGGCGAGTCTCTCGACCGGTGTCGCCGCCGCGCTCGGACCGTTCGTCTCCGAGCAGTACCGCTAGTCGTCGTACTCGGGGACCTCGGCCTCGGGCGTGGCGTCGCGCGACTGCTCGACCGCGGTCGTCAGCGAGACGTTGAGCAGGAGCGTCGAGACGACGCCACCGGCGAGCGTGACGAGGTTCTTCACCGCGTGGTCGAGGACGGCCGCGCCGACGACGACCGCCGAGGGGACGGGCGTGAAGGCGACGACGATGAGCGTGAACGCCCCCTCGTAGAGGCCGACACCGCCGGGGGTGAGGGGGAGCACCTTCGCGAGGTTGCCGACGCTCACCGCGAAGAAGCCGACGGCGACCAGCACGACCGGCGACAGCGAGACGTCGAACGCCGTGAACACGAGCAGCGCGGTCACCACGTCGAGCGTCCAGATGGCGACGCTCGACGCACCCACCCTCGCGAACGCGCGCCGACTGCTCGCCACCTGCTGGACGTCGCCGACGAACCGCTCGATGACCCCCGCGACGTAGTCGGCGTACGAGTCCGAACTCACCCGCCCGACCGCCCGGCGGACGAGGTTCGTCTCCGCACGTGCGCTGGCGACGATGAGCGAGACGAGACAGAGCGTCGTGACGCCGACGAACGCCGCGACGTACAGCGCGGTCCGACCGCTCTCGGCGGACTCCAGGTCGCCCGAGACGCCGCCGACGGCCGACGGGTCGGCCAACCCCGAGGCGGCGAGTCCCACGAGCACCGTCCCCGCCAGCACCGTGATGGTGAGCAGGTCGAACACCCGCTCGACCGCCAGCGACGCGAACCCCGAGGGGTACGGAATCCCTCGCCGGGCCTTGACGATGTACGCCCGGACGGCGTCGCCCGCCCGCGCCGGGAACACGAGGTTGCCGGTCTGTGAGATGAACACCGCCCCGGTGAGGAACCGCGCGCTCTCGCGATACCCCAACTCGGCGAGGATGTCGCGGTAGCGTGCGCCACGCAGCGGCCACGACAGCAGGTAGACGCCCGCCGCCACGGCGACGTACGTCGGGTCGGCCTGCGCCATCTCCTCGAGCACCTGCCCGAAGTCGATGTACTGGGTCATCAACAGCGTCGCGACGAGGACGAGCAGCGTCCCTGCCGCCATGGTCGCCCGTGGCGTCGCTCTCGGTTTGACGGAGAACTCGTACCAGCACCGCAGAATCTGACTGCCCATCCCGAACACGTCGCGCACGAGGTCGACCTTCGTGTCGCCCTTGGGCGTCCAGCGAACCGGGAACTCGTTGATGCGGTAGCCCTCGCGCTGGGCGCGCACGAGCACCTCGGTGTCCCAGAACCAGTGTTGGTCCTCCACGTCGTCGAGCAGGGAGAACAGCGCCTCGCGGTCGAACGCCTTGAACCCGCACTGGTGGTCCCGGAGGTCCGACCCGAGCATGAGTCGGGTCATCGTGTTGAACCCACGGGAGGGGACCCCGCGCTTTCGGGGGCGGTCGGCGACCTCGCCGGGAATCCAACGCGACCCCGTCGCGACGTCGTACTCGCCCGAGCGCACCGACTCGACCAGCTCTTCGAGGTGGTGCATGTCGGTCGCGAGGTCCGTGTCGAAGTAGACGAGCGTCTCGCCGTCGGCCTCGCGGAACGCCCGGACGAGCGCGCCGCCCCGTCCCAGTCGTTCGTCGGAGTGGACGTGGCGGACGCGGTGGTCTCGACCCGCGAAGCGGGCGGCTATCTCCGGCGTGCGGTCGTCACAGCCGTCCTCCGCGACGATGACTTCGAACGTGTCCTCGGGGAGAAACGAACCGAGCGTGTCGAGGGTCGTCCCGATGGTGCCCTCGATGGTCGCCTCCTCGTTGTACGCGGGGAGGACGACGCTCACCTCGACGGTCATTGCTCGCGGTTGCGTGCTCCGACGTATCAACCTTCTGGGTGCGTATCGTGTTCAGGCCCGAACGACGTTCCACGGCCGCTCAGTCCGCGCCCCCGGGCGAGCGGACCTCCGCGAAGTCCGCCAGCGAGGTCTCGACGCGCTCCTCCGCGTCCGAGAGCGCGTCGAACGGTCGGTCCACGACGAGGTTCCCGGCGCGCTGCTTTCCGAGGCCCGGAATCGCCGTCAGTTCGTCCATCGACGCGGCGTTGACGTCCAACGGGTACGGCACACCCGAAACCGACCGGTAGCCGTGGTCGGTGACCGCGACGTCGAGGGTGCGACCGAGTTCGTGTTCGCCCGGTATCGCCACGAGCAGGGGGTAGGTACCCAACTGCCGGCCGAACGTCTTGCCGTCCTGGTGGTACTCCAGGTGGACGTTCGGCAGACGGGTGCCCGCGGGAGCCACGCGTCGCAACATCGGCTGGTCTATCTCCTCTCGGACGCGGCTCTTGTACTGCTTGAACAGCTTCTTGTGGTCCTTCGCGATCTGTGAGCCGGTCTCCGACATCTCGGTCCCGTCGAACGCCATCACCTGCCGGATGTTGACCCGTCGGAGCATCAGGCCCGCGTCGTAGACGCGGTGGAGGAACTGCTCGTTCAACTCGTAGGTCTCCCGGGTCTCGCCTTTCAGCCCGTGGAGCAGGTTGATGCCGGGCAGGAGCTTCGGGAGGCGGCTCGTAGCGTCCTCGCCGTGGGTCGGGGCCTGCGAGGGATCGTCGCCGGGTCGCCACCCCGCGGCCTCGTTGACGATGCGGACCGCCTCGAAGCACTCGTCGGCGGTGACGTTGAGGTTGTTCTCCTCCTGGACGACGGGGTCCGCCGATTCGAGGCCGAACGCCGCGGTGTCGCCGGGCGTGTTGTGTTCGGCGATGACCTCGATACCCTCTCGGGAGCGCTCGGGGTACTCGACGACGGTGATGGGGTTCATGTTGTCGAGGTGGAGCGTCCCGAGGTCGGGAGCCACCTCGCGGATACCGCCGTACAGCTCCCGGAGCGCGTCGGGGTTCGGGGCCTCGCCGTCGCCGCCGTACGCGAGGATGTCGGCCTGTCGCCCCAGTCGGAAGTGTCGGACGCCGCGTTCGTACAGCGCCTCCACCTCGGCGACGACGGTCTCGGGCGGGCGGAACGTCGGGTTGCCGTACAGCGGTTCGGTGCAGAACGAACAGCGGTACGGACAGCCCCGGCCCGTCTCCAACTCGGCGATGAGGTAGTCGGGGTGGTTGGGGTGGTTCTCGACGACGAACGCGCCCTTCTGCGCCCAGCGCGTCACCTCCTCGACGTCGCGCATCCGGTTGTTGAACCCCTCCAGACCGCTCTCGACGAGGTCGAAGGCGGCCGCCTCGACGTCGCCCTTCGCGACGAAGTCGTAGTCGAGGTCCTTGCGCTCCATGTCGCTCGCGCCCTCGTTCTGGTCGCCGACGCCGAAGCGGACGGGACCACCCATCAGCGTCGTCCCCTCGGCCATCCACGCCATCCGCCTGACCTCGTCGGGTTCGGCGGGGGTGCCCCCGACGTACTTGCCGGGGACGGTCATCCCGCCGATGTAGACGACGAGGTCGGCGGTCTCGACGTCCTGCCACTTCGCGGGCGTCTCTCGGAGGGCGTCGATGGTGTGGTAGGTGATGCGGGACTCGGGGACGCCCGCGTCGACGAGCGCGCCGGCGGTGTATCGGGGGTACGTCGAGACGTACGGGGGCACCCCGAAGTGTGCCGGCTCGTCGACGTAGCCGTCCACGAGCGTCACGTCGAGCGTCGCCGGGTCGGTCATGGCCCAGTTACCTGCCCGACGTGGAAAACGGTGACGACACGGACGACGCGAGGGGCGAACCCACAAGCTATTCCTCCGGGTGGCGAACAAGGGAGACCGAATGCCCTCCCGACGAACCGTCCTCGGTGGTGTGGCCGGTCTGCTCTCCGCGCTGGCCGGCTGTAGCCTCCTCCCGCCGCCACCGGGCGAGGAACCCCACCCGACCCGCGACTGGCTCTACGACCCGAGTCGGTTCGCCGACGACTGGCGACGCTACCGGGCGTCGGTCTGGACGCCCGCACTGTGGGACGAACACCGCCGCTGGCTCGGCACCGACGCCGTCGACGAGGCACTCGACCGCCACCGACCGTACCACCGGGCGTTCGGCGTCGAGACCCGCGACGTCGACTGGGAACTCAGCGTCGGCGACCCCGGCGACGCGCTCCCCGCGTTGCGCGTCTCGGCGGCCGCATTCGACCGGCGACGCATCGAACGCACCCTGAACACGACCACCCGAGAGCGCGCCGACGACTACCGGACGATGGCGATGTTCCGTGCACCCGACCGCGACCGGGCGTACGCCGTCGGCGGGGACTACCTCGTCGACTGTCGCGCGCCGACCGCCGACCCGGACGAGACGCTCCGAACCTGCATCGACACCCAGACCGGCCGGCTCGACCGGTTCACCGACGCCAACGAGCACTGCCGACGACTCGCCGACGCGCTCGCCGAGGACGCCGAGTTCGGGTTCGAGGTGCTGCCCGGCCCCGAGAGCGGCGTCCTCGGCCGCGGCTGGCGACGGCTGTTCGACGAGGAGACGACGTATCTCAAGGGGGTCGTGCTGTTCGAGGAGGAGCGGCCGGAGGACGCGGGCGTCGGCGACCGCCTCTCGCTCGCCGAGTGGCACGGCGACCGCGAACCCGACACCCGCGTCGACGGACGGTTGGGCGTCCTGACCGCCGAGTGCCCGACCGAGACGGTCCGTCTCGACAGCGCCCCGGTCGTCTTCGGCTGAGCCGCCCGGCGGTGGTCAGTCGAGGGCCATCCCCTCGACGATGGGGAACTCCTCGTCGCCCTCGAACCGGTTCGGGTCGAACGCGTCGATACCCTCCCCACCGAGCACCTGCTCGGCCATGCGCTCGGCGAGCGCCGGTGCACGCATGAAGCCGTGGCCCTGCCAGCCGGCGGCGACGAACACGCCCGGTGCGCGCTCGCCGAACAGCGGGTGGCCGTCGGGTGTGGCCGTACACAGCCCCGCCCACGCGCGGTCGACCGGGTACGACCGCCCGAGCGCGGTCTCCAGGTAGCCCGCACAGTCCGCGACGAACCAGTCGTCGGCGTCCCGCACCCAGTCGTCGGGGTCGCGCTCGACCGGTTCGGTGCCGTCGCCGACGAGCAGGCCACCCTCCCGCGGTCGGAGGTAGTACCCGCCCGTCGCGTCGTAGGCCATCGGGACGCGGTCGGTGACGGGGTCCGGGTCGGTGACGAGCGCCTGCACCCGGTAGGGCTTGAGCGGAACGGCGAGGTCCGCGTCGGCGAGGACCCGCCGGGTGTGTGCGCCCGCAGCGACGCAGACGGCGTCGTAGCGCTCGCTCCCCGCCTCGGTCTCGACTCGCGGCGAACCGGTGTCGTCGCGCCCGGTCCCGTCACCCGTCCGGAGACGGGCGGGCGTCCCCTCACGGACCTCGACGCCCGCCTCGCGCGCAGCGTCGGCCATCGCGGCCGTGTACGCACCCGGGTCGGTGTAGCCCGCGTTCCGGGCGACGGCGGCGAGGGCCACGTCGTCGGTCCGCAGGTCGGGGAACTCGGTAGCGAGGTCGTCGGGGTCGACCAGCGAGACCTCCCGGTCGTGCTCGCGCATCCGGGCGACGCCCTCTCGGACGGCCTCGGCGCGGCGGTCGTCCCCGTCCCTGACGAGGACGACGTACGGGCAGTCCGTGAACCGGAAGTCGCCGGTCCCGGAGAACTCGCGGAACCGTTTGAGCGCCCGGTCGCCGACCGCGGCGTCGATACGGTCGGCGTAGGCGTCGTAACAGACGCCTGCCGCCCGGCCGCTCGCGCCGTCGGCGACCGCACCGCGTTCGTACAGCGTCACGCTCGCGCCGCGGACCGCGAGGTCGTGCGCGACGGTGACGCCGAACGCCCCGCCACCGACGACGGCGACGGACGGGTCGGATTCGTCGGGTCGTGTCATACCCCGGCATGACCGTCCGGGGTCTTAACTCACCGAGAGACGGCCTCGCGCGGTCCGACCTGTCCAGTTCCCAGCAGAGAGAGTGATATCGGAGAGTCGCCTCCTTCCGAACGGTGCAACCCACCTGGGAAGTGCGCTGTTCGGACTGTGGCTTCGACGGCGAAGCCTCGGACGAATCACTGGCCGAAGGGCTCTCCGCCGCCCATCAGCGGGCGACCGGCCACTCGGTCGATTGGCGTCCGAAGGCCGACTGAGTCACGCACCATCCACTTCTTTGGAGTCGGCGACCGGCCCCCACACTCAGACGTAGATGTACCCCTCGGCGGGGTGGTACTCCCGGTCGGTCGCGAACCCGTCGCGACTCGCGCGGTAAGTCGCGTACGCCGCCACCACCGCGTCGAGCGCGTCCCCGCCCTCGTCGTCGAGCGCCGCCTCGCGGACCGCCGGCGCGAGCGTACAGTCCTCGGGCAGTCCGGCAACGATGCGCTCTCGTCGCTCGGCGTAGGCGTCGCCTTCGTCGCTCGCGGGGTCCTTGTAGCGCTGGGCGGGCAGGTCGAGCGAGCGGAGCGTCGCCGCCGGGTACACCTCACACAGCGTCGGTCGGTCGTCGCGGTCGCCCTCGAACTCCTGCATCGGTTCGACGGTGACAGCGCCGTTCGCGACCAGCGGCCCGAGCACGTCGCGGACCCCGTAGAACGTCTGGTGGGCGACCAGCCAGTGGTACGGCGAGGACGCGCCGAGTGGCTCGTCGGTGACTCGGGGGACGAACGTCCGGTCGCCGTCGGTCAGGTACTCGGCGCGTTCACGACAGCGCGTCCCCATCTCGTCGGGGTCGTCGAACTCGCCGGGGAACCAGCGGACGAACTCCGGCCAGGCGTCGCAGTCGTGGACCGCCGCGGGGAGACCGAACGAGAAGTCGAGGCCGGCGGCGTCGGCCGTCTGGAGGCGGTCGACCAGTTCGACGAGCGCCGGGGCGCGGTCGGCGGTGCCCGCGAGGGTCGCGAGCGAGCGACACGACTCGACGTGGAGGCCGTCGTCGTCGGTCGTCGCCTCGGCGAGCCACGTCTTGCGCCCCGCGTCGCGCGCGCCGCTGAAGTCGACCCCGTTGATGTCCATACCGCACACGGGGCCGCCGTATTGATTAGCGGTCCGGGCGTAGCCCCGCCCATGCCCAAGACGATGGAGGTCAAGTGTACCGAGTCGGCGTGCGAACTGGACATGTTCGAACTCCACTACACCTACGACATGCCCAGCGAGACCGGCGTCGAAGACTTCACCTGCCCGTACTGCGGCACCCAGGACGGTCTCGAAGAGATCGTCCTCTGAACTCGGGGAACGCCTAATACCATGACGAGCCAACCGACGAGTATGTTCAAGGAGTTGGGCGAGCGCGTCGAGAGTGCCGTCCTCGAAGGTATCGGCCGGTCGTCGGCCCGCTGGCAGGAGCGAACACCGCTGAAGGTCGACCTGCTGGAGAGCGACGACGCCTACCTCGCGGTGTTCGACGCCCCCGGCGTCCGCCGCGAGGACGTCGAGGTCCGGTTCGACGAGAACACCGTCTTCGTCCGCGTCGACCGCTTCCGGGAGTTCTACGACGACTACGAGATGCGCCTGCCCGGACGGGGGCTCTCGCTCGACGGCTCGGTCGACCTCCCGGCCGACGCCGACGTCGACGCCCGCGAGGCCGACGCCACCGTCACCCAGAACGGGACGCTGCGCGTCCACATCCCCAAGACGGAGTCCGGTCGCGAGGTCACCGTCGGCGACGAGTCGGTGCCCCACGACACCGCCGACGAGGACGCGACGGGAGCGGCAGAGTCCACGACCGACACGGACTCCACCGCGGACGTCGGCAGCGACGCCGACACCGAGACGGGTCTGAGCGAGGAGGAGATTCCCGACGGTCCCGAGGACGACGAGTTCGACGGGGTCGACAGCGACGAGCAGTAGCGAGTCGCTGTCTGCCAGCGAGACGTAGTCTCGCGATGTCGACGACGAGCAGTAGCGAGTCGTCGGCCAGTGAATCTCCGATTCACGTCGTCGACAGCGACGAGCAGTAGCGAGTCGTAACCGGGTCGCCCCGCCGACGACCGCTCTTCTATCGGAACCGCGTCAGTCCACGCGCCGGGTAGCCGACGACGGTGTCGACGCCCGCCTCGCGGAGCGACTCGACCTGGTCTCGCACGTCGTCCGGCGTGCCGGCGAGCGCGTAGTCACGACTCGCCGCGAGCAACACCTCCCGCGCGCGACCGGTCGCACTCGCGTCCGTCGACGCGTCCTCGGGGAGTGCCGCCCGGACCGGGCCACGACGAGCGACGTACCCGCCCAGCGCGTCGAGTAGCGCGTCGTCGTCGTCGGTGAGCACCGTCGGAGCGTACACCGCGAGGTCGCCGTCGAACCCCATCCGGCGCATCGCGCGGACCTCGCCGGCCGTCGAGCGGCCGAGCAGGTCGTACTGGACGGCCTCCTCGCTCGCCGACAGCGCGAGGCGCTCGACGCTCTCGGTGCCGACCCACGGTTTCGTCTCGTTCGCTCGGTCGGCGTGCCAGTCCAGCGCCGCTCGCAGTCTGGGAGCGATGGCGCGGGCGCGCTCTTCCTCGTCGAGGTACGCGCCGTGGCCGGCGACGAACGTCAACGCGACCGTCTCGGGCACCTCCCGGAGCAGGGAGTCGTCGCCAAGCGGGTCGAAGCCGTCGGCGCGGACCGGCGCGGTGAGGTGGAGCGTCCGGTCGGCCGCGAGTGCTTCGAGGGTCGCCGGGGTCGGGAGGTGTGCGCGGCCCTCGTAGTCGAGCGCGAGCGTCTCGACGTCGAGGCTCGCCGCCACGTCGAGGTCGTGTTCGGTCGGTTTCAGCGCGAGGGCGTCCAGTCCGGTTCGGGCGTAGCTATCACTCGTCAACATAGGTTCCATCGGGTCGAGAAGGCGTGGCTAGAACGAACGCGGAACGCGACCAGCCACGAATGCGACCATGGTTCGTCTGGAGTGTGGCGCGCTGAAGAGCGTGTCGGTGAGCGGCAGGAATTGCCTGGAGGGGTCCACAGGAGTCGCGCCGGGGGCACTCGACGCGAACACCTCCGAAGCGCTCCCACGGAGGGCCTCGGTATCTCGAACCCGCACCGAGACGACGCCCACTCGGCCGGTCAAACGGGGAACTCGGCGTCGGGGTCGACGACCCGGTCCGGTTCCGACGGCATCCGCCAGTCGGTCGCGAGTTCGAGGAACTGGACGAGCATCTGGCCGGTCGCCCCCCACACCGTGTAGCCGTCGACGCGGAAGTAGTGGATGCGGAACGACCCGCGCCGGGGGTCGTCGCGGCGCTCGGACTCGTAGTTCGCCATGTCGGTGAGGTCGGGAATCGACAGCACCGCGACCTCCGCGACCTCCCGGCCGTCGGGGACGAACGTCACGTCGGGGATGCGCGCGACGAACGGCCGAACCGAGTAGTCCGAGATGGTCGGGATGTCGTCGAGTCGGCCCACCACGTTCGGGAGCGAGGGGTCGAGTCCGACCTCCTCGTGGGCCTCTCGGAGCGCCGTCGCCAGGAGGTCGTCGTCCTCGGGTTCGCGGCCGCCGCCGGGGAACGCCATCTGGCCGGCGTGCTCGCCGAGGTGGTCGGCACGCTTGACGAACACCACCGCAGGGTCGGGCCGGTCGACGACCGCCACCAGCACCGCCGCCTCGCGGCTCGGACCGGTCACGCTGACCGGGTCGTGGGCGGCGAGACGGGACAGGTCCATACCACTCGCACGGTGGGCGACGATTTACGTCCTACGCCCCGCGTGGTGCGTGTTCACACCCGCTCAACGCGGGTCGCGGGACTCGGGCCCGTCGACCCCGCCGTCCTCGTCGTCCCGAGCGGCGACCAGTCGGCGACGGAGGTCGCCGACGTCGACCGGCCCCCACGCTTCGAGGTCGTAGCTCACGTCGACGAGCCAGTCGAGGTCGGGTTGTCCCTCGTCCGTCTCGTTCGCACCCTCGTCCGCGTCACCGCCCGTCGCGGCCGCGAGCGCGCGCTCGGCCTCCTCGCGGAATCGGCGTTCGGCGGTCGTCGCGAGGACGTGGGGCTGAGGGGACTCGCGCTCGACGTCGAGGATGTGCGGGAGGTCTGCCGCCCCCTCGGGGAGGGTCGGGAACGCCGCCGGCCCGACGACCAGCAGGCCGTCGTGGTCGAGGAGGTGGTAGGAGTCGACGGCGGCCTCGACGACCGCGTCGGGCGGCGCGTCGACGCCGCGTTTGAACGCGAGTTCCGCGAGCGCCTTGCGGAGTTCGGCGGGCGTGAGCGCGCCGAACAGGTCGACGACGCCCGCGACGGCGTCGGCGTTCGGGGAGAACGGCTCGGGAGGCTCCGCGTCCGTGGCGTCGTCACTCATCGTCTGGAGGTGGACGAGGGGAGACAAAAGTCCGTCTCAGTCGCGGCGGGCGTCGCCGGTCCGGGTGGCGTCGGTCCGGTCGTCGCCGAGCCAGTCGGCGCCGAATCAGTCGTCGCTCGGTTCGGTGGTGCACGTCGGCGCGGGCGACTGCTCGGCGCGACGGGCCTGCTCCGGGAGCAGGCCCGCCTGGTAGAGGGCGAACAGGACACCCATCGCGACCAGGACGACGCCGGCAGCGCCGGCCACGAGCGGGTCCCACGCGATGCCCGTGTCGAGGAGCGCGCCGAAGACGACCGACCCGAACGCCTGAGGGAGCATCATCGTCCCGCTGAACACCGCGTAGGTGCTCGCGCGCTGGTGGTCGGGCGTCGACGACAGCATGTACGTGTCGGCCGCCGGGAACAGCGTGTGGATGACGAAGCCGACGACGACGCTCACGGCGGCGAGCGCGAGGAATCCCGACGTCGCCGACAGCGCCAGCAGCGAGAGCGCGAACGTCGTCGAGATGCCGATGATGAACGGCACCTTCGGGAGCCGTTCGACGAGGTCACCGCCGACGACGAACGCCGGGATGCCCGCCGCGAACAGCACCGTCAACAGCGTGTTCGCCGCGGGGTCCGACAGCGACTTCGCCTCGATGAGGTACTTGACGTAGAAGTTGAACACGCCGTTCCAGACGAGGCCGGTGAGGGCGACGAACGCGATGCCGGTGACGATGAGTCGCCACTGGGTGCGGGCGGCCCCCACGATGTCCCGGTCGGGCGTGCGGTCGGCGGACTCCGTCTCGCGACCGACGAGGAACGTCACGAGCGTCGCGACCGCCGAGACCGCCGCCAGCAGGTAGAACGTCGTCCGCCAGTCGGCGAACGCGAGCACGGCGACGACGATGGGCGCGGCGAGGACGGCCGCGAACTGGCTGGCAGCGCCGTGGACGCCCATGACGCGCCCGACGCGCTCGGGGAACAGTTGGCTCAACAGCGGGTTCGCGGAGAGGAAGTACGCGCCGCTGGCGGTGCCCAGCGAGAACGCACCGATCATCAGCGACCCGACGGGCGAGAGCGTCAGCGTCTGCCCGGCGAGGGCGACCGAGAACGACGGCGCGAGCGCGGTGAACAGCGATGCGCCGACGAGGATACCCCCCGAGACGAGCACCATCGTCTCGCGCGATATCTTCGTCAGCAGGTAGCCGACGGGGAACCGCGGGATGGCCGACCCGAACCACGTCAGTCCGGTGATGATGCCGAGCGTCGACGCCGTCACCCCGAACTCGGCTTCGAGCGGGACGACGAGGGGCGCGAACACGATGCGCGCGAGATTGACGAGAAAGACCATCGCACACAACGAGCCGAACACTTGACGACGTGACACGGAGGAGAGTATCGGATGGACGCGTTCAAAGGTTGCGGAACCGACAGCCAGTGTCGAACAGTACCGTGGATAGCGATGGTGTGAGACGGGGTCGCGCGGCCGGACGGCGCTTTTTTTACCCCCCTTGCCCCATGGCAGGCTATGGAATCCGTCCGGAAGGGTCTACGTGCCGGCGACATCGAGAAGGACACCTACGAACGACTGGTCTGTGCGACCTGCGAGGAACAGCTCGACACGAAGTCGGACCCCGACGAGGTCGGCAAACTCCGGACCTGCCCGGAGTGCGCCTCGACGTGGCGACAGCTCGGCTGACCGCCCGAGACGCTCCGCACGCTACTCGAACGTCTCGTCGAACGCGTTCGCGCCCATCGGTTCGAACGTCCCCGCCGCCACGTTCTCGTCCAGGTGCTCGACCGAACTCGCTCCGACCAGCGCCGAGGTGACCCCCGGCGCGGAGCGCGCGAAGTTGATGGCGCGCTGGGCGGGCGTGTCCCCCGCGAGTTTCGCCGCGACTTCGTCGGGAATCGCCCCCTCGCGTGCCAACTCCCCCTGCCCGATGGAGGCGCTGGTGAACACGTTCAGCCCCGCCTCGTGGGCGAACCGGAGCGCGCTCTGTCTCCCGTCCACCGAGTCGTGAGCCGGAACGGTGAACGCGTCGGCCATGTGGACGTTGAACGGCAACTGGACGGCCCGAAAGTGCGTCGCGGCGGTCCCGGCCGCGTCGCTCGCCGCCCGCGCTCGGTCGACCAGTTCCGACAGCGAGAGGTGGAGGTCGTGGTCGGGCGCGACCCGCAACGCCTGCCACGTCGCGACCCCGTAGTGGCGGAGGTCGCCCGCCGCCGCCCGCTCTTCGAGGCGCGTGAACGTCGCCTCCAGCAGGTCGTAGACGTCCTCCCGGGAGCGTTTACTCAACTGCGTCTCAGGGTTGTGGACGTAGTAGAGGTCGACGGTGTCCAGCCCGAGGTTCGACAGCGAGCGGCTCACCTGGTCGTCGATGTAGTCGGGCGCGATGCAGTGGATGCCCCGAGCGAAGTCCTCCGTGTCGGCGATACCCGTGTCGAGGTACTCCTCGCGGACGTACGCTCCGGGGTCGGCCGGCCGGTCACCGTCGAAGCCGACGAACCCGCCTTTCGTCGCGACCATCACCGCCTCGCGGTCGACGCGTGCGTCGGCGAGCGCCCGCCCCACGACGCGCTCCGACCGCTGGTGACGGTAGTTGATGGCCGTGTCGACGACGTTGACACCGTGTTCGAGCGCCCGTCGTACGGTCTCCTCGTAGCGCTCGTCGACGGCGTCGGTCGGGTCGCCGAGGTACGTCCCCAACCCGACGCTCGACACGACGCCCTCGCCGAACCGTCGGAAGTACGTGCGGGCGAACTCGGGGAACTCGTTGCGGTAGGCCCACGTCGCCTCCTTCGTCGCCATACTCGGCGTACTGGCTCCGTAGGCTTCAGTGGTCCGTGACGTCGGTGAGAGACGAGAGTTCGCCCGGAGCTACTCCGACAGCCCCAGGTCCGCGCGGTAGGCGTCGACGGCCGCTCGGTACCCCTCGCGGTAGGTCGGGTACGCGAACTCGTAGCCCAACTCGTGGAGGCGGTCGTTCGAACAGCGCTTGCTCGTCTGGAGGCGACGCTCGGCGGCTTCCGAGAGGTCCCCCTCGTCCAGTCGTTCGCTCGTCGTTCGCTTCTCGGGCGGTTCGACGCCACACTCGTCGGCCAGCCAGTCCGCCAGCGACCAGCGGTCGACCGGTTCGTCGTCGACGGCCAGCAACACCTCGTCGTCGGGGTCGGTGTCGAGGACGAACTGGAGGACGCCGGCGGCGTCCTCGCGGTGGAGCATGTTCAGGTACCCCTCGGTGACCGGCCCCTCGACGTAGCGTTCGAGGCGGTAGCGGTCCGGCCCGTACAGTCCCGCGAACCGGACGACGGTGCCGTCGATGTCGTGGTCGGGCGCGTCCTCGCGGGCGACGCGTTCGGCCTCGACGAGCACCTCGGTCTTCTCGGTCTGTGGGTCGAGCGGCGTCTCCTCGTCGACCCACTCGCCGCCGTGGTCGCCGTAGACGCTCGTCGAGGAGGTGTAGACGAGTCGCTCGGGCGGCGATGGGCGCTCGGCGAAGTGCTCGACGACGGTCCGCAGGCCGTCGACGTACACCTCGCGGGCGGCGTCCGCGCCACGGCCGCCCGAGGACGCGGCGAACACCAGCACGTCGCAGTCGGGCACCACGGAGAGCTGTGTGTCGTCGGTGACGTCCGCGCGGACCGCGCTCGCGCCGGTCGCCTCGACGGCGGCGATGCCCTCCGTCGAGCGCCGGACACCCGTCACGTCGTGGTCGGCCGCGAGTCGCCGACAGAGTTCGAGACCGACGTAGCCCGCACCCAGGACGACGACGCTCATCGCTTGCGGCTCTCGATGGCGTGGTGGATCCGGGCGTACTCCGCCAGCGTCACCGGGAACCGTCCCTCGATCATCTGCTGTATCTCCTTGGGGTCGAGTTGGGCGTCGAGGTCGCTCGACAGCGTCTCGACGTCGACGACGGCCATCGACATCCCCATCATCAGCGCGTCGAGCGCCTCCGCCTGGATGGCGTCGGCGTCGGGCGTCGCCGGGTCGGCCGCGAGGATGGCCGCGGCCTCCTCCAGCGTCACCTCCACGTCCTCCTCGGCGGCCAGTGCGTCGATGGTCGACCGTGCCACCGCCGCCTCGTCCGCGACGGTGCTCGCACCGACGGTGTCGATGGTCTCGCGCAGGCGGTCCTCGTAGCTGGTTCGGAGTTCCGCGACCGAGAGCGCCGCCGGGTCGGCGACCGTGTCCTGGATCATTACCCACTCGTAGCAGGCCGGCGCTCAAGTGCGTTTACGTGTCGTCGCGGTGGGCACTGGTCGACCGCGGGGTGGTGACGACGCTCACCCGGCGTATCCCGGCGAGCGTTCGTCCCGGTTCCCGTCGACGTCCGCCACACCGCGAACGCCCGCCGGGACGACCACGACGACGGTCGTCGACGCCTCGAACGCCACCTTCGGGGCGGTACCGAGGCGTTCGCGCGAGCCGTCGTCGTCCACGTCGAGGCGGACGGTCGACCCGTCGCGCACGTAGACCGTGTCCCGCACGCCTCGCCGTGAACGGACGCTGAGCCGTTCGTAGGTGCCCTCGACGGAGACCGACCAGCCGTTGAGCGTCGCGTACCAGTAGCCCGGGACGGGGGCGACGGGGATGCCGAGCGGGACGCTGTCGAGCGTGCGGTCGACCGTTCGCTGGAGGACGCGGTCGGTCGCCCGCTCGCCGGCACTGGTCGCGACCTCTCGCGCTACCTCGCGGAGCACCTCCCGGTTGCCCTCCGCGACCGGCGAGACGGCGGACTCGGGGACGCGGGCCGCGTCCGCTCGGAGCGCCTCGTGGGTCGTCGTGCGAAGCGTCGCCGCCAGTCGCCGCGAAGCCGTCGCGGAGACGGGCGCGGCGGCCGCGACGCGCTCCGGACCGGAGCCGTTCGCGAGCGCCAGCGCACGGGCAGCGGGGAACTTCCACTCGCTCAGCCCCGCCGCGACGACGCCCCGGCAGTCCGACGACGTCTCGCAGGCGTCGGTCTCGTGGAGCACGTCCACCAGGTCGGCACGGACCGCGTCCACGCCGTCGCGGACCGCGCCACGGAGCGCCTCGCGCTCGTCCGTCGAGCCGTTCGGAACGTGGCCACTCGCCCGCAGCGTGCCGGCAGCAGCCCGTAACGACACCCGACGCTCGGGAGCGAGCAGGTCGGCGAACGGCCCGGCGGCCGCGCCGTAGGGGACGGTCACCCAGTTCACGTTGCGCGCGTCGAGCGGCGTGACGCTCCCCGGCCCGCCGCCGAACTTCTCGCGGGCGACGGGGTCGAGCGTGAGGGAAGACGGCGCGGTGTCGACGCTGACGGCGAGCGGACCACCCAGACCGTCCGTCGCGTCGGTGCGTCGGCCGCGCGGGGCCTCGGTCGCGGCGTCGAGCGAACGTCGGACCTGACCCAGCGAACTGCCGTGCTCGCCTAGCGACTCGTCCAGGTCCGCGCGCGTCTCGGCGCGGTCGGCGGCGCGAGCGTCGAGTCGTCCGAGCAGGTCGTCAAGGTACGCTCGGCGGACGGCGACGCGAGCCTTCCCCGCGACGCCGTCGTACGACGCCGGCAGGTCCAGCAGGTCGGTCCGGTTCGCGCGGAGACGGTTCGCGAGTCGGGCGGGCGGCGAGACGGCGTAGGTACCCGCGTCGGCCCGCGAGACCGTCACCGAGCGGTTCCGGACCCGTCGGTCGAGCGCCAGCACGTCCGCGCGGAGCCACTGGCGCAGTTCAGCGGGTCGCTCGCCGACCACCCGAACCGCCGACTCGTCGAGCGTCCCTCCGACCGCCCGTCGGGCGAGTTCGTCCGGTCCACCCCGGGCGGTGACGAGGCGGTCGAGCGCCGTCGATGGCACGTCGAGGAGGTTCGGTCCGTCGAGCGCACCGCCGCGTTCGTAGACGCCACCGACGCCGCGACGCGGGGCACGACTCGCCGGCGAGTGTCTGGCGACGACGGCCAGCGAGACCCGGGTCGTCCGCGTTCGGACGGTCCTCGTCGTGGTCGTCTCCTCGCCGCGTCGCCAGCGGGCGGTCGTCGTCTCCCGGGCGACGACGCGCCGGTCGTACCGCCGGAACGCGGTCCAGCCGTCGGGCACGGACGCGCCCGGAGCGTCGGCGCGCGTCGCCGGGGTGACGGTCCGGTCGGTGTGGGTCGTCACCCGGACGCGCGTCCAGTTCGGACCGGGGGTGGGGTCGCGAGCGACCGTGCGTCCGGTCGGCGAGACGGCGCTGACGACGCGCACGTCGGCGGCGTACGCTCGCTGGACGACGCGGTCGACCCTGGATTCGTTCAGCGAGGCGAGAGCGTGGTCGGCCGCCGCCGTCGGCGACACCGTCACCGTCTCCTCGCGCCTCCCCTCGTCGAGTCGTCGGAGACCGCGTTCGGTGCGGTCGAGCGTCTCTTCGACCACCGGGCCCGGAATCGACCCCGGCGCGAGGTCGGTGGCGAGCGCCCGCGCCCACCCCGCCGCGAGCGCCTCGTCCCCCTCGGGGTCGGCCCCGCCGAGCGTCGCCCGCTGGACGCCGAGGGCGGCGTCGTTGGCCGCGAGCGCGACGTGGCGGTTCCCGACGACGTTCGCGACGGGCGCGCCGCGATACTGGGCCGCCCCCCGGGCCCAGGCGACGGCGTAGATGCCGGCGGTGAACCGTCGTTCGAACCCGGGCGCGTCGAGGCCGGCGTCGAGTCGCGTCTCGAAGCGTTCGACTCGGTCGTGGAGTTCGAGGACCGGCGAGGCGACGGTGACCGTCGGGTCGACCCGCTTCTCGCCGACCGGGCGGTTCGCGTCGGTCGCCCGAAGCTGGACCCCCTCGATGCGGACGCGGAGCGCGGTCCCGTTCGGCCCCGACCGCGAGAGGTGGACGCGACGTTTCGCCGCGCGGAGGTCGGCCGGCGAGTCGACCGCCGGCAGCCGAGCGCGAACGACGACGCCGTCGCTCGTCGCCCGAATCGCTGCGAGACGCTCGCTGGCGGCGAGATAGACCCGAAGACGGAGGGCGTCGCGGAACGTCGTCGAATCGTTCAGGACGCGACCGAACGGCGTCGCCGCGGCGTGGGTGACGGGGTTCCGGGCGGCGTCCCGGGCCGCAGCGCCGACGGCATCGCGGAGCGCGGTCTGGGTCGTCGCCGTCGCTTCGCGCATCGCGCGGTCGACCGCCGGGTCTGCTGGGCGCGACGGTTCGACGAGGTGGGTCGTCGTCACCGTCGCGCTGGTGACGAGCAACAGGACGCCGAGCAGTGCGAACGGAATCCGGCCACGGGTGTCGTCGGCGAGCCTCATCGCCAGCGCACCACCACGAGTCGGACGGTGTCGAGCGTCAGCGCGTCGACGGCCTGTCGGGGAGTCTCGAAGCGCTGGCGGATGTCGGTCGCGAGTCGGCCGGCGAGCGCGTCGACGAGGCGGTCGCGGGCGGTCGAGGCCGCCCCCTCGTCGAGCGCAGCGTCGAGGTCCGCCCCGACGACGGCACCGAACCGCTCGTAGCGTGTTCGGGTCCGGGAAGCGACCGCCCCGTCGGCGAGGTTCGAGCGCCCGGCACCCGGTGGGAACCGCGAGGCGACAACCCGCTCGGCGACCAGTGTGGCGAGCGCACGGACGCTCACGTCCGCCGCGGCGCGGGCACGGTCCCGGTCGAGGGCCACGCCGCTCGGAACGGCCACGGTCGCCACGTCGGTGACGGCGTCGCGTGGTGGGACCGGGCCGACGGCGAGTCGCCCCGACAGCGACGCGTTCGGGTACGGCCCCCAGCGGGCGACGACGCGAACGTTGGCCGCCGGCAGCGCGCCCCCGACGGCGGCCCCGAGTCGACGCGGGAGCGTGTCGGGAGCGAGCCGTCGACCGTCGAGCGTCGCGTTGGCGAGCGCACCGCGGGCAAGCAGGCTGGCGGGCGTTCCCCGTGCGACGCGCCGGTGGCCGGTGTCGTCGGCGACGGCGACCGGCACCGAGAGCGTCGTCGTGGCGAGCGTCGCGGCGGTCCGTTCCGCACGGGGCGGGTCGGGAGCGGACACGGTCGAAGGGACCGCCAGGACGCCGACGGCGGCGCTCACGAGCAGGCAGAACAGGACGGCGTCGACGGCGGTGCTGAGTCCCCTCACGACCAGACCGCCACCGTGAGGCGACAGGGACGGACCCGACCGGGCGCGACGCGGACGCTCACCGGTTCGGTCACGCGGTCGGCCGACGGCGGCGCGGTCGCACGGGTCGTCCACTCCTCGTCGCGACACGTGAGCGTCGCGTCGAGGTGGTAGCCGTCGGGGGCGGCCGCACCGACACCGTCGAGTCTGGCCGGGGCGGCGACGCCCGCCGGCGCGAGGCGAGCGCGGACGTGGTCGGCAGCGAGGTCGGCCGTCGAGTCGTGTTCGTCGACGCCCCGGTCGAGCGCACCGTCGAGCACCCCTGCGTACAGCGACAGACCGGTACAGACCACCGTCAGCGCGAGCAGCGCCGCCAGCGGTTCGACCTGCGCCCTACGCACCGACGAGCGTGACATCGACGCCTCCCCACGTGACGTGGCGTGCGGTCAGTCGCGTGGCTCCGTCGACCACGACCGGTGCGTCCTCGCGTGCGCGCTCGACGGCACGGCGGAACGTCGCCGGCGAGTCGAAGACGGACGCTGGCGACCGACCTGCCAGGACCCTCGCGAGCGACTCCCCGTCCCCGACCGGCGTGACGGGGCCGTAGGTGAACGTCGCGTGCCCGCAGGCGTCGCCGCGACACCGGTCGAGCGCGTGTCGACCGAGTTCGAGGCGGTCGGCGGCCGAGAGCCGCGTCGTGGTCGTGGCGTCGTGTGGCGAGGACGCCGCCTCGTCGACGGTTCGAGCGACGGTGCTCGCGTCGGGCGTCCCGGTCGGGAGGCCGAGCGCGACGCCACAGAGCGCGGCGCTGGCGACGGCCAGTCCGACCCAGACCGGTAGTGTGTCGGCGGGAGCTTCGGTGTCCATGGCCGGCGCTGGCCGCGTCCCCCTACTTGAACCTCCCCAGTCCACCCGAACTCTCGCCTTCCGGGTCGGTCTCGCGATTCAGGTGAGCGTTTCCGCGACGAGGAACGCCGTCAGGTACAGCGCCGTCGCGGTCGGGAGCGCGAGGCCGACGCGGTAGCCGATCCGCGAGCGGTCCGCGCCGTGTTCGAGACCCGTCGCGAGCGCGGTCAGCAGCGCGGCGAGTGCCAGCACGTAGACGCCGACGGCCAGCGCGAGCGCCGACGTCGGGAGCGCCGCGGCAGTCGTCGCGGCCGAGGACGAGGCACTCGTGCCCGACGCACCTGTCGCCCCCACCACCGCTGTCGACGGGGCCGTCCCGACCGTTCCGGACGGTGGCATCGAAGACGCCGACGAGACCGACGACAGCCCCGCGAGCGAGCGGCCGTCCATCGCGGCCGCGAGCGCGACGGTGACGCCGCCGACGAGCGGGCCGAACACCGCGGCGGTGTTGGTGAGCGTCGTCGTCACCCGCCGGAGGTCGCGTCGGGCCGCCCGTTCGACCGACCGAAGCTGTTCGACGTGGTCGCCGACGACCACGAGTGCGTCACCGGCGGGCGATCCCTCGCGGGCGGCGACGACGAGCAGTCGCAGCGTGCTCTCGACGCGAGTGCTCGGGACGGTCGCGAGCGCGCCGTGTTCGCCGTACAGCGCCTCGTCGACGCCCACGCGGAGCGTGCGCTGGCGGCGCGCCGTGTCGGTGAGCACGGCCCCCATCGGCCCCATCACCTCCTCGGCTGCCGTCTCGATGGCGGCCTCGACCGCACGGCCCTCGGCGACGCGCCGTCCGACGAGGTAGAGCGCGTCCGACAGCCCCGACTCGACCGAGCGGGTCCGTTCGCGGACGGCGACCGCGGGGCGGAACCAGCCGACGAGCGCGACTCCGACACCGGTGCCGAGACTCGCCAGCGGAGTCATCCACGCCGGAAGAGTGCGGGAGACGACGACCCACGCGAACGTGGCGACAGCGAGCGCACCGACGAGGACGGGCCACCGGCGGGCCGGCAGGTCGGGGTGGTCGGCGGGCACCGGCGTCGCGGGGAACGTCGCCGGCCGTCTGAGCAGGAGCCAGCCACCCGCGACGACGAGGACGAACGGCAGTACGACGTCGTAGAGAACGACGACGACCGGGAGGGTGACGCCGACGCCCGCGACACGGGCAGCGGGGAGGACGGCGACGAGCGCCAGGGGGAGGAGGACGCCGAACGCGTACAGCGCCGTCACGGGGCCGCCGAGCGCCGCCGCGGCGCTCGCGGTGCGGTCGCGGGTCCCGTCGAGGATGGCGTCCATCGCCCGGTCGAGACTCCGAGCACGCTCGGTCGAGGGGGCCCGGTCGGCCGCGACGACGAGCGAGGTGGCGCGGCGGAGCGCGGGGAATCGCTCGCCCCACCGGTCGCCCCACGCGCCCAGTCCGGAGGCGGGTGTCCCCCGGGCACGGCGAACGTGCTCGGCGAGCGACCGTCCGAGGAGTCCGTCGTCGGCGCTCGCGGCGAACGCGCCGGCCCGTTCGACGGTCGGTTCGAGGCGCATCCGCAACACGGCGTGGGAGACGACCACGGGGGCCGCCCCGAGCGCCGCGGTCTCCCGGGCCGACGCCACCGCGACCGGGAGCCGACGGACCCCGTACCACCCACCGGCGGCGACCACGAGTGCGAGAGGTGCGACCGGTGGGACGAGGGTAGTCGCGACCAACGCCGCGCAGACGCCGACCAGCGCGACGACGTCGCTCGCTCGGCGGACGCCGGCCGCGGTGACCGGCCACCCGAGGACCGCGAGGGCCTCGGCCAGCGCGTCTCCGGTGGTGTCTCCCCAGTTCGACTCGCTCTCGGCGGCGTCGCTCAGCATCGGTCGCACCCGCGGCGGCGAGCGTGTGCGGCGACGACGTGCTCGGGGGCGACGTCGCCCGCCGCGACGGTCCGGTCGAGCCACGCGGCCCGGTCGGCGAGCGCCGTCCGGACGTCGGCGTACGACTCGCCGGGGCGTGCCAGCGAGGCCACGACGACGCTCGCACCGCGGTCGATACGACCCGACGGGACGAGGTCGGTCCCCTCGCGCTCGAACAGGGCCGTCGCCTCCCCGTCGGCGGTGACCTCCTCGATACGGGCGACGCGACGGCCGGTGTCGACCCGCTCGCAGGTGACGAGCAGGTCGGTCGCGGCGAACGCGCCGCCGGTGACGCCGTGTTCCGAGAGTCGCTCGCGGACGCCCGCGACCCCCTCGCCGTGGACGGTGCCGATGGCGGCCCCGTCGTTCGACCCGACGCGCATCGCCTCGAACAGCGCGGGGGCCTCCTCGCCCCGGACCTCGCCGACGACGAGCGCTCCTTCACCGAGTCGAAGGGCGGTCCGGAGCGCCTGGCTCGGCCCGACTCCCTCGTCGTCGACGCGGAGCCGCTGGACGTCGTGGCCGGCCGTCTGGAGCGACTCGACGGGGAGTTCCGGCGTGTCCTCGATGGCGACCGTCCGGACCGCCGCCGGGAGTTCGAAACAGAGCGCGCCGAGCAGCGTCGTCTTCCCCGCGCCGCGGCCGCCGGCGACGAGCGTCGCCGCGCCGCGCTCGACCGCCAGCGAGCAGAGTGCGGCGGCGTCGGCGGGGAGCGTCCCGCCGTCGACGAGTCCCGGGAGCGTCCACGCCTCGCGGTCGTGGGCGCGGAAGGCGAACGCCACGCCGTCGCTGACGGGGTCGGTGACGCCCGCGACCCGGACGCGACGGTCGCCGGCGCGCGTCGTCGCGTCGAGCGTCGGCGACGCACGGGAGAACGCCCGACCGCTCGCTCGACGGTAGCGCGAGGCGAGCGTCTCGACGCCGCGTTCGGTGAGGCTGACGTTCGTCCGCATCGCCTCGCCGCCGACGTGGACCCGGAGCGTCCCCGCGGCGGCGGGCGCGGTGACGAACACGTCCGAGCAGTCCGGGTCGGCGAACAGGTCGTCGAGGACGCCGTTGCCCCGTGTGTGCTTGCGGAGGACGCGACTCAACGTCTCGACCGGCACGTCGGCACTGGCGTGGCTGCTCGCGGTCGTCGCCTCGCGGACCGCTCTGTCGGGAGCGCGCTCGCCGCCCGAGACGGCCCCGGACGCGAGACGCTCGGCGGCGTCGGTCAACACGGCTAGCGCGGCGTCGCTCGTGTCGAGTTCGACCGGGACGAGGTGGTACGTCGGGAGGTCGTCGGCCGGTCGCTCGTAGCGTCGGACGACGGCACCGGTCGACAGTTCGCGGCGGTCGACGAGCGTCGCGGCGTCCGGGAGGCGACGGGCGACCCGCGAGCGAGCGACCGTCGGGCCGACGAACGGCCGGAGTGCTTCACGCTCGCCGTCGGCCCTGGCAGCGAGTTCAGCTAGTCCGGTCTCGGCCGCGACGT
>NZ_JALXFV010000003.1:754153-818448 GCF_023699475.1 Halomarina rubra | reverse complement strand
GCTTCCTCCTTGCAGTCATGTGAAACGTGCGGGACGGTCATCGCCGACCAACCAATCGACCACGGCCCTGAGTGGCGTTCGTTCGAGACCGGCCAGAGCGGGGAGCGTCGAACCGGAGCACCACGGACGCTGTCGATGCACGATGGTGGGCTGTCGACGACGATCGGTCGATGGCGGGACTACCGGGGCCAGACACTGGGTCAGAGGACCCAACAGCGGTTCGCTCGGCTCAGGAAACATCACTCTCGTGCACAATACGAGTCGACAGCCGACCGGAATCGGGCAGCGGGACTCTCAGAGATACGGCGCATGACTGGTGCACTGGGATTGCGTGACAGCGTTCGTGAGCAGGCGAGCAGGCTGTTTCGCTCTGCCCAAGATGTGGGACTACTCATCGGGCGGTCGATCGAGGCAGTCGCGTCAGCAAGTGTCTATGCCACCTGTCGGTGTAATCGGTTGGTGCGGACGAAACAACAGATTGTGGCCGTGTCGCGTGTCTCAGCGTCGGCTGTGAAGAACGCGTACTCGGTGATGAACACCGAGTTGGGGTTGCCAACGCCGCCACCACATCCAGTCGAGTACGTCGCCTCCATTGCCTCGGCGTTCGACCTCCCGCAACCGGTCGTCAGCAAGAGCGAGAGACTCGCTCGGAGCGCATGGGACGAAGGGTTGGCGAACGGTCGGCATCCGGGAGGCATCGCCGCCTCGTGTCTCTATCTCGTCTCCCAGAACTGTGGTCCACTCGTTCGGCAACACGACCTCGCTGCGGAAGCCGGCATCACCGATACAACACTTCGGGCGAACCGCGATTCGATACGGCAGTTGTGGAACGAGATGGTGAAAGACTGATCTCCGTAGTGGACGCGGCCTGTGTTTATCGACCCCTGACGGGTGCGGGGCGCTCAAAGATGCGTTCTGCGTTCTCATGTCCAGTACGACACACCCAGTCAGCGAGCGCGAGTCCAGTGACCGACCGGATACGATGCACGACACCATCGAGTCGTGGATTCGTGACCTCTCTGAACTCACTGACGAGGCCAGAGCGAGCGAGGAGTTCCAGGCGTGGTTGGACGTCCACAGTCGGTTCCACGAGTACTCCTTCCGGAACACGCTGCTCATCAAACAGCAGTGCCCGGATGCAACGAAGGTGGCCGGGTACAGAGCGTGGCAGACCGAGTTCGACAGGCACGTCCAAGCGGGCGAATCGGCCATCTGGATCTGGGCACCCATCATCACCGAGCGCTGTCCGACTTGCCATGAGAGTCGCAGGTGGCACGAGGAAAGCGGCTGTCGAGAAACGACGCCCACCGAGGAGTGGGAGCGTGGTGTAGTCGGATTCAAACCCGTGCCCGTGTTCGATGCATCTCAGACCGAGGGTGAGCCACTCCCCGCACTGGAAACGATGGCATACGGCGATGGAAAGCCCCTGTTGGCGCGGTTGCTGGAGTGTGCCCGTGCGTTGGGCGTCGAGGTTCGACTGATCGACGAGCAGGAGTGGCCGCTCGGAAACGCCCGTGGTGCCTGCCAGTACCGGGGCAAGCGAGCGCCGCTCGTCTTCTTGAAACGCTCGGACAAAGCCGCTGACATGGCGAGTACGCTCATCCACGAATATGCCCACGCGCTGTTGCACATGGACCGATCCGTGTCCCGGCCAGAACGAGCGAAGCGTGAGGTGGAAGCCGAGAGCGTCGCCTACGTCGTTGGCCGCCATTTCGGACTTGAGGTCGACAATTCAGCGCTGTACATCGCTCGCTGGGCAGATGATGAGAGTGAGGTACTCACCGAGCGATTGGAGCGGATTTCAAAGACGGCACAGCAGGTTATCGCGAGCGTCGAGAAGCGATTTAACAGCATCACGTAGGTCAGTTTATCGGCCTTTCACGGGTGCGGGGAGACTCGCACACCAATGTCGAACAACAGCAACACCGCAGTCACGTCTCCCACTCGATTCCGATGACAGATTTGCCATCCCATTCGATCGCAGAGACGGCAGCTGGCAGCTGCTGCAATCGAGCATCGAGTACTGACATCGGGTGCTCATCGACAAAGTGTGCGGCCGTGTGTGCTATCGCCTGTGTCTCTTGATTCACCTGGAGATGGACGGGTCCCAGAGGTTCGTGGTCGTCATCTTGATGCCATCCCACCATCAGCTGTCGCTCTGGCTCAATCCAGTTGATCCAGTAGTACTCGTACTCAGCTGGCGCGTTCGTATCGAACCCAATCTCGAGACGAGCTGTGGTTGTCGGATACGAAGCATCCTCTAGAAAGCCACGCGGGTCAGTGTGAGCGATGACTCGGTACGGTCCAGGGTCACGTCGATTAGCCACCTGCAGCGAGACCTCCTCAAATACCTCATCCGACTGCAACCGGTTCTTGATCCGGTTGTGTAGGCTTCGATCGTTGATCCGCGAACGGCCCGCGAGAAAGATGACCATCGATCAGGCAGGCACGTAGTCGTCGTTCACATCGGTGAACCGTTGAGTGTCGTAGCTGATGCCGAGTGCGTGCTTCACCACCCTGTACTCGAGTTCCAGCGCCTCCCAGGTTGCGGCGACATTGCGAATCTCGCGCAGTTCGTCGGCCGACAGTCCATCATCGGCCAGGTGTTCCCGATACTCCTGTGCGGTACCAACATCGAACTCAGCTTCCAACTCTTCGAGTCGCTCTTTGTGCTCAGTTAACTGGGCTTCTAACTCGTTGGTGGTATACTCCTGCATGTGATCTCTAATCTGTGCAAAGAAGGTCTCACGTGGGTCAGGAGCATACGTGAGTGAGCCTTCGGAACCGAACTCGCGAGCAGCGTTGGCTTCAACCAAATTCTCCAGTTCGCTTTTCGCGGTTTCCCATCCCACATCAGCACGGTCTGCAATCTCGCTCACGCTCCGTGGTTCCTCAAGTACTTCGACGACCAGCTTCACCCGCTCTCGACCTCGGGTGCTGTCCTTCCATGCATCCGTATCGGGGAGACCCATACACAATCTCACGGCGCCTGCTCTCAAATAATTTTGGAGGCCGATCTTATCTGAGTGGTATGTGCTGACCAGAGTACGCCGCCTGGCTGTCTCTCCTCCGGCGCGAGAAGGTTCGGAGCTCTACTGGTCTCACTCGTGACAGTTCATGACATGTGTGGGTAACGGTATTTGCCACAGAAATCCGACTGCTCGCAGAGAGCATGGGATTGTACGACCACGTCCGCCTTGAGGATGGTCTCGACATCGACCTTCCAGAGTTCGATGGTGACCCGACCACCGTCAACTGGCAGACGAAGACGTTCAGACCACCACGCATGGACGTCTACAAGATTACTGAGGTGGCTCGTGTCAATCGCTTTGGTACGCGGTCAGCGACCCACGACTGACCTCGTGGGCGTCCGCCTCACATCAGTGTGAGAGGACGGCAGGTGGAATCGCCCCTCCATTTTTCGGCCCCTCACGGGTGCGGGGAGACTCGCACACCAATGTCGAACAACAGCACTACACTCGGAAACTGGTCAGCAGAGCCACCACGATCACGCCGTGCCCGAACTGAATCAATGGCCATCTCACTCCGACGGACTGGTGGTCTGTACGAGGTTCGCGTCGCCTCAGGTCGCATCTACGATGTCGATATGAGCATCCCTGCGTGCACCTGCCCCGATTGGCAGGAGCGTCAGCCAGTTGGTGGCTGTAAACACCTTCGGCGTGTGGATATGGAAATCACAGCGAGAACGGTTCCTGGGCCGGACGGACAGGTGGTGAGGCAAAGCGCTTCGACACAAGACAACGAAGCGCTGGAGAGCTCCACAACAGGCCTCATCACCGGACCACACACCGAGTTCGACCCACAGGGTGCGCCAACTGGACATGTGTACTACCGGTGTTCGGAATGTGGCCAGGAAGCACTGCGACGAGTCGATGTTCACGATATCGCCGAGTCAAAGCCGTGTTCGAACCTGTCTTCGACACTCTCAGAGTAGCGGATTCAACTGATTAGTCGGGACACGCTCGGTGGGACATCGTCTGACTGATTGACGCATTCTCGAAGAACGCACCATTCGAACGACGAGGGAGGGTTACGGCGAAGAGCCTCCCTCACTCGCATCCACCGAAACAGTCCGAAATCGCTTCGCCGATACACCATTCCGAGGTCAACCATCGGCGGACCGTAGCCATCATTGCTAGGGGAAACGTCGATTATTCTGATATCTGTACAGTCAATGAGTGGAATCCCCCCAGACTCCGTTACGTTGACCTTGATGAGCGCTTCATCGAGCCACTGCGTTGTGGGGCCGAGTGCCTGAATCGTGCAGTCATCGCAACGGGCGGCATCGGCTATCCAGCTGTGAGAGGAAAATGGTAGTCTCCGTTTCGCTTCACTGCTAAAACGCATTACATCGTACTGGACGGGGGTGTTGATGTCAAGTGGCTGTGCACAGATGTCGCAGGCAGTCGTCGATGCGAGTTCCTCGCCATGAATAGCTTGTGTAATCGCTTCGGTCAGTTCCTGTTGAGTCCCATCCATACCCGCGGTGACGGTTACACTGGCAAGTAGATTTTCGCGGCCTATTGAATCGTTTTTCGGGCTAACAGCACTCTCGTTGCATTAGCTGATTATAGGCGCTAAGCCCCACCCTCAACGAGCGAGGCAAAACCGAGCGAGTAGGGCGGGGTAGTTCACTGTGGATACCACGCCAACGATTCGTTGTACTGATTGAGGTACCTACTGTCGAGATGCCCGTCTTCAATTGGGAGACGCTCACCTGCCTGGTCAAGAATCGTCTGCTGGAGTACCGGGCTCTCTGTCCTGAACGCCGGAGCGACGTGTAGTCGGTAATCGCCATCAAGCGTGAACAGCTCTCGGTCAAACGCCGCATGATGGGTCTTGCTCAACGCTACGACGTTGGTGAGGTCCGTACGATAATCGGGATAGTCGCTCCACGAGAGGACGTGTGCAATGTCCAAGAGTCCCTCGTGGTCAACTCCCGAGACTGGACACTCACTATCGTAGCGTGAAAGGACTGTCTGTCTAAACTCAGGGTCAACGTACCGAGCCTGTGTGGTCATCTCGTACGTGCGAGCAGTAATCGAGTTGGCGTCGTTCTGTGGAGTCGGCGAGGCAGACCACTCGTTGAGAATCGTCTCTGTGAACAGTCGACCATCGTCAGTGAGTCGATAGGAATCGCCATCTCGTTCGACGTAGCCCAGGCTCCGAAGCCAGTTCGCCCGCTGCTTTGGCATGTCCAACTGGCCACGAGTCCAGCCGAGGACCGGGTGTGAATCGAGTTGCTGCTCATCGATCTCGTCGATGGTCATCGGGCCAGCAGTGAGCGCGTAGAGAAGACTTCGGAGGCCGACGTTCCGTTCCAGCATGATTCGAGCGAGCGTCTCACAGTCGTCGTCGGTGACATACTCTTCGCCAGCATCCCCGAGTCGCCAGTGGTCGTTATCCTCTGTGAGTAGCCCGACATTCTGGAGGTAGCGAACTCGGCGAAGGATCGAGTCTGCCTTCGAGACACGCTCGAACGTTCCCCGGTGCCAGCCGACCAGATCGTCGGTCGAGGGGTGAACGTCTTCGACGTACTCGAGAATCGCATCAACAGTCTCGACGTACTGCGTCGCTCCCCCAAACATCGGAACGATGCTTCGAATTCGGTCGTCGGCCATCGTTCGTGGTAGCGAGAATGGGTAATTAGATCTTGTCGTCGAGTCGTACTATTTGGGTTGCAGAAAGAATTTCAATACGAGACGGAGTGACAGACCCCCCGTGCAACATGAGCTACTGGTGAGCTGGGTCGGTACCAATACCGGAGACACACACCCCATCTGCAATTTGAGCTCGTAGTACGGACGCTCGTTTTGAGGTCCTCTCTCCCGTATTTTGCAGAATAGCTGCGGGGCGCTTCACTTAGGGACCCCATCTGCAAGATGAGCAATCGGTGTACTGCGGTGCCGTCAGCATCTCCTTGATCACACGGCATTAGCAGACCTGAATCAGGTACCCTCACCCCGTGTGCAAATTGAGCCCCGAACAAGAGGATTGCTTCCACGATTGGTCGGTGAGTTGTGAGACAGCCACCAGGAGAGACACCCTGCAAAGTGAGAGGAGGACCAGTACTGGACAACTCGAACCCCGTTTGCAAGATGAGCAGATGTTGGAGTCTGTCTCGAGAGTGCACACACTTCCTGCCATTCCTTCCACGAGTTACAGAGACAGTCAGCGTCATCGTCTACTCACAAATGTAGACGACACAACTCATATTGCAGTCGCATCCGAAGTTTATTACAATATGAGAACCATACCATAATCATGGCGGAGGATTCAGAACAACAAGACTCGGCCCAACTCTCCATCTCCGAGCAGCTCTCCAGTGACTATCACACCGTGTTCAGAGACAAGGACCTCATTGAGCCCGATACAATCGTCGACGAGGATCGAATCGTTGGTCGGGACGAGCAGCTCACGAAGGTCATCAACGTCATAAAACCAGCACTCCACGGTGACCAGCCGGAAGACATGCTGCTCCGGGGACCATCGGGAACCGGGAAGACACTCATCGCGGGCACAGTCGCGACGAAGGCAATCAAAATCGCTCAAGAGCGCGACATCCGGATGGACTTCGTCGAAATCAACGGGAAGCACAAGAAGTCCGAGCACGAGGCGATTCACCAGATAGTCCACGAGTACGAGTTATCGCTCGGATTGAATCTGACGTCAAAAGCTGGCGTTTCGACCAGTTCACGCTACGACCGGCTATTCGAAATCGTCAACGAACACCTCGATATCGGCGTTATCGTGCTCGACGAATTGGACCTGCTCGTCGGTGACAGCCGGAACAACGATGAGGCACCAGCGTTCTCAGATATCCTGTACAAGCTCTCACGAGCCAAGCGAATCGGAAAGATGGACAGCACGATTACCCTCATCGTGACGACCAACAGCCCGAACACACTGATGAGTGGCCTGAACTCCCGAACGGCCAGCACGTTCAATCCAACAGAGGTCGGGTTTGCAGACTACAACGCCCCCGAGCTACAAGAGATTCTCAATCATCGGCAGGATGCATTCCACGAAGGGACGCTCGAAGAGGAGGTGATTCCCTACACCGCAGCCATTGCTGCACAAGGAGAAGGAGACGCACGGTTCGCAATCGACCTCCTTCGTGAAGCAGGGAACATCGCCAATCGCCGTGAAGACCAGTCAGTCTCGACAGCCCACGCCGAGGCAGCGAAGAATCAAGTCGAGAAGAACTACATTATCGACGTCATCGAGAACGTTTCGTTCCAAAAGCAGGTCTCGCTCTTTGCGACCGCGATTGTGAACTCGTATGGTCAAGAGCAACTGGGACGCTCAGAATGGCTCAATGAGCGGTCGGCACCAGCTCCGGTCGCACACAGCCTATACAAGTGGTTCACCGAGTACAACGGCATCGAGCAGCGCTCGAAACACAGCTTCCTCCGATGGATGCGAGAGCTAAGCACATACGAGGTCATTGAGATAAACCGAAAAGGCAGAGGGAACGAACGTGGCGTGTTCGCAGAATACGTCTTCCACAACCTCTCAGCAGACGTCATGGTTGAGACGCTCGCAGACAAAGACGAGCGGTTCCAGGCCACCTTAGATGACGATGACAACCTGGTTCGAGAGACGGTCCGAACACATCTGAGCAGATTCTAGTCTGCGGACGAGCGAGCGAATCCTTCGGAATATTGCCCATCCCCCGGCAAAGCTAAGTATATCTAAAGTATATACAAAGGTATGGCAAATCGCTTCGAGATTGAGGGCGAAGAAGTGCTTGATGGGGAGGTCAAACCATTTGGCAACAGCGCTCACGTCACCGTCCCGAAACGCTGGCGTGGAGCCGACGTGAAAGTCGTCCGTACCTCAGAGCCCACCCCAGAAGAAGAATGAACAACACAGCCGACGACTCTGCGAGGGCGGCTTCGATTATTCAGACCCTCTGCTTTGCAGAAGGACGCGATGTAGTGTTCCGCTTTGGGGAGCCAATCAGTGTACCCACTGGCAAGTACGATGGACGATCCTACCAAAGCGACACACTCCCAAAGGCGACCCTGAACGCGACGATACAACACGCCAGAGTAGAGGACCCGGAAGGGGCCCTCATGTGCTTCGCGGAAGTCGGACTGGACGAACTCGACCGCGTAGGAATCAACCTCTCAGTTGTGTACACCGAACCAGTTGGCGAATCCCCCGACTACAGTATGGTTGAGGTGTGGGCTTCGCGGGAGTGGGTAGACGAAGCGCCCGAACTGTCGAATGAGGAGATGGAACAAGCGATCGAAGAAGGTCGCCAAGAGGAGGTGCTCCCGCCGTGGGATGGTCTGCCAACGGTCGTCGTCAATGTTGAGCGGACCCAGGAATGCCATGAGCGATCGTATAACTCGAACTTTCACATCCAATACAGCTCTCCGACTCACGAGATAGGGGAGTTGATCGACGTTCGGATCAAGTAGAGACGAGTGATTTCGTGAGGAGAGTTCGTCGTACGCCACCACCGGTTCGTCAGCGGTAACTGGCAAACTCGATAGCTAGCTCATGTTGCGCACGGGGTGGGGCAGGTGAGAGTTTCGACGTGAAGGAGATAATGCTGGAGGAGAGTGGCATCAAGACTACTCACAACAGACAATCTAACTGGCCAACGGCAGCCGAGAGGCGTGATCTAGCAAGAACGTCGATATGTTGGGTGGTCTCCCCGTCCCACTCTCAACTGCCAGCTCTTCTTGCAAACGGGGTGGGTCTCCCCTTAGATGGAGCAACCTCGACGAAACTCAAGTTGGTGAAGACACGTGAGAGACACCAGCCGCAGTCGAATAGCCTACAGACGTTTCATCGCGTGAACGGAGTATAGGCCAGCTCTCGCAATCGGAGAAATTGGTCACCAACTCATGTCGGGGGCGTGCTGGTGATTTGCCACGACACTTCGGAGATGTCGGCGAACACCATCGCGCAGTAGGCGATGAGCGCACCAGCACCGACGAGAAACGAGAGGAACATCAGTCCGGTCAACACCCGCTCGGCGAGGAGCAATCGGCGTGGTGGTTCAGTCGATTCGTAATGCTGTGCCTGTTCCGACAGCGCCCATGAGAGCACGCCGAAGAGCACCGCAACCACGCTCCCGAGGAACGTCACCCCAAGCAACTCGATGGGAGCCATGCTCGTACTACGCTCTGCACGCGTTCGAAGGCGTCGGGGAAGAGGAGGTGCCACGGGCAGAACGCTACGGTTGCCGTCAGTCGGTGAGTGAGTGTGGTCTGTGGCCAGCGCCGACGGCTTCCTCCCACGACTGAAGTCGTGGGCTTCCACCTTGGCAATCTGTAATCTCAGGTGGCGGCGTCGATCGCCGCTTCGAGGTCGTCGATGATTGCGCCAGGGTCTTCGATACCGACCGAGAGCCGCACGAGGTCGTTGGTCACACCAGAGGCTTCCTTCTCTTCATCAGTGAGTTGCTGGTGAGTCGTACTGGCCGGGTGGATGATGAGCGTCTTGGCGTCGCCAACGTTGGCGAGCATGCTCGCGAGTTCTGTCGACTCGACCGTCTGCCGGGCGGCGTCGTACCCGCCCTCCAGTCCGAAAGTGATCATCCCACCATAGCCACCGTCCAGATACGTACTTGCGTTGTCGTGGGTCGGGTGGGACTCGAGGCCAGGGTAGTTCACCCACGAGACGGCATCATGCGCCTGGAGGAATTCGGCGACCACCATCGCGTTCTCGCAGTGGCGCTCCATCCGAAGTGGGAGGGTCTCGAGCCCCTGGATGGTCTGCCAGGCGTCGAATGGCGATTGTTGGTTACCCAAATCACGCAGCCCACGAGCAATCGCCGCGTACGTGAACGCCGCCTCACCAAACGTTTCGGCGAAGTTGACGCCGTGATACGCGGGATTGCTCTGGGCGATTTCTGGGTACTTCTCAGCGTGGTCAGCCCACGGGAACGACCCGCCGTCGACGACGACTCCACCCACAGTCGTCCCAGACCCGTGGAGCCACTTCGTCGTCGAGTTCCAGACCAGGTCAGCGCCATGCTCGAGCGGTCGACAGAGAGCTGGCGTGGCGAACGTGTTATCGACGAAGAGCGGGACCCCGTGCTCGTGGGCGATATCGGCGATTCTCTCGATATCAGGCGTGTCCAGTGCGGGATTCCCGATCGTCTCTAAGTGGACGTACGCGGTGTCGTCGTCGATTGCTTCCTCGTACCCGTCGTAATCGAGCGTCTCGACGAATCGGGTCGAGATGCCACGCCGCTCGACGGAGTGGGTGAAGTACGTGTAGGTACCGCCGTACAGTGAGGCGGCGGTGACGATGTTGTCCCCGGCCTCGGCGAGCAGGAAGGTAGTGAGGTCGAGCGCGGCCATCCCAGAGGCCGTGGCAACGGCGCCAACACCACCCTCGAGGGCGGCGAGGCGTTCCTGAAGTGTCTCGAGCGTCGGGTTCATCAATCGGGAGTAGATGTAACCCGGCTCTTCGAGGGCGAACTGCGCGGCCGCATCTTCAGCGTCGTCGAAGACGTAGGACGTAGTCTGGTACAGCGGCGGCGCCCGAGCTCCGGTCGCTGGGTCGGGTTCTTGCCCTGCGTGTAGCGAGTCAGTCGCGATTCTTCGGTCGTTGGTATCGTCGCTCATACCCGGACCACAGAGACCCGGATAATAGGTATCCGGGTTCGGATAGACTTTACCGGAGACAGGCCAGAACCGGAGAGTGAACATTAGTGTTCACCGAGTAGAGAGGGACTCGAACATTCATAGCAGCAAGCGCGCCGTGGCTCAGTATTACTGAGCACCGTATGGCGAGTTGTCAGAGTCTGTCATTTTCGTCACGGATGAAGACCACACGACAGACCGCATCGTCGGGTATCACGGTAGTTCGGGAGAATAGCGTTTCGAGTCAGGATTGCTAGATTGGCAGGACTACGAGTCGCGACTGGCAACAGTCATATGGACGTTGATTGATCCCCGATTACCAAGAATTGGAGCCAGATCCTGTATTTTAATCGTTTTTAGCCGGTACGGCTCTTTGGCCAGTTCCGAGCGGGGAGTCTCAAACCATACGCATACAAATGTAGAGGATTTGATCTCGCGATAGATTCGGTTCGAACTGAAACCCTCATCAAGACAGTTATGAGGCCGTCTACTGGCATTGTTGCTGAGTTCTTCAGGCTCCCAAAGTGGATTTTCGGTGGTGAAACCGGCCACCTGAAATCTACCGCTGAGCGATCTCCTACCGTCCAGTGAATGGTTAATCTGAAGTGGAATATCCTCCTTGGGAGTGATTGTTCGTATATCGAATTGGTGGTCTTTCCCATTAGAGAGGCCGTAGAGGCCAAACCCGGCAGCATACTCTCTGTAGCGTTGGCCGTCTAGCGGATGACCATCAGTTAGGAACGTGATTTGTGTCCGATATTCCTCATTCGAACACCCATCTTGCTCAACATTGAATATTAGATACTCATTGTTACACAGACGGATAATGAATTGCCCGTGGATACTCTGTGTCTTGCTAGGTGACGAACTTGGGTTATAAGATGGAAACGGGCGGAGCAATCCGAGGAAGTCTTTCATACCGGTTCCAGTGAATAAACTACCACCATTTTGGATAGAGAACCAGTCATCTGACCATCCACCAGAACTGATTACAAGCTCGTGGAGTCCTCTTTCAATCGCTGTGAACGATTTCTGATGTTCATCCGTATTGAACACGACAGGCTGTGACGGAATCTCGAGATTACGAAAAAAGGTGAGAAGTTCGGGAGGGTTCGCATGCTCGTGAGACGTCCTTAACGTGGAGAAGTGTCCAACCGGGATTCCCTTAGAGAATGACCTTGTGAACTCAAATCCGTTGATGAGACAGGGCGATGCACGCAACGCTTGACCCTTCAGCTTATTCTGTCTTTGACGTGGCATACCTTCTGTAGCAATCCGGATACAACGTGAGACGCCGTGAGACAAGCCCCAACGAACCTCTGTTTTGAAGTCCTGTTTCACATTCTCCCAAATTCCGGTACTGTTGATTGACTCCATATGGAGCAGGTCGCCTACCCCGCTATAAATGTTCTTATATCTTATATATTCTAGGGACTGCCGACAGTTTTCCCACCTTAGATGGCCTAAAACCAGCATTTCAGCCTCCATCTTATATGGCTAGAATATTATGAATCAGGCATCCAGACATCAGTCGGCGATTCTGATACATTGGTGAACCGCCTAGGAGTCATGCTTTATCCCACTCGGCGTGCTCCGTCTGTGAACCTGCCCCAAGGTCAAGCCTCGGGGCTTCCTGCTTCAACGACGCGCTTTGCATCCACCCGTGAAGGAGTAGAGACATAGAACACTGGGTGGCCGACTCTGTTCTCCGCCTACTCAGAAGTAAGCTACCACCGATATGAGATCGATATCAAAGGGTTTCAGAGAGTCCCGAGCGGGTGTTCGAGTTGCCACGTATCTGAGACAGCTTCCTCGCCATCGTCTGTCCCACGGGTCGTCACCAGACCGACGTGGAACAGCTGCGCTTTGTACTGAAAGTACGATCCCGATTTGTACACGTCTGGGTCGTCCATCTGGGACTGGTCAATCTCGCCGTCCGGGGTGAGTACGTCATCGCGTCGCCCCTGTGTGAAGAACACCTCTACGCCGAGCGGCTGATTCAGATCACAGGCCCGTTTGACCAACTGTGGGAAGGTAGGAGCCGCCATCCCATCTCGGTGAAGAGACTCAAGTGCATCAACGATGAGCTTCGTTGGCTCGTACCCCATCGTCACACTGCGAGCGAGTTGTGCCCACCGTGGAGCATATCTGGTGAACCGCATCCGCTTCCCAGCCCAGTCGTCGAACTGCGTCAGCGCGGCATCGACACTACCGCACTGCGCCTGCCCAAATCGAACGACCTCAGCACCAGCATGTGTGAGGTATTCTCCGTCTTCTCTCGCATCGATGAGTCCCAAGATGATTGCACCACGCCGTCCTCCACCCGGGTCGTCGACGATGTTCTCGGCGTAGACGGTCTCGGTTTCTCCGTCAGCAGCGAGCGCGAGTGCATAGCCGAGGTAGTTCTTGGGATGATTCAGCGGGAAGCTCCCCTCCGTCAATCCGTGCGTACTGGCCTGAAATCGAATCGCTTCAACACCAGTAGAAAACTCTCCCGCCCCAGAGATGCGAGCGGGTTCAACGAACGTGACAGAATCGTCCGACTCGACGCCAATCACACCGATGTTCAGGTCCCGAGCAAGAGAGCGGGCAGTCGGAGTGATGCTCTGCATCGGAGCAGCCACGTAGGCGAGGTTCACCTCCGGAAGATGTGAGTGAGCTTGTTCGATACCACGGCCGATGTCTGCCTTTGCTGGGTGCAAGTTGCTCCCCTTGGCCTCGATGGCAACTACAGGTGTCTTGGCTGCTTCTGCATTGAGGACGTCTGTTGATGGCATCCCAACACCGAGGAGGTCTGGTTCACCCGAAGACAGCCTGATTGTGTTGAATGGTGCGAGTCTATCACGAACCGATTCGGGAATCGGCCAACTGCCCCACTGGGTTTGCGTGAACTGCGTCTCCGTGACAGCATAGTGACTCGGCTGATTCGAGATGTCGGGGTAGAGGGCATCCTTAGCAGCGGCGAGAACGGTGGGTTCGGCGAGAGCAGCCATCTTTCCGGTTTCTATCTACTCAGGAAACTTATCACTCAGGTCTTGTGCCATTGTTATCAGCCGGAGCCCCAGATCAAGTCTGTCAGAACTATTTGTGCGCTATACCCAGTAAGATTGGAGGGCACTCAATAAGCCTCTACGGGCACGTAGGATCACTCTGGTTCGAACTTAGTTACCATCGACACACAGTATGGGCTGGACCCGCATTCACCAGATCACCCGAAGAACTGTCACGACAGCCACGAATATCTCTGAAGATCAATGCGAGTCGTCTCCTGGAATGTGAATAAGTCCGCGAACAGTGCAGGAAGAATCGATGACCAGCTCGAGGTACTCGAAGCGATCGACCCAGATATCATCTTGCTACAGGAGGTGCGATACGGAGCTGACCAACAATGGGTTGACGTCTGGAAGCAGGGGTTGGAAGATCTCGGAATCGGGGAAATCAAACATAGCTGTGACTGGGCAGCAGCGCTTGCTGACTCGTCAGTTCCACCCCACGACAACATCGGTCACGACAATGGCCATCTCACAGCCGTGAGGAGTGAGTGGAATCTCATCAGAGAAGACGAGTCAATTACCGACCAACTCGCGAAGGGTGACTTCACCCACGCCCCAACCAGCTTCCCCGAGAAAATCCTTCCCACTCGACTCACCACGGTTGACCAAGAAATCGAGTTGTGGAACGTCCGTGCAGTCCCAGGCAGCATGTGGGGTGAGGAGAAGATCAAGATCTTCGAGACAGTGTACAACCGTCTCAGCGATTCAGGCCCTTGTACACGGATTCTGGCGGGGGATTTCAATACCCCGGACGACGAGCTTCGTGATGGGCAAGCCATCCCGTTTGGATACAAGAAACAGCCAGAGATACGACAGCGCTGGGTGAATGCGGAGCTCTCGCTTCTCAAAGGGCTGGGCCATCTCAACATGGAAGACGTGTTTCGAGCCATCAACGGGTACGGGGAGATCGACCAACGAGATACCAGCTGGAAGAGTAAACGATTCGACCACGTCTTCGCGTCACAGTCACTGGATGCCCGGCGCTGCTTCTACGATTCTGCGGGATTGGACTGCAGCGACCACGCACCGATCGTTGCTGACTTTACAGTGTGACAGTGAGCACTCTGCTCTCAGTCCAATTCTGCTTCCTCAGCACAGGGTAGTGACCTGTGTGGACACCACTTGCAGTGCTCACCAGGGGTGTACTCCTCGAATGAGCTCGTGTTGGCAGCACGAAGCTGCTCGACTACACGAGCCTTGGACGTCTCGACGTCCTCATCTGTAAACGAGCGAGTCTCGACTGCTGGGCCAACCTCGCCAACGTAGGCGTAGCCAGCCTCCCTGATTGGCTCATCGAACAGTTCCTCGCAAGCCAGTACGTACAGCGGCAACTGGAGATCTTCATCCAGAGAGCGCTTCTTCGTGGTGGCTTTGTAATCGAGGATTACCAGCTTGTTAGTCGGCGTTCGACACACCGCGTCGATTACACCGGTCACAGCAAACCCATCGAGTTCGAGGGTGAATTCACGCTCTGCGGTGATAACCTCCCACTGGCTCGCTTCGCATTCGAAATAGCGATCGATGCAGTCAACCGCGTCATCGAGTGCGTGATTCAGCCCGCGTGTGGCCGCGAGTTGCGATGCGATTTCGATCCACTCTGCAGGAGAAGCTGCACCGCGTATAGCAGCTCGCTCAGCAGTCTCGTGAAAGAGGACACCAATCTCACGAACTGAAGCACCACCGCTACTGGATTCTACCGCAGTGGTACGCTCGCCAGCATTGACGCCCGTTGGATCCTCGAATGCCCAGAGCACGTGGTCGAGGTAGTGCTTTCGCCCACACGTCGAGAGCGTGTCCATCGATGTGTAGCTGTGTCGTCGACGAAGCGTTGGTGTATCGAGTGGGTCAAGCGCTTCGACGGGGATACCAACAGTCGTCGGATCAACGGCGTCGAGATCGCCGTCAAGCAGTGAGCGCGCCAGTGAGAGCACGCGCTTGCGGGCAGGGCCTCGTGCCAACGTGTCTCCGTCGTGCATTCCAGTCACGACACCATCAGTGTCCATCGGTGTTGCGAGCGTCTCCGTTCCATCATCGAAGTTGTCTGGAAGACAGCTCTGAATCATCTCCCAGATCGGGAACTCGACACCACCCACTTCCCACGGGATCGATTCCGGTAGTCCCGCTTCGATAACCGAGTCTGGAAGGTTCTCGTCATCATCCTCGGAACCCTCCCCACTTGCGCCAACGAGTATCGACAGTTCTTCGGCGCGAGTGAGTGCGACGTGGAATACGCGACGCGTCTCGTGCTCGTCTCGACGGGCGAAGTCGGTGTCGAGAACCGACCCGCCAGAGAGGGCGTGTTCGAGCGTGTCGTACGTTCGCTCGTTGGGCGACCACTCACCAGCGGTCAACTGTGGAAGAACGACGACCGGGAAGTCGAGCCCCTTGCTCTTGTGGATGGTCATGATGTCCACCGCCGAGTCTTCGGTCTCGGGTTGGTCTTCAGACGAAGCCGCGGCGCTCTCTGTGATCTCCCCGTGGAGTCGAAGGAAGTCGACGAACTCTCTGGAGAGTTCAGGCTCGATCGCCCCATCGTCGAACGACGCGATGAGTTCGTCTAACTGAGCGAGGTCTCGACGCTCTTGCTCGGAGAGGAACCACTCCATCGAGGTGACGTCCTTCAACTCGCGATATAGCCGCGTCAACGAGTACGTATCACGGAGGTCGAGGAGCTGCATGAAGTCATCGCGAGCGGCTTCGACGCGCTCAGGCTCACGAAATCGCTCAGCCGGTGTCGACTGTAGCTCTTCGAGCAGTGGCTCCTCGGTCGCGTTCAGTCGAGCAATGTCAGCATCGTGAAGCCGATATCGCATCGTCAGCACGCGATTGAGGCTAATCTCGTCGCCAGGGTCGGCCAGCGCTTTCAGGTACGCCAACACCGTCTGGACCCCAATCGATTCGTCTGCGAGGTCGCCAGCGAGTTCGTACGGGACGCCAGCTCGCTCCAGCGAGCGGATGATCGGCTGGGCATGCTTGTTCTTCCGGACGAGGATCGCCACATCACCCGCGTCGTACTCTTTTTCGGCTAACTCTGACTCACCGGCCAGCAGTCGTGTGATCGCGTTCGTGATCTGCTGTGCTTCGTCCTCGGGCTCTTCTGCTCCATCGATCGTCACGACCCCCTTTGTCGCATCACGTTTCTCGCCGATTGCCTCCAGCTCCTTCGTCGACCCTCGTGAGTCGAGGTGTTCGAGTGCGTCATTAGCGAGGTCGAGGATTGGCTGGCGAGAGCGGAAGTTCTCCTCCAGCGTCTCGTCGGTGAGATCCGCGAAGGCCGCAGAGAGCCGTGAGCCGATGTTCTCGATGTTCGCTCCACGCCACTCGTAGATCGCCTGGTCGTCATCACCAACGACGAACAACCGGTCGTCAGTCACCAGCTGCTGGACGAGTTCGAACTGAACGGTGTCGGTGTCCTGGTACTCATCACAGAAGACGTAGTCCCACTGGCTGGTAACCCACTCTCGGACATCCTCGTCATCGAGGAGCGCGTTCGCTCGAATGACGAGATCGTTGAAGTCCAACAGTGTCTCCTCGTCCAACCGTCGTTCGTACGCTGCATACCCTGCTGTGAGATCAGACGCCACCTGGCAGTTACCGATGAACGACTGGAGCTTCCCAGTCAGCGTGAACCCTACCTTGGGGATCCCTTTCGGTGGGCTGGAGTACGCCCCGAACAGATATGCAGGAAGCTTGAACGCTGGCTTGAGGTCGCCATCGACGATTTCGTCCGCCCGGTCAGTGAGCAGCGTCGCGAGCTGGTCACACGTCGCCTCGAGTTCTGAACAGAACGACCGCACGTCTACAGCCAGTCCATCGGTTTCGAGTGACTGACGCTCTGTCGCGATCGCTTCCTTGAGCGCGCCGAGTCCCTCGCACATCTCATCAAGCCGGTCGTGTGTGGGCTTATGCCAGCTGACTTTGACGTGCTCGTCTGCCGCTGCTTCGATCCGCTCGATTAGTTCATCGAGCTCCAGCAGATCCGCTGGCTCACCCAGATACGTCTCCAGTTTCTCCGGCGTGATCCCGGAGCGCTTCATCGCCGGAATGAATCCCAACAGTCGCTGGGCTGCCCCCTTCCCGTAGCCATCAGGGTCGAACACCTCCGGCTTGGTGAACCGGTAGGGCATCTCGTCGAGGACGTCGTAGACGATCGCGAACTGGTCAGCTTCGGTCGCAATATCGTAGCGAGGATCGAGATCGGCGTGGTAGGCGAACTCCTGGAGTAGCTCGTGACAGATGGCGTGATACGTGTACGCCTCGATATCGTGGCCTCGCGATCCGAGTTTCTCGACCAATTTCTCGCGCATCGAGTCAGCAGCGTTGTTGGTGAACGTCAGCGCCAGAATCCGGTCGGGAGGGGTGCCATCTTCGATGAGGCGCTCGATCTTCCGGACCATCGTGAACGTCTTTCCAGTCCCGGCACCGGCGAGCACCCGCATGGGGTAGTCATCAGAGTCAATGATCGTTTGCTGGTCTGGTCGGGGAGTCATCTCCTCCGATTCCTCCTCAGACCCGACTGCCTCAGTGGAGACCTTTTGTTCACTCATCGACGCTCACCCCCCCGGCGAGGTAGTCCGGACACATCGCCCGAAACGTGCAGTCTTCACAGGCGTGTTCTTTCTGGAGTGCGACAGAGTCCGGCTCGTAGTCACCAGCCTCAATCGCGTCGTAGTACTCACCGATGAGCTCCCAGATCTCGTCGTAGTATGCCTCGTAGATCCACCCAACATCACGACCTTTGCCACGGACAGAGACCTGAATGCCATCGACACTGCCCTTGGTCTCAGTGTCATAGAGTAAGCCGTAGTATGTGAATTCGACATCCATCCCTGCCTCGTACTCGGGGAGATCTTTGACGCCCTCAATGTACGTCGCCGCCTGAAACATGCTCTTGACGCGTCGAGGGTTGTGATCTTCACCAGCCAGGTGAGTCACCACAGCGTCCTTCGAATAGCCAGAGATGATCCCTTTGAGGTTGCTCTTGTAGTCGATGATTCGGATGCCCTCTTCGGTTTTCACGACGTTGTCCACGCGACCGTGCAGCGCAACGCCCTCGCGTTCGCACTCGAGCCACGCTTCGGTCGCGATCGAGTTCCGAGCGTGTTCGAGTCCATCGCCATCGAAGTAGTCCTCGATGGCTGCGAGACACTGCTGTCGGTCGTATCGGTAGTGCGCTTCCGAGGCGTATTCGTCTCTATCGGAGTGCTCGTCCCACCGGGCGTCGATGGCATCACTCGCAATCTCTCGAATCTCCTCGTCAGTGAGAGCCGACTCCTCACGCACCGTTTCACAGGTATCCTCGATCGCACCGTGGAGCGCTAAGCCCCGGTCCATATATCGTCGCGTCTCGTCCGGAGACCCTACCTCCCAAACCTTATCGTACTGGTAGCGTCGAGGGCAGTCAGCGTAGACACCCAATCGCGACGGCGAGACGGCAAACACATCGTCACCAGTCTTACTCACGACGGACCACCCCCTCAGCGAAGTCAGTGCGAGACTCGATTGCCTGTCGTAAGTCATCAGGTGGGTCGTTCGCCAACAGCGATTGAATCACGCCGAACTCACGCTCGACCTCATCAATGTTGATTGGCTCATCGGTCACACCCGCGAGTCGGATCTCTTCGAGTGCGGCCTCGATCCGCGTCAGGGCAAACGAAACCGTCTCGCCATGGGTGTGGATCTCATCGCTCTCTCGTCGGTCCAGTTCGCCAAACTCGTCTTCGATAGCAGTGAGGAATCGCGAGGGCTGGAGTCGACTTCCAGTCCCGCCTTCGGTCTCGCTGTAGGTACCGAAGTAGAGACGATCAGAGGCAGTCCGTGCACCAACCGCGAGCATTCGCCTGCTTAGTTCGGCGTAGTACGCCTTGAGCGGGCGTCGGCCATCCGAATCGGCAGTTTCGAACGTCTCGTGAACATCCTCGGGGCTTGGTGCCGTGAAGGCAGGATAGCCAGGGAGTTCCTCAAGATGTGGCGTCGGGAAGAGCGAGTTGAACTCAGGGTCTGCAGGGAACTCTTCGTCGACGACGTCAAGGAGGAACACAGCTTCGCGAGAGAGGTTCTTCGCGATTCGAACGGCGTCGACGAGCACACCGTCCTCTGGAACGTCGAGTTCAGTCGCGATCTTATCGGAGGTTGCATGTTGAAACTCCCGTTCGAGTGCTTCCGCGAACACATCCCATGAAGCATCGACGAGCGGTGACTCGTCGACGAACCGTGCTAACTGGAGGACGTCGCTCACGTGGCGGAACTGGGTCTTCGCATCGACTGACGAGTCCAGTTCGGCAATCCGCTGTTTGAGCCCAGATTCGAGCAGCCACATCTGGAGGGCGGCTTCGAGGCCATCCGTCCTACCAGCATGTTGGATTCGCTCGAGGAGTTCGTCACTGATCGTCGGACTTCGAGATACGAGAACGCTTCGTGCACGAGTCGGACTCCATTCACGCTCTACATCGTCACTACACCAGCAGACCACCGCGTAGAGTTCCCGCGCAGTGGGGTCGTGGACCAGCCCGCCTACAGTTGCAGAGGCTGTCGGAATCCCTGCTGTTCTGAGGATCCGCAGTGCATCTTCGATGGGCGCGTTCGAGTCTCGAAGGATGACTGCACACTCACTGTACGGGACGCCCTCAACTCTGTGGAGCCGTTCGATTTCTTCGGCGACGGTCCGCACCTGCGCAGTGAACGTCTCCTCGTCGATGACGGTTAGCGAGCCGCCCTCGTTCGAGTCCGGGCGGTGATCGCTTGCGAGAAACGATGCACAAGCGGTGGGAAGCGAGGTGTCCCCATCACGTTCGAGCGGCTGCTGGGTGTCGTGTTCGTCTGGACCCGTGAGTTCAGTCGCATAGTCCTCGATAGTGCCCGGCTCGTTCCACGTTCGCTGGATCGCGCTGTCACGCTCTGCCATGCAGACGAGATCGACACCCTCAGTCAGTCGAGCGAGATACGTCCGGTCGATGGGAGTGAACTCCTCGAACTCCAAGACCAGTACGGCGTCGAATGCCTGCTGGATTCGTTTTCGACAGTCATCATCAGTGAGCGCAGCTGTGGCCTTCGAGAGGACTGCTGATGGATCGAGGAGATCATTCTCACCGAGCCACTCGTGAAACCCATCGTTGAACGCCGCGAGTTCAGCCAGTGCTGGTTCGTCGGTCTCGATATCACCGCCCTGCCAGGTCGCCTCAGCGACAAAGCGACCCACATCAGATTCGAATGACTCCTGTTGAGCGGCTTGCTGAAGATATGGCGTCTCCCACTCGTAGTCTGCCAGATACAGGCTCAGTAGCAGTCCCTGCTCGCTGGATGTAAGCAGTCGCGGTGGAGACGGGAGTTCTGCAATCGTATCACGAGCATGCGCCGAGAGTCCTCGGATTCGTGGCTTCTCGATCGCACCAGTAGCGTCACCAAGTTCCTCGGCGATCTCGTCAAGCCCTGTCGGGAACCGCTTCAATACGAGGACGTTCGATCGTCCATGCTCTTCCACCAACCCCCTATACGCCGGGATTGCGTGAGTGGCAAGCCCATCGCCGAGGAACGGTACAAGATGAAGATCCCCCCGAAGCGACGGCCGACCGTCGAGGCCGTAGGTCATGCTGTCAAGATGTGTGATCAGATAATATGTAGATACGGGATGGTGGAGTTATCACTGGCTAGTGACTATTTACGTCAGGGTCTGGTCTACCAGCCACGTCGATGAATGACGCGATCTATCTCAAGCAGGGGGAGCGGCTCGTCGAAATGACCGAGCAGCCGTACGAGTACGAGCGAGTGCTTCAAGAGCGACTTGCGACCCACCCGCGCTTGCTCGCAGGTGGGCAAATGTCTGAGGAAGGGATCGACCGGTGGGCATTGATCGGCCGCGAGAAGTCGGTCCCGGATAAGGAAGGTGGGAGTGAGCGCTGGTCAGCAGACCACCTCTTCGTCGATCAGAACGGTGTCCCTACCATCGTCGAGGTGAAACGGAGTGAGAACACAGAGATTCGACGGCGAGTCGTGGGACAGATGCTCGACTATGTGGCCCACGCGAGCATCTACTGGGATGCAGAGACGCTCAGCGAGCGATTCATCGAGACGTGTGACGAGCGTGGCTTAGACCCAGAAGAGATGCTTTCAGAGGTGGTTGGTGATGGTTCAGTAGACGATTTCTGGGATACAGTCGAGAAGAATCTTCGCTCGAAGAAGATACGCCTCGTCTTTGTCGCTGACGACGTTCCAAGTGAACTGAAGCGCGTCGTCGAGTTTCTGAACGAAGCGATGCAGGACGTCGAAGTGCTGGCCATCGAGGTCGTTCAGTATACGAGTGACGAAGAGTCAGTCTTCGTCCCTCGACTGCACGGCCAAACCGAGGAAGCGAAGGCTTCCACGTCGTCATCGACGACTCGAAGTGGGAGTGAATACGTCCAGACAGAGGCAGAGTTGTACGAGGACTTAGAGCAGAAAGTGGCGAACGGAGCGATCACTCGTGAGGTGGCTGATTCGTTCGAACATCTCTACGAGTTCTCGAAGGAACTCGGTGACGAGGTCAGCATCGGAGGAGCGAAGAACGCAAACTTCGGGCTTCGAGTCGCAGCTCACCAAGGGGATCACAGCGGTCGGCCAAGCGTATTCACAGCGAACGTCAGTGGCCATCTCAAAGTGTGGACGGCGAAGATGCCCCTCGACAATGATAACCCAGCAGCCTCACCAGTTCCCTGGGACCCGAAAGCGTACGACGACTACGAAGCCGCCTTCGGTTCATTGGATGGGGTCCCTGAGGGAGAACCAAAGGCCCCCTTTGAGGTGGTGACCCGTGGCGATAACCTCGAACAGTTCCAGCACATCGTCACAGAGTTCGTCGAACACTGTCGAGAGGCGGCTGACCGCCAGTAACCGCTTTCAGTAGGTTCGTCGATTTGAGACAGGCTACGTCTGGATTTGCCGTGTCGCAAGTGTTGGTGCCAGGCTGGCGAGTTCTTCACGGCAATCGAGTTCTTTAACCCAGTGTTCGGGAAGCGCATTTGCACCGAACCGAGCCCCAGCAACGGCACCGGCGACGGCACCGATAGTATCAGTGTCTCCACCCATGTTCACCGCAGTCACGATAGCCTTCTCAGCCGATGTCGCGGTCAGTCCGTGATAGAGCCCTGCCTGGAGTGTCGTCACCACGTAGCCCGTGTTCTCGAGGTTCCGAGGGTTGTGACCCTCAGATATCGTCATCAATGCATCGAAGAGTTCGTCCGGAATTGAATCCACTTCAGAGAGTGCCCGCCCCAGTGGGTCGCTCACGTCATTGAGCAATCCAGCAATCGTCGTGTTCAATACCGCACACCCAGCCGTACACCGCGGGTCAGCGTGCGTGATCTGTGAAGACTGTCGACTGACCCGTTCAAGCGTTTCCAGGACCTCACCAAACGCAATCGCGTGTGGCGCACACCGCATGACGCTCCCGTTGCCTGCGTTCCCACCCTCGTAGCTCTGCTCCCAAACTCGCTGACCCGCCTCATCCCAAGGGGTGTCTTGCTTGAGCAACCGGATCGACTGGGCAGTCATGCCGCCGATGTCGAACGGGCCGCTGTCGTACCATTCGATGAATCGCCGAGCGATGTCGTTGGGGTCAAACCGATCCTGTTCAACGAGACTCCGACGATGCACAGCGCCATCTCAGTGTCGTCGGTAATCGTTCCGGCTGGCTGCCCGTGCGTCCCGTAGCCCAACATCTCCGTGACGGTGCCGTGCTCACGCTCGATTGCTGCTGGCCACATAAACTCGATCGGCCGACCCAGAGCATCACCACACGCGAGACCCAACAATACTCCAGCGGCTCTGTCCTCGTTCATTGATGATATTGAACAGACACTGACGCATATTCTTACCTCAATATATTATCAGTCTCCGTTTCAATAGCGAGTAGTGGGCGCAAAAAGGTAGTAGCGATTCAATGACTATACTCCGAATAGATAGACGGTGAGATCACGAGTATCAAAGAGCACGACTTGCGCAGTGTGTGGCCACACAAAGAACACGACTTCACTGTCTAGCTGACGGAGGGACTGAAGCCACCGGGACTAATTTTGCAGTTATATTACGGCATCAGGCTTTGTTCGATATACTCCATTATCGAGATGTGAACCTCTATTCCCATGTTGGCGCTATTTCATGCGTAAGTGTTACCGAGCCACGACACAGGAGAGTTGCGCGTTAACTGCGCCGTCCGGATGTCGAAGCGTTGAATTGTGAGCCAGCGAACCGAGGGGTATGTCCGGCCAGGAAGGGATTCTGAAGCACCTACAGCGATAGGTGACCGATACTTTGAGTTCTTCTTGGCTGACCTGTGGGAAAGCCACGGGGGAACGACCAATATGACACCACGGGATAGAGACACAGCTCAATGCAGCTTCCAGTTGATGTCGGTGAAGATTCGAAACCGGACCTGTGCCGAGCTCAGTCAGTGGGTAGGGTGCTCTGCAGCGCTATGACTGGGACGCCGAGAGGAACGGTCACGGCATTGGACGGGCTTGCGGTTCAATTATACGTGTTCAATTGTAGGGTGGTATCGTGACGAATCGCGTCTCTGCCGTTGATCTCTTCTGTGGGGCAGGTGGCCTCACCTGCGGACTGGAGAGCGCAGGCATCTCCGTCGAGGCGGGTGTCGACTACGAGGAGGCGTGCGAGTACCCCTACGAGACGAACAACGACGCGGAATTTCACCAGTACGACCTGAAGGAGGTCGCACGAGAGTCCCCAGAGGTCATCGACGAACTGTTCGACGACGACGCAGAGTACAAGCTCTTAGCTGGTTGTCCGCCCTGCCAGCCCTTCTCTCCGCTCACGCACGGTGAGGATAGTTCCGATCACGAGAGCTACCCCCTGCTGGACGCGTTCAAGGACCTGGTTCGCCACATCGAACCCGACTACGTGGTGATGGAGAACGTCCACGAGGTGTACCACGCGGAAATCTACCAGTCGTTCGAACAGGACATGGTCGACTGGGGGTACCAACTCAACTTCCCGCAGAACCGTAGCGTCTACTGCCCAAAGTTCGACATCCCTCAGACGAGACGCCGCTGGGTTACCCTCGCTGCGCGTGAGGTGATTCCAGACTTGATTCCCTCGCATCGGTCCCCGCGGAAGCGAAAGCACTTGACGGTGGAGCGGACGATCGATCACCTTCCCGAAATTCAGGCGGGCCAGACCCATCCAGACGACCAGCTTCACACTGCTCGTGAGTTGTCCGAGACGAACCTCCGACGCATCAGAAAGTCGAAGCCGGGCGGAACGTGGCGCGATTGGCCAGATAGGTTGGTCTTGGACTGCCACAGGGAGGACACCGGAAAGTCGTACGACGCAGTGTACGGTCGAATGGAACCCGACGAGCCAGCTCCGACGATCACGACCCAGTTCTACAACCTCGGTAGCGGTCGGTTCGGCCACTACGACGAGAGCCAGTACCGCGCAATTTCGCTCCGTGAGGGTGCCCTCATCCAAACGTTCCCGGAGGATTACCGGTTCTTCGAGGATATCGACGACGTTGGTATTCGGAAGTCCGGAGTTCTCATCGGGAACGCCGTCCCACCGAAGCTCGGGGAAGCCATCGGGGAGAGGATCCTCTGCCTGATCGACGGCGCCGAACACCAGTCGATGTTGGCCGACTTCTAAGAGCGACCCTGAAAATAGTGTCGTGCCGTCCCAGCCGTGTTCGGAGTGGACTGCACTATCGTCGGAGCATCTACGTTTCGCCCCTCCGTACTAGAGGTATGGCCGCTCTCAGCGCCCAACGTCTCCTGTTTCTTACCATGAGCACCTGCATGGTGATCGTGGGTGTGCTGAGGTTGACTGGCAGAATCACCGACACCGAGCCCGTGGTAATCGACTGTTTCCTCACGGCAGTGATTCTCTCGTTCTCACTCGGACGCCAGTCGCGTGATTACCTCTGAATCGGTTCGAAGAGTTCGTGGGCCGACTCAGCAGTTGCCTCGGCACGAGGCGAAACGGACAGACATTAACGCACGAATGAATTTACTACCGAACGACTATGGGTGGGTTCCAGAACGGCTTGATCACCAACACCGACCAGTACCCGGCACAGCGGCTCTCGTCGGCTATCGAACGGTTCGTAAGTGAGTTCGGCGACCGGAACAGCCTCGGCAGGTTGGTCGACGTCGTCGACACGAGTACACAGTTGACGCGTGGAATCGTCGAACAACGGCCCGAGACGTTCACAGAGAAGCACCTGGTCGTGCCGGGACTCAAGGCTCTCGGGTACTCGATTCACCGAGAACGACCTGGCGAGTACACTGCTACCGGTCGGTCCGAACCAGACTTCTCGATCGAGACTCCTCACGCCCAGAATCCGTACATCGTCGAGGCGAAGCGAATCGGCAATCTTCCACAGTCCGTCCTCCCGGACGACGGCGAGGGTAGCGAACAGCTCCAAAGCTACCTCGAAGAGGGGTTCTCGGCGAAGTACCGAACGGACTTAGACCGCAGACACTTGGTGGGAATCGCAACCGACGGTATCTACTGGCTGGTCTTCAAGAAGGACCTGGAGACGGGGGCTATCGACCGAATCGGTGGGGCGTCGACCGAGAGCGCAGTTCTGGAGACGGTCAAAGCTCATCGGCACCCCGAAGAGGTCAGCGAACAGTGGCGTGTCGACGTACGACGACGACTCGAAGTGGAGTTCGTGCCCGAACTCTCTGCCGAGAACGTCGCCGCGGCGGTCGAAGAGATCGAATAGCAGTCCTACCGGGTCCCCACCCCTCGACTGTCTGTTGGGGGCTGCGAGTCTCAGTCGTCTGCGACGGCCTTCGGAGACACTCCACCCACCTCGGCGGCGTGTTCGACGATGCGGTCGCCGATGATCTCCGCCAGTTTCGGTGGGACGGCGTTCCCGATGAGTCGACCCATCTTCTTCGTGTGCATCTCTTCGCCCTCTCGGACGAACTGGTAGTCCTCCGGGAACGACTGTAGCATCGCCCCCTCGAGGAGCGAGAGCGCGCGTTTCTGCTCTTGATCGTAGTGGCCGAACCGACCACTCCCGTAGTTGTAGAACTGGGTCGTGATCGTCGGTGCTGGTTCGTCTGGTCGAACGCGGCTGTACGGGGCTTTGAACGAACTCCCGCTCTCCTTCTTGTGGCACTCCAGCAGGAGGTCCGGTCGCCCTTTTTTGTCCCAGATTCGCCAGTCGGCCCCCGGCTCCATCAGTTCGATACGCTCCAAGTTGGTGTCCGAGAGTGTTCGTGCTTGGTGTATCCGGCGTTCCGAGTGGACCTCTCCAGCCTCCAGCTCTGGGAGGTGGTCGATCGTCTCTCTGACCGTCGGATAGTCCTCTTCGTCGGGGAACGGTGGCTCACCGAGCGAGATCGGCCCCTCCTTCGAAGCGAGCAACACCCACCGTTTCCGTTTCTGTGGAATCCCGTACTCGGGACAGTAGACCCGCTTGTCGTTGTCGTCGTTGACGAAGTACCCCTCGTCCTCCAACTCCTCTTCGAAGGCCTGGTAGACGTCGTGGTTGCGCACTTCGTACACGTTCTCCATGACGACGACGTCCGGTCCGAGGTCGTCAACGAGGCGGCGGAACGAGTCCAAGAGTGCCCACTTCTCGTGGCTCGAACTCTCAGTCCCGTGATTCAGCGGCGAGAACGGCTGACACGGGGCGCACCCAGCGAGTACCTTCAGGTCGGGCCGGAAGTCGAACAGCGAACCCACACGCTCCGGGTTCCGTCTCGCCATCGGTTCGACGTCGCTCTGGACGAACCGGGCGTTCGTGTTGGTGTTGTACGGGTACTTGCAGTCGGGATCGACGTCGACACCTGCCGAGACTGGTATCCCTGCCCGTTCCAGCCCGTAGGTCAACCCACCTGCTCCGCAGAAGAGGTCCACAGCCGAGAGATTCATGTCGTGAGTCGACGGGGTGGAGACACAAATATCATTCATTAGTGGCAGAGCGCCGAGAACGGTCCGTCGATACCACTAGCGAACCCGACCGAACGAACTATCCTGACGCGAGACGAGCGTCGGTACATCACGGGATTACGATATGAGTAGCGTGAACGAAGAGGTCGTCGCGGGTGCCGGCGCCGAGTGGTTCTTCTTCCACGGTGGTCCCGGTGCACCTCGGTACGGGGGAGACCCGACGAAGCACGCGGTCGACCACGATACCGAGACGTTCGTGAGGGAGGTACTCCAGAATGCCAACGACCAGGGGATCGACGACGAAACCGTGGAGGTCACCTTCCGCTTCGTCGACCTGGAGGGTGACGCCCTCAAAGAATTCCTGAAGGCACTCGGGTGGGGCGAGGGGCTCCATCCACGGCTACAGTCGGTCGTCGAATCGGGCCGAGGTGACCAGTACGCAGAGTTGCTCGAACGCCTCGACGACCCGGAAGACGAGGAGCCGTCGCTACGACTCCTCGTGGTCGAGGACCGAAACACGACCGGGCTCACCGGTGGCTGGGGCGAGGACTCGAACTACGCCGCCCTCGTCCGGGACGAACTGTACAGCAACAAACGCGGAGAGAACGCCGGAGGATCGTACGGTGTGGGAAAGTCGGTCCTATGGACCTTCTCGGGAGCGTCTACTGTCGTGTTCAACTCGAACCCTATCGGTGACACCATCGAACACCCACAGACGACGCGGCTCATCGGGCGGGCGAAACTCCCGACACACACGTTCGGCGATGGAGACCAGGACTACCAGGGCGCAGGGTGGCTCTGTGTCCCCGAGGAGACCGAGACGGGGGTCCGTCCCTCCTCGGTACGTGGCCGAGAGGCGAGAGCGCTCGCCGAACGGCTTCACGTCGACCGCCCTCGCGTGAGCGGGACGAGTGTACTCATCGCTGGGTTCAGGGACCCGACACGAGACGCCGAACCCACGTTGGAGACGCTCTCAGACGAGTTCGTGGAGGCCGCTATCAAGTACTTCTGGCCGGCGATGTACCGGGGCGACTTGCGAGTGACCGTCGAGACTTCCTCTGGAACGACTCGAGCGGACCTGGGTGAGGCCGAGACGATCAGGCCGTTCGTAGAGTGTTACGCCGATCGCTACGCCGACAACGAGGAACTGGAGGCACCGGGAGACGTCGCCGGTTACGACTTCCCGATCGAGATTCCGAGACGGACCGACGGATCGCCGACGTCCGACGGTTCCGTCCGACTCGCCGCCCGTCTCACTGGGCCGACCGACGACGAGACGCTCGTCAACCACGTGGCGTTGTTCCGCGGGTCGGGGATGGTCGTCAAGTACCTCGACCAGCGCCGAGTCGCATTCGGGGACCGAAACTTCCACGCCGTCCTCGCAGCCGGTTCGGCTCGTGCTGAAGGAGCTCCAGACCTAGGTGACCGGGAAGTCGACCGGTTCCTCCGGTTCGCCGAACCGCCGACACACGACGAGTGGCACTCGACGGAGAACCTCCGCGAGCAGTACAAGTACGGGTTCAGGAGCGCTCTCGAACGGATGTTCGACGACGTACGTGAAGGACTCCGAAACCTCGTCTCCCGCCCCCTCCATGGTGGGACCGGTCGGATCGACCGTCTCGGGGACAAGTTCCCCGTCCACGGTGAGGGTCGTCGGATGCGCCTCGGGAACGGTTCGGAGGAAGCCTTCTCGCTGGACGCGAGCACTCGGTTCGACGACGGACGTTGGGTGGTCGACGGGACCGTCGAGCCTCTCGTCGAACACACCGGATGGCGCTCGGAAGTCTCGCTCGTCACTCTCGGTGAGGACGGGCGTGCAGACCGAAGAGTCGAACTCGAATCGCTGTCCACCGACAGCGACTCCGTCGACACGGAGTTCACCGACGAGAGCGCGGCACTCGTCGCGTCAGAGAGTACCGGCGTAGTGACGTTCGAAGGCCGCTCCGTGTCGCTCGGCATCGACGACGCCGACCTGGTCGGCGAGACGCGTCTGGAACTGGAGGCGACCATCGCCGTGGAGGACGAGTCGTGAGCGAGCGATCGCCGCAACGTATCAGCCGCTCCGCCCTCCCGTACCCCTACCGAGCCGACGGGTTGGTCTTCGACGTCCAGGCGGTGTTGCTCGACGGTGAGGAACGAGTGGACGTCAACGTCAGCCGCGCCAACCGTCGGTGGGCGTTCCCGACCGACGATTGGGAGCGATGCCGGATCGTCGGCACGGTCGAACTCCCGAGTAGTGTCGTCGACGCGGTGTACCCGGAGAGTGAACGAGACTCGCCCCCCGGCTCGCTGTACGTCACGATTCGATGCCGTGAGACGATCTACCGTGACAGGTGGATGGTACAGTCGGAGACGGTCGAACCGAAGACCTACGAGGTCGAACTCGAACTCCAGAGGGACGGTTTCCGCGGTGAGGTCGAACTAAAGCCGTACTTGACGCGCGGCGCTGCCGACCAGTCTACGGACGACGGTAGTTACGCGTCGTCTACACACGCACGCCTCGCAAGCGCCCGACCGTGGACGATGCTCGTAGACGGGGAGGCCGATGCCGATGGCGAGACCGGACTGGACGTACGAGTGGAGTCGTTCTCGACGTCGCCTCGGCTCCCCAAAGATGGGCTCTACTACCTCGACATGGGTGATCCGAGCGACCCACTCATCGTGGTGAACGGCGAACACAACCGTGTCGTCGGAGTCCTCCAGAGCGAGGGGTCAGTCGGAGCCGAAGCGAGGATGCGTGACGTCGTGTTCGACCAGATTCAGTACGGTGTGTGGTCGCAGCTGATACTCCACGCGGGTGTCGCCGTCGACAGTACCGGTCGACCACAGTACGACTGGCAGTCGACAGTGCTGCGAATCTTCGCCCGTGACCTCTACGGAATTGACGACATACACGCAGCGTCACGCAGGCTCAAGCGTGACCTCAAAGACCCAACGACGGTGCCGGAAGTGATGCAACGAATCGACAGAGTGCTACAGCGGTACCTGCGACAGCGAGAGCAGTTGATCAACCTCATGGAAGAAGGACTTCGCATCTGATGTCAAGTGGAGACGTAGACACCGACGACGGACGGCTGGCAGACAACACGGGGACACCGCTGCGAACTCTGACTAGTGAGGGACGACGATTGGTTGACCCGGCGTTCCTCCGCGGTGAGCGGACGTACGCCGACGAGGTCGGTCAGTACGTTGACGAACACACATCTGATGTCCATGTCGAACTACAAGGACTCCGAGCGGATCTTCAGGCGGTCGTGGACTCGTACGACCAATACGACTCAACTATTGACGCCGCTGCTGCTCCTGCGGTACACCGTCGACTGGACATCTCCCGTCGCATCGCCGCTGACCCTGGTGTGTGGCACTACCTCGCCGTCGTCGAATTCCCAGAGTTCGTGCGCTACCGCTGGGAGTTCAACACGGAGACGGCGATGCGCGAGAAGTTCCTCGGTGCCGGGACGGATATCTACTCCAACGCGCTACACCGGTTGTGGTGGATCGCAGAACTCACGCACGATGGTGACGACTATTCGCTGACCGAAGAAGTCCTCCAGAAGCAGACGCTCGCTAACAAGATTTTCGATCGTTGGTTCGCTCGATACCGTCCTGCTGCCGTCGCTTGCTGCGCCAAGTTGGTTGATGAGTCGACAGAAGTCGCCGAAGAGGTGACCCTCAGATTGAACCGTGTTTTCTCAACCCGACAGCTGGAAGGGATGGATGAGGCTGAACTGGGGAGATTGATTCAGGATCTCGTTACGGACATACAGAACCAGGGCACCACTGACTGAAATCACTGATCCTCTGCCAATCCGACCGCGTATTCACAGTAGCCCGACGCGAAACACACCGGGCAGTCGGGACTTCGTTTGTGACAAACGAGTGCTCCGAAGTCTAGCAGTGCGAGATTGTACGTTCGTGCCTCTTCGCCCGTCGCAGGTAGCATCTCTTCAGCGAACGCTTCTCGTGCACTATCGCTTTGAGGGAAAGCGTCCCCGAACACCCTCTCGTAGACGCGAACGACGTTCCTGTCGACAATCGGTATCCGGCGTTTCAGTGCGAAACAGAGCGTCGCGTTGGCGACGTACGGCCCTACTCTAGGAAGGGATCGTAATCGCTCTGGCTCTGTTGGCAGTTCGTCGTGGTTGGTAGCAATTCGTTTTAGGGCCTCGGCACGCATGTTGTGGAAGCCGAGTGGCTCAATCGCAGCCACCAGCTCGTCTTCGTGGGATTCGTCGATAGTTGCCAGTGAGTCGAATTCGTCCAGAAACTCTGGATACACGTCAGCGACGTTGTCGGCGGGTGTTTGAGTGAGGAAGAACTCTGCTACGAAAACTTCGTAGAGAGATGCGTCCGGGGCTCGCCACGGGTACTCTCTGATCTCCCCCTTCGCCCACGTCATGAGGTCTTCTCGAAAACGAATCGCGGTCTCACTCACTCGGTCATATTCGTCAGCCCCGCACTAATACTTGGACGCTAGCGCACCGGATTGGAGCCTGTCCGAGGTCGAATCGGAGCTCCCCGAGATTGTCAATGGAGCGCTGTCACAACGTACGTGAGAACACTCAGAATTCCGGACCGGGAATGCTGATCTCAGTGTATCGCCGGTGCATACTCTCCCAACTCCGAAATTGAGCTCTGTAGGAGCGCGTACTCGGAGGCCAACTGTGGCGCTCCACGACGAGCTTCGTCCCACGTGGGGGTGTCGCCCATCGTGTGGACGATCGGATTGTAGTGGGCGACCGCATTACGAAGCTTGCGTAAGTCGTCGATCGAACTGTCCGAGTACTCCAAGCCGAGCTCCGATCGAACTCCGCTCTCCTCAACGATTTCGATGAGGTCACTCAACTGCGCTGTAGTCAGTTCGTCACTGACTAAGTCGGTCGTGGGGGTTGTTCCGACACGTACGTCGCCCCGCTCCCGCCAATCGCTCACGTTCTCTCTGACGAAGTTCCTCAGACCGATTTCGAACTCGGAGAAGCAGTCGTACAGGTGGAGGTACACTGGAAGCCGATTGAGGTCAAATCGAGTTACCACTCCCTCAACCCCGGTGACGTTCTCGACGAAGAGAAATCGCTCCCGGCCCAGACGTTCGACAACGTCCGAGATGTGTGCGTCTCCCGGTATCGTCACACGACCTGTGAGGCGCTTTTGACACTCACTGACTGGTTGGTCGCTTCCAAGACGAAGCGACTCACGGGAGACGTACCCGCTCACACCGGAACTCCCTTCCTCACTACGAACGAGCCCTGCGTCGTAGTCGTCTTGCATCAGGTCAATGTACGCAGCGGTCGAAGACTCATCCGGACCGTAACTCACAGGATCTTCGGTCATCGTCGCACGAGCGGTGAAAGGTTGGTCCTCCTCAATTCGAACGTTGAGCAGCGCCTCGTGTTGAGCAGGTTCGTATTTGAACGGGGGATCAGATAGGGGTCCGAATCTGTTGTCAAGTACTGTCACCACGCTCTCAGACCCGGATGGTACGTGCTGAGTGACGTCTACGACGTCCTGTACACGCTTAGATAGTGACTCTCTTAGTCGACTCGCTGTTGGGTCGTCCTTGTACTTCTCGTCCGTGAGGAACACCGCTCGACCACGGTTAGATAGGTGGCGAAGTGATTGCTCTATGAATAGGAAGTCAGACCTCGGGCCGACGGGGTCGTCGTCGGTAGTCACCAATGCGGAATTAGTAGCGTATGCCCGCCGTTGTTCGCGTGAGAGTGTTGTCCACGACACTTTCGGTGGATCACAGAGTACGTAGTCGAACTTCCGACCGAAGTTCAAACCCTCCCCCAAGAAATCGACTTCGTGGGTTTCTACGTCTGGATAACGGTCCGGAAGACTATCGCTTACGTCGGTGTCTACTACGACACTCTTTGGGGTGTATCCGAACGTCGTCCCTTCACAGTAATCATGTACCGCCCTGACGAGTTCGCCATCTCCACAACCGGGGTACAGAACCCTGTCAAGTCGGGTTGCGTCCCTGTTAGCAAAGAGGTGGCTTACCATCACGTCGGCGAGTCCTCGTGACGAATCGTTCTCAGCCATCTGATGAGTCTTGAGTAATGAGGCATCTGATCGTACTTAGCGATTGTCAGTCCATGACGGGTTGACTCAGTGACCCGCGTGCTCACGTGGGAGAACCCAACGGGACGAAACTCTGCTACGGTGAATCTATAGGAGTAATTTTATTTGAGAACACCACTTCGGGCACTGCAAAGTGTTGACAGCTCAGGGTGGGTGGCTGATGGGGGGATTCTGTTGAGCGAAGGCTTCAACGAGAGTGGCGGGCTACTTGGTGAGTTACAGTCCGAAGAGAGACAGTACGACGCCCTATGTCAACTCGAATCGGCGAGTGTCGACTCCGACGATGTCTGTCGGTTTTCGAGAGAGCTAGTGAACATCGCCAGCGGGAGCAACGCGTTGACTAGACTGAAGGCGAAGAACCTACTGACCGAGTGGGCGCAAGAATGCCCACGAGCGGTGGGTGCAGGTGTGGTAGATACCCCGCGAACGCTCCTTCGCTCGCTGGACGAAGAAGGTCCCGAGGTGAGGGCGCCACTAGCCCACGCTCTCGGTTCGACAGGCGACCTGGAGGCGCTGGAGGCCCTTGACGACCGGTACGAGACGGAAGTCGACTCTGTCAAGGTGGCCATTGAGCGTGGATTCGAAGCCGGTGTTGAATCGATCTTGACGGAGCTCAGTTCGGGAGAGACCGCAGACGACTCTGACGTGGCGGAGGCACTCCTCTTTCTTGCAAGGTACCAGCCGGCGTTCTTGGTACAACGTGAGCGGGATATGTTCGACCTACTGGAGGGACCGAACGGCGAACTGGTCGGTGACGCGTTCGTGCGGATACTCCGAACCTCAGCGCGAGACGACTTGTCGATATCTACCCTCACTGAAGCGGTCGACATTGACGAAGGAGCCACGGAGGAACGAACGTCGGCTGCTGTCAACGCCTTCGATACGCTACTTCGTACGGGGGTAGAGGGTGACACCGTGAGACAAGCCGCTACACGATACTTGGAGTGGCTTGAGAGTGACGACGAGTCCACTCGCCGCAGAGGTCTAAAGTTCTCCGGAGCCGCCGCGGTACATCGTCCGACCCTCCTCAGCGACTCTATCGACGAAATTGCCGAATTAGCGGTGGACGGAGCGCTCACCAAGCAGGCACAGGAGGTGGTGAGAGTCTACGCCTCGTCCACTTCGACGAGCACCGAAGAGTACCTCCAATCGCTACTGAGGGCTACCGGCGGGGAGCCGGCCCTCCTCTGGTTGTCCGAGACGCTGGACGTTCTCAAGTACAGGTCACAGAACGAGTGGCTGGCTCTCACTACAGGTACACTCGGTCAGTCTCTCTTGACTGGACTACGACGGGCAGCGGTTGAGGGTCGAACTGTCCCTGTGTTCTGGCCGTCTTTCCGGCCCCGAACGACTGTGGCGTGCGCCGTTTCGGTGCTGTTTGAGGGAGTAGCTGATGGCACCGACACCGCTCTCTACACCAAAGGTACTTCGACACAGTGGGGCGGGAAGGGGGACGTACGAGAGGAGTATGAAAGGTACGGAGTCGAAGTCCCCGAGCCACTTCGAAACGGTTCCGAGCAGAAGGTGATACCACTCGACGAGATTCTTCCTCACAGCTACGTCTCCCAGGGGGAGCAGAAGTGCATGGGGGGTCCACCAGGTCCGTCGACGCTCGTCCTGGTCTCCAGCGCTGACGAGCTGAACCCTATCGAAGGTGCAGGGCCGACCCTCTTCAATTTCCACTCACGAGTTACGGAGGAAGACGAGGACGTCGTTGACGATATCACCAGTGCGTCGGACGAGCTCGTCTGCCCGATGTACAGCCTCTACACGAAGCACCAGTACGACGGCAACCGTGTGCCACAGTACTGTCCGCCCGACGTTCCGAGCGCGGGAGTTCTCCCCGATACACGGACTGTCCGTGACGTAATCGACGAGTCGTCCGAAGAGTCGGAGCAGCGCAGCGAGTTCCCGCTCGAAGGAGATCGAGACTTGTCGTCTCTCGGGACTGGTCGTGAGGTGCGTATCGAGGCCGTTGACGCCGGACCGATCGAGGAGCACCTCAACGAGGGCTACGAAGCAGCGACTGATCTCTTGGACTTCGGGGCCGAACACGCCGGCTGGCGCTCGTTTTCGTACCTACAGCGGTTCGAGAGGCTCCCCGTGCTGGCGGATGAGTACGACCGGTGGGTTCTGGACAAACGTCGCAAGAGCAAACGAGGCCAGCGGTCGTGGACGATGGACGAGTTCGTAACCGAGTTTGACGAGTTCAAACGAGGTGTCGACATGTTGGCTCGTGCTGGTACCTCCGACGTTCACGAACAATTGGAGTACCTCCTCCGGGCACTCGAACAGCGCAACACGCTCTACGAGGCGGTCTGTGAGCGCGTCTCTGACGCCGAGAAAGAGAGGAGGTCTATCGCGGTGTACACACCCACACCTGCTTGGCGAAGAGTTCTTGAGGAGCGGCTCGTGTCCGACAGAGAAGTCCGTGAAGACGCGTTCAGACCAGGGCGAATTCAAATCGTCGACCGCGACTCTGTCAGGTTTATCTCCGACTGTGACGAACTCCTCGTCGTCGGTCCTCAGCGGAGTCAACAAGCAGGGTTCTTACTCCACCCAGCGCCCGACGAGGTCACCGTCTTGACCTACAGCGGTCGGTGGCGAGGGATGATCGACCGACGGCTCAGACGGTTCGTAGACAAAGTCAATCGAGCGTTCCAAGCCACAGAGTCGCAGCCGATCCCGTATCCAGACGTCAACGTCTACGGTGTCGGTTCAGAAGACGACTCCGGGTCTTTCGAGCCAGCTGACTCGGAGCCAGAGCAAGCGAGAGCAACGCAGGAGAGCTTCGCAGCGAGCCTCGACGAACTGAGGATGGACACTGAGTACGCACACGACGAAGATCGCTACGACGACTACGAACAGCAGTCGTTCCGTATCGATACGTCGGAAGGCGTCCTGTACCGCGACTCTGGCTCTACCCTATTGGTAGAAGAGAAGGTGGCTCACAGCCGTGGTGTCGACACCACCTACAAGTGGGTGTCTCCGTCGGAGCTGGCCACTGGATCCACCATCTTGGTCATCGATGACGGCCTCTGGTACCAGCTTTGGGACGAATGGCTCGACGACCAGTACGACGACTTCGAAGGGGGAAAGGTAACCGACCAACTCCGTGTCTGGTACGATACCCTACGAGACATCGTGCGCGAAGTTGAGCGGGACTTCGAAGCTGAGGAGATCGACCATGAAGACTCTTTAGAGTACATCGTCTGGGCCGTCAAGGATGCAGGTGTCGAGCGTGGCGAGAACCGTATTCGGCACTGGTTCGAGTCCGTTCTCGCCGCCGACGATGCGTTGGACTTAGCCCGTGACCCCAGCCTGACGATGGGGCCGAGAGACGTTCGAGACATCCAACTCGTCGGGTCGGCGTTCGACAGACCTGAACTGACTGGGGAACGAGGTGCTCTCGTCGACAAGGGACTCAGACAGATTCGAGGGGCACACATCAGCCAGGGACGGGAAATCCGAAGCAGTGTGGCGAAAGATCTCGCGCGAGGAGGCCCCGAAGCCGAGCGATTGCTTTCTCAGAGTTCACGGCACGAGGTCAAGAGCATCGAAGACGTGACCGACCTTGACGACTGACTGAACGTACTCTCTGAGGTGTAATTTCCACCAGAGAACAAGACTTAACCACTGACCGTTCGCCGACGTGGTATGGAACCTCGGTTCGAGACCATCCCACCACGTGGGGCGCCCGAGTACACTCGTCCACCAGACGGCGCCTACGAGATCGAATCCGACCCAGAGTACCGACGGCACCAAGCTGTGGACCACGTCATCTCCGAGCGACTCATCAACCACATCACCGGGCGCGGTCCTCGACAAGCGACGTTGTACGGGAACACCCCCAGTCGTCGGTGTTTCGCAGGAGTACTCGCCGACCAGTATCGATATCGAGAGGCGCAAGAAGAGGACGACAGTTTCCAGAACTTCGCCAAAGACGTTTCCCCGTTCTCTATCGGGCTGAAATTCCAGGTGGATCCGGACGACATCAGTGGGATCGATATCGAAGTAACACCTCAGGCCAAACTGTTCTACCAGCGACTCCCGACGTACAACGAACAAGAGAGGTTCGGTGAAGTCGGATCAGGTCGATACGACGACGCGGCCATGACGCCGGAAGAGCGGGAAGCCATGGCCGACGGTGGAACGAGCTCGTTAGAAGACCAGACCATGCTCTCGGTCTACGAACGTCTTGACCCCGACTTCGAAACGGTATCTATCTCTGGGACGGATCTCAGAGACGCTGCTAGGCTGCGACAGGTTGAGGAGTACTCACTGACCGCAACGTTCGACGAGGCGCGAAACGAGTACGCTCGGGCAGATAGAGTACTGTGTGAACCTGCGTCGGGGGTCAACGAGTGGGACGCCGAAGAAGTCCCAGGTGAGGCCCTGACAGACGAAGAGGCGTTCGAAGAACACCTCGCAGACAACTTCAGCGACCAGCCGAAGCCCGCCCTCTGGCGTGCGAAAGTCCGTGTGGTGGCACGGCAACGAGACGACGGCAACATCTCGGTTTCGATCAGCCTCGTGAACACGCACGGAGAGTCCATCGAAACCGACACTAAACCCGACAACGACTGGCAAGCACACCTCTACGACGCAGGTCTATCGGTGACGGCGGAGTCCCCGGTGTTCCGTTCGTTCCCTTCCGAAGAGATCAGAGACCACTACCAGTACGACGGGAACATCTACGGGATCGGTGAGAACTGTTCGGTGGAGCGTATCGGAAGCGACCCCGTCACTGGACTCCGAACGAACTCGGTCCCGATTTACCAACAGCCCAAGTACCACTCTAGGGAGACCAACTCCCGAGGCACGATCGAAGCACCGTTCAAGGAACTCGCTCACGGAGACATTGACTCGGTACTTGAGAACATCCAAGACGAGATGGAGATTGCCCTCAAACAGTACCGAGACGTCCGAGGGGATATCCTAGCAGGCGACAAAACGGACGAAGCAGCCGAGAAGTTCGAAGAAACCCTCGAAGAGTTCGCCGGAGAACGTGACCGGTTCCAGCAGGGTCGTGAACTCATTCAGTCCGACGAGCGTGTCCAAGCGGCTTTCAGAGCACTCAACGAGACGTTCGACTCGCTCGGTGACAAGTACGAAAAGTGGCGACTCTTCCAGATAGTCTTCATCGTCATGTCCATCCCAGACATCGTTGAACAAGCCGACCCAGAGCGCGATATCGATACGTCGCTTGACGTGGCCGACGTGATCTACTTCCCGACGGGTGGTGGAAAGACCGAGGCGTATCTCGGGCTGGTCGTCATGACCGCGTTCCACGACCGGCTGCGGGGCAAGAACCACGGGATGACGGCACTTACCAAGTTCCCCCTTCGACTCCTCTCACTCCAGCAACTCCAACGCATCACGGACGTGTTGTGTCGAGCCGAAGTCGTTCGTCGTAACCACGACGAGATGGGTGGTGACGGGTTCAGTGTCGGGTACTTCGTCGGACAGCAGAACACTCCGAACAAGACCTACGACAAGAGCTATTCTGGCTCGGACACCAACAACGTTGAGCTGGCGAAGGAGGACTCGGATCTACAAGACGAGTGGCTGACGGTTCCAGACTGTCCGTTCTGCGAGGAGGACGGTACGGTAGAGTTGACGGGCGATCTGGACAGAATGCGTATCGTCCACGAGTGCACCAACTCCGACTGCCCAGAAGTACAGGAACAAGGTGGAGAGACCGCCGAGCTGCCGATCTACATCACCGACGAAGAGGTGTACCGATACACACCGACGTTCGTCGTCAGTACGATCGACAAGATCGCTATCGTGGGGTGGCAACGTCGGATGCGGTCGCTCTTCGGTCAGGTGAAGAACTACTGCCCGAAGCACGGCTATACGGGCGAGTCCGAGTGCCTCGTTGCAGACGGCAACAGCTACGGCTCACAGTTCCAATGCGACAATCAGAACTTGGAGTCTGTCGAGACGACCGACCCCCCATCGATCCTCATTCAGGACGAACTCCACTTGCTCCGTGAGGAGTTCGGGGCCTTCGACTCTCACTACGAGACGTTCATTCAAGAACTGATCAACCGGTACACGGACGGGCGGTGGAACATGAAGGTCGTCGCGGCGACGGCGACGATCAAGGGTGCGCAGAATCAGGTGAACGCGCTGTACTGGCGCGACTCCAACACCTTCCCGACTGCTGGCCCTCGGCTTCATCAGTCGTTCTACGCCTACGAGGACCCACACGAACTCGGGCGACGAATGATCGGTGCGATTCCTCGGACGATCTCGAGAACGTTAGCGATAAACTCGATCATCAGAGAGCGAGCGATGATCGTACAGGAACTCCAGGCTGACCTCTCGGAACTCGAAGATGCGATCCACGAACTCAACGAATCCGTCGTCGGTGGGCCCCTCGACTTCCCCGAGTCTGAACCAGACCGCCACGAACTCCTCAAGAAGCTGCTCAAGCAGTACGAAGTACAGGTCTCGTACAATATTGCGAAGACTAGGAGTGACATGCTCCAACGAACCGTCCAACAGATGATCAATGAGCAGCTGGAGGCCTTCGGTGACCCCTATCACACATTGCGGTCCGTGGCTCTGACGGGGGAGACGGACATGGACGTCGTCAGAGACTCGCTCTCTCGTCTCGAAGCCGACGACCCGGTACGACCCATCGACATCGTGATCGCTACGAGCATGATCTCACACGGTGTCGACGTCAACAAGCTGAACTTCATCTCGTTCTTCGGGATGCCGAGGAACACTGCCGAGTACATTCAAGCGTACTCCCGCGTCGGTCGGAAGCATTCCGGTTCAGTATTCGTGTTGTTCGACGCGATGCGCGCTCGTGACCGATCTCACTACACCCGGTTCGAGCACTACCACCGCTACCAAGACCTGCTCGTCGAGGCGACTCCGTTGGAGCGCTGGGCGCAGTTCGCCATCGACCGGACGATGCCTGGGGTAATCGTCGGCCTGTTCCTACAGTACTACGACTTCGTACTCGAAGGACAAACCGAGAAGAGGCTGTACATGTTCGACGGTTTCAACGAAGCCTTTGAGGCAGACCTCATCACTAGACGAGACGCTCTCGACTTCGTTCTGCGGGCGTACTCGGTGACGGAGGAACAGGAGACCGAGTGGGCGGATATTCACGGTATGAACCTCTACCGAGACCGAATCGAAGACCAGTTCGACAAAGTCTGGGATCGACTCTTGGACGATCCGCTCTCGAAGGACGGCCGAGGTGAGTTCATCGCCAACGTAGTAGAAGGCGATAGCGACGACGAGCACGGACCGATGAACAGTCTCAGGGATATCGACCGTCAGGTCGACATCGTCCCGAACAGGTACTCCACGTACGTAGTAGAGTCGTTGAAGCAGGGTGACCACTGATGCAAGAGAGTAACGCAGAGATGCGGCGCGGCATGGCACAAGTACTCGGGTCTTTCACGCCTGGAGCAATCTTCAGCTACGGGCAGGAAGGGTTCTCAATGCAGGTTGACGACTGGAAGACGGAGCGAATGGACTCCGTAGACGGACGACGGGTGGCGAACCGAATCGCCGGAGCTATCTCAGAGTTCAAAAACAGCGACACCCCTCCCTGGAACGATCTCGACAACACTGTCATAGAGATGTATCGTCCAACCGAAGTTCAGGGTGACTTCTTCCCTCAGACGATGGTTTGCCGCGACTGTAAGGGTGTCTTCCGTCCGAAGAGTCTCAAGCACCTCGGTAGCACCAACGGGTTTTGTCAGCAAACGGGTTGTGACGGGCGGCTCAAGCAGATCCAGTTCGTTCTCGTTCACGACTGTGGCGCCGTGACGAACATCGAGCCAAGCCCGTGCAACAAGTCGGGACACAGCTGGGACGACGTCTACTTGAAACGTGGTGACCCCGACGACATGACTACGTTCTCGTTCAGATGTCGAAAGTGCCGTCAAGCCACGAAAGGCCTACAGGGGCAGTGCAGCCGGTGTGGAGACTGGGTGAAGAGTGCCAGGCCGCTTCAGAGCGGCTCTGTCTACTATCCACACCGGGAAGTGATGGTAGACATCCCTCCGGTAGGTGTAGACGGTCGAGACCTGAGGTACGACGAGGACTGGGCCAGAATTCTCATGCACGCTCACCTCGGAAGGCTTGACCTCTCTCTAGAGGGCGTCACACTCGAAGAAGTTGCCACTCGCGCAGGTATCGACGAAGACCAGTTGGCCTCAATCGAGGAGGAGCTGAAGGACGTCCCTCCCGAAACTGCTGAGAAGATCATCGGCGCCCTCGGTGACGCCGCTTCGAACGTACCTGGTCGGGTCGAGATCGTGAAACAGAACGAGCAATATGTTAACCTCCCAGACGACTCCCGACGCTACGCTAGAATCGCTCACGAGTTGTTCACCTTCATGAGAGCGACCGACGGCTACGAAGGTGACCCTGCCGAGGTTCGAAGCATCGATCGTCACCCCGTACCACGGTCTCTCGGCGAGTTCGTCGACGACAAAGAATTCGTTAGACGGTACCGACAAGCGGGCCTCTACCGTGATCTGCTGGACGATTTGAAGGTAACCAACGCATGGGTAGTAGACAGCTTTCCACTGCTTTCGGTCGTCTACGGATACAGCCGTGACGAACCCGACGCTCGTCGAGTTGAACTCCGAGAGTTCGACTCGGTTGGCTCAAGTGACTCGCTAACCGTCTTCGGTGATCGCTCACCGTCCGAAGCAATCGTATTAGAGGTCGACCGAGCCGCCATCGTTGAGTGGTTACTTGAGGCAGGTGAACTGAGCGGGGCCGATGCACCCGACTTGGACGACGAGGTCGAACTCAAGCGGTGGTTCTTGGAGAACGTAGACCCGACAGAAGTCGAGAATCCATTCACAGATATCGAAGATGAGACGACAGAACAGGTGTACCGGTTGCTCCACACGGCGAGCCACGCATTGATGGGAACGGCGAGCGAGCAGTGTGGGCTGGATTCTGACAGCATCTCCGAACTGATCCTCCCTACCGTTCCAGCTATCGTGCTGTACGCCGAGAGCATGGAACACTTCGCGCTGGGGGGGATGTTCACTCTGTTCAAGACCAGATTGCACAACTGGGTCGATCGCGCCAAGGAGCACGCAGGACAGTGCATCTACGACCCCGCCTGTATGGACAGCGAGGGTGGTGCTGCGTGCCACGCTTGCATGCACGTTAGTGAGTTCACTTGCGAATTCTTCAACAACACACTGGATCGGAGGGTACTCACGGGTGACGGCGAACACGTTCCGGCGTTCTGGGATATCGCAGAAGATGGGATCTGACCACGCCAAGGACGGTGCCTCAGCGTGTGAAGACTTCTCGATCGCGGAAGTGCTTCGAGACACTGACCGCGTCGCGTCGTTCTGGGAGTGGTTCGCCGATCAGAGCGTAGACGTCTGGGTAGGGAAGGGGACCGAGTTATTCGAGAGTCTCGACGACGTGCAAGTGGACTCAACGGAGCAAGAAGCCTTCCTCATCGGGCTGTTGTTGAACGATGCGGCAACGAGGACGACCTCTGGCAGCTCGCTCCGACACTCCGAGTACCAGATACGGGTGGAACAGGCGACCGACGTTCTGTACCAACAGTTGGTCGCCACACGCGTACTGGAGCAGCGGGCGAGAACAGATGGCGAGGACGAAACCGTCGTGGAAATATTGGCAACTGTGCCTGCTAAATTCGACACCTCCCGTCTGTCTGGGCCACGTATCGGTCCCCTCGCTCCCAGGCTACGAAGTATGCTTCTTGAGGCGAAGCAGTCCGTCAGGATTGCCAATCCGTACTTCGATGCTGGCCAACGAATCCTCAGAGACGTAGTCGCGCTCCCACGGAAGGGGGTTGAGACGAGGCTCCTCACCAGAGAGACTGACCACGCAGAACACCGCACGGTGCTGAACGAGATGTATCACAGCCTGAGCACCGACCAGCGTTACCTGTTCAATGTCAGAGAGCTGTACGAGTTGGACGACGCGGGGTATCAGACAACTGCGACCCACGCAAAAATCGTCGTCGTAGACGACACCGTAGCCTACGTAGGAAGTGCGAATTTCACAGCTACCAGTCTCACATCGAACTTCGAACTCGGTGTGAAACTCCGGGGACCTCCTGTGAAAGACGTGGCAGCGGTCTTCGACGAGGTGTACCGATGTTCGAGACGGGTCAAGATGCCGATCGGGTGAGTTCTTCTGCCACCTTCCAAAGACTGGCCGATCTCTCTACCAGCAGTGAAAAGAAAGTCACAACTGTGGTTGACACGACCGCCACTACATGACCTTGTGGGTGTTCCTCGGTGGTGACGACTTCGTGGGGAGCATCGTCGAAACCGGCGTCGTCGAAGGCTCCGACAATTACGACGCCAAAGTTGGTGATTCAGCGGTGGTGTTCTCGGAGCAGGATGGGCTCGTCTTCGGCCCATTCAGGATTCAGAGTACCGCCGACTCAGACAACTCGGACAGCTTTGGGGGTGAGGGTGATTCTTCGTTTCGGGTGAAACCCTTCGACGTTGTGTCTCAAGCAAATGTCGAAGGCTCCGTCTATTGTGACGATCTCGCTTCTGGTGGCGCCGTGGACGAGTACACGGAGCGGTTCGTCAAGAGACGCCTTGGCGAGGCAGAAGAAGAATTCTCCCTCGTTGAGGAACGACCTGAGGATACGAACGCATCGTCCTCTGACGAGAGGTCCTTGTCGCTGAAAGACATCTCAAAGTCGTCCGACCAGATAGATGCCCGGAAGCAGGACTTCTCCGGCGAAGACCACGGGCGCTTACGCCTTGATCGAGCTAAACTCAGGGGCGCCGATCTCTCTCATACCAACCTCTCGAGCGACTCTGGTTCGATCGGTACCACATTTACAGGCGCGGAGTTGCAGGACGTTGACTTTAGAGGTGCGAACCTAGTCAACACGGACTTCACTGGGGCCGAACTCGACAGGGCTGACTTCACAGGTGCAGATCTGTCCGGGGCCACGTTGAGCGGGAACCTCACCGAGTGCAAATTCAGTGGAGCTACGATGAACGGCGCCACGCTTTCGGACGCGACGGTTGCGGGGGCTGAGTTTGTAGGTGCCCAGATGAGGAGAGCAGATTTCCGTGGCACAAAGCTCACTGGTGCACACTTCGAACGTACCGACTTGCGAAATATCGAGACAAGTGCTGGAGACCAGTTTGAGCGACTCTCGTTGGATCGGTGCGACCTGAGAGAGACGACGATAGCCGGTGTGCACCTGGACGGAACTACGTTCAGAAACTGCGACCTCCGTGGCGCGAATCTAACAAATCCAGAATTGGACAATGTGACGTTCCTCAGTTCGGATGTGACCCGAGGGGACTTCCGTGAACAGTCAGCAGAAGGTCTCGATTTCTCGAATTCTACGCTCTCCGACGCGAAATTTCAGAATGTAGAGCTTGAAGACGCCCGGTTCACCGGTAGTAGACTGAACGACGCAAAGTTCTCAGGAGCGGACGTCAGTAGTGCAGTAATGTCCGACGTGAAAGCCAGTGACGCCGACTTTGAGGGTGCGAATCTCGAACGCGTCGCGTTCAGCGAGGCGGAACTCTTCGGAGCGTCGCTGATTGACGCCGCGTTGTACGGCACGATCCTCCAGTCCGCACGAATCGGCGGTGATACTCGGTTTCACGACGATTCGGACGAGCGTTACGTGATTTACGACGAGCGGTCCGAACAACCGTGTCCGGAGGGTGTCGTGTCGGAGCCAGCGCCCGTCGAGAAAGCGATGTCGGTGTACCAGACGCTGGAGGCCGTAATGGAAGGCAACGCGTACTCTGCTGCGTCGCGTCGCTACTTCCTCAACCGAAAGGCGATGGAGCGTCGGAACCATCGGAGGCTCGGGAATTGGTGGGGTTGGACGGTCAATTGCGCCTCAAGACTCTCGTGTGGCTATGGTGAATCGTTCAAGACGCTGCTTGTCTGGGCGGGCTTCTTGGTGTTCGGTCTCGGTGTATTGTACCCAGCCCTCGGACTCACTCACGAACGGTATGGGAGTCTCACTTACACCGAAACAGGATTGCTACAGGCGATCGGTCACGGTTCCCAGTTCAGTCTATCGGCCTTCACCGGTCTCGGTTACGGTCCTTTCGACGTTGGACTGGTGGGTGAGGTCGTCGCCACTTTCGAGACAGCAGGAGGGGTCTTGTTCTTCGCCTTGCTGGTGTTCGTTCTGACTCGGCGATTCACCCGGTGAGTAACGCTCAACTCTCCCGCTATCATTCTGTACACCTTACGTCGAAGTACACCCACTGTGTTTTCCTGCCGAGCGACCGTTCCGCGTCACTCCACAGTGGGCGTTAATTGATTTACACGTCCCTCAAGAAGCCACTCCCTGCCCCCTTTTGTTTCGCTCACCACGCTGATCGTAGTGCTTCTTGATTACGTTCGGACTGACGTTCGCTCGGTCGCTGACGACCCGTTCAGGCACGTCCTTCGACAGCCAGTACGTGATGGCTCCTCGGTGGACACCGTGGGGTGGCCGACTGGACGGACAACGGGAGGCCGACACGCGGTCGGCGACTTCGCAAGTATTGATGTCACGGTCGTGTGGATGCTCGTCGGTGTACACGCACGAGCAGGTCAATTTGTAGACGATATGCTGAATCGTGCTGTGGTGGAGAAGGCCGTGTATAAATGCCAGCAGTGGTTGGCAACCGTTGCCGTCAGTCACGTCTATTCGCTGGTTGACGAGCTAGTCGTTAAACACCTCGCACATGCTGTCAGAGATCGATATGTAGCGTTCTCCAGACTTCTAGTTATTCAGTAGTGTCGTCGTTTGTCGCTTGTGTACGGTTCGGACATACTCCCCCTCTAAATCGTTACCTACGGCGTCCAGCAGGTGTATCGCTGGGTCGGCCAGTAATTGACGCATGGATTTGGGTTTAATATTGCGTCCAGGGGTGGCAAGTATCGCCTACGTCCTGTTCTATTGACCACCTTAATCCCGTGAGGATAAATGGTATTGTTTAGGATAGGTCCGAAAAAGGTTGGTATCAATCGGCCTCAAGTAGTATTTTTCCAACTGTACCAAATAGTATTCTCGAAGGATTGATACGCCAACAGGACACTCAAACGTTCATAGTGAGTGGAGCTCAAATAGATGCCGAAGAGGAGTTCGTTCATAAACTCTACGGAGAGGACTACCTCTATCAGATTCCAAAGTTCCAACGACCCTTCTCCTGGACTGAAGAAAACTTCGTAGACCTCGTTGACGATCTAACAGATGCGTACGAGTCTAACAGCGAATTATATGGGAATTTGCTGAATGAGAGCCACAAGCTCAACAAATCACGAAGGGATTCATATGAGCCGTACTTCTTGGGGAGTATCATTCTGAATCGAGGGGGATCCACCGGGAATCGGTTTGACGTAATAGATGGGCAGCAACGATTGACTTCGGTTGCCATCTTACTCTGTGTCCTCAGAGACAGACTCAAACATTCAGGTTGGGCAACTTCGCTAGATCGCTTCGTCCAGGAGGAAGAGGATTTCGCCAAAGGACAAGAGGGTTCCGTCAGGCTCCGAATCCGAAATCGAGACCAAGCATTCTTCGAAAAAAATGTACTAACCCAGGGAGCAACCCTCAGCCCGCGGAATCCGGCGGAGGGTGATACGGAACCACAACAGAACATCCTCCAAGCCGTCGCGACCTTTGACGAACGATTGAAACAATGGGAGGACAACGGAAATGACCTCACCTCTCTCGCTGCATTCATACCCCAACTAGTCGTGATGGTGCGAATCATGACCGATTCGTTGAGCTCAGCATTCCGCTTGTTCAACGTTACCAACGCTCGAGGGATGCCGCTCAATAATGCAGACTTGCTAAAGAGTGAGAACCTCAGCCAGATACCCGATTCAGACCGCGACGACTACCAGCGGAAGTGGGAAGACATGGAAGAAGAGGTCGGGAACGAAGGCCTTGAACGATTCATAGGATACATGCGACACATCCTAGTGAAGAACAAGTCGCAGAAGTCCATTTACGATGAGTTCACAGATGTCTTCAGCAAGAACCCGGACTACCGTGGAAGCGACTTCGTCAACGAATTGGAACAGGTCTTTGACGTTCATCGAAAGCGTGTGTACGACGCTATACTAGAAGCAGACGATGAATCCAAGAATGTCTACTATGCAAACCTCATATCAGTGATGCGTGATTTCTACCCGTCAGACGAATGGGTAGTGGCGTTAATACAGTTTGACAAGCGGTTTGATGATGAGGGACTCCTGTTCAGATTCATCTGCCAGCTTGAACGGCGCCTCACGGTTGATTGGTTGACCGGTAGTTCGAGCAGTGATCGATACTCACGGATATACAGTATACTCAAGGATATTGATTCTGCCGACGGCCCACGTGAAGCATTAGAATCAGAAAATCTCTGCGACGGTCTCCAAGCAGATCAAACTGAGTTTGAAGAAGCGCTGAACCTCAGGAACTTTTATAGAAAAGGGAACTATCAGTGGCCGAAGTACGTCCTGATGCGCATCAATATGGAGCGCTACGACAACAAGAACGTCAAAATCCAGTATGGTCAGAACATCAATGTTGAGCATATCCTTCCCCAAAACCCGACCAGTGGATACTGGATGCAGCGCTTCAGCGACGAACTTGAGCGCGAGAAGTGGACGAACAGACTTGGAAATCTAGTCCTTCTAGATGGTCGGAAGAACTACAAGGCCGGAAATCGACCATTTCCGAAAAAATATCTCGAGTACTTCGAAAAGAAGAGCGACTTCCAAATCACGAACGACCTGGCTCGGCATGATAGTTGGACGCCAAAACGACTCAAACAGCGACATGAAGAACTGGTGAACGAGTGCGTTAATATCTGGATAGAATTTTCCGATATTGAGACGAGCGCAGTGTGATGCAAACGCGATGAGGAACAAAATCTGGTCATTTCATCCCAACAAGAGTCTTTAATACAAATTTTCGCCCGAGGGAGGTAAATTTGCCGGAATATACGAACATCTCGGAACCACGAACTTGGGCCAAATAACCGGCAGCGAAGTACCGCCAGACATCGGGGATATCATCAAACGGCGAGTTCTGGGGTTTCACCGTAGAGAAGACCATCAGGAGACCATCATAGGCTACAGACCGGCTTCGGTATTCGATTCAACATCCGCACGGATGCTCTGGACGATATCGGTTAACTCGGTCTTGGTCCTTCCTTCGAGTGGAATCGTAGTGCCGGCTCGACGAAGACGCTTAATTGTCGCATCAATGACCTCGTTGGACGCGAACGATTCACCCTCATCGTCATAGAGAGCATCAAGACATGCGAGCGCTGCGGGTTTGTATCGACCAATCTGGGTGTCGAACATCATGAAGCAGAATCGACGACTCTCGAATACTTTCCTCGTGTTCTTGTAACAACCGTCCTCCTGTGTCAGCTCCGCAATCCACCAGAGGCGTTCGAAGGTACTCGAAGCAGAGTCGAGCGCGGCTCCATAGGTCCAGAACTTCTTCTTCATGCCCGTTTCGCTCTCGTACCTCCACCTGTGACGGACGAACCAAGGGAATCTCCGCATTGCGAGGTCGTTCCACATCCCAGAATCGCTCGCAGCGCTACGAGTCAGGTCGATTTCCTCATGAACAGCAACAGCTGCCTCCTTATCCATCTCCCCAGCATACTCGTCGTGGTCCTCGACAATCTTCCGGAGGCGGTCTTCCAAGATGTCCAGGTCTGCAGTATGGTCTGTAGGCTGAGTGTACTGCTCAAGTTCTGTCTCGTCGAAGTATACTCTACCCTCCCCACCATTGAGGAATGCTTTGTCGTCCAACAACTGTCTCGCTTCGTGGTTCAATCTCATCAGCTTCGTCTGGGTCATTTATCTGAAAGAGTTCGCACGTGTTTCGTGTAGTATTCGGCTGGGTCAAGCAGTGCCTGTACGGCATCATCAATTCTCTTGGTGGCAATTTCAATAGACTCGGAGAGTTCTTCTTGCAGCCGTTCGGCAGCCTTCTCCGGGCTATGGTCCTCGTAGAACGCATCGTGCAGCTTGTCAAAGACGGCCCCTTGCCAATCCAACGGCCACTCCTCGTCGTCTGAATCGTACTGTGTCGCTGCGATGGTAATGAGTCGAGTCCAAACGGGTGTCATCACCTGATTCCACGCCAATTCCGATGTCAGCTTCTCGTATTGCCCCTCAGGGCTCTGGAGCAACGGCACAACCTCTTCGTGGTCCTCGTTCAGCCATAGGACGGGAATCTCGGCATCCGATTCAAGATCGAGATAGTATAGCCGGTCTTTTGCGGGGAAGCGACTAGCTGGATTGGATTCACGCTTCGAACTGAATTCGGTCCCGCGAATATCGAACAAATCCTCGCCTTCGCCGCTATCGTCATTGAGCTCTACACGCCACCTCTCTCCGTCAGCTACGAACACCCCAGCATCGGTGGCATAAGCACCGGAGTCCTCGGCATCGGTCGTCCGGAGAAGAAGCGGACGCAAGTCAATCGACCCGGTCACCTCCTGAGCGTTGAACTCCCACGTCTTAGAATACGTTCCGGAGCTAATTGGGTCCCGTCGCAACACCAACCGATCACGAAGGTAGGTGTCACGGCAGTGTACGGTAACGGCGAGCATCCCCGGAATCTCCCCAAACTCTGGGAACACCTTCCCTAGAAGCCCCTCTGGAATCGTTACCTCAAGTTCCAACGAGAGCGTCTCCCATCCCTCGTACTCCGTCACGTCAATTAGGCGGTCGCCGTCCACCTCGCTCGTTGATTCACCGTTGAGTGAGTATTCCCTGACAGTGAAGTCCAACGATCCCGGTTCGCACCGGTGGGGGTACGTCCGGTAGGACATGCTCTTGTTCAGTCGAATCTCCTTCATGAGGACACCTCCTCAACGGTGATGGAACCATCAACGATTTTGAATTTCGTCTCACCCACATCGCCCAATCTCGGATCACGGTCTGCGAACACCTTTGATCGGATGTCGAACCAAATCCTACCAGAGTCCTCTGTAGCCTTGATCACACCTCGTCCGTCGTCAACGCGGCCATCACTGCTAGCCGAATCGATGCGTACCTCGTCAACCGGTATCTTCGACGCTTCGCGGTTGTCTTCGAACATCGCCGCCATCTCCACAATAACGCTCCACTCTGCCACACGATTGGAACCGTTAATTGTCGGTTCGATCCAACCACGGAACGTCCATCGGTTCCGGTCAACCGTTGAGTCGGTCACCTCCCAATCGAAGGGAGCTGCGAGGCTGGGAGTGGAGCGACTCGTTTCTCTCCCATTTGAGCGTGCTATCTTCGGTACGATATCTCGAGACGGACGATACGACTGCCCGGTACTCTCGCGTGCCCCGTAGAGGAGCTTCGATAAATGTTTTCGGAGCAGTTGCTTCTTCAGTCGCTTAATGCACTTCACACACCCCGACTCATATGTCCCTTTGAGTTCGTCGTTCTTCTCACCAATCCAATCGTCGTGAGCAGGCGGTTCGGCCATCGCTAGGAACTTGTCGATGGCACTGTCCTCATCAGTCGGTTCGTCTTCCATCCCTGGCCGAGCGTTCCCACATGCGAGCACGCCGTGGAACTTTTCGGAAAACCCGAGATGATGACCAGGTTTGTACTGGACCACCATTCCCGACCCACGGAAGAGTGCAATCTCTCCAACCCGCTCCTCCTCACCAGGATATGCACGCCGCGCGGCGAGTGAGACAGGCCCGGAGGCTGGCGTCTCGCTGTCCTTCCGACTCTGAATCTCGTACTCAAACTCTATGTTCGCGACGCTCCCTGGGCCGTTCAGCGAATCAGCAGCCCCTTCGCGGTTCTCGTAACACGCGATAAAGGGTGCGACCCTCTCGTGATCGCGAATCGTTTCATCGGTGATGTGGCGGACGTCTCCAGCCATATTGAGATGCACTTCAAGCTCTCCACGGCTTATCGCGGGCCAGAAGTAATCAGCAGTAGTTTCCTCAAACGTATCCGCTATCTCCGCGGGGGAAGGTTGTTCCTCCATTGACGGGTCGGAGGGGTCTCGGAAGCCGACCACCATCGTACTCGTCCCCGCTTCCCCTGGGCGATTCAACGATAGCTCCTCAGCCAACCCCTCAGCGACGTCCCCCCATACCGACTCGGGTCGCTCCAAATCAGGATTTTCGATACCCGTCGGAGAACCAAACCACCCTTCGTTGTCGTACCACTGACCATCTGAAGTGGCGTGCGTCGGGACGAACGATCGCCCTACTAGGCGAGGAGACTCCTGTCCCGAGAGTTCTTCGTCTAAGTACGAGTTGAAAAGGACCGTCTGGAGACCGCTAGCAACCCACAGGACGGAACTTCCCAACCCATGCCTCCCACCGGTGTCTCCACTCTTGTTGCTACTCCCGGGGTCTCTGACCAGCGCTGCATAGTCGCCCTCCGTGGACACCTCATCGCCCTGGATACCACTCGTGTTCTTCTCCTCTGCGATGAGGAGCCTAAGCGTCCCACCATCGTCCAGGTAGTCAATATAGTCGTCCAATCCAGGCCCATCCTGTTCTTCCTTCGCTGCGCGGACGTGTTCCAGGAGAGAGTCCCAACAGATGGCGTTCTTGAACACTTCACTAGGTTCATCAAATTCGAGTAGACGAAAGGTGACCTCAACGGGGGAGTCGTTATCAAGACCCGCGTCATTGATATTCTGGAGAACTTCCTTGACGAAGGTCTCCAAGCTTCTATCGAGGGTCTTCTTCTGCAGCAGCCCTGGGCTGTGAGATTGTCCTGGTGGTTGTTCTTTGAACCACCAGTCCTCCGGTCGAGCAGATTCTGAGGGCATATGATTAGTCCTTGTCTCGCACGTGGGGCACCGATGTATAAAAAAGTACGATTGTATAGATGAGAGATACCATCGCGACCGGCTCCTGTAGTGAAGTCTACAGCCGGACATTAAAGCTCAAATTGGTTAGTGGCAAATTGAGCACGTTTTCGATGAGAAATTCCCCCTCCAAGAAGTCGAAACGCAGGGCAAGCCCGATGATTAGTGGAGAGGTTCCAACTCAGCATGTGGGACGAACCGCAGACACAATATGTCATGATTATCTGCCTTGTCTATGGTTTCCTGGACAAAACCAGGAGCAATCAGGCACCCTTGTGCATCTTTACCTGTTTCCTTCCGATGGGCCTCAATGTATCCATTGAGCTGGTCCAAGTTGTCGGTGGTCGCATGATGCTGTTTGGTCTCAACGATAAGCGTCTCGCCGTCGGTCAGCTCACAGTAGAAATCTGCTCTGTTGTCGTCGTCGATACAGAATTCAGGAGTTGTCTTCTGGATATCATACGGCAGCAGGTTGATGTTGTCGCCGAGGTATCGCTGCATGTCAATTTCCTTGTAGTCGAAGTACGACTGGGAGAGCGAGATGTCCTTCTTCTCACCGACTAAATCACCAATCTCCCTCGCGAGTTCTTTGACGTCCTCTTCCTTCGCATCACGGAACCTCCAGAGTGTCGGGCGAAGGAATAGATTCAGACTCCCCCCGTCGAACTTCTCCGATAGGTCGTGCTTCCGGACTGGCCCTTTGGCTAAGTATTCAACCTCCCATTGGTACGGGTGGCTCTCCTTCGAGATAGGGTGCTTGTTACCAACATACTCTTTGAGACGAGCCACCCCATGGATGACGGGTTGTCCGCGAATCTTGTGCCCAAACACGATGACGTAATCACCAGGAGCGAAGTACCGATCGCTTCGGGTCGCCGTTACTGTCTTCACCGCACCGTACGCAAGGCTTACGTCGTCGTCTTCGTCATCAGCATATCTCTCTTCGATCAGTCGGTTGACTTCACTCTCGACTTCATCAAGCGAGTCGCACCCGTCAGATATCGCAGGTTCGTCGGAGACGTCCCCTCTGATTGCGCCGATATCCCACCCGACCGAGACAATATCGTGGTCCTTCCAGTCGGGCCAGTTCTCAAGGTAACCTGATCGAAGCCTCCACACTTTGGGCGTATCATCTCGTTCTGCTGGGAAATCCATTGCTAATAGAGTCTCTGTATGTTCGATATAGTTCCAGCGACTGGCGACTGTGTTGGTTCGTTACTGGCTTCACGGCCAGATTTATGTGCGCGCCTGCAGGGGGTGCAGGCGCGCATGGGCGGGCCTGTGTACCGATGTTCGTTCAGTACTACCACCAGCAGCTAGTAACGTCAACAGCGAGAATAGCGAAACATCCCCTTTGCCTCGGAGGCAGCCAATGAGTGGTCTGCCGTGCCCAACGTGTGAGCATCCCTTCGACTCAGAGCAGCAGATGTTAATCCACCATTCCGAGCATCATGGAACCCGTCTTCCATCCGGCCACGGTGGGATGATTGCAACGTGTGAAATCTGCACCGCTCGGTTCAGCTACTATCCATCAGAGAAACCCGGCCGGTACTGTTCTGAGTGCGTTCAGAACGAGTCGTGGCAAACGACCCCATGTTTGGAAGGACCCGACCACCACAGGTGGAAGGGTGGAAAACGCATCCTCAGCTGTGCAGTTTGTGATTCTGCTGTCAAGCGCTACCCGAGCAACATTCCAGATAGCGGCGTCGTCACGTGCAGCGAGCCCTGCAGACGTCAGTGGCTTTCAGATGCATTTACTGGTTCGGGGCATCCGAACTGGAAAGGAGGTGACACAGGCCCATACGGACCTGGATGGGCAGCAATCAGGCAGGCTGCTCTTGAACGAGATGAACACCAGTGTCGGTGCTGTGGTGCGACCGACGAGGCCCTCGGTCGCAATCCAGATGTCCACCACATCATCCCAGTTCGTGTTTTCGTCAACGCTGAAGGCTATGATGTCACGGACGCCCACTTTATCGAGAACGTCATCTCGCTTTGTCCGGGGTGCCACCGAAAGGCCGATTTTGACAAGATCAAGCGGGAGAAGCTCAGATTACTTATCGGCGTTAGTGATCAGCCGGCAGATAATCCAACGCGATCAGAGGCTTCGGATTAGTACGAGAAGGACAGGCATAGACAAACAGAACAAAATTCGGTTTGTTTCTGGAAATTTTGCCAGAATATTGAGTCCGGGTGCGAGAATCGAACCCGCGTCTCAGCCTCCACAAGGCTGAAGGATGACCATTACCCCAACCCGGACACGCATTCGCTAGTATCCGGTGTCCCTTTGAATACGTTACGACTCGGGGTTGAGCATGTCACAGACTCACTCAACGAACGGATTATTCCCCGGGGAATTTCCACATAACACATATGTTGTTTTAGTGTCCATTATACATCAGTATCGAATAAGATTGCGATCTAATCAACCGCTATACAAAAGCTTCGTTCCCGCATCTGGAATTGGGAACTCCGATTCTGTTTCGTCACGGTGGAATTCGTCAACAGCGTTGATAGCGCGCTGGAGTCTGGAGATGGTTTTTGAGAGGTCTTCAGTATCGTGGACGAGGGTCTTCGTAGGGTGCATAATCCGGTTTCTGAGTTGAATCAGCCCACCTAGGTCCTTTTTGAACTGACTACGAGACTCGTAGCCGAACTCTCGTCGGAGGGACTGGGATTTTCCGACGATATCCATCAGAGTGCTCAGGTACATATGCTCCGAGATATGGACGACCAGGTCGTCAATCTTTGACTTTTGCCAGCGACCAATTGCCTCCGGGCTCGCGTCGTAGAAAAGAGAAGTGGAGTCGGGATACTCATTCTCAACCAAAGTGGATAGCAGAACCTCAAACTCCGAGAATACCCGGTAAAATAACTCTCTGGCTCTTCGTTTGTTCACATCTGCAAGAGTGATAATAGAGTATCGGAGCTCATTGGTTGACTTGATTGCGAATATAAAATCATCAATAACGTCATCATCTGGGTATCGTTCTCTGACAGCCTCGGCATCTTCAAGCACCTCCATCGCAAGTTCTGACGCGTCAGCACCGTCCAGTTGATCTGCGATGTAAACTGCAGAATCTCCTGTGACCAAGTTTTCGTACCAATCGATTAGGGCGAAATCGTACTTCTCAAGGATAGAGAATACCGTGAGTATCTCGGTGTCTGGTTCCACATACTGATTTGAGTCTATCTCACAGAGTTCACCCATTCCTACATGGTAGTAACGGCCGTCTTCAGGCATGGGAATGTAAGTGTATTCTCGTTGCTGGTAGTAATCCAATTCTGACTCATACCCCTCACGAGTGGAGCAGTCAGCTTCCGACGCAATCTGTTTGGCAGTGAAACTTGATAGCTCCATACACCAGTTATCTCCGGACAGAGTATAGAATGTGCAGAATCACCAACCCCCTCGATGGTTCCTAGCAGTCAAATGTTGAGTAGTCGTTTGGAACACTACCGTTCGAATCTAGACCTCTGGCTTTTTACCAGCCGAACATGATTGGATTGATTAGTTGAACAACATTCTGCTACAGTATGCCGGGGAACACGTGGACACGTGATGAGTACCTAGTTACACTTGACTTGTACCTCAACACGCCAGGGATTGTCGTGGATAAGAGCGACCCAACAGTTCAGGAGACTGCCGAAATGACTGGTCGAACACCAAGTTCCATCGCACTACGACTATCGAACTATCGGTACCTGGACCCCCAGGGCTCAAAAGGGATGAGCCACCTCAGTGAGGGGTGCCGAGAAATCTGGGAGGACTTCTACGGTAACGAGAAAGAGCTTGCGTACGAAGCAGACCGGGCTAAAGAACGACTTCACTCGCCGAAGGACGATTCAAGCGCCGGTGGTGAAAAAACACGCATCAATACTGGAGATTCGTCTACCGAAACAAAGAGTCGAAGTGGACAAGCAGATTTCCGTGCGGCACTCCGCGACCGGTACGACGATTCGTGCCTACTTTGCGATATTTCAACACCAGGCTTGTTACAGGCAGGCCACATCCTGCCCTGGAGCGAATTTGAGGAGTTGCGTGGTGACCCAGACAACGGGTTGCTACTCTGCTATACCCACCATCGAGCTTTCGACCTGCAGATGTGGACGTTTACAGAATCGTACGAGGTCATCGCCAGACCAGGACTAGCCAACCAGAACCCATCACTTGAGCAATTTCTCTGCGGCAACGAGACGTTGGAGTGGCCTGATGAACCACCGTCTGCTAAATATCTGAAGAAGCACAACGAGCGAGTCCCCTGGTGGCCACCAAAAAATTCTGCAAGTTCATCACTATCTGATTCTTAAGTCAGCTAAAGGGGGCACCCATGATACGAATTGGCGGCTTTAGGCACTAACCACAGACAAGGACGTTGGTGTAAACGTGTCCACGCATCGTGGTACATCATTTGTTTCCCCAGCACCGACTCAGGCACAGAATCCAACCGTTTCAGGTCCATATTGTCCTCAATATCCGCAACCTTCACCCGATGAGCGAGCGAATTCCTGATTACGCTCAGTTTTGGGGTTGAGGGAATCGACTGGATTCTACCGATAGGAGGTCTGCCGCGCTGTAGACCACCCCTAGTTTAATATTGATTGACACGCAAGACGTACTCGTTCCCCGATAAATTCGAGGCAGCCAGAAACCATCGGCCTCGTCCGAAAAAGCACAGGGAACAGAGCAAGCCCAAATGACTCAGCGACGCATCCTGTGTCCAGCAACGAGTAGCACAGCACGAGACCCATCTATCGGGTCAATGGAGGTCTCCAATGAGCGGTGAGGGAGGCCGAAATAGCCGTAACCAGAATACTCAGCAGACGCATCCACCGGGTGGGTTCTACAGTCGGGTCAGGCTCACACGAGAGGGTGTACCCGAGGTATTCGCACCATCGGATACCGCTGATGGACTGATGATCGATCACCCCGAACTTGTTCGCCTCCAGAGCGCGGGAACCACCGTCGAGGACGTGCTGGCAGTCTCACCCGAGCGCCCGCTGGTTGCGACATCGACCGTACCAGATGAGTATCTCAAGACACTCAGCCTCAAGGAAGAACTCACCCCCGTCCGGGCGGTCAATCCCCACTGGTATCTGCCGTTCGACGTCCCAACCTACAAAGATGGAGACATGGACCCTGAGATACGGGCACAGAACTTAGAGGACTACATCCACGGGGTCAGGCGTGTTGCGACGTTGCTTCACGAAGCAGAGTGCCAGACTCGGGTTCTCCCACTGCTCAAGGGAGTGTATGCAGACGAGCTCCGCTACTGCTACGACCACATCGAGCCGCTCGCCGACGGCTATGTCGGTGTGTATGTCGGTCAGTTCTTCGGCCCGAAAGCAGGTAACCAGATTCGACAATGCCGTGAGTGGCTCCGAACTATCGACGCGGTATGTGATCCAACGGGGATCGTCCTGATTGGGCTCGGTTCACCGCGATATCTCGAAGGTCTTCCCGCCTCTGTCGTCGCCGCAGCAGGGCGATACGTGTGGCTTCGTGAAACCGAGTTCCTTGACACACCCATTGAGGAGGCACACCGTCGACTCCGTGCACTTCGCGCAGAGATTTCCGAGGCTGTCGGAACAGGATACAACCAGCTCTCACTTCAGCAGTTCTCACAGGAGGCAGTCCATGGGTAGTTACAGGAATAATTCATCAGACGCCAGTACCGACACTGCAAATGACCGCCTCCCCGAGGATCTCAAGGACCCAGATCAGCGTGAGCTCGACGAAGTCCCGGGGGTTTCGTCGCCAGAAAAGGATGGGCAGGCCGAGGAGAGCGACGACTCCGAGACACATTCGAGCGGTGGCGTTGGCGGTGGAGGCTCCGCAGGTGTGTCTGCCTCGGGCCCTGCGGTCTCTGAGCCGACCGGTGTGGCCGAGGGAGACGATTCTGATGAGGATGACGGACTCGTTTCGACACTCCTTGGAGGAATCCTGAGTACTGACGACGAGAAGCTATCCACGGAGGGTACTGGTATCCCGCCGTCGAAGCTTGAGCAGTGGTCGAAGTCTGGGCCGTCTTCCTCGCCAAAGCGAACGAAAGACGCGCTTTCGCGTGCTCTCACGAACAGTTCGCACCTTGATAGAGACGACATCGAATTCCGTGTCTTCCTCCAGGGGTCGTACAAGAACCACACCAATATCCACGGGAACAGTGACGTCGACATCGTCATCCAACTCACGAGTCCGCATCGGAGGGACAGCAACCGGCTCCTACGGAACACAGAGGGAGTAAACGAGGACGGACAGCCAACGGACTACAGTTACGAGCAGTTCAAAGACGACGTCATCGCTGCACTTCGTGAACGCTATGGAGACGACGCGGTCGTCGTCGATGACAAGGCCATCAAGGTCCACGCCTCGGACTCGACGCTCCAGATTGACGCCGACGTCGTGGTGTGCCAGCGCTACAAATCACCTGATGAAGAGCAAGAGCTGTGGTTCCGCTCGAAGTCGGGCGAAGAGATCACCAACGCACCAGAGCAGCATTACCAAGCAGGGGCTGCGAAGAACAAGGCTACCGGGGGCAACTACCGGAAGTCCGTTCGGATGATCAAGCGAGCGCGGCAGAACCTCGTTCACAAGGGCCGCTTCTCCAAAGACGATGCGCCGTCGTACTTCATCGCTGGCCTTCTCTCGAACGTTCCTGACGAGGCGTTCGTCGATGACCCACAGGAACGGTTCGTCCGAATCGTGAACTACCTCCACGCCAATCGGAACGATCTCTCGTCGTTCACGACGCAGCACGGAAAACAACCACTGTTTGGCCGGGATTCGACGCGGTGGAACGAGCGTGATGCGAGACGGTTCGTCGGTGAGCTCGTGTGGCTCTACCAGAATTACTACAACTGAGTAAAGGGGAGAATGCACACATACTCTATCGATAGCGATCGGCGGCTGAAGGTACTCGGTCTACTGGGTGCACTCAGCCTCATCGTTATTCAACTCGGGGAAGGCCTGCTTTCTCGATTCGTTGTCGAAGGGTACACAGCAGCGGTCCTCATCCCATCATTCGGGGCGGTATTCGCCGGGCTATTCCTTGCTTGGAATCGGTATCTCTGGCGGTGGAAGGTTTTCCAGCGCTTGGGAATCGTCAAAACCCCGGACCTGAACGGCGAGTGGGAGGGATACCTGAAGACATCGTACAATGGTGAAATCCCTGAGTCGGCGATTCACGTAGAGAACGACGAGGAGAGCGAGTACACTAAGGTCAGAGCTACGCTCACCATCACCCAGCAATGGTGGCGAATGCAGGTCGACCTCTCGACAGAGCAGTCGTCGTCCATGAGTGAAGGCGGTACACTCCTCGTCGAAGATTCGCGCTGGCCAACGCTGAGTTACCAATACGAGAACAACCCAGGTATGGAAACACCGGATGCAATGCGACTCCACTACGGCACGGCGAATCTAGAGTACAACCCAGAGGGGAAGATAGAGACATTGGAAGGAGTGTATTACACCGGACCAAAGCGCGAGAACCACGGAGGGATGAAGTTTAGTTCCGATTGAAACAACTGAGAAGATAAATCATTCCCAAAGATATTTTTCTAGTACAGAATATCAGTAGTGGCATATATTAGGAAATTACCGTTCAGTCATGGACGAAAGGCTCCGCAGCATTCACCGGCAAGCAATTGAGAATCATCCTCTGCAAGAATACGAATACGCTGACGAGTATTTTAGGGATCAACTGAACACACGTGATGTTCACCCAAACTATGGGAGAATAAAGATGAGAGGTATGTTTCGAGTTCACTCGAGTGGTCCTCGTGACTATTTGCTAGTGCAAACGAATCCCGATCTGAAGCCGGGCACCCACACGGATGGTGTCCATCCGTCCCACTTCAAATTAGGTGATGAGTCGAACGACTTCGACATCCAAACACTCGTTGACCATTCTCGCACCACAATTTCAAATTATCTTTATAACGGTGGAAAGCACAATCTAAAATCACTAATATGCGCTGTAAACGAGGTGTTCGAAGAAGGTAAACTCGAACTTGACTCGGTAATCGACGATGAGACTTTTAGAGATTATCTTTGCTACGAGAAATACCAGTCGTACCGGAAGGATTTGTCGAATCCACCAATCGGAGAGAAAGAGGGGTTTTTCGGTGACTTCGCTTACACGAACGTAATCAAACATCAAGCGCCCAGGAATCGTTACAGACGTACACCCCATGGTATCGATTGGTTCGAAGACGAATTGAAGACAATTTCACCTGAAATCGCGTTCTCAATGGGGGATAAGTCTATGCAGATGTTCAAGCGCTTAGGGTTCGAGAAGGTAGCCGAAAGTCAATTCTCGACCCGAGTCTGTGGGAAGATTCTATCTCATGACGGTGATTCCAATGGCGTCAAAGATAGAGGCCATCTTCAGGATATCTCTGTTGTGCAGTTGCACCACCTTGACTTTCGATCCGCAGATTACAGCAAAATTATTCAAGAGTGCCTGATGAAGGTGTCTAAGTTGTAGGAAGTCCTCAAGAACTGCCTGGGAAGAGCCAGCCCGATAAGCGAACTAAAGAGCAGTGGATGCAAATCCGACGGTTTACCAGAGGTCTGATTCCACTCGCAACTGTCTCTTGGTCGCGCTTACCAGCGATTAGAATCTCTATCACTTTGAGACTAATCTCAGTGATTTCGACAGGAATTGAACGGCTCCAAGCCGCTGTACCATAGTACAACAAAGTGAGTCGGGCACGTATTGGTCTAATTGAAATTCAGGGAGATACAGGAACGTCTATTGAGTAATTGTCGGCCAGGTTTCATACCATCCAGTAATACCTCCTCACCAGACGTCATCTCAGGAAAGCTTCTATTGAGCGCTCCACAACGACCACCCACAATATAGCAGCTACCACAGTCGGGTTGGAGAATCTCCGATTGTGCTCTTTACCATGAGAATGCTTAGTATGTTGCCAAATTTGGTTGTACCAATGAGCGACACTCATGAGTCTCCTCGGTCCACCCTCACAAAAAAACTCAACAGGGGATCTGAGATTGTCTTCCTCACCGGAGCAGGGATTTCAGTGCGAGCAGGCATTCCAAGTGCTCAAGAAATTGTCAAAAAACTCTGTGACCGATACCCCTCAGCAGATATCACACCAGATACAGACTATGCTGATGCTTGGCGACAGTCTCCAGTCGGAGGGCCAGACGACGCGCGAATTCGGAGAGCTCTGATCGAAGAATGGATTGCAGGAGTACCGCCACTTAGCGGTAATTATCCAGGACGCTGGGGAGAATCAGCAATTGGTTCTCACTACTTGATTGCAGAACTCGTTGAGTCTGGCTACTGCGATAACGTGTTGACGACAAATTTCGACCACCTCCTGGAAATCGCATTCAGCATGAATTGTGAGCGAACGCATCAAGTGTATCACACTGATGACCAGATAGATCCCCGGGACCTCCAAGACGCCAACTCTTCCGTGATTAAGCTGCACGGGGATTTTCTGTACGACGATCTCGCAAACATGTCTGATGAAATGACGCAGAGGGTAAACGAGAATATGAAGAGGAAGCTCCTCCCTTTGCTTGACGGACGAGGGTTGGTCGTCCTCGGCTATGGCGGCCATGACGAATCTGTTATGTCTTTGCTTCGTCAGGCTGCAAAAAGGGATAGAGGATTGTCAGAGGGAGTATGGTGGGTGGGATACAGCCAAATTGACTGGGTAGACCAGTTAGCACGATTTAAGCAGGATGCAGATGAGGCAGACGTGCCATTCTATGTGATTGAGCCAGAGGACTCGAAGTCGAGAATTCCAGCTCACGAATTTCTCATTGACTTGTTTGACAGATTGGGTCTGTCTTTGCCCGCACCATCTCCCTTCGGAGTTTCCAGAGAGATTCGTAATGTGTTCGAGGCATTTAGAGGGTCTTCTGGACAGATTCGCCAACGCCCACCCCTGAAAAGTGGTATTGTCCCAGGTGTGATACCGATTGCAGATCAAATTCGGACTCACCTCAGTGATGGTGCAGCGGTATGGTGCCACAATGGAGGGTCTATGGCACAGTCAGAGGCGATTAGCTACGTTTTAGAACATGAAGAAATTTCAGATTATTGCTATATCGATGTCCGAGGTCACCAGACATCAATTGGAGTAGAATTTGCTGCTGAGCTGAAGCAGGCCGCATCTAGCAGTGGTTTGTCGCTGAGAGAATTTGAGGACAACGATGATATTCTAGAGCGATATCTTGGGGAGGGTGGGACTATTATTTTTGACCGCCTTCCGAATGGTGCTGATTCAGAATTCTCGATGAAGTTCGTTCAGCTTGTGCACGAAATCATTACTACCCAGTCTCATGTGAACAATGGAAATGTCGTGGTCATGGCCGATTTGCCTTTTCTGTTCGGCAAACCAAGCCATGTGACGAATGTTGATCTCAACCAACAGGGCACGAAATCCATGCAGTGGATGAATAGCCAATTGGGAAATCTATCTAAAGGAGATCGGCAGACGCTATCAGCGCTGTCAATCATGCGATATTCAAAGCCGTATGACGTCGTGGTCGAGTTAAACAAGACGTTTGGAGGGGATGGGGTATCAGCCCTTGTTGACTCGGAGTTGATTCAAGAGCATCGAGGATACATCCGTCTTAATTACGATATTCCCTCAGAGGTGGTAGATTGCGATGAATCAGACGTTAGTGAGACGATTGGAGACGTATTCGGACACTGGGTTGAAAAGGTAAGAGATGACAAGAAAGAACACTATCTCCGCGAGGCTGAATTTCACTATTGGCTGGCTACAAGTGTCGATTCAGCACTCGAAATATTGGTTGAACATGGAGATTCAATTCTGGGCGTTTCTGATGGGTCATTGTGGACGACGCTCAACGACTATTTCAGAACTCGTCTCGACCAGACTCGAGAGGTAATGGACTCACTCAGTGATGAGGAGCAAGAACAACTCCTTCGCTTATACGAAATTGCAGCAATCGGCACATATGGGAACCGTGTTTTACAACTGAATGAGATTTCGAATACAATTGAAGAGTATCAATCCACGTGGGATGACTCATTGTTGGCGCTCCACGAAGGTATTCTCAATCGACTAAATCAAGAAACTTATTCAGCATTTGACAATTTATACGAAGCTTTCTCAACCACAGATTCCTTGTCCATACAAGCAGAAGCAGCCGATGAATTAGGCGTGTGCTGTCGCGGCCTCTCTAATCAGGTGGGCTTAGACTCAGAGTCACAAAGCCAATATCAAGAATTTGCGATTCACTGGTTTGAGGTGGCTGCATCCCTCTACGACGATACCGGAGACGAGGTTGCCGGTGCATACGCTTTGGACAATAAGGCAGGTGTACTTATTAAGCAAGACAAGTACTGTGCAGCTTATTCTGTGCTATGTGACGTCCGATTCACTATTAACAGTCACGAGGGGTCCAGTTATGATCGAGGGACAGTTTACGAATACCATACCGCGGCCTTTCTGAGTGCGGCCAGAGATTCAGATGATTCGAATCTTACGAGGAGATACCTTCAGAGTGCTGAAGGCCACCTCTTCGAATCTGCCCGAATGTATTCAGAGGTTGGATATCTTCAGGAGCTTGTTGGCCTTATCAGTAGCGTCGTCGAGTCGACAATATCCATTCGGAATCAACATGGGGTGGAATTAGCACCTAATCAGCCTGCTATGGTTTCATGGCTAGTTTCAGCAGTGGAGCGAACAGATGGAGCTATTTACCCACAGATATCCGATATGCTCAAAGAATGGCGGGACTACGTAACGTCATCGCATAACTTCGTGCTGTTGAACAGTTGGATACCTCACCAACGTATCATCTATCGGGAGGTC
>NZ_JALXFV010000003.1:550877-754099 GCF_023699475.1 Halomarina rubra | reverse complement strand
GTGAGCAAGTGGCTGAACTCTCACACAATAAGTCATCAGGTCATCCCTCAACTGGAAATAGTGGAACCCTCGGAGCGGATTGCGTATCATCTTTACTTGCTAATGATTGAAGACTGCCCCACAATGTCGGCCCTCTGTGAGTGGTGCGAAGATATTGGAATTCCTGAACGGTACGGTAGGTTGTTGTACCAATTTGAGCTCCAACAACACTGAGGACAAACTGCTGAATATCGCAGCCGAAACAGCGGGTAACGACGTATCTCAATGCACTCTATCCAAACATATCTCCAGAGATGGGATAAACACACACCTCCGCGCCTACCCCGTAGCAGGTCAGTTAGTAATCGCGTCACACATTGGCTGGCAAATCACTACCGGATGCCCCCACATCGTGATTTCTACGGGTCGATAGGCGGCCATCCCCCCCACTCTGTACGCCTCTTCATTTTCAAAGCCAATCGTTCCCCCATTCACTCGGAACGTGAGGTGTGAGGTCTGATTGATTGAATCTTTGATATCGCTGTCGCCAGAGTCGGCGCTATTCGCTGAATAAGGGTTCCGGCCACCAATGATATCAGCATCGTTGCTTACAGATTGGCTCAGCGGGTATACCCCTTCTAATAGTTGTTTGTCTAATTCGATGGATTCCGTACTAATGTCTGTAGTGTGTTGTGTGATTGGTCCCCCATCGTTCTTTACGACTTTCTCTACGTTCGGCCATGAGAGTACAGGTTGGTCTATGAGTACACCTGAGCGAGCGTAGTAAGCAATCTCCCACTCTTCACCTTCATCATCCAAGTATCGCTTTCCCCCGCGAAGAACCATGTAAAAGAGTCCGTATTCGGCGTTCGACAGAATCGTGAAGCACGGACGGTGCATCCCAAGTTCACGATTGTATTCGCTCTCCAATGTCCGTCTTAATTCTTCGCCAACCTCAAACGGGTTCTGAAGGTCTTGCCTTAGCTGTTCGACCCCACTCCCGTTCCAACCGTAGTCTGAGTAGTGTACACTGTAGAATAGCCGTCCCCGACGCGTGTCGATCTTCAGATGCTCCGCTACATCATCAAGATGATTGAGGATTCCTTCTGGGGTCGGCTGATCAAGAGGGAGATGGAGGATATGCGACTTACCAGGAGTGCCTGGATCAATGGAAAGCGGTCCGTGATATGGGACAAGACTGCCGTACCCGCCGAGGGAAACGGCACGTGTCTCGTGCAGAGGGCTGTTGGAGGCCATGTTCATAACTCGTTGACCAGTTCAAGATAGTAGTTTCGTATAGCATCTTTACAGTGGCACCGACTCACGGTGAGAACAGTACGAAGAGTGAAGCCGTGCTGATAGCCCGTCCGCGAAATACGATACTAACTGTACACGGCTTCTCAAGACATTCATCGCTTATCACGGGGGTTTATCGGTGCATATAGGCCATACCAAAGCTAGCGACTAGCCGAAATATTCGGCGAACCAATATAACATGGCCACGGGTATCGAGAGCCATGTACGACCAACGGGTGACTATCGCAGAAGCTGTCGAGGAAATACAGCGGGAGAACTACCTGCTGCCAGCGATTCAGCGTGAAATTGTCTGGAAGCGCGACCAGATTACCGACCTCTTCGATTCTGTCCTCCAGGGCTATCCGATTGGAACGTTTCTCTACTGGGACATTGAGGACGAGAACCGTGACCAGTACAAGATGTACGGGTTCATCCAGAACTACATCACGACTACGAAGTACATCAACACAGATTCACAGACACGAAATTCAGAGGTAATCCCTGACGGGTCTGGCGATCTCAAACTCGTCCTCGACGGGCAACAGCGACTCTCCTCGTTCTACGTCGGGCTCAAGGGAACGTACACGTACAAACAGCCGTACAAGTGGTATCGGAACGAGAGTGCGTGGTCGAAGTCGCGGTTGTACCTCAACATCACCTCGGACCCGAACGAGGAACTCGACGAAGGCGGGGACCGGAACACACGATACGAATTCTCTTTCCTCCCGGTGAGTGATTATGACAAGCGCATTGTCTCACGAGGCGACGACCTCTGGTTCAGAGCAGGAGCTATTCTCAACTACTCGAAGCAAGAGGACCTCGATAACTTTGTTTTCGAGATGCAGTCTGAGTACGTAGATACAGAGAACACGGGTCGTCGGAAGAACGTTGGGAGCAACCTACGAGCGCTCTGGCGGGCGATTCACGACAAATCCTACGTCACTTATTTCGAAGAGAAGGAACAGGACATTGACCGCGTATTGGAGATCTTCATCAGGACGAATGATGGTGGAACGCAACTCCAGAAGTCTGACCTTCTGCTCTCGATAGCGACAGCAAACTGGACTGAGTACGACGCGCGAGAGGAACTGACGTCGTTTGTAGACCACCTGAACACCCAGCTCCCATCCACGAACAACTACGGGAAGGACTTCCTGCTCAAGTCCTGCCTCGTCCTCAGTGACCTCTCCGTCCGGTACCGTGTCGGTCAGTTCAACCGAGAGAACGTCTCGAAGATAGAAGATGAGTGGCCAGCGATCAAGGAGGCTATCGAGACGGCGGCGACGCTGGTCAATCAGTTCGGTATCGACGAAAACACGCTGACGAGTCGAAACGCCGTCATCCCTATCGCCTACTACTTCAAGCAGACGGGCGTCACCGTCGACCAACTCAAGCGCGACCAGGAGAAGTACCACCGAATCAAACAGGACATCAAGAAGTGGTTCGTCGCGTGCCTTCTGAACGGGACGTTCAGCGGAAATGCGGACACCGTGCTTAGAACGGTCCGTGATATCCTGAGTCAAAGCGAGGGCAAGGAGTTCCCACTGGAGACAATCAATGAGGAAATCGCAAACCTCGGTAAGGTCGTCGGGTTCAACGAAGAAATCGCAGACAACGTCCTTGAGTACGAGAAGGGGAGCAAGCGAACGTTCCTCGCACTCTCACTCCTGTACCCGGGGAACGATTGGGGGAGCGTCCAATATCACCAGGACCACATCTTCCCACAGAACTTGCTGGGCGAGGGTAGTCTCAGAGAACGCGGATTCTCAGAGGAAGAGGTTCAGTGGTTCACCACAGAGCGGGACAAACTGGCCAATCTACAACTACTCACAGAGGGAGAGAACACCTCTAAGCAGGACACGCCGTTTGAGGAGTGGGTTACTGGACAAGCACGACCATTCTACAAGCGGCATTTCATCCCGCAGAACCCTGAACTCCATGAGCTGGATAACTTCGACGAGTTCGTTATGGAGCGACGGGAGCTAATCAAGCAGCATCTGCTCTCGGTGTTGAGCGCTCGTAGTCAACCAGAGGACGTAGACACGTAGGCACTCCACGAACCTCCTCAAAGTAACGTGGGGTAGTGGATGGTGGGCTCTGGTTTACTGACGGACGATCAAACCTCAGGAAAAGGGTGTAGAATTACCGACCGCGAGCGGCAAGTCCCACGATTGCGACTAGCAGTAGGGCAACGAAGACTCCGATAAGAAGGTTCGTTTCAGAGAGTACAATACCAGCGGATTCAGACTCAGAATCACCGTTACTCTCAGTTGCTGCTGGTTCCTCCAAGGCAGCGTTCTCTTCAGCAGTTGGTGTCGTTGGTTCCTCAACGTTGTAGCTCAGCGCGATGCCGTCCATTTCCTTCGCCATATCCTTGTGTCCGACTGGCCAGTAGGTGATGTCAGCCGTCACAGTGCGCTGACCTGCGTTTGAGGAGTAGACGTTCGCGCGGATGTCTTTGATTCCGGCGCCGGGGTTGACGGTGAATCGGGCCGTAGCCATCCCTGCTCCACTCGAGAAGGTGTCAGAGGCACCCGTAATCTGCATTCCATTTGGAACGCTGAGGGTGATGACGACTTCCACGGCACATTCACTGGTTGGGTCCAGCTGGAACCCTCCCGAAATTTGTCCGGGAGAGCCCGGCTCGATGGTTTTTTCTGGAGCATAGAGACGGGACTGTGACAATTGTGGTTCGGAAGGTCCTGGGTCGCAGGTCGCCGAACTGGTCTGATCCTCGTTGGAGTCCGTCGGTTCAGCAGCTTGTGTGGTGGCTGTCTGCGTCACAGTCGCGTTTTCGACAGGCGTAGTGGTTGGGGTCGCAGTCTCGTTTCCGTCTTGAGCTGCGGCCATTGGGGCCACGCTCGACAGAACGAGGAATGCAATCATGGGCACTACGAGAAACTTTGAAATTCGCATTACTCTACCATCAACGAGAAGGTACAGATTACATGAACTTTTTCATGCGTATCCTTACAGGCTGAGAATCGAGATGAGGGAAGCAGCAAACAAGAACGCAGCAGAGAGAGTATTCTGGTTGGTGGTTAGGTTTTCTTCGAAGAGACAGCGAACAGACCACTTGCCAAGAGTAGAGCAATCAAGGCGACTACGAGGCCGAAACCAGGGCCAGTTCCTGACGATTCAGTGCTATCGGCAGGCTTCGAGTCCTCGCTATTGGCATCTGATTGTGCAACAGCCGTCTCAGTCTCAACAGAATCAACTACGACGGTGACCGGCTCGACCTGAGCGACTCGACGATCGGACGAACTGGTGTTTTCGCCATCGAAGTAGTAGATAGCCTCAGCACCCAGCTCGTACTCACCAGGCTCATTGAATTGCATATAGACTTGGAGGCTCTTTTCGCCGCCAGGCTGAATTTCGACGAAGTCTGTCGCGCGCTCACTCACGAATTGGGCGCCTCTGACCCCGGTAATCGATGCACCCGAAGGTGGTTGATTCAATTTGAGCTTGACCGACATCCCTCGGTCACGGACCTCGTTCGACATCGAGATACGGACAACAGCTTCCTCTCCCGAGGTGACCCGGTTCTGTGTTGTGGTGAGGCTGAAATCAGCGCTCTTCTGGACGTTGATAACATGAGTCTGCACCGCGCTCACGCCATTAGATGCCTTTGCGCGCACTCGAACGGTACGTTTACCGACCTCTTCGAACGAATGCGTGACTGTTGCCCCCTTGCTGTCGAAGTCACCATCGTTGTCGAAATCCCAGTCGTATCTAATGATACTGTCCGGTGATGAAACTTTGAATACGACATCCAGATTGTTCCGTGGAGTATTTGGCTTCCAGTCGACCGCCACGTCTGGAGGTTTTTTGACCGTCACTCTTCGTGTCGTAGATGCTGTAGAACCAAACGAGTCTTCCACAGTCAACCTAACGTCATAGGTGCCAGGCGAGTTGAACTTGTAAGATGTCTCTTTTCCCTGTCGTTCACTATTCGGGAAAGACCACCGGTATGATACGATTTCGCCGTCAGGGTCAACGGAGTCCTCAGCCGAGAACTCGGTAGAGGAATCAGTGGACGGAACTTTTGGACTGATGTCAATTTCTGCCACTGGCTTCTCACTCACAGCAATCGTTTGTACTTTCGTGGTGCTCTCACCTCCGTTGTCCGTCACTTTCAGTCCGATTTTGTAACTTCCTGCTGAATCGAAAGAGATTGACTCAGTTTGGCCACTGCCATCATGGTAGTACTCCGTGTAGGAGCCATCACCGTCGAGGTCCCAGTCGTACTCTACAATACTTCCGTCGGAGTCAGAGGAATCACCTGCATCAAGTTCTACAGTGAGACCATTGCTTTTCAACGAATAGTTGAATTCGGCAGATGGAGCTTCGTTTGTCACTTCAATAGTTTTGCGTAAGGTCATCGTTTCACCACCATTGTCTGTGAGTTTGAGACCGATAGTGTACTTTCCAGCTTTCTCGAAGGTAATAGTCTCAGTCTGGCCACTGCCATCGTCGTAGTACTCCGTGTAGGAGCCATCTCCATCGAGGTCCCAGTCGTACTCTACGATATCCCCATCGGAGTCACTGGAACCACTCGCATCGAGCGTCACTTGTTCGTCAGGAACAGGACTTGACGGAGTCGCGGTGAAAGAGATTTCTGGGGGCTTGTTCGTAACTTTGATTCTCTTACGGATAGTTCTCGACTCTCCACCGTTGTCAGTGACCTTGAGGCCAATAGTGTAAGTTCCAGCCGAATCGAAGGAGATGTACTCAGCCTGGCCACTGCCATCATCGTAGTACTCCGTGTAGGAGCCATCTCCGTCGAGGTCCCAGTCGTACTCTACGATGGAGCCGTCTGAATCACTGGAACTGCTCGCATCGAGCGATACTTCTTCATCAGGAACAGGAGTAGACGGGTTGACACTAAATGATGCAACGGGTGCGTCGTTCGTCACGGTGATTCTTTTGCGTAAGGTCGTCGTTTCACCACCATTGTCGGTGAGCTTAAGGCCGATAGTGTAGGTCCCTGCTGAGCCAAAAGTAATTGACTCGGTCACACCGTCTCCGTCATCGTAGTACTCCGTGTAAGAGCCATCTCCGTCAAGGTCCCAGTCGTACTCTACGATGGAGCCGTCTGAATCACTGGAACCGCTCGCATCGAGGGTTACTTGTTGATCAGGGACAGGACTGCTCGGGCTCGCTGTGAAGGTAATAGAGGGTGCCTCATTGGTCACGGTGATCGTTTTACGGAGAACGTTCGTGTTGCCTCCAGAGTCGGTAACTCGTAGGCCGATAGTATAGCTACCTGCGCTACCAAACGAGGTGTACTCAGTCACACCGTCTCCATCATCGTAGTACTCCGTGTAGGAGCCATCTCCATCGAGGTCCCAGTCGTACTCTACGATGTCATTACCAGAGTCACCAGATCTGCTCGCATCGAGAGACACTCGTTCATCAGGAACCGGACTGTTCGGATTCACTGTGAATGAGACAGAAGGGAGCCCTTCTGAAGTGATATTAGAGTGGTTAGAGTCTAGAGAGACTGCCCCTGTTGCTGTGACACATGAGATGGTCAATAGGAGGACCATCAAATAGATTACAATTCTTGAAATCCTACCCATATTGACCGCTTCTATTTGTCGCTGATAAGCTATTTCATTCTATCCAGAATTCGGAAGGGTGCATATGGATTGAGCGTTGATGTCACATCGTGGGTGTTGACAACATCGAATCCTGACGGCCACGATATTTGATCGGAGGATATGAAGAGCGATATACTAGATTTTGCGTCCCTGAACAAAATTGAAGAGCCACGATATACGCCTATGTGGTACCATCAGAAATCCCTATAAATCGCTTGCTGCTGATTTCGGACAACAGATTACATACCCGTTGAGTGAGACGACACGACGGACGTCGCGCAGTTGGTAATTCGTCAAACCGCACCAGAAGGACATCGCTACTTCCTCGCTCGCCGGACAGAGGATTCGTATTGGGAGTTCATCGGTGGGAAGCGAAAACAGCACGAATCGATCAGAGAGGCTGCGCTCCGCGAACTTGACGAAGAGCTCCAATCAATCGAACCTACCGATGCCGACATCACCGAGGTTGCAAAACCGTACCCTAGTGCGGTCGCTGAGGCGTTCAGTCTCTATCCGGTTCTCATCGAATTTGAGCGTGAAGCCGCTACAGCAATCGACAGCACATCGCTTTCTGCCGAACACAACACGGCAGCGTGGATTTCACTCGGAGAGTTCAAGGAATTCGAGACGCTGGGGCAACAACAGGCGCTCTCGAACCTTGACTTAGTGCGGAGAGGGTGCTCGAGGTCTAACCAAGACACATGCAGTCAAACGTAGATAGCGGGCATACCGGCCCGAAACCCACCCACACTGACGGCTATGGTCATCCGTGTCGATGAATGCCTGTCAGTACAGAGCATCAAGAATCCGTTGCGGCCGTTGCTTCGGTCATTCGCTGGTGAGATGCAACCGCTGCTTGAGGAGGGCAGTGATCCACCACTGACGACACCGGAAGTGTTGGCCCAGGTCCGGACAGAGTGGGTGTGGCAATCGTACATCACCTACCTGATTGACCCCGGACAACCCCATGGCTTCGGAGGGACGTTCACCGATGCATTCCTTGAGGCGTGTCAGGCAGCGGGAGCCTTCGATACAGACCTCTTGCACCCAGATCGGTCACGAGTGGAGGTGGAGTCGGAAGTCGGTGTACAGGGTCGTCGGGCAGACATCCTCGTCTACCACCCCGAGCGGTGGTTTCTACTGCTGGAGTTGAAAGTCGACTCGCCAGAGGGTGAAGACCAGACGGCAGACTATGCGACAGCGCAGTCGATTGGTCCACTAGGCGTTTCGGAGTATCCCGAGGAATCCCGGTTTTACGGGTTCGCCTCGCCAACGATTCCGAGAGACATCCATCCAGCCTTCCAGGGAGTTCGCTGGGAGTCAGTTGGTTCACAGTTTGCAGAGGCACGGAACCACCTCTCGCTCACGACCTACCCAACCAGAAGCATCGTACAGTTAGACGATTTCATCGCAACAGTTCGAACAGCTATGACAGAGCAGGATACCGACACACGAGAGAAAGCACGTCTGTACTTCGAGTACCGAGAGGAAATCGATGCGGCGGAGAAGGCAGTCACGGACCTCGTTAAAGACGAGTTGCGCCACGACTGGACAACGGTGTTTACTGAGAAAGAGAGTGCACCGTCGTTTTGGGACGACTCGTGGCACTTCCCAGCCATTGGGTACAACCACGGGCAGTTCGCTCGAACGTCCTGGCAGACCCCCAACGGCATCAACGTCCACTTCAAGCATCACCCAGATGAGGAGAACTTCAGAGCAGGAGAGATAGACTTCCGATTGGATATCGGGGCACCGAAAGAGGTCCGCGATGGAGAGGACGGGAGACAACCACTCCGTGAGGAGTTCCTCAGACTGCTTGACGAACGACAGGTCAAGATTCCAGAGTCGGCGACAGTGGTAGCTGAAGCGCGTTGGGAGGGAAGTCGCTCAATAGGAGATACCGATTAGTACCAGCTATCGAGTGACCGACCCTTCGCGATAGAATCAGATCCCAGCTGCTTTGACCTTCCTTGCAAACGCTGGGGGCATATCATCGAGATGTCCTATGAATCGCTCAAGGTCAGAGCGTTCTGGAAGAGCATAGATACCAGGAGCCTCGTCCATTCGGTCGCTAGCGAGCAATCCTGCAAGGGTGAGCCAGCGGTTGTCATACGCTTCCACGATCATCCGTATCTGCCGAGCATCATCCTCAGAATATCGGGAGTCTTCAATCAGAGTTGGGAGACGGATTGCGGGGCGTTCAAAGCCTTCGTACGTCGAGGAATAATCAAGCACCTCAACCTCAGCGTCTTTCACTATCCAGCTGCCAGGTTCCCCTTCGAGTGAGAGCCTCACCAGTGCCTCATCGACACCGAACGTTCCCGACTCAATGGCGGTCGTTTCACAGTGCTGGCAACGAGCTCTGGTGAGCACCCAATCGAGGAATCCGTCATCGACGGTAGGCCGGTCTGGGAAGTTGTTGTATCGGAACGCTTCACACACAACCGGGATCTCCTCAGAGAGGGTTCTTCCACAGTAGTCACAACCCTCTATCGCGATTGCCATACCCTGTTTGGCCCCCTGTTCCACCCGTTGTTTGAGCTTTTCAGATGCGGACACGTCTACAAAGGCTCTGATGAGTCGGTTCTAATGAATGTTTTCGCGGCGAAACTGGCCGTTTTTCGGCGTGACAGCAGTCGGGTTGTGTTTGGGAGATTTCGATACGAATCGCAGAGTTACGCAGGGTGTGGATACAGCTCGGGGCCCTTCTGCAGCAGAACGGTGAAATCGGGAGGCTCTGAAACTAGGTCCGGCCCCTGATTAGCAACATCACCCTCGTCGGAACGGTAGTGCTTCCCCCGGACGAAGGACCGACTCACGTTGAGGATGGCTCAGGAAGCAGGCCAAGTTGAGACTGGAGACCGAGCATGTCGTAGAACCACCAGGGTTCGGTCACGCTGTCGTCGTCTATCTTGTAGATAGTGACAAGACGAGCTCGTTGAGTATGCGGCAGAGAACGGACTCTCGTTGTGGGCGTCGATGAACAGCCTCAACCACAGAAAGACACCCCCGTAAGCGACCGACGACTTAGCAGAGATACGAGAGTGGCTCAGTACGGCCGACAAGGAAGCGATCACGGTCGATGGCACACGGTTCAAGAAGGCGTTCTTCGTTCGGCAGTGTGATGGTGGCGCTCCGGAAACGCTCGTTCAGGACGCAAAAAGAGCCCTCTTAGAGCAGTTCGAACAAATATTCGAAGACAACTCGCTTTACGAGCCCCCGACCTTGGCTGGTAACGAGTAATCAGAGGCTCTGCTTGCGAACTTCGTTTACGAACCTACGCCCCAACCAACGGTTTGTAAGAGTATGCGACCTCCACCGAGACTATTCTTTGCCTGGTTTGTGGCCAGTACGGAGATTGTGCAGGTACTCACCCATGGCTTCGGCCATAGCGACGCGTGTCTCTTCATCCATCGATTCGTGCCTCTCCTCGTCGAAGAACGGGAGTTCTTCGATTGGTGGGACATCCATAATCATTTCGAGCTGTAAGGTGTCCCGGTAGTAGTTCTGTATCACCCACTCTTCACCATGCTCCTCAACCGCTTGTTCGATGAGTGGCGCAGCTTCGGGGTAGTTTTCGTACAGTCGGTCATACATGGTGATGACTAGACATTGTTCGACTACTAACCTTTTGGATGGTGCTTGTTAGTACTTGATGAGAGCTGTCTGCCATCCACACCAGACCATGGGGCCAGAACCTCCTCTGTCGAGACCTGAGTGGTTGCCTCGTGCCGTATGGGGTATAGTCGACAAGAAAATGCTGGATACATATTCACCCATTCGTGGCAGCACTTGGGGAACGATTCCGTACAAACCGTGAGGATTCAACAAACGGTGACCGAATCACGTTGCACCAATAGTCAACATATCATTGATGAGCGTGTCGTTACACCTCTCCAGTGTATTTGACTTCCAATCAGAACATCGAGCCGAAGAACGAGATGTCAGGTTTGTCACTTCGAATGTATGTGTCGAACGCTCCGCTCCCCTCCGTTTCAGAGCCATTTTCAACATCGTACCACGTAATCAGGGACTCCTTCGTGGGGTCGTATTCTATTCTCGAATATTTCGAGGATTGATGGACATTGGATGTCGCCCAGATCGTCTTTCTGAAATAGGTCGTGTCATAGCGTTCGTGACCTTCGAATTCCCCCTTTCCCGTGTCAAACGTCTCAAGCCAACTCCGAGTTTTGAATACGGTCCTGTACAGTGGATAAGACCCACACCACCCAAGAAGACAGACCGAGTTTCGAGCAGCCGTCTTCTGGACTGCCTCAAGGAGCGTATCTCCCCCACCGTGCTTTTCATGAGCGTGTTCGAATGGGCACGTGTCACCAGCGAAATGTGGGTCGTCACCAGAAAGAGGAAGCCGACCGCAGTACCGGCAATGGCGTTTCCAGTTCATGTAATGACATGACAGCACACCACCATAGTAATATCTCTACCTCGAATCACTCGCACTCTGTTCAGGTGGTTCAACGTCCCGAACCACGCATCAAGGTCTTCCGGATTTCAGCGTTCTTCGAAGGATGAGTTTGGTCACAGAGGACGACGACACAGCAGGCTAGCCTCGTCGATGCTCCGGCGGAGTGAGGAAAACGGACAGTAGATGAGGTATTTCGATTGTGTGTGACTTCTGCACCGTGCTTCGTGGAACGACGATTCGTTCGCAACTGCCGACGATGGTTCTAGGCGGAGAGTCCAATCGCGTCGGCAAACACCGCATACTGTTCTTCTGATAGCCCTGCTTTCCCCAGTTCGTGCTCGTGGGCATCTGTCCCACCGGTTACTACCAGGTTGTTCTCTGCTGCCACCCTATCGATTACGCCCATATCGACATCCCGATCATAGGGGTAGTACCGCTCAACTGCATCCAGGTCAGACGTCAACGCCAACGCGCCTTCCGGGTCGTCATACCGGAACGGGTGGGCCAACGCCACCACCGCGCACGCGTTTCGAAGCAGTTTGACGCCGGGGTGGAGAGATATGACCTTCCGAGGCACATAATGGTCGCAATCCCGGCCAATGAACTTGTCAAACACCGTCTGATAATCGTGATCCAATTCTGGGTGCTCGGCTACCGCTCGTGCGATATGCGGTCGCCCGATACCTGGTCGTCCCCTGATACCGAGGGACACGCCAAACTCAGACTCGAGACTGTCGATTATCTTCTGGCCGCGCTCAACACGGTCTGCTTGGATGCAGTCGATTACCGCCATGAGGGCGGGCGTCTCGGTGACGGCGTAGCCGAGCAAGTCGATTTTCTCGTCTAGCTCGTTGACATAGACGCGCAGTTCGATACCGCGAATCAGTGTGACACCGTCCACCGTCGTGACAGGCTCCGAAAGCCCCGGGTGGATGCGGTCGTGGTCGGTGATTGCAACGACACTGACGCCAGCCGTTGATGCAACGGCTGGGACGTCTTCAAGCTCCATCTTACCATCAGAAAGGGTCGTGTGGGCGTGGAGGTCGGCATAAACACTCATATACCGCATTTCCATCTGTTTGAGCTACATATAACAGTATGCATAGGGCACCTGAGGGCGCGTCGCGAGCGCACAGTCACCGAGGCAGATGCGACAAAGAGACAGTCTCCACCGCCCATCTACAACTTCAGAGACGACGACTCCCACAGAGCAGTCTCACGTAGTGAGTACTATCAGAGACGGTTCGAGTCCAACTGAAATATTCGTGAGCCGGATTTCGGGTCGTACAGTGCAGGCGAACTCAACGTCACGGTGACGCTCGTCGACTGCGACCTTACTCTCGACGATACCGTTCGGTCGTGGACGGTGATGGTTCCGTTCGAACCTGCACCGGCACCGACCAAAGCGAAGACCACCGTGGCATCGAACACAGGGGCCAGCGACCAGTCGGCGTCGGAGTCCGAAGACCCGTCATCGGCGCCGAAGACGTCCTCCCCGCCAAAGACGTCGGCATCACCCGAGACGGAATCGCCGCCGGCAACCGAGACATCTCGTGGACCCGACGAGGGGACAGAGTGGACAGTGACGGTGACCCGAGTCGTTGACGGGGATACCATGGAGGTTCGCTTCCCGAACGGCGAGGTCGATACCCTTCGGTTGCTGGGTGTGGATACCCCCGAGACGACGCTCAGTCGTGTGAGCCCCGACGAGTTCGAAGGTATCCCAGAGACGGCAGACGGTCGTGACTGGCTCTACGACTGGGGTGAGCGTGCCTCGGACTTCGCCGTCGACGAGTTGGACGGGAGAGAAGTCAGAATCGCCACGGACCCGCAGGCCGACCGTCGCGGGAGCTTTGGTCGGCTGTTGGTCTACGTCTACGTCGACGGTGAGAACTTCAACGAGCGGCTGCTCACGGACGGCTACGCCCGGATGTACGACAGTTCGTTCTCCAAGCGTGGGGCGTTCGCCGACGCAGAGCGACGGGCACAACGCAACGACGTCGGCCTCTGGGACTACGACGCTCCGGAGCCAACGCCTGAGCCTGCTCCAGAGCCGACCGAACGCAAGACAGACACATCCGGTGGGTCGGACCTCCCCCCACTACCTGCAGATAGTGATTACGACTGCTCGCACCTCACGTGGGAGCAAGCCCAACAAGTCCTCGAAGACTACCCGAGTGACCCCCACAGGTTAGACGGGGACGACGACGGCGAAGCCTGCGAGTCGTCTGCGTGAGGTGAGGGGGCCTGGTAGCGTCTCCCGGAGACGTTCCAAAGGTCACAATCTCCGGACGCCTGCGGGCAGCCGCCGGGGATCCCCGACACACTAAAAATCGGGACGGAGGGGTCCGATACCCGATTTGGGCGCATTCGCCCGCGACAACCTCTCCCAGACATCCAACAAAGGAGTACAACTGCACACACCGTTCCTTGGATAGGTTCCAGTAGCGAGTGGGAAGTCTCGACTGGTTGGAAATCGTCTGGTCGCCTTCGGAATCACACACGACCATAATTGAACGGGTACCCGATATTGGTCACCCTCACTTCGAGACTTCCAAGGACTACCAGAGGCATTCGTGCGACAGTCGCGACTGGCAGAATTGTCATGGAGCTCAGCAACTGATACACAAATACATCAATACATCGTACAGGGCGATATGCTTTAGTACACACATCATGGATACACTAGCAGGAGGTCCAAAGCATGCCAATCAGTGCAAATCGGTTCGAAGCAATCGGCGAAGAGGGGGTGACGCCGGAAACCAACGCAGAGATTATCACGAGATTCCTCCTCGAAAACCACGATCAAGCGTGGGAGCAGAAAGACATCGTGGAACGAACCGATGTCAAGCAGGGCAGTGTTGGGCCCACGCTGAAGCGGCTAGAGGACCGGGGAGTCGTCGACCACCGTCTGAAGTGGTGGCGAATTTCGGATAGCTACCGGACATCGGAAGAGGCCGCTGTGTTCGTCTCCGAAACAGCAGAGGAGTATGACGACGGACAGGAGTTCGATGCGGCGGCATGGGCTGAACACGCCGAAGACGACCGAGCTGAGAAGTATACCGAATGAGGTACACTCGGCAGGACCTCGTTTTTGCGCCAGATCCATTTAAGACAGGTGCGAAGCCACGACCATGGCTCATCATTTCGGATGAAACGATGCCATTCCCGGGGGATATGTTGTGTGTAGCGTGTACACGGTCTGAGTACCCGATGAATTTCGAGGTAACACCGGATATGTTCGAATCGGGGGGTAAGCCCGACGAGACAACGTACTGTTCCCCCTGGCTGTTGGCTACGTTGAAGCCCCAACAGTTCGAGTTCAAAGTGGGGACGCTGACGAAGGAATTCACCGACCAGATCGCTCGGGAAGCCGCAGAGTATATCGAGTACTAATACGTCTGCCACTATCCCCGACGCTCAGGAGAACCGATGGCGAGGACAAACGCGCCTATGCCGGCATCATCAAGCTTGCAAACCCATACCCGAGTGCGGTCGCTGAGGCGTTCAGCCTGTATCCGGTTCTCATCGAGGTAGAGGATGGGGCAGCCACACAGGTCGATAGTACGGCACTCTCCAGCGAGCACGACGAGGCAGCGTGGATCAGGCTCGCGGAGTTCGAGCCGTTCGAGACGCAGGGGCAACAGCAAGCTCTTGTGAATCTTGACCAGGGATGAGGGCGACTACGGGCTTCAGGCGTGGGCAGTGTCAGCCGAAGGAACCACTAGAACATCAGTCACAGTGGGGTGGACTCATGCAATCGCGTCCACGCATCGTGGTACGTCGCTTGCTTCTCCAACACCGAGTCAGAGACCGAACCCAACCGCGTCAGGTCCATGTTGTCCTCGATATCTGCAACCTTCACCCGTCGAGCGAGCGGATTCTCTGCAGCTCGGTTAACGAATTCGTTATAGGACTCACAATTGCGCTTCGTGAGCGCATCCACAGCTTGCCGAACCTCGGCGTCGAACTCACTCTCAATCTCCTCAAGCGTGCATGGAGTGTCCTCAACGACATCGTGCAGCACAGCCACGACACGCTCGCGGTCGGTGTCCATCTGCGTCATGACGCGCAGGGGATGACGGATGTACGTCGCGTCGGCTTTGTCGGTCTGTCCGCTGTGGGCATCGACGTCAAGGGAATGCTCGAAGGTGACACGAACGCTCGCAACAAAGCCGAGGGGGGATGGCGTGACCTCATCAGCATCTTCGAGCATCACGGGCGGAAGAATGGCTGTCACGTTCGTACCGTCAAACCGGAGAATACGACACTTGAGTGTGCATCGTGTGGGTCGTCGGTGTACAAGCCGCTGTGGGTTCGAGAACACAGTTGCCCCACGTGCGGATTCGAGACCGACCGGGATTGGAACGCCGCGTTGAACGTCCTCTCGCGTGGTCTGGAGAAACTAGGAGTGGGTCACTCCGAAGACACGCCTGTGGAGACAGCGACCACTGTGTCACCCCGTTCGGTTGATGCACGTCGCGTCGTCGAAGCAGGAAGCCCCTGCCTCAAGGAGCGAATGGCGTCAGCCGTGAGCGAGTAGGCAGGGGTAGTTCACTCGACGAGTTGCAGCGTCTCGAGGACGTTGATGCGGCCGGCTCCGAATCGTGGGTCGCTGTTTCCGTTGGAGAGGTCAGCACCCTGCTTGATGACGCTCTCGACTTGGCCCGCGTTGAGACTCGGGTCGAGACTGCGGACGAGACCAACGAGCCCAGCGACCTGTGGCGCAGCCATCGATGTTCCTGAGATCGCGTCGTAGCCGGAGATGGGTAGGTAGGCGGGAGCGGCATCCATCGGCCACGTGGATAGCACGCCGTTGTATGGGAACGGGACGTCATCTGGTTCCCCAGTTTCGCCGAGTGTTCGTGGAACCGTCTCGTACCACCCACCAGGAGCGGCGACATCGATATCGCTCGTGCCGTAGTTCGAGTAGAACGAAAGCGTGTCAGCGGGCGACGTCGCGCTGACGGTGATGACGGCCGGGACACTGTTGGGGAGGGTGAGACCCCCGCCTTGTTGGAGGTTTCCGGAGGCGTTGCCCGCAGACCCGGTAATGACAGTTCCGCGACGGACGGCGCTCTGGAACACCTTCTGGATGGACGCTCGAAGCTTGTTGATCTCTACACCCGGTTGTTGAACGCCTGGGATGCCGAGGCTGAAGTTAGCGACATCAGCGCCGATTTCCGCTGCGTAGTCGATACCTGCCAGGATGTCGCCGAAGGTAGCCCCGCCATTCGCAGGGAACACACGAATCGGAATCAACTCGGCTTCGGGTGCCAGCCCGACCACACCTACTGCTCCGGTTGCTGCGGCGATACCCGCGACGTGTGTCCCGTGGTAGCCGGAGTCTCCCGGACCGATCTCCGGCACATCGTCATCTGCGACGAACACTTCGCCAAGGTTCTCGTTGACGTTTCCGAGGTCGGGATGATCAAGGTCGATACCACTGTCGATGATGGCGATTCGTGCACCCTTGCCGGTCGCAATCTCGTGGGCGGGTGTCGCTCGTGTGAGGTCGTTGTCCCACTGGAGATCGCGAAGTGCTGCATCCTCACCTGGTGTTGCCGTGGCCGTTGCATCAAGCTCGGGAAGGTCGAGTTCGACCGAGATGTCTCGTGTCGCGGCGGAGACGCCGCGAATTCCTTCGAGATCACCCACAGCACCCTCTGGGCCCGTGACGACCGCAACGTTGCCCTCGGCGAGGACGTGCCGGATGGTGAATCCACCCATTTCGAGTTCGCTTCGAGTTTTTCTATTCAAGCCGGTGATGAGATACTGTGCTGAGCCGTCCGCTGCGGATGCGAATCCGCTGAACGCGAGTGTCGCACCTGCAGCGCCGATTCCCCGTAGCAGTGTCCGTCTATCGAGATTCATTGTGTTGATTCCCCCTATGGGACAATCACTTGTTAGGTCAAAATGATATAATAATTGTTTATGGTTGACAGAACTGTCCTCTGTATAGGACACATCGGGGATAGAGCCATCCTCGCGGGGGCTGTGTGAATCTCAGTTTATTCTCAGAAATTTGACTTAAAGAGTCAGAGGGCACTGTCTAGTTACGCCAGTTTGAGAAGCGAGCAGGTCGTTGAGTTTCTTGGTCAGAATGCTCGCAGACCTGCTCAGCGGATGCTTCGCGGTGGATTTAGAAGAAACTTGGGAGCGTGAGCGGACGGCAACGCCCGTCAGGGCGTTTGCCGTCCGGCTCCACGCGACCGGTTATTCGCTCAGAGAAACAACTTCGATTCTCGCTGAATTCGGCGTTGAACGTTCTCACGGAGCCGTTTGGAACTGGGTGCATCAGGTCGCTGACAGCGTTCCCGACCCGCCTGAGGCGCAGCCGAAGCGGGTCGCGGTCGATGAGACCGCTGTCAAGATTAACGGTGAGTGGTCTTGGTTATACGCTGCAATAGACACCGAGACAAAATTGATTCTCGATGTCGCGGTGTTCGGTCGTCACGGTACTGATCCGGCGGCTGCGTTTCTGTCGCGACTGGCCGAGAAACACGATCTCTCGAACACAACGTTTCTCGTCGATCAGTTCGGCTATCGGACTGCCCTCGCGCGACTTGGGTTGAGCGGTCGGGTCGATTACACCGACCGAAACCTGATCGAAAAGTGGTTTCAGACACTCAAAATGCGCATCGACCGCTTCCATAACTCGTGGGTGGGCAGTCGGCGGAGCACGCACCATTGGTGTGCAGTGTTTGCGCACTACTACAATCGACTCAGACCCCACCAATCGCTCAACGATCGAACGCCTGCCGAAGTCGTGCTAAACTAGACAGTGCCAGTCAGAGGATTAGAACGCCAGTTCGAGAGTTATCAAACTCTGCCGCCCAGTTGTCGAAGGTCATACTCTAGATAGTCACAATTAGTAATGGCCTCTACTTCTTGGGGCACAACCCGGAGCGTGTGATGCAGAACGATTTCTTGCCGAATCGTGTATGAGAACTGTGCGGCGTTGACGAGACGCAGAGCATCTCGTCCGCACACCAGAACGAGAAGCGTTCTGGGGACGCTGTATCCCCTCCCAGTTCGCGCCCTCCCTTCGGTCTGCGCTCGCTGAAGAACGGGGCGTAGCGCCTACTGTCAGCTCAGAGATGGAGAGGCGAGGAGCCCCTTTGCCCCCACCCGGTTGGTATAGCACGACCGAGCATGATAGAGAGGTATGTGAGTCGGTAGCGCTACGTTCAGGCGGCCATGTTCAAGACATCCGGTGTCTGCTGTGGACCGGTCCCCACCCATTCTCGGGATGTTTCGCGGCGCGGATTCGCCCGCGATAGACGCCATTGATCGTCTTGATGACCACGACCCGGTATGTCCGACCGACCTCGCCGTCGCGGACGTGAATCGTTCTGCCGTCGCCGTCGGTGCCGACCGGTTCGCCCGTGTCACTCTTCCGGTCGAGGGTGACCTCAACGACGTCGTCGTGCATGAGCGACTCGAAGGAGGTCAGGGGGAAAAGTGTTCTCGGGACCACGAGAAGCAAACGATAGGGCAGTCTCGACACACACATTCGAGGCGGAAGCCCACGAGTTCACTCGTGGGTCGCTGACCGAGCTGATGGATGTCACGAACCTTCGTCGGGACGATTGAAGCGTGATGGGCAGTGGCCGATTACTGGGGAGAGAGGATTTCTTCGAGTTGCTCCAGTACGTCCCACATCACACGGACCGCCTGTAACGACGCAAATTCCACAGATTGGCACTCGTAACTGGCAGCAGCGCTCTCTCGCGCTTGGTAGTGTGCCCACCCTTCGACGTGGGAGTTTGGCTCGTGATGCCACCCACAGTCGAATCCGGAGTTCTCGCTGTAGTGAAACGAGAACTGTGGAGGATCCTCCTGAGACGCCCCTGCAAACCACCGTATCGACAACTGTCCCTTCTCGCTGGTCCCACCGAACACACGCGGGTCAACATCAGCATGCACCCTTGTGAACAGATCTGGTGGGTCGCCGCGGGCAGCAGTGACTCCGGGGTGGCGAGTGATGCTCCGTCGGAGTTCGAGCAAGACCGTGTGCGATGCTTCGCCGGCGTGATACCCACCATCGCTGATGAACACGCTTAGGCGGGTGCCGGCGTCGAACCGGTGTACTCACTATAGTGCTCGATAGCGTCATCGACGAGGCGCAAGCGATAGGCGACGATGGCCCAGTCGTTTGCAGTCTGGCGAATCGCCCGCGTTTCCTCGGCGGACGCTGCCTGTGTCGCTACTGTGCGCAGTTCATCCGCGTCTTCGACATCGTACTCGGCTTGCCACGCCTCGACCTGTTCGAGTAGGTGCGCACGGAGTGCTATCAGGTCATCTTGGTCATGCTCCGCCAGTAACTCACGAAGAGCCCGCATCCGTGTATACAATGGATCCGGCTGGTACAACACGGCTCGCTCCTCGAGACGCTGTAAGATGTTCATCTCGACGAGCCGCTCAAGATGATTGCGAGCGGTATTTTCTGACACCAGGGCTTGTTCACTGATCCACTCAGCATTTCTCGGAGTATCGAGCGTGACTGCGATTGAACGGACACGGTCGAACGCACTGGTGTTTGCTTTCCAGGCGTCGGTCATACCTCACAGTTAGAAGTCGAGCGCAATAGTTCTACCCCTGAATCAGATAATTAAGTCTTGGCTGCAGCGAGCTCTCGGCAAATACGACAAAGGCACACCAACCAAGACGGAGCGTCTCCGGGGGTCATTGGCATCCTCCTCCGCGTTCACCCGGAGGAATCCCACGGCACCGCTGAGTTGGGATGTTATGGTCTACAGAGAAAGCAAGGCGAGTGCCTCGGGGCTTGCCCCCGAGGTACTTCACCTTTCAGGCCATGCCTCGAAGCCTGCGCAACTCACCTACACGCGACCCCGCCTGGATGGGCGGTAGTGCAGGGCAAACGAGGTTCGCTCCGTTGTCCACCCCTAGAGGTCAATACTCATACTGGTCACCAACGCAGAACTGCACAGCTTTGGGTCGGACGCTGATCGTCAGGTGGGTCCGTTCGATGATCTCCCCATCGAGGCTGAAGAGCGTCGGGGCCGGAGCTTCAATCTCCAGTTCAGCAGTCTGCGTTCGAAGCAAATAGGGCGAGTCGAATCTCATCGCAAGTGGCTCTGCTCGACGAAGAGTCTGTACTACCGAGGGTCGTTTGACGACCACTACCTCCAACAACCCGTCCTCCATCGGTGCCTGCCGATATCTCAATCCCGGAAATCGCCGGCTGTTACCTATTAGAACCATCGCTGCTGTCCCGGTCCACATAGGGTCGTCTTCAGAACCAACGCGAGCATGCAGTTTGGGGAGAGTGTCTGCGTGCTGGCTTTGAAGCGCATCGAGAGCCGACGGAACCGCTCCGAGACCGTACGCTGTGAGCCCGAAGAACCGCTTCATCTCGTGTGTCGTATGCGCACTAAGTGTGGCAGGAAATCCGCTTGAGCACGTTTTGATGAACAGGTGGTCGTTGGCCGTCCCGAGGTCGAGTAATCGAACGTGACCCGATTCTATTGCGTCGAACGCAGACCGGACGCTGGAGATTCCGATGTCTTTCGCGAACCCGTTTCCGGTCCCCGTCGGGACGACACCCAGTCGGCTTTTCCTGAGCATCCCAGCGTGGTCGACACCGTGGATGACTTCGTTGACCGTCCCATCCCCTCCAGAAGCGATGATGGCGTCGACCCCTTCGACTGCCGCTCGGTGAGCCAGCTCGAATGCATCACCTGGCTTCTCCGTGTCCCACACCTGATATCCCCGGTCTCGTGCTATCTCACACGCCAAGGTGGTCGACCGGTGATTGCCACTCACGGGATTGTTCACCAGGAGACGGCGCATATCGAGTAGAAGGTCGAAGAAGAGTAAAGCAGTAGCGCTGGCTACACTCAGCGTGTACGCCGTGGATTTTCACACGCACGTTGGGTTCCTCCATGCGTTCCCCGGTACCCCAACACGGCTGGATCCACTCGGTCTTCGGTTACTCGCGATGATGGCACGGTACCGTGGGATGGATGCTATCGTCGTGACCAACCACGACTTCTATCGTGATCTGGGAGACACAGTTTACGGCGTTCGAGTGCTCCCGGGCATCGAGATCTCCACCACCCGAGGTCACGTGCTGGTGATTGGCCCCGACCCACCCGCGAATACAGATCCAGGGACACTCACCCCGGAGGAAGTCGTCGACAGTGCCCACGAACGAGCGTGTGTCGCCATCATCCCACACCCGTTCCGAAACAGCACCGTTCGGAGTGTCGACGCGCCGTTCGATGCTGTCGAGATAAACGGGAAGCATCCTAGATATCGCACTCGTGTTGAAGAAATCGCCCGTGAGCGAGCAGTTCCGCTTGTCGGCGGAAGTGATGCGCACTTCCCATTCGAGGCCGGTCGTGCATACACGCTCGTCGACAGCGACGAACTATCGCCAACTACACTCGTGAATGCGGTTCGAGACGGTCGTGTCCAGCCAATCGTTCGTGAAACGTGGCTCATTCGGTTTATCCGTCGATGGTATGCTCGAGTCCACCGAATTCGGAGCAGTGATGTCCTCTCTGAGTCCCTCCGACATCCCCACCCGTGACACCCCCAGGACAGTGAATCAGCGCTGTTCTTCGGTTCTGTGACTTCCCCTCCTCCGCGAGTTCGTCGGCAAGACACCTGACTACGGCTGGAAAAGTTGATATCTGTCAGTCGATTCCTAGTATATATGGCCTCGGTGGGCGGTGCGGCCACCACTCGTTCGCAGTTAGCGATACGGGACACCGTTTTTGTCGTCATCGCTGAAGCCCGAACGAACCTTCTCCGATTGACCCTCGCGTTTCTCGCTGGATTCCTCGTCGCGTTCTACTGGCTCTGGACGGTTGGGTGGGACTTCCTCAAGGAAGTCACCGAGTCAGGGATGACGCCCGCAATCAGGCAACAAGTCCAGTTCATCGCACAGACACCGTTCGACGTGGTGTTACTGCAGGTGAAGATTGGGATCATCGTCGGGCTCGCAGTTGCGCTCCCGCTCTTTTTACTGCAATTCCTGCCACGCTTACGTGATCTCAATCTCTGGCCAGCCGTCTCGTTGACTCGCTGGCAGGTCGCTGGTATCGCGGTACTCTCGACGGCGTTGTTCGTTCTCGGCGTCAGCTACGCCTACGAACTTCTCTTCCCGTTCTTGTTCGAGTTCTTCGCGTCCAATGCGGTCACCGCTGGTTTCGCTCCGCACTACTCCATCGTCGACTGGGCTGAGTTCCTCTTGGTGCTGACCGCCGTGTTCGGCGTCGCTGCTGAACTCCCACTTCTGATGAGTGTGCTCGCATACACAGAGATTGTCCCCTACGACGTGTTTCGCCAGCGATGGCGACACGCGGTCGTCGCGATTACCATTGTCGCGTCCATCGTCAATGGCTCGCCGGACCCACTGTCGATGGCGATTGTCGCCCTCCCATTGGTTGTGCTCTATGGGCTTGGACTCGTGATTGCTGGTTTCGTCGTCTCGAGCAGGCACCTGTCACAGCGGACAGCACAAACGACCCCATTCGGTGACCCCACTGCGCTCGATGTCGGGGCACTGGATACAGCGGGCATCGAGGCTGCGCCACGAGAAGCGTTCGAGCACCTCTCCGAAGAGGCAGTGTTGTCCATCGCGAATGACGCGCTCGACGAGGGAGACGACACCAAAGCCCGGGCACTTCTGGACCGATACGACGAGATTCCGTTTGATTCGGAATCGACAGTCGGCGATGCTGCGCCGTCCGATCGAACGAGGGCTGTTGAAACTGGTCGAGCAGAGAATGACCCAACACGCGATGTCACAGCACTCGGTCGTGACCCTGATGAAGAGCTTGGCGGGTACTACTACGATATCGCGTTCGTTCTCGACACACTCCGGTCGAAGTCGATCCGGATAGTTGGAGTCTTCATCGTCGTGATGGCGACCGTGTTCTCGTGGCTCTCGTACGGTGGCATCGGCTCCGTTCAGCGTGATTTCCTCCGTCGGCTTCCCCCACAGATTCACCCCGAAGAACTGTCGGTCATCACCCTCCACCCGGCAGAAGCGCTCGTCTTCGAGATGAAATTCTCGCTAGTGGTCGCAACAGCAGTGACTCTTCCAATGGTCGTGTACTACAGCTGGCCAGCACTCAGAGCACGCAAAAACCTCGAGATGCGGTCAGGGACGTTCCTCATCTGGTGTGTCGCGCTGACTGTCGGTCTCGTTGGTGGGAGCGTACTCGGCTATGCGATTGTCGCACCGTCGGTCATCTCGTATCTCGTCGCGGACACGATATCCAATGGTATTATCGTGAGCTACCGTATCTCGGCGTTCTTCTGGCTCATCTTCTACACGACCGTGGGCGTCGGGTTGCTTGCTGACGTGCCGGTCATGATGGTGTTGCTCAACCGCGCGGGCGTCCCGTTTCGAACCATGGCCAGTCGCTGGCGCGAGGTGACGGTCGGGCTGTTCTTCATCGGAGCCGTCGTCGTCCCCGGTGGGGTGGTGATGATGTTCGTCTTCACGCTGCCCATCCTCTTTGCGTATGGTATCGGTCTTCTCGTGTTAGCAATCATGACCGCCAACGGCCGTCGAGACCTCTCGACCCGGCCCGCCTTTGTTCGAAATCACCGGCGACTGTGAGAATACACAGGGACAGTCCGAACGCAGCGGCCCCATGAAACACGTAGTGTCCCCCACGTTCTGGCTTCGAATTGATTCACGAAGACCCGACTGAATAATGATTGTGAGCCTGATTCATGATTGGTTCAACACGACTCAAGCTGTCGAGCAGAGTACAAGTGGAGACGTGAGCCCCGATGACCTACCAGTCGATTCTGATCCCAACCGATGGATCGTCGGATACCGAGCAGACGTTCGAACACGGGCTCGCACTCGCTGAGCGGTGTGGCGCTGCGGTGGACGTGTTGTACGTCGTCGATTTGGGATACACCGAAGAAGAGGTCCCCACAGACTCTGTGTGGACGAGCCTGTACGAAGAGGCCGAGAAGGAAGGAGAGGCGGCTCTCACCGATTTTCGAGACGTCGCGGCGAAGCGGTATCCAGACGTCCCAGTCACCGAACGGATACGGGCGGGCCATCCAGCCCGAACGATCCTCGATGAGATCGACCAGCACTCGCACGACCTCGTCGTGATGGGGCCACACCGGACGTCGCGACTTCGCCGTCTCTTCGTCGGGAGTACGACCGAGCGTGTCGTCCGGTCGTCCCCCGTGCCCGTGTTGACGCTGCGAACGGAGACCGAGGAGACACCGACCGACTACGAGAACATCGTCATCGCCACCGATGGCAGTCCCGGGTCGTCGCGAGCCGTCCAAGAAGGGGTTGACCTCGCCGCAGAGTACGGTGCGACCGTTCACGCAATCTACGCGCTGGATAGTCAGTACGTACGCTCGTACTCGATTCGAGAGTTCATGGAGCGAGAAGGGAATCGAGCGCTCCGTCGAGTCGTCGACATCGCGGCCACGGCCGGAGTCGACATCCGCGACCAGATGCTGGAGGGGTATCCAAACGAGGCCATCGTTCGATACGCCGACCGACACGACGTCGACCTCGTCGTGGTCGGCACCCACGGGCGAACGGGTCTAGACCGACTCGTCGTCGGCAGTGTTGCAGCGCACGTCATCCGGAGTGCTCCGGTTCCGGTGTTGACCGTCCGAACAGTGAACGACCATCGACTCCCCGACCAGAGATGACCGATCCGACCCCACCCGAAGACTTGCCACCGGCGGTAGCCGAGTCACTACAGCAACTCGACGGCCACGACCTGCGTGAGGCCATCGTCTACGCACAGGAACTCCTGCGTGCCCTCCACGAACCACACCCGACAGTCGAACCCCAACTTGGGGAGGAAATCGTCCGGGTCGACGAACGAGACGGCTATCTGGAGGTCCACAAGCGCCACCGCCACGCTGATGGCTCACTCGGTGGGCGGTACATCTACCACGTCACTAGTGAGCCCCACCCTGATGGGACAACGCACCACCACTGGACACTCATTGGTCGTGAAGAGCCTGACAGGTGACACAGCCAACAATACGAAATCGTTACCTCTGCAGTTGAAGTCCTGGCGCTACTCTCTTGAACCCACAGAGACGGCACAGCGCCCACGACAGCTTTCCCCTGGCGAGAGGATGAGGTCACCCTGCGATGCTGACACCGATGAGCGTCCCCACCCCGTAGGTGAGCGCGGCAGCAGCTAGCCCGATTACCACCTGTCTCGTCCCCGAATACAGCACGCTTCTACCCGTCAGTACGGTGATTCCAGCCCCGACGACGAAAAGGGCGACACCGCTCAGCAGGAGGCTCACTGCGACAGCCGTGAGCCCCGAGAGTGCGAAGAAGGGAATAACAGGGACGATGGCCCCGAGGGCGAACAGGATGAACGAGGCACCGGCGGCCTCCCACGCCGAGCCCCCAAGTTCCTCGGGGTCGATTCCCAACTCCTCACGAGCGAGCGTATCGAGAGCAGTTGCCTCGTCCGAGATGATTTGGTCTGCCAACTGTTCTGCCTGGTCTTGAGAGAGCCCCTTCGCCTGATAGATGAGTGCGAGTTCCTCTCGCTCCTCGTCGGGGGCTTCGGCGAGTTCAGCAGCTTCGATGCTGATCTGTCGCTGATACAGTTCCCGAGAGCTCTGGACGGAGAGCCACTCACCCATGGCCATCGACCCAGCTCCGGCTAGCAGTCCGGCGAGACCAGTAACGAGGATGGCCGTAGTATCGAGCGCCGCGCCCGCCACCCCCATCACGAGACTCAGATTCGAGACCAATCCGTCGTTTGCTCCGAGGACGGCTGCCCGAAGGGCGTTGCCACTCGTCGCACGGTGCCGCCCTTCGAGTCGGGCAAGCGTTCCGCCTTCGACGCCAGGTCCACCAGTTCCGGCAATCGCAACCAGAAGGCGATCGTGTGACCGTTCATCGGCGATCATTCCCGTCCCCTCGACTTCCGGTTGACTGGCGTATCCTGCTCCACCCACAGCTTCACCAGCACGCATCGTCCCGACAACGGCGTCTGGCCCGACGTGACGAGCAACCCATGCGAGGACGCGAGCGCGCCACGAGGGCCTCGGCTCGGGCTCATCAAAGCCAGCCTCGCTCAAAAGTCGTCCCCAGAAGGCGGCGTGTTCACGTTCAGTTACTGCAAGCTGCCGATAGACGCTGGCCAGTTGCGACTGTGGTTCCGCGTCCGCCATCGCATCATACACTGTCGCACTGTCGATTTCGTCTCGTCTGTTTTGACGATAGCGCTCGATGGCCTCACTATCGGCCATTAGCATCCGTAAGTGTTATTCTACTAATATATATTGCGGCGAGTACGAGCGCTGCGTCGATTGGAGAAGAACGTGGCCCACGAAAAGGGGAACCACCAAAATTGGAGGAGAGTTTTCACCCCTTGGACAGACCCTGCCAGTGGATTCACAGCGAAAAATATCTTGCAGTCTTCGTCAGAACGCGACCGAGATTAACCCGACGAGGACGACGATATTGAGGACATCTGCTACTGCCGTCGTTACCGGGATGAGCACGTTATTCGGGTCTTCCCCGCGGCGATACACAATCGTCCCCGTCAGGAGTGCGACCGCGAAGACCACACAGACGAGGAAAAGGACATCGAGGAACACGACCAGCACAATCTTGCCAATGGTGGTGCCAGAGGGAGCCGTCCCCCCAAGCGTGGTGATCGAAAGTGCCCCACCAACCGCGACGACGACCATGACCAGCGCTGCGGCCAGCACCTGTACGAAGAGCCGACGGAGCGCACTGTCGCGCCACCACGGAGGCATCTCGTCGCGGCGGTACAGCAGTTCTGAATAGCGACCCGAGATGACGATTCCGAGGTCGCCGAGCATGTCGTTGAGGGCTGGAAACAACACGACGAATGGGGTCAGCGCGAACAGGACCGTCTTGAACTCCTCGAGTGCAAGCCCACCGACTGAGGAGACGAGTGAGGCGAGGATGAGAACCAACAAACTCTCGCGAACGATTGTCCGCCAGACGACGGCCCCACGCCCGTACTCCTTGACGTAGAACAGTGTTCCTCGACTGATATCCTGCGTTTCAGAGACATCGTAGATGAGCGGGTGGCGTTCTGTTCGGTCGATGTCTCGGAGTTCGTCGAGCTGTGGTTCGCTCATACGAGCATCACCGCGACGAAGAGCGCCAGAACGCTCGTGACGTCACCTGTCGAGGTGACGAACGGCCCGATGACGTCGTTGGGGTCGTGGCCCCGACGATACACAGCGAATGTCGCGGCCAGCGTGAGAGGTATCTCGATGAGATTCGCGAGGACCCCCGCGAGCAGTGGGATGACCAACAGTTGTGTGGCATTGATTCCGAAGATGAACACAGTATACGCATACGCCAGCCCCCCAAGGACGCCACAGACAACGATGACGAGCACGAACGACCCAACGAGGTTCCCAACAACGAGTCGGTGACGCCAGTCACCGGCAGTGAGCTCACCAAGGTACAGGCCAGCGGCGATTCGTGCAGCGAGCGAGCCAGAGATGTTCCCTCGAAGTTCCAAGAATCCTGGGAAGATAATGAGTAGTCCGGGTACTGCCAACACGACATCTTCCTGAATGGCGAGAATCGCCCCCGTCGCTAGTCCCCCGACGACGGAGACGAACTCTGCTCCGAGGATGTCACGGAACTCCGTGTCGAACACCTGGGTCATAGTGTATCCTATACGATACGTCAATACTGGCCTGTCGGTGAGTGACGCAGGGCCGCCCAACTGATTTCATATGTCGAGGCCGATGGTGAGCGCGGCCAGTCCGATTCCGAATGCGTAGAGGGGGACCACGTAGCGCCACACTGCGTTCGGAAGGACCCGAACGAGATACGGGGCGGCAATGGCGGCGAGGAAACCTCCAGTGAAGATAGACGGGAGGAGCAGGAGGTCCATGTGGACGCCGCCCATCGCTAGGAGTACGAATGTGAGAACGCCGACGATCGAAACGAGGCTTTCAGCAAGCCCGGCGATGGCGATGGCACTTTTCTCGTAGACCCCTGAGAGGATTTGACCGAGCGTCACGACCGGTCCGTAGCCACCTCCGCCGATTCCTTTGTTGACGCCGGCGAGCGCCGCGAACGCCACTAGTCGACGTGGCCGATACTCGATAGTCGTGACCAGTCGCGCACGGACGAGGCCCACGACCCCCATCACGAGTACCAACACGCTGACGTACAGCTTGATGAACGATTCGGGGAGGACGAGTGCGAAGTATGCTAAAACGATTGAGACGAGCGTGGCGGCTGCGCCAACGCCACCGAGCAACAGCATCAGCCGTGTTTCGGCGTTCAGCGGACGAATCGAGAACCGGGCGTTTCTGAGTTCGTGGTGAACCCCGCCGGAGACCAGGCCTGTCAGCGTCTCGGAAATGAGCAAGACGGGGGTGACCTGAAGTGGGTCGTACCCAAGGATGAACAACAGCGGGGCGAGTGCCGTGCCAAAGCCCATCCCCGCTGCAGAATCGAGTAGCTCGAAGACGAACGCTGTGAGTACCAGCGCGCCTAAAACGACGTACGAGGTTTCTTGGCCGAATGGAGGCAGCCACCACGCCATCAGCCCCATCCCAACGATGTAGACCAGTCCCAAGAGGCTCAGTCGTCGAAGCGACCGGGCTGGTATTCGAAGGCGTTCGGCAGTCGTAAGCCGGCGGTCTAACTGCTGTGCTTCTACCCCGATTTTCTCGGGGGTGACGACGTGCTCCTGAACGGCTGTATCGTGTTCTTCAGCGTGCTCACCGTCCGTTGATTGGTCGTATTCCATACTCGCTCGGACACGGTCGTGCTGACGCGCGTCGAGTTGGTGAGTACGCAACCGGTGAATTTGAGTGTCATTTCGGAACTGGGAGACTGTCCTGTGTGATTCATGCTCCGCACTCAGAGAGCATCCCGTCTCTCGATTATCCAATCTCCCTTGCACACTGGAGCGAACGAGACGAGAGCGGAACTCTACGGAGACAATGCTGAACAGGATACTGAGTCACGACTCGCTAGCGACACACACTGCTCTCCCCGATATTCGCTACCAGCGAGACTGGGTTCTCTTCCACGTACAAGGACGCGAGAGCCTCTAACAGTGGTGGTGTACAACTACTCCAGAAACTTCCAACAGGCAGGTTGTAGCGCTACAATTATGTATCGATAGAGTGTCACTGGTTTTACACGCACGGCCACTCGGCAACCACAGGTGGATGGTCCGACATGTGGGGACTACCGAACCATTGGCCCGGACGACTCAGGCGAAGTTCGCCGAGTGAGCCGTGCGTGATTCGAAATTCGGTCCACACCTACATCGTTAGTGTCAACGATTTTTGTGAGTATCTCAGATAACTGCATTCCGGGCAGATACGCTACGGCACCTGGTGGCATGGAGGTCTGGCCAGGCGGTGAGTGACGAACCTAAACTGGTGATTTCGTCCACTCGGGAGTCCCAGCCGTCGGCACACAAAAATACCGAACAAACAGTGCGCGACGGTCATCGGTGCCGACCGAGATGTTGACGCTACGTAGTGGTGTCTGATGGAACTGGGCTGCGCACTCTCACCGAGCTAGCGCCACTGACAAATAGTCTCTGTTGGCCACCCCGATGAGTCACTACCCAACGAGAGCAACGAGATTCTGGTACGACCACGACCAGCAATTGGATTCGTCCGCGTACTCTCACAGTATTGTAGAACAGCCGACATAGTTATACACTACACCGTGGTAGCCCGAACGGGACACACCACGATACCGAACAGAAGGTGGATAGAGTCCTGCTCAGACTCGCAATGGGTGTGTCTCTGAAGGGATGCCTCTGACACTTTTTCCCTTCATGACCCATTCTGATGTAGAGCTCAGGCCACTGACGAGTAACACGCTACGTACCCTTGAGTGGGTCGCCTGATGTGTCGTTGCTCGTGGTCGGGGAGCCTCACTACATCGCCTCTCTCGTTCACGGACGAATCCGACGCTCACCGAACCACTTCAGTATCCACTTTCGAACGATCGACCGAACTGGCTCGTGTTGTCGAACGAGCAGTACCTCGCCCTCAAACCGCTCACCAACTGTTTCTGGAATGTCTCCGAACACTCGTCTGGTAAGCCACCCTTCACGGGTTGCTCCCATGACAATAGTGTCCACATCGTGGGACTCGGCATAGTTCTGAATCGCCGACGCGACGTCTGAGTCGTCGATGATTCTCGTTTCGGCCGACAACCCCTCTTCGGTCAACCCACTACGCCGTGATTCGAGATAGGACACCGACCCCTCCGTTTCCGGTGCAACTGTCAACAAGGTAAGTATACCATCGCGCTGTTCGACGAACGCAGCAGCGATCGCTTCCGCGCGTTCGGCGTGTGGTCCCCCATCGGTTGGAAGAAGAACCGACCGAGGGCGATCGGTCCCGGTGAGTTTCGCGACGACGATGTCACACGGGGCTTCCTCGACCACCACGTCGATGGTCGAACCGAGGACGAACTCACGACGGCGACGCTGACCCCGCCATCCCAGTAACACCAAGTCGCTGTCGTAGCGATAGGCCATGCTGACGATGCTTCGCCCAGGCGTTCGTCCCACTGTGACCGACCGATGAGCGGGGACGTCTTTCGGGACGTACTGCATCGCCTCCCGGAGCACCTCCCGTTCGTTCTGGACGTACTGTTCGCCCTCCTCGATGGGTGTCTGAACCGGCACCGTCGCAACGCTCGTCAGGTGGAGTTCGCCGTTGTACTCTCGAGCGAGAGTCGCGGCGAGGTGGACGAGGCGTGGAGCAGTCTGTGGGTTCGCAATCGGGACGAGAATCCGGTAGGGGCGTTCGGTTGGACTCCACTCCTCCGAAAGGACTCGAACCTCACTGGCGAGTTCCGTTCGAAGGATACGGCCTCTGGAGTAGCCGAGGAAGACGCCGACACCAGCGAGAATCCACCCGACCGCCAGAAGCCACGCCAGCGGACTGTAGTTGAAGAAGTAGACGGCGAGGAACAGCTTGGTGAGGATGCCCACGATGGGGACGTAGGGAAAGTACGGCGAAAGGTAGCCGTAATCGAGGTCGTCGCCGTACTCACGGCGGATTCGTATCATCGAGTAGTTGACCTGCAAGAACAAGAGCAAGAACATCAGGTCTGTCGCGGCGGCGACCTGCGCCAGCGGCAGGGCGACCGCCATCACGGCGATGAGTGCTCCACTGAACAGAATCGAGACGTGCGGTGTCTGGTGTTCGTCGTGAATACGCTCGAAGGCGTCTGGGAACACTTTGTCGTGGCCCATCGCGTAGCCGACCCGAGAACTGGAGAACGTCGTCGCATTGAGTGCCGCCAGCGACGAGAGGATGCCCGTTATGAGGATGACGAGCGTCCCGAACGGGAGGAACTGGCCCGCGGCCTGAGCGAGCCCGAACTCCCCGAGATTTCCGAGCACTTGCCAGACCGCCGGGTCGGGCGGAAGTTCACCGACCGTGCTCCCACCGATACTCTCGGTTGTCCGGGCGGTATCGAGCAGTTCTGGCGTCAGGTCGACCGCGCCGATGAGGACGACACCGACGAGGATGTAGATGGTGACGACGACGAACATCGAGTAGAAGACTGCCTTCGGGATGTTCTCGCGCGGATTGACCACCTCTCGCCCTGATTGAACGATAATCTCGTACCCCTCGAACGCGATAAACGTCAACCCCATCGCGAGGAACACACCGCCCGCACCGTTCGGAAAGAACGGCTCGAAGTTCGTGGAGACGGTCTGTGGTTGACCCACCATTGAGGCGACACCAGCGATGATGAACACACCGATGATGAGCAACTGGAGCGTCGTCACGACGTTTTCAGCGCGGCTCGTCTCTTTCGCGCCGCGGAAGTTGACGTAGGTGAACACAACGGCAGCCAGAACGGCGAACGTCTGCTGGAGCGTCGCGGGCGCAAGACCGAGCGCCAGTCCGAAGTACTCGGTGAGGATGAGCGTCACAAACGAGCCGAAACTGAGGATGTAGAGCGACCCCGCAACGGCGTGAGCAAACCAGCTCATCCACCCCGACAGGAACGCCTGGGAACGCCCGAGCGCGGTCCGCACCCAGAGGTAGCCACCACCAGGTTCGGGTATCGCACTGCCGAGTTCGGCGTACACCATCCCGGTGAAGATTGTGATGAAACCGTTGAGTGCGAACGCGAGGATGAGCGCAGGACCGGACTCACCGGCGGCAAGGCCGCTGAGGACGAAGATACTCCCACCAATCATCGCTCCGACGCCGATGAGCGTCACGTCGACGAGCGTGAGCTCTCTGGCGAAGTCAGTCCCTTCAGACTCATCCACTACGAACGTCTCTGACTGACGCATCGTCATGGGGGACGTTCTGGTCGGGCGGCGTCTGATCGACGGTGGCCTTCGATGTTCGCTCTGCCCCGTAGCACCGTCGTGAGCAGCCCAAGCCACGCCAGCAGGGTCAGCGAGAGGCCAAGCAGTACGTCAGGCCCGACCATCAGCGCTCGACTCCGGATCGACGTGAGTTTCTATCCCAACCATTCTCTCACTCCGTCATTTCGCCACGAGACAACTTGGCTCATTTACACGACTGCGTTGACTCTCTGGGCAGAGGGAGCCATCAGCGGTGTGAGTGGTCGACTCTTGCTCGTGTACTTTATCGACCGCTTAGAGCACGATTGCCCACTTCTGATCCTTCTGTCTGTTCCGCACGGCGTTCCAGCATTCGCCGCTGTCGTTTCGTGACCACCCAGAGGATGATGACGATGCCCTCGAGGCGCACGAGCGAGTATGCCCATGGACGGACTGTCACCTCCTCACCGTCTTCGACTAACCACTGCATCCAGAAGTCCACCAACTGCCGTGGGAAGAACAGTTCAACCACACCGAGCAGCATCAGTACGCCGAACATGACTGCACAAGTGTCAGTTGGAATGATAAAGGTTGTTGCGATAGGCCCGACCGACTGTCCATCGTGACTCTCTGACCTCCACGATCGAACGAAGTCGTCGTTCACCGATAGGGCCAGCTCATCACGAGGACTGTTATCAAGGACCGCCTATTACAGCCAGTTTGTTCACGTACCATCCCGGCGAGGATGATACTGGACAGGGAGTCACGAATCAGTCCGTGTGCTCAGAAACATGCAGCCGTTCCGACATCCTCACCATCCCACCCATCCCTGTCCTTCCACGAGGATAACGACGCTGAGCCCGTTCGATAACGGTTGCGGCAAGGGAACCACCGGCCCGAGAACTTATCGCACCGTGTAAGAGATTAACAACCATGTCATACATCGTCAAGATGCCGAAGCTTGGGATGGACATGGACCAAGGGACGATCGTCGAGTGGTTCGTCGACGAAGGGGACGAGGTCACCGAGGGAGAGGTCGTCGCCGAGATCGAATCCGAGAAGACGACCGGCGAAATCACCGTCCGTGAAGACGGTATCATCCACGAGCGACTCCTCAACGTCGGTGACAGCACGGGACCGGGAGGTGCAGTGGCAATCGTCGGGGCTCCCGACGAAGACGTCTCGGACTTGTTAGCCGAGACAGGGGTCGAAGCGAATAATACGGCCACCGAGACGGTAGCCGACGAGCCAACCGAGACCACGAGTGTCTCGGGGAACGGGAAGTCCGCTGTAGCGCAAGTCGACGTGAAGGCGACTCCCCGAGCCAAGCGGCGAGCAGAGGAAGTGGACATCGACCTCGCGACAGTCGAAGGCACCGGTCCACAGGGGGCCGTGACGGCCGACGACGTCGACGAGGCCGCTGCAGCCGCCAACGAGGAGACTGCAAGCGAGCGGTCGGTCAAGGCGAGCCCGCGAGCCAAGCGCCGGGCAGAAGAGTTGGAAGTCGACCTCTCGACGGTCGAGGGAACGGGCCCACAGGGAACAGTGACGGCCGATGACGTCGAGGCCGCTGCGAACACAGTCGAGAGTGAGCCGGCGTCACCGGCACCGTCGACAGGCGAGTCAGAGACAGCGTCGACAGCTACGGGCCAAGGCCAGGAGCGAGTGTTCGCCTCACCACGCGTTCGTCGCCTTGCACGCGAACTCGGTGTCGACATCGAGTCCGTCGACGGAACGGGTGTCGGGGGGGCGATCACCGAACCGGACGTTCGGGCAGCCGACGACGGCGTCGCCGCTTCGACCGACAAGCGGGCGACCGAGCACACAGAACCACCGGGAACCCGTGACGAGGAACGGCCACTCGGGAGCATGCGTCGGACCATCGCCAACCGACTCGGGCAGAGCTACCAGAACGCCGTCCACGTCACCATCCACCGAACTGCGGCGGCAGCCGACCTCCTCGCGGCCGCGAAGGCGGCGAAGGCTGGTCTCGACGCCGCCGTCTCCGTGAACGACGTACTGTTGCTCGCCGTCTCGGCGACACTCGACGCCCACCCCGAGTTCAACGCGACGGCCGAAGACAAGGTCCACCAACTCCACGAGGAACACAACATCTGCGTCGCCGTCGATATCGACGCCGGACTCGTGGCTCCGGTGGTCCGGACGGTCGACCAACTCTCGCTATCGGAAGTAACCGAGGAACGCCGTGCTGTGACCGACCGGGCGCTCGCGGGTGAACACACGATGAGCGACCTCACCGGTGGGACGTTCACCATCTCGAACCTCGGTGGACTGGGCGTCGAGTCGTTCGACCCCATCATCAACCCACCACAGGTCGCCATCCTCGGTGTCGACGCCATCGCAGACGATGTCGTTCCGGGTGAGGACGGTGAGCCGACCGTCGAGAAGCGCATCGGCTTCGACCTCTCGTTCGACCACCGCTTCGTCGACGGGGCAGACGCCGCTCGCTTCATGCAGACGCTGGTCACACACGTCGAAGACCCGTGGCCGCTCGTTGTCGAGGCGAGTGCACGCTGAACACCCACCGTTCGTTGCGGGGGTGTTCAGCGAGTACTCGAGAAGAAGTCTTGCTCCGTGGCTGCCCGATAGGTCGCCTCGACATCGACGATGGAGGGGCCGTCAGCGACCGGGTGGATGTCGATACTGGCGTCTCGCAGTTCGAGTTCTCGTTCACCGTCGACCGACAGGACACCACGGTCGATATCGAACGACAGTGACTCCCCGTCGCCGAGCTGTCGCCACTCTCCGATACCGACGCGCTCGACGACACCGGGTACAGTGACGGCACGGACGTGCTGGTCGGTGGATTCGACCGGTCCGACACGGAATCCAACACCACCTGGTTGGTCCATCGAATGGAGCGTCAGTCCACCAGCGATACCGGAGAGGCCGATTTCGGTCGGTGAGGCTCTGGACACGACACCGCCGAGGATGGTGCTCGCATCGAGAAGTGCTCGCGTCCCGACGAACGCTTGGTCGATGACGCCGAGCGTCGCCAACCCCCGAAGGTGCTGCGTACCGGTCGGCGTCTCGGCGACTGCTTCGACCATCCCGTGACGCGTCGTCACCTCCTCGGCGGGGACGACGCCGGTCGCGACGAGTGCGGCGGCCCCACCAGCGACGGTGCCGTCGACCGCACTCGGCACGACGTTGTTCGTCCCCGTCGAGAGGCTCACGACAGGGACGTCACCGATCGTGTGAGCAACGTCACGATTGGTCCCGTCCCCACCAAGGACGACGACCGCATCCGCCTCCTGTTCGAATCGCCCTGCGGCGCGGCGTGTGTCCTCACGGTCGCCACCGACCGGCATGTCGAGCGTACCGACCGAGAGGTCGTCGGGTGCCTCGTCGACGATGCGTTGCCCGAGACTGCCGCGGTCGGGCATCACGAGCACGTCGACGTCGTCGTCGCTGAGCGTCACACCTGCGAGGACGCACTGTGCCGTTCGGCGTTTGCTGTAGGCGTCGCTGACGCTCGCACCGCCGACGAGTCGGCGAATGTCGCGCCCTGCCGCCGGGTTGACGATGAGGCCGACCGTCGCCCCCACTCAGACCACGCGGTCGATTGCTGCCTGAATTCCGTCGGCGTCGGGCATCACTTCGCGTTCGAGTGCCGGGCTGAACGGGATGTGCGTATCCGGCACGCCGACGCGCTGGATAGGCGCATCGAGGCTGAAGAAGCCCCGCTCTTGGACCCGTGCGACGACTTCGGCGTGCGTGCCGTACGAGAGTGGACTCTCGTCAGCGACGATGAGTCGCCCCGTCTTTTCGACGCTCTCGAGGAGCGTCTCGGTGTCCATCGGGTAGAGCGACTGGAGGTCGATGACCTCGACGCTCGTCTCACCCGCGAGTTCCTCGGCGAGGTCGAGAGACTCACCGACACAGCGCTGGGTCGCGACGACGGTGACATCGTCACCCTCGCGTTCGACGCTCGCCTGGCCAAGCGGGATGGTGTAGTCTTCGTCGGTGGGGACCTCACCTTCCTGCTCGTAGATGTCCTTGTTCTCGAAGAAGAACACAGGGTCGTCCGACCGGATGGCCGACTTCAACAACCCTTTCGCCGCACGAGCGGACCCTGGGGTGACCGCCATGACACCGGGGAGGTGGGCGAACCACGTGTGGATGGTCCCGGAGTGCTGGCTGGCGGCACCCATCCCACCGCCCTCGGTGGTCCGAACCGTCACCGGCATCTCGGCTTTCCCGCCGAACATGTAGCGGTTCTTCGCCATCTGGTTGAGAATCTGCTCGGCACAGACGCCGAGGAAATCCGAGAACATGATCTCGACGATGGGGCGGGTCCCAGTCGCCGCAGCACCGACCGCTGCACCCATGAATCCGGCCTCGCTGATGGGTGTATCACGGACGCGCTCCTCGCCGAAGTCGTCGACGAGGTCGCCAGTCACCGAGAGGACACCGCCGAACGTCCCGATATCCTCGCCCATGAGGAAGGCGTCTTCGTCGCGGGCTAACTCCTCGCGGAGGGCCTCGCGAATCGCCTCACGAATCGTCATCGTCTCTGTCGCCGATACTGCCTGTCCGGTTCCTGTCTCGGTACTCATTGTCGCTCACCGCCGTCGGTGCGGACCCGTGCCGCGAACTCCTCTATCTCGGGGACGTGTGCGCCGAACATGTCCTCGTACGCTTCACTCGGGTCGGGGTACTCGGCGTCCTGTGCCCGCTCGGTCGCCTCGTCGATTTCGGCCTCTACCTCCGCTTCGAGGTCGTCGAACTCCGCGTCAGTGATGACCCCGGCGTCGACGAGCCGTGTCTTGAACCGGTCGATGGCATCACGCTCGCGAGCGTCGTCGATGTCGTCTTTCGTCCGGTACGGTTCGTGGTCACCCTCGAAGTGCCCCTTGTACCGGTAGGTGTCCGCTTCGATGAACGTCGGACCGTCGCCTGCTGCTGCGCGCGCTCTGGCTTCCTCGACGGCTTCGTAGACGGCAGTCACGTCCATCCCATCGACGGTGAATCCAGGGATGTTGTACGCCTCGGCGGTCGCCGAGAGGTGTTCGACGTTGTGCTGGTTCTCGACGGGTGTCGCCTCTCCGAAGTGGTTGTTCTCGACGACGAAGATTGCCGGAAGGTCCCACGTCGCGGCGAGATTGATGCCCTCGTGGACCTGCCCCTGTGCGACCGCCCCGTCGCCGAAGAACGCCAGGGCGACCCGGTCTTCGTCCTTGTACGAAGCGGTCAGTGCTGCACCCGTCGCGAGTGGTGGGCCGGCCCCGACGATACCGTTCGCACCGAGCATCCCGGCGTCGACGTCGGCGATGTGCATCGACCCGCCTTTGCCGTTGCAGTAGCCGTCGCGCTTGCCGTACAGTTCGGCCATCATCTGGTAGGTGTCGAGTCCCTTCGCGATGCAGTGACCGTGTCCGCGATGTGTACTCGTGATGTAGTCGTCCGGTTCGAGCGCCGAGATGGCTCCGACGCCGACCGCCTCCTCACCAATGTACAGGTGGACGAACCCGGGAAGTTCACCGTCTGCGAACAACTCACCCGCTCTCGTGTCGAACGCCCGAATCGTCAGCATCCGACGGAGCATCTCTCTTTGCCCCGACTCCGCCTTTATGTCTATTGTCACCATACAACACGCCCTTGCAAGTGGTATGTAATAAACATTCATTTAAGAACACATGACCGAGTATCTCAACTAGACTATCAGAATACATATTCGCTGAACCGCCGCTCCCGACCGCGATAACCGAATCATCCTGAGTGTCGTTACGCGAGAACTGTCGAAGTATGCATCTTCTGACATAGTATACAGTCGAGCATGAACAGCGAACCGACCACTCGATACGGAAGTGGCCGATGAGTGTCCGACCGGCGAGGGAGTCCAGAGAGACGAGGGACTCGTCAAGGGGCACCCGCTCGGACCGCTGGTTGGCCGCTGGACTCGTCGTGCTGGCCGTCGCGTTGGCAGTGAACACTATCCTCGGGCCGCTCGTGGCCAGCGTCGTCACGTACCCATTCTCGGAGACGCTCGTGAACCAGACCGTCGGCCTCGAAGCCGTGTCGCTGTTCGTGGTCGCACCGTGGTGTCTCCTCGCGGCGTGGTTGATCACCAGCGGGCATCGAGCCGGGCCAGTGGTGGCGATTCCGCCCGCAGCGTACGCCGCGTATATGTTCGTCCAATACGTCGTCGGACCGGGCTACCTGACGTACCGACCTGTCGTGGCGTTGCACCTCAGTATCTTCGTGCTCAGCGGGGCCGTCCTCCTCCGGGCGTGGGCCGATCTCGACGACGGCGACCTGCCCACACTCTCTCAGCGACGGCGGCGGACGGCCAGTGGGGTACTCGTCATCCTCGGCGCGTTCGTCTGCCTGCAGTATCTGGGGGCAGTGGAGGGTCTCCTGACCGCGGGACCGCTCTCCGCCGAGGCTAGTGCCGACCCAACGATGTACTGGTCCATCTTCTTCCTCGACCTTGGCGTCGTGGTTCCGGTCACCCTCGCTACTGCACTTAGCCTCCTCCGGGGCGCGTCGTGGGCGAACCGGGCGCTGTACGGCGTCGCTGGCTGGTACCTGTTCGTCCCCATCTCCGTCGCTACGATGGGTGTCGTCATGCTGCTCAACGACGACCCGAACGCGGCGGTCGGACGCGTCGTCGTCCTCTCGATCGCCGGCCTCCTGTTCGCCGCGTTCACCGTATGGGTCTACCGGCCGCTGTTCGCCGACCGCGAATCCCGTGAGGACCACCGCGGTCGAGTCGGGACGTAGACCAACCGGGGACTCAAACATCTTTGTTGCCTGACACCATATCCCGGGTATGAATCCCGAGGACGAGTCACCCGAACCGAGGCCACTCCAGCGTCGGGCGACCGCCGACTACATGCGTATCGCCGGGCAGCGGAGTGTCGTCTACGGCCTCGTCGAGTTTGACGTGACCGACGCACGGGAGGTGATCCAGAACCGATTCGAAGAGACGGGCGAACGGCTCTCGTTCACGGCGTTTCTCGTCGGCTGTCTGGGTCGGGCCATCGACGACCATCCGGACGTCAACGCGTACCACGACTGGCGAGGTCGCGTCGTCAGGTTCGACGACGTCGACGTGAACGTGCTCGTCGAGAAGCACGTCGACGGGGAGAAACTGGCCATCCCGCACGTCGTCAGGCGGGCGAATCGACGGTCGGTCGTATCGATACACGAGGAGATTCGGCGCGTCCAGACCAGTCCAGCCGAGAGCCGCCACTCGTCACTCGCGTCGCTCGGACTCCGGCTTCCCGGCATCGTTCGGCGACAAATCTGGCGACTCCCACAGGTGTCTCCCGTTCATTGGAAACGACTGGCGGGAACGGTCGCCGTCACGTCCGTGGGGATGTTCGGTGACGGCAGTGGATGGGGTGTCAGTCCGAGCAACTACACATGCCAAGTAATCGTCGGTGGTATCGCGACCAAACCGACCGTCGTCGACGGCGAAATCGTCCCCCAAGAGAAGCTGAGCGTCACCGTCAGCTTCGACCACGACGTGGTCGACGGCGCACCCGCAGCACGGTTCACCGACCGACTTCGAGGACTCGTCGAGACGAGCTATGGCCTCGACGAGCACTCCTGATCGGCCAGTCGTAACCACGAGTTCGACAGCGGACGGCTAGTACGATCACCGCGCCGTGTGCGATGGAAGATAGGGTGACCGGCACACCAGTCGAAACTATTTCGGTGCCCGCGAGGAGGTTGCTCGGAACGTGAGCATTTGCGAACCCGACGACGGTGGCCACCGAGCCGAACGCCTCGTGCGGTCGTCCCTGAGCGACTCCATGGAACGGCAGTTCCTCGGTGGGTTCAATCGCGCGGAGCGGACGCTCACCCGCGATCCTCGGAGAGGTTGAGGGCAGCGACGAGGCGGTCGGTGATGACCTGCACGACCATCGAGACCAGTCGTTCTTCGTCTTCGTAGCCGGCGAACACACCGAGCGGGACCTCACCGCCAGCCATCTCCCGATGACCACCAGCACTGCCGACGTTGGAGAACGCTTCACGAAGCAGTGAGCCGACGTGGATACGAGGGTCCGTCGAGCGCGCGCTCATGTGGATAGAGTCGTCGATGATGCCGAAGACGACTGCCGTTTGGATGCCTTCGAGCGTCGCGAGATAGTCCGCCGCTTGCGGGAGTGCGTCACGTTCGCTCGTCCGCCCGACGTGCGAGATGAGGACGGAGCCCCGAACGTCGCGGGTGCGGATGGCCTCCGCGATGGCGTCGACGGTCGCACCGCTCACCGAGGGCGTCGCGAGCGTTCGGAGGAGGTCTCGGTCGGCCAGTGAGTGGAGGTGGCCCGCTGCGGCGTACTCGTCCTCGGTCGCCCCTCGGAGGAAGCCCAGCGTCTCTCGACGAATCGCGAACAACAGTGCCGTCGCGAGCGACGTCTGCATCTGGATATCCAACTCACGGACGTACTCGGTGAGAATCGTCGCGGTCGCACCGATCGACTCACGATGGTCGACGAATCGGGCCTCGATATCGTCGGCTGGATGATGATCGATGACGATGTCGATAGGCGTCCCCTCGGGGACTTCGTTGTTCGCCCCCGGAGAGGAGTGGTCGACGAATGCGACCAGTGAGTCCTCGGGCCGGTTCATCACCGCGTCGGTATCGAACGCCGTGAGGTTCATCTCGAGGAGGTTGATGAACGCACGGTTCTGCTGGTGGGAGATATCGCCGCTGTAGAGGATGCGTCGCTCGTCGATGCCGGCATTCGCTGCGATTCGCCCGAGGGCGAACGCACTCGCGAGACAGTCGGGGTCGGGGTTGTTGTGGCAGACGATGGTGAGTTCCTCACCGTCGGCGAGCATGGCTTGTAGTGACTCTGACCCAGACATCAGTTGAGATAGATGATAGTAGACCTATCATAAGGGTCTATCCACGAGATGAATCCAGCCTGAGTGCTCTCATCAGTGCTTGTTCACCAATCCATCAGCATTTCTCGGAGCGTTGAGGGTGACCGCGATCGAGCGAAGGTCAGCGACCACGGCTGGGAATCGCCGGAAGTCAATCGTCGCTCTGTCGGATGAAGTTCTCCAACAAGCTGTCGCCGAACACGACGACGAGCGCAGCACCGACGACGTTGAACACGAGGTCGAGGAGTGTGTCGGCTCTTCCGTAGGAGACGAGGATCGGCTCGAGACCGACCTGTCGTGAGGCGACGTGAATGACGTACTCTCCGAGTTCCCAGAGCAGTCCCATGGTAGCGACACCGACGACGACGCGTGGTCGAGGGTCTACGTCCGACCGGCGTGCAGTCACGTGTATCAGCCCACCGAGAAGCGTCGCCGAGTGCAGGTGAGTGAGGTGGTCCCACCACCAGATATCGTCGTAGGGGCCGAGCATTCCGACAGCGTGCGTCAACATCGCCGTCGCCACGTAGATGCGCTGCCACGGCCGGAACTCGACGGAAGATCTGGCCTCGAAGACGGCGGGTACGTACGTCGCTCCGAGAGCGACAACCGCATTTACGACTGCACCTGGATTACGCCGACGAGCACCCTCGACGAGAACCGCAACGATGCCCGTGCGGAGACCACGCTCAGCCGTCCCCGAAAAGTCCGAAGAGACCACGTCGATCATTCTACGACAGGGTTCCATGAGACGTCTTCGATATTCAGGTTCTCGTCCACAGCGAACACGGCAGACCCTACTCCGACCGAGAGGGTGGAAAACCAGCAGGAGGGTGTCATCGAAGAGCGTGAGAGGTCGACGTGGGCGGTAGGACGATTGGAGGGCCTTAGAAGCGAGACATCCAGAAGCGAGTTCGAGAGACCACCTTGGGAGGCAGACTGGTCGCAGTCCAACTCGTAGTACGAACACATTCGAGAGCAACGCTCTTTGAGCACGTACTGGTCTGATAGCTGTGGACCTCGAGAGCGACATCGAATCTGCGCTCGGCTCGTCGCCGGCCACGTTCCGGGAGCTCACGGGCGGGCAGATCGGGACGGTCCGCCAGGTGACGTTGGCCGACGGCCGACGAGTCGTCGCGAAGACGGGCGAGACACCGCTCGATGTCGAGGGGCGGATGCTCCGCTATCTCGCCGAGCATAGCACTCTGCCTGTTCCAACAGTGTATCACGCGGATTCGGAGCTGCTCCTCATCGAGTACGTCGACGGTGTGACCAACCACGACGCTTGCGTCGCGCGCGATGCAGCCGACCACCTCGCCGCACTCCACGAGAACAGCGGCGCAGCGTTTGGGCTCGACTTCGATACGGTCACCGGGCCGGTTCGCCAGCCCAACACGTGGACAGAGAGTTGGGTCGAGTTTTACCGCGAGCACCGACTCGGACAGCTCCTCTCTCTGGCAGATCTTCCAGGGGAGACACGGGCCAGGCTCGAGGCGGTATGCGACGATTTGGGCGAACTACTGACCGAGCCAGAGCGACCAGCGTTGATTCATGGCGACGTTTGGACGACGAACGTCCTCGCCAGTGATGGGGAAGTGAGCGCGTTTCTCGACCCGGCGATATACTACGCCCACCCCGAAATCGAACTGGCGTACATCGATTGGACCGGAACGTTCGACGAGGGGTTCTTCGAGCGATACCGAGAACGGCGGGGAATCAACGCTGGATTCTTCGAGCGTCGTCGGTTCGTCTACCGGCTATACCCACTGCTCGTCCACGTCCATCTCTTCGGCGGCCAGTATCACGGCGAACTCGACAAAACGCTGCAGCGAGTCGGTTACTGAGTATTGACGGTCCGACTACAGAGACAACGACGGTCCGAGCGTCACCAACGCAGCCCCGAGCACCGCGAGCACGGCCCCGACGACGATGCCACGGGTCACCCGTTCGAGGTCCTGGAGCAGGAAGTAGACGAAGACGGTGGTGAACAGCGGTGCCGTCGACGCCAGTGACTCGACGATGGCGACCTGTCCGCTCGGGAGGGCGAGCGCACTGAACAGCGAGAGCAGTGCGATGCCGGTGAGCGCACCGCTGATAGCGAAGTACCCGTACGAGCGTCGGTCGGCCGAGTGAAAGCCCGCCGTCCCCCGGACGGCGGCGTAGCCGAGAAAGACGAACAGTGCACCGGCTTCGTTGAGCGCGACGGCTTGCAACACCTCCGCACCCCCGGTCTCCAACCCGAACCGGCGGAGGACGTTCCCGAACGCGAACAGCACGGCCGACCCCAGTGGGTAGAGCAGGTCGCGAGGCTGCCAGCCGGTGATGTCCCCACCCTTCGCGAGGCTGAGGATCGCCAGACCGACGACGAGGACGACGATGCCGACGCCGATGTCGGCCGAGATAGGTTCGCCGAGGAGGCCGAAGGCGAACGCGGTCGCGAACAGCGGTCGGGTGCTGACGACCGCGCTGTTGATGCTCGCGCCGACGCGGTCGACGCCGACGAAGATGGACAGTCGGCCGAGGGCCGTCCCCGTGGCTCCGGCGAAGAGGAACAGCGCCGCGATGGAGAGGTCGAGTCCCGCCAGGAAATCCAGTCCGTCGAGTGCGAGCAAGGCGGCGACGAATAGAGTGAGGTCGACGACGACCACGACGAGCGACGCCTGGAGGGCGGTGCCGCCCAGCGACATCCCCCGTTTGTCCAGGACCGGTGTGAACCCCCAGATGACGGCCGGGACGAGCGCGAAGAGGTAGACCAGCATCGCAGAGTCGACGGTCATGGCTGACCTGCGCGCGTCCAGCTAATGAAGCTGATTTCTTCGACGACGAGTGCAGGAGTTGGACTGCGGAGCACTGATACAGGACGCACGTGACAGCCCCCTCAGCTTGTGTCAAACACGTCAGTCTTCCCACATTCTTTGGCGAACGAAGAGTGTCAACCAGTATTGTGCAATCAGTGTTCCATACGCAAGCACGAGGCTTTATCATGGATGACCCACAAGCAGTAATCGACGCTTCGTCTGGAGGGCCGAAGCGTCAGCGGGGACCAATTTAGGACAGTCGGCCTGGCGGGCCTTTTCATCCCGCTCGGGCCGATGTTCTGTTCGGATACAATACCAACGAGTCGTATCTCTCTCAACGGCAGGCGAGAATCCACCGCCACGGTCGGTCGACGCTCGACCTAGACGGTTCTCGATCGGCGACGACTGTTCTCTGAGCTGGACTCCGAATGGCACCAGCAGAGGCTCTGTGTCGAGACGGAACGAGACGACGGAGCGTCGATAGCGTCGGTGTACTTCGAAGAACCCACCAGCGGGAGACACATCGAAAGGGGTCCGCTGGAGGGGCAGACGGTGGGCGTCTGCTGCTGTCAGAGGGGACCGATAGGTCTGTTCCGACTGTTCGGTCCAATCCGAACGAGCAGTCGTAACCGTTTAATGGTTTTGGTTCCTCAAATGATACACAATCGAACAAATGTGGAGTTGCCTTCGAGGGGGTGTGAGCACTGGTGGAGACTGACGAACGAGCGGCGGTCGTCGAAGAGGTCGTCGAGTCGATCGAGCGGTCGGCGGAGATGTACGGGCTGAGCCGGAGCGCCGGCCGCGTCTACGGAGTGCTCCACTTCGCGGGCGAGCCGCTGTCGATACCGGAGCTGGTCGAGCGCACCGGCTACGCGAAGTCGACTATCAGTACCGTCACCCGTCGACTCACGCGACTCGGGTTGATTCGCCGTCGGTCGTCGGGCGGCGGTGGCAAGCGCGTCCAGTTCGCCGCCGAGACGGAGCTGTGGTTCATCCTCCAGGAGGTGTTCCAGCAGTACGTCCACCGCGAGATAAGCGCGAGTCAGCGCACGTTCGACCGTGCCCTCACCCGTCTCCAGTCGCTGGACGATGAGGACACGGAAGTCGAGGAAGCACGCGTCGAGGAACTTCGAGAGACCTACTCCACGCTCGAGACGCTGCTCAACGCGTCGATGGAGTACTCGCCGAGTGAACTCGCCGACGCGATCGAACAGTACGACGGGTAGTCGAGCAGGGTTCGCGACGCCGACGCTCGGCAGCTACCAGGAGACCGTGTACGTGCAGGTGTCGTCGCCCGCTCTGCGGCAGTGCTGGCCGCGTTCTTCGACGAAGACGAACGACTTCACGGGCGCGTGCTGTCGAGCGACGGCACGGACGAGTCCGCGGTCGAACAGACACGGGTACGGGTTGGCGCAGGTGACCCGCCCGGTCCGGTCGCCCTCGTGTTCGTACTCGTAGTAGCCGGCGTCACCGCCGCGGTGGTTGGACTGGTACGCGTCGTCGATGGACTGGAGTCCCGCTTCGACCGTCGAGATACCGTCCGGCCACGGGGCCACCGCCGGAATCTGTCCGCCCAGGCGGTCGAGCAGGTGGGGTTCGAGTTCGTCCGCGATGGTCTCCATCGTATCCAGCCACGCCTGTTGTGGGTACCACCCGTCCGGTGTGGGGTCGTCGACACCGTTCGCCGCCAGCGTGTCCAGCGCCGTGGTGCGGTACTCCTCCGAGAACCGGGCGAGCGCGTCGTCGACGACGACGAGAATCGTTCGACCGTGGACCTCGGTTCGCTGGTCGAACGCCTCGTACTGAGCCATGGCACGATTGAGTACGCGCTTGGATTAAGGGTTTGGAAGGGGTTCCGTGGCGACACAGTCACAGAGCGCGATTCACAGCCGATGGTGGCACCGGCCACCCTCTACTCGGTGAGTCAGTCACCGGGGACCCGCGGTGGTCGACGACCGGATACGAATCGGTCGCCGCCCGTCGTCGTCACTCGGACCTCGTGCCCGCTCTGTCCTGCGAGGCTTCGGCGATACCCGCGTTCGGCGAACAGTTCGGACAGGCGAGAATCAGACCGTCGACGTTCGCGAAGACGATCTCGAACCGACGCGAGACGTGTGCGTCGCAGTGGTCGCAGTGAGCCATTGTCGTCTCTACAGTCGGCGGACCGTTCCATAGGAACTTACAGTTGGTATGTTTGTCAGCACAGCCTCGACGTTAACGTGTGTTAGGGCAGACGGTGGCACCTCTCGATAACTGCCTCGACAGCAGCGTTCTCAGGTTCGAACGCTCCGTCGGTCTCCACTCGGCGTCCCCTGAAATATCGAGAGCCACGTCGACCGACCGAACGCGGTCGAACGCGCTGGTACGAGCTTCACAGGCGTCGGTCGTACCGGACGTTGGAGCCGAGTGCGATGTTCTCTCCCACCGAGACCGTCCTCTGGTGGTGTCTCGCTCGTCGAGCGGTCCCTTAGAGCAGTGTCGAACGGCAGTTGCGACCACTCAGAGAGTCGTTCGTGGGCGGTAGCCGGAACCACAGCCGTATTGCCGAGGGGTCCGTTTCCCGGGTAGAACCAATCGATGGCGCTCACCGACCTCGTCGAGGACTATCTACTCGCGTGGGTCGTTCTGGCCGTCGCTGCGGGCTTGCTGGTTCCCCAGCTAGCGAGCGTGACCCGCGCTTCGACGCTGATCCTCGCGGTGATGATCGGGAGCATCTCGCTGACGATCTCCCTCAAAGCGGTTCGCGACGTCGACCCCCGAACACTGGCCGCGATACTGCTCGGACACGTCTGTATGCCGGTTCTCGCGTTCGTGATCGCTCGAGTGGTGGGGGCCGCTCCGGGTGTGACCGTCGGCTTCGTCGTGCTGGGAGCGGTCACCCCGGAGCTCGTCACCCCAGTGATGACCGAACTGGCCGACGGTGACACCGCGCTGGCGACGACGGCACTCGTCGCCGTCGGTCTCGGGAGCGTCGTGTTCGTCCCGGGCATGGTCGCGCTCCTCGTCGACGGTGTCACCGTTCCGACGACACCCATCGTTCGCCAGTTGCTCGTCGCCGTCGTCGTCCCGATGGGACTCGGCGTTGGTGTTCGGACCTGGTGGCCCGAACGCGTCGGCCGGTACGACCGGTACTACACCACCGTGTCGGCACTGATGGTCGTCCTCGTCATCGGTGGCGTGACGGCCGCCAACGCGGAGGTTCTCCGGTCGAGTCGGTCGGTGATTCTGCGCGTAGCTGTCGGGGCGGTCGTGTTGAACCTCCTCGGATACGGGCTCGGATATCTCGTGTCGAGACGGGCCACCCGACCGATGCGAGTCGCGTCGGTGCTCACCGTCGGGATGCGTGATTTCGCCGTCGCAGCAGCACTCGTCGTCGCAGCGGGCTTGCCGACCATCGCGTCACTCCCAGCCGTCGTCTTCGGGGTCGTCGAGATGACGAGCAGCGCGGGACTCGCGATGTGGGTTCGTCGGGATGACCACGAGTAGCGCACAAGAGGCCAGTCGGCTGCTGACGGACAACCGAGCCGATACAACTGTTCGAGCTGAGGGGATCCCTCGCTGTATTCAACGCCTGTCGAATACGCAGGACATCGAAGCACCGGCCACAACCACTACTTGGGCGATACCTTCGCTGCGAACGTCTGTGCGACGATCTCATCGTCGCGCACGACGAACGTGTCCGACGCGAACTCGTAGTGATTGGCTGGTGTCTCTGCATTCCAGATGATGTAGGCAAACTCTCCCTCTACGACCTGCTTCGTGAGCGTGAACTCGACAGACGGGTCGTCGAACTCCGAAAGCAGACTGACGAACATCTCCCGGATTTCGTCGTCGCCCCTGTACGTCTCGTCAGCGGTGATGAGCACTGCGTCGGTCGCGTAATCGTCCATCAACCCATCCAGATTCCCATTACCAAACATCTCAAGGTGGTGTGTCAACACCGATTCAGTCGAACCCATATGTCAACATAGTGTCTATAGTCAGTATAGCTCTGACGGGACCCGACAGTATGGCAGAAAGACCGGCAAACAGCACAGACAGGTATACGCGGCCATCGAAGTTGTATTCGAGTTGCAAAGACGGCGACGTCAACAGAGTGAGCAGCGGCCGACTTCGACGCGAACCCTGGCCTACCCAGCCTGCAGTCTGACCCGACGCGAAGCGCCGGAGCCGAAACGGCACCACACTCATCGCCCGGCGACCGCTATCTCGTCTATGCCCATCGAAGACGCCGACGGACTCCGTCGGGTGCTCGGATACGACCGTATCGCCGTCGTCGGGGCGTCGACCTCCTACGAGAAGGCGGCGCACATCGTGCCGGCGTACCTCCAGCGCCACGGCTACCACCTATCCCCGGTCAACCCGACCGCCGACGAGATATTCGACGAGCGGGCGGTCGACTCGCTCGCCGACGTCACGGACACCGTCGACGTCGTCCAGGTCTTCCGACCGAGCGAGGAAGTCCCCGAAATCGTCGAACAGGCGCTCGCCCGCGACGACGTGAAGGCTATCTGGATGCAACAGGGGATTCGAAACGACGAAGCGGCGCGGACGGCCGAAGCCGCCGGGCTGGACGTCGTCCAGGACCACTGTATGAAGGTCGAGCACGGGCGGCTAATCCGTCATCCTATGGACTGACCACTCGGGAGACGGGCGACTCCGTGGGATTCTCGACACGGCTCGGCCCCACATCGAACTCGGAGTACCCAGCGGGAGGTGTCTCCGTATGGAGTTCGTCGGGAGCCGAGAGTGGCGGGACCGTCAGCGACGCTGGCGCCGGTCGAGAATTTCCGATATCGACGGGCGGTCGTCCTCCGGGGGTGGCGATGAACCAGCACCGGGGGAAGTCAACGAGAGGACGAGCCCGACGACGAGGGCGATGACAGCAGACGCCGCCACCCCACCGAGGACGTAGAAGGCGGGCGCACGCCACTTGTCCGGGACGACGAACACGCCGCCGAGGGAGACGTAGACGATGGCACTGCAACCGACGATGACGGCGTATCGGAACGCCCAGCGCTGGAGGACACGACCGGGAGGGAGGGACCAACTCATACGTGACCGTTCGGCCGAGCGGATAATAAGTATCAGGGGAGACGAAAGAACTCAGCGGTAGCGCGCCGGTCCGTTCTGGCGGGCGAGGACGAGTGGCCGTCTTGGCGTTCGGTGTCACCCCGACGTCCACGGCTTTCCCCTGACCCGCGCTACCGAGTCCTCCTCTAATCGGCATCTCGTCGACGCCGATTCCCGTGTCTTCAGGCGCGGGGGGAGATCAATCCGCCAGCAGGGTGTTCGAGAAGTCATCCGGACCGAGGTCGAACGGGCCTCTTTCTCCCCGCCTGAGCCGGAGTTCTGTTCGGCGACGATACCAATGGGGGAGCGTCAGGGCCGAGGAGGAGGGTGTCAGTCCGTGTTCGACTGCGGTGTCGAGGTTCGGACGGCCCGCAGCTCTCGGAGGCTCAGCGTCACGACTGCTCCACTGACGAACAGCGCGGCACCGACGATGATGACGAGACTGACCACCTGCAGCATCTCGATGCCGAGGTAGTTGCCCGCCTGCCGGACTCCGACCGCGACAGCCCCGAGTAGTAGCATCACCGCGAAGTACCCCGTTATCGCGTCCTCGTCGACCAGTTTGGTGGCCGCCGCGCCGATTCGCGCACCGAGGGCGCTCCCGGCGAGCAGTGGGACGACGATGCTGAGGTCGACCCCTCCGGACTGAGCGTAGAGGAGACTCCCGACGCCACCGGAGATGGTAATCTGGAGGATGTCGGTCCCGACAGCGACGGCGGCCGGAACGCCGAACCCGTACATCATCGCGGGCATCAACAGGAACCCGCCACCGACGCCAAGGAATCCAGCGAGGACGCCGACGACGAGTCCGACGGCGAAGATGACCCACACCGATATCGACGGGCCACCAGTCAGGTCGATCATCGGTGGGACTCGGATTCGACTGAACAGTCCCACCTGATCGTCTGCCGTGTCGGAGGACTCCTCGTTCGATTTTCGTCGTGAATCCACGAGGATGAACGCACCGACGGCACCCAACAGCCCGATGTACGCGATGGAGACGACCGTATCCGCCAGTCCGAGTGACTCGAGGGCGAAGACGCCCCGTTTTCCGACCTCGATGCCAGCGGTGACGCTCACCGTCATGAGTGCGGCGAGGGTGTAGTCCACCTGTCCGAGCGACCGATGGCGAAGTGCGCCGATGATCGACGTCCCGAACACGAACGCGAGGCCGCTACCGACGGCGACCCGCGTCGGGTAGCCCATGACGATGAGCGCTGGCGTAACGAGGAACGACCCGCCCATGCCGAAGAACCCGAACAGGATGCCGATGAGGAGACCGAACCCAACGAACATCGTGAGGAGTGCGATGCCGACGCCCAGAACCTCCACACTCACTCACCCGTGAACGCTGTGACGAATCGCTCACCGACTGCCTCCTCGAGGGTGCCGTACCCAACGTAGAGCGCGAGCGCCTCGACGAGCACGAGGCCGACGAGCACGACCGACTGCAGCGTCGAGCCGAGCGTTTCGATTCCGAACATCAGTTCTGCCCCGAAGTGCGTGTTGTGCCAATCTCGAAATACTGCATACTCCAAGTTGCCTGTTTGCCCATATAACAGTTTTGCACCGGCTCTGCAATACTATATTCGCGTATCCCACTGATGGATATCGATAAGTTACGGGATGATACCGACGCACCCGAGGCTGTCGCTCAATGTGGGACGTACTGGACCACCGGTTACGAAGAACCGGCGAGAACTGTTCGCCCGTCAGGGCGAGGAGGATGTCAACGAGCGCGAATATCTACAGACAATTGCACGTGAGGCCGCGGCGTCGCTCAGTCGTCGGCGAGCGAGTCCTGACTGGCTGCACAGTTGTTCGGCCCGAGTTCGAGTTCGAACGCTTCGTCGTCGCCGACCGACTGCTGTCCGAGGTTCGTCTCGATAATCTCCTCGTAGTTCGCAGGACGTGGCGGCATGTCCGCGAGCACGAGTTCGACGAACGACTCCTCGTCGAGCGAGAGCGCACTCATCCGGTCGGTCAGTTCACCGACCGTGGCCGTGTACGACCCGTCTTCGGCCGTGGTCGCCGCGTCACTGAAGTGAGCCGGTGCGATGACCGTCTCGGACGGGAGCGTCAGAATCCGTTGCTGGAGCGTCTCGTGAAGCGTGCGTGCCGCAGCGGCCGCTCCATCGTCGCCTTCCTCGAGGTCAGGCCGCGCGACGCTCTCGGTGAACAGTCCATCCCCGGTCGCGAGAAGTGCTCCCCCGACGAGGTACGACGTCATCCCCGAGGTGTGACCAGGTGTGTGAACCGCTTCGATGGTCGTCTCACCGATGTCGATGGTCTCTCCGTCGTCGACGGCTTCGAGGACGTCGGCATCGGCAACGCCCCGATCGAGCGCCGGTGCTGGCAGGACTCCACGGGCCCCTGCGTCGTCGAGGGCCCGAACGCCAGAGATGTGGTCGGCGTGGATGTGCGTGTCGAACGCATAGAGGAGCGTCGCGTCCAGTCGCTCGGCGTCGGCGAGATATCGGTCACTGAACGAACGCAGTGGGTCGATGACGGCAGCGACACCATCGGAGACGACGAGGTACGAGAGACATCCGGACGACGGCCGCTGGTACTGGTAGACGGCGCCTGGGCCATCGTACGTGGTGACCTCGACTCGTTCGAGAATACGTGCCCAGCCGTTCATCCCGTCCTCAAGATGAACGACGTCCCGACCCGCATCGGCCAACGCACCAGCGACGAACTCACTGGCCCCGCCCTTCGCACAGAGCACGACCAGTGGGTCACCGTGCGGTATCTGTTCGAGAACCTCCTCCTCGACACCGTCCATGAACTCGAAGTACGGCACGTTGACGATATCGACGTTCTCGCCGTCGATATGCCACTCCTCGAAGTCCGCAGGCATCCGGGCATCGAGTACCGTCACGGGCTCTCCCGTGTCGATTCGGTCCTTCAACGCCGCTGGTTCGAGCACGTCGACGGGCGTCTCCGGTGCTGGAAAGTCGTCCATGTGTACCCTGGCGTACTCGTCCCCGGTTCAAAAGTATTGTGGATAGTGTGCAATACAGAGTCGGGTATCGTTCTCGCTCTGTCGTCGGAGGAGTCCAACAAGCGAATAATACGACGGTAAGTGCACGAATCGACACAATACTGGCTCGTCACGAGAAGCGGAGAGCCGATGGAAGTCGGGTGGGTGGTCTCAGTCGAGAAACGGACCGGCAGGCCGTGGCAAAGAATCGCTCAGACGAGGAGCTGGATGTCGGCTTCGACCATCTCTTGGAACGCGGAGGCGGCCCCGACGCCGGTGGTGACACCGTCGAAGAAGTCGTCCTCGTCGTACCCCAGCAGGTCGATAGTCATCTGGCACGCCTGCAGGTCCACGCCGGTCTGGATGGACGTCTCGATGAGCTCTTCGACGGTGGCGACCTCGTTGTCGGCGATGCGTTTGCGCATCATCCGCGTCGTCACCTCGTCCATCCCCGGCAGCGCGGCGATGGCGTTGGGCATCGGCATGTTCGGGTTGCCCACCGAGCTCAGCTTCAGCTCCTTGGCGTGGTCCTCGTGGAGGATCTCGAGACCCCAGAACGTGTGGAAGACGGTGACGTCATAGCCGAAGGCAGCGGCGGTCGACGCGAGGATGAGCGGCGGGTACGCCATGTCGAGCGTCCCCTTCGTCGCGATGATGACCATCTTCTTCGGGTCGTCGCCCACCTCGGCTTCGAGGTCCGAAAGCTGTGTTTCCAGTTCGTCGATGCGGGCGCGAAGCTCCGCGACGGAACTGTCTTCGGGTCCGGACGTGGTGTCGGTGCTCATCGTATCACTCCGTCTTCCGGACGTAGTGCGTGTACAGCCCATCGCCCTCGGTCTGCCCGACGAGTTCGACCCCGTCGGTCGCCTCGGCCCATCCCGCCAAGTCGCTCACGCTGCCCGAGTCGGTCGCGAGCACTTCGAGCGTCTCGCCGGCGGCGAGGTCGTCGATAGCTTGCTTGGTCTTGACGACCGGCATCGGACAGTTCTGGCCTTTCACGTCGAGCGTCTCGGTGGCATCGATGTCTGAACTCATCTGTGATGTACTCGACAAACAGTACCGGACTCGGACTCAAAAACCTATCGTTTGTATTGCCCACCTTCTGCAACTCTGATGTGGCGAACAATCTTGGCAGAGGAGCGTAAAGACCTGTATTTGCCGTTGAAAGTGCTAATTTGGCCTCTCTACGACCATCACTGACACAACCGACCACAGTTGAATCCGAATTTTTATTGCGCTTAGACTGCAAGACCAAGACAGATGCCTACCAACGGAGCGCTATCGATACAGGGTGACACAGCCGTTCCTCAGCAGAGAGGGAGACGATGACGGGGGTGGCGCTGCAGATGCTCGGCGAGCTGTTCCCGAACGGGATGGCGCGGTACGCTATCGGTGGGGTGCTCGTCGCGACCGGCATCGCCGTCATCTACATCGGGACGGCGATCATCCCGGGCAACAGCACGTTCCTCGAATCGACGCTGTCGTACGTCTCTGACCTGCCGCGCCTCAACCAGCACAAGTACGTCACGTCGCGTGACTGGCGGGTCGTGTTCGCCGCGAGCATCGTCGTGGGGGCGGCGCTGTGGGGACTCGTCCTCGACCCGGCCCACCCGGGTGCGTTCCACACCGAGGTCCAGTGGTGGCGACTGCTCGGCGGTGGCGTCCTCGTCGGTATCGGCACGCGTCTCGGGAAGGGGTGTACGGCCGGACACGGCGTCTGTGGCATCGGGTCGGTCTCTCGCACCTCGATCGTCAACGTCGCGCTGTTCGTCGGCGTCGCCATCGTCACAGCGATGGGGATGCTGGCACTGGGGGTGAGCCCGTGAGCGACGGGCGTCACCCGCTGTTCTACCCGCTGGTCGTCCTCGGCGGGCTGCTACAGGGGTTCGGCCTCGCGTACAGCGGGATGGCTCGCCCGGAGGTCGTCCTCGACTTCCTCCAGTTCGAGGACCTCGGCCTGCTCCTCGTGATGGGCGGGGCCGCCGTCGTCTCGGGACTGACGTTCTTCGTCGTTCCGCGCGTGCTGGACCGCGCACCGCTGACCGGTGACACGCACGGCCGCCGTGTGAAGTCGATGGACCGGAACGTCATCATCGGCGGCGGCATCTTCGGTGTCGGCTGGGGCGTCTCGGGCATCTGTCCGGGCGCCGCTTACGCCAGCGTCGGCATCGGGAACGTCGAGATTCTGTGGGCTATCGCCGGGATGTTCATCGGCGCGTACGTACAGGCCTACTGGCGTGCCCACCGAACGGGGACGACCGCATCCACCGGAGCGACCAGCGACTGAACACTATCGACAGAGAGGGACGAGAGGGACGACGAGGACCGCCCACCCGCGAACGAGAACCTGTTACTGGTCGTCGATCGAGATTATTGCTCACCACCCACAATCATGACCCAGCCGAACAGCGGAGGAAAGGTGATGACAGCGGACGTCAGAGAGACTGGACCCAGTGACGGCGCGAGGGTAGGACCCGCATGCCGGCGAGGGATTCTTGCACGTCAACGGGGGTCCGAGTTCCGTCCTCGCCCACGGCTACCGCGGCGAGGTCAACCCGATGAAGCTCTCTCACTCGCGAGTTCGATACTCCAGCAGAACGTTTAGAGACCCGGATTGGACCCCGATCGAAGCGTCGGTGTCCAGTGGTGGTGCGAGTCGGCAGACGACGACGCTCACCCGACACGGTAGATATCGCGCGAAGAGGCCATTTCACACCGCCTCCAACGAGTCCACTTCCGCTGTTCGCTATCCTCGACGGTGCGTGGGTGCTTCTCGTGACAGTGTTCGTCGAAGAGACTTGGCCGTTGACTGCACCGGGACGCTTGCGGGGACACTCGTCACAACTATCGTCGTCTCGGCACCCCTCGTCGCCGCGGTGGTCGCGTGTCGACCGCGCCGGTTGGACGCGACCGGTGAACTGCGAGTAAAACGACTCGAAACAGGGCGAGAGACGAGCAAGGAAAAAGGAACTCATTCGAGAGATAGTTGTTCGAAGATTGCGCAAGACCTTTTCGCGCGAGGGTCTAGAGTACACGTACGAATGCCTGACGCCATGAGCGAGATGCTCCGAGAAGACATGGAGTGTGAGGGGTTACTTGAGTGCTTCCACGGTCTCAAAGACCTCGACCGGACCGTGTTCTCGGTCCTCGTCGAGACCGCAGAACCACTGACCGTCGACGAGGTCGCCGAGCAAGTGGACCGAGAGCGGACGACCGCGTATCGCTCGATCCAGCGACTGCTTGACGCGGGGTTCGTCCGGAAAGAGCAGGTGAACTACGAGAACGGGGGGTACTACCACGTGTTCGAGCCAGTGGCCGCTGACGAAGCAGCAGATGACATGCAGCGGCTACTCAACGACTGGTACGCCAAGATGGGGCAACTCATCCAGGAGTTCCGCACCAAGTACGACGACGCGGAGCGCGCTCCAGCCTCTGCTGAGAACTGACATCCTATCCGCCCTGACGGAAGACCTTTCTCGGCGATTCTTCGTAGACACCGGCTTACGACCTTCGTACTGTCGAGGACGAGGGGTTGGCACGTTCCGAATGAATGACCTCGTGGTCAGAGTACGTCGAACGAGACGAGCGTGAACCACGACACGTACAGTCCGATACCGACGAGTGCGAGCCCCCCGAGTCGGTGGACCCGACTGGCATACGTCCCGAGTGAGACGGTGGTCTGCCCGAGATGCATCACGACACTGACGCCGATCATGAGCGTCCCCATCCCCGCCCCGAACGCGAGGAAGACCAACAGCCCTTGTGCGAAGCCTGCGGTCGAGAATGAGGACAGGACGACACCGAGGAAGACAGGGAGATTGCACGCGAGGCTCCCGATTCCGTAGAGCACCCCAAACCCCACGAACGCCGTGGGAGAGACGTCGGCACGTTCGGGGAGCGCGACCGGTGTCGAGGGGGACCATCCAACGGCGTATGCGAGTCCGAGCAGGACGAGCAGCGGCCCCGCCAGCAGTTCGAGACTCATCAGGTACGGCCGAACCCACTCGCCGACCACGAGAACGACACCACCGACTCCGAGGTACACGGCCACGATGCCGAGGGTGACGTACCCACCGATACGCAGCCCCTTCCAGAGTTGCTGACCACCGAGGGTTCCTGCGACGGCGACGGTTCCGAACACGACGAGTCCGACCGACGGGAGATAGCTGCCGGTCCCTTGCCGAGCCAGCGGGACGAGGACACTGTACCCCGGGAGGGTGATTCGAATTCCAGCCATTGCCATGTAAAACAGCGGTACCGCGCCTGCGAGAAACAGCAAAGTTCCCGTCAGGAGCGCCGGTCTGGTCAGCACGTCGACGTTCGTCTCGGTGACCGTCCCACCATCGTCGTGGGCCGAGTAGTACGAGAGGTACGCTGGGAGGAGTCCTACACTGCACGGGGCGAAGAACATCAACACGCCAGCAGCGTACGCCGCTACCAGAACGGGTGGTTGTGAAAGCGGCATCACTGGGTCTCGATGTTACACACGCGTGGATCACCTGCGCGGCCAAGGAAGGCCAACAGCAGCACCAACCCACCTAGACGGAGGAGGTTCCCGTGGAACGGAAGCGTCGCCAGTGCGCCCGCTAGCCCGAGCAAGCCGAGTACCCCAGCCCCACAACTAGCACACCCGGAGGCAAGCAAGCCAGGAACCGCGCCAGACAGACTCCCGGCACCTCGCAGGCCGACCACCCGCACCTGCGTAACGGCGTTGACCATGGCGATCCCCGCGAGCAGCGAGTAGGCGACGATGAGCGCCACCCCAGTCGTTCCCGCAGTCGCCACCGTGTTCGCCGTGAGTGCAACGAGTGCCTCGTCGAGATACCCGATGTCTGCAGACAGCAGTTGCACGCTGTACTCGGGGAACGAACTCAACACGAGGAGGCAGTACGTCACCCCAGCGACGCCGGCGGCGACGACCGTTCGAGGGGTCGTCGTCAGCGGAAACGTGAGGGCGACGACCAGCGACTCCGCCCGCTCGGTGAGTGCTCCTTGCCTCATCGTGATTCCAGTTTGGAGAGGGCGGTCTCGAACTGTTCGTACGGTTGTGCACCGACCATCTTCCCCGCCGTCTCCGACGGTCGATGGTAGAGGACGAAGGACGGGGTTCCTCGGACGCCGAACCCGCCCGCCTGTTCGAGGTCCTCTTCAATGCTCGATTCGATGGGCTCCCGATTGTCGGCCATACACTCCTCGACGGCCCGTCCGTCGACGCCGTCGACGTCGGCAGCGATATCGAGGAGGTTCGACTTCGAGGCCCACCCGGAGTTGGTGTCGCCCTGCGCTTCGAACACCGAGGCGTGCCACGGCCAGTACGTCTCCGGTGAGTCCTCCCGGATCTGCCGCCAGACACAGCGGTCAGCGACGGCGGCCGTCATGGATGCTGACCCCAGATACGGATGCTCGATGAAGACGATACGAACCCGGCCCGCCTCCACGTCGTTGCTGATGAGTTCGGGGAGCGTCTCCTGCTCGAAGCGGTGGCAGAACGGACACTGAAAATCACTCCAGTAGTAGATGTCGATGGGGGCGTCGAGATCACCCATCACCGGGTGACCGGCGAGGTCGATACCGAATCCGGTCGTCGCCTCGCTCTGGTGTATCGGTGAGTCGAGTGTGGCCGTCGATTGGCCGTCGGCGAACTGAGACGCACCGTAGACGACCCACGCACCGATGGCCGTGGTGCCAGCGCCGACGACGAGGGCTCTGCGTGAGAGCGAGAGGTCGGAGGGGGCCACGATACCCCACCCTTGCTACCAATCCTGTGTAGTCCCTTGGTTGGCGCACGCCAACTTGCCCCTTATCAAGACCGAACCGGTAGTTCGAGATAAGATGAGCGAGACAGAATCCGTTCCACCGCAGATCAGCCCGGAAGAGGTCGCCGAGCGACGCGATGACAGCCTGTTCGTCCTCGACGTTCGTAACGAAGACGACGTCGAGGAGTGGAACATCGACGGCAGTCGCAACCTCCCCATCTACGACGAACTCCTCGACGAGGAGGCCGAAGACCTCGAACTCGGGCCGAACAACTGCGCGGCGAACTGACCCCCGAACTACTCGCTCTATGACACGGTTTCAAAACACAGGCCAACCCGACTGGGACTGGTGGGAAGCGCTCTGGCCAGACCCGACAGCCGTCCTCGGCGAACTCGGGGTCGACCAGGAGTGCTCCGTCGTTGACGTCTGTTCTGGCGATGGCTACTTCACGATTCCCGCTGCCGAACTCGTCGGTGACCAGCCGCTGTACGCAGTCGAACTCGACGAGGCGCTGCTCGAACGACTCGAACGGAACGCGGCCGACGAGGACGTCGAATCCATCGTTACGCGACAGGGAGACGCTCGGCGACTCTCCGAACATCTCCCTCGGCCAGTCGACCTCGCACTGCTCATGAACACGTTTCACGGCATCGAGGGTGCAGGAGCGTTCGTCCGTGAACTCGCGAGAGCGCTGAACCCAGAGGGCCGCGTCGCGGTCGTGAACTGGCACGACACACCCCGCTCGGAGACGACCATCGGTGACGTCCCGCGAGGGCCGCCGACGGACCTGCGACTCTCCCCATCGGAGACACGAGCGCGCTTCACGTCGGAAGGCTTCGTCCACGAACGAACGGTCGAGCTTCCACCGTACCACTACGGACAGGTGTTCCGCCGGCCGCCGAACGTGGATTCGACCGACTGACCGAGGTGGGTAGGCTGTCGGTCGCTACGGTGTAGCGTCGCGTTCGCAGGAGTCGGAGCCCGAACGGAGTCGGACTACGAGACCGATCATGCCGACCGTCAGCGCGACGACGGCGATCTGGACGAGGGTGCCACCAGCCGCGGCGGTCGCACCGCCGGCAAGAGTTGCTCCTGCGGCACCCGTAGCAGGTGCAGCGAAGAGACAACAGAGACTGACAGCACCTCCGACCCAGAGAACCGGCCATCTTGACGGGGGTTCCGATTCTCCCTCACCGTCCTCCGTCGAGTCGTCCATCGTTGAAATCGAGTCCTTCCCGAACACCCATCGTTGTTTGGATGCCCCTCGTTCGCTCGTTGCACACCCACAGGGCTGGTCGCCTACCCGGTCGAGCTTCGATACTCTCGGGGAGGACAATCGTGTTCGGACCGTCGGACTCACCGTCGCACCAGCACGCCTGTTCGCTACGGGAGCCGATCCCCGTTTAGAACGCAGCGGCCTGTCGCGGAGGCGGCGCTCGGTCAGAGAGCAGGACGAAGACGACGAGAACACCACTATCGGTCCCAGCAGAGCTGTCCAGCCCGACACACCCATGTGTGAGTGGGAAGAACCGGTCAGTCGTCGTGGTCGATTTGGCGTACGACAAACCGACCTCGTTCACACCGGAGCGTTACCCGACAGTTCAACATGCGAGAATTCACCTTCGAAATCCAGTACGAACACGGCGCCGACCCGTTGATGGACGTCTTTCTCGACTATCCGGAGCTCGTGGCTCACTCCCTCGACGGTTGTGTAGCAGCCGATTGGTTCTGGCGGGTCGAACGCGTTCGCGGCCCGGCCGCCGCGCTGGAGGAAGTAGAGCGGTTACGGTTCGACGATAGCCAGTGTGGGGAGACGGTTACCCAGACCGACTGTGAGGCGACTCGCTATCACGACGTTCTCGAACGCACGCCGAACGAGCGTGTCATCTACACGTATCTAGAGAACATCCGCAACTGTGAGTCTTTTCACACTATCGCCGGCCGGTATCTCGAGCCGGGAACCGTGTTCGAAACCCACCGTGTCGATGATACCCACCAGTGGCGTATCCTGATGCGCTCCGATGCGAAGGCAGGCCTCCTGTACGACACCTTGGGTTCGAGACTGCGCGACGGACTGTCGTTCCGAATGGGTCACCTCCGGGACGCCGTCGGCTGGCAACAGAACACGCTCGCGGGGGTGTCGATTCCCGACGAACAGCAGGAAGCACTCGTGACAGCGGTCGAGTTCGGGTACTACGAGACGCCGCGTGAGGCGACGCTCGACGAGATCGCCGAGTCGCTCGACATCCCACGCTCGACGCTGTCCTACCGACTCCGGCAGGCTGAAGCCCAGCTTGCCCTCCGGTACGTCGATATCGAAAAGTGACCGGCTGAACAGCGAGTGTGTCCGGACCCGCTGTCGCCGGTCTCGTCCCTACTCGCCGTCGGGGCCGTTATGGCTCCACACCCGCGTCGACTAATTCGAACAGCGGTTCGTAGTCGTCGGGAAGCTGTGCCCTGACCTGCTTCATCTCGCCGGGCGCGACCGCTTCGGCGACGAGTTCGAGTATACGTTTGGAGTGGTAGGCTGCCTTCGAGCGGTCGGTGTGCTCGCGCTCGGCCACCCGGGCGACGAACTCGGCGTAGTCGAAGCGTTGGCCCGACTCCGCCTCCGTGAGGAAGCGGTCGATCTCCATCGGGAGCGACGACGCGAGGTCCTTCGCCTCACCGGCCTGGATGCGCTCACCGAGGGTCGTCAGCGTCGCTCGTATCGCCCGAAGCGCAGGCCCCTCGTCGGCGAGTTCGAGGCGGTGCTGTGCCTGCCCGACGAACTGACTGAACTTCATCAGTAGTCGGGGGATTCCTCTTCGATAACGTCCGAGAGGTTGTCGAGTTCGTCGACGAGGAGGCCCTGAACGTCGTCGAGGGTGATGATGCCCGCGAGCCGGTCACCGTCGACGACCGGCATCCGCCGGACGGCGTTGTCCTCCATCACTTCGGTCAGTTCGTACAGTCCCGTCCCGACGTCGACCGTCGTCGGGTGTTCGGTCATCACGTCGCGAGCGGTCGTCGTCGCCGGGTCGTGCCCGTCGGCGACGAGTCGGATCGTGAGGTCGCGGTCGGTCACTAATCCGACTGGCCGGTCGTCTTCCGTGATGACGACACAGCCGACCGTCTCGTCGCGCATCTGCCGTGCGAGTTCCGTCCCGGACGCGTCTGGCGATGCAGTCACGACCTCGTCTCGTGCGAGGGTTGCTAAGCTCATGGTCGAGTCACCACCGGCTACAACGACGGCAGAAGCCATACGTATTATCAATGGTCTGATGCTAATCCGTGGTTCGAAAAATCGCCGAAGACGACACACGAATCGACTGTTCTGGCGCTCCGTCGGTCACGAGAGTGACTCCTTCAGAGGAACGCCCCGGTAAGACAGAGAATTAGGCGACGCCAACGCCCTCCGCGACGAGTTCGTGCGAACGGAGCGCCTGCTCGTGGGTTCCCGTCACGTGTTGAATCATCACCTCGTCGACGCCCACGCGGTCGGTGAGCTGGTCGAGCAACCCGGCGAGCGTCTCGGGGCTGCCCGAGATGGCACGCGGCCACTCGCCGTCGTCGAGCGTCGCGGGCGTCGGGTCGGGGACGCCGCCGAGTTCGTCGAGCGCCTCCTCGATGGAGGGCCGCGTGCCGACGACGCCGCGTTGCATCCGTTTGTACGTCGCTTCGGCGACGGCGCGAAGCCGGGCCGCCTCCTCGTCGGTCGCCGCACAGACGGCGTTTAGCGCGACGATACCCTGCGGTTCGTCGACGCCACCGGCCAGCTCGGACGCTTCGAACCCCTCGCGGTACCGCTCGAACGAGCGCGTGGCGAGTTGGGGGCGGATGAACGCCGCGAAGCAGTACGGCAGGCCCAGTCTCCCCGCGATGGCCGCGCTCGACGGACTCGACCCGAGCGCCCACGGGACGGGCGGGGCCTGGTCCGAGCGCGGGATACCCAACTCGCTGTAGGGGTGGTCGTCGGGAAAGTCGTCGTAGAGGTGGTTGACGACGGCTTCGAGCTTCTCTGCGTGGTCCTCGTCGGGGTTCTGCACGCGCCGACTCGTCTGGAGCGCGCGGTCGGCGGCCGGTGAGTTGTTCGCCCGCCCGAGTCCGGCGTCGATACGCCCTGGTGCGAGGGCGTCGAGGGTGCCGAACTGCTCGGCGACCTTGAACGGGCTGTAGTGGTTGAGCAACACCGCCCCCGAGCCGAGTCGAATCGACTCCGTCTCGGCGGCCAGGTTGCCGAGCAACACCTCGGGCGTCGTGCCGGCGATGGTGTCGGTCATCCCGTGGTGTTCGGCGACCCAGAACCGGGAGAAACCGAGCCGTTCGGCCTGTTCGGCGGCCGCGACGGTGTTCGCGAACGCGTCGGTGGCGGTCCCGCCGGCGGGGACGGGAGAGAGGTCGACAGCGGAGAGGTTCACGGCCGGGGTCGGGGACTGTGAAGGGTAACGGTTCGGGTCGCGTCAGAAGGGACCACGTTCGGGACGGAGTCAGCCCTGTTCAGAGCGCCGCGAGGACGACGGGGGCGACCAGCGCGACGTGGGCTGCGCCGTGGGCGAGCATCGCCGCTTCGAGGCTGTAGCGCCAGTACACCCACCCGAAGACGACGCCACCGACCGAGTTGAGGAGGACGACCTGCGCGACGAGCGCGGGCGTCAGCGCGGTGGTCGCGGCGACCGCCGGGAGGTGCCCGACGCCGAACGCCACGGCCGCGACGACGAGGGCGACCCAGACCGTCCGCGCGGAGGGCGTCGCCGGACGGCCGGCCAGTCGCCAGCCGGCCCAGACGAGCAGCGTCATGAACCCCCATCGGAGCAGGACCTCCTCGGTGATACCCCCGTAGAGGAAGCGCAGCGGGAGGGAGGCGAGGACGGCCCCAAGCGAGACCGCCTCCGTAGGGACGAGCCGACTGTCCACCCCGACGACGGCCGAGAGCGCGAGGTCGGTGACGACGACGAGGACGCCGGCGGCCAGTCCGGCGGGGAGTGCGACGCGAGCCTCGTCGCGGAGGCTCGTCGGGAGGCGAGTGCCGTCGACGCGGGCGACGGCGTGGGAGTCGAAGCCGACCCGCGGGGCGAGGCGTGCGCCGACGGCCGCGGCGAGGAGGACCAACAGCGCCGGCTGGACGACGATGGCGACGAGGAGCACCGACCGCGGGAGTTCGGCGACGACCGGGATGCTCTCGGGGACCAGCAGCGTCGAGACCACCAGGCCAACGATACCGACCAGTCCGAGGCCGAAGACGGCCAGGGTTCGACGGAGGAACTGCCCCCTGGAACTCGGTCGGTCGGCTAGCTGTGACCCTCGCTCGGCGGTGGTGTTCATCGAGTGTCCTCTACGGACGGTCGAGAACATCAACCTATCTCGAACCCTGTCGCTCGGCAATCCGCAGGGTCCGAGTACGGGCGACGGCGGTGGCGGTGGTGGCGGTGGCGGTGGGGTGGATGCGGTGGGGCTCGAATGTGACGTCACGGGCTGACCGGTTGGCGCAGCGCCTCCCTCACGAGACGAGACATCGCTTCGACGGCCACCAGCCGTCAACGTTGTCGTGGCAGTCAGACCTATCGCGCTCCCGGTGTGACCTCACGACAGCTACGGAATGACGGAGCGAACCGAGACGGTGGAGCGAGCCCCGGCCGCACAGTCGACCGACCGAGACGACCGCCGAACCTGGCTCCTCGTCCTCGGAGCGAGTCTCCTCTCGACGGGGTTGGCGGCCTACGAGATCGCCCCCGCGAGCGTGACGCCGCTGGTCCAGGAGTCGCTGGGCGTCGACGCGACGGCGGCGGGCCTGCTCGTCGGCGCGATGTTCGGGACGGCCGTCGTCGCGAGCGTTCCCGTCGGGGTCGTGCTCGACCGGACCAACTCGCGGAGTGCGATGGCCGTCGCGGTGCTCACGCTGTTCGTCGCGGGGGTGTGGGGGTGGGTCGCCGGCGAGAACGGTGACTTCCGAGGAGTCGTCGCCTCGCGAGTGCTCGGCGGGGTCGCGTACGTCGCCGTCTGGAACGCCGGCATCGACATGGTGAGTCGCGCGGTCGACCCCGAGCGTCGGGCGACCGCGGTCGGCATCTTCACCGCGAGCGGCCCCATCGGGTTCGCGCTCGGGCAGGCGACCGGCCCGCTCGTCGCTCTGGAGTTCGGCTGGCCGGCCATCTTCCTCGCGTTCAACGGCATCGCCCTGCTCGGTCTCGTGCTGTTCTGGCCGGTGAGTCGGGGCCTAGGCCACAGCGCCGGTGCGGCACCGTCGGTCGCGGAGTTCGGGGCCGTCCTCCGCGACCGGAACGTCTGGCTCGTCGGCGGTCTGGGCTTCCTCGGCTACGCGCTCTACCTGTTCGTCAACAGTTGGGGCGGACCGTACCTCACCGAGGAGGTCGGCCTCTCGGTCGCCGCGAGCGGCCTCTTGGTCGCGGTGTTCCCCGCGGTGGGCGTCCTCTCGCGGACGAGCAGCGGCCTCCTCTCCGACCGAGTGTTCGACGGCCGACGGCGGCCCATCGTGTTGGGGTCGTTCGTCGTCGCGACGCCGCTCGTGTTCGGGTTCACCAGCCTCCAATCGCTCCCGGTGCTGGTGGCGGTGTTGCTCGTCACCGGCTTCGCCATCCAGACGACGCTGGGGCTGTCGTTCACCTACGTCCGGGAACTCGTCCACCCGCGCGTCGCCGCGACGGCGGTGGCGTTCCAGACGAGCGTCGGCCTCGCGGGGGCGTTCGTCGCACCCATCGTCGGCGGAGCGGTCGTCGACAGCGCCGGGTTCGACGCCGCGTTCCTCGTCGCCGGCGGTCTCGCTTGCTGTGGCATCGCGCTCGCGTGGCTGGCCCCCGAACCGGCACGGTGAACGACGCCGAAGGGTGCCCTCCTTCAGCGACGTTCGATAGTGACACGGAGCGCCGACGTCGCGCGATTCGAACGGCCATCGCTATTATATAACTCGGTACCGAGTAACAATTACCATTCACGATGGACGAAGATTCTGACCTCTCGGAGACAAACGGAAACGCACCCGAAGACACACGACGTGTCGCCGACCGGTCTCGGGAGACCGACTCGGCGTCGACACCGACGACCCGCCGGCGGTTCGTCGCCGGCCTCGCCTCGCTCGCCGCGGCGGCGAGTTTCTCGCTCGGCGTCCCCGCCGCGACCGCCGCGCAGGTGACCGACGGCGACGACGCGCCCACCCAGACGGTCACCTCGCCGGACGGCCGCGTCGAGTTGACCGTCGACGTCGCCGACGGCACGCCCACCTACAGCGTCGCCTTCGACGGGACGACGGTCGTCGCGGACGCCGGTCTGGGCTTCGAGTTCCGGGACCAGCCAGCGGTCGGCGAGGGCCTGACCGTTGCCGGGAGCGAACGGGCGACGACCGACGAGACCTGGACGCCCGTCTGGGACCAGTACGACGAGATTCGCGAGCACTCCGCGGACCTCCGACTGGGCCTCGAAGAGACCGACTCGCCCGGTCGCGCCCTCACGCTGGAGTGTCGCGTGTTCGACGACGGCGTCGGCTTCCGGTACGTCTTCCCCGAAGACGGCGGGTTCGGCGACTTCGTCGTCACCGCCGAGCGCACCGAGTTCGCCTTCGCGGGCGACTACGACGCCTGGTGGATCCAGGACGACGTCAACAGCTACGAGTACCCGTACAACGAGACGCCGCTGAGCGCAATCGGTGCGGAGAGTCCCTCCGGGGGGGCCCACACGCCGCTGACGATGAAAGCGAGCGAGGACTGCTACCTGAGCGTCCACGAGGCGGACCTCGTCGACTACGCAGCGATGGCCGTCCAGCCCACCAGCGAGGGCGGCACGACCTTCGAGTCGACGCTGGCCCCGCTCCCCGACGGGACGAAGGTGACGGCGTCGGCCCCCCACCGCACGCCGTGGCGGACCGTCCAACTCGGCGAGCGACCCGGCGACCTCGTCGAGTCGAGTCTCGTCGTCAACCTCAACGAGGACTACGACCCCGCGGAGTTCCCGCAGGGCACCGACTGGATCGAACCCCAGAAGTTCGTCGGTGTCTGGTGGCTGATGATCACCGGGCGCGCCGACTGGGAGTATCAGGGCATGGAGGCCGGCAACCACGGCGCACAGACCGGTCGTGCGAAGCAGTACATGGAGTTCGCCAGCGAACACGACATCCCCGGCGTCCTCGTCGAGGGGTGGAACGAGGGGTGGTCGAGCTACCCCGACGGCGGCGGCGACGCCTTCGACTTCACCGAACCGTACCCCGACTACGACCTCCAGGAGGTGACGGAGTTCGGCGCGAGCCTCGACCCGCCGACCCAGATGACGATGCACAACGAGACGGCGGGCGGGTTCCAGAACTACGAGAGCCAACTCGACGAGGCGTACGGCCTGTACGACGACCTCGGCATCCGGACCATCAAGACGGGCTACGTCAACGACGACGGCGACCTCTCGGGTGAGGGCCACAACCACCACAACCAGGTGCTCGTCAACCACCACCACCTCGTCGCCCGGACCGCCGCCGCCAACCGCCAGATGCTGGAGGTCCACGAACCCATCCACCCGACCGGGCGACGCCGGACCTACCCCAACCTGATGACCCGCGAGGGGGTGTACGGCCAGGAGTACGACTCCTTCGGCACCATCACGCCGACCCAGCACGTCACCTATCCGTTCACGCGGATGCTCGGCGGCCCCTTCGAGTTCACACCCGGTATCTTCGACATGGACTCGGGGTCGGGCGGCATCGAGACGACGCGGGCGAAACAGCTCGCGATGTACCCAACCTACTTCAGCGGCCTCCAGATGGTCGCCGACCTCCCCAGTTCCTACCTCGCCGACCAGCCGTCGACCGTCGCTCCCGGCGAGGTCGCACAGGCGGAGTTCGCCGAGGTCGACGGGTTCGCCACCGCGGCTAGCTGGGCGAACGCGCAGGGTGAACGCTACGTCGAGTTCGACCCGAACAGCGCCGCCACCGGCTCGGCCGTCACCTGGACCGTCGAGGACGCCAGCGCAGGCGAGTACGACCTCCACCTCCGCTACGCCAGCGACGCGGAGAACAACGCCGTCCCGGCCGGCGAGCCACGGACCGCGACCGTCACCGTCGACGGGTCGCCCGCCGCCCAGGTCACGCTCCCGCCGACCGACTACTGGGACGTCTGGTCGTCGGTCGCGGCGACCATCACGCTCGCGGCGGACGCCGAGACGGTCGGCGTCGCGCTCACCGAGGACGACACGGGCGGGTTCAACCTCGACTCGGTCGCGCTCACCGCCGCCGGCGAGTCGATGCCCGACCCCGAAGTCGCACCCATCCGCGGCCCGACCGTCGACGCCTTCCAGTTCATCGAGGACGTCCCGGCCGGCGGCTGGGAGGACACCCGCGTCCTCGACGCCGCCATCGGCGAGTACACCGTCACCGCCCGGAAGAAAGACGAGGAGTGGTTCGTCGGCGCGATGACCGACGAGAGCGGCCGCGCACTCGACGTCGACCTCGACTTCCTCGCGCCGGGGTCCAAGCGAGGGACCGAACAGCGCAAGGGCAAGGCTCCGAACGGCCCGAAGTACGTCGCCGAAATCTACTCCGACGGCATCGACGCGAGTTTCGACGACAGCCTCGAACCGGTCCGCGTCGACGAGGCCATCGTGACGCCGCGGACGACGCTGCTCGCCTCGATGGTCGGCAGCGGCGGGACTGCCGTCCGACTCCGACGTCCGGAGGGTGGCGAGGTCGGTGACCTGCCGACGTACGAACGACCCGAGCAGGACCTCACGGTGACTATCGCCGACGAGACGTTCGTCCGTGAGTCGTTCATCACGGCGACGGGGAGCAACGACGGCGACTACGTCGGCGGGACGACCGTCGAGTTGGTCGTCGACGGCGAGGTCGTCCAGCGCTCGAACGTCCGGTTCGCTCCGAACACGACCGACGCGAACGACGACCTCGCGTACTCGTTCGACTCGCCGGGCAGCTACGAGGTGGCCGTGCGGACGGCCGACGGCGAGACACTGGCGACGAACACGGTGACGGTCACGCCCCCGGAGACGGTCGCGACCGTCGAGGACCCGACCGGCGACGACGCCGGCCCCGGTGCGTACACCTACCCGACCGCCGACGCCTACCGCGACGGCGCGTTCGACCTGACGTCGGTCAGCGTCGCCCAGACGCCCAGCCTCGCCCGGTTCACGGTCGGCGTCGAGACGCTGTACGACGTGTGGGGCGGACGCTTCTCGCCGCACATGTTCGTCCTGTGGCTGCGCGACCCGAGCGCGGAGGGCGGGGCGACCGAGAGCCTCGACGACCTCGGGGCGAACGTCACCTTCGAGCGGCCGTGGCACTACCGACTGCACGTCACCGGGTGGGCGATGGCCGCCGTCGACGCCGGCGGCGCGCCCCTGACCGACGAGGACGGGAGCGGCGTCGCGATTCGACCGAGCGTCGACTTCGACGCCGGGACGGTCACGCTGGACCTCGACCGGGCGGCCTTCGACGGGGTCGACCTGACGGACCTCGAACTCGTCGCCGCCGTCGGGTCCGAGGAGTACGGTGCCCTGCGCCCGGTCACGGTCGACGGTAGCGGCCACCGCTTCGGCGGTGCCGAGGAGGGAGCGGTCGACAACGCGCCGCTGCTCCTCGACGTGACCACCCCCGAGGGCGTCTCGCAGGCCGACGCACTCGGCTACACCGCCGAGGAGCGCGCGACGCTCCCGTTCGTCTCGCTCCAGTAGGGACCGAACGCTCGCGTCCGCTGGCGTTCCGAATCAGTCGGGGCGCTCTCGGTGGTGACGACCGCGAAGCGCCACGGTTCGAGCGGCCGCCGAGGACCGCTACTGAACTGAGTTTCAGGAAATCGGTTTACTACGACTCGACGAAGCTGGCGTATGGTCTCCCTCACGTGGCGCTACTACCTCTACCGGGCGACGCTCTCCTCGGGGTTCTACCTCCCCGTCTCGGTCGTCTACATGGAGGCGAAGGGGCTCTCACTCGCGGACATCGGTCTCGTACAGGGTGCGTTCCTGTTCGCGATGGTCGCCGCCGAACTGCCGACTGGCTACCTCGGTGACCGCCTCGGCCGACGGGCGGCGCTCGCGGTCGGCAACACCGTCGTCGTCGCGGTGATGGTCGGGTTCACGCTCGCGGACTCGACGGCCGGGTTCCTCGCAGTCTACGTGCTGTGGGCCGTCGGGTGGACGTTCCGGACGGGCACCGCGGACGCGTGGCTCTACGAGATGCTCGTCGAGCGCGGACGGGGCGAGTCGTACTCGCGTATCAGCGGCCGGGCCGAGTCGACGCTACTGGTCGTCTCGGCGGTCGGCGCGCTCTGTGCGGGCTTGCTGTACACCGTCGACCAGACGCTGCCGTTCTACGTGAACGGGGTGCTGGCGGGTTTCGGCGTCCCCCTGCTGTACTCGCTGCCGGCCACGCGCGACTGCGACGGGCCGGACTGTTCGCCGCTGGGCGTCCGTGAGGCCGCGAGCGTCCTGCGGACACAGCTCACCCGCCCCGCCATCCGCTGGGTGGTCGTCTACGCCGCGCTGTTCAACGTCGCCTTCTCGGTGACGCGCGTGTTCGAACAGCCGGCGATGCGGGCTATCGGCGTCCCCGTCGTCGGCCTCGGCGTCGTCTACGCGGCGTTCAAGCTCGTCTCGGCGGCCGCGGCGAGCGCGACGGGAGCCGTCCACGACCGCCTGGGAACGCGCGGCGTTCTCCTGTTGCTCGCTCCCGCGACCGGCGTGTTGTACGCCAGTTTCGCCGTCGTCCCGTTGCTGTTGCTCCCGGTGTTGTTCTTCAGACGGGCCGTCCAGACCGTCACGCGGCCCGTCCGGAACGCCTACGTCAACGACCGGGTCGACGACGCCGGCCGGGCGACGGTCCTGTCGGGCGTCTCGATGGTGCTCTCGGTCGCCTCGGGCACCGCGAACGTCCTCGGCGGCCACGTCGCCGAGTCCGTCGGGCCGGTCGCGTTCCTCTCGGCGACGGGCGTGAGCGTGGCCGTCGTCGCCGGGGGAGTGTGGCTGTGGACCGAACCGGTTCGAGAGCCGAGCGCTGCCCCTACCGGTGCGTAGACGCGCCGAGCGCAGGTCTCAGCGACTCGGACCGACTCGGCCGACGACCGGTCTGCGACCGAGACTGACGCGCTCGGCGGCGACGTGGTTATCTCCCGACATCGCCACTCCAGACCTGAGGGGGACACGAGACCGTGAGCATCATCGTCACCGTACAGATTCAACAGCCGACGCTGTTACAGACGCTTCGAGCGGTCCCGACTGCGCGAATCACCTTCGAGCAGTTGGACACCGTCGACGGCGGGAACCGGGTGGGTTCGTTCTGGGTCGAGGCGGACGACTACGACGCGTTCGAGGCGGCGATGGCCGAGGACCCGACGGTGGGCGACTACCGGTGTCTGACGACGTTCAGCGACCGGCGGCTCTACCGCGCCGAGCAGGTCGAGGAGGGGCGCGAGCGGAGCGTCTACCCGACCATCGTCGCGGGCGACGGCATCATCCAGCGGATGGTCGGCACCCACGAAGGCTGGGAGTTCCAGATCGCCTTCCCGCACCACGACGGACTCGCGCGCTTCTACGAGGTCTGTCGGGAACACGACCTCGGGTTCCAACTGCTCCAGAAGTACGAACAGTCCGAGGACGGCGAGTCGTTCACCGAGTTCGGCCTCTCGGAGAAGCAACGCGAGATACTGGTCCGGGCCGTCGCCGAGGGTTACTACGAAGTCCCGCGGCACATCGACCTCGAGACGCTCGCCGAGGAGCTCGGCATCAGCCACCAGGCCGCCTCCGAACGACTCCGCCGCGCCATCGACATCCTCGTTCGCCACACCATCTGCGCCGACGAGACCGCCGAACCACGCTGACCACGGGACGGAAGCGTCGAAGCGTCCACTCCGAACCCGTAACCCACGGGGCGGGAGACGAGCACCGATAGCTCTCAGGCCGGACAGCCCGTTCCGTCGCCCGTCCCGTCGTCCCCCGAGTCGTAGTCGAGCGCCGCGGCGACGTCGAGGAGACCGGCCCCCTGCGCCGTGTCGGACGCGCCGAGGTCCTCGGCGGTGGCGAGCAGTCGGTCGCGGACCTCGTCGGGCGAGACGCCGGCGGCGAGCAACTGCGCCGCGGCACCGGTGACGTGGGGTGCGGCCATCGACGTCCCGTCAAGCACGTCGTGCCCCCCACCGACCGCCGAGCAGACGCCCTCGCCGGGAGCGGCGACGTCGACCTCCGGGCCCCGCGAGGAGAAGGCGGCCACCTCGTCGTCGATGGTCGTCGCGGCGACGGCGAGGAACTCGTCGTAGGCCGCCGGGTAGCCCACCGAGTCGGGCTGGCCGCGGTTGCCTGCGGCCGCGACGAGAACGACGCCCGCCGCACGGGCGTACTGGCCGGCGGCTTCGAGCGCCGGCGACGCCGCGGGCGACCCGAGACTGAGGTTCACCACGTCCCACCCCTGGTCGGCGGCGTGGCGGATGGCGGCGACGATGTCCGAGGTGCGACAGCCACCGCCCGCGCTACACACCTTCAGCGCGTGGAGCGTCGCCTCGGGAGCGACACCGACGACGCCGCCGTCCTCGGCGGCCGCGACGGTCCCCGCGACGTGCGTCCCGTGGTCGCCGTCGTCGGCCCACGGGTACGGACAGTTCTCGCCCTCGCAGTCGACCCATGCACGGTGGTTGCCCTCGACGCTCGGGTCGGCGAGGGCCGCTCGCAGGTCGGGGTGGTCGGCGGCGATGCCGCCGTCGACGACGGCGACGTCGACGCCCGCACCCGTCGCTCCCTCGTCGTGGGCGACGTCGGCGTCGACGCGGTCGACGCCCCACGGGAGGACCTGGTCGGGCGCATCACGCACCGCGCGACCACCGGCCGGCGAGAACAGCGACAGCGTCCGGTCGGGTTGGACGAACGCGACGTCGTTGCGGGTGAGCAACGACCGGCGGCCGGCGTCGGAGTACGCACCGACGACGAGCGTCAGCGGCGTGTGGCCGGTGAGGTCGATGCGCTCCTCGTGAACGTCCGAAATCGTGCTCGCGGCGGCGACGGCGTCGGGGTCGTGCGCCCCGACGATGTACCGCTCCATCCGGTCGAGGACGGCCGCCCCGAGGCCGACCCCGACCGCACCGGTTCCGAGGGTCTTCAGTACGTCCCGGCGGGACCACTCCGGATTCGACATGTACGTTCGATAGCGGTCGGACGTGTTAAGTTTTTGAACGGCTCGGCGGTGACGGAATCGTGGACGGATGAGGAGTCGAGGTCGTTCGTCGTCGTGCTACGGGTCGCCCGTCCCGATGCCGGACTCGTCGATGGGGCGGGTGAGGCCGTCGCGGAGGTCGTTGCCGAAGTACGCCCCGAGCATCCCCGTGGTGAAGCTGAGCGCCGCCGATATCACGAGGAGTTGTGGCTGGAGTGCGATGAGGCCGAGGATGGCTTCGATGATGTTCCCGCCGACGAGTTTCGAGACGAGGAGGACGCCCATCCCGGCGAACAGGCCCGCGAGGCCCGACTCCAGGAGGGGGCGACGCTCGAAGGCGAGGCCGGCGGCGAACCCGCCCGCGAGCGTGCCGACGTAGAGGCCGACCATCGGGACGAACTCGACGCCGACGGCGGCCCCGGTGCCGACCGAGAGGAGGGCGACGGCGAACCGCTTGAGCGAGAACCACGACGCGTCGGTGTCTGCCATAGTCCGACGTGTGCCTGTCGTGTAATGTGTGTTTCCCTGACCTGAGGTCGCGGTTCGGCGTGTCTCTCCCGACCAGCCGAGAGCGCGCCGCCGAACGCCTCCAGCGCCGTCCGGTAGGGCGACGAACACGCCGGACAGGCTCGGCAGAGACTCCGACACGTATTCCCGTGTCGTCACCTCATCGCCGGCAATGCCCTCCCGTCGAACGTTCCTCGCGTCGTGTACCGCCGGCGTCGGTGCGCTCGCCGGCTGTCTCTCCACCGGCCAGCCGTCCGTCACCGGGTCGTGGCCCCACCGAACCGTCGACGACGACCACACCGGTTACTCGCCGACGACGGGACCGACGACGAACCTCCACACCGTCTGGGACCAGCGGCGACCCGACCGAGGCGGAGGCGAGACGTCGCCCGTCGTCGAGGACGGCGTCCTCTACGTCGCGTACACGGAGGGCGTACACTCGAACGAACCCGCCACGACCTGGGTCGAAGCGTTCGACGCGGCGACGGGTGAATCACGGTGGAAGACCGAACTGTACCACACCAACGAAAGCCACTACTTCCACCACTCGGACTCGCTGGTCGTCGACGGCGACCGCCTGTTCGTCCAGACGAAGCCGGGGCTGACGATGCTCACGACCGACGGCGAGGTCGAGTGGATGTTCGACAACCAGGGACCGGGCCAGCAGATACCGGACATCGTCCCACCGGTCGTCACAGACGACGTCGTCGTGGCGGGAAGCTACGACACGGTTCACGACGGCGACGAGGTCGTCTACGGCATCGACACCGCGACCGGCGAGGAACGGTGGCGACGGCCGACGTCTGGCCGCGAGAACATGTGGCGACTCGCGTCACACGGTGGCGTCGTCTACGTCCCGTTCCTCGACGAGGGACTCCTCGCACTCGACGTCGCGACCGGCGAGGAACGCTGGTGGTGGGACGGGCCGATACACGGCACGCCGACGGTCACCGACGACCGACTCCTCGTCTCGCAGCGGCGGTTCGACGAGGACACCGACAGCCTGCTCGCGCTGGACCGCCGCGACCGGTCCCGGCAGTGGCGGCAGTCGCTCGGTCCGCGGTGGCCGGCCTCCACCGTCTCGGTCGCCGACGACCTGCTCGTCCACACGCACGACGACGGCCTCGAAGCGCGTCGACGGGACACCGGTGAGCGCGTCTGGCGGTTTGGCGGCGACGTCATACCCGGTGAGGAGTACCCACCGGACGAACCGGTGTTCGACCTCCGGTCGACACCCGTCGTCGCCGGTGACGCCGTCTACGTCGCCGGGTACGTCCAGCGAGAGACCGTCCACGGTCGGCTGTTCGTCGTCGACCTGGCGACCGGTGAGGAACTGAGTCGGGTCGCCCTCGGCCGCAACGAACACACCGACCACTCGACCCCCGCCGTTACGAGCGACCTCGTGTTCCTCTCGACCAACCACGGTGGACTGTACGCCTTCGGCGAGTGCTCGACCGAACTCTTCGGTCACTGCCTTCGCCGCTGAGTACGGCGACGCCGAACCGGCGACCCGCCGGACGGGTAGCGGGCGTGTCAACGCCAGAGGAACCCCTTTCTTTCCAGAGTCGTACTGTCGCTCGTATGAACGACGCCACCCTCCAGGACCGCCTCGAGAGAATCGAGCGACGGCAGAACCTCGTACTCGTCTTGCTCGTCGTCCCGTACCTGCTCGCCGCCGCCGAGTTCGTCAGCTACCTGACCATCGGCATCGCCGGTACCGTCGCCCTCGTCGTCGCTTACGTCGGGGTCGCCGTCTCTCGTCGCCGCCAGCAGAACGCGGCGAGTCGGTAGTTCCGAGGCGGGACGGTCGGAACCCCGCGCTCGGTGGCCGGTGCTGCCGTCGGAACGTCGAAGCGCTCGCGCCCCCGACCGGAGGTATGACCGCAATCGAAGGACTGGGCGAGGTTGCCTTCCGGACCGAACGACTCGACGAGATGGTCGCGTTCTACGGCGACGTGCTCGGTCTCGACCGTGTCGACGACCCGCCGTTCGAGGGGAGCGCGTTCTTCCGGGCGGGCGACGGCGTCGCCGGCCACACGCAGGTTCTCGTGCTGTTCGACCGCTCGGGGAGCGTGGGGTACACACCACCCGAGCGCGAGCGGACCACCGTCGACCACGTCGCATTCGGGGTTCGACCCGAGGCGTTCGACGACGAAGCGGCGCGACTGGAGGGACTGGGCTACGACCTCAAGTTCGCCTACCACGAGTGGGTCGAGTGGCGCTCGCTGTACCTCGACGACCCGGACGGCAACAGCGTCGAGCTGGTCTGTTTCGACCCCGAGACGGCCGCGCCTGCGGAGTGACCGGCGGAGACGGACGGCGGTGAGCCGGTAACGTATTTGTCACGACGTCGCCGACGGGACCTATCGCGCGACACGCACGGAGCAGTCGACTACTCGTGACCGGCAGCTTGCTCGCCGTCGTGGTCGGGACGTACCTGCCGTGGCTGCGTCGCAGCGAGCGCCCCCCCGGCGAGTCGCTCGTGCTGTCGCTGTTCCGGGCCGGCGTCGAGACCGGATTCGGTGGTCTCGACGTGGTCGTCCTCGGACTGGTCGCCGGCGTCCTCGTCGCTCACTGGAGCGACGGCCGGGACCGTCTGTGTGCCAGTGTCACGCTGCTGGTCGGCGTTCTCCTCGTCCTACTCGCCGTCGGGTACTTGTTCGCGGCGGCGAGCGTCGGCCACAACACGAACTACAGCGTCGAACTGGGCTGGTACCTCAGCGTCCTCGGCGGAGCGGTACTGGCCGTGGTCGGCGGGGTCGGCCTGTCCGAGGAGGAAGCCGCCGAACCGGTCGGCGACGACGAGACGGTCGAACGGCGCGAGCACGCCGAACCGGCGACCGAGTGAGGGCGAGGACCTACTCGACGGTCAACTCCATCGACTCGAACTGGAGGAACGCCGTCTCGTAGCCCTCGTGGCGGGAGACCTGCGGAGGCGTCGTCGGCGTGAGCGTCACGCCGTCCCCGGACTCGACGGCGACGCTCGCACCGTAGTGATAGCCCAGGTCGGGGTCGAGCGTCCGCGTCAACGACCCCTCGAACACGGTCTCCCCCCCGCGGGTGACCGTCGCGTCGAGGCCCATCGCGGGGAGAGTGAGTCGGTTGTACCGCGTTCGGGCCGAGACGGCGAGGTAGCCGTCGCCGTCGACGCCCTCGGGCGGTGAGTCGAGCGCGACCGTCGCGAAGTCGGCGTCGTCGCTGCGGGGCGTCCCGAGCAGCCTCCCGGGCAGGGCCTCGGGTTTCGGGGCGACCAACTGGGGCAACATCCCCATCTCCATCGGGGCGAGCGCTCCCGCCGTCCCGGCCCTGTCGATGGGTCGTGAACTGACCTGCTCCTGGCTCTCCGGGGTGAACTCCAGCGGGATGTCGACGCTCGCCGGGTCGCCGAACCGGCCCGCGAACGCTCCCGTCCGGCGCGTGCTCATCCCGCCGACGCTGAGCGTCGCGGTGTACGTCCCGTCCTCGGGGAGCGTGAAGTTCCCCCCGTAGTGAAACCCCATCGGCTGACTGAGCATCGGGTAGATGACCTCCTGGCTCAGCGACTCCCCGTCGCGGGCGAGTTCGACCGAGAGACCAGTCTCCGGGAGCACCGTCTCCGTCTCGGGGTCCCAGATGACGGCCATCAGGTGAACGCTGTCCTCGGTCGTCTTCTGCGTCGTCTCGACCGTCGACCCGGTGACCGTCCAGAAGGTGTGGGGGACGGTGAACATCAGTCCGAACCGGTAGTCGCCCGCGGTCGCCGTCCCCTGCATCGCCATGGACTCCACGAACGACTGGACGTAGACGCCCGCGGGTTTCTCGGGAGTAGCGGTCCCGCTCGTCGTGTTCGTCGGCGTCGTACCGGGCGTGGGGGTCCCGGTCGTCGCGTCGGTCGGGTTCTCGTCGCCCGTCGAGTCGGCACAACCGGCGAGGAGCAGCGAGCCAGTGACTCCGAGTCCGCCCTGGAGGAAGTGACGGCGTTGCATCGTTCGGTCCTAGCGAATCACGAACATAAGTTCCCGTAGTTCGACCGTCGAACGCCTCGCCCCACGAGTCGCCCGTCCACCGCTCTCGTGTGACGAGCGGACCGTTCGGTAGCGAGTGCGACCTGGAGACGCCGATTTCGAACGAGTTCGTACGGTGACGTGGACGACGGGCGACTCGCGTTCCCGAGAGCGGTACACTAGTGAGCGCGATATCAAACTCGTTAGAACGAGGTCGGTACGGCAGCGAACCGACGGCGAGCGACGCGCTACTCGTGCAGGTACGGTTCGCAGAGGAGAGTCGGTGACGAGGCCGTTACCGGAACGCCTCGCGCAGGAAGACGAGCGCGCCCCCGAGCATCGCGAGATTGCCGAAGAACGCCATCCGCTCGCCGTCCCGGTCGTCCTCGTCGGCGTTCCAGAAGTCGTGCATCGTGAACGTGACCGCGGTCAGGAAGGTGACGACGGCCCCCGTCGCGAGGCGAGGGAGTCGCCAGAAGGCGAGACACACCCCGCTGACGAGCATCATCCCCGACGCGAACGGGGCCATCACCTCGGGCATCGGGACGCCCGCTGATTCGGCGTACTCGACGGTGTCGTCCATGTCCCGGAAGTCCTCCGATGCCTGCAACGCGAGGCCGAGGCCGAGCAACACTCTCCCCAGTCGCGACAGCGAGCGGCGCTGGTCGGTCGTATCCGATGGTTCGTCGGCGGCAGCCATACCGACCAGCACTCGCGGCAGTCTCAAAACTCTAGTCGACGAACGGGACGCACCGCGGCGGTCGTCGCGGACTCCGCAGGGACGCTCGAAAGACCGACCGACCGCGTCGAGTGCGGCCGACGCCGGCGCTCAGAAGTAGCGCGCGGCGATCTGGTCGGCGGTTCGGAGTGCGAGCGCCTGGCCGGTGTTCGTCGGGTTCGGCCCGCCGATGCCGTTGGCCATCGCGGAGTGGTCGGCGACGAACAGTCGCGAGACGTTCTTCGCCTCGGCGCTCGCGTTGAGCACCTTCCCCATGCGCATCGACGACTGCATGTGCAAGAGGAGCGGCGGCCACTCCGCGCGGTGGACGTGGGACGCGCCGGCCTCGCGGTGGATGCGGGCGGCGATGCGCGCGAGTTCGTCGCGCTTGGCGTCGTCGTCGGGGTGCGGTTCCCACTTCACCTTCGGCACCGCACCGTGTTCGTCGCTGAACGTGTTGTCCAGCGAGACGCCGTTGTCCTGTCGGGGCAGGTCGTCGGTGAGGATGAGCAGCGCCTTCGTCTGGCGGTAGTTCGACATCTTCCGTTTGAGTTCCTCGCCGACGAGGTAGCCGCGGGTGTCCCACGGCTCGTCGGGGTCGGTCGGCGTGTCGAAACTGTAGCCCGCCTCGGTGAACAGGTAGTCGGCGTAGGAGACGAGGCCGGGTGACATCCCGATGTCCTCCATCCCGCCGACGCCGGGTTTGTCGAACCTGACCGCGGAGTTCTGCCCGATGTACGGGTCCATGTGCTCTTCCTCGGGGTTGATGTTCGCGACGGTGTCGTCGTCGTAGACGCCGACGACCCAGTCGAACCAGTGGGTCGTCAGGCCCTTGCCGACCCAGCCGTCGTCCGGGAGGCCCGAACTGAGCCAGAGTCGCGGCGTCTCGATACAGCCACCGGCGAGCACGACGGTGTCGGCCGAGACGCGCTGGGACTGCCCGGACCACGAGTCACGGAACGTCACACCGGTCGCTTCGAGCGTCCCCGCGCCCTCTTCGGTGTGGACGTCGGTGACGAACGCATTCGGCCGGATGGCGACGCTCCCGGCGTCGGGTTCGTCGTTCGTGTCGAGCGCTCGCGGCACCCAACTGACGTTCGCGGACTTGCGCGCCTTCTCGCGGACCGGCGCGTCGACGGGCGTCGACGAGCCCTGGAAGTGGTCGCCGACGAGCGTGTCGCCACGGAAGCCGTCGTCGTAGCTGAACGATCCGTCGTAGTCGGCGTCGAGCGGTTGGCCGTTCGACGTCTCCTTGCCGGGGACGGAGACGGCGTTGGCCTGCGGTCGCCACCCCGTCGAGACGACGTTCTTCGTGTCGATACGGTCGTAGCCCGCACCTTTGGCCCCCTCGATGAACACCTCCTCCTTGGCGGTCATCGGTGCCTGCTGGGTGTGGGTCACCTCCTCGTTGAGCTGGTAGTACGGGACGAGGTCCTCGTAGGAGATGGGCCAGTGGGGCTGTTCGTCGATGGCGTGGGGGTACGCTCGCGGGTGGTTCGCGAAGTAGTGCAGCGAGGTGCCGCCGACCGCGCCGACCTGCCAGATGAACGCGTTCTGATGCAGGTTGCGGAACCACGGCGCGCGCGAGTGGTCGGCCGGTCCCACACGCAGGTAGCCCCAGGTCGGGTCGTTGGCGTCAGCCTCGCGGTGGGTGAACTGCTCGTCGAGCAGTTTCCCGTCGAGGTCGTCGGGGTCGGTGCTGACCGTCCCACCGGCGTCGGCGTGGGGTTTCGGCCACTTGCTGTTGCCGTGCCACGGGCCGCCTTCGAGGATGAGCACGTCGAGACCGTGTTCGCGAGCGAGACGGGAGGCCGCTGCGGGGCCGTCCGCACCGGCACCGACGACGATGACGTCCGGGTCGTTCATCGCCCACCCCCGAGACCGTCGATGACGTCGTCGCCGGTCAGGTCGTCGGGCAGGTTCAACTCGTCGGCGGGCGGGTCGGCGAACCCGCCGGGGACGGCGTGTCGCCAGTTGGCGGCGTAGCCGTCGGCCGGGCCGGGGTAGCCGCTCTGTTGGCGGCTCTGGACCTCGCCGGCGGGCGTCTGCATCTCGCGTTCGTTCGGCGTCGCGGTCTTGGTCGTCCCGTACCCTCCCCACTCGGTGTAGTAGCCGAAGCCGTGGAGGCCGTTGACCGCCATGACGACGTACTTCAGGATGCCGAGGTCGGGGACGAACGGCGAGAGCAACTCGTCGAGGTCGTCGATAATGCTCCCGTCGACGATGGTCCAGAGACAGCGCAGGCGGTCCTCACGGGACAGTTTCGTGAACGTCCCGCCACCGGGGAACTGCTCGTTCGCCGAGACGGGGTCCTCGTTGTTCCCGCGGACGATGAACTCAGCGGCGACGATGTCGAAGACGAGCGTGAACACCGGTGCGTAGGGGTAGTTCTGGAGCACACGGTGGGTCGTCTCGTTGGCCGTCTCGACGACGAGGTCGAAGTCGACGGTACCGCTCCCGTCGGCGTCGACGGCCGATAGCTCGAAGCGTTCGACCGACCCGAACGTCAACACGTCCTCGAGGGCGTCGGTGTCGAGACCGAGGTCCAGCAGGTCGAGCAGGCTGAGGTCGATGAGGTCGACGACGCCGTCGAGAGCGGACCCGAGGAACGGCAGTTCGTAGTCCACCTCGAACATCGCTCGGGGCATGAGCGGTTGCGCCGGGTCGAGTTTCTCCGAGACCATCTCGGCGCGAATCTCCTGGAAGTGGTTGAAGTCCCAGATGAGGAACTTCTCGAGTTCGATATCGAGGCCGCCGGGGACGTGTTCGCCGCCGAGTTCGTCCTCCAGTTCGGGCGTTCGGGGGACGATGGCGTCGACGATGGCCCGGTAGGTGTCCGCCGTGTGAGGGTCGCTCTCGAGCGGGGCGTTCATCGCGGTCCGTGCCTCGGCGAACGTCGCGTTCGACATCGAGAGCGCCGCGAGGCCCCCGACGCCCTTCATGACGTCTCGCCGTGTGACTGAGGTGAGTTTCTCTTTCATAGCTGTCGCTGTCGTCAGAGTCGAATATGGCTGGAACAACTGCGTGCCAACCGTAACCACAACACAGTGCCATCGTTGATTAACTATTGTCCCTAATTATTACGACTAGTGTTAAGAAAGATAACACAATATCTGCCAGCGGAAGCGAGTGTCGGTGCGTCGTGCACGTGGTCGATGCGGGACGGTCGTGCGTTTCGGGGCTCGAACCGGCCGATCTCGCGCGGTTAGGTGACGACGACCTCGACGATGCGCGCGCCGTCGACCACGGTTGCTCGCAGGTCGTAGCCGTCGACGGTGACGGTGTCGTCGGCTTCGGGCGCGCGGCCGAGGCGGTCGAGGACGAGGCCGCCGATGGTCTCGAACCCCTCGCTCTCGAAGTCGGTCCCGAGCGTCTCATTGACCTCGGTGAGTGAGACGCCGCCGTCGATGGTGTAGCCGCCCGCTTCGCGGCGCTCGATGGACGGTTCGTCCGTCCGGATGTCGAACTGGTCGCGGATGTCGCCGACGATCTCCTCGACGACGTCCTCGACGGTGACCAGCCCCTCGAACGCCCCCCACTCGTCGATGACGGCGGCCATCTGACGCCGTTCGGCCTGGAACTCCTCGAGCAACTCGTCGACGAACAGCGTCTCGGGGACGATGACGATGTCTCGCGCGAGGTCGCGGGCGGTGACGGTGTCGTCGTCGCGGTCGAACGACTCGCTGATGCGCAGGATGTCCTTCACGTCGATGAAGCCGACGACCTCGTCGCCGTCGCCCTCGACGACCGGGAAGCGGGTGAAGTCGGCGGCGACGACCATCGAGCGGAGGTCGGGCAGCGGGGTGTCGGCGGGGATGCTCGTCACGTCCGGTCGGGGGCGCATTATCTCGCGGACCGGTGTGTCGTCGAGGTCGAACACGCCGCGGATCATCAACACCTCCTCGGAGTCTACCTCCCCCGCCGCGCCGGACTCGGCGAGGATGGCGAGGATCTCCTCTTCGGTGTGGGTCTCCTCGCTCTCCGATGCGGGGGAGACGCCGACGAGTCGCGTCGAGAGGTTGGCGATACCGTTGAACACGACGATACCGGGCATGAAGAGGTAGTAGAAGAACTTCATCGGCGGGGCGACGAGCAGCGAGATGCGCTCGGCCTCCTGGATGGCGAGCGTCTTCGGTGCCAGTTCGCCGTAGACGACGTGGAGGAAGGTGATGATGCCGAAGCCGATAGCCACGCTCGCCGTGTGGACCGAGGACTCGGGGAGGTACTCGCCGAGCACCGGGTCGATGAGCGCCGCGATGGCGGGTTCACCGGCCCACCCCAGTCCCAGCGAGGCGAGGGTGATACCCAACTGGCAGACCGCGAGGTAGTCGTCGAGGTTGTCGGTCGCCTCCTTGACGATGCCCGCCGACGGTCGGCCCTCGCTCACCATCGTGTCGACGGTCGTCGAGCGCAGGCGGACGAGCGAGAACTCCGCGGCGACGAAGAAGCCGTTGAGGACGACGAGGAACAACGCGAGCGCGATGCGCCCACCCGCGGCGACGACGTCTACCTGCATCGTGACCCCGTCCGGCGGGGCGGTCGTGAGCGAGACGGGACGGACTCGAAGCGGGACATACCGGGCAGTATCCACCTTCGCGACAAAACCGTACCGCACGCGGTCGCCGGCGCGAGGCGAGTCCCAACGTTCTTGTCGACCCGGCGACCAGACCGACTCACGTTGCACAAGGGCTCGTGGTCCCGTCCGTAGGCTCGACACGCCCGCGGGACCGGCTCGCCGACTGTGGACACCCCGCGAGACGACCGGAGCCGTGAACGGTCGCACTCGCGGTTCCGTCACGCTGCTCGGCACCCGGCGACACGCCCCTCGGTAGTACGCAGTGCATCGGCCGGCCGTCCCGGTCGTCACTGTCCAGGGGCACCGCTCGCCCGCTTCTCACCCATCGACCGACGAGACCCTTGCACGCACACTACGACGACCGCTCGTACCGCCGTCACCAGTATCGACGCCACGACCACGGACCACCCACAGCCCACCCCGGAACGCGGCCGGACGGCGAACGGACGACACACGAGGGTGACCGCCCGTGACCGAGGACGTCGAGTCCGCGGCCCACGGCGCGGTGCTCACGTTCTGCGGGATGCTGTTCGCACAGGGCTGTGCGGCGCTGGTCGCGTACGTCCTCGCCGACGAACTCGGCGTCGTCCTGTACGGCCTGTTCGAGTTCGGCCGCCGACTCGTCGGGATGGCGCTCGCGTTCGGCACGTTCGGGTCGGGGAACGCGCTCGTCCGGTACCTCCCAAGCAGCGACCAGGAGCGACGACGACGGCTCCTCGGACTGGCGACCGCGACGACGGCCGTCGCCAGCGTCGCCATCGGCGCGGCGCTGTTCGTCGGCGCGGACCTCCTGAACCGACACACTGTCCAGCACCCGCAGTTCCCGGCGCTGCTCCGGGCGTTCGCCCTCCTCCTGCCTGCGCGGTCGGTGCTCGCGCTGGTCGCGGGCGCGTTCCGCGCGCTGGAGGATGCCGGGACGCAGGCCCTGCTCACGCGGGTCGTCCGGCCGGCGGTCGAACTCCTGGCGTTCGCGGGGGCGGTGTGGCTGTGGCACGACCCGCTCGCCGTCGTCCTCGCCGGAGCGGTCGCGACCGCTGCCGTCGCACTCGGTGGGGCCGGACTGTTCGTCCGCCGCACCGCGATCGCCCCCACGCTCGCCGGGGCGGGAGTCGACGCCCGCGCGTTCCTCGCTCACGCCGTCCCCGAGGCGCTCTCGCGTGTCGGTCACCTGTTCCAGAGCCGCATCGACGTCGTACTCGTCGGCCTCGTCCTCGGGTCGACGGCCGTGAGTGCTTACAGCGTCGCGCTGACGCTGGTGTTCGTCGTCGGCATCCCGCTGTTCGCGTTCAACCAACTCCTGCCCGCCATCGCCGCCCGGCACCACGCAGACGGCGCGACCGACCGACTGAACGCCGTCTACCGGCGCTGTACCCGGCTGACGCTCACGTTGACGATACCGCTCGCGCTCCCGATGGCGCTCTACCGGACGGAGCTGCTCGCGCTGTTCGGCCCCGAGTTCACCCGCGGGTCGACGGTGCTGCTCGCGTTCGTCTGTGGCCGACTCGTCGGCAACGCTGTCGGCGCGACCGGCTGGCTGCTGTCGATGACCGACCACCAGTACCTCCAGCTCGCGAACGACTGGGCGGTCGCCGTCGTCAACCTCGTCGGCAGCTACCTGCTCGTCACGCACGTCGGTCTCGTCGGCGCGGCGCTCGCCACCGCGGGGTCGGTCGCCGTCTCGAACCTCGTCCGCCTCGCACAGCTGTACTGGCTCGAAGACGTCTGGCCGTACGACCGGACGTTCACCGCCCCGCTCCTCGCGGGCACGGCGATGGCGCTCGCACTCCTCGGTACCAGCCGTCTGCTTTCGGGGACCGCGCTGCTCGTCGGCGGGACGACGCTCGGCCTCCTCGTGTACGCACGTTCCCTCTCGCTCGCGGGCGTGCCACGACAGGACCGTCGGTTGGCGAGACGACTCGCCGGGCGGTACCGGACGCGGGTCGCGGCGATTCTCGCGAGAGCGCGTCGCTCGTAGCTCGCGACGACCTCAGGCGTCCAGCAGGTGGAGGTAGTCGTCGAGTTCCAGCGCGAACTCGGCGGCCGCCGGCAGGTCGAGCCAGGAGTACTCGAACGCCATGCCGCGCTCCGCACCCTCGCCGGTGACGACGTGGGTCCACCGCTCGCGCGGTTCGTGGACCGTCGTGTGGAAGAAGTGCCGGACGTAGCGTTTCGGCGGCGAGTCGCGACGGTTCCACACGTCCGTCGCGAGGTGGGTCGTGTCGCCGACGGCCGCCAGACCGCTCTCCTCCTCTATCTCGCGCAGCACGGCGTTCGACGGCGACTCGCCCGCTTCGATGGTTCCCTTCGGGACCTGGAGACGGTCGTCCTCCGCACTCCGGAAGACGAGCAGTGCGCCGTCCTCGCGGGTGATGTACGCGCAGGCTTTCTCGACGTACGTGACGGTCTGGGAGGACATGTTACTCCATCGAGGACCTCGTGTGTCATAAGTGCACACATTAATGAGTTCGGGTGTGTTTAAACACCCGAGTCGAGCCGGACTCGGAGAGCGGGACCCTCCGACCCTCCGACCCTCCGTCCCTCCCCCACGGTTCCATCGTTCGAGGACCCGCCTCGCCGGTCGACCAGTGGAAGCGGAACGCGCGGCCGGTCTCGCTACGCTTACACGGGCAACGGTCCGAACGATGGTCGTGGCAACCGACGCCGGCGCGACGAGGAACTGGACATCGGTGGCGACGGTCGCCGGGTGGCAGACCGCCGCGAGTCTCTGTTACTACACCGTGTTCGCCGCGACGGGCATCATCCGCGAAGAGTTCGGTCTCAGCGAGTCGCTGGTCGGCGTCTTCCTGACGGCGGCGCTACTCGGCTACACGCTCGGCCTGTTCCCCAGCGGGGCCGCCGTCGACGGCTTCGGCGAGAAACGGACGATGGTCGTCGGTCTCGCGGCGCTCGCCGTCGCCGCCGTCGGCGTCTCGCTCGCCCCCTCCTACGGCCTCCTGCTCGGGGCGGGCGGCCTGCTCGGAGCGGCGTACTCGACGGCGATGCCCGCCTCGAACCGCGCCATCGTCGCCAGTTCGCCGCCCGGTCGTCAGGGCCTCGCGATGGGGCTGAAGCAGGTCGGCGTCACCGCCGGGAGCGGCGTCGCCTCGGTGCTCGTCACCGGTATCGCCGCCGTCGCGGCGTGGCAGTTGGGGTTCTGGGTCGTCGCGGCGCTCGCGGGGGGGTACGCGCTCGGCTTCCTCGCGCTGTACGACGGGTCGCGGGGCACCGGGGAACTGTCGCTGCCCGACCTCGACGGCCTCCGGGCGAACCGCCCGTTCCTCCTGTTGGTCGCGGCGGGGCTGTTCGTCGGCGCGTCCATCTTCTCGATGCTCGGCTACACCGTCCTCTACGTCGAGGACGTGGTCGGGGGGAGCGCCGCCGTCGGCGGGGCCGTCCTCGCGCTGACGCAGGTGACAGGCAGCGTCGGGCGCATCGGCGCGGGGAGCCTCGCCGACCGCCTCGGTGGCGCGAGGGGCGCGGCGACGGTCGCGCTCGGCCAGATGGCGCTCGCCGTCGTGCTGTTCGGCGCGCTCGCGACCGGCGACTGGTCGCTCCCGGTCGTCGCCGTCCTGTTCGTCGGTCTGGGCCTCTCCATCCACGGCTCGACGGGCGTGTTCTACTCCTGTCTGTCGGCGCTCGTCGACGACGACGACATCGGCGGGGCGACCGCCGGCGGCCAGACGGCCATCAACGTCGGCGGCCTGCTCACCCCGCCGCTGTTCGGTCTGCTCGTCGAGACCGGCGGCTACGACCTCGCATGGGGCCTGCTCGGAGCGACGACGCTGGCGGCGACGGTCCTGCTCGGGACCGTCCGCCTGCGCACCTGAGCCGCGACGGGGGCGAGCGACGACGATAGTTATTCGCCACGTGGTGCGCTACCGGACGACAGTGCCGAGCGACGGGCGCGGTCGGCCCTCGCGACGCTCGCGATACACGTGACATCCATGACCGAACAACGAACGTGGTGGAAGGAGGCGGTCGTCTACCAGATCTACCCACAGAGCTTCGACGACAGCGACGGCGACGGCATCGGCGACCTGCGGGGCATCACCGAGCGACTCGACTACCTCGAGGAGTTGGGCGTCGACGTGCTGTGGCTCAACCCGGTGTACGACTCGCCGCACCACGACGACGGCTACGACGTGCGCGACTACCGGGCCATCCGCGAGGCGTACGGCGACCTCGACGACTGGCGACGGCTGCTCGACGCGACCCACGACCGCGGGATGAAGCTCATCATGGACCTCGTCGTCAACCACACCTCCGACGAGCACGAGTGGTTCCGCCGCGCCCGCGAGGACCCCGACAGCGAGTACCGCGACTACTACGTCTGGCGCGAGGGCGACCCCGGCGACCCGCCGAACAACTGGGAGTCGTGTTTCGGCGGGCCAGCCTGGACCTACGACGAGGCCAGCGGCGAGTACTACCTCCACCTGTTCGACGAGCACCAACCGGACCTGAACTGGGAGAACCCCGCCGTCCGCGAGGAGATTTACGAGATGATGCGCTGGTGGCTCGACCAGGGCATCGACGGCTTCCGGATGGACGTCGTCAACGTCATCTCCAAACCCGACGGGCTGCCCGACGGCGACCCGACCATCGACTGGACGGGCATCGACCAGGTGTCGGACGGGCCGCGTCTCGACGAGTTCCTCGCGGAGATGGCCGCCGAGACGTTCGACCGCTACGACGTGATGACCGTCGGCGAGATGCCCAACGCGACGCTCGAACAGGTCCGGCGGGTCACCGGTCCGGACGCCCCGCTGGACATGGTGTTCCACTTCGAGCACATCACCCTCGACATGCACGAGGAGGAGGGCTGGTGGCAGGTCAGAGAGTGGAACCTGCGCGAACTCAAGGAGATACTCACGCGCTGGCAGACCGGTCTCGGCGACGGCTGGGACGCCGTCTACCTCGGGAACCACGACTGGCCGCGCGTCGTCTCGCGGTTCGGCGACGACGCTCACCGCTACGAGTCCGCGACGCTGTTCGCCACCCTCCTCCTGACACTACGGGGGACGCCGTACCTGTACCAGGGCGACGAACTCGGCCTGACGAACTACCCCTTCGAGAGCCTCGACGAGATACGGGACGCCGAGACGCTCGGCCACATCGAGGCGGGCGTCGCCTCGGGCCGTATCGACGGGTTCGAGGACGTGAAAGGGCTGGTCCGCGAGCGCTCGCGGGACAACGCCCGCACGCCGATGCAGTGGGACGACAGCGAGCACGCCGGGTTCACCACCGGCGACCCGTGGCTGCCGGTCAACCCGAACTACGCCGAGGTGAACGCCGCCCGCCAGCGCGCCGAGGAGGGGTCGGTGCTCGACTACTACCGACGGCTCGTCGACCTGCGCCACGACAGCGAGACGCTCGTCTACGGCGACTACGAACTACGACTGGCCGACCACGAGCAGGTGTTCGCCTACACGCGGACGCTCGACGACGAGACGCTGGTCGTCGTGCTCGACGTCGGTTCGGAACCGGTCGCGCTCGACGACGACCTGGCCGGCCCGGACGCAGACCTGCTAATCGGTAACTACGACACCCCGGCCGACGACGAGCGGCGACTGCGACCATACGAGGCACGCGTCTACCGGCGCTGACGGCGAGCGACGAGCGTCGGATTTAGTGTGGCCGACGGCTCAGCAGTCGTATGGACCCCGACGTGCTCGTCGCCGGTGAGACGCTCATCGACTTCCTGCCGGCGACCGCCGGACCGCTCGCGACCGTCGAGCGGTTCCGCCGCCGACCGGGGGGTGCGCCCGCGAACGTCGCCGTCGGCCTCGCCACGCTCGGCCGAGCGCCGTGGTTCTGGACGCGCGTCGGCGAGGACCCGTTCGGGGACGTCCTCGTCGAGACGCTCGCCGACCACGCCGTCCCCGACCGGTTCGTCGAACGCGACCCCGAGGCGAAGACGACGCTCGCGTTCGTCGAGCACGCCGCCGACGCCGACCGCGCGTTCACCTTCTACCGCGAGGGGACCGCCGACACCCGCCTCGAACCGGGGACCGTCCCCGACGACGTGCTCGCGTCGGTCGGGTGGGTGTACGTCGGCGGCGTCGCCCTCGCCTCGGAACCGGCCCGGAGCGCGACGTTCGACCTCGCCGAGCGCGCCCGCGAGCGGGGCGCGACGGTCGTGTTCGACCCGAACGCCCGCCCCGAACTGTGGACCGACGACTTCGAGACGGTCGCCGCCCGCGCGTTCGAACGCGCGGACGTGGTGAAGGCGACATCCGAGGACCTCGCGGCCGCCGGGTTCGACGACGGTGGCGAGGAGCACGACGGCGCGGGGCTAGCCGCCGCCGTCCACGACGCCGGCCCTCACACCGTCCTCCTGACCCGCGGGGCGGCCGGGGCAGTAGCGTCCGCGACCGCCGACGCGCCGTGGGGGGCGGCGACGGTCGCCCACCCCGGCTACCGCGTCGAGACGGTCGACACGACGGGTGCGGGCGACGCGTTCACCGCCGGGGCGCTCGCGGCGCTCGCCGACGGGGAGTCGCTCGAACCGGTGCTCGCGTTCGCCAACGCCGTCGCCGCGGTGACGACGACCGCCGAGGGCGCGATGACGGCGCTCCCGGACCGCGAGCGCGTCCGCTCGTTCCGCGCGGAGCGATAGCGGGAGAACGGCGCGAACCGACGTTCAGTCGGTCGTCTGCTGGATGGGGGTGGCCTGCTCGATAGTCCCGTCGAGTCGAATCGCCCGGCCCTCCTCCGAGGAGCGGTAGATGGCGTCGATGACGCGCTGGACGGCCAGGCCCTCGCCGATCGACACCGGGGCGGGGCCACCGTTCCGGACGGCCTCGACGAATCGGCGCTGTTCGGCCCGGTGGGCGGGGTCGTCCCGGGTCCGGACCTGCGTGTCCGCGAAGTGGGCGGCCCCGGTGTCGTCGGTCTCGTACATCGTCAACTCGCCGGCCTCGTGGTCGAACGTCGCCCCGGCGTCGCTGCCGCGGACGACGATCTCGTTGTTCTCGGGGCGGTTCGAGGCCCACGCGACCTCCAGCGAGACGGTCCGGCCGTCCGCACAGCGCAGCATCGCGCTCGCGGAGTCCTCGACGTCGACGACCCCCTCGCCGTCGGTGCCCCACTGTTCGAGGTAGGTGTAGTCCTCGTGGCGACCGAACTCGTTGCGCGTCACGCCGGACACCTCGACGACCTGCGGGTAGTCGAGGACGTGGAGCGCGAAGTCGATGGCGTGGGTGCCGATGTCGACGAGCGCGCCGCCGCCGGCGACCGCCCGGTCGGTGAACCACGACCCGCGGCCGGGGATGCCCCGTCGGCGGACGTAGTTCGCCTCGACGTGGTAGAGGTCGCCGAAGCGCCCCTCGTCGATGGCGTTCTGGAGGACGCGGGCGGGTGCGGCGAACCGGTTGTGGAACCCGACCATGCAGAAGCCCTCGGCGTCGCGGGCGGCCGCCGCGATACGCTCGGCGCTCGCGAGGTCGTGGGCCAGCGGCTTCTCGACCAGCACGTCGACACCGGCGTCGAGGGCGGCGACGACGTACTCCTCGTGGAAGCAGTTGGGCGTCGTGACGACGACGGCGTCGACGGTCTCGAACAGCCGTTCGTGGTCGTCGTGGGTCGGCACGCCGAACTCCGTCTCGAACGCCTCCCGGGCCGCCGGGTCGATGTCCATCCCGCCGGCCAGCGAGACGCCGGGGTCGTCCATCGCGATGGCCTGCAGCTGGGTCGCGTGGTGACGACCGATGTTGCCGAGGCCGACGAGGCCGATTCGGACCGCAGCCGCTCCGTCTGTAGGTTCTGTCGTGTGCCCCATTCGTAGTGCTCGCTCCCCCCTACAACGAGTCCACCGAAAAGCGTACCTCAACACTCATGAAAAACATACTATCGAGACAGTTACACGACTGCGATAGTCAGTAGAGCTGTTGCTCGCGCTCCTCGCGCTCCTCGCGGCGGTCTGCCTCCGCCCGCTGCTCCTCGCGGCCGCGCCGGTACCGTCTGAGCGCCGGCAGGTACCGCCCTCGAACGTCGCGGACGAACGCGGCGATGCCGTACACCCAGAAGAAGAACAGCAGGGTGCCACCGCCGTAGTACAGCAGGGCCGCTTCGTTCATCAGTCGTCGTCCCCCGCTTCGGTCTCCGTCTCGGTCGTCGTCCCCGTCTGAGCGTTCGGCGAGAGACCGTGGCAGATGGCCTGGCCGGTCTCGTCGTCGAACAGGTGGACCTTCGAGCGGTCGAGGACGACCTCGATGTCCTGGTCGACGTCGATGGTGCTGTCGGGCGAGACGCTCATCAGCAGTTGGCCGGCCTCGGCGGCCTCGAAGTCCATCTCCATCTCGTCGGTCGTCACGACGTAGACGAATATCTCGTCGCCCATTGGTTCGATGACGTCCGTCCGGGCCTCGATGGTCATCGACGGGTCGCTCACCGAGGCGCGCTGTTCGGCCGGGTAGACGTCCTCCGGGCGGACGCCGAGCGTGACGCTGTCGCCCGGCGACAGCCCCAGCGACGCCGGGTCGAACTCGATGTCGTAGCTCTCGGAGGTGAACCCACCGTCCGTGACGCGACCCGGAGTGAAGTTCATCGACGGCGAGCCGATGAACCCCGCGACGAACAGGTTCGCCGGTTCGTTGTAACAGACCAGCGGCGGGTCGATCTGCTGGAGTTCCCCCGAGTCGATGACGGCGATACGGTCGCTCATCGTCATCGCCTCGGCCTGGTCGTGGGTGACGTAGATGATGGTCGTCTCCAACTCCTTGTGCAGGCGCTGGAGTTCGGTGCGCATGTGCACCCTGAGTTTCGCGTCCAGGTTCGCCAGCGGTTCGTCCATCAGGAACACGTCCGGGTTCCGGACGATGGCGCGGGCGATGGCGACGCGCTGGCGCTGCCCGCCGGACATCTCGTCGGGCATGCGTTCGAGCATCCCCTCCAGTTGGACGATGTCCGAAGCGCGCTGGACGCGCCGGTCTATCTCCTCGCTGTCGTACTTGCGCAGTCGCAGGCCGAAGGAGATGTTGTCCTTGACGTTCATGTGGGGGAACAGCGCGATGTTCTGGAACACCATCGCGATTCCCCGGTCTTTCGGCGGCAGGCGGGTGACCTCGCGGTCCCCGATGTACACCTCGCCCTCGGTAGGGAGGGTGAGTCCCGCGATGGTCTCCATCGTCGTGGACTTCCCGCACCCCGAGGGGCCGACGAGGCAGACGAACTCCCCGTCTCTGATGTCGAGGTTCATGTCGTCGACCGCCGTGACGTCTTCGTAGCGTTTCGTGACGTGTTCGAGTTTGACTCGTGCCATTATTCTTTCAGTGCTCCTGCGGTCAGTCCGCTGACGATGCGTTCTTGGGCGACGACGACGAGGATTGCCACCGGCAGGACGCCGATGATGCTCGCCGCGGCGAACAGGTTGAACGACGTGGTGTACTGGGTCTGGTAGCTCAGAATCCCACCGACCAGTGGCGACCACTGTTGGGGCTGGTTGCCCAGCGCCATGATCTGCGAGAAGAAGTACTCGTTGTACACGCTGATAAACGTTAGCACCCCTGCGGTCGCCACGCCGGGGGCCGACAGCGGGATGATGACCCGGAACAGCGCGCCGATTCGGGTCGTCCCCTCGACGCGGGCGGCGTCCTCCAGACCGTCCGGAATCTGGCCGTAGAACGTCGTGAGGACGAATATCGAGAGGGGTAAGAACAGCGCGCTGAACGGCAGTATCATCGCCCCCGGCGTGTTCACCAGTCGCGGCGGCGTGAACAGGTTGACCGGACTGCCGAACACCAGTTCGGAGAACGGCACCACCACCGGCGACCCGCCGGTGAAGATGTCGAACAGCGGGACGACGAACGCCGCCGGCGGGAAGTAGCTGATGGCGAGGATGGCGAGCATCAACACGCCCCGACCGGGGAACTCCAGTCGCCCGAAGACGTAGCCCGCGAGGCTCGCGATGAGCAGGACGATGATGGTCGTCGACGTCGCGAGCACGAAGCTGTTGAACATGTAGAGGTGGAACGGCACCTGTTCGAACACTTGGGCGAACGCGGCGACGTTGAACCCCTCGGGCACCGGCGCGGCGAACCCGTTGAGGATCTCCTGATTGGGCGTCAGCGCGAGGACGACCAGCCAGTAGAACGGGAACAGCGTCGTCACGATGAAGAAGAACGCGGCGACGTAGAACATCGCGCGGTACACCTGGCCGGGGTTCTTCATCGACCGGTCGGCCCACCGCGAGAGCGGTCCGTCGCTCTGTGTCGACATCTCAGAACCCCTCCCGGTACTGCTGGTAGATGATGACGCTCACGACCGCCGCGATGATGATGGCCGTCACGAACGCGATGACCGCCGCGACCCCGGTGTTCAACCCGAGGTTCGCGACGACCATACACGACAGCGACGGCACGATCTCGCACTTCGAGGTGGTGTCGATGATACCGTAGACGCGCATCGCCGCCACCGTCCGGAACAGGATGGCGACGCCGATGGTCGGCAACACCAGCGGGAAGGTGATGAGCTTGAACTGCTGCCACTTCGAGGCCCCCGACACCTTCGCGACGTCGTACAGCGAGCGGTCGATGCTCTGGAGACCCGCGAGGATGAGCAGCGCCATGAACGCCGACGTCTTCCAGATGTCGGCGAGCATCACGATGAACAGCGAACTCCACGGGTCGTTGAGCGTGTTCTGCCCGGTGATGATGCCGAGGTCCGCCAGGAACGGCGTCGCGAACCCGATCTGCGGGTGGAACATCAACAGGAAGATCATCCCCTGGATGACGATGGGCACGGCCCACGGGATGATGATGGCGACGCGGACCCACCGGCGGCCCCGGAACTCCTGGTCGAGCACGAGCGCCTGCCCGAGCCCGATGAGCGTCTCGAACAGCACGGTGACGACCGTGAACACGAGCGTCACCATCAGCGAACTCCGGAGGACGTCGGCGAACGAGAGCGAATCGGGGAGGAACGTCGTCGTCCCCGGGAGGAACCCGTTGAGGTTCCCCTCGAACAGTGCGACGTAGTTGTCGAGGCCGATGAACTGCGGGTCGACGTACGGGTCGGAGTACATCGACAGTTCGAGCGTCCGCAACAGCGGGTAGAACGCGATGGCTCCCAGCAGGACGAACACCGGCGTCAACAACAGGTAGGCGAACGCCGTCTCGCCGAGGTTCTCGACCCAGCGGACGACGCCGGAGAACGCGCTGGTGCGCCCTCCCTCTCGCCTGCCTTCGGAGACGGTGTCGGCACTCATGGCGTCAGGCGCCCTGGTTCTCGATCTGTTCGATGGCACCCTGCAGGTCGCTCATCGCCTGACTCGCGCTCTTCGACCCCGACACCACGTTGTTCGCCTCTTGGGCGATGGTCGAGGCCTGCTGGGGCCAGACCGGCGTCACGGGGCGGGGCATCGTGTTCTCCCCGGCCACCTTCATCGTGTTCATGTACTCGCCGAGCACCGGCACGTCCTGGGCTTCCTGGGAGTCGAACAGCGCCGGTTTCGGCGGGAGCCAGCCCTGAACCTCCAGCAGCGTCAACTGGAAGTCGTCCTGGGTCATCGCCGTCAGCACCTGGTAGACCGCCTCCAGATTGTTCGAGTTGGGGTTGACCGTCGCGTGCCACCCGCCGAGCGCGGCGGTGGTGCCGCCGGTGCCCTGCTGGGACGCCTCGCTCTCGGTGACGGCGTACGGAATCGGCATCGCGCCGTAGGCGTCGGTTCCCAACTCGTCCTCGGCGGCGTTGAGCGCGATGGCGTACGGCCAGTTGCGCTGCATCACGGCCTGACCTTCGAGGATGGCGGTTCGGGCGTCCTCCTCCTTCCAGCCGGTGACGGCGTTGGGCATGATGCCGCCGGCGTAGCCGTCGAGCGCCTCGTTGTAGTTCGACCCCTCGACGAACGTCCGCATCATCCGCAGCGAGTCGACGACCGGCTGTTCGTTGATGGTGACCGGCCGCTCGCCGACCGGACCGAACAGGTTGTCCCGACCGCCGAAGTACGCCCCGCCCCACGAGGAGAGCGCCTCGTTGAACGTACAGCAGGCGGTGCCCTCGTAGACGTCCCACTGGGTGACGAAGCCGTACTGCGTGCCCGTGGCGTCCTGAATCTCCTTCGTGAGCTGTGACCACTCCTGCCAGGTCATCGGTTCGGTCGCCCACGTCTCGAAGTCGGAGTCGCCGTAGCCCGCCTCCCGCGCGAAGTCCTTGCGGTACTGCATCGTCGGGAAGTCCGGGAACACCGGGACGCCGTACAGGTCGTTCGACTCGGGAGCGCGCGCCGTCGCGGTGAACCCCTCGAAGTAGTTGTTGTTGACGCTGTCGACTACCTCGCTCGGAGCCTCCTGCGAGAGGTTCTGGAGCAGGTCCCGCTGGATGAAGATGTTCACCCACCCGTTGTCCATCAGGAACATGTCGGGTTGGTTCTCGTTGGCCCGCAGCGCGCGGTTGTAGTTGTCCCGGCGCGTTCCCGTGTCCTGCGCCCCCGGGACGAGTTGCACGTTGATGTCCTGCGAGAGACCGTTGTCGTAGAGCGCCTGGACGATGGCGTCGCCGTTCTCCTGGGCGGCGACGGGGTCGAACCCGAAGCGGACGGTTCCACCACTGCCGCCGCCACTGCCGTTGCCGCTCCCGTTCCCGCCGCTCCCGTTCCCGCCGCCACCGCCGTTGCCGCCGCTGTCGCCGTAGATACAACCGGCGAGGCCGGCCATCGCACCGCCAGCGCCAGCCGCTTTCACGAACGTCCGACGGGAGACACTCGAGCTGTCCTCGCCTCCGGTATGCGAACCCTTGTCGGGCATACCACCTTATGTCATCGGTAAGAGTATATACCTACTGTCGGTACAACGGCTGTTGTAAACGCTGCTTTCGCACGAATTGGAAGTCGAGCCGACAACAGTCACGGTCGATGATGTGATACTGAGAGAGGACGTCTACCGTTCACTCCGCCGGTCGGGGCGGTCGGGGTAGGTGACCGACTCCACGGTGATACGGGTCGCTTCGACGTCCTCGACGACCGCGCCCCAGCCGCCGACGCTGACCTCGCCGCGGTCGGTCTCGACGACTACTGTCACCTGGCCGGCAAGTTGGAGGATGCGGGTGGCGTCCCCGTCGGGCGGCCCCGGCGCGTAGTGGGTGTCCGCGACGCGCCCGGTGAACACGACCTCCTCGCCCGTCTCCAGGTCGTAGCCCTCGACCCGGACGGTGACGGTCGCGTCGTCGGCCAGCAGGGCGTTGAGGTCGCTGACGCAGTAGCGGATGTCGACGTACTCGACGGGCGGTTCGTCGGTGGGGAGCGAGTAGACGGTCTCCCAGTGCTCCCAGAGGCAGGTCATGAAGTACCAGTGGAACACGTAGGTGTGAGTGCGGTCGTCGACGAGGACGCCGTACTGTTCGAACGAACCGGGGTGGTGGGCGAAGCAGGTCTGCTGACGGTCGACGAGGACGACGAACGGGGCGGGGAGCGGGCGGTGGCGCGCCTCGATACAGACGCCCTCGAACCGGTCGACCGACGGGGGTTCTTCGTCGGGTAGGGTGTGGATGGAGACGCGCGTCGAGACGCCCCGTTCGTGGGCGTCTCGGAGCGCGGGGCGGAGCCGTTCGAAGTCGTCGGGGGTCGCCGAGAGCTGAATCTGGTGGGTGGCCCCCTGGACGAACTCCTCGGCGCGGTTGAGCACGGTCGTGAACTGCTTGACGATGCTCGCGCGGTTGTTCTCCAGGTCCGGTTCCTCCCAGCGCTCTTCGACCTCGGTCGCCGCCGCCTCCAGTCGCCCCGCGCGGTCCCTGAGAGCCGCCAATACCTCGTCGGGGCTGTGGGCCTGCGCGCAGAGCGCGTCGTTCTCGTAGGTCTCGACGAAGCCGTGGCCCTCCAGAGCGTCGAGGACGTCGTAGATGCGGGGTTTCGGGACGCCGCTGGCCTCGGCGAGTTCGGTCGCGGACGCCGCGCCGAGGTCGAGCAAGGCGACGTAGGCGTGTGCCTGGTACGGCGAGAGCCCCGCCGCCTCGAACGTCTCGATGAGCTCCTCGGTATCCATACGGGGGGTTGGACGGCGGGCGAACGTTAAACCTCGCCGCTCGTGTGACTGGCGTCGGGCGGTTCGAGGGAGTTTGCGGTCGGAGCGTCGGGGAAGGCGAGCGAGTCGGCCGGTCAGGCGTCCTTCCCGGGGGCCGGCCAGCGCGGCGTGATGGGCGCCTCGATTCGTTCGAGGTCGTCGTCGGTGAGCGAGACGTCGAGCGCCCCCAAATTGTCCTCCAGGTGGGCCTTCGTCCGCGGCCCGACGATGGGTGCGTCGACGACCGGTTTGTGGAGCAGCCACGCCAGACTCACCTGAGCGGGGGTCGCGCCCTTCTCGTCGGCGATGGCGCGAACCTCGTCGAGCACCGCCCAGTTCTCCTCGGTGAACCGCGCCTCGGTGTACTCATCGGTGGCCGCCCGCCCCTCCTCGGGCGCGCTGTCGCGTTCGTACTTCCCGCTGAGGAAACCGCCCGCGAGCGGCGACCACGGGACGACGCCGACGCCCTCCGCCTCGCACGCCGGGAGGACGTTCGCCTCCTCGTGGCGGTCGACGGCGTTGTACTCCGGTTGCATCGTGACGAACCGTTCGAGGTTGTCGGCGTCGGCCTCGTACAGCGCTCTGGTGAACTTCCAGGCGGGCATCGTGCTCGCGCCGACGTACCGCACGAGACCCTCCTCGACGAGCCAGTCGAGCGCCCGGAGCGTCTCGCCGAGGGGTACGTCGTCGTCGAACCGGTGGATCTGGTAGAGGTCGACGTAGTCCAGCCCCAGTCGGTCGAGGGAGGCCCGACACTGGTCGAGGACGTGCTTTCGCGACAGCCCCGACTGATTGGGGCCGTCGCCCATCTCGAAGAACACCTTCGTCGCGACGACGAGTTTCGAGCGGTCGCGGTCGGCGATGGCCTCGCCGACGATGCGCTCGCTCTCCCCTTGGGAATAGACGTTGGCGGTGTCGAGGAAGTTGATGCCCGCGTCGAGCGCCGCGTCGAGCAGGTCCCGACTCGCCGCCTCGTCGTTCATCATCCAGGGCTGGCCGCTCCCGAAGTTCATACAGCCGAGACAGAGCCGGGACACCTCCAGCCCCGTCGAGCCGAGTCGTGTGTACGCCATGTCGGTCCCCATGCCCCCGCGACGCACGACGGGGCGAAAGCCCTACCGGCGGAACGCTCTTTCCCCCCGCGGCGAAACCGCTCGCCATGACACTCCTCGACAGCCTCCGTCGCCCCGAGCACACGGGCGAACGGCGGTGCTGGCCCTGCACGCTCGTCAACGCGCTGGTCGTCGCCGCCGTCTCGCTGGTCCTCGCCCGCCGCCGCCGGCGACTCGCCACCCTCCTCGCCGTCGTCGGGGGGACGCTCGTCTGGCTCCGCGGGTACGTCGTCCCCTACACGCCGGCGTTCGCCCCGCGCCTCGTCGCCGCCTCGCCGCTGCCCGACGCGTGGTTCCACCGCGACCGCTTCGACGCGGACGCCCCCGACCGTCACCGGACGGGGAGTCTGGGGACGCCCGATTCGAACGGAGCGGCGCTCGACGGCGAGGCGGTGCTCGGGGCGCTGGTCGAGGCGGGCGTCGTGAGCGTCGAGGAGGACGGCGTCGACCTCGACCCGGCGTTCGCGGAGACGTGGCGCGCGGAGATGGCCCCGCTCGCCGGTCGCGACACGGCGGCACTCGCGGCGGCGGTCGGCGAGACGGTCCCGGCCCTGACGGCGACGGTCGTCGAGGGACTCGACGGCGACTGGGTGGTCGTCTCTGCCGGGGAGGACGTGACGGGACCGGACGACGGCGAGGTGTGGCTGTCGCGGCCGGTCGCGGTCGCCGAGGTGGCCGCCGTGCGCGCGCTCGACGGGCGGGTGCCCGACGCCGTGGCGCGACGGGCCGCGAGTCCCCTGCGGACGTTCCTCACCGACTGCCCGGACTGCGGGACGCCGCTGCGGGAGTCGACGACCGCCTCGTGCTGTGGCGGGCACACGACGCCGCTGTCGAAGCCCGACCCGGTGCTGGCGTGCCCGAACTGCCGGGTCAGCCTCGTCGTCTACGAGTCCTGACCTCAGTCGGCGAGCATCGCGAGCAGCGCCTCCGCGCTCGCGTGGTTGGTCGCCAACGGGACGTCGTGGACGTCACAGATACGCATCAGCGCGGAGATGTCGGGTTCGTGGGGTTGTGCGGTGAGCGGGTCACGCAGGAAGACGACCGCGTCGCAGGTCTCGTCTGCGACCTCCGCACCGATCTGAAGGTCGCCGCCGTGTGGTCCCGAGCGCTTCCGCTCGACGGGCAGGCCGGTCTCCTCGACGATGCGTCTCCCGGTCGTCCCGGTCGCGATCAGTTCGGCGGCGGCGAGCGTCTCGCGGTGTTCACGGACGAACGCCACGAGCGCCGGCTTCTCCTCGTCGTGTGCGATGAGCGCGATTCGCATGGACCGTCTCGGCGTGGCGTCGATATGAAGCTTCAGCGCGCGGCGACCGACCCCGGACGACGGGAGCGCCCCGGTGGACGCGTCGGTCCCGCCCGGGTCACCGGTCGAGGTCGTACAGTCGACGGAAGACGGTCGGCGGGAACGGGAACTCGATTCGGCTCGGCGGTCGGCCGCGGCCGTCGTTGCCGTCGGTCTGGACGCGTTCGACGATGCCCGCCTCGGCCATCTCGTAGAGGAACCGCCTGACCGTCCCCGGCGAGAGGTCGACCGTTGGGGCGGCGCTGACCGCCTCGGTCGTCCGGCCGACCGAGACGCGGTCCTCGGGACGAAGCTCCGTCAGCGCCCGGAGGACCAACTGCTCGTTCGCGGGCAGCGCCAGCACGCGGCCCAGCGAGATGGCGGGTCGTGGCATCTCGGCGGTGGCCGCGGCGACGTCGCCCTCGGTCAGTCGCGTCCGACCCTCGTCGCTCGCCCGGTCGGCGGCGACGAACAGGACGGCCAGCGCGTCGTGTGCGTTGCCGGCGGCCCACTCGGCTATCTGCCGGGCGAGTGTGTGTTCGAGAGCCTGTGGAGCCAGCCCCATCGACGACCGCTGCATCAGGACGTCGACCAACGGCTGGCGGCGGTAGCGCTCGACGTGAATCGACGTCGCCGTGTACTCGACGAGTCGTGTCGCCGACGGGTCGGCCCGCCCGATGGCGAGCCAACTCACGTTGCTCGGGAGGCCCGCGAACAGGGCGACCAGGTCGTCGGTGTCGATGCTCCCCGGGTCGGTGACGTGGTCGACGGCGACGACGATGCCGGTTCGCGAGGAGCCGAGGCGACGGTGGAGTCGGGCCCGGACCTCCTCGGTGCTGATGCCGTCTTTCGGAATCGACTCCTCAACGAGCGCGTCGAGGACGCTTCGGTAGAAGGCGAACTCGCTCGTCGTCGCGCGCATGTCCAAGTAGACGAACCCCGGCGAGGTCGGTTCGGCGGCCCGCGTGCTCGTGTGGATGACCGGACGCGTCTCCGTCGGGAGGCGAGCCAACCGCGCGAACAGCGCCGTGACGACGGCCGACTTTCCACAGCCGAACGGGCCGTAGAGGTAGGCGTTCGGTGGGAGGTTCCCGTCGAACACCGGCTCGAGGTGGTCGAGCAACCGCTCGAAGACGGGTCCCCGGTCGGAGGGTTCGGCGACGTGCGCGACCGGCGACAGTGACTCGTACTCACGAACCAGGCGTGGCTCGTCGCCACGGCGCTGTCGACGCTGGATTCGCTCGTCTAAGTCCATCGGTGTTCCACGGCTCTGTTCACCGGAACTTCTCCGCAGGTCGTCAAAACAACCACGATTGTCCGAGCGACCGACGAGGCGGAGCGACCGCTGCAGAGCGGTGCGAAACGACGAGGCCGGTCGACCACCGAGAGCGTTGCCATCGCGGGGACCTCAGGCCGCGAGGTCGAGGTAGCCCGCGTTGGGAATCAGGCCCACGAGGAAGAGCACCCCGAGGACGAGCATCGCCAGCGCGATGGCCATCGCCGGGGGGTCGACGTGGGTCCCCGAGTGCGAGTAGAAGATGCGCTGGGTCACCTCGCCGAGGATGCCGCTGAGAATCCCGAAGACGCCGGCGGCCAGCAGCGTGACGACCGGGTTCCCGAACATCGCGGAGACGACGACGGCACCCGCAGCCCCGATCAGCGTGATGTGGTGGGTGACGGGAATCTTCTCGACGCCGAGGTTGAGGAACAGCAGACTCATCGCCGAGATGGCGTAGCCCATGAAGATGCTCCCCGTCTGGATCCAGATGTAGCCGCCGAGAAGCCCACCGACGAGACCGATGACGGTCACGCCCGACCACTTGTACTGGTGGGGGAGCCACGGTTCGGTCGCGGGTCTGACTCGCCCAGCGCCGCCGTCGGCGGCCACTCGTTCCTCGCCGCGTTCGAACGGCGACATGTCGAAGAGGCTCCCACCCGCGGCCTTGCCGACGAGCGGGTAGCCGAAGACGACGCGTGCGAGCATCGCCGTCAGGAACACCGACAGCGCGATGTTGTCCGTCGGGACGCCGATTGCCCCCGCGACCTCCGTGATGAGCATGCCGAGCACGCCGAAGAGCGCTCCGACGGCGAGGATGTCGGGTTTCGTCCCGAACGCGTAGGTTATCTCCTTCCCGAAGTGGTAGCCCTCGCCGTCGCCACCCATCTCGGGATACCGCCTGCCGGCGTAGGCCGTCGCGGCGACACCACCCGCGAAGGCGATGTGTGGGCCGGTGACGGCACCGAACCCGATGGCACCGGTCACGCCGGTCGCGATGTCTCCCGACGCGGCGACACCGGCCTCGCCGAGGTTCCCTTCGAGGATGGCGAGACCCTCACCGAGGAAGACGACGAAGCCGGTGAAGACGAACGCGGGGAGCGCTCCGAGCGCAGCACCGAAGGCACCGCCTGCGAGCGCCGTGATGAACAGGAGCGCGAACTCCTCGACGCTTACGTCGAGGAGGGGGATTTGGAGCAGGATGTCCTGCATGTATCACTCCTCCGTCGCCCAGTTCAGCGAGCGCTCGACGGCGTCGTCCCACCGGCTGTACATCCGGTCGGCGTCGGCGGCCGACAGCCCCGGTTCGAACTCGCGGTCGATCTGCCAGTTGTCCCGGAGTTCGTCGATGGTGTCCCAGTAGCCGACGGCGAGGCCCGCGGCGTACGCCGACCCCAGCGCCGTCGTCTCGTCGACCTCCGGCCGGACGATGTCGGTCTGGATGATGTCCGACTGAAGCTGACAGAGGAAGTCGTTCTTCACCGCGCCGCCGTCGACGCGGAGCGACGTCGTCGTCACCCCCGAGTCGGCCTCCATCGCCTCGGCGATGTCGCGGGTCTGGTAGGCGATTGCCTCCAACGTCGCCCGCACGATGTGGGCCTTCCGGGTGCCGCGGGTCATCCCGACGATGGTGCCGCGTGCGCGCCCGTCCCAGTGGGGCGCACCCAGGCCGGTGAACGCCGGCACCATGTAGACGCCGTCGGTCGAGTCGACCGAGCGGGCCAGTTCGGCCGTCTGTGCGGCGTTGTTGATGAGGTCGACGTCCTCCAGCCACTCGATGGCCGCGCCGGTGACGAAGATTGAGCCCTCCAGGGCGTACTGGACGGGTTCGCCCGACATCTGGAAGCCGATGGTCGTCAACAGCCCGTGGTCGCTGGAGACGGCCTCGGAGCCGGTGTTCATCAGGTAGAAGCTGCCGGTGCCGTAGGTGTTCTTCGCGTCGCCGGTGTCGAAACAGGTCTGACCGAACAGGGCCGCCTGCTGGTCGCCGAGCGCGCCCGCGATGGGCACCTCGGCCCCGAGGAACCCGTCGGGGTCGGTGTGGCCGTAGAAGTCGGCGTCCGAGGAGGGCCGGACCTCCGGCAGCATCGCCTCGGGGACGTCGAACTCCTCGAGGAGCTCGGCGTCCCACGAGAGCTCCCGGATGTCGTAGAGCATCGTCCGCGAAGCGTTGGTGACGTCGGTGATGTGGTTGCCCGTCAGGTTGTAGATGAGCCAGGCGTCGATGGTGCCCATCAGCAGTTCGCCGTCGCGGGCGCGCTCGCGAAGGTCACGCGTCCGACTGGTGGAGAGTTTGAGCGGTTCGGCGTTGTCGAGAATCCACTCGGTCTTCGTCGCCGAGAAGTACGCGTCGGCCTCCAGGCCGGTCTTCTCGCGGATCCACTCGACTTTCCCTGCCGCTTCCAGGTCCTCGACGCGGTCGGTCGTCCGGCGGTCCTGCCAGACCAGCGCGTTGTGGACCGGCTTGCCGGTGTCGGCGTCCCAGACGAGCGTCGTCTCGCGTTGGTTGGTGATGCCGATAGCTTCGAGCTGGGTGGGGTCGATGCCCCCCTGTTCGAGCGCCGCCAGAACGACGCTCTGTGTGTTCTCCCAGATTTCGATGGGGTCGTGTTCGACCCACCCCGGCTCCGGATAGATCTGTTCGTGTTTCTCGTACGCGTTGGTGACGACCTGTCCAGCGTGGTCGAACACCATGAACCGCGTCCCGGTCGTTCCCTGGTCGATCGCACCGATGTATGTGTCTTCCATGGATCTGCTCCGTCGACAGTACGGTCGTCACCGGTACCGCCGTTCTGGTGAACATTGTAATGAAGAATAATAAATTTTACCCACGTCTCGCTATCTCTAATAAAGAAACAGGACGCCTCCGAGACGGGCCAGCGACCGAATTCAGAGGCACTTTGCCGATTCGAGCGCTCGCTCGACACACCGCGACGAACTGAACGTCGTAAACCCCCGTCCGCTGCTCGGCCGGGCGTTCGTCACGGGAGTTCCTTCGGCGGGCAGCCACGACGACGAATGTCCGTCCGTAACCGCCCTATACTGCCGAATTTCACCACTACGTGTCCGTCTGGAGGACGTCGGTGTCGGGGCAGGCGGACGGGGGCGTCACCGATGGTGCCGGGCGTCGGGGGACCCGAGACTCCCCGTCCGGGGATAAGTTACTGTCGCACCCACACCACCGGTGAAACAAAGAGGCTGCACTTCGAAGGGTTTCCACGAATGGCATCGGTACCACACATCACGGTCGTCGGGGGTGGGTCGACCGGAACGGGTATCGCCCGGGACCTCGCGATGCGGGGCCTCGACGTGACGCTCGTCGAGAAGGGCAACCTCACCCACGGGACGACCGGGCGGATGCACGGCCTGCTCCACTCCGGCGGGCGCTACGCCGTCTCCGACCAGAAGTCCGCCCGCGAGTGTGTCGAGGAGAACTTCGTCCTCCGGGATATCGCGAGCCACTGCGTCGAAGAGACCGGTGGGCTGTTCGTCAAACGACCCGAGGACACCGAGGCGTACTTCGAGGAGAAACTGCAGGGCTGTCGGGACTGCGACATCCCCGTCGAGGTGCTCACCGGCGCGGAAGCCCGCGAGGTGGAGCCACACCTCGCCAGCGACGTCGACAAGGCCATCAGCGTCCCCGACGCCGCCATCGACCCGTTCCGACTCTGCGTCTCGAACGCGCTCGACGCCGAGCGCCACGGCGCGCGCGTCGAGACCCACGCCGAGGTCACGGACGTCCTCGTCGAGGGGGGCGAGGTCGTCGGCGTCGAGATTCGCCACGACTCCGGGCCGGGCAAGCGCGTCCACGGGTCGCCGGGGAGTACCGAACGCATCGAGACCGACCACGTCGTCAACGCGACGGGCGCGTGGGCGGGCCGTATCGGCGCGCTGGCGGGCGTCGACGTCGAGGTCCGCCCCTCGAAGGGCGTGATGACGGTGATGAACACGCGACAGGTCGACACCGTCGTCAACCGCTGTCGGCCGAAGGGCGACGCCGACATCATCGTCCCCCACGAGACCGCCTGCATCCTCGGGACGACCGACGAGGAGGTCCGTGACCCCGAGGAGTACCCCGAGGAGCAGTGGGAGGTCGACCTGCTCATCGACGAACTGTCGAAGCTCGTCCCGTTGCTCGGGGAGGCTCGGACGATCCGCTCGTTCTGGGGCGTCCGCCCGCTGTACGAACCGCCGGAGGTCGGCAGCACCGACCCGACCGACATCACGCGCGACTTCTTCCTGCTCGACCACGACGAGCGCGACGACCTGCCGGGGATGACGAGCATCGTCGGCGGGAAGCTCACCACCTACCGGATGATGGCCGAGTCCATCGCCGACCACGTCTGTGACCGCTTCGGCGTCGCCGCGACGTGCCGGACGGCCGACGAACCGCTCCCGGGCAGCGAGGACCACGCTGTCCTCGACGACGCCATGCAGCGGTTCGGTCTCCGCTCGCCGGTCGCTCGACGCTCCTCACAACGGCTCGGTTCGCGCACCGAATCGGTGCTCTCGCGGTGTGACCCGAACCCCGTGCTCTGTCCCTGCGAGGCCGTCTCCCGCGCCGAGGTCCGCGACGCCGTCGACCAAGCCGGGACGGACCTCAACGCGGTCCGCCTGCGGACACGGGCGTCGATGGGCAACTGCCAGGGCGGCTTCTGTGCCCACCGCATCGCGAGCGAACTCCACCCGACGTACGACGAACCGACGGTCGACGACGCGCTCGCCGAGTTGGTCGAGGAGCGCTGGAAGGGCGAACGCCACGCGCTGTGGGGCCAACAGCTCTCGCAGGCCGCGCTGAAGTACACGCTCCAGGCGACGACGATGAACCGCGACGCCGACCCCGCGGCCGCCGAGGGCGACGTGGACTGGGACGCGTTCGACGCCGGGGACCGACCGGTCGCGGACGGTGGACGCGGCGGCGTACACCGCGACGACACCGACGGAGGGAACGGTGGCGATTGAGGACGACGTCCTCGTCGTCGGTGGCGGTCTCGCGGGCGTCACGGCCGCGCTCGCCGCCGCCCGCGAGGGGGCACGGGTCCGCCTTGTCTCGCACAAGGAGAGCACGCTCCGACAGGCGTCGGGGGTGGTCGACGCGCTCGGCGTCGTCGACGGCGACCTCGTCACGAACCCGTTCGAAGCGGTCGAGCGCCTGCCCGAGAGCCACCCGTACCGAACCGTCGGCACCGACGCACTCCGAGCGGGACTCGACCTGTTCGACTCGGTGGCCGACTACGAGGGGAGCCACACCGACGCCAACGCGCTGGTCCCGACCCACGGCGGGACGGTGAAACCGACCGCGCGCTACCCCGTGTCGGTCGCGCCGGGACTCGCGAGCGACGCACGCTCGACGCTGCTCGTCGGCTTCGAGACGCTCCCGGACTTCGACGCGCCGCAGGCGGCCGCCCACCTCGACCGCGCCGGCGTCCCGTTCGAAGTTCGGGGCGTCACCCTCCCGTTCCCCGGCGACCTGCGGGCCGACGCGGCAATCACTCGCTACGCCGACCTGCTCGACGAGGCGACGACCGTCGACGGCGGGCGCGTCGACGCCCGTACCGCGCTGGTCGAGCGTGTCAAACCCCACTGCTCGGGGGCCGAACGCGTCGGGTTCCCGGCACTGCTGGGGTTCGAAGAGCGCGAGGCGGTCCGCGCGGAACTGAGCGACCGTCTCGGCGTCGACGTCTTCGAGGTGCCGATGGGACCGCCCTCGTTGCTGGGGATGCGCCTCGCAGAACGCCTGTACGCCGCGCTCGACGACGCGGGCGTCGGCGTCGAGACGGGTAACCCGGTCGTCGACGTGACGAGCGACGGCGAGCGGGTTCGGGAGGTGACCGTCGAGCGCACTCACACGCGAGTTCCCTACGCTGCCGAGCAGTACGTGCTGGCGACGGGGGGTCTCGTCGGGAAGGGCATCGTCTCGAACCGCGAGGCGGTCCGCGAGCGGGTGTTCGACTGCCACGTCCCCCACCCCGCCGACCGCTACGACTGGTCGGCGGCGGGTGCGTACGGCGACCACGCGTTCGCCCGGTTCGGCGTCCGCATCGACGCGGAGGGCCGACCGCAGGACGCGGACGGCGACCCCGAGTACGAGAACCTGCGAGCGGCGGGGAGTGTGGTCGGCGGCGCGGACGTGGCCGCCGAGAAGTCCGCCAGCGGCGTCTCGCTGGCGACCGGATACGTTGCCGGCCGACGGGCCGGCGAGGAAGTCACATGAGTACACCATCGGAACCACCGGAGGACACGACCGCGGCGGGCGCATCGGACGACGACTGGACGTACGTCTTCGGCGAGCACGGCGACCTCGTCGGTGAGTCGGACCTCAGACCGGGTGCCGACTCCTGTTACAAATGTTCGTCGTGTGATACGTCGTGTCCCGTCGCCGAAGTCGACGACGACTTCCCCGGCCCGAAGTTCCAGGGACCGGAGCAGTGGCGGCTGAAACGGCAGGACGACACGGACATCGATCCGTCGGTGATGGACTGTTCGAACTGCATGCGCTGTGACTCGGCGTGTCCATCGGGCGTGCCGCTGAGCCAGATGCACAACACCGCCCGCGCGGAGTACGTCGCCGAACACCTCAGCAAGACCTCGGTCGAGTACTGGCGCAACCGCGTGCTCGCGAACTACGGGACGCTCGCCAGAATCGGCTCGAAGGTGCCACGCCTCACGAACTTCGTGATGGGGTCGCGGCTCACCCGGTTCCTCAACGACCGCCTGTTCGGCATCACGGGCGAACGCGAGTTCCCCGAGTTCGCCACCGAGACGTTCCGTTCGTGGTGGGACGACCGTGGCGGCGACGAGGAGTCGCGACGACGGGCGCGGCAGGTTCGCGAGCGCCGAGCGGACAGTGACCCGAACGACCCGAAACGGGTCGCGTACTTCCACGGCGACTACTCGAACGTCAACACGCCCGAGGTGGCCAAGGCGATGGTCCGGGTGTTCGAGTCCTACGGCTACGAGGTGGCGGTGCCCGACCAGCGCTGTTCGGGCACGCCGATGTTCGCCAACGGGATGCTCGACGACGCGCGCCGGGCCGCGAAGTTCAACGTCGAGACGTTCCACGCGCTCGTCGAGGACGGCTACGACGTGGTCTGTTCGTGTACGTCGTGTTCGATGGCGCTCCGCCAGGAGTACCCCGAACTGTTCGACTTCGAGGGGACCGACACCGTCGCCGCCCACACCTACGAGGCCCTGGAGTACCTCCGCGTCCACGAGTCCGTCCGCGAGGACGTGGCGGCCGCCGACGCCGATTTCCCCGATTTGGCGTACCACGCGCCGTGTCACGCCCGCAATCAGGGGCTCGACCGGCAGGCCGTCGAGTTGTTCGGCGACCTCGACGGCGTCGCCGTCGACGACGTCGGCGACTCCTGTTCGGGCATCTCGGGCACCTACGGCTGGAAGACCGAACACTACGACGTGTCGATGGCCATCGGCGAGGAGATGTTCGAGCACATGGAGGGCGTCGAGGGCGAGACGGGGATGACCGAGTGTCCGACCTGTGCGATGCAGATGGAACACGGCACCGGCTACGAGATTCGCCACCCGCTCGAACTGCTGGAGGCGGCGCTGGTCGAGTGAGTCGGCGTCACCTCCGCTCCCCGGTCACGGCGAGCGTGGGCCAGGCCCTGCGTCAGTCTCCGCGGACGAACGTCACCGGACACGGGGCGTTCAGGATGACCTCCTGAGCGGTCGAACCGAACACCGCCTTCCCGGTCGGCGAGCGTTTGCGCCCGCCGACGATGACGAGGTCCGCGTCCAAACGCTCGGCCAACTCGACGATGGTCTCGCCCTCCTCGCCGACCGCGCCGTGGCTGGTGAACGCGACGTCGGCGGCGTCCATCGCGTCGCCGAGTTCCCGGATGGTGACGTAGCGTTTCGCGACGACGTCCGGCGTCACCTCCGCGTCGCGCGTGAAGTCGAGCGTGTCTCGAGTCTCCCGGTACGACTCCTTCGAGAACACGTGGGCGAGTTTCACCGTCGCCCCCGCCGGCCCAGCGATGTCGATGGCGGTCGCCGCGAGCGACTCGATGCGGTCTTCGTCGCTCTTTCCGACCGCGACGAGTACGGTTTCGAGAGCCATGCGCCCTACTACCACGGCATCGAGTTAAAGCTGTGCAGGGAGGTCACGCCCGCGAGAGCGTGACCGCGCGACCGCCGAACTTTTGCTCGCGGACCGCCGACACTCCGCCAACCGTGGCCATCACGGACAAGATATACCTGAAGAACCACCGTCAGCTCTCCTCGCAACTGGAGACGAATCTCCCGAAGAGCGCGTTCTCGGGGGCGACGCTCGACCTGCTGTTCCAGAGCGAGAACCTCGCGAACCTCGACGACGCGACCCAGGACCGGGTGCTGGACTTCGCGACGGACTTCCTCGACTGCGACTGCGAGTCCAACCCCCACTGTGGCCACCCCGAGCGCAAGTTCATGCGCTACCTGCTGGAACTGCGCGAGCAGGGGCTCGGCCCCGACGCCATCGTCGACGTGATGGGCGACGACTACATGCTGTACGCCTACTCCGGCGACGTCCTGTCGTTCCTCGACCAGTCGGTCCGCACCCTCGAAGCCGTCGAGGAACTCGCCGAGGTCGAGGGGAACCGCGAGGCGGCCGACGACGCCCACGACCGCAAACGACGCCTCTCCTGACCGGTGCGTACGACCCGCACCGCGACGTCTCGCCACGCCGGACCGCCGCGACCGCGCCGCGACCGCCTGCCAGTGAGAGATACACTGACATACCAGCGCTCGAAACGGTAGGGCAACGAATGCAGTCCGTCACCACGACCGCCCGGACGTTCGAGTCGTACGCCGCGGTGCTCGACGCCGAGACGAGCGCGGCGGTCCGTGACGCCGCCGGTGGCGTCGAGTGCCTGCGCGTCGTCCACGTCAACTCGACGGCCGACGGCGGCGGGGTCGCGGAGATGCTCCACCCGCTCGTCGCGCTGTCGAACGACCTCGGACTCGACGCCGACTGGCAGGTGCTCACCGCTCCCGACGCGTTCTACGAGGTGACGAAGGCCATCCACAACGGGTTGCAGGGCGACGGCGACCCGCTGACCGACGCGATGCGGGCGACCTACCGCGAGACCGTCGCCGAGAACGCGGCCGCGTTCGACGGCGACGCCGACGTCGTGGTCCTCCACGACCCCCAGACGCTCGGGATGATCGGGTCGCTAGCCGAGCGACATCCCGACACCGCGTTCGTCTGGCGGTGTCACATCGACCTCACCGACCCGTCGCCCGCCTATCTGGAGTTCTTCGCCGAGGACCTCGCGGCGGTCGACCACGCCGTCGTGAGTCGCCCGGCGTACGCCGACGCGCTCCCGCTCTCCGACGCGGAGACGACCGTCGTCCACCCCGCCATCGACCCGCTCGCGCCGAAGAACCGCCCGCTCGACGACCTGTCGGGCGACGCGGCGGCGGCCGCCGACCTGGACCGTTACCCCGTCGACCCCGACCGACCGCTGTTGGTGCAGGTGTCGCGGTTCGACCCCTGGAAGGACCCGCTGGGGGTCGTCGACGCCTACCGGCAGGTCCGCGAGTCGGTGCCGGACGTGCAACTCGCGTTCGTCGGCGGGATGCCCGACGACGACCCCGAGGGCGTGGAGGTGTTCGAGGCGGTCGACGCCGAGACCGACGACGACCCGTCGGTCCACCTGCTGACGGACCTCCCCGACGCGGGCGTCAACGCGATGCAACGCGCCGCCGACGTCGTGCTCCAGAAGTCGCTGCGCGAGGGGTTCGCGCTCACGGTGTCGGAGGCGCTGTGGAAGGAGACTCCGGTCGTCGGCGCGAACGTTGGCGGCATCCCACTCCAGGTGGTCGACGGCGAGAACGGCTACCTCGTCGAACCGCGGGACATCGACGCGACCGCCGACCGCTGTCGACGACTGCTCGAAGACGAGACGCTAGCCGACCGACTGGGAACGGCGGGCCGCGAGACCGTCCGCCGGCAGTTCTTGCTCCCGCGACTGCTCGCGGACTACTGTGAACTGTTCGCCGCGCTCGACCGAGCGCGCGGTCAGCGGTAGACGTCGACCGGACAGCCGTTGATCTCGCCGCCGCGCATCCCGTCGGCCAGCCAGTACGTCGAGAGGAGCACCGCGAGCAGGCCGACCAGCGCGAACTCCAGACCCTCCAGCGGGAGGAAGCTCAACCCGCCGACGCCCACCAGCGAGAGCACGCCAGCGAGCACCGCCGTGCCGCAGGCCGCACAGCCGGCCCCGAGCGTCCCGAGGACGACGGCGGCGAGGCCACCGCCGCTCCCCGACACCGTCAGCCCGTGTTCGCGGACGTGGTAGGCGACCATCGCGAGGTTGACGCCCGTCAGTGTGGCGAGCGCGAGCACCGCCGCGCCCGCCAGCGGGTCGAACGACGTGCCGACGAACGGGTACAGCTCCGCGAGAATCTCGAGGCGCGTCGCGACCGGGAGACCGCTCAGACCGCCCCCGACCACGTCGCCGACGACCGTGAGGTTCTGTGCGAGCACGAACACCGAGAGCGCCAGCACCGCCGCGACCAGCGCGACGACGGCGTAGAGGGGGACCGTGAGCACCAGCCGCGCGGTCCGGGCGGCGAGTCGCCAGTCGTCGAGCCGAGTGGGTAACGAGACGCCACCGAGCGCTCGTCGAACGCGGTTCGCCCCGCTCATAGCTCTAAGGCGCTCGTGACGAACTCGTAGCTCACGCTGCCGCTCGCGCTGGTCCGGTACTCGCCGTCGCGGAACAGGAACACCGTCGGCGTGCCGGTGACGTCCGCGGCCTCACCCACGTCGAGGTTCCTCTGGACGGGCGCGGGGAAGCCGTCGGCGGCGGCCGCCTCGCGGACCGCGGCAGCGTCGACGCTCGTCTCGGCGGTCAGCCACGCCTCGGTCAGGTCGAGGACGTTTCCCGACGAGAACGCGTCCTGGTCGGTGAAGTAGTGGTCGAGCAGTCCCCAGAACGCCGCCGCGTCGCGTTCGTAGGTCGCCCACAGCGCCCGCGTCGCAGCCTCGCCCCACTCGAAGACGACCGGGTAGGGTCGGAGGACGTAGCTCACGGTTCCGGGGTCGACGAGTTCCGAACGAAGACGCGGGACGGTGTCGCGGTGGAACGCCGCACAGCGCACGCAGGAGGGGTCCTCGAAGGCGACGACGGTCGCCGTCGCGTCGCCGACCGCCGGCCCCTGCGTGGGCTGGTCGGCGAGTCCCTCAGCGACGGGGTGGTCGGCGAGCGGACTGGTGTCGGAGCCGCCGACGCCGAGACAGCCGGCGAGCGCGGCCACGCCACCGCCGGCGAGTCCGGCGAGCACCTCCCGTCGACCGACCCGTCGATGATTCATCACAACTACTCCGTCGGTTCCGGGAATCGGTGTTGCTCGGTCGTGCGCGGAGCGCTCACACGCGCCCGTCGCCCGGTCCGGCGGTGTCGCACACGCCCGGGTTAAATTTATAGTCTAGTTTACAGATGTCTTGCGTATGTCAGACACATCCACGTTCTTCGACCTGTTGGCCGCCGGCCCCCGACGGCAGGTGCTCCTCGCGCTCCGTGGGAGCGATTCGCTCCGAGTCCCCGACGAGTTGGTCGGCGAACGCCCGGCGGACCGGCCGGTCGACGGGGAGTCCGGGGCGCGGTCGCACTCCGGGAGTGGGGTCGACGACGTCCGGTTGTACCACGTCCACCTCCCGAAACTGGAGGCTGCGGGCGTCGTCGAGTGGAACCGCGAACGTCGGACCGTCACGCGCGGCCCGGCGTTCGCGGCGGTCGAACCCGGTCTCGACCTGCTCGCCGAGAACGCGGAGAAACTCCCGGACGCGGCGTTCTGACCAATCACTCGGGTCTGACACTCCCCGAAACCGACTTGTTCGCTCGACCGCCACTTTTCACATGAACCGCCGTGCCCTCCTCGCGATGGTCGGTGCGCTCGGCGCGTCGACGCTCGCGGGCTGTTCGACGTTCGGGGACGCCGACCTCCCCGCCGGAACGCTCCGGTTCGTCAACGACGACGACCTCCCTCACACCGTCGGGTTCGAGGTGACGGCCGTCGGGGCCGAACCGGGCGACGACGGGCCGGGGTCGGTCACCGGCGACGCCGACGCCGTCGTTCCGGAACGCCAACGCGAACTGACCGCGAGCGTGGCCCTCGACGCCGGCGAGTCCCGGACGTACGAGGACGTGTTCGCCTACCCCGTCTGGTACGGAGTCCGATTCACGGTCGACGGCGAGGACCCCGACAACGACTCCGGGCGGACGGCGTACAATCCGGCACCGCCAGACTGGGACACTGGCCGGGTGCTCGGTGGACGCGTTTACGAGGACGGCGATCTCGGGTACTTCGTCTCCGGCACGTCGAACCCTGGGTCGTTCACGCTCGGCGCGTCGCGGTGAGCGGTCGCTCGGCGGGACGTCGCGTCGAGAGAAGTAGGTCGCGGAGTGTGCGGGTCAGCCCAGGCGGAACGTGTGGTCGTCGTCGTCGGCGGGGTCGAGGTCCTCCAGTTGGATGACCTCCTCCTCGTCGGCCTCCTCGACGCGCTGGCTGAGTTTCGTCACGTAGCGCTTGTACTCGTCGAGTTGGTCGCGGAGGTGTTCGGCCTCCAGTTCGAGGCGCTCGTGTTCGCGGATGAAGCTCTTGGGCACCTCGACCTTCGGAGGGAAGCTCTCCTGGCGGGCGGGTTCGTCGTACTCGTGTTCCGGGACGACGCGGACCTGACCGTCGTGGGCAACGAGGGTGTCGACGTAGTCGCGGAACACGGCGGACAGCGAGATGTCGCGCTCCTCGGCGATGTCCCGCAGGGTCTCGAACACGTCTTCGTTGACGCGAAACGAGATGGTCTTGTTCTTGTTGCCCATGTCTTCTCGAAGGTTACGACTCCTGATACTTAACCGTTCGTCAGACGAGCACACGGTGCTCGCACCGCTGCGACCGGTCGTTGGCGTGGCACGAGAGCACGGCGACAGTCACGCTATCCGTTCGTTTCTAGCCAGATACCGGTCGACGACGACGCCCAATGACGCGGCGACGAGAGACCCGACCCCGACGAGGGTGACGGCCACGACGACGGCGTGAGGGACACCGGGAACGCTCGTGACGAGAAGCACGCCAGCGAACGCAGCGATACAGACCCCGAGTAGCCGTCGGTCGAACCGTCTGTCGGCCCGCGCGAACAGGACGAGCAGGAGGGTCAGTGTGGTGAGCAGCGTGACTGCCTGCATCGGTCTGTCACCCGACATGAACGAGCAAGTAGCTTGTGTGTGGTGTTCGCTGTCACACTCACACATCACCTCGTCACAGGTGCGCCACGAGCACCGCCGCCAGTTTGTTCTCCGCCCGCCGGAGGTGTTCTTCGGCGGTCCGGCGCTCGACACCCAGCACCTCGGCGATGGCCTCGGTCGAGGTCTGCCGGGGAATCTCGTAGTAGCCCTGCTCGTACGCCGTGACGAACGCCGCTCGCTGGCGCGCGGTGAGGTCCGGGAGCAACTCGTCGACGCCCAGCGGCGACCCCGGCGTCACCGTCCCCGCCGAACGCTTCTGGTCGACGGTGACGCGAACACCGTCGTCGACCAGGTCACGGAAACACGCCGAGAGGTCCGCCGAGTCGAGCGCGAGGAGACGACACACCGTCGCCCCGTCGACGTAGCGCAGCGGCGGGACCAGCAGACAGCCGTGCCGCTCCAGATACTCGTCGACGGTCGTCCCCGCCTCGCGCAGACAGCGCTCGGTGACGACTACCACCTGTCCGTCGCGTTCGACCGACTCTCGGACGCCGACGCGCGATTCGAGACGGGCCAGCGTCGACTCGTCACCCCCCGTCACCGACAGCAGGTCGCAGTGGTCGTTGCACCACAGCTCGACGCGGGCGTCGGTGTCGGCGGTCAGCGCCGCCAACCCACCCGCGTCGCCGATGCGGAACGTCGCCTCGTACATGAATCCCCCACCGCACGCGGGGTCGAAAGTATTTGCGACACGCTAGCTAGCTTCGACACATGACCGAACCGTCCGAACCGTCTAAGCGAAGCGAGCAGACGGACCGGGCCTCGAAGGGAGGCCACGACGTCGGCGAACCGAGCGAGCAGTGGCGCGAGTACCAGGGCGCGCCGACCGGCACCGACATCGAGTGCGAGGGGTGGCGACAGGAGGCCGCCCTCCGGATGTTGAACAACAACCTCGACCCCGAAGTCGCCGAGAAACCCGAGGAACTGGTCGTCTACGGCGGGACCGGCCGTGCTGCACGCAGTTGGGACGCCTACGACGCCATCCTCGCCGAGTTGCGCGAACTGGCCGACGACGAGACGCTGCTGGTGCAGTCGGGGAAACCCGTCGGCCGGTTCACGACCCACGAACGCGCGCCGCGGGTGCTCATCGCCAACTCCAACCTCGTCGGGAAGTGGGACGACTGGCAGCACTTCCACGAACTCGAAGCGGAGGGACTCATCATGTACGGCCAGATGACCGCCGGGTCGTGGGCGTACATCGGCACGCAGGGCATCCTCCAGGGCACCTACGAGACGCTCGCGGAGGCGGGTCGGCAGCAGTTCCCCGACCGCGACGGGCTTCGGGGCACGATTACCGTCACCGCCGGTCTCGGTGGGATGGGCGGCGCACAGCCGCTCGCGGTGACGATGAACGGCGGCGTCTGCATCGCCGCGGAGGTCGACGAGTCCCGCATCGACCGACGTATCGAGACGGGCTACTGCATGGCCAAGACCGACGACCTCGACGACGCCATCGAACAGGCGAAGAAGGCCGCCGCAGCGGGCGAAGCGTTCTCCATCGCGCTCCACGCGAACGCCGCCGAGATGCTCGAAGGGATGGTGGAGCGCGAGTTCGTCCCCGACTTTCTCACCGACCAGACGAGCGCCCACGACGAACTGGAGGGGTACTACCCCGCGGGCACGAGCGTCGCCGAGGCCGACCAGTTGCGCGAGGACGACCCCGAAGGCTACCGCGAGGCGAGCCTCGACACGATGGCGCGCCACGTCCAGGCGATGCTCGACCTCCAGGAGGCGGGCGCGACGACGTTCGAGTACGGCAACAACATCCGCGGGCAAGTCCAGGAGTACCGCTCCGAGACGGTCCCCGACCCGTTCGCGTTCCCCGGGTTCGTCCCGGCGTACATCCGGCCGCTGTTCTGCCGGGGGAAGGGGCCGTTCCGGTGGGCGGCGCTGTCGGGCGACCCCGCCGACATCCACCGCACCGACGACGCGGTGCTCGAACTGTTCCCCGAGAAAGAGCACCTCCGGCGCTGGATCGACCTCGCTCGCGAGCAGGTCCAGTTCCAGGGCCTGCCGAGCCGGGTGTGCTGGTTGGGGTACTCCTCCGAGGACGACCCGGAGGGCCTCACCGAGCGTGCGCGGTTCGCCCTCCGAATCAACGAACTCGTCGCGGAGGGCGAGATTTCGGCTCCCGTCGTCGTCACGCGCGACCACCTCGACGCGGGCAGCGTCGCCTCGCCGCACCGCGAGACCGAGGCGATGCGCGACGGGAGCGACGCCGTGGCCGACTGGCCGATTCTCAACGCCCTGCTCAACTGCGCCGCAGGGGCGGACGTCGTGAGCGTCCACGACGGCGGCGGCGTCGGCATCGGCAACTCGATACACACGAACAACCACGTCGTCCTCGACGGCTCCGAACTGGCCGCCGAGAAGGCCCGGCGCGTGTTCACCACCGACCCAGGGATGGGCGTGATACGCCACGCCGACGCGGGCTACGAGGAGGCCATCGACGAGGCCGACCGTTCGAACGTGGCCGTCCCGATGCGGGACCGCGACCCACAGGAGGCGGGCGGCGAGTGAGCGACCACGACCTCACCGACGCGCCGGCGTGGACGGGCACCTCCGCGGACCCGGCCGACGAGCAGTTCGGCGACGTCGTCCGCTCGCGCGACGGCGACCTGACGGCAATGCTCGCCAGCGCCGACGTCGCCCTCCTCGGCGAACCGTTCGACGACGCCGTCGTCGGGCGGAGAGGCGCACGCCACGGCCCCGACGCACTCCGCGAGGAACTGGCGTCGGTCAAGACCCACCACTTCGCGAACGGACCGGTCGGCGAGTGCGTCGACGTCGGCGACGTGGTCCGCGACGACGAGGCCGGCGCGACCGTCGCGAGCCTCCAGGAGCGGGTCGAAGGCGTCGCGCGACTGCTCCACGACAGCGACACCTTCCCCGTCTTCCTCGGCGGCGACAACTCCCTGACCTACCCGAACGTCGCGCCGCTGCTGGAGGCGGGCAGCGTCGGCGTCCTCAACTTCGACGCCCACCTCGACGTGCGTGCGGTCCGCGACGAACCGACCAGTGGGACGCCGTACCGCCAACTGCTCGACGATGGACTGGACGCCTACGCCTGCGTCGGGGCGCGACACTTCGAGACGACCGGCGAGTACGCCGCGTTCGTCGACGAGTGCGGCGGTGCTGTCGTCACGAGCGAGGCGGTCAGCGCGGACCTCGACGACGCGCTCGACCGCGCGCTGGCGGCGATGGGCGGCGTCGACAGCCTGTACGTCAGCGTCGACCTCGACGTGCTCGACGCGGCCCACGCGCCGGGCGTGAGCGCGCCGACACCCGGTGGTCTGACCACGCGAGAGCTGTTCGAACTGCTACGACGAGTCGGCGCGGACGAGCGTCTCGCCGGCTTCGAGGTCGTCGAGTGCGCCCCGCCGCTGGACCGCGACGCGATGACCGCGCGGGCCGGGGCACGGGCCATCGCCCACCTGCTCGCCGGGCGGAAGGAAGGCACCCTCCCCGACGCCTCGGGGGTGGAGCGATGAGCGCCGACGAACCGCCGACCGGCGACGGTACCCTCGTCGTCCACGGCGCGAGCGAGGTGTTCACGGGGGAACCGGGAGCCGACCCTATCGAGAACGGAGCGGTCGTCGTCGCGGACGGCGACGTCGTCGCCGTCGGCCCCACCGAAGCGGTGACCCGGGAGTACCCGGTGGAGAGCGCTCGCCAGGCCATCGACGCGACGGGGAGGACCGTGATGCCCGGATTCGCCGACTCGCACACCCACGCGCTGTTCGCGGGCGACCGCTCCGACGAGTTCGCCGCGAAACTGCGCGGGAAGGCGTATCAGGACATCCTCGCCGAAGGAGGTGGCATCCTCCGGACCGTCCGTGCGGTTCGCGAGGCGAGCGACGACGACCTGCTGGACGCGATGCTGGAGCGTCTCGACGCGATGTGCGCCCACGGGACGACGACCGTCGAGGTGAAGTCGGGGTACGGTCTCGACACCGAGACCGAACTCCGGATGCTCGACGTGCTGGCGAGGGCCGACGCTGCCCACCCCGTCGACGTCGTACCGACGTTCATGGGCGCGCACGCGATTCCGGAGGACAGCGACGCCGAGACGTACACCGATCGGGTCGTCGAAGAGCAACTGCCCGCCGTCGCCGAGCAGGGCGTCGCGGAGTTCTGCGACGTGTTCTGCGAGGAGGGCGTGTTCTCGGTCGAGCAGTCTCTCCGGGTTCTGGAGGCGGGTGTCGACCACGGACTCACGCCGAAGGTCCACGCCGAGGAGTTCGTCCGACTCGGGGGCGCGCAACTGGCCGCCGAAGTGGGGGCGACCAGTGCCGACCACCTGCTGCACGCGACTGGCGAGGACGCCCGCGCCATCGCCGAGGCGGGCGTCGTCCCCGTCTTCCTCCCCGGCACTGCGTTCGGCCTCGGTGCGGAGTACGCCGACCACACCGCCTTCCAGGAGGCGGGTGCGACCGTCGCCATCGCGAGCGACTTCAACCCGAACTGCTACGCGCCGAGCATGGGGTTCGCGACGACGCTCGCCTGCGTCGGGATGCGGATGCCACCCGCCGAGGCCGTTCGGGCCGCGACCCACGGCGGCGCGCTGGCGATGGACCGCGCCGACCGCGGGACGCTGAGCGAGGGCCGGCGTGGCGACCTGCTCGTCGTCGACGCCCCCTCGCACGTCCACGTCCCCTACCGCTTCGGCCAGAACGTCGTCGAGACGGTCGTGAAAGGCGGCACGCTGGTGGCCGAGTCGGGGGTGGTCCGCCGTGAGTGAGTCCGGCGACGCCGCCGACGGCCCCACGCCGGTCACCCTCGACGGCGAGACGCTGACTCCCGAGGCAGTCGAGCGAGTCGCGCGCCACGACGCCCCCGTGGTCGTCACCGACGACGCCCGCGAGCAGGTCCGCGAGGCCCGCGAGCGCGTCGAGGACATCGTCGAGAGCGGCGAGGCCGTCTACGGTATCAACACGGGCTTCGGCGACCTCGTCGACACGCGCATCCCCGCCGAGCAGGTCGACGAGTTGCCGACGAACCTGGTTCGCAGTCACGCCGCGGGGGCGGGTCGCGAACTCGACCGCGAGGAGGTCCGCGCGCTGATGCTCACCCGCGTCAACGCACTCGTCAAGGGCTACTCCGGCGTTCGCGAGGTCGTCGTCGACCACCTCGTCGCCCTGCTCAACGAGCGCGTCCACCCCGTCGTGAAGTCGCGGGGCAGTCTCGGCGCGAGCGGTGACCTCGCGCCGCTCGCACACATGGCGCTCGTCCTGCTCGGCGAGGGCGAAGCCGACGTCGAGCCTGGCGACGAGACCGACGCGCTCACCGAACGGCTCTCGGGCGCGACGGCGCTCGCCCGTATCGACCGTGAGCCGCTTACTCTCCGCGCGAAGGAGGGGCTGGCGCTCATCAACGGCACCCAACTGTCGGTCGGTCTCGCCGCACTGCTCGTCTGCGACGCCGAGCGCCTCTGTGAGGCTGCCGACGCCGCCGGCGCGCTCACCGTCGAGGTGACGATGGGCACCACCGCGGCGTGTGACGCCGCCATCCAGCGCGTCCGCCCCCACGTCGGCCAGACCGTCAGCGCACGGCGCGTCAAGGCCCACTGCGAAGGCTCGGGTATCGTCGAGTCCCACCGCAACTGCGACCGGGTGCAGGATGCCTACTCGCTGCGCTGTCTCCCGCAGGTCCACGGCGCGGTCCGCGATTCGGTGGCCCATCTCCGCGAGGCCGTCGAGGTCGAGTTGAACAGCGCGACCGACAACCCGCTCGTGTTCCCGGTCGGCGAGGTCGACCGTCGCTCGTCGGGGACGGACGCCGCCGACGTGGTGTCGGGCGGGAACTTCCACGGCGAACCGCTCGCGCTCCGTCTGGACTACCTCGTGAGCGCGCTCACCGAACTCGCCGCCATCTCAGAGCGACGGACCGACCGGATGCTCAACCCCCACGTCCAGGAGGCCCACCTGCCGCCGTTCTTGACTCCGGAGAGCGGCCTGCGCTCGGGGTACATGATCGCGCAGTACACCGCTGCGTCGCTCGTCTCGGAGTGTCGCGCGGTCGGACGCACGGCGACGGACAACACGCCCGTCAGCGGCAACCAGGAGGACCACGTCTCGATGTCGGCGACCGCGGCCCACGCCGCTCGTCGAACCCTGCGGAACGCCCGCCAGGTCGTCGCCGTCGAACTGCTCTGTGGCGCACAGGCCGCCGAGTTCGTCGACTCCAACTTGGAACACGGCGTCGGGACGGGCGTGACCTATCGCGCGGTCCGCGAGGTCGTCCCCCCGCTGGACGACGACCGACCGCTCGCGCCGGAGATGGAGGCCGTCGACGCGCTGGTGGCGACGGGCGCGCTTCAGCAGGCGCTAGACGGCGTACTGTCGTCGGACGAAGGGAACCGGTCGGCGGGTCAGTGAGTCGGGACGCGAGTGTCGCGTCACTCCGGGTGGATGTCTATCGACGCCGCCTGTTCGACCGCGATGTCGGCGAGGTCCTCGGGGGTCGTTGCCGACTGCGTGGAGAGGACGCGCATCATCATCCCCAGCTGGACGGCCGCGACCTGTCCGAGCTCCTCCTCGTCGACCGTGTTGCCGAAGTAGTACTCCTTCGCTCCGTTCTCGTGGACCAGACCGACGTACAGCGACTGGACGTCGTCGCCGGCGATGGCCTCGGCCGCTCGGTTCCGTAGCTCGTCGAACTCGCCGGTAGCGTCGTCGCTCATCTCGTCTCTCGGGCTACCGCGCCGGTGACCAAAACGCTGTGGCGTGGGCCGCCCGAACGCGCCCCACCGAGACGAGCGGCCGACGCTGGTCGACCCGGAACGGTCGCTCACCCCGGTTCCACGGCCGCGACTGTCTTCGGGGTGGGACCCGACGAATGGACCGACCGGTGTCACCGTCGCTCACGGGGGTCGAAAAGACGAGAATCGAGGGTCGACGTGGGTTACGCCGGCGGCTGGGCTTCGGTCTCGGACTCCTCCTCGTCCAGTTCTTCGAGCGCGCCGAGGGCGGCGCGACGGTACTGGTCGAGGTTCAGCGTCCCCTCCTCGTCGCCGTACTGTTCGCGTGCCATCGAGACGTACTCGTCGTCCGTGGCCTCCTCGCTCTCGACGGCCTGGATGCGTTCGAGGGTGCGAGTGGCGGTCTCGACGACCCAGCGGTCGCGCGTGTCGGCGTCGACCGCGGTGACGGACTCGGGGCGCAGCGAGACGTTGATCTCGCCGTCGTCGGTCTCGAAGGTGCGCGGTTTGCCCGCGACAGCGACGTACACCGGCGGTTCGGCCTCGCGCAGGAAGCTCGCGGCTTCGGGCTGGTACTGGCCGGCGTACATGAAGAACGTCCCCGAGGGGTCGACGACGCGGCCCTGCCAGTACTCCGAGTCCGAACCGACGTCCTCGGTCTCGGTCAGCGTCCCGACGACGAACACGCGGTTGGCGCGCTCGCCGGTCGGGAGCAGCGCGTAGACGGGCGCGCGCTCCTCGTCGGACTCCTTGAACGTGTACTGTGCGTCGTTGAACTCGGTGGCGAAGACCCGTCGGGCGACTTCGCGGGTGGGTGCTCCGGACATCTACATCGACCTCGCTTTGATGAGCGCGTCGCCGGCGTCGACCGGCCCGAGGCGCTCGAACTCGTCCGCGAGCACGTACCGACCGAACGTCGGCCCGCGCACGCGGTAGTACAGACCGAGAATCTCGGCTTTCATCTCGTCGGCGACGACGCTCGTGTCGAGGGCGTCCATCGCCATCTGTTTCGCCTCCTCCAGTTCGACGCCGGTCAGCTCCTCGGTCGCCTCCTGGTCGAAGATGACCTCGTGGACCTGCTCGCCGTCGTCGAGGACGGCCTTGATGCGGAGGTCGAACTCGCCGTCGACCTCGCCGTGTTCGCTACACCGACCGTTCTGGAGGACGCGCGTGCAGTCCTCCTCGGGACAGCGCTTGATGAGCCCCGACCCGCGCTGGACGTCGATGAGCGCGCCCTCGACCTCCGTCGAGTCGTCGCCCACCTCGATGTCCTCGTCGAGTTCCTGGATGCTCGTGGTGCGGTTGAGTTTGACCGAGTACCGCCCCTCGTACTCGTCGGTGACGACGTTGCCGAGGGAGTAGGATTTGCCCTCCTCCAGCGTCGGGAGTTCGCTCGTCGTGAACGAGACGAACTTGATGGTGCCCGACTCGTCGCCGAGCAGACCGACCTGCGAGATGGCGTCGCTGCGGGGTTCCCAGAGGTCGACCAGCTTGACCCGGAGGTCGACCCACTGTTCGTCCTCGTCGACGTCGGCGGCCTGGACGAGGTCGTTGCCACCGCCGCCGCCGCCGAGTTCGTCGCGGTCCATGCCGGCCTCGTCGAGGTAGCTCGACACGATGGAACGGCGAGCCTCCTCGGCGGGGACCTTGTACTCGTCGACGAGCGTCTCCATCCGCTCCTCGATTTCCTCGACGGACACGTCGAGCGTGTCCTCGAACTGCGCGTGTATGCTTTCCGCGTGCTGTCGTAGATCAGCCATTGGGTTGCTCCGTCTCCGCGTGTGTTCGGTGGGAGACGTACGCCGGTTGGTTCTTGCCGGTAATTAAATCCTCGCTAGTGGGGTGAAAGTGAAGATTCGAGCAGTTCACACACCCGAGACGGTCGGTTACTCGGCGAGGAACCGCTCGATGGGCGTGGTCTGTTCGGGGACGTTGAGCACGGGGGCGTGCCCACACTCGAACGTCTTCGTCTCGATGCCCGGCCGGCGCGCTTCCATCTCGTCGAACGTCGACTCGGCGAGGATGTCGGAGGTCTCACCGCGGTAGACGAGCGTCGGCACGTCGATGGCCTCCCACACGCCCCACGGGTCGGTCTCCAGGTCCTCGGTGAGCAGCGGTTCGACGATAGCGGGGTCGTAGGCGGGGGCGAACTGCCCGTCGTCGGTCCGGCGCGCGGAGGTGACGGTGAACGTCCGCCACTCCTCGTCGTCCATGTCGCTGAACGTGGCGTAGCTCTCGCGGTAGAACCCCTCCAGCCCGGTCAGACGGTCGAACGCCGGCGGGTCGGAGAGGTAGTCGATGATGCGCTCGATACCCTCGGCGGCGTCCTCGTCCTCGGCGGGGGCCGGCCCGACGTCGTTCATCACGAGGTGGGTCATGCGGTCGGCGAGCGGTCCCGCCGCGAGGCCCATCCCGAGTTGGCCCCCCATCGACGTGCCGACCCAGCGCAGTTCCTCGAACCCGAGCGCGTCACAGAACGCGACACAGCGCTCGCCCAGCGCGGTCCCGGTGTACGCGTCGGGGTCGTCGGCCCACTCGCTGAGGCCCCGCCCGGGCATGTCCGGGCAGACGACGTAGTACTCCTCGGCGAGGCGGCGGGCGAGGGCGTCGAAGTCCCGGCCGACCCGCGAGAGGCCGTGGACACAGACCACCGGTGGGTCGTCCGACTCACCCCACGCCGAGTAGTGCAGTTCCATCCCGTCGGCCGTGACGAACTCGTCCGTTCGTGTCATGCGCCACCGTTTCAGCCACGGTGGCAAAACTGTACGCCTCGGTGGCAGGTTCCGTCCAGCGACTTCGTCGTGCGAGCGGGGACGTTGGTCGGGACGCGCGGTGGTGTCGTGGTCGCCCCGCTGGCGCTCCGAACGACCACCCGACGGTACTTTGGGGGCCGCGACCGTCTGTCGGGTATGAGCAACCGGCGTCGGCTGGAACGCATCCTCCGAACGAAGGTCCGAGAGGCGGGCCGGCAGGTCGGGGCGGCGAAGCACGCCTACACGACCGCCCGCGAGGCGACCGCCGCCGACCTCGAGGTCGACGACGACGGGAAGGTCCGCATCGTCTGTCGGCGCTACGCCGAGAAGCGCGCCGTCGACCTCGACAACGGCTTCCGCCCGGACTGTTTCGACCCCGACCACCAGGACTGCGTCGGCTGTGTCGAGGACATCCGCGAAGGACGCATTCAGACCTGGGACGGCGAGAACGACTGAACGGAGCGGTGCCGACAACAGCGATTAGTCACGGGGCGTCGAAGCCCGCGCCATGCACGTCTCGGCAGTCGTCCTCGCCGGCGGGACCGGCACCCGGATGTACCCCGCGAGTTCCGAACAGCGCCCGAAACAGTTCCTCTCGTTCGGCGACGGGCCGTCGCTGCTGACCCGGACCGTCGAGCGCGCCCGCGAGGTGGCCGACTCGGTGTACGTCCTCACGCGCCCGGCGTACGCCGGCGCGGTTCCCGACCACGCTCCCGACGCCGAGGTGCTGACCGAACCCGCCGCCCGCGACACCGGCCCGGCGCTCGTCTACGCGGCACACGAAGTGCGGAGCCGTGAGCAGGAGGCCGGCAACGACGACACCGTCATGCTCTGTCTCCCGAGCGACCACCACGTCGAGGGCGACTTCGCGAGCGTCGCCGAGCGCGCCTGCGAGGTGGCCGCCGACACGGGCGCACTGGTCACCCTCGGCGTCGAACCGGACCGTCCCGCCGTCGGCTACGGCTACATCAAACCCGGCGAGGACCACGGCGACTACCACACGGCCGCCGGCTTCTTCGAGAAACCCGACCCCGGCGTCGCCGAGCGCTACCGCTACAACGGCTTCCTCTGGAACGCCGGGATGTTCGCGTGGACGCCCGACGCCTTCCTCGACGAGGCGCGACGCGGCCAGCTCGAACAGCTCGTGAAGGGCGTCGAAGCCGGAAACGCCGAGAGCGCGTTTCGCCTCGCCGAGTCGGTGAGCGTCGACTACGCCGTCCTGGAGGACGCCCGGAACGTCACCGTCGTCCCCGCCACTTTCGGGTGGGACGACCTCGGGGCGTGGGACGCGCTCGTCCGGGTGTTCGCCGACGCGGCCGACGACGACGGGAACGTCGTGCTGGGCGACGCGCTCACGATGGACACCGAGAACTGCGTCGTCGCCGCAGGCGAGGGCCAGCACGTCAGCGCCGTCGGCGTCTCGGACCTCACCGTCGCGGCCTACGACGGGAACGTGCTCGTGGTCCCGACCCGCGAGGCTCAGCGGGTCCGCGAGGTCGTCTCGCGACTGCGCGAGGAGTGACGAGAACACGGGACCGGGGAGTCGGGGGGCGAGCCGGGACGGCCGCACTCACGTGAGCCGGAGCTGCCGCCGGTAGACGAGGTACGCGAGGGGTACCATCGAGAGGTTCAGGACGTACGTGAGCGCGAGAAACAGCTCGTTCGAGCCGCTCGCGAGCGCGTAGAGCAGACCGACGGTGACCAGCAGGTACGTCACGGCCAGCCCCCACACGAGCCGTTCCATGTCGGGACCGAACGACGTTCCAGCACATAACCGTTGCAGTGACGACCTCGCCATCGACAGAAATCGGGACACGGCGGCGCTACGAGCGCGTCTGACCGCCGTCGATTGGGATGCACGTCCCGTTGACGAAGCTGGCACGGTCGCTGGCGAGGAACGCGACCACGTCGCCCAGTTCCTCGGGCCGGCCGATGCGCTGGAGCGGGATGCCCGCTCCCCACTCCTCGCGAGCGGCCTCGTAGTCGTCGTACTCGCCGCGCTCGATGCCCTGCTCGATGAGTTCCTCGATGCGGCTGGTCTCGTGGGTGCCCGGCAGGACGGCGTTCGTGCGAATCTCGGGGGCGTACTCCGTCGAGAGCGTCTGGACGAGTCCGATCACCCCCCGGCGCACCGAGTTCGAGAGGACGAGCCCGTCGATGGCCTCCTCGACCGACCGCGAGGTGATGGCGGTGATGCTCCCGCCGCCGTCCGCGAGGTGGGGGTGGGCCGCCCGCGTCGTCCAGACCGCGCTCATCACCAGCAGGTCGTAGGCGTCGTACCAGTCGGCGTCGTCGGTGTCGAGGAACGACCCGCTCGGGGGGCCGCCCGCGCTCGTCACGACGTGGTCCAGCCCGTCGAAGGCGTCCACCGTGTCGGCGACGAACCCCTCGACAGCGTCGCGGTCGGTGATGTCCGCTTCGACGGCGAGCACGTCGCCGTCGCCCAGCGCGGCGAGCGATTCGCGCGTGTCGTCGATGTGCTCCGGGGTCTGCCCGCAGACGGCGACGTCCGCGCCCTCCCGGGCGAGTGCTTCCGCGCTGGCGCGACCCAGTCCGCTGGTACCGGCGGTGACGAGTGCGGCGTCACCGGCGAGTCCGAGGTCCATGCCCGTCGCTCACACGGCGGGGTGAAATAGCTCACTGCGCCGGCGAGTGTGGTCGGCCGTCGGAGCGACGGGCCGGCAGGGTCGAAGCGGTCGATGGCGATGCCTACGTCGCTCACAGGGACGGGACGCTCGGAAAGCTCGCCAGTCCGGAGTCGACGTAGAATCACGGTTGCAGTGGCTTCCGGCCGTGTCGAACACCGGCCTTACGACGTCCGAACCCGGACCTGGCCCTCGCTCGTGACGCCGACGAGCAGGTCGCGGCGTACCTCGCGCCCGCGGACCGCGTCGCCGGCAGCGTCGCTGACGAGTTTCATCAGCTCCGGAGCCGCGTAGTTGACCTTCACTCCCGCATCGTCACACGCCGAGTAGACGCGCTGGGGGACGTCGTAGAGGTCTGTCCCCGTCTCGACGGTCAGTCTGACGGGCGCACGGAGCGCCTCGGCGAACGCGAGCGTCTCGCGGGCCTTCGCAACGTTCTCGCGGGCGCTGGCCTCGATGGAAGAGACGTTGGCCCGAGAGGTGCCGAGCCACTCGGCGATGGCCGCCTGCGCCAACCCGTGCTCGCGGAGGGCGAGCACCTCGGCCTGCCGCCGGGTGAGCACGCTCGTCTCTGGGTCGAACCCGGTGCGGCCGAGGATGTCGTCGACGTCGGCGGGGTCGGTCACGAGCGACGGTTGGCGTGGCAGGCGCTTGTAGCCCGTGGTTCAGCAGCGAACCGTCGGTTCGCGACCGAGCGTCCGGTCACTGCGGGGCGGGCGTCGGCCCCGGTCCCCGGTTGCGGTCACGGCCCGGTCCCGGCGCGTACGACGAGAGGCGGTCGAGCAGCGACTCCTTCTCGACGGCGTCGACGAGCGCCACGTCGAGCACCTCGCTGATGTGGCTCACGGGGACGATACGGACCCGGTCGCGGTACTCCGACTCGACGAGCACGTCCTGTTCGTTCGCGGCGGGGATGACGATGGTCTCCAGACCGGCCTTCGCGGCGGCCTCGATCTTGTAGGTGACCCCGCCGACTGGGAGGACGTCCCCGCGCACCGACAGCGACCCGGTCATCGCGACCGACTGGTCGACCGGGATGGCTTCGAGCGCGCTGACGACGGCCGTCGCGACGGTGACGCTCGCGGAGTCGCCGTCGACGCCGCCGGCCCCCGCGCCGACGAACTGGACGTGGACGTCCATCTCGTCCAAGTCGACGCTGGCGTACTTCTTGACGACCGCCGAGACGTTCTGGACCGCCTCGGTGGCGACCTCCTGGAGTCCCCCGGTGGCGATGACCCCACCGGCCCCCTGTGACTGCGTCACCTCGGCGATGACGGGCAGGACGATGCCCGAGTCCTCGCCCATCACCGCGAGACCGTTGACCCGACCGACGACGCTCCCCTCGACCAGCGAGAGGTCGTAGTCCTTGCGGCGCTCGATGTACTCGTCGGCCAACTGCTGCTCGATGGAGCGCGCCCGGCGTTTCGCCGCCAGCACGTGTGCGCGGGTCGTCACCGGTGCACCCTCGTCGCGCGCGATGTCGCCCGCGACGCGGACCAGCCCACCGAGGTTGCGGAACGCCAGGGTGAGGTGACCCTTCCGGCCCGCCCGCCGTCGGGCTTCGAGGACGATTTCGGCGACCGCGTCGGCCTCGAAGTGGGGCAGGCGGCCGTCGTTCTCGACCTCCTGGGCGACGAACCGGGCGTACTTCCGGCGGGTCTCGGGCGTGTCCTCGATGGTGTCGTCCATGTACACCTCGTAGCCGTACCCCTTGATTCGCGAGCGCAGGGCGGGGTGCATGTTCCCCATCGCGTCCATGTTGCCCGCGGCGATCATCACGAAGTCCGTCGGCACGGGGTCGGTCTTCACCATCGCCCCCGAGGACTGTTCGGACTGGCCGGTGATGGAGAACTCCCCTTCCTGGATGGCCGTCATCAGCTTCTGCTGGGAGCGGACGCCGAGTGTGTTGATCTCGTCGACGAACAGCACGCCGTTGCTGGCCTTGTGGATGGCCCCGGCCTCGACCCGGTCGTGACTCGGCGTCGCGAGACCGCCCGACTGGTAGGGGTCGTGGCGGACGTCGCCGAGCAGCGCGCCGGCGTGTGCGCCCGTCGCGTCCTCGAACGGTGCGACGTGGCGGTCGGCGTTGCTGACGAGTATCTTCGGAACGCTCGCGCGCTGGGTGCGGCCGCTGACGCGGAAGATGTAGAAGACGACGACGGCCGCCAGGACGCCCAGCAGCGGTTCGCCGGCGACGAGGAAGGCGTACGCGAGGATGGCGACGAGGACGAGCCACATCACCATCGTCCGGAGCTGACCGCGTTTGCGCGCCTCGACGCGGTGTTGCTCGATGATGGCTTGCCCCTCGCCCGCGGGCACCGTCCGGATAGTCGGCCGGTTGCCGTCGTTCGGGTTGTGGGAGACGAGGACGTCCCGAAGTTCCTCGCGAGGGAGGAGCTGACTCATGGCCTTCGCGAGCATCGACTTCCCCGTCCCCGGGGTGCCGATCATCATGACGTGACGGCGCTGTTGGGCTGCCTTCAGGACGACGTCGCGGGCGCGGTCCTGCCCGATGACCTGGTCGATGAGTCGGTCGGGCACCTCGATGTCGGCGGTCGTCTCGATGTCGAGCCCGCCGAGTAGCTCGACGGTCGACTCCTCGCCGTCGGTCGACGACCCCGGCGACTGTGGCGTCCCCGTGGACGCGCGAGCGCTCGGCCCAGTTTTCACGCAGCGAGTACGCTCGCGGTGGCATTAGCCTCGTCGGCGGCCCTCCGGGCGCGGAGACACTCCGGAGAGAGTGGAGAAGTATCGCGGTCCGCTCGCGGGTCGGCCGGGTTACGAGCCCCAGAAGTTGTCGCGACTGCCCAGTCGCTCGCGGCGCGGGCGTCTCGGCCCGTCGTCCTCGTCGTCGTCGTCGTCCGCGGTCGCCTCCTCGTCGGTCTCGTCGCTCCCGTCGTCCTCCTCGTCCTCCATCGGGAGGCGTTCGACCTCCTCGCCCTGCGCGTGGTTCGAGCGGACCTTCGTCACCTTCACGCGGGCGCGGGCGTCCGGGAGGATGCCGTCGACGAGGATGATGAACCCGTCGTCGGTCCGACCGACGCCCGCACCGCTCCGGTGGATGTCCGTCACCTCGACGACCACCTCCTCGCCGGGTTTCACCGGCTGGGACTTCAGGTCGCGAATGGGCTGACTGTAGTGCTGGCACCACTCCGTGCCGCTACGGCTGGTGTAGTGTTGACAGCCCATCCCCTCGATACGCTCGGAGAAACTGGGGCACTCGTCGGCGAGCGGACAGTCGGGCATACTCGCGCTACAGAGTCTGCAGATTAAACGCTTGTGGGTCGTAGCCACTCCACAGCCGGGGTTCACACGCCGACCCGTACGACGGACGGCACCGCGACCGACCGTATCGTTATCGGCGCTCGCCGACTCCACGAACACATGGACCGCAGGCTCTCCGTCGCGTCGCTGGCCGTCGGCGGCGTGCTCGCACTCCCCGCGGCGCTGTACGTCGGCGTCTTCGACGGCCCCGTCGCCGCCCTCGCCGTCGCGCTCGCGCTGTCCCTCCCGTTCGCCACCTACGCGGTGACCGCCGACCCCCACCCACCGTCGTTGCTCCCACCGCGCGGCGTCCTCGGTGGCGCGTGTCTGCTCGCGCTGGGTGTACTCGGCCTCGCCCTCCAGTTCGCGGCGGTCCCCGCTGGACTGCTCGTCTGTGCGCTCGCCGTCGGCCCGGCGCTCGCCTACCACGCCCGCTACGCAGCCGACGGGGTCGCGCTGTCGACGCTGCTCGCCAGCAGCGTGCTCGGTGTCACCGCGCTCGCGCTGGTCGCACTCGTCTCGGACGCACCGCTCGCGGGGAGCGCCGCGACCACGGCCGTCGCCGGCGGGACCGTCTGGTACCTCCGCGAGCGGCGACTGCTCGTGCGTCGGACTCGGCGGGTCGCCGCTGCCGTCGCGCTGCTCGGCGGCGCGAGCGTCCTCGTGGTCGGCGTCGTCGTCGTCGAGCAGGCGATTCTGGGACTGGCGGCCGGTGCAGGCCTGCTCGTCGTCGGGTCGGTGCTCGCCGTCGAGTGAACGCGGAACGAAACCCGTTTACGTGGGATGCGCTTTGGTTCACTCGCGGGACCGTGGGTTAGCCTGGTATACTTCGGGCCTTGGGTGCCCGTGACCCCGGTTCAAATCCGGGCGGTCCCACTTCTACGCGGACTCCACGACGAGCACCGCGAAGCGTGTGCGAGTACTCACGAGTCCGCGGTGTGTGGACGGCCACGGATTTGAAACAGGGAGCGAGTGGAACGAGCGACCGAGGTTCAAATCCGGGCGGTCCCATTCCACCTTTTTGCTTCGTCGGGTGCGCTTCGCGCACCGCTCCTCGCAAAAATCTGGACCAAAAAGAGGCCGCGACTCGTGACACTCGTCGCGGCACAGCGTGCTTGACGACCGCAGACTGCAGTTCAAATCCGGGTGATTCCATCCTCGAAGTCGGTGTCGAGTGTTCGAGTCGCCACTCCGACAGGTTCGACTGTCTGTCGTGGGAGGTGGTCTCGGTGAGCCGCGTCGTCGAGGTCGACTGTCCAGTCTGTGAACTCTGTGGCTCGAGTCTTCATCTGATGTTGGCCCGACTTTTTGAAGCTGTTTTCGAGTGGTGACGATTGTGACTCCACCCTGTACTAATGACACGTTTAATATTAACAAGTCTGAGGTAAAATATTAGTGCTAAACTATCTTATCATGAATAATTATAAGTTGTATCAGTAATGTCAATTTGTTATGGTCGAAAGTGACCACACGACGCGACGTAACGTTCTCAAACGCGGTGCCGGTGCCGTTGCAGCCTCTGTCACCGGACTCGGACTCGTTGGTTCCGTGAACGCAGCGAGCGGCTCGGTGATTCGGATGGAGGCAGACCCCGGAGGGTCGTACGACTTCTTCGTTCGAGGGTCGTTTTACGACTGGGAATGGACGAACAAGGAGTCGGGCGACGGCGTCATCCAGGACTCGCCAGGCAGCGCGATAGAGGTTAGTGGGAGTGTATCGAGTGGTTTCTTGGCGCCGGGCTGGGACGAACTTCAGGTCGACGAAGAGATTACGATATACGATATCGAGCCGTATGGCTTCCACGACTCCGAGGACGTCGTAGTCAAAGTCGACGGACAGGAGATTTAACGGCCGAACAGGGACGCGTCACTTCGCTGCCCGGAGACGGTCTCGCCGAGGTTCGAACCCGGGCGGTCTCCGTTCCCACGAGAACTCGACGACGAGCACCGCGAACGCCGATCAACACTCTTGCGCGCTCCCCGAGTACCATCGAACCGATGTACGACGAGTCGACTCTCCGCCAGCCACGAGTGAACGAATGACGGGCGTCTACGAGCGTGCGCTCGGTGACGCGGCGTCGGACCTCCACCCGGAGGTCTACGAGCGCTACGACCTCAGTTCCGAGGACGACCGTGTCTGCGTCGGTCGGGGGCGAATGCACATCAGTCGCGGGACACACGTCCTGCCCGCGCTGGTGGCGATGCCGCGGCTGAACCTCCTGTTCCCCGAAGCCGGGCGGGACGTCCCGTTCTCCGTGCGGACCGCGGGCTTCCGCGACGAGGCGGGCCACGAGGTGCTCGCGACGGTTCGAGAGTTCGAGTTCGGCGAGACGCGACGGCGGTTCGACTCGCTGACGCTCTGGGACGCGAACGCCGACCGGTTGCTCGACTTCCTCGGGACCGGCGGCCACCTCGTGACGGAGCTCCACCCGCGCGTCGAGGCGGGCGCGCTCGTCGTCGAGAGCGGCCGGCAGTGGGGCCGCCTCGCCGGCCGATACGTCGAACTGCCGGGGCCGCTCGCGGCGAGCGTCGAGGTCCAGGACCGCTACGACGACGCCGACGAGCGGTTCCACGTCCACGCGGTCGTCGAGAACGCGCTGGCGGGTCACGTCCTCAGCTACCGGGGCGCGTTCACCGAGGAGGTCGACGCACGGGAATCCGTCCCCCACGACCTGCGACCGACGGCCGGCGTCGGACGTGTGCCGCCGCGGTAGTCCCGAAGGGGTCGGGACGTCGTAGTCGCCGCCAGAGTGCGGGACCGCGAGTGCGGGACGAACACTTATCGCCGTCATCGGAGTGGGTTCGACCCGAACGATGCGAACTGCGACTCTCACCGGCGAGCGGACCGTCGAGGTCACCGAGCGGCCGACTCCAGAGCCGGCAGAAGACGAGCTACAGGTCGAAGTCGTGGCCTGTGGGGTGTGTGCGACCGACCTCCACATGTACCGCGGCGGACTCACGGTCGACTACCCGATGGTGCCCGGCCACGAGAGCGCCGGCGAGGTCGTCGCCGTCGGCGGCGGGGTCGAGCGCTACGACCCCGGCGACCGCGTCGCCATCAACCCCTCCATCCCGTGTCACGAGTGTCGGCCCTGCAAAGCCGGTCGCGAGAACCTCTGTCGTGACCTCACGTCCATCGGCGGCGCGGCGACACACGTCGTCGACGGAGCGTTCGCGGAGTACGTCCGCATCCCGGTGGGGAACGTCGAACCCATCGGGGACCTCGACTACCGAACCGCCGCCTTCGCCGAACCGCTCGGCTGTTGCATCAACGGTCTCGACCGAGTTCGACTGACGAGCGGCGAGACGGTCGTCGTCGTCGGGGCCGGGGCCATCGGTCTCCTGCTCGTCCAGTTGCTCCGGGCGAGCGGCGCGGGACCCATCGTCGTCTCGGAACCCGTCGAAGAGCGCCGGAGCGCCGCGCTCTCGGTCGGTGCGGACCACGCCCTCGACCCGACCGCGGTCGACCTCCGCGAGACCGTCGCGGACCTCGTCGGCGACGTCGACGTGGCTATCGAGGCGGTCGGTCTCCCGCAGACCATCGAGCAGGCCCACTCGCTGACCGGGCCGGGCGGGCGGACGCTCGTCTTCGGCGTCCCGCCCGAGGACGCGACGGTCGAACTCTCGCCGTTCGACGTCTTCTACGGCGAACGCGAGGTCGTCGGCACCTACTCGCTCACGCCGGGGACGTTCGCACGGGCGGTGACGATGCTCCGGAACGGGCGACTCGACACGGACGCGCTCGTCACCGACGAGTTCGGTCTGGAGGGCCTCGAACGCGCCTTCGAGCAGATGGAGGCGACCGAGGGGCTGAAGAAGATGGTGTACCCGAATCGGGAGTGAGCAGAGGACTCAGGGTCGGTACGTCGCCGAACGCTCCTCGCCGCTCCCGGCTTCGACGACGCGAACCGTCTCCGGGAGGCCGGTCGTTCTGACGGTCATCGAGTACCCGACGATAGCGGAGGCACCGTTGCAGCCCGGGTGGAAGTACTCCTCGACCGCGTTCTTCCCGTCTTTCGCGCCGAACCGGGCGACCAGTTCGTCGGCGTCCGCGTCGTACCCGACGCCGAGGACGGCCGGGTCGTCGCAGTCCGAGGGGCCGTAGCTGTAACAGCCCTCGATTCGAATCGTGTTCTCCCTGACGAGGTAGACGAAGTGGTCGACCTCGGTCTGTTCGAGCCGTCGGCACATGTCGCCGCCCTCGGTGAACGCACAGTCCCAGTCGTCGACGAACGAGGAGTCCGCACCGTTCGGAGACGCGGCCAGTCCACTACAACCGGCGAGTCCAACCAGCGCGAGCGGGGTGGCAGAACGGAGGAACGCTCGGCGGTTCATACCGGCGCTTCCACGACCCACGGCATATGTCTTCGTGCCGACCAGTCGGCGCGAAACCGGACGTCAGGCGTCGGTTCCGGGCGTGACGACGCGGGTGATGCGCTCGCCGTCGTCGACGGCGATGGCCCAGGCATCGCCGAGGGCGACGTCGCCGACGACGTGTTCGGGGACGAGCGGTGCGGGGATGGGGTCGAACCCCGCCCGGCGCATCGCGCGGTAGCTCCCGTAGACGCCCAGCAGTTGCCCCGCCGCGTCGGTGACGTGGAGGCGTTTGTCCGCCGCGCGACGGTAGGAGTACGGGAAGACGTCCGCGGGCGGGTTGCGGAGGGTCTCCGTCGAGTCGAGACGGGCGACGACTCGCTCGCCGTCGTAACACACCAGTCGGACGTTGCCCTGCCCGACGGGCACCTCCTCCCAGCGGTAGTCGGGGCGGTAGGCGCGCCACGCGGCGAGCCCACCGTCGTCGAGTCGGACGCGGTCGGGCGACAGGTAGAACTCGCGATGGTCGCCGGCCGCGCGTCGGACGAACGGCGGGTCGGTCAGGACGTCGTGAGCGGCGCTGGCGACGCTGGGCGTCGCGACGAACAGACAGCGCCGCCCCTCGCGGGCGGCCCCGGCGACGCGTTCGAGGATGGTCGTCGGGTCGGCGGCACCGCTCGACGACGAGCGACCGGCCGCGTCGGCGTCGAGACGCTCGATAGCGAGCGGGCGGTCGTCTGGCGGCAGCGAGTCGCTGAGGCGGGCACCGGTCCGTGGCGTCGCCACCGCGTCGGGTTCGCCACGGTCGGTCGAGCGGGTGACGTCGAACCCTCTGTTCCGGACGTAGCGCACGCCGTCGGCGAGGGCGTCGGTCGTAGCCATCACGCTCAGTAGGGGCCGAACGAGGAAGAACTGTGCGACGGAGCCACATCCCGGGGCGGCGTCGGTCACGCCGGTTCACGTTCACTTCCGGGTCGCTCTTTGCGAACCTTCTTGTCCGGTTAGGCGATATCGACGGTAATGGCACAGGCGGAGAACACCGACATCATCGACGACTTCGAGGAGTTCTACCGCAACTACTACCGCAACGAGATCGGTGAACTCGCGCGGAAGTACCCCAACGAGCAGCGCTCGCTCTACATCTCCTTCGACGACCTCTACCGGTTCGACCAGGACCTCGCCGACCAGTACCGCAACCAGCCCGGCCAGCTCCAGGAGTACGCCGAGGAGGCGCTGCGACTCTACGACCTCCCGGTCGACGTCTCGCTCGGACAGGCCCACGTCCGTATCCACGACCTCGACCGCGCGACGGACATCCGGAACATCCGGGCGCGCCACCGCGGCCAACTCATCGCCGTGAAGGGCATCGTCCGGAAGGCGACCGACGTCCGTCCGAAGATACAGCAGGCGGCCTTCGAGTGCCAGCGCTGTGGCACCCTCACCCGCATCCCCCAGACCGGCGGCGACTTCCAGGAACCCCACGAGTGTGGCGGCTGTGAACGACAGGGGCCGTTCCGCATCAACTTCGACCAGTCCGAGTTCGTCGACGCGCAGAAGATCCGCGTCCAGGAGTCCCCCGAAGGGCTTCGAGGCGGGGAGACACCCCAGAACATCGACGTCCACATCGAGGACGACATCACCGGGAAGGTGACCGCCGGCGACCACGTCAGCGTCACCGGCATCCTCCACCTCGAACAGCAGGAGTCGAACCAGAAGAAGTCGGCCATGTTCGACGTGTTCATGGAGGGAATCGCCGTCGAGATCGAAGACGAGCAGTTCGAGGAGATGGACATCACCGAGGAGGAGAAGCGCAAGATCGTGGCGCTGTCGGACGACGACAGCATCTACGAGCAGATGATCGGGTCGATGGCCCCCTCCATCTGGGGGTACGAAGAGGAGAAACTCGCCATCATCCTCCAGCTCTTTTCGGGCGTCACCAAACACCTCCCCGACGGCTCCCGGATTCGTGGCGACTTCCACATGCTGCTCATCGGTGACCCCGGTACGGGGAAGTCCCAACTGCTCCAGTACGTGCGCTCTATCGCGCCGCGCTCCGTCTACACCTCCGGGAAGGGGTCGAGTTCCGCCGGTCTCACGGCCGCGGCCGTCCGCGACGACTTCGGCGAGGGTCAGCAGTGGTCGCTCGAAGCCGGCGCGCTCGTGCTCGCCGACCAGGGCATCGCGGCGGTGGACGAACTCGACAAGATGCGCCCCGAGGACCGCAGCGCGATGCACGAGGCGCTCGAACAGCAGTCCATCTCCATCTCGAAGGCGGGTATCAACGCCACTCTCAAGTCGCGCTGTTCGCTGCTCGGCGCGGCCAACCCGAAGTACGGACGGTTCGACGAGTACGAACCCATCGCCGAGCAGATCGAACTCGAACCGGCGCTCATCTCGCGGTTCGACCTCATCTTCACCATCACGGACAAGCCGGACGCCGACCGCGACCGCGACCTCGCCGACCACATCCTCACGACGAACTACGCGGGCGAACTCCACACCCACCGCACCGAGAACGCCACGTCGAACTACTCCGACGACGAGGTCGAGAAGATAACCGAGACGGTCGAACCGGCCATCGACGCCGACTTCCTCCGGAAGTACATCGCGTACTCGAAGCGTACCTGCTTCCCCGTACTGACCGACGAGGCCAAAGACGAGATCGAGCAGTTCTACGTCGACCTGCGCTCGCAGGGGACCGACGGCGACTCGCCGGTGCCCGTCACCGCCCGGAAACTCGAAGGGCTGGTCCGTCTCGCCGAAGCGTCCGCTCGCGTCCGCCTCTCGGACCGCGTGGAGGTCGAGGACGCCGAGCGCGTCATCGACATCGTCCGCTCGTCGCTGGAGGACATCGGGATGGACCCCGAAACCGGCGAGTTCGACGCCGACATCGTCGAGACGGGCCGCTCGAAGACCCAGCGCGACCGCGTGCGCTCCATCAAGGACATCATCCGCGACGTGGAGGCGGAGTACGACGACGGCGCACCCGTCGACGAGGTGCTCGACCAGGCCGAGGCGGCGGGTATCGAACGCTCGAAGGCCGAACACGAGATCGAGAAACTGCGTCGCCAGGGCGACGTCTACGAACCGAGTCAGGACCACCTGCGGACGGTCTGAACGGCGGCCGACTACTCCTCCTCGCCCGCCGAGCCGTCGACCGCGTCGACCGCGTCGACCGCCAGCGACACCGAGAGTGCGTCCTCGTCGAGGTCGGAGAGCGGCCGTGGCTCCGCTGGGGGGTCGTCGGCGTCGGCGGGGGTCTCACCGACCGGTCGTTGCCACCACTGGACGTCGTGCCACGCATCCTGCTTGTAGCCGGCGTGTTCGAACGTCCCGACGGGCGTGAACCCCAGCGCCTCGTGGAGGCCCGCGCTCGCTTCGTTCGGGACGGTCATCCCCGCGTACGCGGTCCGGTAGCCCTGCTGGTCCAGGAGAGCGAACAGCGCGCCGTAGAGTACCCGCCCGACGCCGCAACGGTGAGCGTCGGGGGCGACGTACACCGAGCACTCGACGGCCCAGCGGTAGGCCGGCCGGGAGCGGAACGGGCCGGCGTACGCGTAGCCGACGACCTCGCCGTCGACTTCGGCGACCAGCCAGGGGTGGTCGGGGAGGGTCGCGTCGATGTGGTCGGCCATCTCCGTGACGGATGGTGGATCACGTTCGAACGAGACGGCCGTCTCCGCGACGTACGGTTCGTAGATGCGCTGTATCGCAGTCGCGTCTGTGGGGCTAGCGAGTCGAATCGAACGGGGCGGCATACCGAACGCACCGCCCGAGCGGAGAAACTTGTGCCGGCGGCCGAGGCTACATCTCCTGTTCGGTCGGGCGGATGAGCAGTTCGTTGATGGAGACGTTCGCGGGTTGGGTGACGGCGTAGGTGACGCCGGCGGCGATGTCGTCGGGAGCGAGCGCGTCCATCGACGCCAGCATCTCCTCGGTGCCCTCCTTCTCCTCCTCGTCGGGGATGTGCTGTTGGAGTTCGGTGTCGACCGCGCCCGGTTCGACGAGCGTGGTACGGATGCCGTCGCCGCAGGTGTCCTTCCGGAGGGACTCGGTGAAGCCGTTGACGCCGAACTTCGTGCCGTTGTACGCCGCGTGGCTCTTGTACGCGTGGCGACCCGCGACGGAGGACATCTGGACGACGTGGCCCCGCCCGTCGCCCGTCTCCTGCATCACCGGGACGGCGAACCGGGTGGCCTTCATCAGCCCCAGCAGGTTCACCTCGACCATCGTCTCGTAGTGCTCGACGTCGGAGCGCTGGAACGGCTCGTTGAGCATCACGCCCGCGTTGTTGACGAGGACGTCGAGTCGGTCGTACTCGTCGACCGTCGCGTCGACGAGGCGCTGGGTCTGTTCTTCCTCGGCCACATCCGTGGGGACGACGAGCGCGTCGCCGCCCTCGGACTCGATGTCGTCGGCGAGCGACTGGAGTTCGTCCTCGCGCCGGGCGGCCAGTACGACGCTCGCCCCCTCGTTCGCCAGCGTCCGGGCGGTGGCCTCGCCGATACCCGAGGAGGCACCGGTGACGATTGCGACGCGGTCCGTGAGGTCCGTCGGTGAGACGTCGACCATACCCGACGGAGGGGCGTCGGACGGAAAACGCCGGGCGAGGCGGGGGCGATTGCCGGTGTCGCCCGACGGCCGAAGGGCTAACCGTACCGGCCGTCTACGCCACCCCATGATAACTCGCGTCGTGCTGTCACACCCCGACGAGTTGAGCACGTGGGGCCGGCAGCAGATATCGACGACCCACTTCCTCGCGTGGCTCAGACGCACCCACGAGACGTTCGAGGAGGGCGACCGGTTCGAGGAGTTCGCCGACGTCGGCTGCTGTGGCGACGCCCTGCACATCCCGTTCGTCGTCGAGAACGTCGAGGGCAGCGGCGCGGTGACCCGTGAGACCGACATCGAGTACGTCGAACGCACGGGCTGTGACTTCGAGGGCGGCTGGGCGGTCCAGAGTCGGGCCGGGCCGTCGTAGCGCGGCGCGGCCGCTACTACGACGACGCGACCACCGCGACGGGAAGCGCTTTTGGTGCGCCGGGCGTGAGCGTCGGTCGATGGACCGGATTTCGGCGCTTCGGAACGTCGAGGAGGCGTTGAGCGAGTTCGAGGCCGGAGAGTGCGACCTCGCGTCGATGGAGCGCCGCGTCCGGGGCGTCCTCCGAACGTACGCCACGGAGTTCGCCGAGCAGGACGCCTACCGTGCCAGCGGCGACGGGGCCGCCGACGGCGTGGTCGTCCTCGCCTCCTCGCCGTCGGAGGCCCGCGAACGCGTCGCCGACCTCGCCGACGTGACCCGCGACGCGGTGAGCGTCGACCGCGTCGAGTGAGCCGGCGGCCCGACGTCCCACACCGACGTCCCGCGATTTCAGCTGTCGACAACACATCATTTTAGTGCGGCGAGTCGTGAACGCCGCGCGTGTTGCTCGTCGTCGCGTACTCCCGGGCCGCGCGGACGTCGCTCCGGAACGTCCACCGGAGCCACGAGGAGAGCGTCGTCCGGCGGTTCGGACGCGTCGCGCTGTTCGAGTTCACCGAACTCGGGGCGTTCCTCGCACTCCGGTTGCGGGCGAAACACCCCGGCGACGTCGGCGTCGAACGCGTCGAACCGTTCAACGAGTTCGAGACGGTCCCCGAGGCCGTCAGGGAGGCCGCCAGCGCCTACGAGGATCGCGAGCAGGCGAGCCTCCCGTACACGGCGTTCGCCGACGCGAACGGCTACCCCGACCCCGAGTCGATGGTCGGCGAGGAGCTGTGAGATGAGAGTCGCACTGGTCGAACCACGGGAGACCGACGCCGCAGACCTCGGGGGGCGCGTCGGGCGTGCCGAGGCGCTCGCAGCCGTCCGCGGCGAGTGTGACTGGCTGGACTGCCCCGCCCCCGGCGCGCTGGCCGACCGTGTCGGCGTCGTCGCCCCCGACGGCACCGTTCGCGTCCGGACCGCGCTCGCCGTCGCGGCCCGGTCGCGGGGGCTGGCGGCCCCACAGGACGACGAGGTCCGGCGGCTCCGTGCTCGCCTCGACGACCTGGACGCCGAGCGTGTCGACACCGCGCCGCTCCGCGAACGGGTCGCCGAGACGGGCGCGGACGTCGACCGACTTCGCGAGCGGGTCGCGCGTCTCCAGGGGCGAGTCCGGGCGCTCCGAGAGGGCGACGGCGACCCGAGCGACGCGGAGACGGAGCTGTCGAGAGCGCTCGCCGACCTCACCGAGCGGGAGACCACCGGCGTCGCCGCCCGGCAGGCGCTCGACCACGCTCGCGACCGTCGACGCGACCACCGGGACGCCCGCGAGGAACGCCGTCGCCTCGACGACCGCCTCGCCAACCTCGAACGGGCCGCCCGGCGACACCTCGTCGAGCGCGTCGCTCCCGAGTTCCGCGCGGCCGTGACGTCGCTCGACGGGACGGACGCCCACGACGACGCGTTCGACGCGCCGCCGGTGACGACCGCGCTCGCGCTGTACCGCGTCGGCGACCCGGACGCACCCGTCGTCCTCGACTGCGAGCGGTTCGCCGACGCCCGCGCCGCGGCCGACTGGCTCGGTACCCCCGTCCTCCGACTGTAGCTCGCGACGACGAACGTCGCCGCGTCGGCGCTCGTCGCCACTCCGACGCCCGGAGTTTATCACCGAACAGGCGACCATCCCCGCCATGAACGCGGAGTGGACGACCCGTCGCTGTGGCGAGCGGACGCTCGTCGAAATTCGACTCGCGACCGACCGCCCTCGCCAGGTCCGCGTCGAGCCGACCGGCGAGGCGACGGTGCTCCCACCCCGGACCGACGGCGTCCCCGACGCCGGGTGGGACGAACGGGGGTACAGCGGCGTCGTCGACGGCACGCTCGGTCTCGGGTTCGCGGTCTCCGACACGCCCGACGACCCGCCGGTCCGCGTCGCGTGGCGTGGTCCGCCCGACGACGACCCGACGTTCGAGACCCACCCCGAGGTCCCGAGCGTCGATGCGTCCCTCGACGCCGTCGTCCGCGACCTGTCGGACCCACGCCCGCCGCGCGACGCGATTCCGGCGGCCGAGGAGACGACGCGGTCACGACGACCCGGCGACCACGAGTGTGACGAGGACGACGAATGCGAGGCGACGGAGCCGGACCACGGCACGCCGGACGTCGGCCCTCCCAGCCACGACCCGGCGTCGAGCGACGCGGGCCGAGAGGACGACGGCGAGCGAAGGTCGGCCGGCGACGAATCGGTCGTCGATGACGAATCGGTCGTCGGTGACGAGTTCGCGGCGCTCGACCGACGACTCGCGCTCGCCGAACGACTCGCGAGTGCGACGACCCTCGACGAAGCGGGCGCGGCCGTCGCCGAGGCTGGCGGACTCGCGGGAGTGCGGGCGCTCGACGAGGCACTGACCGCCGACCGCGAGCGACTCCGGGCGCTAGCCGAGCGTGTAGAGCGTCTGCGCGAGCGCGCCGAGCGGGTCGACGTTCCGACCGAGACCCTGGTTCGAACCGGGGGCGAGGAGCCGTGATACTCGCCGTCACCGGCGGGAAAGGTGGGGTCGGGAAGTCGACCGTCGCGTACAACCTCGGGGCGGCACTCGACGCCGTCGTCGTCGACGCCGACCTCGGTATGGCCGACCTGCCGGCCGGTCGCGGCCCGGACCTCCACGACGTGCTGGCGGGCCGCGCGGCGGCCGTCGAGGCGGTCCGCGAGGGCGGCCCGGTCGACATCCTCCCGTGCGGGCGGTCGCTGGCCGGCGCGCGAGCGACCGACCCGCGTCGCCTGGTCGCCGCCGTCGAGGCCGTCGAGCGCCACTACGGAACGGTCGTCCTCGACTGTCCGGCGGGCCTGGGCAGCGACGTGGGCCTGCCGTTGCTCGTCGCCGAGGCGTCGGTACTCGTGACGACGCCCGACGAGGTGGCGCTGGCCGACGCGGTGCGGGCGCGGGCGCTGGCCCGGGAACTCGACGCCGGCCTCGTCGCCGTCGCGCTCAACCGCTCGGGAGAGACACCGCCGACCGACCGCGTCGCCCGGACGTTCGGCGCGCCGGTCGTCGCCGTTCCCGAACGGGCGGCCGTCGCGCGGGGGATGGCGAACGGCCTGCCGGCTGGACGGGTCGAGTGCGATGCGGGAGAAGCGTTCTGCGAACTCGCGGGTCGCGTCCGGTCGGTCTCGCGGTGAGGGCTCGTTCTCGCCCGTGTCAGTGCGGCCTCGAACGTGGCGTCACCCCACGGTCAGAGCGTGGCGTCACTCCTCGGTCAGAGCGTGGCATCACTCCTCGGTCAGTTCGACGTACGTCGTTCGGAGCGTGACGGGCGTCACGCCCCCAGCGTCGGCTGCCTCTGCCTGTGTGAGCGGGTAGCTCCGCTGGTGGGCCGCGGTGTAGAGACAGCCAGCGGCGACGCCGCCGGGGTTCCGACCGGTGACGAACGCCGTGCCGAGCGTGTCGAGGTGCTCGCGGGCGTCGCGTTCGACCTCGCGCGGGAGGTCGAGGTCGCTGGCGAACCGCGCGAGGTACTCCGCGGGGTCGATGGGGCCGGTCGGCAGGCCGAGTTCGCGGTTGAGCGCGTCGTATGCCGCCTGGAGTTCGGCGCGGGTCGCCTTCGCGTCGGCGACGACCTCCTCGACGGTCCGCGAGAGGTCGTCGGCGCGGCAGGTCGCGTAGACGGCGGCCGCGGCGAACCCTTCGAGCGACCGGCCCGGCAGCAGGTCGGCGTCCTGCCCCGACTCGAACAGCACGCACGCGCGGTCCCGAATCGAGTCGGGGAGGCGGAGTCGGTCGGTGAGCCGGCGAATCTCGGTGAACGCGTACACCTTGTTGCGCTCTGCCTTCGAGGAGATCTGCGCGCGGTTGTGCTGGCGACGCATCCGAGCGACCCGCCGGCGTTTGCGCCCCTTCAGCCGCGAGGAGTAGCCGATCTCCGTCGACAGACCGCGGTCGTGGCGCGAACGGGTCAGCGGCGCACCCGTGCGGGCGGGGTCGGTGTCGTCGTCCGCGAACGAGCGCCACTCTGGGCCGCGGTCGATTGCGTCCTCGCCGACGACCAACCCGCACTCGCCACAGACCGTCTCGCACTGTTCGCGCTGTAGTCGACCACTGCACTCCGGACAACTCCGTGCTGTCGTGCTCATATCAGAAACTCGGTCCCGAGCCCATATTAAAGCGTACCGGGAAGTCCCGAATTCCGACCGTACAGCGCCGCTCCCACGTGTCGGTTACCGACACGTCCTCCTCGCGTGCGTCGTTCCGTTTTCGGACACTCTCACGAGCAGAGACAAGAACTAAACCGGAGGAGGCGTCAGACCTCACCATGGGACTGGCCGACATCGCGGCCGGACTGGAGGTGACCAGCGAGCAGCGGACGCGCGGCGTCGCCACCGTCGACGCCACCGACGCGTCGCTCGCCGAGCGACTCGTACCGTTCGCCGACGACCTGCCGTGTGCTCCCGAGGACGCGGCGACCGTCGTCGAGACGTACGCGGGCGGCGAGAGCGTCGGGACGAGCGCCCGCGCGGCGGGACTGCCGCCGATGACGGGCGCGAAGACGCTCCACCTGCTCGGGGAGTCGGTGTCGCCGCTCGGGCCGACCGGCCGCGAGATGGTGCGTGACTGGCTGGACGCGACGCTGCCGCGGGCGGACGCGCTGGCGCTCACGGGCGCGAGCGAGACCGAGTTCGCGCTGGCGGCGTACGTCGAGACCCACGACCCGCTGGCCGAGGCGCGCGAGGCGCTCGAAGGGGCACTGTCGCCCAGCGGCGACGCCGCCGTCGAGAAACGAGAACTGTTGGGCGAGACGATGAGTGACTCGACGGACCTCCGCTGACGGCGGTCAGCAACACGCCGTCGGGTCACGACTGAGTGACTCGACGGACCTCCGCCGACGAGTCCCGTTCTACCACGTCGAGACCGCCGGGAGCCTCAGGTTCCGACGCCGAGGCGGTCGAACACGCCGCCGCCGTCCGTGTCGAGGTCGAGCGATTCGTCGAGCAGCGTCTCGCACGCGGCGGCGACGCTCGCGACGAACGGGCCGTCGCCGTCGGTGGTGACCGGCACGTCGGCCGGGGCGGCCACCTCGCACTCCGGAATCGCTACCGCGCCGTCGTCCGAGTCCGCAGTCTCCCCGAACGTCAGTACCGTCTCGGGTGCAGGTGCGCCCACGTCCGCGAGACGGTCGTGCTGGCGAGCGAGGCCGTCGTGGCCTCGGGCTGTGTCGGGAGCGACGAGCGCGACCCGGTCGGTGGTCGTCACGGCCGCGACGGCCTGGTTGGCGGCGACGGGCGGGACGTCGACGAGCACGTGGTCGAACGACTCGGCGGCCGTCTCGACGAGCGCTCCGAACCGCTGGGCGGCCTCGGGCGTCTTCGCGCGGGCCAGTCGCTCGAACGGGGCACGGGCGGGACAGACGGCGAGTCGGCCGGCGTCCGCCCCGCCGTCGAGGTCGAGGAGGCCGGTCGCGAGCGCCGGCGCGTCGGTCAGGTCCTCGGTCGTACCGTCGGCACAGAGCGCGGTGACGTCGGTGTCGATGCGGCCTGGCACGTAGTCGGCGAGCCCTTGCGTCGCGTACGCCGCGTCGAGGACACACACCTCGCGGCCGGCACGCGCGAGCACGCCGGCGAGTTCGAGCGTCGTGCGGGTCGTGCCGGCACCGCCGACCGCGCCGACGAGACTGAGAGTGGTCATATCTCACGTCGACTCCTTCTCGAACAAAAATGTCGGGATGACGGACGAATCAGAAGTCCGCGCGGCTCAGCCAGTCGACCGCCGCGGCGACGAACCACGCCATCCAGACGGTGAACGCGACGAGCGCGGCGGCGTACTGGAGGCGCTCGTCGGGCACCGCGACGAACGCGACGAACGCCGCCAGCGTGACGATAGCGAGCGCCAGTCCGTTGCGCAGGCGGTCGCCGAGCGCCGCGCGGGTCGCGGCTTTGGCGTTCGGGTCGCCCATGGGTGACCCAGCGGTTCCAGCGCAATAGACTGTGGCGTCGAGCGGTGACCGGCGGGGCCGTTCCCACCTACCGGCCGTCGCGGATGTCGTTCGCGATGGCGTCCAGTTCGGTGTCGTCAAGGTCCGGACGCGTCCAGTCGAGCGCGTGTAGTGGTCCGACGCCGTCGTCGTCGAAGCGGGGGACGACGTGGATGTGCGCGTGGGGTACCTCCTGGCCCGACGCCGCGCCGTTGTTCATCCCGAGGGTGGTCGCGTCGGCGTCGACGGCCCCCTCGATGGCGGGGGTGAGTTCGCCCGCCGCCGTGAACACCGCCTCCCGGACCTCGGCGGGCATGTCCGCGACGGTCTCGTAGTGCTGCTTGGGGATGACGAGCGCGTGGCCACGGGCCAGCGGGTTCACGTCGAGGAACGCGAACGTGTGCTCGTCCTCGTGGACGGTCCGACTCGGGATGTCGCCGGCGACGATCGAACAGAAGATGCAGTCCTCGCTCATGGCGCGTGCCTCGCCCGCGGCGGGCAAAAGCGTAGCGGGGGTGACGGGACCTCGCCGCGCGGGACCGTCGCCGGGCGAGGAGTTTAGGCCCCGCTCGCCCCGAGTCGAGGTATGGCATCTCAGACGCCGGAGCCGACGGAGTCAGGAGCCGACACGGGGACCGTCACCGTCGAGGCGTTCGGCGCGACGTTCGACCTCGACGTAACTCGACTGGACTGCTCGGCGGAGGACCTCCGCGAGCAGGTCGAGGGGTACGAACGCGGGGAGCGTGAGACGTTCGACTGCGCCGTCGCCTACCCCGACGACTTCACGGGACGCGTGATGCGGGCGATGAGCGCCATCCCGTTCGGCGAGACCCGTACCTACGGCGACCTCGCGGCCGACCTCGACACCGCGCCCGTCGCCGTCGGCGGCGCGTGCGGTCGCAACCCGCTGCCGCTGGTCGTCCCGTGTCATCGGGTCGTCGCCGCCGACGGGAGTCTCGGAGGGTACTCCGCGTCGGGTGGACTGGCGACGAAGCGACGACTGCTCGACCACGAGGGGGTCGAGACGCCGTGAACGCCGACGAGGGCGGGGACCACGATGCGACCGAACGGGACGCGGGCGACGCGACGGCGACCGACCGAACGCCGGACGGGCGGTTCGTCCCCGCCATCGACTGCCACGTCCACCTCATGCCCGAACGCCTCATCGCGGCCATCAGGGGGGCGCTGACCGACGACGCGGGGTGGTCGTTCCCCCACCCGAGCACGCAGGGCGAGATGGAGCGCGCGCTCCGGGCGGCGGGCGTCGAACGCTACTGTGCGCTGCCGTACGCCCACAAACCCGGCATCGCCCGCGAGTTGAACGCGTGGGTCGCCGAGCGTGCCGAGACCTCCGAGATGGTCGTCCCGTTCGCCACCGTCCACGGCGAGGACGACGTCGGAGCCGTGGTGAACGAGGCGTTCGAGGCGGGCGCACGCGGCCTGAAGTTCCAGTGTCCCGTCCAGGAACTCGCGCCCGACGACCCGCGACTCGACCCCGCCTACGAACTCGCGGCGGAACACGACCGACCGGTCCTCTTTCACGCCGGCACCGCGCCGCTGTTCGAGGACAGCCCCTACGTCGGCGTCGAGAAGTTCCGAACGGTCGTCGAGTCGTACCCCGACGTGCGGGCGTGCTGTGCACACATGGGGACGTTCGAGTGGGAGGCGTTCGTCGACGTCCTCGCCGACCACGACAACGCCTTCCTCGACACCTGCTTCGCCATGTCGAGCGCCGTCGGCGAGGCGATGGCGTTCGACCCCGCCAGTGTTCCCGACAGCGTGTTCGAGCGCCACAGCGAACGCATCCTCTACGGCTCCGACTACCCGAACATTCCCCACAGCTACGTCAGCGAGCGCGAGCACCTGCTCTCGCGTGACCTCGCGGACGACGTCTACCGCGACCTGTTCCACGACACCGCCGAACGGTTCCTCGGCGAGCGCTAGATGGTCGGGACGCTCGGCGCGACGAGGGAGTCCCCAGACATCGTTATCCGCCTCGAAAGCCTCCCTGCCGGTAGTATGTCTAACGATACCACGAGCCACGGGTACTCCCCGAACGACGGAGCGGCCGAGAGGCGACCGCTACGGCCGCCGTTCGAGGAGGTGCGGAGGTGGACGGAGTGACGACCACGGGTGCCCGCGTCGCCGTCGTCGGTACCGGGAGCGTCGGACGGGCACTCGCACGGGGGCTGGCCGCCGACCACGAGGTTCGGTTCGGGTCACGGACACCCGACGACCCTTCCCTCCGGGGAGTGCTCGACGACGTCGGTGCGACCGCCGCCACGCCGTCCGAGGCGACCGCGTGGGCGGACGTCGTCCTGCTCGCGGTCCCCGGTCCGGTCGCCGCGAGCGTGGCCGGCGACCTCGCGGCCACCGTCGCCGGGAAGCCGCTGATCGACTGCACGAACCGATTCGACGGTGACGAGGAGTCGGTCGCCGAAGCCGTCGCGGCCGCCGCGCCGGCGGCCCACGTCGCGAAGGCGTTCAACACCATCGGCGCGAACCGCTTCACCGACCCGACGTTCCCCGACGGGACGGCGACGATGTTCGTCTGTGGCGACGACGCGGGCGTCGCGGCCGCGAGCGACCTCGCCGCTGGACTGGGGTTCGACGTCGTCGCAGTGGGCGGGCTCGAGACCGCACGGCATCTCGAAGCACTCGCGGCGCTGTGGGTGGCACTCGCCGGGACCTACGGGCGTGACGTCGGCTTCCGACTGCTCGGCGTCGGGGACGGAGGCTGACCGTGGCGACCGCTATCCCGTTCCTCTCGGGCGAAACCGAAGGCGGCCGGCACGCGACGTGGCTCGAACTGTTCTTCGACCGCGTGGTCGTCCTCGCGGTGCTCGCCGAACGCGAGCGCCGACCGACCGACGCCGTCGACACCCCGGAGGCAGGGACTCCACGTTCGGAGTGAGTCGCGAGTCGGCCGTGGTGCGTCGAGGAGGTGCGTGAGAGCGAGGGACGGACCGACCCAGAGGTAACGAGACGCAGGGTAGCCAGGCCCGAGCGCTCCGAACCCGAGTAGTCCGAAGCTCGACACGTCCCGCAAACGTCATTGCGACACTCACCCACAACCGAGCGCATGACACGTCGGACGCGCGACCGGTGGCGGTGGCTGCTGTGGGCCGTCCTCGCGGTGGGGTTCCTGCTCGTCAACTTCCACCGCGTCTCGACGGCGGTGCTCGCCGCCGACCTGACCCGCGCATTCGACACCACTGCCGCCGAACTCGGCCTCCTCCACGCGTCGTTCTTCTACGTCTACGCCGCCCTCCAGTTGCCCGCCGGAGTGCTGGCCGACCGGGCGGGGTCCCGTCGGGTGGCTGCCGCCGGCGTCGCCGTGATGAGCCTCGGCGTCGCGTGGTTCGCGCTCGCGGACTCGCTGGCGGCGGGGTTCGTCGGGCGCACCCTCGTCGGTGTCGGCGGGAGCGTCTGTTACATCGCCACCCTCCGGTTCTGTGCGAACTGGTTCCGGCGCGACCAGTTCGCGACGATGACCGGCTGGACCGTCGCCGCCGCCGGCCTCGGCGGAGTGTTCGCGGCGACGCCGCTCGCGCTCGCCGTCGCGGCCGTCGGCTGGCGCGACGCGCTGCTCGTCACCGCCGTCGCTGGGGCCGTCGTCGCCGTCGTCGTCTACGCGCTCGTCCGGGACTCGCCCGCGAAGGCGGGGTTCGACCCCGTCGACGGCGCGACGCCGCCGGGGCGGACCGTCGACCTCGCGACGCTCTGGCGGAACGTCCGGCACGTCCTCGCCGACCGCGAGACGTGGCTGCTGGGTGGGATGCTGTTCTTCGTCATCGGGACGAACTTCACCGTCCTCGGACTGTGGGGCGTCCCGTACATCGCCGACGTCTACGGCGAGAGCGTCGCCACCGCCTCGCTGTACGTCCTCGTCGCGAACGTCGGGTTCCTGCTCGGCCCGCCCGTCCTCGGCACGCTGTCGGACCGCGTCGGGCGACGCACCGAGGTCATCCTCGCCTCGACGGTGCTGTTCACGCTCGCCTACGGCGCGGTGTTCGTCCTCGTCACGCCGCCACTCCCCGTCTTCGGCGCGCTGTTGTTCCTCGCGCTGTTCACCAACGGGGGAACCGTGCTGGCGTTCACCGTCGCCAAGGAGCGCCACGCCGCCAGCGCCAGCGGCACCGTCACGGGCACCATCAACTCCATCGGCTACTTCGGCGCGGCCGTCTTCCCGGCGCTGATGGGTGCCGTCCTCGACGCCTACTGGACCGGCGAGACCATCGACGGCGCGCGGGTCTACACCGTCGGCGGCTACCGCGTCGCGTTCGGTCTGGCGACGCTGACGGGCCTCGTCGCCGTCGGCTGTGCGGCGTGGCTCCACCACCGGACGTCCACGGGCGTCAACGACCGCGCCGTCCCCGCCGACGACTGAGGCGATGGCTAGTCTCGTAGCCCCGGAATCGCCGACCCGCTAGCGACGTAGACGGCACGCACCTGTCGGGGGCGCGACACGGACTCGACATGCGCTGGACACGAGCGGACTGGCTCTCTCGGTCGCTGTTGCTCCTCGGTATGTGGTCGTTCGCGGTCGGTACCGCCGGCCTCGCGCTGCCACGCGGGTTGGTCGGGATGGGCGTCCCGCTGGACGTCGCCACCGGACTGTCGGCCGTCGCCGTCGGGTTCGGCGGTCTCGCGCTCGTCGCCGGGTTCGTCGTGTTCGGCCGCTACGTCGACACCGGCGAGTTGGCGCTGTCCGCCGAGGCCGTCGCCGAGCGCTGGAATCAGCAGTAAAACCGGAACCGAACCGCCGACCGACCGCGCCGCAGTCAGTCGTTGAGTCGCGCCTTGTCGAACCGACTGGGCGGCAGTCGCAGGTCGTCGAGCCCCGGGAGGTGCTTGACGTTGAACACGACCTGCGCCTCGTCGGAGGTGGGCGCGCTGAGACACGAGAGCCTGATGCCGCGGTTCAGCCACTCCTCGGGGAGGATGTGGCCGGTCGGCATCGGCATCTCGCCGCCGCGGACCGCGACCGCGCAGTTCGAACACGCGCCGCCACGGCAGGCGTAGGGCCACGTCAGTCCGTGGGCCTCGGCGCTCTTGAGCAGCGGTTCGTCGTGCGGGACCCACATCTCGCCGTACTCCGAGCGGTCGAGGTCCGCCTCTGCTGCTCGCGCGAACAGGTCCTCGTCGTCGATTTCGAGACCCAGGTCGGCGAGCACGTCGTAGTCGAGGTACTCGACGCGGACGCCGTCGGGGACCTCGGCCTCCTCGTCTTCGGCCGAACCGCCCTCGTCGGCCGCCTCCGGGGTGGCCGTCTCGTCGGTATCCTCGCGCCTGGCGCGCTCGAACTCCTCGGGGCGGTCCTCCTGGATGGCGGCGTACGCCGCTCTGACGCGCTGGAACTCGCGCATCGACCCCCCGTGGTCGGGGTGGGCCTCCAGCACACGCTCGCGGTAAGCACGTTCTACGGCGACGTCGTCGGCGTCCGGGTCGACACCCAGTACGTCGAACGGGGACTCCACACACCGAGTAGGGAACCGGGTCGGTAAAACCCTCCCCAATCGGCACCGACGACGACCGTGACCCGCGCTACCGTTCGACGTGCTCGGACGCCGGTTCGCGGTCGTCGGCCCCGCGAGTCGAGTCCGTCGGCGGGCGGTCGGACGCCGTGGTCCGGTGGCGACCGGTCTCGTCGGACGGGACCGCGGTCGTCCCGTGGTCGAGTTCGCGCGTCACCGGCCGAGCGAGACGGGCGAGCGCGCGTCGGCCCCACCCTCGCTCCTCGCGGTCGCGGGCGACGTAGGCGCTCCCCTCGCGGACGACGAGGTCGCGCCGTTCGAGGAGTGCGAGCGCGTCGTCGACGGCGTCGGGCGTCTCGTCGAACCGCTCTCGGAGTTCGCGGCGCGTCGCCGGCCGCTCGCGTAGGTCCTCGCGAAGACGCTGGGCGAGGTACTGGCGGTAGACGGCCTCGCCGTCGGCCGGGTCGCGCTCGGCGACGGCGACGCCCTCGTGGCGGAGTTCCTGGACGCCGTCGAGGAGGAGCCAGACGCCGCCGAGCGCGAGCAGGAGACCGACCGTCTCGTCGGCGTCGCCGTCGAGCAGGTCGAGCGCGCCGCCGGCCAACAGCACCCACGCGCCGAGTCCGACGCGTCTGACCGCGTCCGAGAGACCGTACGCGTCGGCGACGAGGCCCGACCCGCCGACGAGCACCGCGGCCGCCAGCGAGTTCACGGCGCTGCCGAACGACTGGTCGAACAGCCACGCGAGGAGAGCGGTGAACGCCAGTGCGCCGGCTATCGAGCGTCGGTCGATGCGCTCGCGGAGGGTCCGGCGGAGGGGAGCCAGCATCGTGTGCGTCGTCACACCACCCCGACATGAAGGCTGTCCTCCTCGGCTCGCTCCCTCAGCCGAGCGACCGTTCGCCCGCGGCGTCGACGGTCGCCGCGAACGCCGGGAGCGCGGGCAACACCGTCTCGACCGGGCCGGTGTTGAACCGTCGGAACAACCCCTGTACGCCCTCGATGGCGTCGTCGTCCATCCCGACTCCTCGCAGGTCGTCGGGCGCGAGTCGCGGTCGGTACGGGGTCGAGGAGACGAACGCGTCGGTCAGGTCGGCGGTGTCGCGACGGGCGGTCTCGAACGCGTCGCTCTCGACGAGCGGTTCGACGTCGGCCCACAGCGCGTCGAGGAACGACGGCCACTGTGCGAGACAGCGGTAGATGCTCGGGAGGCTGTCGTCGTCGAAGCCGTGGAACGCGCGTATCGCGGCGAGCGTCTCGTCGAGTGCGTCGGGCGGCGTCTCGACCATCGACGGCGGCGAGCCCCGGTCCCGGTCCAGCCAGTCGGGGAACGGGCGGGTCGCCCACCGCTCGTCGGGTGGCGTCGGCTCGTGGTCGTCGTGGAGCGCGCGGTCCATCGTCTCGAACAGCACCGCCAGCCGCGGGGCGACCACGTCGAACGTGGCGAGTTGGCCGCGCAGTTCGGCGAACTCCGCGGGCGAGAGGTCGACGGCGCTGGGGCGGTAGGCGGGCACGTCGAGCGCCGAGAGCACCGCGTCGCGGTACTGCACCGAGAACCGGGCGAACCCGCGGGTCTCGAAGACGGGTTTCACCTGCCCCCACGCGTAGCGGGTGAACTCGGGGTCGTTCGCCGTCGCCGTCCGGAAGATCCAGTTGACGACCGGCGCGCGGAACGTCCGCTTCACGTCGTCGTAGAGACCGCGTCGCCACCCCGTCGCCGCCGACTCGTACAGCTGCTGACTGGTGTCCATGCGTTCCAGTCACACGCGAAGCGGGTAGCCGTTGTCCCCGCGGCTGGCGAGCGGACCGAAGCGGTCTTCGCTCACTCCAGCGCGTCGCCGAATCGCTCGCGCGAGACGACGCGGAACGTCATCGCCACCTCGCCGACGGGTCGCGGGTCGTTCTCGGTGGCGCGACCGTCGCTCTCGGCGTGGTGGTCGTCTCCGGTCCCGTCACCCCGCTCTCCGTCGACTCGCGACACGCTCGCGTCGAGGTGGACCGACGGCCCGTCGACGCGCCGGACGACCGTCTCGACGCGAATCCGTGCCCCCTCCGGTGCGGCCCCGCGGTGGGTCACCTCGGCGTGTTCGCCGACCGTGCCCGTCCCGTCGGGGAGCAGTCCGTGGAGGGACTCCCGGCCCGTGAACTCGCAGGCCGCCAGGAGGTGTGGCGTCCCGAGGACGTGGCGGTGTTCGTCGGGCGTCGAGTCCGCGGCCGCCGGGAGACCGGGCGGGTCGGTCTGCTCGCCGAACACCGTGGTCGTGTGGCGGCGTTCGACGACGAACTCGCGCGTGCCGCGGACGGCCTCGTCGGCGAGGTGCGAGAGGTCCATGTGAGCGCCACGGACACCGACGGGTTAACTGTGGACCCCACACGCCGCGAGCGCGTCGTCGATGGCCGCGAGGTACGACTCGCGGTCGTAGCCGAGACGCGCGATCCAGACCTCCTGATAGGAGGGGTGGAGGACGGGGAGCACCGGAACGCCGAGCGTCGGGCAGTTCTGGCGCTCCAACACGAGGTCGAGGAAGCCGTCGACGGTTCGACCCTCGACCGCCAGCAGCGACTCGGTGGCGTGTCTTCCCGTCGCCAGCACGCAGTCGGGGTCGATGCGCTCGACCTCCTCGCGGAGATAGGGCCGGCAGTTCGCCCGTTCTTCGGGGTGGGGTTCTCGGTTGTCCGTCTCGTGACAGGGGCGGTCGAGCGTGGCCGCGGCCTCGGGGTCGCCGTGGGGAATCGCGGCGCTCGGGAAGCACTTGACGGCGTTCGTGTAGTACGCTTCGTGGCCCAACTCCTCGACCATCGTTCGAATCTTCTTGCCCGAGCGCCCGCCGGAGTACGCCATCCCGGTCCAGTTGCCGCCCCGCCAGCGCTCGGCGTCGGGACTGCCCGCGGCGGGCGCTTCGCCCACGACGACGAGAGCGGCGTCTCGCGGGCCGGCACCCCAGCAGATGCGGTTGCGCGCGGCGACCAGCGCCGGACAGCGCCGGCAGTCCTCGGCGAGGGGGAGTCGCTGGTCGGCGTCGGGGAAGGTGGGCATGCTCGCGCTACGCCACCGACGGAGAAAGTCGGCGGGGCCGGCGAGCGCCGGGGGCGTCAGGTCACTCCGTCAGCGGGAGGACGACGCCGAACACGAGCGGGGCGAACAGGCCGAGGAGGATACCGAGCGCTTCCGCGTCGATGAGCAGCGTGTGTGCGAGCGACGGACCTTCTATCAGCGTCGCGCCGAGCGCGCCGCCGACGAACATCGTCACGCCGAGTGCGAACCCGGCCTTCGCGAGTCGTGGGTAGTCGAGTGCTCCGTAGCGTCCCATACCTCCGTGTTCGGATACGGTCTCGAAAACGTTGCGTGGCGGAGTGTGACACACCGACACGGAACGCTGATACGGTTCCGTCGGCGATGGGACGACGTGAGCGACTTCGCACTCGAACCACTCGTCGACCTGTTCCAGGTCCTCGTGTACGGCTTCCTGACGACGCTGCTGACCGTCGGCGGCCTGTTCATCGAACAGACGGGCGTCTCGACGCTCGCCACCGACACCACGCTCGGTCTCTGGATGGCCGGTATCGGGGCCGTCGCGCTCGGGGCGGCGTACCTCGTCGCGACCGACCGGTTCCTGCCGAGCCTCCGCGCGCTGACCGCCTGAGACGAGCGGCCGACCACCGAGTACCGACCGAACCGCACGTCAATCGGACCGCACGCCGACCGCGTTCTCGCGCCGGCGACGTTCTCGCGCCGGGGGCCACACCACGATTCTCGCCGAATCGGCAGACGGCGCGCCGACAGCCCCGTCTGTCCGACCGATTGGCCTTTAGTGACGGCGGTGTGTTGTGACCGTATGAGCGATTCCGAGGAGTCGGATGCATCCGGGCCGGCCCGCGAACGGTTCGGCGAGGTGCCCGACCAGTACGACCCGCACGCACTGGAGGAGCGCGTGCGAGAGTACTGGCGCGAGACCGAGGCCTACGAACGGACCAAGCAACACCGCGAGGGTGCGGAGCGCTACTTCTTCGTCGACGGCCCGCCGTACACGAGCGGGGCGGCCCACATGGGGACGACGTGGAACAAGTCCCTGAAGGACACCTACATCCGCTACAAGCGAATGCAGGGGTACGACGTCACCGACCGGCCGGGCTACGACATGCACGGCCTCCCCATCGAGACGAAGGTCGAGGAACGCCTGGAGTTCGAGAACAAGAAGGACATCGAGGCGTTCGGCATGGAGAACTTCATCGAGGAGTGCAAGGAGTTCGCCGACGAGCAACTCGAAGGGCTGCAGGACGACTTCAAGTCCTTCGGCGTCTGGATGGACTGGGAGAACCCCTACAAGACCGTCTCGCCGGAGTACATGGAGGCCGCGTGGTGGGGCTTCGCCCAGGCCCACGAACGCGGACTGGTCGACCGTGGCAAACGCTCCATCACGCAGTGTCCGCGCTGTGAGACCGCCATCGCGAAGAACGAGGTCGAGTACCACGAGATCGAGTCGCCGAGCATCTACGTCTCGTTCTCGCTGACCGGCCGCGAGGGGAGTCTCGTCGTCTGGACGACGACCCCCTGGACCGTCCCCGCCAACACGTTCGTCGCCGTCGACGAGGACGCGACGTACGCCGCGGTTCGCGTCGAGAGCACGGAGAGCGGCGACTACGAGGGCGAACTGCTCTACGTCGCCGAAGCGGTCGTCGACGACGTGATGGAGCGTGCCGGGGCGACCCAGTTCACCGTCGAGGAGACGATGCAGGGCACGGACCTCGTCGGCTGGTCGTACGAACACCCACTCCCCGAGGAGGTTCCCGACCACCCACAGAGCGCGGGTGCGGGCGAGGTGTACCACGCCGACTACGTCGAGATGGACCGGACTGGACTGGTTCACTCCGCGCCCGGCCACGGCCAGGAGGACTTCGAACGCGGCGACGAGTTGGGCCTGGACATCTTCTGTCCGGTCGGCCCCGACGGCGTCTACAGCCAGCAGGGTGGCAAGTACGCGGGGCAGTTCGTCCGCGACGCCAACGACGACATCATCGCCGACCTCGACCGCACGGGCCACCTGCTGAGCGCGAGCACGACGCGCCACGACTACGGCCAGTGTTGGCGCTGTGACACGGACATCGTCTTCCTCGCGACCGACCAGTGGTTCGTCACCGTCACCGACGTGAAGGGGGAGATGCTCGACAACCTCGAAGACTCCGAGTGGTACCCCGCAGAAGCGCGGGACAACCGCTTCCGGAAGTTCATCGAGGGCTCGCCCGACTGGAACGTCTCCCGGCAGCGTTACTGGGGCGTCCCCATCCCCATCTGGACGCCCGAGGAGTGGGACGGCTCGATGGACGACGTACAGGTCGTCGCCACGCGCGAGGAACTCGCAGAGCGCGTCGACCAGGACGTCGACCCCGAGGAGGTAGACCTCCACCGACCGACCGTCGACGACCTCACCATCACCGAAGACGGCACGACCTACACGCGCGTTCCGGACGTGTTCGACGTCTGGCTCGACTCCTCCGTGGCGTCGTGGGGCACGCTCGACTACCCCGGCGAGACCGAGGACTTCGAAGAGCTGTGGCCCGCCGACCTCATCATGGAGGCCCACGACCAGACGCGTGGCTGGTTCTGGTCGCAGCTCGGCATGGGGACGACCGCGATGGGCGAGATTCCGTACAAGCAGGTCCTCATGCACGGCTGGGCGCTCGCCGAGGACGGCCGCAAGATGTCGAAGTCCATCGGGAACGTCGTCACGCCGAGCGAGGCGATGGACCGCCACGGTGCGGACCCGATGCGCCTGTTCCTGCTCGGCGTCGACCCGCAGGGCGAGGACATGCGCTTCTCGTGGGACGAGATGGCGACGATGCAGCGGAACCTCAACATCCTCTGGAACGTGTTCCGCTTCCCGCTGCCGTACATGCGGATGGACGGGTTCTCGCCGGACGACGTGGCGCTCGAAGAGTGCGAGTTGGAACTCGTCGACGAGTGGGTGCTGTCGCGACTCGCCACCACCGTCGAGGAGATGACCGACCACTGGGAGCAGTTCCGCCAGGACCGTGCGCTCGACGCGCTCCTCGAGTTCGTCGTCGAGGACGTCTCGCGGTTCTACATCCAGGTCGTCCGCGAGCGGATGTGGGAGGAGTCGGACTCCGACAGCAAGACCGCCGCCTACGCGACGCTGTATCGCGTGCTGACGGAGACGACGAAACTGCTCGCGCCGTTCGCGCCGTTCGTCGCCGACGAGGTGTACGGCACGCTCACCGGCGAGAACGACCACCCGACCGTCCACATGTGCGACTGGCCCGAACCGGACGCGACCTACCAGGACGCCGACCTGGAGGCCGACGTGGCCGTCCTCCGCGCCGTCGAGGAAGCGGGGTCGAACGCCCGCCAGCAGGCAGAACGGAAACTCCGCTGGCCGGTCCCGCGGGTCGTCGTCGCCGCGAACGACAGCGACGCGGCGCGGGCGGTCCGCGAGTACGCCGCGCTGGTCGAAGAGCGCCTCAACGCCCGCGAGGTCGACGTGGTCGCACCCGGCGAGGAGTGGGGTGAACTGCGCTACTCCGCACAGGCGGACATGTCGGTGCTCGGTCCCGCCTTCGGCGGGCAGGCCGGCGAGGTGATGCAGGCGCTCAACGCCGCCCGCATCTCCGAACCGACGCTCGACGCGCTCGAAGTCGCCGTCGCCGACGAACTCGGCGAGGACGTCGACCTGACCGACGAGATGGTCGAGTTCGTCACCGAGACGCCGGAGGGCGTCGCCGCCACGCCGTTCCGCGTCGCGGGCGACGACCGCGGGGTCGTCTACGTCGACACTTCGCTCACCGAGGAGATCGAGAGCGAGGGGTACGCCCGCGAGGTCATCCGTCGCGTCCAGGAGATGCGCAAGGACCTCGACCTCGACCTGGACCGCGAGGTCCGCGTCGAACTCGACGTCGCCGACGAGCGCGTCTCCGGACTGGTCCGCGAACACGAGGCGCTCATCGCGAACGAGGTCCGCGCCGAGGAGTTCGGCCCGGTCGAGGACGGCCACCGCAAGGAGTGGGAGGTCGAGGGCGTGACGATGACCATCGCCGTCGAACCGCTCGCGGCACCCGAGCAAGCGGACTGAGTTGCCGAGGCAGCGGTTCGGCTCTCTGCTGTGGAATCGCGACGTCTCGGAACGGCGTCGTCGTCCTCGTCGCTGCCATCGCGCCCACCCTGCTGCCGGACCCGGGACAAATACTCATCACCGAGGGAGTCGTTACCACACGCATGCGCTACGGGACGAGCGTTCGGGGGGGCACCGTCTACGTCGCCACACCGAACGGTGAACTCCCCGTCGGCTCGTACGACGCCGTCGTGAAGTCCGTCGGCGGTCCCTCGTGGACCATCTCGTACTCGCCGTGGGTGCGCGAGCGCTACCCGGACCTCGACACCGACGACGAGGGCATCACGCTGAACGTCCGCGACTTCGTCGAGTCGCTCACTCACGACGAGCGGTTCGTCGACGCGCTGGCGGCGTGTCCCGACTGGCCGGTCAACGAGGAGGACCCGCTGTCGCCACGTCTGGGTCTGTTCGTCGGGCGACTGCTCCAGCGACTGGAGCGCGGGTTGGAGTGAGGGAGCCGGAGCCGAGGCGGTGTCGACTGCTCAGAGCGCGTCCGCGACGACCGACGCGACGCTGACCGAACTCACCGTCCGTTCGACGGTGTCGGTGCCGAACACGTCCTCGACGCCGGCGCGGGCGAGTTTCGTCCGAGCGTCGGCCGCGAGCATCGGGTGGACGCAGGTGGCGAACACGCGCCCGACGCCGTCGTCGTGGAGGTGCTCGATGGCGCTCGACATCGTCGAGCCGGTGGCGATGATGTCGTCGACGACGACCGTGTCGCGGCCGGTGGCGTCGGTCTCGCTCGGCGTGTGGCTCACGTCGCCGGTGTCGTAGTCGCGCACCTTCTCGAAGTGGTCGACGTCGCCCGCGCCGTAGGCGTCCCGGACGGACTCGGCGAACCCGCGGGCGCTGGCGTCGGGCGCGAGAAACAGAGGGTCCGCGAGGTCGGCGGGGAGCGGGTCGGCCAGCAACGCGCTCGCGTCGACGTGGTCACACGGCACGTCGAAGAACTCACAGACCGCGGGTTCGTGGGGCGTGACGGTCAGGACGCGGTCGGTGCCCGTCGAGACGGCACGGGCCATCGCGGCCGCCGAGACGGGTTCGCCGGCGGTGAACTGCTTGTCCTGGCGGGCGTAGCCCATGTACGGCAGGACGGTCGTGACGCGTTCGGCCTGTCGCTGTGCGAGGTCCTGCAGTTGGAGCAGTTGGACGAACGCGTCGCTCGACACCGTCGAGGCGACGACGATGGCGTGGTCGGCGTCGAACTCCGCTCGTGCGATGAGTTCGCCGTCGGCGAACCAGTCGTACTCGACGGGCGCGACGGCGTGGTCCGTCTCGGCGGCGAGTCGCGCCGCGAGCGACTGCGACGCCGACCCCGGAAGTATCATGCCCGGGCGTCGGCGGCGCGGGCTAAAACGCGTTTTCCTTCGGGGTGTCGGTCGGCGTGACGGCCCGGCAGTCGGTGACGTCGCCCAGAAGCCGAAGCACCTCTATCTCGTCGTCATCGCTGGAGAAGCCGACGCGGACGGAGACTCTGACCAGTCCCGGTTCGTCGACGCCCTCGTCCAGCGGTGTCTCCGTCCACCCGTTCGAGGACTCGTGGCGGGCACGCACGACGTAGGGGCCGGTCGTGTCGTGCCAAACGCACGGGATTTCGGCACCGTCGACGGTGTTGTCGGCGAACGCGTCGGTCTCGACGGTTCGGTCGAGGACCGTCTCCCCGTCGGCGTCGACCTGGACGGTGATAGTGTGGGGTTCGTCGTCCCAGTTGCCGATGTCGAGACTTCCGAGACCGACGTACTCCTCTCGACCGAACAGCCCCGAGACGCTCGAACAGCCAGCGGTCGCGGTCGTCCCGAGCGCTGCGAGGAGGGCGCGGCGGCGCATGGTTCGCATGGCGAGCGAACGAGAATAAGTCTTCTCGGACGAGCGTCGTGTCGCTCAGGGCACCGCCACGCCGCGCACGTCGGGCAGGCCGAGCGTCCGCGCGTGCCACTCGTCGTCGCCTTCGACGAGGAACGTGCCGTCCTCGGTGACGGCGTACAACTGTTCGCCGTAGGCGACGCCCGCGACCGTGCCCGAGACGGGCAACTCCACCCGAGTCCACGTCTCGCCGTCGAGTTCGAGGAGGGCGTCGTCGGTCGCGGCGTGGGTCCGTTCGCCGTCGGAAGTGACGACGCGGTACGACCCCTGCCCGTCGTCCATCCAGCCGTTGCCCAGCAGGTAGAGACCCTTGGCGGTGGCGACGCGGGGGACGCCGCGGACGGTCACGTCCCGCGCGTCCGCGAGGCCGGCGTGGGTGAGACCGTCGGGGGTGATGCGGAACACGCCGTCTGCGGCCGCCACGAGGTCGCCGTCGAGAGCGCGCACGTCGTCGCACTCGCCGAGTTCCGTCCACGTCCCGTCGTCAGCGTAGCGCTCGACACGGCCCTCACCAGCGGCGAGGAGGTCGCCCGCGCGGTCGAATCCGACGGCGCTCGCGGGGCCGAACCCGGTCTCGGCGAGCGTCGCGCCCAGCAGGACGTCCTCGTCGGTGGCGACCGCGAGCGTCCCGCTACTGGCGGCCACGTCGCTGGTTGGCCGGCGGTCGGCGAGGCCGAACTCGCCGACGAGGTCTCCCGAGACCGACACGCGTGCGAGGCCCATCCCGGTCGCGACGAACGCGACGGTTCGCCCCGACCGCTCGCCGTAGACCCGTTTCTCGTCGAGAGTGCTCATAGCAGAGCGCGCGCGTGCCGAGCGGGAAAAGCTGTCGTCGTCGGGCGGTCAGTGGAGAGCGGTGGGGGCGGAGCGGTCGGTCCGGGGCGGCCAGCGTGGAGCGGTGGCCCCCGGCGGTGAGCCACCGCCGGCGACGGCCGGCCGACGACAGTCACAAGTCGTCCGACTCCGAGGTTCGGCCGTGTTCTCCCCCATCGACTACCTGGAGTGGATCTCCGGGCGACCCGAACGGGCGACCCACGACCTCGCCTCCTCGGACCTCCGCCCGGAGGGGCCGTGTTCGGGCGTCGTCCCCGAACCGCTGGCGGACCTCCCCGACCCCGAGGACGTCACGCTCGAAACTCAACTCGCGGACATCTACGACTGCGCGACGGGGAACGTCCGCGTGACCGCGGGTGCGAGCCACGCCAACGCGCTGGTCGCCGCGACGTTCGCCGAGGGGCGGGTGCTCGTCGAGTCGCCGGGGTACGAACCGCTCGTCGCCTGTCCCGAGGCGTTCGGCGCACACGTCGAGCGCTTCGAGCGCCCCGACGGACACCTCGACCCCGCCCTGCTCGCCGAGGCACTCACCGACGACACCGCGATGGTCGTGGTGACGAACCGGCACAACCCCACTGGCGAACTAGCCGACCGCGAGACGCTCCGAGCGTGCGCCGAGCACGCCGCCGCCCACGACGCGCTGCTGGTCGTCGACGAGGTGTACGCCGCCTACGACCCCGAGGCCGGCGAAGGACCGTTCGGCGGGCCGACCGCCGCCAGCCTCCCCAACACGCTCGCCATCGGGTCGCTGACGAAGTTCCTCGGCCTGGGCGACCTGCGCATCGGGTGGGTCGTCGGCCCCGGGGAGTCCGTCGCAGCCCTCGACACCGCGGCGTGGTACTTCCCGGTCGTCGCCGGGCCGAGTCGCGCGCTCGCCCGGCGGGCGCTGGCGAACCGCGAGACCATCGCCGACCGCTCCCGGGAGCTGTGTGCGCGGAACCACGACCTGCTGGCGACCTGCGTCGCCGACTCGTTCGCGGGCGAGGTGCCTGACGGCTCACCGTACGCCCTGGTGAGCCACCCCGCCTACACGGGCGACGAGTTGGCCGCACGGGCCGCGGAGGAGGAGGTGCTGGTCGTTCCGGGGCGCTTCTTCGAGCGGCCCGACGCGGTGCGGGTGAGCCTCGGTGGACACCCGGAAGCGATGGACGCTGCGCTCGCAGCGTTCTCTGGGGCAGTCGAACGCACGAACTGAGCGAGCGACGCGCTACTCCTGGTCGTCCTCGTCGTCCTCGGGGTCTCTCGCGCCCGCCGGTGCGACGCCTTCGGTGCCGGTGGCGGCCGCGCCCGTGCCCGCCGACGGGTCGCCCGCCGGGTCGGTCCGGGTGTCCTCTCGGACCTCGCCCATGATGGCCTCGGCGTCGATGCCCGCGAGCACGTCGTTGAACTCCGTGGTCACCGCCGCGTCGATCTCCTCGCGGAAGCGCTCCTCGCTGGGGTACTCCCGGACCGCGAGCACGCGACCCTCTTCGGTGGTGATGACGGCTTCGGCGACGCCGTCCTCGTAGCGGTACTGTCGACCGCGGACCAGTTCGTCCTCGCCAGTGTGGTCCGTCATACTCCGCCGTACCACGGCCTCCGGGATGAAACTAGTGGCGGAGGTAACGTACGTAGCCACACCTCGGATTTCGAGAAACAATCCTAGCCCTCCTCCCTACCGGGCCGGAGGTCCCCGTGACGGATGGATGCGACTCGTCGAACAGACCAACTGGAACGACTGTGGGGCGGCGTGTCTCGCCACCGTTACCGGCGACCCGCTCGCCGACGTCAAGCGAACCGTCGACGTGCCGACCCCACACGGGCAGCTCGAAGCCTACCTCGACGGCCACGCGCTCCCCAACGACCACGTCACCGTCCGCGGCGAGCCGACGGTCCGCGCGCTCGCCCGCCAGCACCGCCCGTTCGCCCGCCCCGCCCCGTTCGAGCGCCGGACGCTCGTCCTCTCGGTGGCCTCCCCCGCCCGTGGTATCGACTGGCACGCGGTCGTCCTCCACCGGGGCCACGTCCTCGACCCGCAGGCCCAGTTCGACCGCGCACGCCTCTACGAGAGCCGCTGTATCTGGGCGACAGAGGTGTACCCGCGCGAACGCCCGACGGGGACGGCCCGAGCCGCCGGCACGAGCGCCGACTGAGCCACCCCCGAGCGCGCACTCGTCGATTCGATATAGCGCCCGAGAGTGTATCGCACCGACCGAGGCGCTCCGCAATTCCTTTGCGGACGGGCCGCAGAGAGGCGTTCGAATGAAGATTTTCGGCTCCAGCGGCGTTCGAGGCGTCGCGAACGAGGAGCTCACCCCGGCGTTCGTCGCGCGGGTCGCCATGGCCGTGGGGTCGGTCTGGCGGACCGACCGCGACGAGCCGGTCCGCGTCGCGCTCGGCCGTGACACCCGCGTCACCGGCCAGATGTTCGCCGATAGCGCCAGCGCGGGGCTGGCGAGCGTCGGCTGCGACGTCGACCACCTCGGCGTGCTCCCGACACCCGCCCTCCAGGCGTACGCCGCCGAGGAGGAGATTCCGGCCGTGATGATCACGGCGAGTCACAACCCGCCACAGTACAACGGCGTCAAACTCGTCGGCACCGACGGCGTCGAACTGGCCCGGGACGCGCTCGAACGCGTCGAGGACCGCCTGCTCGGCGAGCGGTTCGCGCAGGTCCCCTGGGACGAGACCGGCGACACGCGCCTGGTCGACGACGCCCGCGAGCGCTACGTCGACGCCCTGCTCGCGAGCGTCGACCGCGAGCGCATCGCCGCCGCGGACCTGACGGTTGCGCTCGACCCCGGCCACGGGGCGGGGGCGCTCACCAGCCCCGAGTTCTTCCGTCGACTGGGCTGTCGGGTCGTCACCGTCAACGCTCAGCCGGACGGCCACTTCCCCGGCCGCGACCCCGAACCCGTCGAGAAGAACCTCGGTGACCTCCGGCAGTTGGTCGCCACCACCGACGCCGACGTCGGTATCGCCCACGACGGGGACGCCGACCGGGCCATCTTCGTCGACGAGACGGGCACGCACGTCGAGGGCGACGCGGCGCTCGCGGCGTTCGCCGCCAGCGAACTCGCCCCCGGTGACACGACCGTCAGCGCGGTCAACGTCTCCCAGCGCCTCGTCGACGCCGTCCGGGAGGCGGAGGCGGACCTCGAACTCACCCCCATCGGCAGCACGAACATCATCACCAGCATCCAGCGCCTCGAACGCGAGGGCCAGCGCGTCCCCGTCGCCGGCGAGGGCAACGGCGGCGTCCTCTTCCCGGACTACCGCCTCGCCCGTGACGGCGCGTACGCCGCCGCCCGGTTCCTCGAACTGCTCGCCGACCGCGCGGCGAGCGACATCGCCGCCGAGCACGCCGGCTACCACAACGTCCGTGTCAACGTCCACTACGAGGACGACGCCGAGCGCGAACGACTCATCTCCCTGGCCGAGGAGGCCGCACTCGAGGCCGACGCCGAACTCACGACCATCGACGGCTTCCGACTGGACTACGGCGACGCGTGGGTGCTCGTCCGACCCAGCGGCACCGAACCCGTCGTCCGCATCTACGCCGAGGCCCGCGACCTCGCTCGCGCCGAGGAGTTGGCCGAGTCGATGAACAGCGCGCTCCAGTAGCGAGACGCCGATTTTCCGAGACCGCTTCGACCGCGAGCCGAGAGGCATCCGAGCCACCGATAAATCCGATATCGCTATACGAAATCGGTGTCGTGGTCAACAGCTCGTGCACGGACTGCGGCTCCCGAAAGCATATGCCGCCGAGCATGAACGTTCGGTCGATGAATTGGTCTGCCTCCCGTCGTCAGTTCCTCCTCACCGGTAGCGCCGCCGTCGCCGGGGTCGCGGGCTGTCTCACGACATCCGAAGAGTCGTCCGCGTCGAACCGGACCGATACGACCGGGTCGACAGACACGCCGAACCGAACCGATACCGCGACACCCGCCGGGACACTCGCCGTCTCGGACACCAGAACGAAGTCGTGGGCCATCGACTACGACTTTCCGGATTCGAAGGACGTGTTCGGCGAACACGGCAAGCAGTACCTCCTGTTCGACGTCGCCGTCGAGGGGACGACGACCGTCCCCTACACCGAGTTCGAACTGGTCGCCGGGGACACCACGTACCAGCCGACGAAGTACATCGGCATCGCGGACTCGCCGGCACCGTCGGGGTTCGGCGACCGGTACACCCCCACGTCGGACGGGTGGGTCGCCTTCCACGTCCCCGAACCGCTCGACGCCTCGTCGGTGGTGCTCCGGTGGCCGGGCGGAGAGTACGACGTGGAAGACGCGTTCCTCGACACACTGGCCGAACCACCGGCCGAGTTCGCCGTCCGCGAGTTCGCGGTAGGGACGGCAGACGACGGTACCCGGCGACGGGTGACACTGACCGTCGAGAACACCGGCGGCGTCGACGGGACGTTCGTCGCGCTGGTCGCGAAGGAAGCACTGGACGGGGACTACTTCGAGAGCGTCGAACTGTCACTCGACGTCCCGGCCGGCGAGGCGGAGACGTGGACCCGCACGTACGACGCCCCTCCCGAGGCGGTGGCCGTCTACCTCCGGTGGGCGGGTGCGGAGCGCGAGGTCGAACTCGCTCCCGACGAGCGGCCGACGACGGCTCAGTGAGCGTCGCGGTTGTCGACGACCCGGAACGACCCGCCACAGCCACCACAGCGGTAGGACGCGGTGTCGGTCACCAGTTTCGAGCGACGGTAGCGCGCCAGCCGACTGCCGCAGTCCTCACAGACGACCCACCAGTTCGGGTCGGCGAACCGCTCACAGCGGACGCCCGTCTGTAACTGCTCGGCGAGGGTCCGGAACCGCTCGCCGTGGCCGGCGTCGCCGTGTTCGTTCAGGAGGTGGACGTGGAGCAGTTCGTGGCGAATCGTCTCGGCGGCCGCCCCCCACCCGCGCTCCTGAAACTGTTCCCAAGTCAGCGAGACGGCGAGCGGTTCGCCGTCACGGTGTCGCACCGCTCCGGCGCGGCGTTTCGCGCGCTTGCTCACCTCCCAGTCCAGCGCCGAGACGGACACCGAGAGGTCGAACGCCTGGACGACCGCCCGGGCGTACACCTTCGCGACGGCGAGGAACTCCACGACCGAGACGTCCGCGTCGACCGCGAAGTACGCCGACTCGGGGAGTCGCGACTGGAGGGCGTCGGCGTCGGTGTCCGAGTGGGTGTCGGCCGGTCTCGACTCGTCGACCACGGTCGTTCGAGCGGTGGTCGTGACTCGGCGACGGTACGTGTGTCGATTCGTCGCACGCCCCGGTGGAGGGCGACGAGGGACCGTTCGGGCGGACCCGCTCAGGCCGACCCGGCGTCCAGGCCCGCGAGCAGGTCCTCGGCCTCCGCGTGGCTCTCGGCCTCGGCGACGTGGTAGCCCTCCCGGTCGCCGACGCGTTTGAACTGCATGGTGCCGACGACGGACTCGCCGGTGATGCGGACGAGCGCGCCCGCGCCGTTCTCCGCGAGTATCTGCTTTCCCTCGCCGATGGCCGCGGCGACGTCCTGGGAGAGCGGTTTGAACCCCGAGATGTCGTTGACGACCTCGAACCCCGGCGAGAGCTTCCGGGACTCGGTGTCGACCGCGTCGACCGCCGCCTCCGCCTGTGTCTCGTCGAGCGAGCCACGCAGTTCCATGTTCAGTCGGTTCGCCGCCACGTCCGCCTCGATGTCGAATCCTGCCATCTGTCGTCTCCTCGACTTTTTCGCGGGCGAGTGGTTGCATAACAGTTGCCACACACTTTTCAACGTTGATAATCGGCGGTCGACGTCGCGGTCGAGCCCGCGGTCACTCGACCGCCGGTAGCTCGTCCAGCGGCGGGTGGTTCGCGAGCGCCGTCTCGAGCGTCGCGATGTCGTCTCGGACCCGGTCGAGGTCACTGGCGACCGCCCCCGACCGGACCTGCTCGTGCTCCTCGGTCGTGAGGTGCGCACGTGCGACGGCGCTGTTCCGGAGGCGGTCGTAGTCCTCGCGGCGGGTCGCCGCCCTGACGGTTCGCAGGTGGGCGGCCGTCTCCTCGTCGGCGAACCGGCCGACGACCGCGAGTAGTTCGCGACACCGCCAGCGCACCTCGGCGGCGGGGGCCGGGGGCCACTCGACCGTGAGCGGGTCGGCGGTGAGCCGTTCGAGGTAGGTTCGGTTGGTCGCCACCGCCCCCTTCAGCGCCTGGGGGTCCTCGACGTAGTGGCTCAGCTTCGAGTTGGAGTAGTCGGCGTAGTCGAGCAGTTGCGGGAGCGGTTCCTCGCCGACCTGGGCGCGCTCGACGAACGCCCGGAGGCGGTCGGGAGGAGCCTCGAAGCCGACGAGCGGGTAGTCGGCCGCCGCCGTCTCGACGAGCGCCAGCAGGTCACGAGCGCTCGTCTCCTCGCGGTAGGTCGCGAACGCCTCGCGGACGGCCGCGTCGTACGCCTCGATGGGGTCCCGGAGCTCGTCGACCGGTGCGTCGAGGTCCGCCTCGCCGAGCCGTTGGAGGCGTTCGAGGTCCTCGCGGCGCTCCTCGAGGGTGCGGCGACGGGCCAACACCGCACGACGGGCGTCCCGGTACGCCTCCCGGGCGTCGTCGTGTTCGGCGTCGAGGTCCGCCAGCGCCTCGGCGGGGGCGAGCGCGTCGCGGGCACGCTCGAAGTCCGCCGCCGAGAGCGTCTTCTGCTGGAGCGCCTCGTCGGCGGCTTCGAACGCCTCGCGCTCGGGGAGGTCCTCGTCGACGTCGTCGAACACGTCGGCGGCGGCCTCCTGGAACGCGATGTACTTGTCGAACTCGCCGTAGCCCGTCGCGTCCTCCTCGTGACGGTCGAGCGTCGCCGCGAGCTCGCGGTAGGCGGCGGCCGTCCGCGCGAGGTCGGTTGGACCGACCTCGGCGACTCGCTCGCGGGCGGCGTCGAGTCGGTCGGCGGCCCGGTTCAGGGCCGCGACGACGGACTCGGTGTCGCGCTCGCCCGCGCCGACGGCGTCACTCATACACCTCGTCGGGGTCGAACACGCGCTCGCCGACGACGCTCACCTCCGCGGTGACACCGGACTCGTCGCCGTCGACGGCCTCGACCGACCGGTGGAAACAGCTCTCGTGACCCGTGTGGCACGCTCCGCCCTCCTGGTCGACGAGGTAGAGCACCGCGTCGGCGTCGCAGTCGACCCGGACCTCTCGGACCTGCTGGACGTTGCCGCTGGTCGCCCCCTTCTGCCACAGCTCCTCGCGCGACCGGGAGTAGTAGTGAGCCAGCCCCGTCTCGTGGGTGCGCTCGACCGCCGTCGGCGAGGCGTACGCGAGCATCACGACCTCGCCCGAGTCGGCGTCCTGTGCGACGGCGGGGACCAACCCGTCGTCGTCGAACGCGATGTCGACGTCCATACCCGGGAGAACGCACAGCGGGCGAATAGGCCTTTTGTCACCGCGAGGGCGTCCCCAGCCGGGCGGGCAACTTCACACCAGTCCGACCGCCCGGAAGGTGGCGAACAGCACGTCCCCGAACCCGAACGCGACGAGCAATCCGACGAACATCGGGACGATGAACGGCAGGCCGGGGGTGAACCACACCGTCTCGCGCTCGACGAGCACGTCCAGCCCCTCGCGTAACTGCTCGGGACTCGTCCCGTAGGCGCTCCCCTCGATATCCGCGAGGAACGCCGCCGCTCCCCACGGGTCGTCGTGGTCGGTAGTGGGAGTCGTTCCGGACGTCGGCGAGGCGTCGGCCTCCTCGCCGTCGTCGGTCTCCTCGGTGTCGCCGTCGGCCGTCGCGCGCCCGCCGTCGGTGGCCGGGCGGCCCGTCTCGACGGTACCGTCACCGGGGTGGTGGGTCTCGGTGATGCTCGCGGGGTCGCGGTGGCGAGTGGGGGTCGCCAACAGCGCTCCGAGGGTCGTCCCTCGCCAGCGCAGGTACATCCGGAGCGCGTCGAGGTCCAGTCCACCGCGAGAGCGGCCGCTCGGCGTCTCGAGCAGCCGGCCGTACTCCTCGTCGACGCGGGCGCTGTCGATGGACCGGCCGACGAACATCAGCCACGAGCGCTCGCCCGCCAGGAGGTTGTGCACCGCCAACACGAGCGGGAAGGCGAGGCCCACGAGCACCGTGTTGGTGAGGACGGTCAGGGAGAACACGCCGAGCGAACTCGGTTCGAGCGGCAGCGTCGCCCACGGCAGGTCGTAGGTCGGGTACGTCGGGAACAGCACCGCGAGCGCGACGAGCGCCTTCGCGTCCGCCCCGCCGAAGCCGCCGAGTCGCCAGAACAGGAACCCCAACGGGGCGACGACACCGAGGCTGACGACGACGCGGACGGCGAAGCGGTAGCGGACGAACGACCCCACGGGAGCCGAGAGCGCCGCCCACCCCTCGACGGCGAGGAGGACGAACCCTAGCGCGAACAACGGGAGCCACGTCACGTTCGCGACCCGGCGGGTTCGGACGTCGTGGTACGCCGCCCACGCGAAGACGGGGACGGCGACCAGCCGGAGCCAGTCGGGGATGGAGGCGATGGCAGTGACGCTCTCTGCGAACACAGCGGCCCTCACCGCCCGACCGGATTAAAACTTCAGGAAACGTGTGTCGTGAAACCTACTCGCGGAGCTGTTCGACCTGGTGGCGACGACGCTGGAGGTCGACCGCCGGCTGGAGCGACCCCTGCGCCGAGAGGCGGTCGAGCAGCATCAGCGGGTCCGCCCCCTCGCGCTCGACGACGGCGAGCGCCGCGTCGATGTCCCGACGGTGCAGCGCCAGCGAGTCGAGGTAGCCCACGGCGAGCGCCATCGCCGCACCCGCCTCCCCCTCGGGGAACTCCTCGCTGATGCGCCCGAAGTCGGTCTCGCTCGGCGCGTCGCTCGCGTCGTGGAGCGTGAGACAGCGCGAGCAGATGGCCGCCACGCCCGAGTCGTCGGGCGCGTGGTCGGCGAGTTCGTCGGGAACCGCGAAGGCCAGCGTCGGTGCGTCACAGTGGGGGCAACGGTCGCTCATACGTCGAGATTCGGCCCCTCCGTGAAAAGGATAGGTAGAACGGTCGCGGTGTGGGTGTGGGAGCGGACGCGGTGCGGTGTGGGTGCGGTCAAACGCGGCCCGGACTGTACCGCGAGCGACCGACGGGAGCGAGCGGGGTGACTGAACCACCGAGGAGACGAGCGCAGCGAGTCTCCGACGTGGTGAGGGAGTCCTTTTGGTCGAGCTTTTACGCTGCCGGGGTCGCTCTGCGACCCCGGCGCGTGGATAAAAGGTCGTTAGTCGTCCGCCGTGACGGTCTCGTACTTCACTTCCTCGTCGTCCTCGACGAGGGCCTCCTCGGCCTCCTCCGCTTCCTTCTTGGCCTTGATCTTCTTCATGCGGAAGATCTCCTCGCGCTCCTGCTCTTCGAGTTTCTGCTCGATGAACTCCTGGGCGTCGTGCAGTTCGGGGAGCAGTTTGAACTCCAGGGCGTTGACGCGGCGCTTGGTCGTCTCGATCTCCTCGAGCATCTTCTTCATCGCCGTCTCGACCTCGGCGGCGAGGATGACCTGTTCGAGCAGTTCCTCGTAGGCCTCTGCGGCCTCGTCGATGCGCGCGGAGGTGCCGACGACGCCGTAGCCACGCTGGTCGAGGGACTTCTTCACCTTCGAGGACTCGATCTCGGGGACGACGACGCCCATGATGTTCTTCGAACGGGTCGTGATCTCGGGGTGCTCCTTGAGTGCGGCGGCCGCACCGCGAACTGCGACGTCGCCGTCCATCGCCCGCGCCATGTTGATGTTGCGCTGGGCGTCGGTGTAGGCGTCGTCGAGGTCCGAGCGGACGTCCTGCGCCTGGTCGAGGATGTCCATGAACTCCATGATGAGACCGTCACGCTTCTTCTCCAGCGTGCTGTGGCCCCGCGTCGAGAGGTCGATGCGGTCCTCGATCGCCATGAGGTTCTTTCGCGTCGGCTTGACGTCCTTGGCCATGTTGTGGCAGGCTAGCCGACCGAGGCGCTTAGGTGTTGTCGTTGGACGCGACGGTGCCCGAGACGGGCGGGAGCGTCCACGCCGGACGGTGCCGTCGCTCGGCGGTGGGAAAACGAAAGAACGAGCGAACCAGTGCCGAAGCGACTCAGTCGGCGGTCGCTTCGACGGTCTCGGACTCGTCTTCGAGGTAGTACTTCTCGATCTCCTCCTCGTCGACGCGGTTGAGCTCCGACTTGGGGAACATCGACAGCAGTTCCCACGCGATGTCGAGGGTGTCCTCGATCTCGCGGTCGGTGTCGTAGCCCTGGTCGACGAACTCCTGTTCGAAGCGCTCGGCGAAGTCGAGATACCGGTTGTCACGCTCGTCGAGCGCTTCACGACCGACGATGTTCACGAGGTCGCGCAGGTCCTCACCCTCCGCGTACGCGGCGTAGAGCTGGTCGGACACACCGGAGTGGTCCGCACGGGTCAGCCCCTCGCCGATACCGTCGTCCATCAGTCGCGAGAGGCTGGGCAGCACGTTGACCGGTGGCTGGTAACCCTGCGAGTTGAGGTCGCGGTCCATCATGATCTGTCCCTCCGTGATGTAGCCCGTCAGGTCGGGAATCGGGTGGGTGTCGTCGTCGCCGGGCATCGTGAGGATGGGAATCTGCGTGACAGACCCCTCACGCCCCTCGATACGACCGGCACGCTCGTACAGCGTCGCCAGGTCGGTGTACATGTACCCGGGGTAGCCACGTCGGCCGGGCACCTCTTCACGCGCTGCACCGATCTCACGCAGCGCTTCACAGTAGTTGGTCATGTCCGTGAGGATGACCAGCACGTGGTAGCCCTTGTCGAACGCGAGGTACTCCGCCGTCGTGAGTGCCATCCGCGGGGTGACCGTCCGCTCGACTGCGGGGTCGTCCGCGAGGTTCGTGAAGACGACCGACCGCTCCAGCGCGCCGGTGCGCTCGAAGTCGTCCATGAACTCGTTGGCCTCCTCTGCGGTGATACCCATCGCGCCGAACACCACTGCGAACTCGCTGCCACCGTCGCCGTCGTCGGCGGCGTCCTCGGGGACGGTCGCCTGACGGGCGACCTGCAGTGCGAGTTCGTTGTGGGGCAGCCCCGACGCCGAGAAGATGGGCAGTTTCTGCCCACGAACCAGCGTGTTCATTCCGTCGATGCTGCTCACACCGGTCTGGATGAACTCCTCGGGGTACTCGCGTGCCGTCGGGTTGATAGCCGCACCGACGATGTCGCGGCGTTCGTCCGGGACGATCTCCGGGCCACCGTCGATGGGGCGGCCGGACCCGTCGAGGACGCGACCGAGGAGGTCCTCGGTCACGGGCATCTTCAGGGTCTCACCGAGGAAGCGAACGGAGGACTGGCGGTCGATACCGTCGGTCCCCTCGAACACCTGCACGGCGACGAAGTCGCTGGTCGATTCGAGCACCTGTCCACGGCGGACGTCGCCGTTCGGCGTCTCGATCTCAACCATCTCGTCGTACCCGATCGGCTCTTCCGTCTCGACGAACACCAGCGGGCCGCTGATCTCCGAAATCGTTTGGAATTCCTTCATGGTTTAGTAGAGGTCGCGCAGTTGCGCGGCGAGTTCCTCCTTGAGGTCGGCGATGTACTCTTCGTACTCCGAAGCGGTCCCCATGCGGTTGAGCTTGGGGGCGGCCTCGACGGACGTAATCTCGGGGACGGGAACGCCCGCGTCGAGCGCCTTGAACCCCTCGTCGTTGAACGTCTTGATGGCCGTCAGCATGAGGAACGTCTTCTCCGGCGGACAGTAGCGGTCCTCGTCGTGGAACGCGTTCTGCTGGAGCCACGCCTCACGCAGGTAGCGTGCGACCTCGAGGGTGAGCTGCTGGTCCTCGGGCAGGGCGTCCTTCCCGACGAGCTGGACGATCTCCTGGAGTTCGTCCTCCTCGTCGAGCGTGTCGACGGCCCACTGTCGCGTGTCCGCCCAGTCGTCGTCGATGTTGTCGACGAACCACGGGTCGAGCTGTTCGCGGTACAGCGAGTACGACTCGTTCCAGTTGATGGCCGGGAAGTGTCGCCGTTCGGCGAGGTCCGCGTCCAGCGCCCAGAACGTCTTGACGATACGCAGCGTGTTCTGCGTGACCGGTTCGGAGAAGTCGCCGCCGGGGGGCGACACTGCACCGATGACCGAGATGGAGCCCTCGCTCCCGTTGAAGTTCTCGAAGTAGCCGGCACGCTCGTAGAACCCGCTGAGGCGAGCGGCGAGGTACGCGGGGTACCCCTCCTCGCCGGGCATCTCCTCCAGTCGCGAGGAGATCTCGCGCATGGCCTCGGCCCACCGCGAGGTGGAGTCGGCCATCAGCGCGACGTCGTAGCCCATGTCGCGGTAGTGCTCCGCGATGGTGATGCCGGTGTAGACACACGACTCGCGGGCGGCGACGGGCATGTTCGAGGTGTTCGCGATGAGGCACGTTCGGCTCATCAGCGGGTTCCCGGTCTGCGGGTCGGGCAGTTCCGGGAAGTCCTCGATGACCTCCGTCATCTCGTTGCCGCGCTCACCACAGCCGATGTAGACGACGATGTCCGCGTCGGCGAACTTCGCCAGACTCTGCTGGGTGACGGTCTTCCCCGACCCGAACGGACCGGGAATCGCGGCCGTCCCACCCTTCGCGAGCGGGAACAGGCCGTCGAGGATGCGCTGCCCCGAGACGAGCGGCGTCGTCGGGGTCTGTTTGTCCACCGTGGGACGGGCCTTCCGGACCGGCCACTCCTGGCGCATCGTGATCTCCTCGCCGGAGTCGAGGGTCGCGACGGTGTCGGTGACCGTAAAGGAGCCCTCCTCGACGGACTCGACTTCCCCACCGTCGTAGTTCGGCGGGACGAGCACCTTGTGGTCGATGCTCTCGGTCTCGGGGACGATTCCGACGACGTCGCCGGCTTCGAGTTCGTCACCGACCGCGACCTCGGGAGTGAACTCCCACTCCTTCTCGAGGTCGATACCGGGGGCGTCGACCCCGCGGTCGAGGAACGCGCCCATCTGTTCTTCGAGCACGTCGAGCGGACGCTGGACACCGTCGTAGATGGTGTCGAGCATACCCGGCCCGAGGTCGACGCTCAGCGGTTCGCCCGTGTTGACGACGGGTTCGCCGGGGGCGACGGCGGACGTCTCCTCGTACACCTGAATCGTGGTCAGGTTCCCTTCGATTTCGATGACCTCGCCCATCAGCCCTTCGTCGCCGACGTAGACGACGTCGTTCATCCGGGCGCCGAGGTCCGTGGCGACCACGACGGGGCCGCTCACGCTCTCGATGACACCGTCGGCGTCATCGATGTCGATGTCTTGTGCTTGACTCATTGTTGATCCTCATCCATCAGGTCGATGCCGATGGCACGTTTGATCTGCTCTCGCAGCCCACTGCTACTCCCGCTCCCGCCCAGGGTGACCAGGACGGGTTCGACGCTCGTCTCCACGCTTCGGCGGACGTTCCGCGAGAGGTGGTCGAGGTCCTCGTCGTGCATCACGACGATGCCGACCTCCTCGTCCGCGAGCATCTGCTCGACTGCATCGTCGAGCTCCTCGGCCTTGTCGGCGTCGGGGACGTTCGCGAAGCGGCGCACACCCGCGAGCCGGAAGCCCGTGGTGAAGTCGGGGCTGCCGATGACGGCGATCTCTTGGCTCATTGGACGACCAGCTCCTCTTCGATCTCGTCGGCCGAGAGGCCGGCTTCCTTCCCGCGTGCGATGGCGCGGATGTTGTCGACCTCCCGTTCTTTCGCGAGGATGTACGCGAGGACGGGACAGACCGACAGCGGGTAGCGGTTCGACAGCTGACTGGAGTACTCCAGCAGCGCCCGTTCGAGCGCGAGCTCGAACTCGATGAGGCTGCCCGCGGCGTCGAGGTCGTTCAGCGCCTTGTCGAGGTCGTCGCCGTACGTCGACGACCGGATGGCCTCGACCAGCTGGTCGGGGTTGTTGACGAGCGCCTGCAGTTCGCCCGCACTGAACAGCGGCCCGCCGGGGATGTAGTACTCCGCCGGGTCGATGTCCGCACCGGAGCGCGCCAGTCGCAAGGCGTTGCGCATGTTCCGGAAGTCGATCTCGGCCTCCAGGAACTCGACGTACAGCCGCGTCGCGCGGTCGGGTTCTGCGGGAACGTCCGCGAGCAGCAGGCGGTAGTACGCCCGGTCGACGGCGTTCTCCAGCGGGACCAGCACGCCGGTCTCCTCGTAGTCCTCGTAGGCGGCGGCGAGCGAGTCGCCGAAGATGGTGCCGTCGAGTAGTTCGACGACCGCCTCGATGGAGTCGGCCTCCAGCAGGCGGTCGACGGTCCGTTCGGGGAGTTCGCCCGCGCGGATGAGGTCGTCCTCGATCTCCTGGCGTTCGGAGCCAGCGTAGAGACCACGGATGACCGTCTTGACGTTCCACGCGTCGAACTTGCGGAGGTACCGTGCGATGTAGTCGTACAGTTTACCCTCCGCGAACCGCAGCAAGTCGTTGAAGTGCTTCGCGAGGTTCCGGTTGAGCGCGTACTCGATGAGGTCGACGCCGGAGTAGCGCGCACCGAGCGCGTTCATCTCGGCTTCGTACTCGCTCTCCTCCATGAAGCGGGCGATCTCGCCCGGCCCCATACGAACGAGCTTGCGGTAGTCGTCCGCGTCGAACAGCGCGGCACGGCGCGACTTCGCCCGTGCGGTGACGTACTCGTAGTTCGATGCCTCGCCTCTGGCACTCATCGTTCGTCGAACAACTCCGTGCTGATGTCCCGGAGGCTGTCCTCCCAGACGTCGTCGAGCACGGAGTCGAAGGTGTTGTTCACGCGGACACGCGAGCGCTCGCTCTCGACCACGACGCCACCGAGGCAGTCGCGCTCGCCGGCGAGGTCGTAGCCGTCGTAGTCCGCCAGGATGTCCGTGAGCAACGCTTCGTCGTCGGCGCGACCGTAGACGTGGACGGTCGCGTCGTCGGCGAACTCCGTCGCCGCGTCGTCGAGTAGCGCGCGGGTGAGGTCCTCGCGGCCCTCGTCCATCGTCGCGATGCGCTGTTCGACGGTCTCGCGGACGTCCTGGAGGACGTCGCGGCGCGCCTCGAGGCGCATCTGCTTGGCCTCGAGTTTCGCACTGGAGAGCGTCTGCTCGCGTTCCTGTTCGATCTGTTGCTCCACCGCCTGTTGTCGCTCTTCGAGGATATCGTCGGCGTCCGCCTCGGCGTCGGCGACGATCCGGTCGGCACGCTCGTCGGCGTCCGAACGGATCTGTTCCGCACGCGCGCGGGCTTCGTCTCGGATGTCCTCTACGACCGTATCAAGGCTCATTGACGTGAGAAAGCGGTGTGGTGGTTACCCGACCACGAAGACGGTGACCAGCGCGAGGATGACGAGCGTCTCGGGCAGGACCGTCAGAATCAGGCCACGACCGAACAGACTGTCGTCCTCGGCGACCGCACCGACGGCGGCCGCACCGATACCTCGCTGGGAGTACCCCGCCCCGAACGCCGCGAGACCGACTGCGAGTGCGGCGGCGGCCTGTGCTGGGATAGCAGGCGACGAACCGGCCTGTTGGGACCCTTCCTGGATGAGCGGTGCAAGCGTGCTGACGAATGCGATGACGAATTCTAGCATGGTTCCGTATATGGTTCGCTCGTAACCGAACGGTTCAGAATCACCTCAGCGCGCCCATAAAGCTTCCCAAGTTCGACGGCGAAACCGGGAGGCTCCCCCACTGTGACGCGGTACCACGCCGGATAGCGACCGCTCGAGGAGTCGAGAGAAATCGGAGAGACAAGGCTCGGTCAGTCCTCGGTGGTGTACCGGCGGTCGTAGCCGAACGGCGAGTAGGTCTCGCCGCCACCCTCGAAGAACTTCCCGAAGAACTCGACGTACTCCAGTCGCACGGCCTGCAGACCGGCGCTCGTGATACCGAGGACGAGCACCAGCGCGTGACCGACGACGAGCAGGAGGATGCCACCGATGGCCCCGAGGACCACCGCGACGGCTCCCTCACCGTTGACGAGGCCGGGGAACATGACGGCTTCCGCCCCGTACTTCGAGGTGACCTCCGAGACGGTGTACCCCTCGGTGAAGATGAAGTGCCACTCGCCGTGGTGCTCGTACGCACCGAACACGAGCAGGTTGACGACGAACGCCATCCCCGCCTTCGCGAGCAACACTGCCGCGAGTCGGGTGTACGACAGCACGTTCACCAGCACGTTGAGGAACTCGACGGCCTCGATGGGTTCACCCGCGACGAGCATGACGAGCCCGACGAGGAAGACGACGAGCCACCCCGAGAGCGCCATCCCGACGACCGGGATGGTGAACAGGTCGAACGCCGGTAGCCCCGTGAAGCCGAGGGCGACCGGGTTCCCGTTGAACACGCTGTCGGGACCGACCATGAAGCCGGGCGAGGTGCCTTCGAGCGCGTAGCTGAAGATCCACGCCCACAGGCCGAACATCATGACGAGCCACGAGCCGGATTCGAGCATCGCTTCGCCGAACCCGTGGTCGAGGCGCTGGTAGAAGTCGACGATCCACCCGATAGCGAGGTGGAGGATGCCGAACAGCACGCTCACGACGAGCCACAGCAGGGCGTACTGTTCGTAGTGCGGCTGTAACCCCTTGTGGAACGGCGGACTGCCGCTCGGCCAGACGACCTCACCGAGGACGTGCAGCCCGAATATCTCGCCGTAGAGGATACCGAAGATGGCGGTGAACACACCCGCGAAGATGCCGACACCGCCGAGACTCTTGATGGCCGGGTTGTCGAACCGCGTCGCCAGGAACCAGCCCAGCGTCATGTACAGCAAGCCGTAACCGAGGTCGCCGATCATCAATCCGAAGAAGATGGGGAACGTCAGGAAGACGAAGATGGTCGGGTCGATTTCGGAGTACTTCGGCCGGTTGATGACCTGGACCAGCGTCTCGTAGGCGCGAACCCCGGAGGGGTTCTTCTGGATGACCGGCGGGTTCGTGTTCGTCTGGCCGTGGACGCCGCGTTCGGCGCTGACGTCCGCGCCACCGTCGGCACGGACCTGGCCACCGTCGGCCGCCGTCGGGTCGGGCGTACCGGGGGCGTCCCGGCCGCCGACCTCTTCGCGGCTGATGACCTTGCCTTCGCCGTCGTACTGGGCGCGTTCGAGTTCGTCGACCTCGACGTGGTCGCCGACCTCCTCGTAGAGCCCTTCCGCGAGGTCGACGAAGCGGGTCGTCGGAATCCAGCCCTCGGCGACGAACGCGTTCTCGGTCGTCGCGAAAGAGAGGGGTGCCTCGCGTTGCTGGACCTTGATGGCCAGCGTCTCCTCGGCGGCGAGCAGGAACCCGCCGACGTCGAGACGCTGTTCGTCGAGTTCGTCCTCGACGGTCCGGAGCTTCGAGCGCAGTTGTTCGCGCTCGTGACGGAGGTCCTCGAGGTACTCCTCGGGACTGCCGTCGGCGTCGGGAATCTCGTAGGCCGTGAACTCGGCGTCGACGAGGATGCTGTCGAGGTCGTCGGTCCGAGCGAAGACGGCGAGCACGCCGTCTCCCTCGTAGACCTCGTAGCTGTCGACGTCCGCGTCGACGAGCGCGCGACGGACGCGCTGTTCGTCGCCCTCACCGACGGCGACCGACAGCGTGTCGTAGCCCCGGAGCAGGTCGAGGTCGATGCCGAGCCGTGCGAACGGCTCCATCGTCGCGATGCGGTCCTCGACCGCTCGAAGGTCGTCACGCAGCGTGCTGCGTCGGTCGTCGAGGCTGTTGACCTCGGTGCGGATCTCCTCGAGTTCGGTCGCCAGCGCATCCTCGGTGACGATGCGGGCCGGCCCTGCGTCCTCGTCTTCGACGCCGAGGATGCTCTGGAGCGACCGGACGGTCACCAGCTTCTCGGAGGCGGCGTCGGCCCCGACCATCGGGTCGCCGGGGTCGAACCCCTCCCACGCGCCCTCGTAGTCGGTGACGTGGAGCAGACGGAGGTCGTGGACGGTCTCGATGACGTCGTCCATCACGCGTTTCGAGCCGGTTACCGAGACCCGGCTCATCCGCTCAGGTCTGAGCATGTACAGCCTCCGTGAAGCGGTCTAGCACCTCCTCGACGACCTCTTCCTCTCGACTCTCCGCACGGGTCTCGAGCTCTTCGCGCTCGGCACGGCCGCGTTCGAGGATGGTCTCGCGCTCCTCCTCGATCTGTGCACGGGCTTCGGCGAGGCGCTCTTGCTCCATGTCGTCGGCCTCGGCTTCGGCCTGCTCTCGAATCTCGTCGGCGCGAGCGCGAGCTTCCGAGATGCGCTCGTCGCGGTCGGCTTCCGCCTCCTCGACGATCTCGTCGGCCTCGCGCTCGGCCTGTTTGATACGGTCCAGGACCTCGGGTCTCGCCATAATTATGTCAGGCGGAGGTTTGTCGAGGGCCTATTTGCATCTTGCCATCCCACCTTTTGCTGCGCTCGCGTCGTGGTGACACACCTCGCTCGCGCTCGGCGATCACCACTCGGCTCGCTGGCAAAATCTGGACCAAAAGCCTCGTCGCTCCCGTTGGTCGCTCTTCGGCCCGCTCGCTCGCTCCGCTTGTTCGCGGTACGACACGCTGACGTCCCGCAACCGCTCGGCCGGGAGTGCGTGTCGCGCCAGCGACCGCGCGACTCGGGGAAGGGCTGGACTGCTGGTGCGTGGCGGCCCTGTGGATGAAGGGCGAGCGCTCCCGGGGAAGGTGGACACCCAAGCACCGCAGCGAGTGACCGAAGGGAGCGAGCGAGGAGCGCAGGGTGTGGGCCCCCGACCCGAGAGCGCGAGGGCTTCGGAGGCAGTCACACCGTTTCGAGAGACACCGCCGAAAACAGCCCAAACGAACCTTAGCCGTGAATCCGCAGAACTAAGCGCGCGACCCTCCTACCGACGGGAAAATGGGAGTGCTCGAAAACAAGGCCCGTGCGCGGCTGTTCTACAAGTACCTCTCGAAGGTGTACGACGAGATCAACCCGTTCATCTGGAACGAGGAGATGCGCACCGAGGCGCTCGACCTGTTCGGCATCGAGGAGGGCGACGTCGTCCTCGACGTCGGCTGTGGCACCGGCTTCGCCACCGAGGGCCTGCTCGAACGCACGGAGAACGTCCACGGTCTCGACCAGTCCATCCACCAACTGGAGAAGGCCTGGGCGAAGTTCGGCAAGAACGAGCAGGTGAAGTTCTACCGCGGCGACGCCGAACGCCTCCCGTTCGAGGACGACACGTTCGACGCGCTGTGGTCCTCCGGGTCCATCGAGTACTGGCCAAACCCCGTCGACGCGCTGGCGGAGTTCCGCCGCGTCGTCAAACCCGGCGGGTCGGTGCTCGTCGTCGGCCCGAACTACCCCCACTCGACGGTGTTCCAGAAGCTCGCCGACGCCATCATGCTGTTCTACGACGAGGAGGAGGCCGACCGGATGTTCACGGCGGCCGGCTACGAGGAGTTCGACCACCACCTCCAGGGGCCGAGCTACAACCCCGAAATCGCCATCACGACGGTGGCGACGGTCCCGGAAGCGACGGCCGAAGACGAAGAGCCGCTGGCGGCCGACGACTGACCGGCCGGTCGACCCGACACCCCTTCTCTGCACCACACCACTCGTGCTCACGCGCGCGTCTCGCAGTCCGCGACGAGCGACCCGTCCGCCCAGAGCCGTACCCGGACGCGCTGGCTGGCGTCGAGGTGCGTGTTCGTCCCCGCGAGCGTGACCGACGCCGTCGTGCCCGTCGTCCACTCGCCGGCCCACCCGCGGTTGAACGGTCCGGTCGGCCCGGACCGGAACCCACGGGCGGCGAAGAAGGGAACCGGCGGCTGGTGTGCCAGCAGGTCGCCGGCGACACGGACGCGCACCCGGAGGGACGAGGGGTCGAGCGCGTCGCCGCCACGGTGGGTCAACGAGAGTCGGTTCGCGTCGGCGTCGGCCGAACACCCCACCGCCGTCGTCGCGGGGACCGAGAGGTCCGTCTCGCCGACGCCCGTCACCAGTGCGGTCGCCGTGATACCCGCGAGGACGACCGTGATGGCGAGCAACAGCGCACCGGCGACCGGGGTGAGCGCTCGGTCGCGAGCGAGAGAGTCGTGGCGCGACACGCGCGTCGCTGGTCGCGTGTTCGTACGTGAAGGTTCGTGTCGGCGGCGTGGGCAGGGACGACCGTCCGGAGCGGGCCGTCAGTTTCCGCCGTAGCGGATTATCGTCACCGTCTCCCCGCGGTGTTCGGCCGTGACGACGAGGTTCGCCCGGTAGGGCGTGACCGTCCAGAGCATCCCGTCGTCGCCGGTCTGGCCGACCTGCCGACCGTTGACCGTGACGGTCGCGGGCACGCGCTGACCGGAGATGTCCGTCACGGTGACGTTGAGCGGTCCGCCTCTGTGCGTCCGACCCAGCGAGACGGTGAGCCCGCTGGAGACGTTCGTCTCGTTGGTGTAGACCGTAGGGGTGCGGTCGAGGGACGCCGTGCTGTGTTCGGCGAACACGCGCCCGCTCTGGCCGTCGAGGAAGACGACCGTCGAACCCTGCGAGTGGGTTCTCGTCGCCCGGTAGACGTCCGGTTTCCCGCTGACCGAGGCGTCACGCGCCGAGAACACCCAGGGGTAGAGTTCGCCCAGACGGTTGAGGGCGCGACCGGCGTTCCCGTCGTAGCGGTCGGGACCGGAAGAGCGCCGCCGAACGTCCCCGAGGTAGGTCTCGCTGGCGAACGCCGGACCGATTCGGTCGTCGACGAACGCGCCGAGTGCGAACCCGGAGTCGGTCGTCGTCACGTGCACGCGCAGCGACGACCGGTCGCCCGCGTAGACCTGAGCGAGTCGGTTTCGGACTGGCCCCCCACGGAGACCGTAGAGGTCGGCGAGCGTCTCGGCGGTCTGACCGCCGTACCTGACGTTGATGAAGTCACCGACCGACCACAGTCGGTCGGCCTTCGCGTCGATTTCGGCGAGCTCCTTGAGGTACTCCTCGCCGGAGAGCCGACCGTCGTTGTACGCACGCAGTGTCGCCCGCTCGCGGTCGCGGAGGTCGTCGGTCGCGTTGCGCAGGTCGGACTCGAACCCCTCGATGACGGCACGCCGGGAGTCACGGGGGGCAGTCTCGTAGGCTGCCGCGATGGACTCGCGGGTGAGGCGGGCGCTCGTCGCCGAGACGTCGGTCGCGACCGCGGTCGCCACGTCGAGCGAAGAGTCGTTCGCCGAGACGGTAATCACGTCGCTCCCGTTCAGCGAGAGGTAGTTCGACCCGTTCTCGACACAGCCGACGTTCGGGTCGTCGACCGAACAGGTGGCCGGGGACGCCGGGGCGGCCCGGTCGGCGGAGGAGGGCGTGTCGGTCGTCGGCAGGCCGGCGATGCCCATCGAGAGGACACAGCAGACCGCCAGCACGACCGAGAGCGCGCGGGACATTCGTGCGTCCCGTGTAACCGAAGGCACAAAAACTCGACCATCCGCGGGGATTCGTTCGCCGGTTGACCGATGGAAAGCGTTTTCCTGTCAGGGTGACGAGTGCCGCGCATGCGGTCCGGCTTGCTCGTCGCCCTCCTCGCCGTCGGACTCCTCGCCGCACCGGTCACAGCGGCCCCGAGCGCCGGCACTCCGTTCTCGGAGCCAACGACGACGTTCGACTTCACGCTCGAGGAGGACGGCGACGCCAACGTCTCCGTCACCGTCGAGTACACCCTCGACTCCGCCAACGAGACCGCGGCGTTCCGCGACCTCGCCGAGGACTTCGAGCGCGGGGCGACGGGGCCGGACATCGCCGTCTTCGAACGTGCGGCCGCCGCCGCCAGCGAGGCGACCGGTCGAGAGATGACCCTTCGAGCGGAGAACCGGAGTCACGAGGTCACCAGCGACGGCGACGCGACCGTCGGCGTGCTCGAACTGACCTTCCAGTGGACGAACTTCGCACGCGTCGACGGCACGGACCTCCGCGTCGGCGACGCCTACGAGACACCGAACGGGACCTGGCTCCCCGAACTTCGGGAGAACCAGCGCCTCCGGGTCGCCGCGCCGGAGGGCTACAGCTACGACGACAGCGGCGAGGGGCGCGTCGAGAACCGGGCGCTGGTCTGGGAGGGGCCGACGACGTTCCAGTCGGGCGACCGGCAGGTCGTCCTCGGCGGCGACGGCCCGCCACCGACACTCGGGACGCCGACACCGACCACGCCGACACTCGGCCCCAACGGGACGAACGCGACCAGCGACCCGCCCGGGACCGGCGGTCTGCTCGACGGGGGTGTCGTCACCGCGTTCGGTGGGGTCGTCCTCGCGCTCGCCGTCGCCTCGGCCGGCGTCTACGCGTTCGCCTCGCGACGCGAGCGAGACACACCGTCGGCGGCCGTCGACGGCGGGGCGAGCGCCGACACGCCGGGCGACGCCGCCGGGGCGGACGTGGCGACCGCGACGAGCGACGCGGGGCCCGAACCGGACGCAGCGACCGGCCAGTCAGCCGACGCCGAGGGGGCCGGCCCGTTCGCGGGCGTCGACGAGGAGCTGTTGAGCGACGAGGAGCGCGTCGAACACCTGCTGGAGTACAACGGCGGGCGGATGCGGCAGGCGAACATCGTCGACGAGACGGGCTGGTCGAACGCGAAGGTCTCCCAACTGCTCTCGGCGATGGACGAGGCCGACCGTATCGACAAGCTCCGCATCGGTCGGGAGAACCTCATCAGTCTCCCCGGCGTCGACAACGGAACCGGCAACAACAGCGGTTCCTAAACGTTTAACCACACACGGCGGCGACACTGTGGTGCATGAAGATACTGGTCACCGTCAAGGAGGTGGCCGAGGCCGAGGACGATTTCGAAATCGACGGCCTCGACATCGACGAACGGTACCTCGAGTACGACCTCAACGAGTGGGACGACTACGCCGTCGAGGAGGCGGTCACCATCGCCGAGGACGGCGACGACGTCGAAGTCGTCTCCGTCACCATCGGCCCGGAGCGCGCCGAGGAGACCGTCCGCATGGCGCTGGCGAAGGGCGTCGACCGCGCCATCCGCGTCTGGGACGACGACCTCGAATCGGCGGACATGCTCGACGTCGGCACCAAAGCAGACATCCTCGCGGCGGTCGTCGAAGAGGAGGACCCGGACCTCGTCTTCTCGGGCGTCCAGGCCAACGACGACGGGTTCGGTGCGACCGGTGTCGCACTCGCCGAAGTCGTCGATATGGAGTGGGGTGCGGTCGTCAACGACCTCGACCTCGACGCCGAGGGCGGCGTCGCGCACGTCCACCGCGAACTCGAAGGCGGTGTCGAAGAGCTCACCGACATCGAGCTTCCCGCCGTCCTCACCATCCAGACGGGTATCAACGAGCCTCGCTACGCCAGCCTGCGCGGCATCCGCCAGGCCCAGCGCAAGCCCCTCGACGTACAGGGACTCGGTGACCTCGGACTCGACGCATCCGTCCTGGAGAGCGCCGTCTCCCGGACCGCGATGTTCGAACCCGAATCGGAGAGCGACGTGACCGTGTTCGAAGGCGGTGCCGAAGAGGAGGCCGGGCAGTTGGCCGACCTGCTGCGGGACAAGGGGGTGGTCGAGGGATGACTTCAGTCGGACGCTTCGCGCCCGACAGCGTCACACTCGTCACCGGAGGTGACCTCGCGTGACCGACGTCCTCGCAGTCACCGAACACCGCCGTGGTAGCCTGCGCGACGTCTCCTTCGAGATCGTCACCGCCGGTCGCAAGCTCGCCGACGCACAGGGCGGCGACCTCCACCTCGCCGTCATCGGCGGCGACGTCGAGAGCTTCGCCGACGAGCTGAACGTCGAGGGTGTCGACACCATCCACACCGTCGCCGACGGTGAGGAGTTCAACCACGACGTCTACACGCAGGTCGTCGAACAGCTGTACGCCGATGTCGCGCCGACGACGCTCCTGCTCCCGAACTCGGTCAACGGGCTAGACTACGCGCCCGCGGTCGCCGAGCGCCTCGACGTGCCCATCGTCACCGACGCGGTCGGCTTCGACCACGACGGGACGCTCGAGGTCACCCGCGAGATGTACGCCTCGAAGGTCGCGACGACCGTCGAGGTCGACGCCGACGAGGCCGTCGTCACCATCCGTCCCTCGGAGTTCGCCAAGGCCGAGGGCGAGGGCAGCGCCGACGTCCAGTCGTTCGACGCCGACGTCGACGAGTCGGCCGTCCGCTCGACGGTCACCGGGTTCGAGGAGGTCGGCGGCGGCGACGTCGACATCTCCGAGGCCGACGTGCTCGTCTCGGTCGGTCGCGGTATCGAAGAGGAGGAGAACATCGAACTCGTCGAGGCGCTCGCCGAGACGCTCGGTGCGACGCTCTCCTCGTCTCGGCCCATCGTCGACGCCGGCTGGCTGCCGAAGAACCGCCAGGTCGGGCAGAGCGGGAAGGTCGTCACGCCGAAGGTGTACCTCGCCATCGGTATCTCCGGCGCGGTACAACACGTCGCCGGCATGAAGGGCAGCGAGACCATCGTCGCCATCAACACCGACCCGAACGCCCCCATCAACGACCTCGCGGACTACGCCATCCACGACGACCTGTTCGACGTGGTTCCGGCACTCATCGAGGAGTTCGGCGGCGAGTCCCCGCTCTGAAGCGGGAGACGTAGCGTTCGACGTTTCCATTCTTTCGGTGACCGACCACCGAGCGACAGCGACCGTCTCTGATGCCCTCGCCCTCCATCCGCCAGGAAACGGAGACCGCAGAGATGCATCGCGTCGTTTTTCACTGCACACGGGGTCGCTTCGAGGATGACCGACGACGACCCCATCGCCCTCGACGCCTACGAGACGATGGCCGACGCCTACAGCGAGCGGGTCGGCCACGCGCCGTTCAACGCCTTCCTCGAACGACCGGCCACCCGGTCCCTGCTGCCCGACTGCGAGGGCGAACGGGTTCTCGACGCCGGGTGTGGCCCGGGCGTGACGACCGAGGAACTGTCGGAAGCGGGCGCGGACGTCGTCGGCCTCGACGTGAGTCCCCGGATGCTCGGCCACGCACGCGAACGGGCCGGAGGGTGCGTCGTCCGCGCGGACCTCGGGTCGCCGCTGCCGTTCCCCGACGACCGCTTCGACGGGGTTCACAGCTCGCTCGCGTTCCACTACGTCCGCGACTGGTCGGCGCTGTTCGCCGAGCTCGCACGCGTGCTCGACCCCGGCGGCTGGCTCGTCTGTTCGGTCCAGCACCCCTACGCGGACTTCGAGCGGGTCGGGAAGGACTACTTCGCGGCCGAACGCATCGAGGAGACCTGGGACGGCTTCGGCGGCCCCGTCGAGGTGCCGTTCTTCCGGCGGCCGATGGGTGCGCTCCTCAACGGCCTGCTCGGGGCGGGCTTTCGCTTCGAGCAGTTCGAGGAGACCGAACCGACCGAGCAGTTCCGCGAGGCGGTTCCCGAGACGTACGAGCGGGTCTCGAAGGAGCCGACGTTCCTCACGGTGCGGGCGCGACTCGACGGCTGAGTCGGGGACGACGACCGAGTCGGTCGCCGGCCCTCACACGGCGTCGGGGTCGAGCGCGAGTGTGACGGCGAGCACCGGCGCGGCGAGCACGCTGAGGACGACCGCGACCGTCCCGAGGAGGAAGAAGAGGTCCCCCGTCTCGGGAGGGAGCGTGGCGACGAACGCGAACGTGCCGAACCCGACGATGGCCGGGAGCGCGGCGGTTCGCGTGAGTCGCTGGGCGACCGCTCGCGTCCGACCGCTCACGGCGGCGGCACCGACCAGCCCCAGGAGGAAGTAGACGGCGGCCGTCGCGAGCGAAGCGGCGAGCAACACGGTGGGGTCGAGCGTGAACGCCGAGACCGACTGGACCATGGCGGGAGCGTTCGTCGCGGGCGAGAAAGCTGGTTCGACTCGCGCGCGCCGGCCGTTCGCCCCCGCTTTCGTCACCTACAAAGCGCGTGCGACCGTCTCTCCGTGTGAATGGAGTATCTGGAGTCCCGGCGCGAACGCGTCGAGGAGCGGTTGGAGGCGGTCCTCGACGGGGTCGGACCGTCGGAACTCGCCGACCAGGTGCGACACGTCTCGCTGTCGGGCGGCAAGCGCGTGCGACCGACCATCACGGTCCTCGCCTGCGAGGCCGCCGGCGGAACGGCCGCCGACGCCGTCGACTTCGCGGTCGGTATCGAACTCGTCCACAACGCCTCGCTCGTCATCGACGACATCATCGACGACTCCGACCTGCGCCGGGGCGTCCCGGCGGCGTGGGCGGAGTTCGGCTACGGCCCGGCCATCGTCGCCAGCGACGGCCTGCTCGGCGAGGCGTTCGCCCTCTTCTCGAGCGACCCCGAGGCGATGCAGGTCGTCAGCGAGGCGATGGTCGAACTCGGCGAGGGTGAGGCGACCGAACTCGTCGCCCAGCCCGCCAACGAGACGGAGTACATGACCCTCGCGCGTCGCAAGACGGGGGCGCTGTTCCGGGCGGCGGCCGAACTCGGTGCCATCGCCGCCGACGCCGACGGCTACACCGTCGAGGCGTTCGGCGACTACGCCGAGGGCGTCGGTATCGCCTTCCAGATTCGCGACGACGTGCTCGACGAGGTGGCCGACCCCGAGGAACTGGGGAAACCGACCGGCCAGGACGAAGAGATGGAACGCCCCTCGCTCGTCCAGATTACGGACCTGACCCCCGAGGAGGCCGACGAGCGCGCGCAGGCCGAGGCGAGGGCGGCGCTCGACGCCCTCTCGCGGGCGCGGGTCCCCGAGGGTCGCCGCGACGGGCAGGCGATGGAGTACCTCCGGGAGTTGGCGGAGTTCGTCGTGGTTCGGGAGCGGTGAGGAGCAGTCAGACGGCGGGCACCGGCCGGCGCGCGGTTTATCCTCGCGGCCGACCAACTCGCCACGACGATGAATCGAGCAGAACGACGGTTCGTCTGCGACATCTGCGGAGACCGCTTCGCGACGAAGACCGAACGGGCCGACCACGTCTTCGCCGCACACGAAGTCGGCGAGGACGACGCCTGAGCCGACCGACGCCGACCCGTCTCGGTTCGTGACGAGGGCGCGAGCGCCGGCGAGGAGGTCCCTTCAGTCGTCGCTCTCGACGCGCGCTTCCGTCCCCGCCAGCATCTCGACGACCTGCATCACGCCGGAGTTGTCGTCCCGGCCCATCCCGTTTTCGACCATCGACTTGTACAGTTCGTGGCTGAGTTCGGTCGCGGGCATCGGCGCGCCGAACGCCTCGCCCGCGTCGGTGGCGATGCGGAGGTCCTTGTACTGGTAGTCCGCGAAGAAGCCCGGTTCGAAGTTCCCGCGAATCATCCGCGGGGCACGGTTGTCGAGCGTCCAGCAGCCAGCGGCCCCGCCGCTGATGGCCGAGACGACGGCGTCTAAGTCCGCGCCGGCTTTCTCGGCGAACACGAGCGCCTCGCTGACGGCGACGTTCGTACACGCGACGACGATCTGGTTGCAGGCTTTGGTGACCTGCCCGGCCCCGGAGGGGCCACAGTGGGTGACCGTCTCGCCCATCACGTCGAGGACGGGTCGCGTCGCGTCGAGCGTCGTCTCGTCCCCACCGACCATGATGGAGAGCGTCCCCTCGACGGCCCCCTCCTCGCCGCCGGAGATGGGTGCGTCGAGCATCGAGACGCCCATCTCGTCGAGTTCCGCGGCGACGCGCTCGGTGACGGTCGGCGAGATGGTGGAGGTGTCGACGAGCGTCATCCCCTCGGCGAGGCCGTCGACGACCGGGTCGGACTCCTCGCCCTCGCCCAGCACGACGTTCGTCACGTCCGGGGAGTCGGGGAGACAGGTGACGACGACGTCCGCTCGCGCGGCGGTGTCTGCGGGGGAGTCGCCGGCCTCGCCACCGCGCTCGACGAGCGTCTCGACGGGAGCGTCCGAGCGGTTGTAGCCGACGACGCGGTAGCCCGCGTCGAGCAGGTTCGTCGCCATCGGGAGACCCATGATACCGAGGCCGACGAAGCCGACGGTCGGGCGGTCGCCGTCCGTGTCGCTGTGTGCTGCCATGGCGAGACGCGCGTGGCACGCGACCAAAACTGTGCGTGATGCTCGCGGGTGGGGTAGTCGAGTCGGGAAGACTTTTGGGTCGCTCGTACTACCGCCAGCACATGTACGTACCGGGCGCTCGCTGGACTGCGGAGCGCGAGCGACCACCCGCTCTCGGGGGGGAGCGCGCGTGAGACCGTCGGACGAGCGCTACTTCGAGCGCCTGGAGTCGCGACTGGACGAGGCGTTCGACGTCGCGCGGGAGGCGAAGCGGCGGGGCGGCGACCCGAGGCCGGAGGTCGAGATTCCCGTCGCGAAGGACATGGCCGACCGCGTCGAGAACATCCTCGGCATCGAGGGCGTCGCCGAACGCGTCCGCGAACTCGAAGGGGAGATGTCGCGCGAGGAGGCCGCGCTGGCGCTCGTCGACGACTTCGTCGAGGGAACCGTCGGCGACTACGACACCGACGCCGGGAAGATAGAGGGTGCGGTCCGCACGGCGGTCGCCCTGCTCACCGAAGGTGTGGTCGCCGCACCCATCGAGGGCATCGACCGCGTCGAGGTCAACGACAACGACGACGGGACGCAGTTCGTCTCGGTGTACTACGCCGGCCCCATCCGCTCTGCGGGGGGCACTGCTCAGGCGCTCTCGGTGCTCGTCGCCGACTACGCCCGCGCACTGCTCGGCATCGACGAGTACAAAGCGCGAGACATCGAGGTCGAGCGCTACGCCGAGGAGGTCGCGCTGTACGACTCCGAGACGGGCCTGCAGTACACCCCGAAGGACAAGGAGACGAAGTTCATCGCCGAGAACAGCCCCATCTGTCTGGACGGGGAGGCGACCGGCCAGGAGGAGGTCTCGGGCTTCCGCGACCTCGAACGCGTCGACACCAACTCCCCGCGTGGCGGGATGTGTCTCGTGCTCGCGGAGGGTATCGCGCTGAAAGCGCCGAAGATTCAACGGTACACCCGCAATCTGGACGAGGTCGACTGGCCGTGGCTCCAGGACCTCATCGACGGCACCATCGGCAAGGACGACGGCGACGAGGCCGAGGACGCCGAAGACACCGAGGAGAGCGAGGCCGACGCCGAGGGCGAGGCGGAGGACGCTCCCGACGACGCCGACGACGAACCGGACGGTCCACCGCGCGTCGAACCGGCCGACAAGTTCCTCCGTGACCTCATCGCCGGGCGACCGGTGTTCGGCCACCCCTCGCGGCCGGGGGGCTTTCGCCTGCGCTACGGCCGTGCGCGCAACCACGGCTTCGCGACGGCGGGCGTCCACCCCGCGACGATGCACGTCCTCGACGACTTCCTCGCGACGGGCACCCAGATAAAGACCGAACGCCCCGGGAAGGCCGGCGGCGTCGTCCCCGTCGACTCCATCGACGGCCCGACGGTCAAACTCGCCAACGGTGACGTCCGGCGCATCGACGACCCCGCCGAGGCGCTCGAACTGCGCAACGGTATCGTCGAGATACTCGACGTCGGCGAGTACCTCGTCAACTACGGAGAGTTCATCGAGAACAACCACGCGCTGCCGCCCGCCTCCTACGTCGTCGAGTGGTGGGTCCAGGACCTCGAACACGCCGGCGCGAATCTGCAGGCGCTCCGTGACGACCCCCACGTCGACCTGGAGGACCCGAGCGCCGAGGAGGCGCTGGCGTGGGCCGAGGAGTTCGACGCGCCGTTGCACCCGAAGTACACGCCGCTGTGGCACGACGTCTCGGTCGAGCAGGTCGACGCGCTGGCCGCCGCCGCCAGCGAGGGCCGGTTCGTCGAGGCCGACGGCGCGGCGCTCGCGCCCGACACCCCGACCGCAGACGAGGGCGACACGCTCGTCCTGCCGCGTACCGACGCGCTCTGTGAGACTCTCGAGACGCTCCTCGTCGAACACACCCAGGGCGAGGAGACGGTGACGGTCCCCGACGCCCGGCCGCTCGTCGCCTCGCTCGGACTGACCGACGACCTCGAACGGACGTGGAGCCTCGACGACCTCTCCGAACGCGCCCGGTCGTGGCCCGGTGACGACGGGAAAGCGGGTGGCAACGCCGTCGAAGCAATCGGCGAGGTCGCACCGTTCGCCGTCCGGGAGCGCGCCCCGACCCGCATCGGCAACCGGATGGGTCGCCCCGAGAAGTCCGAGAAACGCGAGATGAGCCCCGCCGTCCACACGCTGTTCCCCATCGGCGAGGCCGGTGGGAGCCAGCGCGACGTGAGCCAGGCCGCCAGCTACACCGCCTCGATGCGCGGGAAGGCCGGCCAGATTTCGGTCCAGGTCGCCCGCCGGGAGTGTCCCGACTGCACGTCGCGGACGTTCAAGGCCCGCTGTCCGGACTGTCGGACCCACACCGAAGCCGTCTACGAGTGTCACAAGTGCGAGGTCCGCGCGGAACTCGACGAGTCGGGCCGGGCGCTCTGTCCGCGCTGTGAGGGCGAGGCCGAACCGGTCCAGTTCGCCGAGATAGACCTCCGTTCGGAACTCGACGACGCACTCGCCGCCGTCGGCGAACGCCCCGGCGTCTACGACATCCTGAAGGGGGTCAAGGGACTCACGAGCGAGCACAAGCTCCCCGAACCCATCGAGAAGGGCATCCTCCGGGCGAAACACGGCGTCTCCTCGTTCAAGGACGGCACCGTCCGCTACGACATGACCGACCTGCCAGTGACGTCGGTCCGGGCGAGCGAACTCGACGTCTCGGTCGACCAACTGCGGGGACTGGGCTACGAGACGGACATGGACGGCGACCCGCTGCGCCACGACGACCAGTTGGTCGAGTTGCGCGTGCAGGACATCGTTCTCTCGGACGGCGCGGCCGAACACATGCTCAAGACCGCGAGCTTCGTCGACGCGCTGTTGGAGCAGTACTACGGGCTGGAGCCGTTCTACGACGTCGACGACCGCGAGGACCTGGTCGGCGAGCTGGTGTTCGGGATGGCTCCTCACACCTCCGCGGCCGTCGTCGGGCGCGTCGTCGGCTTTACGAGCGCCGCCGTCGGCTACGCCCACCCGTACTTTCACGCGGCGAAGCGTCGCAACTGCTTCCACCCCGAGACGAACCTCTGGTACGAAGGCAAAGACGGCTGGGAGCATGGGAGCATCGAACGGTTCGTCGAGAAGTATCTCGACGAGTCGACGGCCGATACCGACGACTTCGGAACGCTCGTCTCTGAACTGGACGGCGAGGTTCGCGTCCCATCGGTGACCGAGAACGGCGAACCGGTCTTGAAACCGGTCGAGGCCGTCTCGAAACACGTCGCACCGGACTATCTCGTCGAAATCGAAACTGCAGACGGGCGGTCGGTTACCGTGACCCCCGACCACGAGATGCTCGTCTGGAAAGCCGGTACGACTCGGGTTCGCGCTAGCGAACTGAGCGAGGGAGACGAGATACTCGCGCGACAGTCGGTCATAGACCAACCAACTGACGACCCGTTGGCCGCAGACGGTGGGACCACCAGTTCGGAAGTAGTTCGTGTCGAGATAGTCCGTTCCGACGTCGACCACACGTACTGCCTCACCGTTGCAGACACCCACACCGTCGCAGTAGAAGGACTACTGGCGGGGAACTGCGACGGTGACGAGGACTGCGTCATGCTCCTCATGGACGGGCTGCTCAACTTCTCGAAGTCGTTCCTGCCGGACAAGCGCGGCGGGCAGATGGACGCGCCGCTCGTGATGTCCTCGCGCATCGACCCCTCGGAGATCGACGACGAGGCGCACAACGTCGACATCGTCGACCGGTACCCGCGGGAGTTCTACCTGGCGTCCCGCGAACTGAAAGACCCCGAGGAGGTGCCAATCAAGATCGCCGAGGAGACGCTGGGCACCGACGAGGAGTACACCGGGTTCCGTCACACCCACGACACCTCCGACATCGCGCTCGGGCCCGACCTCTCTGCGTACAAGACCCTCGGGAGCATGATGGACAAGATGGACGCCCAACTCGAACTCGCGCGGAAGCTGAAGGCGGTCGACGAGACCGACGTCGCCGAGCGCGTCATCGAGGGCCACTTCCTGCCCGACCTCATCGGGAACCTCCGGGCCTTTTCGCGCCAGGAGACGCGCTGTCTCGACTGCGGCGAGAAGTACCGCCGGATGCCCCTGACCGGCGAGTGCCGGGAGTGTGGTGGTCGCGTCAACCTCACCGTCCACCAGGGGTCGGTGAACAAGTACATGGACACCGCCATCCACGTCGCCGACGAGTACGACTGCCGCGACTACACCAAACAGCGTCTCGAAGTGCTCGAACAGTCCCTGGAGAGCGTCTTCGAGAACGACAAGAACAAACAGAGCGGGATTGCGGACTTCATGTAGCACCACCTTTTGCTGCACTCGGCGCGCTTCGCGCGCCTCGTTGGCAAAATCTGGACCAAAAACCTCCCTCACCCCCTTCGGGGGTTCGGTCGGCCCGCTCGCTCGTTCTACTCACTCGCGGTCCAATCGAGACCGCGACCGCGTCGCCTTCCGCAACCCCCCGGTTTCGCCTCGAAGTCCGCTCTCCGGGCCGAATACGGGCGACCGAAGCCATCTCTCCGAGAGCCGTTCACTTTCACCCACCCCCCGAGTGGTAGTGGTTGCCGGGGACACGAGCTATTACTGTCCCACGCTCGCAGACGACCCATGCGCGCCGCCGTCTTCCAGGGACCCGGAGAGATAACCGTCGAGGACGTACCGAAACCCGAAATCGAGGCACCGACCGACGCCATCGTCCGCGTCACCCACACCGCCGTCTGCGGGTCGGACCTCTGGTTCTACCGGGGTGAGAGCGACCGCGACTCGGGGACCCGCGTCGGCCACGAACCGATGGGTATCGTCGAGGAGGTGGGCGACGACGTGCGCTCGGTCGAACCGGGCGACCGCGTGTTCGCGCCGTTCGTCGTCTCCTGTGGGCACTGTGAGTTCTGTCGGAAGGGCCTCCACACCTCGTGTGTCGACGGCGACGGGTGGGGCGGGGACAACGGCGGCGGGCAGGGCGAGTACGTCCGCTCGCCACACGCCGACGGGACGCTCGTGCGGGTGCCCGACCGGCACGCCGACGACGAGGAGACGCTGGAGGCGATTCTCCCACTGACCGACGTGATGGGGACGGGCCACCACGCCGCGCTCAGCGCGGGCGTCGAGGAGGGGTCGACCTGTATCGTCATCGGTGACGGTGCGGTCGGTCTGTGTGGCGTGCTCGCCGCCCGTCGACTCGGGGCGGAGCGCATCGTCGCCATGGGCCACCACGAGGACCGCCTCGACATCGCCGAGGAGTTCGGCGCGACCGAGACCGTCAGCGCCCGTGGCGAGGAGGCCGTCGAACGCGCCACGGAGTTGACCTACGGTGGGGCGAACCACGTCGTCGAGTGCGTCGGCGCGGCGTCGTCGATGGACACCGCAATCGGCGTCTGTCGGCCCGGTGGGACCGTCGGCTACGTCGGGGTCCCCCACGGCGTGAACGAAGACGGACTGGACCTGCTGTCGATGTTCCGGGACAACATCGCGCTTCGGGGTGGCGTCGCACCGGTCCGCGCGTACGCCGAGGAGTTGCTGGCCGACGTGTTGCAAGGGACGCTCGACCCCTCGCCCATCTTCACGAAGACCGTCGACGTCGAGGGCGTGCCGGAGGGCTACCGGGCGATGGACGAGCGCGAGGCCATCAAGGTGCTCGTGAAACCCGAGCACTGACCGGGAGACGCGGTCGGCTTCGACTCACTCCTCGCGCCACTCCGATTCGAGGACGGCGTAGAGGTGTTCGTCGAGGTACTCGCCGTGGAGGTACATCGCTTCCCTGTGGACGGCCTCGTGACGGAACCCCAGTTTCTCCCAGACGCGCTGTGAACCGACGTTGCCCTCGAACACGCGGGCGACGACGCGGTGGTGGCGACGCTCGTCGAACGCGTAGTCGGTGATGAGCCGACCCGCCTCCGTGCCGTAGCCCTCGCCCCAGAACGGTTCGGCGAGGAAGATGCCGATCTCGGCGGTGACACCGAGGTCACCGTCCCTGGGGTGGAGGCCGACGCTCCCCATCACCTCCTCGTCGCGGCAGACGAGCAGACTGGTGTAGTCGTCGCTGGAGCCACGCTCCTCGAACCACTCTCGCTCCTGCTCGCCGTTGATGGGCGAGGTCGCGCCGAGGAACCGACGGACGTCGGGGTCGTTGACCTGTTCCTGGAGGAAGTCGAGGTCCTCCGCCTCGACCGTGCGGAGCGTGACACGCTCCCCACGGATGAACGCTGGGCCGGGCATACCCTCTCGTTGGCACGGGGAACAAAGCCGTTGCTGGTGGCGTGTGACGTCTTGACAACCGACGTGTGGCGGCCCGACTACTGTTCGTCGGGGTACTTCGGTTCGCGCTTCTGGGCGCGGCCGAGCGCCGTCTCGACGACGTCGCGGACGTCACCGTGGAACTCCTCGCCGTGGCCCGAGTACATGTGCTCGACGCCGTCGGGCAGTCGTTCGAGGAGGTCGTCGATGGACTGGATGAGCCGTTCGCGCGACTGGCCGGGGCGGTCGGTCCGCCCGAAACTGCCGTAGTCGAACGCGCCGTCGTCGTGGACGACGACGTCGCCGCTGAACAGGGTGTCCTCGGAGACGAACGAGACGTGGTCGCCGGCGTGGCCCGGCGTGTAGACGACGTCGAACGCGTCGTCGCCGATGACGACGCGGTCGCCGTCCTCGATGGCGTGGGTGCGGCGGTCGTTCTCGCCGTAGGCGTAGCAGTCGGGGTCGAACGCGTCGCAGACGGCGTCGAGTTGGGCGACGTGGTCGGGGTGCTGGTGGGTGAGCACGACCCGGTCGACGTCGTCGACGTGGTCGCGGACGGCGTCGACGACACCCTCCCACGCCCCGGCATCGACGAGCGTCGTGGTGTCACCGACGACGAGATACGCGTTGCAGGTGAACGTCTCGGCGTTCGCCGTGACGTTGTAAACCTCCATGTCTCACCCAACGGGAGATGGTCACTTCAGCCTAGCCGTCGGCCCAATACTTTTCAGTCGTAATTCCTTAGGCAGGGATGTCATGGGCTTCGGGAGCTACGATGAATCCGAGCAGGAGAACCAACAGATCAACACCGACCTCGACGACGACGACGTGGACGCCGGCGAGGCCCACGACGGTGCTGTGACGTTCGAGTTTGGCGCCTCGAACGACGAACTGCTCGACCGGCTCGGCGACATGAAAGACGACGGGGAGTGACGCTTCGGGGACGCGTCCTCGGCGTCGCCGAGTCACACGGTACTGGCTCGCAGAGCACGATAGCGGGCGCGGTCTGCCGACCGGACCGCGCGCTCGACGGACTGGCATTCTCGACGATTTCTCACGGCGGGAGCGACAGCACCGCCCGCATCGCCGCCCTCACCGAGGACCTCGGACGCGAGGACGTCCAGGCGCTCGTCCTCGCCGGCGTCGCCCCGGCGTGGTTCAACCTCGTGGACCTCCGGACGCTCGCCGAACGTGTCGACCGCCCCGTCCTCGCCGTCTCCTTCGAGGCGAGTCCGGGTCTCGAACCCGCCCTCCGCGAGCAGTTCGACGGCGAGGCGCTCGACCGGCGACTCGCGGTCTACGACCGACTGCCCGATCGTCGGACCGTGTCGGTGAACGACGAGACGCTGTACCTCCGGTCGGTCGGCTGTGACTACGCCACCGCGGTCGACCTCGTCCGTCGCCACACGCCGGAGGGCGGTCGCCCGGAGCCGCTCCGGGTCGCGCGACTCGCCGCCCGTGCGGCCGACACGTTCCGCGGCGGATCGGCGTGACCGGGAGGACCCATCCAGCACCGACCGCAACCACAACCAGTAGGGCACTCGCCCGCCGACGAAGCCCATGGAGAACATGGAGGGGCTGACGGTGACCGACTGCGAGCGCTGTCCGGCGCTGTGTGAGTCGCGCTCGCGCATCGTCAACGGCGACGGCCCCGAGGACGCCGCCCTGCTGTTCGTCGGCGAAGCGCCCGGCGCACAGGAGGACGCCGAGGGCAAGCCGTTCGTCGGTCGCTCGGGCGACGTGCTCCACGAGGCGCTCCGCGAGCGCGGACTGGCCCGCTCGGACGTGCGCATCACCAACTGCGTGCGCTGTCGCCCGCCCGACAACCGCGACCCGCACAAGGAGGAACTGACGAACTGTCGGGGCTACCTGGAGACCGAACTCGCGCGCGTCGACCCCGACCTCGTCGTCACGCTCGGGAAGGTCCCCACGGAACACCTCCTGGAGCGTTCGGTGGCGGTGACGAAGGAGGCCGGCAGCGTCCACGACGTGCGACTGGGCGAGACCACCCACCGACTGCTGGTGTGTGTCCACCCCGCGGCGACGCTGTACGACCGGAGTCAACGCGCGACGTTCGACGACGCGCTCGACGAGGCCGTCGCGCTCGTCGGCGAGGGGGCGGGCGACCAGTCACGGCTCGGCGACTACTGAGCCGTCACTGGCGGGCGCAGAGAGCGACGTGAAGAGAGACCGCGAGAACCGCGAGAGAGCCGTCCTGCCGTTAGCGCCAGAGCGACTCGGTCATCCGGCGCGGGAAACCGAGGAACAGTTCGGCCGTGCTCATCGGTTCCCAGTCACCACGCAGGTACGCGCGGATGCGCTGGCTGATCATCTCGACGGTGATGACGAGCACCAGGACGACGAGGATGGTCGCCATGATGTTCGTCGGGTTGTAGAACCGGCGCTCGGCGGAGAGCACCGCCCCCAGCCCACCACCGCCGATGAGCCCCATCGTCACCGCGACGCGGGTGTTGATCTCGAAGATGTACAGCGCCCAGGCGATGAACGAGGTGTACACCTGACTGAGCATCCCGAAGACGACCGTCTGTGGCCGGTTCGCACCGGTCGAGGAGATGCCCTCGATGGGACCCTCCTCGATCTCTTCGAGTTCGTCGGTGAACAGGCGGCCCATGTTCCCGATGGTGTCGGTCCCGATGGCGAGCGTCGCCGTGAACGGCGAGAGTCCGCCGAGCGGGATGAAGATGAGCGCCCAGACCAGCGCCGGGATGGCGCGGATGGTGCTCATCACACCGCGGAAGATGAAGTTGAACGGGAACGGCGTGACGCGCTCGCTCCCCAGAATCCCGAACAGCAGGGCGAGCGGGAAGCCCAGCGCGGTGCCGGCGAAGCTCATCGCCAGCGTCGTCACGGCGTAGTCCCACAGCGGGTGGTCGTAGCCTGGCGGGTTCGAGATGAACGACCAGTACGCCCCGAAGTCGAGAAACGGGATGCCGAGGTACGTCGTCGTCGGGAAGAACCCACCCATAGCCTCGGAGAACGCCGGCCAGTATCGGACGATCTCGTCGATGGAGAACCCGACCTGACCGAGCGCCTGCGAGAACAGGTAGAGAAACCCGACGGCGGCGGCCAGCGACAGGATGCGACCGATGGTCTTCGCGCGCTTGAGGTCGGTCAACCGCTGGTCGATGGCGTCCTCGCCCTCGTAGCCGATGCCGAAGTACGCCCGAAGCTTGTAGCCGAGGCTGTCGTTCTCGCTGCTCATACGTGCGCCTCCTCCGGGTCGCGGCCCCGGCGGATGGCGTCCGTGCTGACGTTCCCGTAGATCTCGTCGATGACGTCGATGGTGAGGTCGTCGATGCCGCCGTCGAAGATGAGTTCGCCGTCGCGCAGGCCGATGAACCGCTCACCGAACTCGCGGGCGATGTTCACCTGATGGAGGCTGACGATGCTCGTGATGTTGCGCTCCATCGCCGCCTGTCGGAGGTACGCCATCACCGTCTCGGCGCTCGCCGGGTCGAGGCTGGCGACCGGCTCGTCGGCCAGCATCGTCGCGGGGTTCTGGACGAGCGCGCGGGCGATGCCGACGCGCTGCTGTTGGCCCCCGGACATCTGCCGGACCTTCTTGCTCGCGTCGTCGAGCAACCCGACGGTGTCGAGTGCGCGCACCGCTTCGAGCTTCTCCTGGCGGTTGTGCCAGCGCATCACGCTACGAAGCGACGAGGTGCGACCGAGCGCACCGGTGAGCGCGTTCTCGTAGGCGCTGAGCTGTGTGATGAGGTTGTGCTGCTGGAACACCATCGCGACGTCGTCGCGTGGGCCCGTGATCCGTTCGTCGTCGATGTAGATCGCCCCCTCCGTCGGCGACGCCAGTCCGTTGAGACAGCGGAGTAGCGTCGATTTCCCGGCGCCGGACACGCCCAGCAGGACGGCGAACTCCCCCTCGTCGAGTTCGAAGCTCACGTCCTTCAGCGCGTCGACGTTCCCGTAGGACTTGCTGAGGTTCTCCACCCGTATCGATCCCATTGTAATCTATAGCAACTTATCTGCGTATTTGTCTGTCTATCGAGTCGGCAAACCCCGGAGACGCCTTACAGCGTCGCCGACGGGATGGCGTCGAACGCGTCCTTGACCGGCTGGTAGTCCTCGACGGAGCCCTCCTTGACGCCCGTGAACCAGAGCGGTTCGTCGGCGTCTTCGAGCACGAGGTCCTCCTCGGTCGCACTGAGCAGCGCCTCGGAGACACGGGACTTGACGCCCGAGTCGAGGTCCGCACGGTGCACGATGGGTGCGCGGGGGATGGGGTCCGAGCACTCGAGCAGGCGGTACTCCTTCTCGCCCGTCTTCGAGCCAGCGCCGTCGGCTTCCGCCGAGATGTCGAGGAACTGCTGGGGGAACTGGTCTTTGGGGATGTAGTCGGCGGCGACGAACGCGCCGGTCCCTGCGGCCTTGACCTCCTCACGCGTCTCGAGTGCCTGCGTCGCGGCGGCGTGGTCGGACCACGTACCGCTGAAGTTGCCGGGCTGACCCTTCGGCGCGTTGCCGATGTCGAGGCCCGCCTCCTTCAGCATGAACAGCGGGAAGATGGACCCGCTCGTCGAGATGCGGTCCGCGAAGGCGACCGACGTGCCTTCGAGATCGGCGGTCTGTTCGATGCCCGAGTCGGCCATCGTGTACAGCAGCGAGAAGTACTTGTCCGCGCCGTAGGCGACACGGATGCCGGTGACCTCGGTGACGCCGTCCTGCCCGCCCTTGAGGGCGATGGACGGCGAGGAGTCCGCGAAGTCGGCCTGGCCGGCGTCGAGCGCCTGCAGGACGGCCGTGTAGTCGGCCGCGACGGTCGACTCGACCGTGACGTTCGCCTCGCTCTCGAGGTACTCGAACATCGGTTTGTACTGCTCTTCGATGCGGACGTCGCCCTCCGCCGGTGTCAGAGCGAACATGATGGAGTCGGCCTCGCCCGACGACCCCGTCGTCGTCCCCGGTTCCTGGCTCGTGGAGTTCGTCCCGTCGCCGGTCGACGTAGAGCCGTCCTCGCCGGTCTGGTTCGAACCCGAGGGCGAAGTCGTCCCCTCGCCCTCGTCGCCTCCGAGACAACCAGCCAGAAGTCCCGCTGCGCCTACCGCACCCGCCGATTTCAGAAACTCACGTCGCTTGGACATTGCGTGAACGTGTGAACCTTCAGGAGGATGCCTCTAAATGTTTCTATTTCACCCTGATTGCCAGGCTAACTACATAGAAATATATACACATAGCGGGGTGCGGGGTCGAAAACCCCTTGCTTCGGAGCCGCCGACTGGACGTATGAGCATGCAGGTCGGAGCGGAGGTCGTCGTCGTCGACTACGGACTCGGTAACCTCCGCAGTGTCACCCGCGGTCTCGAACGCGCAGGGGCGGCCGTCGAGGTGACCGACGACGCCGGCGCTATCGACCGAGCCGACGGCGTCGTCCTCCCCGGCGTCGGGGCGTTCAGCGAGGGGATGGAGAACGCCGGACCGTTCCGCGACGCGCTGACCGACGCCGCCGCCGACGGGACGCCGCTGTTCGGCATCTGTCTCGGGATGCAGATGCTCCTCACCGCGAGCGAGGAGGCAGCCCACGCCGGCGAGGGCGACGTCGAGGGTCTGGACCTGATTCCGGGCGACAACCGCCGGTTCACCGGCGACCTGAAGGTCCCGCACATGGGCTGGAACGACCTCACCGTCACGCGCGAGCACCCGCTCGTCGAGGGCGTCGACAGCGTCGCGTCGGAGACGCGACTGGCAGACGGACCCGCCGGTGGGTCCGTCGACGGAGAGTACGCCTACTTCGTCCACTCGTACTACGCGGTGCCCGACGACGACAACGCGACCGTCGCCACCACGGAGTACGGCGAACCGTTCCCGGCCATCGTTGCCAACGACGCGGGGAACGTGTTCGGCACGCAGTTCCACCCCGAGAAGTCCGGCGAGACGGGCCTGCGAATCCTCAAGAACTTCGTCGACGTCTGCGCCGAGTAGCCCTCCAGCGCCGCTGCTCGCCGTCGAGAAATCGAGAAGGTGTGGAACCGCGCGCCGACGTTCTCCGACGACTCCGTCCGACTCAGGCCAACAGCTGTTCCCGACTCACGCCGAGGTCCGCGAGTTCCTCGTCGGTGTGTTCCTCGGCGATGTCGCGTTTCTCGGTCGCGCTCAGTTCCGCGAGGTCGACGTCTTCGATGTGGTGGCACATGGTAGCGTGATAGGACGCCACACGCTTGAATGTTGGCCGTGGGTGTCGAGACACCAACGAAGCGAGATGCGGAGCGTCCACACGAGCGACCGGAGGAAGCGAGTGTGGTTCACCGACCCGAGAACGAGCGCCAGCGAGTGAGGGGCGGCCTTTTTCGTCCAGGGTTTTGCGAGGAGTGTTGCGACTCAGGCGCACCCGACGAGAAAAACGGTGGGTTCAGAGGAACTCCCGGACCTCGGAGTACCACATGTCGTGGTGGTCGACGGCCCCGACGCGGGTGGCGATCTCGGCGGCCAGCACGTGCCAGCAGAGTTCGGTCGGGTCCTCCGGGTCGAGGTTGTAGCGAGCGTCCTCACACGCACAGCCCCGACCCTCGACGACGTACTCCTCGCGGTGGCCGACGACGACGGTGAAGTCGTTGTACTGCTTGACGCGGCGTTCGGCGACGGCCTCGATGGCGCGACTGGCGCGCGACCCGTGGGTGCGGAGCAGTCGCTGGGTCGCCGTCGCGTCGAGTTCGCCCGCGTCGTCGAGGGCGGCCTGCCAGTCGTCGACCGCAGTCACGACCGTCGCTTGATGCTCATCTCGCAAAACAGGTTCGGTCTCGACGGTCAGAGGCCGTCTCGATGACGTCGAACGGCGAGTCCGGACGTCCCCGCCACCCGACTGGGGACGGTCGTCGCTACGCGGAGCGTCGGCGTTCGGGCACGTCCAACTCGTCGCTGTCGAGAACCGTCGCGAACTCCCCCGAGAGGTGTGCGAGCGCGAAGCGGTGGTTCTCCTCGGCGGAGAGACGCGTGCCGTCGTGGCCGGGGCGGTCGAACGTCGCGGTGGCGTCGGCGAGGACGGTCACCTCGTAGCCGCGGTTCTCGGCCATCCGCGCGGTCGTCGAGACGCAGTGGTCGGTGGTCAGGCCGGCGAGCACGAGGCGTTCGTAGCCCCGTTCGCGCAGCCAGTCGTTGATCTCGGTCTCGACGAACGGGCCGTTGACGCTCTTGACGAACACCGGTTCGTCGTCGACGGGTGCGGTCTCGGGTTTGAACTCGAAGCCGAGACGGTCCGAGCGCAGCGGCGAGTCGTCCTCCGTCGAGGCGTGCTGGAGGTGGACGACGGGCCAGCCGAGCGCGCGCCAGCGGTCGAGGAGGTCCGCGACGGTCGATTCGAGGTCGGGCGTGGTGCGCTCGCCCCAGACGGGGTCGTCGAACCCGCGTTGCATGTCGACGAGGACGAGGACGGGGTCGCTCATCGCCGGGAGTAGACGGTCGAGGAGGATACGCTGTTCGCATCGGGTCGACGAGGAGGGACCGCGGCGACGCGGCGCGGCCGATGCGGGTGGCTTTTCGCGTCGGCCACGCGAGGAGAGGTATGGAGATTCGGGAAGGGAACGTCTCGGTCGAGGTCCCCGAACAGGCCGACGCGGGCCGCGGCGACGGCGTGTTCTTCAACCCCGACCAGGAGTTGAACCGCGACCTCACCGTCGCCGTCCTGCGCGCCCACGCCGAGGAGCACGGCGTGGGGTCGTACCTCGACGCGACGGCCGCCAGCGGGATTCGGGGCGTCCGGGCCGCCAGCGAGGGCTGGGCCGTGACGTGTAGCGACACCGACCCCGACGCCGTCGCGCTGGCTCGCGAGAACCTCGCACGCAACGACCGGGAGGGCGAGGTGCTGCATCGCAACGCCAACGCCCTCATGCACGAGTCGTGGTACGACGTCGTCGACCTCGACCCGTTCGGGACGCCCGTCCCGTTCGCCGACGCGGCGTTCAACAGCGCTCGGGACCTGCTGTGTGTCACCGCGACCGACACCGCACCGCTGTGTGGCGCGCACTTCGAGAGCGGCGTCCGCAAGTACGGCGCCGTTCCGGTCAACACCGACTACCACGCCGAGGTCGGCATGCGCATCCTGCTGTCGGCGCTCGCCCGGACCGGCGCACGCTACGACGTCGGCGTGACACCCGTGTTCAGCCACGCGACGCGCCACTACGTCCGGACGTACCTCGCGCTCGACCGGACCGCGACCGCCGCCAACGCCGCCGTCGACGAACTGGGCTACGTCTACCACTGCTTCGAGTGCAGCTACCGCGAACACGAGTACGGCTACCTCGCCGACCCCATCGGTGACTGTCCGAACTGCGGGACGGCGACCCGGACCATCGGCCCGCTGTGGCTCGGTCTGACCCACGACCCGGCGTTCGTCGAGCGCGTCGCAACCCACGTCACCGACGAGATGGGCGAGCGAAAGCGCGCCGAGCGCCTGTGTGACCGACTCGCCGGCGAACTCGACGAGCCGACTCACTACGACCAGCACCGCCTCTCGAAGCAGTGGGGGGTGAGCGCCGTCGGGATGGACGAGTTCGTCGAGCGCCTCCGTGACGCCGGGTTCGCCGCGTCGCGTAGTCACTACGGCGGGACGACGGTCAAGACCGACGCCGACGTGGCCGAGATTCGGGACGCGGCGGTCGAGTAGAACCGACAGTTCCCCCTCATTATATGTAATCCTCATGCGAACCGTTTCCGCGTGAGTCGAAGCGCAAGTCGCTCGGTGGACATTCTCAGAGGGGTGATTCGCGGGGTGCAGTCCGACCGCATCACGTTCATCGCCGCGAGCCTCTCGTACTACGCGTTCATCTCGCTGATTCCACTGTTGTTACTCGCGCTCGTCGTCGCGAACGTCGCCGGTGGGGAGGCGTTCGAACAGGCCGTCATCGATCTCGCGGAGGCGAACCTCGGCGGCGATACCGGGAAGACCGTGACCGACGCCGTCACCGGAGAGGAGGGGCAGGCCGGTGCGTCGGCGGTCGCCCTCGTCACCCTCACCTGGAGCAGTCTGAAGCTGTTCCGGGGGATGGACGTCGGCTTCTCCATCGCGTACCGCTCGCCGCTCCCGGAGGGTATCGTCGGGCAGGTGAAACGCGGGTTCATCACGCTGCTCGCGGTCGGTGGTGGCATCGTGTTCACCGTCGCCGTCGGGACGGTCATCGCGCTCGCGCGCTTCGACATCGTCGTCGGGAGTGTCAGCGTCATCGGCCTGCTGGGAACGCTCGCGCTCCTGCTCGGCCTGACCGTCACGTTCCTCCCGCTGTACTACTTCCTCCCCAACGCCGACATCACGGTCCGCGAGGCGCTGCCGGGAGCGGCGTTCGCGGCCGTCGGCTGGACCGCCCTCCAGACCGGCTTCCGGCTGTACACCGAGCTATCGACCGGCTACGAGGCCTACGGCGTGCTCGCCGGAGCGCTGTTGCTCCTGACGTTCCTCTACTTCGGCGGCCTCATCGTCCTCACGGGGGTCGTCTTGAACGCCGTGCTCGCCGGGCGGGTCGACACCGACGAGGACTTCGACGCATCGCACTCGACCGACACCACCCGTTCACTCATGGCAGACGACACGACGACAACCAGCCTCGGCGAACAGAGCGACGACCGCGACCGATCGGCCGAGATGGCCGAAGACGACCTCGAAGCCGAGGTCAGACGGCTCCGCCGCGAGGTGCGCTCGTTCGAAGAGCGCATCGAGGAGCGGACCGTCCACCGCGACGAACTGGAGTCGGACCTCCGGAAGTACGTCCGCCAGCGCGTCCGCCGCGGGAAGGCCCGTGGCTGGGGGCCGTACCTCGTGCTCCTCTACGGGACGGCGATGACGCTCGGTGCGTTCTACTTCCTCCAGGAGTCGGCGTGGGCCGCCGTGCTCGCCATGCTCGTCATCTGGCTGTCGACGCTCGGTCTCTACGTCGTGTTCGTCGTCCTCGGGTTCACGTTCGGCGCACTGGGTCTCCCCGGGAAACTGCTCGACCGCGTGCGCTCGTTCCGGAGCTAGACGACTTCGCGACCGACGGAGGACGTCGTGTTTCTTCCAGCCCGAAACTCGCCAGCGACGGCCGTGGCCGCGCTGCTAATCGTGACTTCGCCGTCCTCGCCACTGTAGCCGAAGCGCCACCAGTTGGTGACCACCTCGACGGGGACGACGTGGATGGTCCACCGTCTCCAGCACGACGGACAGAGACTGCGTGAGGGAACCGTACCGACTCGACAGCGCCCCTATCGCGTCGGTCAGCCGGTTTCGGCACTACCCATCGTATCGCGACCGGAATCGGTCGCTCGGCCGTGAGGGGCGAACAGGCGGTGTCGTGGCGCGACGCCCGACGTGTGACACCACGCAACCGCGTAGGCACGTCGGAACGAGATTTAGACCACGCTGGCGCTGGTCGCGTGCTAGTACTTCAGTTCCCGGAGCGGCCCGAAGAGCCGCGTCGCTCGGCAGGTCGGTGTCGAAAACGG
>NZ_JALXFV010000003.1:532448-550839 GCF_023699475.1 Halomarina rubra | reverse complement strand
TGTCGAGCGGCATTTTTCGTCGAGGGTTTTGCGCCGAGTGGTGCGCTGCGCGCACCCGAGGCGGAAAACGGTCGTTTTAGAACGTCTCGAGGTACCGGTCGAGTTCCCACTGGGAGACGTCGATGCGGTACTCGTCGTACTCCTGGCGTTTCGCCTTGATGAAGTTCCCCGTGACGTGCTCGCCGAGGGCGTCCATCACGACTTCGTCCTCTTCGAGCGCATCGATGGCCGCGCCGAGGTTCGTCGGGAGCGTGTCGATGCCGTACTCCTCGCGTTTGGCCTCGTCGAACTCGTAGATGTTCTCGCGGACGGGGTCGGGACACTCCAAGCCGCGCTCGATGCCGTCGAGGCCGGCGTGGATGAGCGCCGCGAGCGCGAGGTACGGGTTACACGACGGGTCGGGGAAGCGGGCCTCGACGCGCGATGCGGCCGGGACGCGGGCGGCGGGTCTGCGGATGAGCGCCGAGCGGTTGCGGTCGGACCACGCGATGTAGACCGGTGCTTCGTAGCCCGGGACGAGGCGCTTGTAGCTGTTGACCGTCGGGTTGGCGACCGCGGCGAGGGCGGGTGCGTGTTCGAGCATCCCGGCGGTGAACTGTTTGGCCGTCTCGCTGAGGTTGAACTCGTCGTCGTCGTCGTGGAACGCGTTCACGCCGTCCTCGGTGAACAGCGAGATGTGGGTGTGCATCCCCGAGCCGTTGATCTTCGCGATGGGCTTGGGCATGAACGTCGCGTGGAGGTCGTGCTGGGCGGCGATAGCGCGGACGACCGAGCGGAACGTCGCGACGTTGTCGGCGGTCGCGAGCGCGTCGTCGTAGGTGAAGTTGATCTCGTGTTGGCCCTCGGCGACCTCGTGGTGGGACGCCTCGATCTCGAAGCCCATCTGCTGGAGGCCGTAGATGATGTCGCGACGCACGTCGCTGGCGAGGTCCTTCGGTGCGAGGTCGAAGTAGCCACCCGCGTCGTTGGTCTTCGTCGTCGCGCGACCGTCCTCGTCGTGTTCGAAGAGGAAGAACTCGGGTTCGGGCGCGGCGTTGACGGTGAAGCCGTGCTCGGCGGCGCGGTCGAGGGCGCGTTTCAGGACGCCACGCGGGTCGCCGGCGAACGGTTCGCCCGTCGAGGTGTCGACGACGTCACAGATGAGCCGGGCGCTCGCGGTGCCGTCCTCGTGGTCGCGCCACGGGAGGATGGCGAACGTATCGGGGTCGGGGGTGAGCCGCATGTCCGACTCCTGGATGCGGACGAACCCCTCGATGGACGACCCGTCGAAGTAGATTCCCTCGGTGAACGCCTTCTCGGCCTGCGTCGCCGGGACGGAGACGTTCTTCACCGTGCCGAGGATGTCGGTGAACTGGAGCCGGAGGAAGTCGACGTTGTTCGCTTCGATCTCGTCGACCACTTCCTGCGCCGCCGCCGTCAACCCGCCATCAGCTGTAACGTTTGGATTCGTCATGTTCGTCAGACGTACGGTACAACACTGTAGTCGTATAAAGACGTAGTGGTCGGCGCAACTCTCCCGGGTCACCCCGATAAGTGGATATTCGTAAAATTATAGTCCCCCCAGACGCTCGGTGAGTGTAATGACGTACGAAAATCTAGACGAGAAGCTCGTCAACGCCCTGCTCGACGACGGTCGAGCGAGTCTCCGCAGTCTCGCCGAGGAGCTCGGCGTCTCCGTCACCACGGTGTCGAACCACCTCAAGGACCTCGAATCCAGCGGTGTCATCGACGGCTACACACCCATCGTCGACTACGACGCGCTTGGCTACGACGTGACGGCGGTCGTCCAGTTGAAGGTCGAGGGCAACGCCATCACCGAGGTCGCGGACCTGCTCCGGGACGCCAAGCAGATGGTGTCGGTGTACGAGGTCACCGGCGACCACGACATCGTCGCCATCGGGAAGTTCCGCGACACCGACGACATGAACCGCCAGATCAAGGAGCTGCTCCACGACACCAACGTCAAGGAGTCGAACACGAGCGTCGTGCTCAACACCGTCTCCGAACACGAGCAGTTCCCGCTCGACGTCGAGTAGGAGCCGCCTACCGGCCACGCAGCGGCACAACGAACAAACGGTTTATCTCGCTGGCCGTCGCACCGAACAGTCACTCGACCCCCGGGCACGTCTCGGGACTCCGCTACCATGTCACCGACACTCCAGACGAACGCAAGTCGTGCCGGCGCCCTCGTGAAACACCAGCTGCGAAAGCAGGTCTCCAGCCGTCGTCGCGCGGACACCGCCGACGAGTCCAGGTTCGACGAACTGCTCGAACGCCACGGGGCCGGCCACGACGAGGCGTTCGTCAACGTCGGCCTGGGCGACGTGAAGGGCGCGTTCGGCGGCAACCCCTACGAGTTCGTCGTCTCGAAACTCGACGACGCGTTCGACAGTACGCTCGCGCCGGGGTTCACGGACTACTTCAAGACCTCCGGCGTCTACCACAAGGAGTTCTCGCGACCCAAACACGGCAGTTTCGTCCGTCAGTTCCTCGCCGACGCCGACTACCGCACCGACGACGCCATCAAGTCGTTCCTCGTCCGCGGCGACTACCGGTTCGACGACTGCGTCCACGACGACAGCTACCACGACGACGGCTGTTACGCCAAACTCGAAGCCGAGAACACGCTCGCCATCAACGTCGGCACCGCGTGGCTGGTCTGTCCGCACGTCCACTACCTCGAAGCGCAGTGCGACGTCGACTACGTCGAGTCCCGGACGTTCGACGGCGTCATGTACCGCGACCGGACTAACTACGAACGCATCGAGCAGACCTGCGACATCGCCCGCTCGAAGTTCTACTCGTGGAACCGCTCGAAGCTCGAAGGGCTCCTCGAGGACGAGGGTGTCCTCCACAGCTACGACCTGAACGGCCTCAGCGTCCAGTTCCTCCGCCTCGGCGACCTCACCGACGCGCTCGCGCCGAAACTGCGCGAGGACCCCTACTGGCTCGTCACGCTGTAGAAGAGGGGAGTCGGTCGCCCGAGTCGGTCGCGCTGTCTGCTCGTCTCGGGAGACCGCCGCTCAGTCGCGCTCGGACGGTCGCCGACCCGTCTCGACGTACTCGAACACCTCGGCCCACGTCTCGCCGACCGCTTCGAACGACAGTCGCGACTCCACGTCGGTGGCAGCGCGTGCCATCTCCGCCCGTTCGGTCTCGTCGGTGAGCAACCGCTCGATGGCGTCGGCGTACGCCGCCGGGGTACGGTCGGCGACGAGTAGGCCGTTCTCGCCGTCGTCGACGACGTCGGGAATCGCGCCGACCGCGGGGACCACCGAGGGGACGCCAACGAGCATCGCCTCGACGAGACTCAGCGGGAGCATCTCGCGTTCGGAGGTGAGGACGTAGACGCGGGCGTCGCGGTAGTACTCGACCGGGTCGTTGGCCCACCCGGGCACGTTGACGACGTCGTCCAGTCCGCGGTCGGCGACCGCTCGTCGGACCTCCGCCTCCAGTGGGCCGCCGCCGACGAGCGCCGCGGTGAACGACACGCCGCGTTCGCGGAGGGCGGCGAGCGCCTCGACGAACAGCAGGGGGTCCTTCTCGGAGCTCATCCGCGTGAGCCACAGCACGTCGTACGTCGGGTCGTCCGCGACGCTCGCGTCGGCGAAGTCGGAGCTGACGGGGTGGAGGACGCTGAACGTCCGTTCGTGGGGGACGCCCATCGCCGTCAGGCGCGTCCGGAAGTCCGACCCGCTGACCGACACCACGTCGAAGCGGCGAAACAGCCACTGCACGGCAGGGCCGTAGCTCGACTCGGCGTGGACGTCGAGGTCGCTGCCGATGATGCCGAGATGCGTCGGCGTCCGCGAGAGCGCGCCGACTGCCAGCGCGAACAGGCCGTACGGGACGAGCGAGAACGAGGCGACGAGGTCGAACTCCCGCCGGCGCGCCAACAGCATCGCGGCGAGGAACTGCCGGAGCAGCGTGAGCGGCTTCCAGCGCGACGGTTCGAGCTGGTGGAACTCGACGCCGTTGCCGTCCTCGGGGACGGGGCCGGTGCAGACGTACACCACCTCGTCGGCGGTCTCGGCGATGGGGAGCACGTGCGTCTCGACCTTCCCGACTTTCGGGTCGCCGTCGACCCAGATGCCGAGACCGGCGATGACCAACACGGCGGCGTCGCGGTGCATGCTCTGCCTGCACGGATTGTCCACTTCAAGATGCCGATGGCGTGGGTTCACGCCCGGGAACACAAGCGCTAACCCGTCCCCGACGCCGCCTCCGGTATGCTCGACACCCTCCGGACCCGCGCGCGACCGTTCTTCGCCGAGGCCGCCCCCGCCCACGACTGGCACCACGTCGAACGCGTCGAGCGACTGGCGACCACCCTCGCCGACGACCACGCCGAGGCCGTGGACCGCGACGTCCTCGGCGCGAGCGTCCTCCTCCACGACGTCGGCCGCGAGTACGAGGCACGGGGTGAGGTCGACGACCACGCGGTGTTCGCCGCCGAGCAGACCCCCGACCTGCTCGGAGACCTGGCCGACGAGCGAACCGTCGAGCGCGTGGTCCACTGCGTCCGCGCCCACCGCTACTCGGGCAGCCTCGAACCGGCGACGGTCGAGGCGCGCGTGCTCTGTGACGCCGACAACCTCGACGCCATGGGTGCGGTCGGCATCGGTCGGACGTTCGCCCACGGCGGGACGCTCGGCGAACCGATGCACGGCGACGGCGAGGACCCGCGTTCGGGCGGGCAGTTGGCGCACCTGCGGGGCAAGATATCGTCGCTGCGCGACCGGATGTACACCGACCCCGGTCGCGAACTCGCGGCCGAACGCCACGTCGTCGTCGAACGGTTTATCGAGGAGTTCGAGGCGGAACTAGCGGGCGAGCGGTAGCGACAGAAGTGACTCGGTTTCGGACGGAGCTGTCGCTGGCCGGGCGAAAACAGAGAGAAGTGTTCGTGAGACGGTGCGCCGAGGTCAGCAGGTCGGGATGGGGTGTGGGTTGGCGGAAACCGAACTTACATCGCACCGCCCATGCCGCCCATACCGCCCATGCCGCCCATGCCACCGCCCATACCGCCGCCGGGTGGCATCTCGTCGTCGCCGTCGTCGTCGGTCGAGCCGCCCTTGAGGTCGCCCGCGGCGATGACGTCGTCGATACGGAGGATCATCACGGCGGCCTCGGTGGCGCTCTCGACGGCCTGCGTCTTCACGCGGAGCGGTTCGACGACACCGTCGGCCTGCATGTCCACGACGTCGCCCGTGTAGGCGTCCAGACCGAACGTCTGGTTACCACTGGAGTGCTCGCTGCGGAGCTCGACGAGCGAGTCGATGGGGTCGAGCCCGGCGTTCTCGGCGAGCGTGCGGGGGATGACGTCGATGGCGTCGGCGAACGCCTCGATGGCGAGCTGTTCGCGGCCGCCGACCGTGTCGGCGTAGTCGCGCAGTTCGAGCGCGAGTTCCGTCTCGGGGGCACCGCCGCCGGGCAGCACCTTCCCGTCTTCGAGCGTGACGCGGACGACGCCGAGCGAGTCGTCGATGGCGCGCTCGACCTCGTCGACGACGTGCTCGGTCCCACCGCGCAGGACGAGCGTGACGGACTTCGCTTCCTCGACGTCCTCGACGAAGATGCGGCTGTCACCGGCGATGTCCTTCTCGCCGACGCTGCCGGCGAATCCGAGGTCGTCCTCGGTGATGTCGTCGACGTTGGAGACGACGCGGCCGCCCGTCGCGCGGGCGAGGCGCTTCATGTCGGACTTCTTCGCGCGGCGGACGGCGAGGATGCCCTCCTCGGCGAGGAAGTGCTGGGCCATGTCGTCGATGCCCTTCTGGCAGAAGACGACGTCCGCACCGACGGCCTTCAGCTGGTCGACCATCTCCTGGAGCTGTTTCTCCTCCTGGTCGAGGAACTGCTGGAGCTGGTCGGGGTCGGTGACGTTGATCTCGGCGTCGAGTTCGGTCTCCTTGACCTCGATGGCCGTGTCGAGGAGCGCGATGTTGGCGTCCTCCTTGTAGTACGGCATGTTGTCGTGGACGCGCTCCTTGTTGACGATGACGCCCTCGATGAGTTCGGACTCGCTGACCGACCCGCCGACGGACGTCTCGATCTTGACGTTGTCCGTGTCGATGCCGTCGTCGTCGGCGACGGTCTGGACCGCGCGGACGACGAGCGAGGAGAGCGTGTCCTTCGCGGTCTCCGCGCCCTTGCCCGTCATCGCCGTCGCGGCGATCTGTTCGAGCTCCTCGGTGTCCTCGGCACCGACGTCGATGGCCATGTCCTCGAGGACCTCCTTGGCCTTGCCGGCGGCCTGGCGGTACCCCTGGGCGAGGATGGTGGCGTGGATGTCCTGGTCGAGCAGGTCCTCGGCCTTCGCGAGGAGCTCACCGGCGATGACGACGGAGGTCGTCGTGCCGTCGCCGACCTCGTCCTCCTGGGTCTCGGCGACTTCGACGATCATGTTCGCCGCCGGGTGCTCGATGTCCATCTCCTTGAGGATGGTCACACCGTCGTTCGTGACGACGACGTTGCCCGAGTTGTCGACGAGCATCTTGTCCATCCCTTTCGGGCCGAGTGTGGTCCGTACGGACTCGGCGACGGCCTTCCCGGCCGTGATGTTCATCGACTGGGCGTCGCGCCCGGAGGTGCGCTGGCTGTCCTCGGAGAGTACGATGAGGGGCTGGTTACCCATCTGCTGAGCCATAGTCACCCTGGCGTTGTTTGCGATTCTATATAAAACTGGCGCTGCGTGTGAGAGAAACCGTGGCACGCGAGGCGCGTGTCTCCACTGTGAACTGTTGCCACGGTCGCGTTTAAGTAGGAATCGACGGCGGTCGGACGGTCCGGCGTGGGACGCGGAGGGAGAGGAGAGGGGGAGAGCGGCCGGGGAGGTGCACTCGGTCGTCAGCCGACCGCTTCGAACGGCTCCTGACAGTCGTTGCAGAAGTGGATGGACCGACAGAGCGACGGCCCCTTCGGGTGTTCGCGTTCGGTGTTCGTCCCGTCGCAGTACGGACAGGCCGCCGGTTCGTCGTCATCACCCGCCGCGACCGAGGGGTCGAGGCGTCTCATATCGACACCCCGAACTCCCGCAGGTCCTCGCGGCCGGCCTCCGAGACGAACTCGATGGACCACACCGGCGACCAGACGAGTTCGACGGAGGCGTCGTCGACACCGTCGGGCGACGCGGCGGCCTCCCGGATGTCGTCGATGAGCATGTCGCGGGCGGGACAGCCGGTGTAGGTGAGCGTCATCGTCACCTCGGCGTGGGTTCCCGCGCCGTCCTCGCGCACCGCGACGTCGTAGATGAGCCCCAGGTCGACCACGGAGACGGGCATCTCGGGGTCCTCGACCTCGAACAGCGCGTCCCAGACCTCGCGTTCGAGACCCTCGCTGTCCGCGCCGTTCTTCGGGACCACCGCGTCCTCGGGCACCTCGCCCGAGCGGTAGTCCGTGTACGCGCAGTACTGCGGGCCGTCGGTGGGGTCGGGGGCCGCCTGCGAATTCGTCGGGGGGTCTATCGAGTCGCTCATCTCAGGCCTCGTCGGGGTCCGCCATCAGGCGGCGGGCCTCGGTGCGGTCGAGCATCCGGTACGTGTAGGTGAGTTCGTTGTACTGGCGCTGCCAGTCGTCGGTGTGGTCCCCGTCCCGGCCGGTCTGCTCGGCCACGAGGTCGTCCAACTCCGACTCCTCGGGGACGCTGACGCCGAGGCCGGCGAGGAACGCGCCCGTGATGTCGTACCACTCCGAGCGCAACTGGTCGAGCGACGTCGGGCGAAGTCCCAACTCGACGATGTCCGCCTCCTTCGCGGTCGGTTCGAACAGCGTCAGCGCGTAGGGGTAGAGGTCGTCGACGGCCTGCTGGACGCGTCGGGTCCCGTCGTCGTCCTCACAGAGGCGTTCGAGCCAGTTCTGGGCGTGCTCGCGGTGGTAGTGCTCCTCACCCTGGACCTTCTCGATGCGGTCGGCGATACGAGGGTAGGAGGTCTCGGCGAGCGCCTCCAACTGGAGGAACTCCGCGACGTCGTAGCAGTACGACCGGACGACCGCGTCCGCCCAGTCGCCCGACTCGAACGACTGCTCGCAGAGCGTCGCGTGCCGGAAGTCGGCGGCGTCGCGCTCCCAGATGAGTTCGGACTCCTCGTAGCCGAAGTCCTCCAGCAGGTCGTACCAGAGCCGAGCGTGGCCGAGTTCGTCCTGTGCGATGTTCGCGATGGCGATGTCGGCCTCCAGGGTGGGCCCCTGACACTGCCAGTCGGTGTAGCGGTCGGCGACGACGAACTCGTCGTCCGCGAGCTGGTAGAGCAGGGCCTCGACGGCCTCACGCTCGCGCTCGGAGAGGTCGCCGGGGGCACCGAGTCGCTGGGTGCTCATCCGTTGCCCTCCGCGGCCTCTTCGCGGCCTCGTTCGGCCTCCTCCTGTTCGCGCTGGGACGCCTCGATCTCCTCGGCGAACGTCTCGTCGGTGTTGTAGTTCGTCGCCCAGCGGTACTCCTTCTGGGTGAGACCGCCCATGGCGACGCCCTCGTCGTCGGAGTCGACCTCCGCTATCTCCTCTTTCGGGACGACCCACAGCGAGTGCGCGGGCTTCCGACGGGCGTGCACCACCTGCGCGTACATCCGGGCCATCTCGCGGTTCGGGGCGTGGACGTTGCCGACGTGGACGTGGTAGTCCTTCCGCTTCTCCTGACGGAACACTTCGAATATCATGGTCAGTCTGCGGCGGCGCTACCCGCGCCGGGGTTCTCGATGGCGTCACGCACCCACTCGACGGCCTCCTGGGTCCGGTGGCGCTTGTCTATCTGGCCGACGCCCTGGGGGTACTGGTTGCGAGCGATCTGCATGAACTCGTCCCAGTCGAGGTCCTCTTCTTCGACCTCGTAGCGGTTGGTGTCGTCGTTGAACGTCACCGCGGGCGTCTCGGGAATCTCCAGACCGTACTTCTCGGCTTTCGGGAGGTAGACGTTGAGGAACGCGGTCCGGAGCGCGTCGTTGCCCATCGTCTTCAGCCCCACCGCCGACGAGAAGTCGCTGTGCGTCGACTGGTCGTCGGTCGGCCCGAAGAACTGCAGGATGCGCGGCCACCACTTGTCGAACGCCTCCTGGAGACGCTGCTGGTCGCGCCGGGTCCCGCTGGCGAGTTCGGCGAGGATGGACTCGCCGTGTTTGATGTGGAACCCTTCTTCGAAGCAGATCTTGTCGATTGCGTGGGCGTACGGCTCCCACGACGTGCGTTTCAGGGTCGCCTGTCGACGCATCGCCGCGCCGTCGACGAAGAACATGATCATCGGCAGTTCGTACCAGTCGTCCAGCGGGTAGTGGAAGCAGTTGAGGAACTTCCCCTCCCCGTTGGCGAGTTCGTCGAGCATCTGCTCGCGCGTCTTGATGCCGAGGTTCTCGGCGGCGCGGTAGAGCAGTTGTCCGTGGCCGATCTCGTCTTGGACCTGTGCCGACACCGCCAGCTTTCGGTCGAGCGAGGGGGCCTGTCGGATGAACGGGCGCTCGATGTACGCCCCCATGATCTCGGAGTTGGCGTGGAACTGGATCATCCGCGTCGCTGCCTTGCGGTACTCCTCGGGCATGTCGTCGGTCGGCCCGAACTCCCGCGGGCCGGCGCGCTGTTTGACCTCCTCGATGTCCATGGAGTAGCGTTTGTAATGGTCCTGCATAGAGTGTCGCCCGCACATGGACGGGCCTTAAGTACGTTCGCGTGCTACCGCCCCTCGTGATTCGCCCGTGGCCACGGTGAGCGAGACGGGGTCGGCCGCGTGATAGCGGAGTGTCTCGTCGTCGAGTTCGCCGTCTCCGGCGACGACTGTCCACTGGCGGAGGCCTCGCGCGTGGGCGTCACCATCGACGCGAACCCGCCACAGCTCCGCGCGGACGGCAACACGCTCCTCCAGTTCGGCGCGCCCGACGACGACCGCCTCGCACGCGCGCTGGACGAGGACGACCGCATCCGCTACCTCCACCGCGCCCGCACCGACGGCCGAGCGACCTACCGCTGTCTCTCGAAACACCCCTGCGTCGTCCACGAACTCGTCAGCGAGGGGTTCGTCGTCGAGTCGCTCTCCTATCGCGACGGCGACGCCCGGTTCACCGGCGCGGTCGTCGGCTACGACGTGCTGGAGGGCGTGATGAACCGCGCCGGCGAGACCGTCGGCGTCCGTCTGGAGCGGGTGTACCCGCTCGGCACCGAGGAGGAGCGACCGGTCGCCCAGCGCTGGAACCTCACGCCACGACAGGAGGAGGCGTTCCGGACCGCTCAGTCGATGGGCTACTTCGAGGTGCCACGCCGCGCCGACGCGAGCGACGTCGCCGCCGAACTCGGCATCGGCAAGTCCTCGTTCCTCGAACGGCTTCGTCGCGGTCAGCGCGCGCTGTTCGCCCAACTGTTCGGGTGAAAAAGGTCGAGTCAGTGGTTCGGTTCGGGCGACCGCTCGCCCATCTGGACGACGCCGACCTGCTGGAGCAGGCCCAGCATGTCCGCTTCGACCCAGGTCTCGGCCGTCTTGCCGTCCTCGACCCGCGAGAGCACCATCCCGGATATCTCGGCGGGCCGGTCGGTCGGCGGGATGCCCATGTACTCGCCGTCGTGGGTGCCCCGATACGTGTAGCGCGTCGCCACGTAGTCGCCCTCCGCGACCATCGCCTCGACGGTCGATTCGAGGTCCGAGAAGCCGCTGTGCAGCATCATCATGTACTCCTTCATCGCCTCCCGGCCGTGGATGTCGCCCGCGCCGGGTGCGCCGTGCTGGACGAAGTCCTCGGTCACCAGTTCGTCGATTCGGTCGTAGTTCCGTCCGTTGAACACCTCGCGGTTGAACCGCTCGATGTGCTCCTTGTTCGTTCTCGTCGTGACTGCCATCGTCGTCACCGAGCGAAACGGAGGAGGCGCGCGAGGAAATAGTCGTCGTGCCTACAGGAATAGACACGTCCGTTTTCGGCCGATTCGGCGGTTTCGAAGGGAGCGGCCGGTGGGGTCACCGACGCTTGGGCACCGTCGAGAAGCGCGTCCCCGACCCACCCTTCGGCATCGTCGAGAACTGCGTCGGGTCCCGTTTGGTGCTGGTCACCGTCGAGAGTCGTTCCGCCCGGCCGCGCTCGCCGTCGTCCTCGCCGTCGTCGGACTCCTCGTCCTCGTCGTCCCCGCCGGGCGCTTTGTCGCGGGCTTCGTCGACGCCGGACCGGAGTCGGTCGGCGGCCGCCTCGACCCGCCCACGCAGCGAATCGTCCTCTTCGGCTGCCGCGTCGGACTCGTCGCTCGACTGCTCGTCGGCCGATTCATCCGTGACCTCACCGGCGGCGTCCGCGACACGCTCGACGACGGCGTCGACCACCTCGTCGGCCGCGTCGTCCTCCTCGCTCGCGTCGTCCGGTTCGGACTCCGACTCCGCTGTCGCGTCGTCGCCCGACGTCGCCTCGGACTCCGCGTCGTCGGTGTCCGTGTCGGCTTCGGCATCGGTCCCTTCGTCCTCGTCGGCGACCTCGAACAGGTCGCCGAGTTCGGCCCGGAGGTCCTCGCTCTCCGCGTCGTCCCACGCGTCCGCGAGTTTCGAGAGCTTCAACAGCTGTCTGAGTTCGAGTACGCGGCCCTCGTCGCCCTCGGCGAGCGCCATGACGATGGTGTCGTAGCCGTCCTCGCCGCCCAGACCGACCGCGTCCAGCAGCGCGTCAGAGTCGGCCTCGTCGACGAGCGAGGCCGCCGCGTCGGCGACCGCCCGAAGCGTCGAGGTGGCCGTCACGTCGCCGTCGCCATCGTCGCCGGACTCCGTCGCCGCCGCCAGCGCGTCGCGGGCGTCGGCGAGCACCGCGTCGAGACGCGCCTCCACGGGAGACTCCTCGTCGGTCATCTCACTCCGCCTCGTCCTCGCTCTCCTCGTCTCCGGACGCCTCCGAGTCGCCGAGTGACTCGACGATCTCGTCGGTCATCTCCTCGCGGGAGAGGTTCGCCTTCACGCCGGTCTCCTTCGCGACCGACTGGAGTTCGCGGTACGACATCACGTCGAGCAGTTCGCGCAGCGTCTCCTCGCGGAGGTCGCCCGCACCAGACGGGAGCCCACCGGGACCACCGTCTTCGCCCTCGTCCTCGGCGTCCGCGTCTGTCTCCTCGGTCGTCTCGTTCTCGGACTCTTCGGACTCCGCCGACTCCTCGGACGACTCTGCGTCGTCCGTGGTTTCTTCGCTCTCCTCGTCCGCCGACTCGTCGCCAAGGTCCTCGCTCTCCTCGCCCGCTTCCTCGTCGTCCTCGGTCACGCTGGCGACGCCGTCCGTCGCGGCGTCGACGGCCTTCGAGGCGGCCTCGCTGGCGGCCTCCTTCGCACCGCCGTCGCCGTCGTCGTCACCGTCGTCGCTGCTCGACCCGCCACCGAGCACCTGCTGGACGGCCTCCTCGGTGCCGACCTGCTTCAGGTCCTTCGCGAGGGCGGCGAGCGCCTCCCGGTCGGTCAACAGCTCCTCGATTGCCGACCGGATGGCCGCGACGACCGACCGGAGGATGTCGCGGACCGACAGCCCCTCGTCGAGGCCGTCGCGGAGGGCGCTCTCGGCGGCCGCGCCGACCTGCGCGCCGATGCGACGACCCGCCTTCGCGCCGATGGTCCGGCCGACCTGCGCGGCGACCTCGGTGTCGGTCAGTCGCTCTTCGACCTTCTCGGCGACGGCGTCGCCGAGGGAGCTACTCTCCGCCATCGTCACCCCCGACGTTCAGGAGGCGCTTGAGCACCGTCGTCCCCACGGTCCGACCGAGTAACGCCCCGAGCAACCCCCCGAGCAGTTCGCCGAGGCGCGCGCCGACGGTCTCGCCGACGCCGTCGGTGTCGCCCTCACCCTCGCCGCCGAACAGCGACTCGAACTGCGTGTCCGCGAACAGCGACTCGTAGTCGAGACTCGCCAGCAGGTCGACGAGGTCGATACGGTCGGCGAGCGACTGGTCGCTCATCTACTCCTCGCTCTCGTCGTCGCCCTCGTCCTCGGCGTCGTCGTCCGAGTCCGAACCCGAATCCGAGGCGCTCTCGCTCTCCTCGTCGTCGTCATCGTCGTCGAGCAGGTCGTCCAACCCGAGCAGCTGGGAGATGACACCGACGACCACCTGCGTGAGCAGTTCACCGAGCGGGATGTCGTCGATGGCGTCGCCCAGCGTCTGTTTGACGCGGTCGAACGCATCCGAGACTCGCTTGCCGAAGTCGAAGTCGAAGTCCAGTCCGAGACCGTCGAGCAGTCCACCCAGACCGTCGTCGAGCAGCCCCGCGACTGCCGAGAGCAGGTTGCCGAGGAGGTTCCCGTCGCCTTCGACCGCCGTGACGTCCAGGACGAGTTCGCTCAGCGAGACGTCGAGACCGAGGAGGTCGAGGTTCAACCCGCGAAGGTCGAGAAACAGGATCTCCGTCCCCTCGTCGTCGTTCGCGATGGCCTCCGCCGTCAGCTCCTTTCGACGCTGGTCGTCCTCGCCCGACTCCCGGCCGTCGGCCGACTCCGCCGACTCCTCCTGCTCTTCTTGTTCTTCTTGTTCTTCTTGTTCTTCTTGTTCTTCTTGTTCCGCCTCCGCGCTCGACCCGCCGTCCGTCAGTAACACCCGTGACTCGTCCATGGTAGTACAGTCCGGGACTCCTGGAACGCTGATATGGGCACGGCTTGCCCCAGCAATGCCACAGCGTTCGGCGTTCGGTGAGACGCGGTCTTCGCTACCGCTCGGACCTCGCTCTCTCACGACTCGCCTCCGCTCGTCGTTCGGAGAGAGCGGTTCTCATTCGATTTGCTCAGTCCGAACCGCGCTACTCCGCGGGTCGCTACGCTCCCCGCTCCGTTACGAGGAGTTCGCTGACGCTCACTCCTCGCTCTCTCCGTAGTGGCTCCGTTTCCGCCACATGAACTTCATGTCGCCCGCCAGCACCTCCTCGTCGTCCTGGTTGTGGACGTGCGTATCGATGGTGACGACACCCGCGTCGTCGCGCGAGGAGAGCTCTTTCACGCCGGTACACTCGAAGGTCGCCTGGAGCGTGTCGCCGATGAAGACGGGGTTCTTGAGGTCCATGTAGTTCATCCCGAGGAACGCGAACACGGTGCGCTCGACGATACCGGTTCGCTGGAACAGCCCCGTCGCGACGATGAACGTCATCGGCCCCTGCGAGATGCGCGCCCCGTAGGGACCGTCGTCGGAGTACTCCTTGTTCGTGTGCAGTTCCGTCCAGTCGCCCGTGAACATCGAGTGCATCACGAAGTCCGACTCCGTGATGGTCCGGCCGGCGCTCTCGAACGTCAGTCCCTCCTCCATGTCCTCGAAGTAGTGTGGCTCGTAACTGTACGGCATACCGGACCCTCCGAAGGCGACAGTAAGAATGTATCGTGGTAGTCCATGACACATGTCGGCGGCGCGCGACGGCCGTCGAACCGCGCTCGCGACTCAGAACTCGTCGCAGACGGGGATGCCGACGGTCGCGTAGTCGTCCATGCTGGCGACGACCTCGGGGACCTCCTCGAGCGAGACGGTCTCGGTGACGATACGGCCGGGGTCGAGCTTTCCGGCGTCCATCATCGAGAAGATCTCCTCGTACTCCTGGGGCGGCATGCCGTACGAGCCGTAGAACTCGCGTTCGTCCGTGACCATCGTGTCGACGGGGAGTGACACCTCGCCCTCCTCCTCACCGGTCGTGAGGCCGATCTGGAGGTGCTGGCCGCCCTTCGCCAGCGAGTTCACCGAGTTGCGGCAAGTGTCGGCGATACCCAGCGCGTCGACGCTGACGTCCACGCCACGCGAGCGTGGGGTGAACTTCTTGACCGCCTGTGCGACGTCTTTCACCTCGGTCGGGTCGACCGTCGACTCCGCGCCGAGTTCGCGGGCCATCTCCAGACTCGCCGCGTCGATGTCGACGGCGACGACGCGTGCCCCGAGCGCGTCGGCGACGTGGACGGCCGAGAGGCCGACCCCGCCACAGCCGTGGACGGCGACGGTGTCGCCCGGCGTCACGTCGACGCGGTGGGCGACGCCGTGGAACGCGGTGGCGAACCGACAGCCGAGACCGGCCACGTCGACCGGGTCGATACCGTCGGGAATCTTCACGGCGTTCTGGTCGGCCGCCCGGATGGGGAAGCGCTCGGCGAACGCACCGGGTTGGAACTGGACGAACCCCATCGGGATGGACTTCTCACAGATGTTCGCCCGGCCCGCCCGACAGTGTCGGCAGGTGCCGTCGGACATGTTGAACGGCGTGGTGACGCGGTCGCCCTCGCTGACGGTCGTCACCTCCTCACCGACCTCGACGACCCGACCGACGGGTTCGTGGCCGAACACCAGTCCGGGCGTCATCATCATCCCGATCCAGTCCCAGTCGCCGGTCCAGGCGTGCCAGTCCGACCGACACACCCCGCAGGCTTCCGTCTCGACGACGACCCCGTCGGGGTCGCAGTCGGGGTCGTCGACCTCCTCGACGGTCATCGGCTCTTCGGCTCCCTGAAACACGACAGCGCGCATGGAATCGACTGCACGCGCCGCCGGTATAACTGTGGGGTGCGAACACGAACCACGTCACGCTGCAAACTTTAACCGTCCCCCCACCGAAGCGCCGCGCATGAGCGACAGCGACAGCAGGAACGACCTGCGTATGCCCGACGACGACGAGGTGTTCGCCGTCGTGACCGACATGCTCGGGGCCAACCGGGTGAAGGTACGATGCATGGACGGGAAAGACCGGACCGCGCGCATCCCCGGTCGGATGCAGAAACGCGTCTGGATCCGCGAGGAGGACGTGGTGCTCGTCGAGCCGTGGGACTGGCAGGACGAGAAGGGCGACATCGCCTGGCGCTACGAGAAGCAGGACGCCGACCAGCTCCGGCGCGAGGGCCACATCCAGTGACGCGATGACCTATCCGACGCCGGTCCCCCACCGCGAGGCACTGTTCGCGCTGTGTGACCGGCTTCCCGACGACCTGCCGTGGGCGGTGACCGCGAGCGAGAACCTCGCGCTCCGTGGGTTCGACGTCTCACCCGGCGACCTCGACGTCACCACGACCGCCGACGGCGCGTACCGCATCGAATCGCTGTTCTCGGAGACCGTCACCCGTGCGGTCGTGCCGCCCGCAGAGGCCGAAGCCGAGTTCATCAGGTCGCACTTCGGAGCGCTGTCGCTCCACGGCACCGAGGTCGAACTGATGGGCGACGTCGAGCATCGAGTCGGCGAGGCGAAACCACCTCGAAGGACCGACGAAACCGCCGACGGCGAGTGGGTCCCCGACCCGCCCGTCGCCGAGACCCGCGAGTTCCTCACCGTCGAGGGGCGTGACGTGCCCGTGATGCCGCTGGCCGTCGAAGCCGCCGGCTACCGTGCCCGTGGCGACCACGACCGAGCGGCCACCGTCGAGGCCCGAATCGAGGCGGCGGACGGACGAGAGACCGACCGGGACGACGCGCAAACCGGGAGCCGTATCCCTGCGGAGACGGAGGGTGAGAGATGAGCGACGAGGAGTACGGGCTGTTGGACCTGGAGAACGCCGACGGCTTCGGCGACGAGTGGGAGGAGGTCGACGTCGCCGACACCGAGGCCGACCGTATCGCCCGGAAACGCGACCGGAAGTTCCTGGAGTTCAGGAAGCGCATCAAGAACTCCGAACGGCTGAAGGTCGACGACTCGGTGTTCGACGACGCCACCTACGCCGCCATCTACAAACTCGTCCAGGACGGTCACATCGAGGCGTTCGGAGGCCCCGTCTCGACGGGCAAGGAGGCCGCCGTCTACACCGCACTCGGCGCGGAGCACACCGTCGCCGTCAAGGTGTACGCCATCTCCGCGAGCGACTTCAAGCAGATGCGCGACTACCTCGACGGCGACCCCCGTTTCGAGGGCATCGGCAACGACAAACGCAAGGTCGTGATGGCGTGGGTCCGCAAGGAGTTCGCCAACCTCAAACGCGCGAAGGAGGCCGGCGTCCGCGTTCCCGACCCCATCGCCGTCGAGCGCAACGTGCTGGTCATGGAGTTCGTCGGCAGCGACGAGGGCCAGCGCGGTCACCGCCTCGCGGAGGTCGACATCGAGAACCCCGAGACCGCCTACGAGGTCGTCCGGGAGTACACCCGTCGCCTCTACGACGCCGGCCTCGTCCACGGCGACCTGAGCGAGTACAACATCGTCGTCCACGAGGGCGAGTTGGTCGTCATCGACCTCGGGCAGGCCGTCACCGTCCACCACCCCAACTCGCGGGAGTTCCTCGAACGCGACTGCCGGAACGTGGCGAACTTCTTCGCCCGCCAGGGCGTCGACACCTCCGGCGAGCAACTGCTGGAGTACGTGACGAGCGAAGCCGACCCCGACCCGTAGCGTTCCTGCGTCGCGGTGCCGAAGCCGAAACCGAACCTCACGGCCGGCCGACAGAAACGAACTTCTGTTCGTCGGCAAACAGAAATGTAGTTCTGATTACCTATATCCCCCTCACTCTCCCACCGTGGAGTATGTCCAGTCTCTTTCGGAACCCCAACTTCGCCCGGCTGTTCGCCGGGCGGGTGGTGACGAACGTCGGTGACAGCCTCTACTACGTCGCCGCGATGTGGCTCGTCTACGACCTCACCGGCTCGTCGTTCTACACCGGACTGGCGGGGTTTCTCGTCCTCACACCCAGCGCGCTCCAGTTCCTGTTCGGGCCGCTCGTCGACCGCGTCTCGCTCCGGCGGCTGCTCGTCGGTACGCAACTCGTCCAGGCGCTCGTCGTACTCGTCGTTCCGGTGGCGTTCACGCTCGGCTACCTGAACGTCTGGGTCCTGCTCGGTGTGATGCCGCTGTTGTCGCTGCTCAACCAGCCGGTGTACCCAGCGCAGTCGGCCGCCCTCCCCCGTATCGTCGAGCGAGAGGACCTCGTGCGGGCGAACTCGCTGTTCTCGCTGGCGTACCAGGGCATCGACGCCGGGTTCAACGCCGTCGGCGGCCTGCTCGTCGCGCTGGTCGGCGCGACGGCGCTGTTCGTCCTCGACGCGGCGACGTTCCTGGTGGCGGCCGCCCTGTTCGCCGGGTTGCGAGTCCGGGCGGCCGGTGAGGCGCGTGCGGCGGTCGAGTCAGCCGACGGTGCGGACGACCACGGCGCGGACGACCCTGTCGCGGCCACCGACGGCGGAGCAGACGAACCCGCCCAACGAGCCGACGGCGGCGACGAGACGGCCGACGGAACCGACGACGACGCCGAACGGTCGAGCTACCTCGCCGAACTTCGGGAGGGCATCGCGTTCCTCCGCGGGACGCTCGTGGGGAAGGTGCTGCTCGGCTCGCTCGTCGTCAACGGGACGTTCGGCGCGGCGATGGCCGTCATGCCCGCCTACGGCGACCTGCTCGGAGGCGAGGTCGCCTACGGCCTGCTGTCGGCGGCGGTCGGCGGCGGCATCTTCGTCGGTGCGGTCGTCGCCAGTCGGTTCGAGCGGTTCGCGTTCGGTCGACTCAGCATCGTCGGCTACCTCCTCGGGGCGGCGC
>NZ_JALXFV010000003.1:353453-532415 GCF_023699475.1 Halomarina rubra | reverse complement strand
CTGGGGGGGGCGCTCTGGGCGGCGGCCGTCGCCGTCGGGTGGCTGCCGGCGACGCTCCTCTTGCTCGCGCTCGCGCTCGTCCCCGTCGGCGTGACGAACGTGCTGTTCGCGGCGCTCGTCCAGTCGCTCGTCCCCGAGGAGATCCTCGGTCGCGCTAGCGCGGTGATGGGGAGCGGTGCCGGGGCGGCGACGCCCCTCGGCGCGCTCCTCGGCGGGGCGGCCGCCGACGCGTTCGGCGTCACGACGGTGCTGTACGTCGTCGCCGCCGGGTTGCTCGTGCTCTCGCTGTACCTCTCGACGGTCACCCAGTTCCGTCGGCTGCCCGAGATAGCCCAGGTGGAGACGCTGGCCGCCGACTGACGAACAGCGACACGCTTTTTCGACTCCACGGACTCCTCTCGAACATGTACGCTGTCTGCTGGCGCTGGCACGCCCCCTCGCCAGCGGACAGTCCCGTCGTCGTCCCCGCCGCGGCCTAACCCGGCCGGGCGACGACGGTCGCTCCCTCGCTGCTCTCTCGCCTCGCTTTCGACCACCACAGTACCCACAGCATCCGATGCACGACGACACCGACCCGACCGACGAATCGCCCACCGATCGCGACGCGACGACCGACGACGCGAACGCCACCGAGACGGCCGCGACGACCACCGACCCGACGACCACCGACGAGTACGAGCGCCTCGTCAGCGAGTTCGGGGCCGACCCGCTGGACGACGACCAGCGCGCGCGGTTCCCCGACGCTCACCCGCTGATTCGACGGGGACTGGCGTACGCGGGTCGCGACCTCAACGACTTTCTCGCGGCCGCAGAGCGCGGCGAACGCGTCTCGGTCGTCACCGGCGTCGGCCCCTCCGGGCCGATGCACCTCGGCCACACCGTCGCGTTCTCGCTGGCGAAGTACCTGCAAGAGGCGTTCGGCGCGTTCGTCTACGTCCCGCTGAGCGACGACGAGAAGTTCTTCACGCGCGAGCAGACGCTCGCGGAGACGCGTGCGTACACCCGCGAGAACCTGCGGGACGTGTTGGCGTTCGGCTTCGACCCCGAACGCACCCGCATCGTCGTCGACACCGCCGACGCCGACGTGCTGTACCCGCTGGCGACGGCGCTGGCGAAGGCCGTCACACCCGCCACCTACGAGGCGGTGTACGGGTCAGCCGACAACGTCGGCGCGTCGTTCTACCCGGCGATGCAGGCCGCCCACCTCCTGCTCCCGCAGTTCGTCGACGGCGCGCACCCGACGACGGTGCCCATCGCCGTCGACCAGGACCCCCACGTCCGCCTCGCGCGTGACGTCGCCGCCAAGGAGCGCCTCCCGGTCTCGAAACCCGGCGCGTTGCTCGCGAAGTTCCTCCCGGCGCTCACCGGGCCGGGGAAGATGAGTTCCTCGGACGACGCGCCGCGCATCGACCTCACCGCCGACCGCGAGACGGTCCGCGACGTGTTGCTGACGCACGCCTACTCGGGCGGTCGCGACAGCCTCGACGCCCACCGCGAGCACGGCGGCGACCCCGAGGTCGACGTCGCCTTCCAGTACCTCCGGGCGCTGTTCGAACCCGACGACGAGGTGCTGGCACGCCTCGACCGCGAGTACCGTGCGGGCGAGTTGCTGACGGGCGAGTTGAAGACCCACGCCGCCGACCGCATCAGCGAGTTCCTCGACGCCCACCAGACGCGCTGTCCGAGCGACGACGAACTGGACGCCGCGCTCGAACCGTACCTGCTGACCGACGCCGAACGTGGCCGTGCGCTCGCCGCAGTGGGACTCGGAACCGGCGTTCGGACGCTCGACGGGAGCGGGCAACGCTGAAATCGCCACCCCGAGAACGTGCCGTATGAGCGACGATTCGGCCGACCCGTCGACGGCCGTGACGATTCGCGAGGCGACCCGCGACGACGTGCCGGGCATCCGCCGGGTCGCCCGCGAGGGCTGGCACGCCGCTTACGACGAGTTCCTCGACGAGACAACCATCGAGCGAGTCCTCGACCGGTGGTACGGTCCCGCGTCCGTCGAACGCGCCGTCACGGACCCGGACGCGGTCTACCTCGTCGCCGAACCGACCGACTCGACCGACCGGAACGTCGTCGGCTACGTCTCCGGACGGGCCCAGACCGACCGCTACGGCAGCGGCAAGTCGTTCTACGTCGCTCCCGAGCGGTGGGGCGAGGGCATCGGCAGCGCGCTGTTCGAGCGGTTGCTGGACTCGTTGCGCGCCGCGAGCGTCGAACGCGTCGAGTTCGAGGTGCTCGCGGCCAACGAGCAGGCTCGCGGGTTCTACGAGTCGCGTGGGTTCGACGCGGTGGGCGAGTCCGAGGACGACCTGTTCGGAGAGGTGCATCCGGTCGTCGTCTACGCGCGGGACGCGACGCTCGGTTCCGACGGGTGAGAGAGACGAGAATCCGACACGACCCACAGCAGCGTATCGGAGGGGTTATCCGTCGATAGCGGCGACTGGTACTCAGGCGGCACGGTCACGACAGCACCTTTCAACCCACGTGATCGGCACGTGTGGTCACCGCTGTCTGACCTAAACCGTCTGTCTCTACAACCGACGAGCGACTGCTCCTCCCCGACGAGACGCCACCAACCGAGAGCGTCGGCGTCACGCAGCGATCGAACGTTCGCCAGTCGTCGAACCGCCATCGTCGGCCGTCTCCGGGTGTGATGCGTCCACGTGGCGAGCGAACGCTTAAACCGTCGGACCCGTTAGCACGCTCTATGCAACACGTGACGATTCCGCAGGACCGCATCGGCGTCCTCATCGGCGAGGGCGGGGCCACGATGCGCGAGATCGAGTCCCGGGCGGAGGTTCGTCTCGACATCGACTCCGAGACGGGGTCGGTCGCCATCGAGAAGACCGGCGACCCGCTCGTCGGTCTGAAGGGGCCGGACATCGTCCGGGCCATCGGTCGCGGCTTCCGTCCCGAAGACGCCCTCTCGCTGCTCGACGACGACATGCGGATGCTCGAACTGGTCGATTTGGACGCGGCGACGCGAAACAAGAACGACCTCCGCCGACAGAAGGGCCGCCTCATCGGCGAGGACGGTCGCACTCGGCAACTGATGGAGGAGCTATCGGGCGCGAAGGTCGTCATCTACGGCTCGACGGCCGGACTCATCGGCGGCCCCGAACAGGTCCGGACCGCCCGCTCGGCCATCGAGATGATCCTCGACGGCGCACCCCACGGCGCGGTGTACTCGTTTCTCGAACGCCGGCGCTCGGAGCTGAACCAGGGCGACCTGAACTACCACGAGTTCCCGGGCTGAGCGGTCTCCGGCCCCCTCGAACGGCGCGGTCGAACAGCGCCCACACACTTTTCGCACGGCCCGTCGTCGGGCCGGCATGGTCTGGAACGACATCGAGACGACCAACCGGGACGCGCTGACGGACCTCCAGGACCAGCGCCTCCGCAAGCGCGTCTCGTACGTCTACGAGAACGTCCCGTTCTACCGCGAGCGGTTCGACGACGCCAGCGTCACCCCCAGCGACGTCGACGGTGTCGAGGACCTCTCACGGCTGCCGTTCACGACGAAGGAGGACCTCCGGGACAACTACCCCGACGGACTGTTCGCCGTCGACCGCGAGGAGATGCGCTGTCTCCACGCCTCCTCGGGCACCACGGGGAAGCCGAAGGTCGTCGGCTACACCGAGAGCGACCTCGACCTCTGGCGGGAGGTCGTCGCTCGCTCGCTGACCGCCGCGGGCGTGACGAGCGACCAGACCGTCCAGAACGCCTACGGCTACGGCCTGTTCACGGGCGGTCTCGGCATCCACCACGGCTGTGACGAACTCGGCGCGACGGTCGTCCCCATCGGTGGCGGTCAGACCAAACGCCAACTGGAGTTCCTCGCGGACCTCGGCAGCGAGACGCTGACGTGTACGCCGTCGTACGCGCTCTACCTCGCCGAGCAGGCCGACGAGATGGGCATCGACCTCAAGTCGCTCCCGCTCTCGACGGTCATCTTCGGCGCGGAACCCTGCACCGACCCGATGCGCGAGGCCATCGAAGAGCGCCTCGGGGTCACCGGCGTCGACATCTACGGTCTCTCGGAGATCATCGGCCCCGGTGTCTCCAACGAGTGCGCCGAGGCACAGGACGGCCTGCACGTCTGGGAGGACCACTTCTACCCCGAGGTGGTCGACCCCCAGACCGGCGACGTGCTGCCGGCGGGCGAGGAGGGCGAACTCGTCCTCACGACGCTCACCAAGGAGGGGATGCCCGTCATCCGCTACCGAACCGGCGACATGACGACGCTCACCCGCGAGGAGTGCGACTGTGGCCGGACGATGGCCCGCATGGACAACGTCACCGGGCGGAGCGACGACCTGCTCATCGTCCGCGGCGTCAACCTCTACCCCAGCGAGATCGAGGCCACCGTCCTGGACATCGACGGTCTCGCTCCGCAGTACCGCATCGACCTCCACCGCGAGGGCGAACTCGACGAGATACACGTCACGCTGGAGGAGTCGCCGACGTACGGCGGCGACTCCGAGGAGCTACGCGAGGAGGCCCGCGCACGGCTGGACGCCCAGTTGTCGTTCAGCCCCGACGAGGTCGAAGTCCGCGAACCCGGCGGTATCGAACGGCAGGAGACCGGGAAGGTCCAGCGCGTGTTCGACCACCGATAATCTCACTGCGGTCGACTACCGTCGTCCCCCTTGGTCGCTACGCCCCCTCGTGGGACCACCGCTGACGGTGCTTCGCACTGCCAGCGTGCTCCACGCCTGAACCGCGGCGTTTTATCAGGCCGCTCGTGTACCGACGGGTATGTTCGGCAAACTCGGCAGGACTGGGCTCGCGGGGATTCTCCTCCTCGTCGGCGGACTCGCGCTGGTCGCCACGGAGAACGCCATCATCGCGGGCGGCATCGCGCTCGTACTCGTCGGCCTGCTCCTCGTCGCCCGAGGGCTCATCGGGACGATGATGACGGCGTTCGGGATGGACGGGATGTTCTGAACCGTCGACTCAGCTGTCGCCCTGTGACTCGCCGGCGCGGTGTTCGCTGATGAGGCGGTCGACCATCGCGCCGCGCTGTTCCTTACGGCGTTCCTCGGCGCGGCGTTCCCAGTCGGCGATGGCGGCCTCGACGGCCGCCTCCTCGGCGACCGCGAGTTCGTCTATCTCCTGAATCTCGATACCCTCGGCGGGAGCGACGGGTATCTCGTGGCCGAACAGTACCTCGTCGGCCACCTCCGAGAGGCCCCCCTGCCGGAGGACCACGCGGGGGTCGGTCTCGGCGAGGCGTTCGGCCGTCGAACGCCCCGCTCCGGAGGCGTCGCGCAGGAAGACGACGTCGCCGCTGGCGAGGCCGAACTCCTCGTCGGCGTGGTCGATAGCGCCCTTCGTGAACTGCTCGACGACCTTGACGGGGACGAGGCCCTGTCGTTTCTCCGCGACGGCGGCGAAGTTCGAGTGGTCGAGCTTCCACAGCTCTTTGAGTCGCTCCAGTTTCGACTCGACGGCCTCGCGCTCCTCGCGTTCGTCGGCGAGTTCGCGTTCGAGGCGCTCGGTCTCGCGTTCGAGGCGCGTGACCTCGCGGCGTTCGCGGGCCTCGCGGCGTTCCTCGCGGCGGGCCTCCGAGAGTTCGTCTTCGTACTCCGCGATGCGTTCGTCCTTCGTCGAGATGGTTCCGCGGAGCGTCTCGACCTGTGATTCGAGGCGATTGGCACGGGCTTCGAGGCGCTTGATGCGCTTCTCCTCGGCCGTGAGTTCGCGTTCGACGTGTTCGTGCTCCTCCTCGTCGCTCCCCTCGTCCTCGGTGAGCGCGTCGATAGCGGCCTCGACGCTCTCGTCACGGCCGAGCACGCGCGAGGCGACCTCGCCCAGGTCCAGCGAGGCGGGGATCTTCCGGGCGATGCGCTCCAGTTGGTTCTCGTGGTCGTCGAACGCGAACAGCGCGGCGGCCATCGCATCGCGCTGGTGGTCGTCGTCGTAGCCGACCTCGCGGGTCCGGTGCTGTTTCGTGTCGACGGGCAGGTCGCGCTCGGGTTTCCAGCCGGCGGCGTCGAAGCTGCGACGGTACTTCTCGACGGTCTCGGGCATCGGCGTCACGTCGGCGGCGACGAGGAGGGGCCGACCGCGCTCGATTATCCACTCGGTTATCTCGGCGGTGTCGGCGGTGCGCGTCGAGAGGACGTCCAGCACCTCCCCGCCGAGACCGACGATGGCGACGGCCGTCGTCGTTCCGGGGTCGATGCCGACGAACACGTGGTCGCGACGCTTGACGAGCGGTTCGAACTCGATACCGTCGCGGCGCTCGCGTTCGATCTCGACACGGACGTCGCCGGCCCGCGAGCGGGAGACGGGGATGTCCTGGGGGCGAGCGTGGACCTCGAAGACGGCCCGCGAGAGGCCGCCGTACTTCTCGACGCGTTCGACCTCGTAGTCGAGGTTGGCCTCGTCGAGCGTCCGTTCGACGTCGCGGGCCTTGTTCTGGACGTGGCCGTGGATGCGGCGGGTGTAGCGGTCCTCGCTCCACCCCCCCTTTCCGGTCGAGCGGCCGCGAGAGACCTTGACCGAGGTGGTGTCGGAGAACGCCGTCACCTCGTAGCCGACGTTGGCGGCGGCGAGACGGGCCGACGCCTCGGCCTCCTTCATCGGCTTCTTGCCGTAGGGGACGCCGTGGCGGGCGGCGACCCGAGAGAGCGGTTCCGGACGGTTCTCGCCGGTCACCTGGACCAGTTTCGTCTCGGCGGGCAACGAGTCGAGGAGGTGGACGAGCGCGTCCTTGTCGGCCGCGAGTTCGTACATGTTGTCGGTCGCGACCATCGCCGGCTTCTCGCGGTCGATGAGTCGACGGAGTTTCCGGAGGGACACCACGTCGCGGTCGAGGTGTTCGCCGTCGAAGGCGACGACGGCGTACTGGGGGGCGTCGCCGCGGACGTCGCCGCTCTGCACGTCGACGCCGAACACGACCGCGTCGAGCGCACTCGTGCGGGTACTCACAGCTTCGCTAGGGCGACGAGCGGCTTAAATTCGGTGCCGGAGTCGCTGCCGTGGTGCGGTCCGGGCGACGGGTCGGGTGGCTGCGAGCGTCCGTCACCGCGACTCCGACGGCGACCACGCACACGACGTTCCGTACACCAATCGCTCGGCCTCGACGTGGGCGTGGAGGCAGGCGTAGTTACAGAACCCGCCGACAGGCGTTCGGTCCTCGCCGTGTCCCTCCTCGACCCACACCGGTTCGTACCGGGTGAGGTCGCTCCCGCAGTACGTGCAGTCGGCCATGGCGAAGGGAGGGACGGCGACGACGAAGGGCTGTCGACAGGTGGTGGCGGCGAGTGACTACTCGGCGTCGGGGAACGGCACGTCGACGCCCTGGCCGTCCTCGGCGACGAACGCCTCGGAGAACTCCTCGCGGGCCTGCTCGCCGAGGTGGCCGGCGTAGCCGCCGTACCGGGAGGAGACGTGCGTGAGCGCGAGACGCTCGACGCCCGCGCTGGCGGCGAGTTTCGCCGCTCCACGGGCCGTCGAGTGGCCGGTGTGGGGCGCGCGTTCGGCGTCCTCGTCGGCGAACGTCGCGTCGTGGATGAGGAGGTCCGCGCCCTCGGCCGCGCGCTCGACGGGCGTCGAGGGGCGCGTGTCGCCGGTGTAGACGACCCGGCGACCGGGCCGGGGGTCGCCGACGACCTGCTCGGGGTCGACGACGGTGCCGTCGTCGAGTTCGACCGACTCGCCGGCGTGGAGCTTCGAGAACTTCGGGCCGACGGGGACGCCGAGTTCCTCGGCGCGCTCGCGGTCGAAGCGGCCCTTGCGGTCGTTCTCGACGAGCGCGTAGCCGACCGAGCGGGTGCGGTGGTCGGTCTCGAACGCCCGAATCTCGAACTCCTCGCCTCGGAGGGCGGTCGCGCCGGCCGCGACCTCGTCGACGCGGACCGGGTAGGAAGGGCGAGTCCCGGCGACCGAGACGAGGTCCTCGACCTCGGGTTTCGTCCCCGAAGGGGTGTGGATGGCCAGTGCCTCCTCGCGGTCGTTGAAGTCCCACGTCTGGAGCAGGCCCGGCAGGCCCAGCACGTGGTCGCCGTGGAGGTGGGTGAGAAAGACGTGTGAGACGTCGAAGCCGGTGCCGTACCGCATCATCTGGCGCTGGGTCCCCTCGCCGACGTCGAACAGGAACCGCTCGCCCTCGCGCCGAAACAGCACCGCACTCGTGTTGCGCTCGGTCGTCGGGATAGCCCCGCTGGTCCCGAGGAACGTGACGTGCATACCCCGATTCGCCGTGGGCGTCGGATAGCGGTGTCGAATCGGCCGGCGTGCGGGAAGCTTTTTCACCCCAAATGGGCAATCGATGACATGGCAACGGAGACGTTCGGAGAGCGACTCGTCGGGGTGGTCGCCATGCTGGTCCTCGGTGTGGGCTTCCTCGACCTGTTCATGGACGTGCTCCCGGGCGTCCCCTTCTTCCTCGTCTGGATCATCGGGTTCGCCGTCGTAGTGCCCATCGTCGCGCTGTTGCTGGGCGTCGACGACGAGGAAGAGGAGGGGTTCGTGCGCGGGTTCGAGCGCGAGATGGAACGGTTCGGCGAGCAGATGGAACGCACGTTCGAGGGCGGCGACCGTCGGGAGCGCTCAGAACACCGGACAAACGACCGCGAGACCGACGAGGAGTCCACCGCCGACGCAATCGAGACGCTCCGCACGCGCTACGCTCGCGGCGACCTCACCGACGAGCAGTTCGAGTCGAAACTCGACCGCCTGATGGAGACCGACACGCCCGAGAACGCAGCGGCCTGGCGCGAGCGAGAGCGGGACCGAGAACGGGGCCGCGAACCCGACGCCGAACGCTAACACGACGCACGCGGCGAGAGTCGGCGTATTCTGCCGGGAGCGGACGGCGCGAGCACGCTCCTCGCCGAACGGCGACCCTCGCCACGACCGGGACAGGTCTATTTACCCGAAATCGACGGGGACAAGCGTCTATTCGAACGAGTGGAGAAGTTCACAACCCTCGAACAGTTCGGCGACTGTGAGTCGGATTTCGAGAGCGAATCCTGCATCGTTCCTCACTGTTTCGACCGTTCAACCGCCACACTGCGGCGGGATTCAACGGCCCGGAACGGCCGCTCAGCTTATGTAGGAATCTGAGACTACTCGCAGTTACGATGAAACGAACCGCAAGCGCACTGCTGGTCCTGTCGATGGTGGTGCTCGCGGGCTGTTCCGCGAGCCTCCCCGGGTCGAGCGAGGAGCAGACCGGAACCGTACAGCTGTACGTCAGCGACGAGCGCAACGCTATCGAGCAGTTCAGCAGTCTGAACGTCACCGTCACCGGTGTCGCGTTCCAGACGAGCGAGTCGGTGACCGCCGACGCCTCGTCCGCGAACGCGAGCGCCGACGGGTCGGCCGACGTGGTCGCCGGGGCCAACACCACCACGGTCGCACCCACGACGCGGGCGTCCACGGACGATGACGGCACGTGGGAGACCCACAGCGTCGACAACGTCACCGTCGACCTCACGCGGCTGAAAGGTGAGAACGCGACGCGTCTCGGCAACCTCAGCGTCGCCGCCGGCGAGTACGACGCCGTCCGCCTCGAAGTGGGGGCCGTCGACGGGAGGCTCACGAACGGCGAGCGCGTGACCGTGAAGCTGCCCAGCGACCGCCTGCGGCTGAACGACGGGTTCGCTCTCGAAGCGGAGGGCGACGTCGAGTTCGTCTTCGACGTCACCGTCGTCGAGGCCGGCAACAGCGGCACGTTCGTGTTGAAACCCGTCGCCAGCGAGTCGGGCACCGACCAGCCCATCCGTCTGGTCGACGCCCGCGTCGGTGCCGGCGTCGCGGCGAACGCGAGCAGCGGCGTCGACGTCGAGGCGAACGTCTCGACCGGTGCCCAGCGCTCGAACGCGAGCGTCGAACTCGCCAACGGCTCGGTCGGCGTCGACCTCGGCACCTCCGGGTCGGGACCGAACACGACCGGTGGCCTCGAACTCCACGTCGTCGGGACGCCCGCACCGGGCGAGACGGTGACCGTGAAGGTGACCCGCGGCGACGCCGCCGTCACGGACGCGCGGGTACTCCTCGACGGCGAGGCCGTCGGCCGGACGGACGCCGACGGGACGGTCGGCGTGACGCTCCCGACCAGCGGGACGACGACGCTCCGCGTCGAACACGGCTCGGCGTCGGTCGACGCCGAACTGGTGTTCGGCTGAGTCGGGCACGGACGGACGGCCGGTCGGGACCGACATCCGGCCCGTGAGTCGGTCGCGGCGTGAGGCAGACCGACCGATTGATAGCCGTCGGTCGGCTTCGCGACAGTATGGACGCCCCGCTGTGGACCGAGACGCACGCGCCGTCGCTGGAGGAGCTACCACAGCCCGGGGTCCGCGACTCGTTCGAGCGGGCCGTCGACGAACCGATGAACCTCGTCGTCTACGGGCCACGCGGCGCGGGCAAGACCGCCGGCGTGCGCGCGCTCGCCGACGCCGCTCACGACGACCCCAACGACTTCGTCGAGATCAACGTCGACGACTTCTTCTCGCGACGCAAGACCGAGATCAAGAACGACCCCCGGTTCGAGCGGTTCCTCGTCGGGCGCTCGCGCATGTCGAAACGCGACATGATCAACCACGTCCTCAAGGAGTCCGCGAGCTACGCGCCCGTCTCGGGCACCTACCGGACCGTCCTGCTGGACAACGCCGAGGCCATCCGCGAGGACTTCCAGCAGGCGCTCCGGCGGGTGATGGAGCGCCACCACGCGACCACCCAGTTCGTCATCGCGACGCGCCAGCCCTCGAAGCTCATCCCACCCATCCGCTCGCGGTGTTTCGACGTCCGGGTACGCGCGCCGACCCACGACGAGGTCGTCGGCGCGCTCGAACGAATCGTGGAGGCCGAGGACGTGGCGTACGACGCCGACGGTCTGGAGTACGTCGCGGGCTACGCCGAGGGCGACATCCGACGGGCCGTCCTCGGTGCACAGACCACGGTCGAGCAGGAAGGGGAGTTGACGATGCAGACCGCCTACGAGGCGCTCGGCGACCTCGGTCTGACGACCCGCGTCGAGGAGATGCTGGACGCCGCGGTCGCCGGGGAGTTCGCCGACGCCAGGAAGACCCTCGACGACCTGCTCGTCGACGAGGGGTACGACGGTGGCGAGGTGCTCGGCGACCTGCTCCGCGTCGCGCGTTCGCGGCGGTCGGGCCGTGAGTTGGCCGAACTCCACCGCCTCGCCGGCGAGGTCGATTTGGACCTCGCGGAGGGCACCAGCGACCGTATCCACATCGGTCACCTGCTCGCCGAGTTGGGGCGCTGACGACTGTCGGGGTGGCGAGCGTCCTCCGACGGCACGACCGAACCGCCAAGGGCCGATGACGGCCGTCACACCTCACAGTGTCATCCTGGAGGCTGGTGGCGGGCTATTTGGCGGCCACGGGCGAACCGTGGGTTATGGTTCGTCTCGCCGACGGTGTCGACCTCGCCGTGGCCGTCGCTCGGGTCACGCTGGCGGAGAAACTCCGGTACCCGGCGGCGGCGCTGGCCTACTACGCCTTCGTCTCGTTCGTGCCGCTCCTGTTGCTGGTGTTCGTCGCTATCGGGCCAGTTCTCGCGACGGACATCTCGCAGGCGGCCCCCCAGTTCCTCACCCCGGCGGTGCGGCAACTGGTCAACCAGTCGATAGCGACCGGGGCCGAACGGACCGGCACTGGCGTTCTCGCGGCGCTCGTGTTGCTCTGGAGCGGTGCGAACTTCGTCGGTGACGTCCGCACCGTCGTCGAGCGCATCGAGGGGGACGTCGAGAGCACGATTCGGGACTGGCTTCGCGACGCCGTCGTCGTCCTCGGCAGTCTCGGGACCGCCATCCTCGCCGTCGGGGCCACGAGCATACTCTTCGCACTCCAACCGACCGGCGTCGTCAACCAGTTCGCCGCGTTCGTCGGCCTGTGGGTCACGCTCGGGGTCGTCTTCCTCCCGCTGTACTACGTCCCGTCGACCGTCGTGACGTCGCCGCGGGCCGCGCTCCCGGGCGCGGCGACTGCCTCCCTCGGGTGGACGCTCGTCCACACCGGCGTCCACTTCTACGCGGTCAACGCCGGTCGGTACGCCGTCTTCGGCGTCCTCAGCGGTATCATAATCATCTTCACAGCACTCTACCTCGCGTCCTCGACGCTACTCGTCGGTATCGTCGTCAACGCGGAGGTCGCCGCCCGACGCGACGACGAATCGACCGTCGCCTAGCCGAGCGAGCGGGAGACCGGACGCGCCGGACCCCACACCGCCCCGCTACTCCAACACTAGCGTGTAGCGGTCGAGCGAGCGGTGGACGCGGTGGCAGAAGCGATGCTCGACGGTCCACCCGGCGGCCGTGGCCGCGTCGTCCCACTCGCGGTCGGCCACGAGGACACAGCGCGGGGCGACCCGTCGAGCCTCGCTCAGCGCGTCGGTGACCAACTCGCGGAGGTCGCCCACGACCTTCGACTGGCGGCCGTAGGGGGCGTCGAAGACGACGGCGTCACACGAGTCGTCGGCGAACGGGAGACGCGTCGCGTTCGCCCGCGCGACGCCGAACGCTCGGGTCGACCCGAGCGCGTCCGCGAGGTTCTCGTGGGCACCGCGGACCATCTTCCACTGGGCGTCGCTGCCGACGACGTCCGCGCCGACCAGTCCTGCTTCGATGAGGACGCCGCCGGTGCCACACATCGGGTCGAGAACTCGCGCGCCGTCGCGAGCGCCGGCGACGTTGACGAGCGCACGGGCGAACAGCGGCCCCATGCTCCCCGGTTGGAAGAACGGCCGGTCGCTGGGGAGGCGCTCGCCGAAGTCCCGGCGACTCTCGGCGGCCAGCCAGCCGAGCGCGCAGACGGTCTCCCCGTCGTCGTCGTCGGGAGCGTCCGGGTCGCCGTCGACGCGGGCGAACAGCGCCCGGAGTTCGTGGTCGGGGTCGTCGAGGTCGACCTCGAACCCGCGGGCGACGAGCACGCTTCCGAGTTCGCGTTCGGCGCGCTGGGTGTCGACGCCCGTCAGCCCGCGGACGTCGTTCGCCCGCACCGCGACGGTGCCGTCGTCGAGCGGTCCGTCACGATGGGAGACGACCGGGAGCGAGGCGCGGTCGACGGTGGCGGCGTCGAGGAGCGTTCGAGCGTCGGCGACGCTGGCCTCGGGCGCGCTCGTCGTCCCGACGAGGCGACTGGCCCGGTGGGTGAACGCGAGCGTCCGAACCCGTCCGGTGACGCCGCGAGCGGTGGCGAGGCCGGTTCCGAGCGCCCGCACGTCGTCGCAGGCGCTCGCCGCCTCGCGTCGGGCGAACGCGTCGTCCTCGCCGCCGAGTTCCAGCACGTACACGTCCGGCCTTCACCCGTCGGCGGGCAAGAGCGTGCCGATGTGACCGGAATTACGGCGAGTCGGGACCTGTCAGTACGACCCCCACACACTTATAAAGGTTAAATACGTGGTTTAAATCGTGTCAATGACCGACCCCAAGGAAACCATCAACATCGAGAACGTGGTGGCCTCGACGGGCATCGGCCAGGAGCTGGACCTCCAGAGTGTCGCGATGGACCTCGAAGGGGCCGACTACGACCCCGAGCAGTTCCCCGGTCTCGTCTACCGAACCCAGAACCCGAAGAGCGCCGCGCTCATCTTCCGTTCGGGGAAGATCGTCTGCACGGGCGCGAAGTCGACCGACGACGTCCACGAGAGCCTGCGAATCGTCTTCGACAAGCTCCGTGACCTGCAGATTCAGGTCGACGAGGACCCCGAAATCGTCGTCCAGAACATCGTCACCTCTGCCGACCTCGGCCGCACCCTCAACCTGAACGCCATCGCCATCGGCCTCGGGTTGGAGAACATCGAGTACGAACCCGAGCAGTTCCCCGGTCTCGTCTACCGACTCGACGAACCCGACGTCGTCGCGCTGCTGTTCGGCTCCGGGAAGCTCGTCATCACCGGTGGGAAACAGCCCGTCGACGCCGAGCACGCCGTCGACAAGATCGTCTCGCGTCTCGAAGACCTCGGACTGCTCGACGGCTGAGCGGAGACGCAGGATACAACCCGTTCGCTTTCCTACCCGTTCGTATGATTCCGGCCCAGAGCGTGACCGGTGGCGGCGTTCTCGCCATCGTCGTCACGTTCCTCCTCGCGTGGCTGTTCTACGCGGTCGCGCTCCACCTCGCGGCGACGTTCTTCCTCGGTGACGTCCCCACCCAACGCGCGGCGACCGCCGCGTTCGCGCCCGCACTGTTCGCGATGTTGCTCCAGTTGGGGCAGGTCGGGGGAGCCGACATCCCCATCGTCGTGTTCATCGTCGTCTCGTTCCTCGTCGCGCTGTTCGCCAACCACCTCGTCTACCGCCTGCGCTGGACGAGCGCGGCGATGCTGACGCTGCTGTACTTCGCGTTCGCGTTCGCGCTCGGACTGGCGCTGTTCAACATCTACACGTTCCTGTGAGCACCGACAGCACCGACTCCCCCGGCAGCGCCCTCCGGACCGCCGACGGCCGCTACCGGATGCCGATTCGCCTCGCGCTCGGGAGCGTCGTCATCGTCTTCGTGAGCGCGGTCGGGGCGGCGCTGGCCGCCTCGCTCGTGGGAACGGGCGACGGCGAGGCGAACCGTGGCGTCCTCGTCGTCGGCAGCGCCGTCGGGACGACGCTCGCCGTGCTGTTCGTCGCTCGCGAGGGCGACAAGCGGACCGTCGCGGACCTCGGCCTCGCGCTCGACCGGCGGTGGTGGGCCGACCTCCTCGTCGGGTTCGCGCTCGGCGCGCTCCTCCTGACCGGTATCTTCCTCGTGCTCGTCGGTGGCGAGTGGGCGCGCGTCGCCCGCGTCGGTCTCCCCGCGCTCGTCCCGTGGTTCGGCACGCTCGGACTCTTCCTCGTCGTCGGGTTCTACGAGGAGCTGTTCGTCCGTGGCTGGCTGTTGACGAACGTCGCGGAGGGGTTCGCCGCGCTCGGCGAGCGCCTCGCGGCGGCCATCGCGATAGTCGCCTCGGCGGGCGTCTTCGGTGCGCTCCACCTCGCCAATCCGGGGGCGACGCTCGCCAGCACGCTCGGAGTGACCGCTGCCGGGGTGTTCTTGGGCTACGCGTTCGTCCGTACCGCGAGTCTCGCCCTCCCCGTGGGCGTCCACGTCACCTGGAACTTCGTCCAGGGCGCGGTGTGGGGCTTTCCCGTCAGCGGCATCGCCACGCCCGCGACGGTCGTCGAGACGGTCCGCTCGGGACCCGGGCTCGTCACCGGCGGCGCGTTCGGCCCCGAAGCCAGCCTGCTCGGTCTCGGCGCGTCGGTGGCCGGGACACTCGTCGTCGCCGTCTACGCCCGTCGCTACTCGCCGTCGCTGGCCGTGGCGCTGACGTGGACGACGACGCCGGCGTTGCGCGGCGAGCGCGACGGGGCCGACCGCGCGACCGAAGCGGCCTCCCGGCGCTGAGTCCTCACTCCACCAGTCGCTCGATTTCGGTGACGAGGATGCCGCTCGCGCCCTCCTCGCGGAGCTTCGCGATGGTCTCGAACACGTCGCGTTCGTCGACGACGACGTGGACCGCGAGCGTGTCGCCGCCGTTGGCGACGTCCATCACCGTCGGGCCGCCGAGGCCGGGGATGACCGCCTCGACCGCTTCGAGGCGCTCTTCGGGGACGTTCATCATCAGGTAGCGCTTGCCCTTCGCGGAGACGACCGACTGGAGGGCGGTCCGGACCTGTTCGACCTTCTCGCCGTCGACGGCGTCGGGGTGGGCGAACAGGCGGACCGAAGAGGCCATCACCTCCTCGACGACGGCCAGACGGTTCATCCGCAGCGTCGTGCCCGTCGAGGTGATGTCGACGATGGCGTCGGCGATGTCGACGTGCGGGGTGAGTTCGGTCGCCCCCGACACCTCCGCGACCGAGACGTCGACGCCCTGCTCGGCGAAGAACTCGCGGGTGATACGCGGGAACTCGGTCGCGACGGTCCCACCTTCGAGGTCGGCGACCGACTCGACGGCGGACTCCTCGGGCGCGGCCAGCACGAGTCGGCACTGGCCGAACTCCAGATCGAGGAGGTCCGTCAGGTCGGTGCCCGACTCGCGTTGCTGGTCGAGGCCCGTGATGCCGAGTTCGGCCGCGCCGTCGGCGACGTACTCGGGGATGTCCGCGGCCCGGGCGAACAGCACGGTGACGTCGGGGTCGACGGTGTCGGCGTACAGCTTTCGGTCCGCGCCGTCCGTCAGGTGCAAGCCCGCGTGTTCGAGCAGGTCGATGGTCGGGTCGTGCAGGCGGCCCTTGTTGGGGACGGCGATTCGCATTGGTGAGTGGTGCACTGGAGGGAGGTTGTGTGTTTCGCCGCTAGCAGGTGTTTGGTGATGAGATTCGGAAAGAGAGTTAGCGGGGAACGGCTCCGAAGCCCTCGCTGGGTGTTGTTGGAACGATAACACCTCGAGAGCCCTCGGACCGAGGACTTGGTGCGGCGGGCGCGCTCCTCGGCTCGTTTCACTCGCCTGCGGTGCTCACCCGTCCGCGCCTTCCTCCTCGCCCCTCGCCCTTTCAGTCCACCGAGGCAGCCCTACCCTTCCCCGAGTCGCGCGGCCTCACTGCCGTTCGGCACGCGCTCTCGGCCACCGCTTCGTCGTCGATGCCGATACACTGACACCCCCACCGCGAAAAGCCGCGGACATGACGACACTCGGCATCACCGACGGGCAGGTGTTGCGACCCGACACGACCGTCGAGGCGGCGGACGTGCTCATCGACCAGGAGAGCGGCGAGATTCTCGACGTCGAACCCGACATCGGCGCGAGCGCCGACGAAATCCTGGACGCGAGCGACTCGCTCGTGATGCCCGGCCTCGTCAACGCCCACGGCCACGCCGCGATGACGCTCCTCCGCGGCTACGCCGACGACAAACCGCTCGAAGCGTGGCTCCGCGAGGACGTCTGGCCGGTCGAGGCCGAACTGACGGGCGAGGACGTGGCGGCGGGGACGCGACTCGCGATGCTGGAGATGATCCGCTCGGGGACGACGGCGTTCGTGGACATGTACTTCGAGGTGCCCGACGTCGTGGCGGCCATCGAGGAGGCGGGGATGCGCGCCCGCGTCGGTCACGGCGTCGTCACCGTCGGGAAGGACGACGAAGCGGCCCGCGAGGACGCCGCCGAGTCCATCGCCGTCGCCGAGACGTTCGACGGGGCCGCGGACGGGCGCGTCCGGACGGCGTTCATGCCCCACTCGCTGACGACCGTGAGCGAGGAGGTGTTCCGCGAGTTCGTCCCGCAGGCCCGCGAGGCGGGCGTCCCGGTCCACATCCACGTCAACGAGACGACCCACGAGGTCGACCCCATCGTCGAGGAACGCGGGATGCGCCCGGTCGAGTACGCCCGCGAGGTAGGTCTGTTCGACCCCGAGAGCGACCAGCGGGACTTCCTCGCCCACGGCGTCCACAGCGACTCGGGCGAGGTCGAGGCGCTCGCGGAGACGGGCGGCGGCGTCGTCCACTGCCCGGCCTCGAACATGAAACTCGCAAGCGGGATGGCCCCGGTTCAGGCGATGCTCGACGCGGGCGTCCCGGTCGGCCTGGGGACCGACGGCGCGGCGTCGAACAACGACCTCGACCTGTTCGGCGAGATGCGCGACGCGGCGATGCTCGGGAAACTCGCCAGCGAGGACGCGAGCGCCGTCGCCGCCCCCGACGTCGTCCGGATGGCGACCGAAGGTGGCGCGACCGTCGCGGGCCTCCCCGGCGGGCGTGTCGAACCCGGTGCGGCCGCGGACCTCGCCGTCGTCGGCTTCGACGCCCCACACCTCACGCCCACCCACGACCACGTCAGTCACCTCGCGTACGCCGCGACGGGCAGCGACGTCCGCCACACCGTCTGTGACGGGCGAGTGCTGATGCGTGACCGCGAGGTCCGAACCCTCGACGCCGAGGCGGTGCGTACGGAGGCGACCGAGCGCGCGTTCGACCTCGTCTCGCGGGCGGAGTGAGGGCGACGCGACGAGGACGCGGGTCGACGGTGGAGTAATCAGAGCTAAACGTCGAGAAGGGGTTTTGAACGTTCTAACGAGTTCTCGACTCGCCTCGCGGAGCCGTCGAACACCCCCGAACCGGCTGAACGTCCTGACTGACTTATGTCCGTGTCGTTCACAGAATGTGATGTGATGAGTCAGAAACGAACTCTGTTCGCCGTCTTCGCGACGGCGTTGCTCGTGGTCGGTGCGTTCTCCACGGGTGCGGTCGCACTCGGCATCGCCCAGGACGACGACGGTCTCGCGGTCGACGTGAGTCAGGCCGAGAACGTCGTAATCACGGTCACGAACAACGGGAGCGCGGTCGAGAACGCCTCGGTCGTCGTCGGCCCCGTCGACAACTCCTCCGTCGTCGCGGAGGGCGAGTACTCGACCGACGCGGACGGCACGGTCACGCTCGCGTCCCCCGAAGAGAACGTCACCGTCGACGTGACGGCGACGGTCGGGAACGCCTCGGTCACCGAGACCGTCGAACTGGTCGGTGAGACAGACGAGAGTGAGGAGCGCGAGGCGTTCGACGTCGTCGTCGAGCAGGACGACGGTGTCACCGTCCTCGTCACCGAGAACGACTCGGGGGTCGCGAACGCCTCCGTGACGGTCGACGCGCCGGTCGTGAACAACTCGACGTACGCGGGCGTCGGCAACTACACGACGGGTCCGAACGGCACCGTCGACCTCCCGACCCCCGAAGGGAACGTCACCGTCGACGTGACGGCGACGATGGGCGACGAGACGGCCACGACGACGGCCACGCTCGTCGCCGAGGAAGACGGGGAGCCGAAGAGCTTCGGCGACCGAGTCTCGGCGTTCGTCCACGGACTGCTGAGCGGCGACAGTGACGGCGACGAACCGCTCGGTCAGCTCGTCTCCGATTTCGTCACCGAGAACAACCCCGGTGCGGACCAGAAGCCCGAGCACGCCGGCAAGCCCGCCCACGCCGGACCGAAGGACGACGACGACCGTCGCGGTCCCCCGGAACACGCGGGTAACGACAAGCACGACGAGAAGGAGAAGAAGCACGGCAAGGACGACGGTGACGATGAAGAGAGCGAGGAAGAAGCGGAGGAGAACGACGAAGACGACAGTGACGACGAGCCAGAGGCCTCTTACGGCCCGGTCGTCTCCATCGACGTCTGAACGTCGGTCGCTCCCTCGCGGGTTCTCACGTTTTCACGGTCCGGTAGCGGTAGCGTTTTCCTGTCGCCCCCGGACGAGACAGACATGACCGAGACCGTCAGCGAGTACCTCACGACGGCGACGGCCGACGAGGAGTCGGACGTGGCCTTCGAGAGTCTCGCCGCCGCACGCGAGTCGGGACGAAAGAAAATCGACTGGGCGCGCCAGCACATGCCCATCCTCGCCGCCCTGCGCGAGGAGTTCGAGGAGTCGACGCCGTTCGAGGGCCAGCGTATCGCCATGGCGATGCACGTCGAGGCTAAAACAGCGGCACTCACCGAGACGCTCGCCGCCGGCGGCGCACAGGTCGCCATCACGGGGTGCAACCCGCTCTCGACCCACGACGACGTGAGCGCGGCGCTCGACGCCAACGAGAACATCGACTCCTACGCCAAACGCGGCGTCGACGACGAGGAGTACTACGAGGCTATCGAGGCGACCATCGCCCTCGAACCGACCGTCACCGTCGACGACGGTGGCGACCTCGTCCTCCGCATCCACGAGGAGCACCCCGACCTCATCGAGGGCATCATCGGCGGGTGTGAGGAGACCACCACCGGGGTCCACCGCCTGCGCGCGATGGACGAGGACGGCGCGCTCGACTACCCCGTGTTCGCGGTCAACGACACGCCGATGAAGCGCCTGTTCGACAACGTCCACGGGACCGGCGAGTCCTCGCTGGCGAACATCGCCATGACGACGAACCTCTCGTACGCCGGGAAGAACGTCGTCGTCGCGGGCTACGGCGACTGTGGCCGCGGCGTCGCGAAGAAGGCCGCCGGGCAGAACGCCCACGTCATCGTCACCGAGGTCGACCCCCGCCGCGCGCTCGAAGCACACATGGAGGGCTACGAGGTCTGCTCCATGAAAGAGGCCGCCGAGAAGGCCGACGTGATACTCACGACGACCGGGAACCGCGACGTCGTCACCGAGGAGCACTTCGAGGTCGCGAAGGACGGCGTCCTCCTCGCCAACGCGGGCCACTTCGACATCGAGGTCAACCTCGACCAGCTCTCGGACATGGCCACGAACGTGCGAGAAGTCCGCGACGGCGTCCGCGAGTACGAGATGGACGACGGCCGCCGCCTCAACGTGCTGGCGGAGGGTCGACTCGTCAACCTCGCTGGCCCGCTCTCGCTGGGCCACCCCGTCGAAGTGATGGACCAGAGCTTCGGCGTGCAGGCCGTCTGTGTCCGCGAACTCGTCGCCGCCGAGAAAGGTGGGCTGGGCGAACGCATCGCCGAGCGCGTCCGCGAGCGCATCGGTCGGGGCAACGGGCTGACGCCCGCCGGCGAACGCTCCTATGACGCGGGCGTCCACGACGTACCCGACGCACTCGACCGCGAGGTCGCACGCATCAAACTCGCCGCCGAGGGCATCGACATCGACGACCTGACCGACGCGCAGGTCGAGTACATGGGCGACTGGCAGCACGGGACGTAGACCGCCACCAGCAGCCCGGAGGAAGCGATTCTCGACCGTCTCACGTCACCCCGCCGCCGTCTGTCAGTTTCACCGCGCTCTCCACGCCCTTAAGCCGCTCCGGCCGAGAAGCAGGCACATGCCGGGCAACAGGAAGGGGGACCGTCGCGAGCGAGAACTCGTCAACGAACTCCACGACCGCGGGTTCGCGGTGATGCGCGCCCCCGCCAGCGGGTCGAGCACCGACCGCGAACTGCCGGACGTCCTCGCCGGGAACGGCGACGTGTTCTACGCCATCGAGGCGAAGGCCTCCAACGGTCGGCCCATCTACCTCACGGGCGAGGAGGTCGAGGCGCTGGTGTACTTCTCGCAGAACTTCGGCGCGAAACCGCGCATCGGCGTCCGCTTCGACCGCGAGGACTGGTTCTTCTTCCACCCCGCCGATTTGTACGTCACCGACGGGGGCAACTACCGCGTGAAGAAGGAGACGGCGCTCGCCGACGGCACCGACATCGAGGAGTTGACCGGCGGGAGCGAACAGACGACGCTGACGAGCGACTGACGCGAGCGCCTCGGCGTCGCGTCGCCACGTCGTCGCGCCCGCTCAGGCCGGTGCGAGCGAGCGGTCCGTGTCGCGCCGGTCGGCCTCCTCGCGGCCGCTACTGCGGGTGGGCCCGGAGCGGTCGGGCCGCGAGACGACGCGGTCGAGGCGCGACAGCGGGAACGAGTACCGCTGGAGGTCCTCGAACGGCGTGTCCGGGTCGCCCGAGAACGGATACACCGCCCGGACGACGGGGTCCTCACGCGGGTAGTGGCGGTTGTTCGGGTAGTCGGCGACGGTGGTCTCCTCGTCGACTCCACCGTCGAAGTCGGCGAGCGTGCCCTTCTTCGGGACGGTCACCTCGTCGGCGCGTTCGTCGGTCGTCTCGACGACGACCAGCAACGCGTCGGTCTCGCGGTCACGCACCGTCGTGCCCGGCGGCAGTCGGCAGTGGTCACAGACCGCAGGGTCGTCCTCGCGGACGAACGCCTCGCGGCCGCAGGCGAGACAGTCGACGACGCGGCGACCCGGAGCGGGGACTCTTCCCCCCGTTATTTCGAGTGCAACTCTGCGGATGTGCTTACAGCGAACGCCACGCATCTGGTGGTCGGGACAGCTACACTTCCCGTCGACGAGGTCGACGGCGTAGGTGTGGCCGCTGTCGCTCTCGACCTCGTAGATGCCGCCTCCGAGGGCTGTAACGGCCATCTTCTCGGTCCACGCGCGGGCCGCACGTGGGTCGAGCAGTCGCGTATCCGGGGCAAGTGCGTGCCGCTGTGACGCTGGTGTGTGTTCGGTTGGCGTCATGGTTTGGCTCGGGAGACGGACGGCGTCCGCTCCACACGAAACGTAGGTTGTCGAGACGTATCAACCGCTCGCCCGCGTGTGCGTGGTGAATCTGAAATTGCCCGACGGGACGCACGGCCGCGTCCTCCGCCGTCGGGCGTGCGGTTCGAAGGGCTTTTGCTGTGACCGTCGGAATCGCGGGACATGGCTCTGGACCGGGAGACAGTCACCGAGATCGTCGTCTCCGTCGTCGCCGTCGGACTCTTCATCGCCGCCGTCGTCTACGTCGGCGGGACGTACAACGCCGACGGCCTCTCCGGTGAGGGCGCGTTCGCGCTCATCGGCTCCATCGCGGGGTTCGTCGTGTTGATGACGCTCGTCGCCGTCTTCCTCTCGCGGCAGTAGCCGACCCGCACGCTCGTCGCGTACGTCACCCTCGACAGCGTTCGTTCTGTCGAGATTCTCACTCACTGACGCTCGTCACCGGCGTCCATCGGACGCCGGTTTCCAGCGGGACCAGGGGTCCCGCGCGGCTCCGAATCTCGCTACTCACGGCTCTCGGTGTTCACCGTTCGTTCCGTCGAGATTCTCACTCGCTGACGCTCGCTCCGAATCTCGCTACTCCAACGCCTCGGCGTAGTACTCGAGCGGGTGGTCGATGGTCGCACAGCGGTCGTCGGGGTCGATGCAGACGTCGTACGCTTGCATCGTCGAACAGCTGGGTGGCGGGTAGAGACCGCCGTCGAGACGGTCGGCAGCGTACGCGAGCGACTCGTCGGCCGACCCGACGAGCGTCGTCGCCGCCTCGCCGTCCATCCCGAGCGCACCGAGAAACGAGACGAGCGCGAACCGACCGGCCGCCGACAGCGACTCCTCGTCGCTCCGAGCCCGGTCGAGCAACGCCTGCATGCACGGCGGGAACGACCCTGGGTCGACCCGGTCGAACGACCGGGGGTAGGTGGCGGTGGCGAGCGCCGACTCCACCTCGCTCACGACGGCCGCCAGCGGGTCGGCGATCTCCTCGGGCACCGTCAGCGGCAGGCCGTCGGCGACCCGGCGCTCGACGGCGCGTTCGAGCAGGTCGTACAGCTCTCGGCGGGTGACGGTGACCCAGCCGTCGGCGAGTTCGCGGGTGACGAGTCGCCAGTCGTCGCCCGCGGGCGCGAGGTCGAGGTAGGTCCCGACGGCGACGCGATACTCGGTGGGGTCTGTGTCCGTCCCGTCGCTCCGGACGACGCTCGCGAGGTCGAACTCCCGGAGGACGGCGTCGAGGGTGAGCGGGTCGCCGCCGAGCGTCGACTGGCGGCCGCGCTCGAACTCCTCGACGAACCGCTCGTGGGCCGTGGTCGCCTCGCTGGCGGCGTACTTCTCGACCGCACCGGGAGCGTCGACCAGCGAGACGAGCACCCGGGCGATGGGGTACGACAGCACCTCCGTCCGGGCGTCGACGCGCTGGTCGCTTGCCTGTTCGACGGTACCGGCGACGAGCGCGCGCTGGACGCGCTCGCGGCCGCGTTCGACCGCCGGGTGGCCCTCGCGAATCAGCGTGACGAGGTCGACGCCCGCCTCGCCCACCGCCTGGCGGGCGCTCTCGAAGAACGGGTAGCGCGCGTGGTGGGCGTCCATACTCGCTCCATCGGCCGCGGGCCGATAAGTACGGCGGTCAGGCCCCGTCGGTCGACTCCACGGTGGACGCGGTGGGGGCGAGTTCGAGGATGACGGTGTCCCAGTCGGGACCGTCGCCGTCGGTCGAGCAGTCCCACCCGCCCGCCACGTCGACGCCGTTGTCGGACGCCGCGAGGAGCAGTGTCGCGAGTGCGTGGTTGAACGAGTCCGCGTCGGTGGCCGCCGGAAGTGTCATCGTCATGGGTCGGAACCCGAAAGCCGGCGTTGTGACACCGTTCGGCCCCGAGGGGCCGACCGATACGACGGCGTGTTGGCGACGGGCGGTGGATGCCAACGAATGTCACGCGCGCCGCACAGATACGTCTGTGGCTTGGCGGACACGCTATGTCTCTCCGTCGCATAGTAGTGGCGAGCGTCGCGGCCGGCTTGGTGAACCAAGCTTCCAGCCCATACCACCACCGCTCGCCAGAACAGGTACGAAATAATGAGTGTCGTCGCGGAGCTTCGCATCGCCGCGGGGCAGTTCGAACTCGGCCGCATCCTCCCGATACCCGAGGGGACGGAACTCGAACTGGAGCGAGTCGTCCCGGTCGGCGAGCGCGCCGTCCCGCTCGTGTGGACCTACGACGCCGACCCCGAACGGTTCGCGAGGAGCGTCCGGAACCACCCGGCGGTCGACTCGTTCGACGAACTCGACCGCTTCGACGGTGAGACGCTCTACGCCCTCCGCTGGGACGCCAGCAGCGACCACCTCTTCGACGCCATCCACCGCGAGGACGCCCACCTGCTTCGCGCGACTGCCGTCGCAGACACGTGGACGTTCGAACTCCGATTTCACACCCACGAGTCGCTGTCGGCGTTCCAGCGTCACTGTGAGAACGCACACGTCCACTACGGCGTCCGTCGAATCACCACTCCCGACGGCCCCGTCGACCGACGCCACTACGGGCTGACCGAACAGCAACGCGAAGCACTCGTCCTGGCCGTCGAGACCGGCTACTACGACATCCCGCGGCGACGTTCGACGGTCGACCTCGCGGAGCAACTCGGCATCTCGGACCAGGCGGTCACCGAACGACTCCGGAGAGCCATCGTCGCCCTGTCGACGAGTACGGTCGTCGTCCCCGACGCCCCGGACCGGTCCGACTGACGAGCACGTCGGCCAGCGAGATAGTCACAGACGTTCGACAGGATACACCATGCAACGCGATTACGACCGTCGCGCCGCCTCTGACTGGTAGCCCGAGAAGGACCGTCGCGTACCGACGACAGTGATGGCCTCTGACAGCCCAGCACGACGACTCCGACGGGTCGCCGGTTCCCCCTGAGACCCGTCGACTCGGGCCATCGGCGAGCGACTCGCGCTGTGGGGGCGTCGAGTCGGCCGCCGAGTCATCGGTCGTCGCCAGTCCGGGCCATGGGCGGAGACACCCTCGTCTCCGACGCCGTGGTGACCCGCTCGACGACCCGAACGACATTTATCGGCCCCCACCAACTCCCGAGCGTGCGGTTTCGCTACCCCTGTCCGGACTGTCGCTCGACCAACAGCCTGCACGACCCCGACTGCCGGTTCGACGGCACCCCCTGGCCCGAGGTCGAGCGCGCCTACACGGACGTGCTCGTCGCGCTGAGCGACGGCGCGAAACGCGAGGGGCGCATCCGCGAGGCGACCGACGGACCGTGGGACCCGCTCCACTCCGCGGCGCTGAGTCGCCTGCGTCACGAACAACGGCTGAAGGAGACCCGCGGCGACGCGCTCGAACTGCGCTCGGCGGCGGAGTTCAAAGAGCAGGTCTCCGAACCGACCCAGGAACCCATCCGAACGGTCTACGAGAAGGGGTCGGTGCCGGGCACCCACGACAACGCCGTGTTCGCCATCATCGCGTACTACGAGATGGTGGGACTCTCCTGGGAGGAGACCCGCGAGCAGGTCGTCGCGTGGCTCCACGAGTCTGGCACCTGGAAGCGCGGCGGGTTCGAGGAGGCCTCGCCCGAGCACCTCGTCGACTCGAAACGCCACGTCTACGACCAGGGCTACGGCTGGAAGGAGAAGGCACGGGCGGCGAAGGCGGTCATCGACCGGTCGCTCTGAGAGCGGGGTCGGGAGAGAAGAGACCGAGAGAGCGGGCTCTACCGTCGTTCAGTCGCTCTGGATGCGCGGGGCGAGCATGTAGGTGACGTTGCCCTGTCCTTCCGCGATGTCGAAGTGCATCTTGACCGGGAAGTCCTCGCCGAGTTCGACGGTGACCTCGGCGTCTTTCGGGATGGCCTTGTTCATCTCCTTGAGGTAGTCGAGGCTGAACAGCGAGTGGGCGTCGCCGGCGGTGAGGTCGATGAGGTCCTCGCGGTCGAGTTCGAAGTGGACGTCGTCGGTGTCGCCCTGCGCGTCGACGTAGAAGTGGTCCTCGTCTTCGTTGACGCCGAGGACGATGTGCTCGGAGACCATGTCGGCGGCCTTGACCGCGCGGTCGATGTGGCTCCCTTCGAGGACGATGTTGGCGGCGAGGTCGAGGTCCGGGAGGTCGGGTTCCTGGCGGATGGAGTCGGGGTCGATGAGCGCCAGCGTGTACTCCAGGCCGTCGATCTGGATGTGGAGCTTGCGCGTCTCCTCGTCGAGTTCGAGGTGGACGAGCTGGTCGGCGCTCGCCATCTTCACCATCTCCTCGAGGCGCGAGAGGTCGACGCCGATGACGCCGCCGTCGGTCTCGTAGGACTCGAAGGCGGCGGGGGAGAGCGAGAGGTCGACCATCCCCACGTTCGCGGGGTCGACCGCACGAATCGTGAGCTCGTCTTCGTCGAGACGGATCTTACACTCGTCGACCAGCACGCCGACGGAGTCGAGCGCCGCCCGGAGCGTCCCCGAGCTCACGATAGCCTTGAACATACGAACGGTTTACCGGGGATGGGTTAAAAACCTAAACGATTCTCCCCGCGTGCAGGCGGGCGCGGGACCGCCGACCGGGAGCGTGGACCGCGACCACCAGCGACGCTCACCGCGGGCCCAACAGTCAAACGATAGCCGCGAGTCGGTTCTCGCATGACCGAACCGAACGCGCGCCTCAGCCGTCGTCGTCTGCTCGCCACCGCAGGAACGAGTGTGGCCGCGCTCGCCGCCGGCCCGACCGTCCTGGCCGCTCAGGACGGCGAGAGCGAACGAGTCGCCGTCCCCGCCGTCATGCCACAGACGGGGGCGATAAGCGGCGACGAGGACTACACGGGGTTCCTGCTGAAGCTGACGAGCGAACTCGACACCACCGTCGAGGGGGTCGGTGGCTGTACCGTCGAGGGGTGGACGCCGTCGAACCCCCGAGTGTTCGAGACGCAGGTCGTCGACACCGTCAACGCGGGAGAGAACGACCAGTACGAGGTCGTCCCGTCGTCGGCGTACCTCCCGCAGGACACCGACTTCGCGAGCGGGGACCTGTTCGTCATCAACAACCAGTCGGCGTGTGGGGGTGGCGAGTTCCTCGGTATCCAACTGGAGAACGTCCGCGACAGCGAGGACGCCGTCCGGTACAACTTCAGCCGCGAGGACGTGAGCAGCGACGGCGGCGGCGACGACGGGGAGTCGGGCGCACTCGGCCCCGGCTTCGGCCCCGTCGCGGCGCTCGGGGGCGTCCTCGGCGGCGCGTACGCGCTCGCCCGTCGGGGGCGTGGCGACGACTGACAGCCCGAGCGCCGCGACACGGTGTCGCACGACCCGGACGCCGACCGAACGAAGGGCGTATCCGGTCGAACCGCCTACGCGGGCCAAATGGCGCGCAAGGACGACTACTACAACCGTGCGAAGCAGGAGGGCTACCGTTCTCGCGCGGCGTACAAGCTGAAGCAGTTGAACGAGGAGTCCCACCTCGTCGAGCGCGGCGACACCGTCGTCGACCTCGGAGCGGCCCCCGGCGGGTGGCTCCAGGTCGCTGCGGAACTCGCGGGCGACGAGGGCACCGTCGTCGGCGTCGACCTCCAGCGCATCAAGGACATCGACGGCGTCGAGACGGTCCGTGGCGACATGACCGACGAGGACGTCCGCACGGACCTCGTCGAGCGGGTCGGTGAGGCCGACGTCGTGCTCTCGGACATGGCTCCGAACATGACAGGCGAGTACAACCTCGACCACGCCCGCTCCGTCCACCTCGCTCGCCAGGCGTTCGAGACGTCGATGGCGGTGCTCGCACCCGGCGGCGACTTCGTCGCGAAGGTGTTCGACGGCCCCGACCTCGCCGACCTCAAGGCGGCCGTCGAACGCGAGTTCCGCTACGTCCGCGAAGTGCGACCCGAGGCCTCGCGCAAGGAGTCCTCCGAACTGTACCTCGTCGCGAAACGTCGACTCACCGCCCCGGTCCGCGAGGGCGACGAACTCGACGTCGAGATTCAGGACGTCGGCAGCGAGGGCGACGGCATCGCGAAGGTCGAGGGGTTCACGCTGTTCGTCCCCGACACCGAGGCCGGCGAGACGGTCACCGTGGAAGTGACCGACATCAAGGCACGGTTCGGGTTCGCCGAGAGAGTCGAGTAGCGCTGTCGCGACGGAGGAACGCCGTCGTCAGTCCGTCGGCGTGACGCGCGGTGCGACGCCGCGGTCCCGAGCGGTCCGGACGACGAGGTAGACGAACGGCGTGTCGACGACGGCGATGAGCAGTTTCAGCAGGTACTGTCCGACGACGAGCGTCAGCAGTTCCGACCCGGGGAGGACCGGACCGACGCCGAGCACCGACGGCGCGAGGCTGAACGCGACGCCGACGAAGATGACCGTGTCGAGCAGTTGGCTCGTGGCGGTCGAACCGATGTTCCGGAGCCACAGTTTCTCGCCGTCGGTCGCCTCGCGGATGCGGTGGAAGACGACGACGTCCCAGTTCTGGCTGACGACGTACGCGAGCAGGCTCCCGGCGACGATGTTCGTCGACGCGCCGAGGACGGCCGCGAACTGGTCGGCGAACGCCGCGTCGGCGGCGGGCGCGGCGATGGTCCCCCAGACCAGCAGGAGCAACACGAAGTTCATCACGAACCCGACGTTGACCATGCTCTGGGCGGCGCGCTTGCCGTACAGTTCGGAGTAGCAGTCCGACGCGAAGAACGTGAGCGCGTAGGCGAGCGCCGCGCCGGGCAGCGCCAGCGCGGGACCGACGACCGGGAGCGAGACGGGCAGGGAGAACAGCAACACCTTCGAGGCGGTCAACTGGGCGGTGACGAGCGCCGTGACGAACAGCGCGACGAGCGCGACGGCGGCGACCGGGAGGACGCCGGAGCGCGCCTCACTCATCGTCGTCGAGGCGGCCGTGGCGGGCGTCGATGTCGTCGAGCACGTCGAGCGTCTTGCGGATGGACGCCCGGATGGCGTCGCTCCGGTTGACGAACTTCCCCTCGTCACCGACGTGGTCGTCGAGGTCGTCGAGCAGTTCCTGTGGAATCTCGACGCTGATCTTGGGCATGGACGGCAGTTGCCGGCGACGATTCAAAACCTGTCGATACGGACGCCGCGACGTGCGGACAGTGCGACCGGAGAGCCTCAGTGAGAGCGAAACAGCGCGACGAGTTCGCGACAGACGAACCCCGCGAGGAAACCGAGCAGCGCTCCGCCGAGACAGAGCAGGGCGACGGTGCCGGCCGTCGCCATCGCGAGCGCCTCGGGGCGACCGAACAGGACGAACGCGACCGGGGGAACCATCCCGATGACGATTCCTTCGAGCAACCCGCCGCCCCGCGCCGCCGAGATAGCGGCGACGAGCGGTGGTGTCGCGAGCAGTACGACCGGTAACACGCGACGATACAGCGTGTCGCTGATGGTGCCACCCGGGAGGACGACGACCGTGACGACCGCCAGCAACGCGGCGGCGTACACGGCCGAGACGTACCACTCTCGTGTGTCGCGTCTCCCCCGAAGCAGCGTCTCCGTCGCCCCGCTCATCGGTGTCTCCCCCGAGCAGGGCGGGTCGTCAGACGTGCGAACATACCCCCCAACTCCCCGCCCGCACAGTTAGCTTTTCCGCAGCGGAAGAGTGTCACAGTATCAAATGTGAAGCATCGTTCGGGACACCCCCGAGGATGACCCGGCGAGCGCGGACGTCGGGCCGGGAGGGACGGGGTCGAACGGTGCGCCGCGACCGACGAGACGTCGTCAGTCCGCGCCCTGGCCCCGCGAACGGGGCGAGCGCCGGCCGCCGAGGGTGTACACCCAGAGGACGCCGAGACCGACGCCGTACATCAGCGCGACGGGGACGGCGACGAGGAACATCGTGAACAGCCCTCGCGGGGTGAGGAACGCGGCGAGCGCGAACACGGCGGTGACGGCCTCGCGCCAGCGGTCACGCTGCATCTGGAACGGGACGATGCCGCCGCGGTGGAACAGCAGCATCGTCGTCGGGATGGCCGCGAGCAGGCCGATGCCGACGGTGGTGAAGAACACCAGCCAGCCGAAGGCGTTGACGCGGTACTTGATGAGCATCCCGTTGTTGACGATGTCGGCGGCGAGCCACGAGATGACGTTGGGCGCGATGACGAGGAAGCCGACGACGCTCCCGACGGTGATGGCGATAGCCGTCGTCACCGCCCACGTGAACAGGACGCCCCGGTCGCCGGTGACGAGACCGCGCTCGGCGAGCGCGGGCCACATGTAGTAGAGCAGGAGCGGGACGACGGCGACCGCGCCGATGATCATCGAGAGTTTGACCTCGAAGATGAGCGCCTCGACGGGGTGGAGCGCGACGATGTTGAACACCTCGGGCGAGATGGACTCCGAGAGACGAACGACGTACCCCGGCGACAGCGACCCCGCACCGCCCGAGACGGGGTCGGGACCGACGACCGGGTACTCGACGTAACCCGCCGTCGGCAGCCGACTGAGGAAGACGTCGACCAGGTCGCGGATACCGCCGGTGTAGAGCCAGGCGAACGAGCCGCCCATGAACAGCATGAACACGGCGATGAGCCGGAACGACTTGGAGGCGAGACTGCCGAGGACGAACTGCACGTCGTAGAGGTAGCCGCCGATGTCGTCCTCGTCGGTGTCGTCGTCGGTGAACGCCCCGACCATCCCGGTGGTCGTCCGGGTGACGACGCCCTCGTCGTCCGCTTGGTCGTCGGTCGCCTGGGCCGCCTCGGCCTCGGCGGCCGCCTGCCGACTCGCTTCGGCCTCGTCGAACCGGTCGAGGACGGCCTGGGCCTTCTCGTGGTCGCCGTCGTTCATCGCCGCGCCGGCGACGTTCAGGGCCTCCTCCTCGTCCATCTCGGCGAACGCCTCGGGGGGGGCGGCCCGGACGCCCGCGGCGTCGAGCGTTCGCACGTCGATGGCAGATGGGTCGCCGAACGCGCCGGGGTCGTCGATGGCGAGCTGGTCGACCACGCGGAACAGGTGGAAGACGAACACCGCGAGCGCGACGAGCACGGCGACGGCCGCCGAGGTGACGATTAGCGCCGTCGCCTCGGTCGTCCCGAGCAGGTCGGCGGGTGCGGGCAGTTGGACCCGGTAGTCCGCGGGAAGTCGCGTCAGCGCGCGGTTGGCGCGTTCGACCCCGCCCGCCGAGAGCGCGCCGTAGGTGGCGGCCCCGCCGAGCACCGCCCCGCCGAGGACGGTGTTCCAGTTGCTCCGGACGACGGCGCGAAGCCCGACCGCCTCGCCCGAGCGCTTGACCGAGACGACCACCTTGGTCAGCCCCAGGCTGGCTCCGTAGAGGAACAACAGCGGCACCGCCCACATCACCTGCGTGAACGGGTCTGGCGGCGAGAACACCGCACCGAACGCGAAGATGGCGACGACCGCGTAGCGCCAGTTGTCGCGGAACGTCTCATACTGGACGAGTTCACCGTACGCGAGCGACGCCATCGCCAGCGGCAGCTGTGCGGCGAGACCGAACGACAGCGAGAGGAACAGGACGAACTCCGCCCACTTGACGATGGAGTAGTCCGGTGCGAACCCGGCCTGGACGGCGTTCGAGGCCAGGAAGTCGAACATCACCGGGAAGAAGACGTAGTAGCCGTAGGCGGTCCCGAGCACGAACAACACGACGGAGGTCAGCCCCATCCCGACGAGTTGCCACGTGGGAATCTTCTTCTCGGGCCACCAGCCCCGGCGTTTGAACGCGTCGCGTCCGAAGTAGACAAGCACCGGGAGGGCGAGAATCGCGCCGATGATGAGCCCGATCTTCGCCTGGAGGAGGATGACGTCGAACGGCGTGACGGCGACGATGTTCGCTTCGGGGGCCGTTCCGAGCAGGTCCGCCTGCAGGCGACTCCACCCGAAGTAGTAGAGGAACATGATGGTCCCCAGCAGACCGAAGAGGAACACGAGCGCCACCTTCTGGAGGTCTTTCTGCGCTGCTCGAAGCATCTCGCCGACGGCGGCCCGTCCGTCGACTAGTGCTCGTTTCGTATCGTCGTCGATGGCGCTCGACACACCCGACCTAGCCAACTCCGTGCTATCAATCTTTTCCGTCGGCGTCGGGTGAGAAGGCTTACAACGGACCGGTGACCTACGGTCGGGTAATGAGTGGCGACGAGCGGCGTGGGTCCGACGACCCGCCGGAAGCCAGCGACGAAGTCGCGGGTGACGACGCCGACGTCGCGGACAGCGAGGTCGACCAGCGGGAGACCTCGGAAGACCGAGCGGTGACCGACGAGAACCGTGAGGACAGCGAGGCCGACCAGCGGGAGACCTCGGAGGAAGGCGAAACCGACCGGCCGGACGTCCCGGCCGACGCGGCCCTCGCGGACCTCTCGTACAAGGAACTGCAGTCGCTCGCGACGACCCACGGTATCGCACCGGTCGGCCACTCGGCGGCCGACCTGCGCGACCACATCGCCGAGGCTCGCGACGACTCCGAGGGTGACGACGGGTCGACGGACGGGACCGCGGCCGACGCCGAGACGGCGACCGACGCCGAGGACAACGCAGACGACGCGGACGACCCGATGGCCGACCACGACGTCGAGTACCCGAGTCCGCCGAGTACCGACTGGTCGGCGGACGACGAACCCGCCATCGACGAGGTGTTCGAGGACGACGACGAACCGGTCGACGACGGCGACGGCGAGGACCCCGCCGACCGCCTGTCGCCGGTGCCGTCCGACGAGCCGAGTACCCCTCCGGCGACCGACGCGGCGGACGACGACGGCGTCGCCCAGTCCGACGGCGGTGCGACGGTCGTCGACGGCGCGGACACCGACCTCGACTACAGCTACTACGAGGACGACGGCGACTTCATGAGCGGCCCGGAGCACGACCAGGAGATGCCGCTGGCCGACCACATCGAAGAGATGGTCAAGCGCCTCGGCGTCGTCATCATCGCGATGGCGCTGGTGAGCGTGCTCACCCTCCCGTTCGCCGTCGACCTCATCAACTTCATCTGGTACTCCATCCTCGGGTCGGTCCAGAACAGCGTCACCAGCCCGCGGGCGTACCAGCCGCTGTCGCTCGTGCTCGCCCGGCTGAAGGTGGCGACGCTCGCCGGCTTCGTCATCGCGTTACCGGTGTTCGTCTACGAGACGTACCTGTTCATGCGGCCGGGGCTGTACAAACACGAGCGACGCTACTACCTCGCGGCCGTCCCGACGAGTCTCATCCTCGCGTTCATCGGCGTGGCGTTCGCGTTCTACCTCGTCCTCCCGTTCATCTTCAGCTACTTCGTCGGCTACTCCGAGCAGGCCGCCGACATCGCGTTCGGTCTGACCGAGACGTTCGGCCTGATGTTGCTGTTGATGGGCTTCTTCGCCGCCGTCTTCCAGATTCCGCTGCTCATCATGCTCGCGGTGATGATGGGCCTGACCACCCGCGAGTGGCTGGCTCAGCGTCGCCTCTACTTCTGGGGTGGCTTCCTCGGCGTCGCGCTGCTGTTCAGCCCCGACCCGACCGGTCTCGCACCGTTCATCGTCGCCATCACGATGGTGACGCTGTTCGAGGGGACGCTGTTGCTCCTGCGCTGGACCCAGCGCTAGCAGCGTACGACGTTCCGGTCGTCCACGCTCTCGACCACGGCCGTGCTTGTAGAGGAGTTGGTACCACCTCGAAAGCCCCGAGACGCTGGGCGAAGGTGGCCGACGCAAGCACTGGAGTGAGCAAAGCGAACGAAGCGCGCAGCGAGGCCCCCGAGTCCAGCGTCTCGCCCCTTTCAGTCCACCCACGATAGCTGGCTGAACTGTCGTCGCGGGTGGACTGAAAGGGGCCGCGGTCTGGTGAGCCGAAACGACGTAAGCACCACAGTGAGCGAAGCGAGCGAGGAGCGCAACGAGTTGCAGGCCACCAGACCGCGGGGGCTTTCGAGGTGTTCTCCTCGGCAGCCGAGTCGTTCCCTCACGAAGAACCAAGCCACCACCGTCCAAACCCCCACCAATGCCGACAGTCGTGCTGATGCGACACGGGGAGACGCCGTGGAACCGCGACCAGCGGATGCAGGGGTGGGCACCCGTCCCGCTCTCCGACCGGGGCCACGAACAGGCCGCCGCGGCCGCCGAGCACGTCGCCGCGAGCTACGACGTCGACCGCATCGTCTCCTCGGACCTTCTCCGAACGCGGGAGACGACCGAGCGGGTTCGCGAGACGCTGGGCGACCTGCCGGTCACGTTCGAGCGGGCGTGGCGCGAACGTGACATCGGCGTCTACCAGGGACTCGGCTACCAGGAGATGCTCGACCGGTTCCCGACGTTCGCGCTGGGCGAGACGGCGGCGCGGGCGGCGACCGAAGTCCCGGACGGCGGCGAGAGCATCGTCGGGATGCGCTCGCGGGTGCTGACCGGGTGGCGGACAGCAGTCGAGGAGTCGGGGACGACGCTCGTCGTCACCCACGGCGGCCCCATCCACCAGGTGCTCGGGCACGCGAAGGGGATGGACGCGACGACGGCCGTCCTCGAACACGAGCAGGCCAACTGCGCGGTCAACGAGTTCGAAGTCGACGGCGAGTCGGTGACGGTCCAGCGCGAGAACGCGACGCCGTGGGCCGACGGTCTCGACGTGCGAACCCGCGAGGGACTGGAGGGCGGCGCGGAGTAAGAGCAGACGAGCGACCGGGCCGAGCTACCGCGTCGGGTACTCCGTCTCGAAGACGTTCGTGACCTCCGAGACCGAGTCGTCGCACTCGGGCGCGTCGTCGGCCTCTGGCTCGGTGTCGGCGTCGCTCGCGGGACTGACGCTGCCCGTCGCGTAGCCGTGGAGGTCGAGCGTGACGTGGTCGAAACCGACGGCCTCGCAGTGGTCCCGCGCGGCGGCGACGAACTCCGGGTCGAGTGCTCGGTCGAGTTCGTCCTCGCCGACCTCGATTCGCGCGAGACCGTCGTGGTCACGGACGCGGAACTGCTCGAACCCCCACTGCCGGAGCAGCGACTCGGCGCGTTCGACGCGGGTCAGGCGCTCCTCGGTGACTTCGAGACCGGTGGGGATGCGCGAGGAGAGACACGCCATCGCGGGCTTGTCGGCGACCGAGAGGCCGTACTCGCGGGCGATGTCGCGGACCTCCTCCTTCGAGACGTCGTGGGCGAGCAGCGGCGAGAGCACGTCGAGTTCCGCGACCGCCCGGAGACCGGGGCGGTGGCCCTCGCCGGGGTCCGAGGCGTTGGTGCCGTCACAGACGGTGTCGATGTCCAGCGAGCGAGCGTGGTCGTACATCGCGCCGAGACGCATCGTCCGGCAGTGATAGCAGCGCTCGCCGTCGTTCTTCACGAACTCGGGGTCGTCCAGTTCGGAGAACTCGACGGTCTCGTGGCGGATGCCGATCTCCTCGGCGACCCGGCGGGCGTCGTCGAGTTCGGCGTCGGGGAGCGTCTCGCTCTTGGCGGTGCAGGCGACGGCGGCCTCCCCCAGCGCGTCGTGTGCGAGGGCGGCGACGACGCTGGAGTCGACCCCGCCGGAGAACGCGACGAGGACGGCGTCGCGTTCGGCGAGCGCCGCTCGGGCGGCGTCGCGTTTGGCCGCGGTGTGCTCGTCCATGCCCGAGACTGTGTCGCGACGACCAAAGCCCTCACGTCCCGTCGCCGTGGCGTGACACCGGACCGAGAGACGGGGTCGGTGGGGACCGAGCCAGTCGCGCCTCGTGAACACGCAGTGGCGGGCACAACGCTCAGGGTCGTGGCGCGAGTCGTCGATCCACATGTCCGGACGGGACGACACGACACTCGGCACGAGCGACTCGCCGCTGTACCCGGAGGACCACCAGGGCGCGCACTTCCTCGGCGTCGAGGACCGAGGGTCGCCGCTGTACTACGACGCGAACCAGAACACCGTCTACACCGGGAAGGTGGAGTCGGGACAGTTGACCGACGAGTGGGCGACCGAGGTGTCGCTCAGCGACCGGTCGCTCTCGGAGTTCCTCGACAGCGAGTCGAGCAGTTGGGAGTCGCTCTCGGCGTTCGCCAAGCGTCACCTCCCGGGCGTCGACACCGACGAGGACGAGGGCGACCGATGAGCGACCGGCCGGGACCCCCCGGCGACGACGAGCGCGCACGGTTGCGCGAGGACGCCCCGCAACTCATCGGCCAGTCGGCCGGCGGGAGCCACATCTACTACGACGAGGTCGGGGACACGATGTACGAGGGGTCGCCCGACGACCCCGACACGCGGCGCAACGAACGACCCCTCGACGACGCGGGCGTCGAGGGCATCGTCGACACGGTCAACGAGCGCGAGGGCTGGAACTGGCTCTCGGAGTTCACCCAGGAGCGCCTCCCCGACCTCGGGACGATAACCGGCGACGACGCCGACGAATCGGGCTGAGCGCGGCATCGGCCCGTGTATCGGGACGACACCACACCGCACGCGGAGCGACGGACCTTTGTCAGCCGACTGCAACGGCGGGGGTATGGACCTCGAAGCCATCCAGGGTGTCGGCGCGAAGACGGCCGACCGGCTTCGACAGTTGGACGACGCCGAGCGCGCGCTGGAAGACGGCGACGTCGCCGCCCTCGCCCGCGCCCCGGGCATCACCGAGGGCACCGCCGCCCGCATCGCCCGCAACGCCATCCGCGAGCGCCACGGCGACACCGAGGACTTCCTGCGGACCGACCGCGCCCGCGAACTGTACCGCGAGGCGCTGGCGCTCGTCCAGGAGCGAGCGGTCACCGACTACGCGAAGAAACGCGTCGAGACGTTCTACCCCAGTGCGAGCGCCACCCGCATCGCGGAGGTGCAGACGTTCGTCGCCGACGCGCGCGACCACGACCCGACCCCCGAGGTCCGTGAGGCACTCGGCGACATCGAACCGCTCGTCGCGCCACGGGACCTCCGCGTCCGGGACCGCTGTGTGGCGACGGGCGACGCCGAACGCTTCGCCCGCGCCGAGAGCGCGTTCCCCGAGGTGAGCGTCGAACTCGTCGAGGACTCGCGGGACATCGCCGAACTCGCGCGCGGGTACTCGACCGTCGTCGTCCTCGACGAGCGCTTCGCCGGCCTGGACATCGACGGCGACGTGCGCGTCCTCCCCGACGCCTTCGACCGGGTCGACGAGGTGGTGCCCGAACGCCTGCTTCGGTTCTTCGCGGACAACCGCTCGCGACTCGACGCCGCGGCGACCGTCCACGAACGCGCGGGCCTCGACGCCCCGTGTGACCTCGACGCGATGCGAGACGGCCTGGACCGACTGACCGACGACGGGACCGTCAAGGGCGACGCGGACCTGCATCGCCTCCGCGACGCGGTCGACGACCTCGACGTGGCGGTCTCGACGGCAGAGAGCGTCGCCAACGACCGTCTTCGGGAGGCGATTCAGTCACAGGACGTCACCATCGAGGGCGCGGACCTGCTCTCGCTGGTCGAACAGGGCGCGCGCGTCGACTCCCTGCTGGAGACGGAGCTCGCCGACGAGTTCGACGCGGCCATCGACGCCGCCCGCGACCACCTCTCGGACGCGCTTGCAGTTCCGGACTACGACGACCTCGTCGAACAGGCGTTCGTCGAAGACCCGACGTTCCCCGTCGAACACCAGGAGGAGGCGGTCAACCGCCTCCGCCGGGAGTTGCAGGCCGCCCGTGACCGACGCGCCGCGAAACTGAAGGCCGCGCTCGCGGCGGACCTCGCGGACCTGCGCGACCCTGCGGGGACGCTCGTGCGGGCGGCGCTCGACCTCGACGTCGAACTCGCGGTGGCGCGCTACGCGGCCGACTTCGACTGCACGGTGCCGGAGTTCGTGGAGCGCGATGGCGACGGCATCGGAGCGGGAATCCTGATGCAGGGCGGGCGCTCGCCGCTGCTGGACGTCGACTTCGAGGCGGTCGACCCCGTCGACTACGGCGTCGAGGGAGTCGCGCTCCTCTCGGGGGTGAACTCGGGGGGGAAGACCTCGACCATCGACCTCGTGGGCCTCGTCGTCGTGCTCGCCCAGATGGGCCTGCCCGTCCCCGCAGAGCGCGTCGAACTCCAGCGCTTCGACGCGCTACACTACCAGGCGAAGAGCCAGGGGACCCTCGACGCGGGGGCGTTCGAGGCCACGTTGCGGGAGTTCGGCGACCTCGTGGATGGACCGGGCGCACGCCTCGTGCTCGTCGACGAGTTGGAGTCCATCACCGAACCCGGGGCGAGCGCCCGTATCATCGCGGGCATCCTCGAATCGCTCCACGAACAGCGTGCGACCGCCGTGTTCGTCTCGCACCTCGCCGGCGAGATCCGCGACGCCACGGGGTTCGACGTGCAGGTCGACGGCATCGAGGCCGTCGGTCTCGTCGACGGCGAGTTGCAGGTGAACCGCTCGCCGGTGAAAGGGCGACTGGCGCGCTCGACACCCGAACTCATCGTCGAGAAACTGGCCGACGACGCGGGCGACGGCGACGGGTTCTACCGGCGACTGCTGGCGAAGTTCGCCGACTGAGCGTCCGGTTCGCGGACCTGTCAGACGGGTGTCCTCCCAACAGTTAAGTCCCCTCAGTAGCGAGGTGAAAGTGAAATGGCCGACGACGAGATGCTGTCGTGGGACGAGTCCGTGTTCCGCGACGAGCACGTCTTCGAGATCGACTACGTCCCCGAGACGTTCTACCACCGCGACGAGCAGATGCAGAACCTGAAGTACGCGCTCCGGCCCGCCGCGCGTGGCTCCCGGCCGCTGAACGTGATGATGCGCGGGCCGCCGGGGACGGGGAAGACGACGGGCGTCGGCAAACTGTTCGACGAACTGCAGGCGGTCGCGGACGTCAACGTCGCGCACGTGAACTGCCAGGTGGACTCGACGCGCTACGCGGTGTTCTCCCGGCTGTTCGAGGAGATGTTCGAGTACGAACCGCCCACCAGCGGCATCTCGTTCAAGAAGCTGTTCGGCCAGATAACCGACCGCCTCGTCGAGGACGACGAGGTGCTGGTCGTCGCGCTCGACGACGTCAACTACCTGTTCTACGACGACGAGGCGAGCGACACGCTGTACTCGCTACTCCGGGCGCACGAGGCGCACTCCGGGGCGAAGATCGGCGTCGTGCTCGTCTCCTCGGACCTCGACCTCGACATCATCGAGGAGTTGGACACGCGCGTCCAGTCGGTGTTCCGCCCCGAGGAGGTGTACTTCCCGCGCTACGACGAGGCCGAAATCGCCGATATCCTCCGCGAGCGCGTCGAGTACGGCTTCCGCGAGGACGTCGCCGGCCCCGAGATAACCGACCGCGTGGCGGAACTCACCGCCGAGACCGGTGGCGACCTCCGGGTCGGCATCGACCTGTTGCGGCGGGCCGGCCTGCAAGCGGAGATGCGCGCCTCCCGAACCGTCGAACTGGAGGACGTCGACTCGGCGTACGACAAGTCGAAGTACGTCCACCTGTCGCGGCACCTCCAGGGGCTCTCGGACTCCGAGCAGGCGCTCGTGCGCGTCATCGCCGAACACGACGGCGAGCGCGCCGGCGAGGTGTACGACGCGTTCGAGGACGAGACCGGTCTCGGCTACACGCGCTACTCCGAACTCATCAACAAACTCGACCAGTTGGGACTCATCGACGCCACCTACACCAGCGTCGAGGGACGCGGGCGTTCGCGGACGCTCTCGCTGGCGTACGACGCCGAAGCGGTGTTGGAGCGGTTGGACTGAGCACCGTCGGAACTGATGGCGTGTATCGGAACGTAACGAGCGTTAGACAGAGAGCGTGAGTATATCGGCGCGCAGAGTAGACTGCTCACCTATTGACCATGAGTTTGTGGAACATTGATGTGTTGAACGGTTTTCTAGCAAATTACAAAATCTCCTTCAACACGATTTTTGTTGTCCAACACGGCGACGCATTGGCTAGAATCATCACCGTGAGAATATTTAATATCTGGCTGCACCATCCTACTCTTTGAAAGCATCATGGAATTCAATACCTCTTCAAATTCGGGACGTGCAAGTGCTCTCCCTGACGTTGTGAAAGTGAACCTCATTCTGTGGGGAGCCATGATTGCAGCACTGGGCATCATTTTGTGGGACACGATGTTCCTCGCTCAGGCACTACCTGTGGCATTCCTCGCTGCAATTGCGAGTAATCTCTTCCTTCTATGGGGGACCCGAGAGATGCGTGATGACGTAGACGCCTGAACATCGAGTTATTGTGGCTCTGGTATGTTATACGCCATTTTCTATTATTGCTCGAAGCCTGAACAGTAAGTCGGTCAGTGTTACACACGCGGCACGTGTCTAACAGCTGAATCACCCCAAACCTGTTTGGAAGAAACTTCCTGCTTCGATTGCCGGTATTGATAGACAGAGAGCGTGGGTCTATCGTTTCTCTGGTGTGAACGTCTCTGTGCCTTTGACGTTCTCAATCGTCATCCGATTGTGGTCAAGGGTGGCTGTCACACGGTCATATACCTGCACCTGACTGAAGTCCGCACGAGATGTGGCCGCAAATCGACATCCCTCCGCAGGGTTCGAGTCATCTCCCCACTCTTCGCTACACACACTCAGCGTGTATGATACTCTATTGTATTCGGTTTGTAGCTCCCTGTGAAGAGCCTCGGAAACGGTTGGCCTTCTTGGGGTCGAAAAGCGGTCTGCCCATTCGTCGGCGAGGTACTCCACTCGGGGTCGCTGTGTCGTCTCAAGGACACCGAGCGAAACCCGAATCACGTCTTCACGAATGGCTTGGCTCTCTTCATTGCGCCACACGTCAATTGCTTTGCTTTGTACGTAGCCCGTCGTACTTGGGGGTGTGGAGCAACCAGGTATCCCGGCGGCTCCAGCTGCAGTGAGAGACGCAAGGAGGGTGCGCCGATTCATACGTTATTTCACTTATCATAGAATAAGTAAGTTTGCAGGCAGGGAATAGTAGGTAGTGATACACACGCGGCACCCGTCTTTCAGTCAACGCTGGCCGTTCGAGAGCCACCCGCCAGCCCACTGTACCGCGAGCGAACGCCGTGAGCGAGCGGGGTGACGAGTGAACGGAGCGCCCGCTCTGCGGGCGCGAAGTGAACGAGGAATCCTTTTGTTCGAGCTTTTACCCTGTGGGGCGGCTTCGCCGCCCCACTCGTGGATAAACAGTCGCTTACCAGGGTTCGTCCTTCAGTCCCAGCAGGTACGCGCCGACGTTGGTCCCGACGTGGAGCAGCGGCGTCACGACGAGCACGACGGCGACGGTCGGGCGGGTGAACGTCTTCTGGAACCAGTTCGGCGCGACGAGGCGGGCGAGTGCGAGCGCCCCGGCGACGAAGTCGAGTTGGTCGAGTCCGGGCGCCATCGCCCCGCGAGTGCGACCGGTACGTCGCTTGAGGAACGACCCGACGATGTCGCCGAGCATCGCGCCGGCGGCCAGCGCGACGCTCGCCCGGAGCGGGAAGCGAGGGAGCGACCACGAGGTGCGCCCCTCGACGGCGGCGGCGACGCGGTTGAGGCCGCACGCGGTGAGCGTCCCGACGAGGATACCGGCGGCGGTGCCCCGCCAGGTCTTGCCGTCGCCGAGCAGACGCTTGCCGTTCCACTCCCGGCCGCCGTCGATGGGCGAACCGCCGCCGAACAGGACCGCGGCGTTGTTCGGCAGGTAGGCGGGCAACATCGCCCAGAACGCGGCGACGAGCGTCGAGAGGGTCATGACGCGACGTGCTCGTGGCGATGAGTAAACACTGTCGGAGCAGGTTGCCCGAGGAGCGCGACCCGGTCGCGGGCGACGGGCGGAGCGCGAACTGGCGGTGGAGTCGCGAGTGTGGCGTCGGGGATAAACACGCTCAAGTCGGCGGACGGCAGAGCTTGCCACGATGATACCTCCTATCGCGGACCGGTTCGTGGCGGGCGAGAGCGCCGCCGCGGTGCTCGACCACGCCCGACGGATGGAGGCGTCGGGCGTCAAGAGCATCTGCAACCTGCTGGGCGAACACTACCAGGAACGCCCGCCCGCCGACGGCGACACCGCGGCGTACCGCCAACTGCTGCGGGACATGCCCGACACGCTCGACGCCTGCGTCTCGGTGAAACCCTCGCAGCTCGGTATCGAGGTCGGCGACGCGGTGTTCGAGGAGAACCTCGGGCGCGTCGTCGAGGTCGCCGAGCAGGAAGGGCGGTTCGTCTGGGTCGACATGGAGGACTACACGACCGTCGACGCCACCATCGACGCGTTCGAGGCGGCCGCTCGGGACTACCCGAAGATGGGGCTGTGTCTCCAGTCGAACATGAAACGCACCGACGAGGACCTCGAACGGGTCGCCGACGTCGCCGGGAAGATACGCCTCGTGAAAGGCGCGTACGACCCGCCGAAGGAGCTGGTACACCAGGGTAAGGAGGCGGTGAACGAAGCGTACGGACGCCACATGGAGTACCTGTTCGCGGAGTTCGACGGCACTGTCGGCGTCGGCAGTCACGACCCGCGGATGATCGACCGTGCCATCGCCCTCCACGACGAGTTCGGCACCGACTTCGAGATTCAGATGCTCATGGGCGTCCGGGAGGACGCGCAGGTCGACCTCGCGGGCGAGTACGAGGTGTACCAGTACGTCCCGTACGGCGACAAGTGGGCGTCGTACTTCTACCGACGCGTGCTCGAACGCAAGGAGAACGCGCTGTTCGCGCTTCGAGCGATTCTCTCCTGAGCCGACGGACTGTCGGAGCGAGGGTCGGCGGTTCAGACGTCCTCGGCGTCGGCCCGGTCGGCGCGCAACGACGGCATCTCCTCTTCGACGTCGATCTGGACGCCGCTCTCCTTGGCGTCGCCGAAGCCCGCCGAGAGGATGCGTGTGAGCGCGTCCTCGACGGTCTCGTCGACCTCGGTGTAGCTCTCGGGTTCGACCTCGACGACGAACCCGGTGGTGATGTTCGGCGCGGTGGGCAAGAACAGCAGTTCGCGACCGTCGTCGGCCTGCTTTCCGGTCTTGAACCCGGTCATCCGCATCCCCTGCCAGGTCTCGATCTTGACGGGGCTCTGGAGGTCCTCGGGACCCTGCACGGCGGTCTCGACGGCCATCTTCGAGGCGTTGTAGACGACGCGTAACCCCGGAATTCGGTTCATCGAAGAGTCGATGCCGCCCTCCACGAGGTCGCCGAAGGTGGTCCGCATCATGTAGCCGACCGACAGCGTGAGCAGGAGGAGGACCGCGATGAGGAGGCCGACCTGAACGTACGGCACCGCCCACTGGTTGTTGGGCAACTGTTCGGCGGTGATGGGGATGAGTTCGAGCGCCGCGAGTTTGACGAACAGCCAGCGGAGGATGTAGAGGGTGACCAACAGGGGACCGAGGACGATGAGGCCACTCGCGAAGTCGCGTTTCCACGAGCCTAGCGAAGCCATACCGAGCACAACGGGGGCGGGATTATCAGCCTTCCTACCGGTGGTCGTCGACGGCGACCGACCCTGCCAGCGGCACCGAGAGCCACGCGTCGTCGCGCGAGATGTCGGCGATGACGAGTCGCTGTCCCGAGATTGCAGCCATCACCTCGCCGTCGCCGCTCGCGTCCGCCCGTGCCGCTGAGTTGGATGGCATCACGTGTCACTATCTAGCATTCAACTATAAACGTATCGGAACGGGTTGCCGGTTCATCACGGTCGAGCGTGTTGGTAAAACCCGTATTTCAGTCAACGCGACGTATTAGTCACGAGAACCGCTACCTCGGTTCGTGTGGACGCCTAACAAGATAGCATCGTACCGAAAATCGGCGGCAGATGCCGTCGGCGTGGAGACAACGGCAGTTTTATCACCAACAATCAAATACGGAGACTTGGAATGACAGACAGTAGCGGACTTTCCCGGCGTCGCTTCCTGCAGGCGACCGGTGGGGCGGCAGGCGTTGCCGCGCTCGCAGGTTGTCTCGGGCTTGGCGGTGACGACGGCAACGACGGTGGCAACGACAGTGACGGGAACGGCAACGGTAACGGCACCGGCAACGGTGGCGGCGACGGCAACGAGTCGACGCCCGAACCGCAGTCCGGCGGGACGTTCCGGATGATCAACTCGACGATGACGACGTTCGACCCCGTCGCCGCAGGCGACGAGGCATCGGGCTACGTCGTGACCCAGATTCACGACGCCCTGATGAACTACCCGAACGGCGACACCTCCGTCGAGAACCTGCTCGCCTCGAACGTCGAGCGTTCCGACGACGACACGACGTACACGTTCACACTCAACGACGCGACGTTCCACGACGGCAACACCGTCACGGCACAGGACTTCGTCTACTCGTTCGAGCGGCTCGCCCGCTCGCCGAAGTCGGTGCGGTCGTACTTCATCCTCGACTCGCTGGGCATCGCCCACGAGACCGACGGCGACGGCAACTACGTCGCGGAGTCGCTCAACGTGAGCGCCGAGGACGAGAAGACCCTCAAGATCACTCTCGCGGAGCCGTTCCACATGACGCTCCAGATGCTCGCGTACTCCTCGTTCGCGGTCATCCCGCAGGACGCCATCGGCATCGACATCGACGCCGAGCGCACGGGCTCGGGTGAGGAGGCCGAGGACGCCCCCGAGTACACCGAGTTCGCCACCAGCTCTCCCATCGGCTGTGGTCCGTTCTCCTTCGACTTCTGGGAGAAGGGGACGGCCGCAGAGGTCTCGAAGTACGACGACTACTACGGCGAGAGCGCCTACCTCGACAAGGTCCACTGGCAGGTCATCGAGGACGACAACGCGATGTTCAACTACGCGATGTCGCAGAACGTCGACCGGTTCAACGTTCCGACGCCGCGCTACGACCGCAGCAAGGTCAAGAACACCTCGAAGGACGACCAGGGTCGCACCGTCGGCGAGTACGGGCCGTTCCAGGCGAACGGCGAGACCGTCGACTACCTGAAGGTGCCCGAGGTGTCGACGTTCTACATCGCGTTCAACACCCAGGAGGTCCCGAAGCCGGTCCGCCAGGCGTTCGCTCACGCGATCAACCAGGAGAGCCTCTCGAGCCGTGTGTTCAAGGACCGCCAGGCGCCGGCGTACCACCTCACGCCGCCGCTCGTCTTCCCCGGGGAGAACCCCGCGGAGAACTACGACTCGCACGTCCAGGAGAACTACCCGTACGGTATCGGCGAGTCCCAGGTCCCCGAGGCCAAGCAGGTCATGGAGGACGCTGGCTACTCCTCGAACGAGAAGTTCGAGCTGACGCTCACGCACTACGAGAGCACGACCTGGAACGAGATGGCCCAGATCATCCGCCAGCAGCTCCAGAGTGCACACATCGACATGACCATCGAGTCCGCGGAGTTCTCGACGCTCCTCGACCGTGGTCAGAACGGGAACCTACAGGCGTACACGCTCGGGTGGATCGCCGACTGGCCGGCCGGAGACAACTTCCTCCAGCTCATCAACCCGCCAAACACCTACACGGGTGAGACCGGCGTGCTGACGTACACGAACTGGGGCCGCGACGAGGCGACGGAGGCCTCCCAGAGCGCCGCCGAGGCGTGGGAGACCATCCAGGCCAACCCCGGTCCGGGCGACGATGCAGAGCAGGCCCGTGCCGACGCCTACCTCAAGATGGAGGAGGCGAACTGGGAGGACGTCATCCTCGTGAACATGTTCCACGGCGCGACGGAGCGGTTCAAGTACAAGTACATGCACATGCCCGCCTTCGGTGCGATGGGCGAGTCCCGCCAGAAGTTCACGAGCTTCTGGAAGGAGCAAGAGAGCCGCCGGACGGTCACCGCGACGCCGCAGACGCCCGCAAACGGCTCCGGCGAGTAAGCACCGTCCACGTCTGAACGTACCGTTTTTCGACCCAACGCGCCCAGCGGCGCGCGTGCGAGACGAAAGAGATAATTGCCGCACCCCAAAATTCAGCGACAAGCTACAATGATAGCCATGGACAGCGACGGCGGTGACTGCGCCCGCGGACGGGCGACGGGCCGTCCCGAACGAGACGGGAGGGCTCCATGAGCCGCTGGAGCTACTTCGCGAGGCGACTCGTACTCGCCATTCCGGTGCTGTTGTTCTCGATGTCGCTCACCTTCATCATCCTTCGGATGGGTCCACTGGACCCGGTGTCTGCGATCGTCGGGACGAACAACGACCCCGGCTACCGCCGCGCGGTCGCACGGAGTATCGGTATCATCGACGCACAGGGCAATCCGATTCCCCTCTGGCGACAGTACGTCGCGTTCATGACCGACCTGTTGACCTTCGACCTCGGTCAGGCGTGGGTCGTCAACCGCGGGTCGGACGTGACGGAACTCATCGCGACGCGAGCGCCCCGAACCATCTGGCTCGGCTTCTGGTCGGTGCTGGTGGCGCTGCTCGTCGGCATCCCGCTCGGGTTCTACGCCGGCCTGCGTCCGAACACGCTGTCGGACTACTCGGCGTCGTTCGGTGGAATCGTCTGGCGAGCGATGCCGAACTTCTGGCTCGCCATCATCATCTCGTCGTTCCTCGTCGCTTCGAACCAGTTGACCGGCGGTGCGTTCAACTGGTCGACGTGGATCGTCGACACGAAGGTCATCACGGCACCGCCGCTGGAGGACCTCACGGACCCCGAGAACCTCGCGGTCGCCATCAAACAGATCCTCCCACCGGCGCTGGTGTTGGGCTCCTCGTCGATGGGTAACGAGATGCGTGTCGGCCGGACGGCCGTTCTGGAGACGGTGAACTCGAACTACGTCGAGACCGCCCGGGCGAAGGGCGTTCCCGAGCGCATCATCGTCTGGAAGCACATCTTCCGGAACGCGCTCATCCCGCTGGTGCCCATCATCACCGCGGAGGCGTTCATCCTCATCGGCGGGTCGGTCATCGTCGAAGAGATCTTCGCCATCAACGGACTGGGCAAACTGTTCATCGACGCGGCGTTCCAGGGTGACCTGCCGCTCGCCGGGTCGCTGATCTACGTCTTCGTCCTACTCACGTTGATAATCAACATCCTGCAGGACTTCCTGTACACCCTCATCGACCCACGAATCGGGTACGACTGACAATGAGTAGCCAACACCAATTCGAGGAGGTACCGCTGCGCGAGCGTCTCGCGACGAACCCGCGGCCCGCGCTCGTGTGGGCCGTCGGGCTCGCCTTGCTGCTGCTCGTCGAACTCGGCGCCGTCATCTCGACGCTGTTCGGCGTGTTCGAACTCGTCGCCAGCGTCGCTATCGGTGCGGTCAGCGGCGCGCCCCAGGGCATCGGCCCCAACAGCGACGCGACGGGTGCGGTCGTCGTCAGCATCCTCAACAGCATCGAACAGTTCGGGAACACCCTGCCGACGCTGCTCTCGCGGAGCCTGATTCCCAACCAGGGCCACCAGGTCGCCAGCGGGGCGTGGGAGGGCACCTTCCTGGGACTGCCACCGGCGTACGCCTGGTTCTTCCGGGTCGTCCTCATCTACGCCTACCTGTTCCTGTTGCTGTGGTGGGCCTGGTTCGGCTACCGGACGTTCGTCGAGCACTACCGACAGGCCGACTGGACGCCCCGCGACGACGTCGTCGACCGCCTCCGCGGTCACCGCTGGGGTCAGTTCGGCCTCGTCATCGTCGTGCTGTTCGTCGGTCTGGCGCTGTTCGCGCCGACCATCTCCCCGACGACGTTCGAACAGGACATCGACCGTCCCTACGAGTTCGAGGTCGAGTACTTCGACGAGGAGACGGGGACCGTCGAGACGACGACCGCCGGTGACGCGAATCTCGTCTCCTCTTCGCAGGGGACGCCCGCGTACAACACCGGGCCGCTGTCGTACGACGAGTTCGGCCGGTTCCATCCGTTCGGGACGATGAACTTACCGGGCGGTGACCTGTTCACCTTCATGGCGTACGGGGCACGCGTCTCGCTGTTCATCGGCGTCACCGCCATCGCCATCAGTGGCTTCATCGCCGCCGCGTTCGGTCTGCTGACGGCGTACTACAAGGGCTTCGCCGACCTCTCGGTGGTGGTCATCAGCGACTCCATCCAGGCGATTCCGGTGTTGCTGTTGCTCATCCTCATCAACGTGGTGTTCGCCGACCACTGGTTGACGAGCTTCTACAACGGCGGGTTACTGCTCGCGCTCGCGTTCGGGTTCCTCTACTGGCCGGGGCTCTGGCGTGCGGTGCGTGGGCCCGCCTTCCAGGTCTCCGAACAGGAGTGGGTCGACGCCGCTCGTTCCTACGGGCAGCGCTCGACCACCACGATGCGCAAGCACATGCTGCCGTACATCCTCGGCTACCTGCTCGTCTACGGGTCGCTGACCATCGGCGGCATCATCATCACGACGGCGGCGCTGTCGTTCCTCAACATCGGAATCGGCGCGCCGACCCCCGAGTGGGGCCGGGCGGTCGCCGACGGGCGGTCGTACGTCGCCACCGAGTCGTGGCACATCGCGCTCATCCCGGGCATCCTCATCGTGCTCGTCGTGACGGCGCTGAACGCGTTCGGCGACGGCATCCGTGACGCCATCGACCCACAGAGTCAGGGTGGCGAGGGTGCTGCTAACGAGGCCGCGGCCGCCGGGGGTGGCGGATGAGCCTCCAGCAGAGCCGGATGGACGAACCCATCCTCGAAGTGGAGAACCTCCAGACGACGTTCTTCACCGACAAGGAGACCATCCGTGCGGTCGACGACATCAGCTACACCATCCACCGCGGAGAGACCGTCGGCATCGTCGGCGAGTCCGGGTCGGGCAAGTCCGTCACCGCCCGCTCCATCATGGGACTCGTCGACTCGCCCGGTCGCATCATGGGCGGGTCCATCAAGTTCCGCGAGCCGACGACCGTCGACCGGCTCGCGCGACTGTTCCCCAAGCGGACCGCCGAGATCGACGAACTCCGCGAGGAACACGACCTCGTCGACCTCGTCGACCGCCTGCTGTCGAGTGGCCACCGCGCCTCGGAACTCGGCGGCGACCAGTACGCCGGCGCGGACGCCGAGACGCTCGTCCGCGAGGGGCGTGTCGACATGGCCGACCTCGTCGAGGGCGGCTACGCCGCGGAGCTCGGTATCGTCCGCGAGAAGACGTTCGTCGTCCGCGACGGCGCGGAGGGCTACGTCGAGATCACCAACGCACCCAAGGAGGGGCTCCGGAAGCTCCGTGGCAGCGGTATCGCCATGATCTTCCAGGACCCGCTGACGTCGCTCAACCCCGTCTACACCGTCGGTAACCAGATCAAGGAGGCGCTGCGCCTCCACCGCGGGCTGACCGGGAAGGCGGCGACCGAGGAGGCCGTCCGCCTGCTCGAAGCGGTGTCCATCCCCGACGCCCGTCGACGCGTCGACGAGTACCCCCACCAGTTCTCCGGAGGGATGCGCCAGCGGGCGGTCATCGCGATGGCCCTGGCGTGTGAGCCCGAGTTGCTCATCTGTGACGAGCCGACCACGGCGCTCGACGTCACCATCCAGGCGCAGATTCTCGAACTGCTCGACGAGATCCAGGCGGAACGCGACCTCTCGATCATGTTCATCACCCACGACATGGGTGTCATCGCCGAGATCGCCGACCGCGTCAACGTGATGTACGCCGGCGAACTCGTCGAGAGCGCCCCTTCGCGGGTGCTGTTCGACGAGCCGAAACACCCCTACACGCAGGGGCTCCTCGAGTCGATTCCGAGCCGCAACGTCGGCGGCGAGCGCCTCCGTACCATCGAGGGGGAGGTGCCGACGCCGAACGAACAGCCGACGTACTGCCGGTTCGCACCGCGGTGTCCCGAGGCGTTCGACGCGTGTGACGCCGTCCATCCGGTGAGCGTCGACGTGAGTACGAGCGAGGCGGAACACACCGCCGCCTGCCTGCTGTACCCCGAAGACATGGCCCGCGAGGACGCCGTCGCGTACCACCAGTCACGTGGTGCGACGACCGCGCGAGCCGACCCAGACGAGGTGAGCGACGATGAGTGAGACAGAAGAACTCCGCCGAAGCGACCGAACCGACGAACGCAACGACCTCGTGAACGTCAACGGCCTGAAGACCTACTACGAGAGCGGAGGCATCCTCGGCTCCCAACCGGTCAAGGCCGTCGACGGTGTGGACTTCGACATCGAACGCGGGGAGACCCTCGGACTCGTCGGCGAGTCCGGGTGTGGGAAGACGACGCTCGGCCGGACGCTCGTCCGCCTCGAGCGCGCCACCGACGGCGAGGTGCTGTTCGACGGCGAGGACATCACGACGTTCTCGGGCAAGCGCCTCAAGAAGTGGCGGCGCGACGCCCAGATCGTGTTCCAGGACCCCGAGTCCAGTCTCAACGACCGAATGACCGTCGGGGAGATCATCCAGGAACCGCTCGACGTCCACGACTGGCCGGACCTCGACGTCGACGTCGTCGGCACACAGAAGGAGGTCACCGTCAGCGGCGACGGCCACCTGAACGAGGACGAGCGGGAAGCCGACATCACCGTCGAGGTGCCCGGCGGAGCTATCTCGGTCCGCGACGGCGTCCCGCTCCCCCAGGACCGCGTCAGCGTCGACGTCAGCGAGAGCGACTCGTCGGTGACGGTCACGCTGTCGGTCGACGTCTCGCGGAGCAAGCTCCGACGAGCACGCGTCAGGGAACTGCTGACGACCGTCGGCCTGCGCCGGGAGCACTACTTCCGGTACCCCCACCAGTTCTCGGGCGGCCAGCGCCAGCGCATCGGTATCGCCCGCGCACTGGCGCTCGAACCGGAGTTCGTCGTGCTCGACGAACCCGTCTCCGCACTGGACGTGAGTGTCCAGGCGAAGATCCTCAACCTGCTGGAGGAGCTCCAGGAGGAGTTCGGGCTGACGTACCTGTTCATCGCACACGACCTCTCGGTGGTGCGCCACATCTGCGACCGCGTCGCCGTGATGTACCTCGGACACATCATGGAGATCGGCGAGAGCGACGAGCTGTTCCAGAACCCGAAGAACCCGTACACGCGGGCGTTGCTCTCGGCGATTCCCGACCCCGACCCGACCGACGACAAACGGCGGATCACGCTGCGGGGCACGCCGCCGAGTCCGCGTGACCCGCCGAAGGGCTGTCCGTTCACCACGCGCTGTCCGGTGAAGATCCGCCCGTCGGAGTACGACCACCTCGACGAGGAGACGTGGGAGGGCATCGAACTGTTGCGCGAGATCCTCCGCGAGCGGTCGCGGGCCGACCGGTCGTTCACCGAGATGGCCCGGGGCGTCCTCGGGATGGAGACGCGCTTCTCGGGCATCGACGAGATCGTCCGTGAGGTGTTCCCCCACCGCCTCGACCCCGAGCGCGAACAGGCGCTCGAACGGGCCATCGAGGCCGCCGACGGCGGTCGGGAGGACGAGGCGCGCGAAATCCTCGGACAGCACTTCGACCCCGAGGAGACCGACGCGGACTTCGACGACCTCGTCGACGCGTTCATCAGCGACGTCCACGCGGGCAGCCACGAGCAGGCACGCTCGCGGGTCCGCGACCGGTTCGGCGAGATGGACGTCCCGCCGGAGGTCCGCTCGGACGTCGAGACCGCCATCGACCACGTCCGGTCGGGCGACGAGGACACCGCACGCGAGTACCTGCGCGACCAGTTCGGGAGCGTCTGTGACGCCGAATCGCCACAGCACCACGTCGTGAGCGACACGGGACGGACGAGCTACTGTCACCGTCACCGTGCCGAACACGAGGAGCCGGAAGTGGTGTTCGAGAGCCTCGTCGACTGATGGCGGACCGCTCGGCGACACCCGAGGAGTTCGACGGGTCGGGGGCGGACCGTCCGCGCCAGCTCGTCGACCTCGTCGCCTACTCGCTGAGCGTCCTCGTCGTGTTGTTCGTCGTTCTGGGTGCCGTCAGCGTCGCGCTCGGCGGCGGGCTCGTCGGGGTGAAACGAGGACTGTTCGTCGTCGGGATGTTGCTGTTCGGCCTCGCGGCGTTGAAGCTCCGCCCGACCCGACTCGACAAGCGCGACGAGGCCCGACTGCCCGCCGACCGCGGCCGAGAGACGCCGTTCCAGTCGCGCGTCCAGCGGGTGATTCCGTCGGCGTATCGCCTGGACCACGACGACCGACTCTCTGACGCGCTGAAGCTGTTCGTCGCGAGTCTGCTCGTGCTGGCCGTCTCCTACGTGATGGAGACGGTGTTCGGTATCGCCGTCTCGTAGCCAATCGTCGCGGCCGGGGGACGAACCGGTCGCGACGACGGCACGCTCGGTCCGGGCGTGTCGGGACGACGCCAACAGCTTTTACACGTTCAATCGCCGAGAGGGAGGCATGCCCGAAATCGGAGAGGAGACCGACTACGCCGACCGCGTCGCGAGCAACGCCGACGCGCTGAAGAACGCGTGGAACGCGACCCGCGAGGAGCTGTACGGGATGGCCGAGGAACTCGAGGAGAAGGGGTGGGACGCGCTCGCCGTCGCTGCCGACGACCTCGCACCCGAGAGCCCGGAACAGGAGCCGACGGGTCGCTACGGCCTCACGTTCGGTGTCGTCGACAACCTCGCCGACGACGTGCTGGAGGTGCTCGCGACGGTGACCGACCACACCGTCGAGGAGCTCGCCGCCCAGGAGGAGGGCGAGCCGCTCGAACTCGACGCGTTCGACCGCTTCGAGGTGTTCCAGCACGAGCAGAGCGGTCAGGTGTACATGGTCGTCGCGTACTTCGACGACGACAGCCAGACGGCGCTGTTGCTGGCCGGAGCGTACCAGCAGATGTACGCGGGGGCCGTCCGCCGAGCGGTCGTCGACAACGAGACGGCGTTCGTCCACGTTCAGCGTCTTGACCGGACGCCCGTCGCCAGCTTCCGCCACGAGGAGTGGGAGCCGTTCTTCCCGAAGGCGGAGCAGCGACTCGCCGAGGGAGCCGACGAGGACCCCCGACACTGACCGGCGGTCGACCGGCCCCCGTCCGTGTGAGAAACCGACGGGGATGTGTAACGCCTTTGTACGCGGGCGGAGTCAGTGTGCACCATGAACGTCGCAGACGCCATGACGCCGGGCGACGAGGTCGTGACGGTGTCGCTACCGGGCAGCCGCGACGACGCGTTGGAGTACCTCCGCACGGGCGAGTTCTCCTCCGTCGCCGTCGTGAAACCGACCGACGACGGTGAGGTGTTCCGGGGACTCGTCTCCCGGGAGGGCCTCATCAACAACCCCGACGAGGACCAACTCGCGTTGCTCGTCGAGGAGGGGCCGACCGTCACCGCCGACACGTCGCTCGACGAACTCGCCGCCGTGATGCGCGAGCACGACGCCCGGCGCGTGCCGGTCGTCGACGGCGACACGCTCGACGGCATCGTCACCATCACCGACGTCGTCCGGGCCATCGCAGAGGGCGACGCCGACGGCGAGAGCGCGGTCGGCGACCTCGCGACGCGCACCGTCAACTGCGTCTACACCGAGACGCCGCTGGCGGTCGTCGAGCGCGAACTGTCGTTCGCGGACGTCCCCTACGGCATCGTCGTCGGTGAGGACGACGACGAGGTGGACGTCGTCGGCATCATCACCGAAGCCGACCTCATCGAGGTCGCCGAGGTCGTCGAGGGCGAGGGCCAGACCGGCGACTCCATCGCCGACGAGGACGACGACTGGAAGTGGGAGGGTATCAAGGCCGTCGGCAACCGCTACATCCCGACGCGTGACGTGCAGTTCCCCGAGGGCACCGCCAGCGAGTTCATGAGCGAGGAGATGGTGACCGTCTCGCGGACGAAGACCGCGCAGTTCGCCGCCCGCCAGATGCTGAAACACGACATCGAGCAGATACCGCTGATGAGCGGTAGCGACCTCGTGGGCATCGTCCAGGACATGGACCTCCTGAAGTCGCTATGAGCGAGGCCGACACCGACCTGATGGAGCTCGCCAAGCGCCGGGGCTTCTTCTTCCAGGCCAGCGAGGCGTACGGCGGCGTCGCGGGCTTCTACGTCTACGGCCCGCAGGGTGCGACCCTGAAGTCGAACGTCGAGGACGCCTGGCGCGACCGCTACGTCACCCGCGAGGGCCACATGGAGATCGACGCGCCAACCGTCATGCCCGAACCCGTCTTCGAGGCGTCGGGCCACCTCGACACGTTCGACGACATGATCGTCGAGTGCCCGTCGTGTGGCGAACCCCACCGCGCCGACCACCTCGTCGAGGGTGCGACCGACATCGCCGACGCCGAGGCGCTCCCGATTCCCGACGTGGAGGCGCTCATCGCCGACCACGACATCGCCTGTCCGGCGTGTGGCGAACCGCTCGCGGGCGTCGACGTCACCGACTTCAACCTCATGTTCGAGACGGCCATCGGCCCCGGCTCCTCGCAGGCGGGCTACCTGCGCCCGGAGACCGCACAGGGCATCTTCGTCGAGTTCTCGCGGCTCAAGGAGTACGCGCGCAACCAACTCCCGTTCGGCGTCGCACAGGTCGGTCGAGCCTACCGCAACGAGATATCGCCGCGGCGGGGTCTCATCCGCGTCCGAGAGTTCACGCAGGCCGAACTGGAACACTTCGTCGACCCCGAGGCCGACGAACCGCCGCTCGAACGCGTCGCGGACGTCGAGGTACCGCTGTACTCCGCGAGCGCGCAGGACGGCGACGGCGGCATCGAGACGATGACCGTCGGCGAGGCCGTCGAACGAAACGTCGTCACGAGCGACTGGGTGGCGTTCTACCTCGGTCTCTCCAAGCAGTTCTACGAGCGCATCGGCGTCGACATGGACCGGTTCCGCTACCGCCAGCACCTGCCGGGCGAACTCGCCCACTACGCCAGTGACTGCTGGGACGCCGAGGCCGAGATCGACGGCAACTGGATCGAGATAACGGGCTTCGCCTACCGGGGCGACTACGACCTCTCGAAACACGCGAAGTACGCCGACGCCGACTTCACCGTGTTCCAGCAGTACGATGACCCCGTCACCGTCGAACGGGCGGTCGTCGACCCGGACATGAGCGTGCTCGGCCCCGAGTTCGGCGGCGCGGCCGGCGACGTCGCCGCGGAACTCGACCGGATGGCCGCCGCGGGCGAGGGCGACTTCGACGCCGACCCCATCCCCGTCACCGTCGACGGCGAGACGTACGACGTGCCCGGCGACGCCGTCGACCACCGCGTCGAGGAGGTCACGGAGGCGGGCGAGCACGTCACGCCCCACGTCGTCGAACCGTCGTTCGGCGTCGACCGTCTCGTCGCGACGGTGCTCGACCACGCGCTCCGGACCGACGAGGTCGACGGCGAGCAGCGCTCGTACCTCGCTCTCCCGCCGGAGATGGCCCCGACCACCGTCGGCGTCTTCCCGCTGATGACGAAAGACGGCATGGACGAGCGCGCGAAGGACCTCGCGAGCACGCTCCGCCAGACCGGTCTGAGCGTCGTCTACGACGACTCGGGTGCCATCGGACGGCGCTACCGCCGCCAGGACGAGGTCGGTACGCCCTACGGCGTCACCGTCGACTACGAGACCCTGGAGGAAGACACCGTGACGCTGCGCGAACGCGACTCGACCGACCAGGTCCGCCTGCCGGTCGCCGACCTCGCCGCGGCCATCGCCAACCTCCGGACCGGCGGTGACCTCCGCGAGTGGGGCGACCCGGTCGAGTAACGTGGTCGTCCCCCCAGAGGTCCAGCGCCGGTTGGTCCACGCCACCGGTGCGGTCGTCCCGCTCGCGTACCTCCTGTTCGACGTGCCGTGGCGGTGGGTCCAACTCGCCTGGACGCTCGCCGCGCTGGGAGGGCTGCTCCTCGAAGCGCTGCGGCTGTCGGGGGTCGTCCAGTGGCGTATCTACGACACGCTGACCCGCGAGTACGAACAGGACAACCTCGCGGGCTACGCGCTGTACCTGGTCTCGATGTGCGGGGTGGCCTGGCTGTTCCCCCCGAGCGTCGTCCCCGGCGCGGCCGTCGCGGGGATGTTGATGCTCGCACTCGGCGACCCCGTCTCCGGGCTGTTGGGGTCGGGCGAACTCCAGTCGGTGAAGGGGACGCCCGTCCTCCTCGCGATGTTCGCGGTGTGTCTCGCCATCGCGCTCGGCGTCGGCCTCGCGCCGGTGCCGGCCATCGCGGGCGCGGCGGCCGCCACCGTCGCCGACGGCGTGAAACCCGTCGTCGCCACCTACGTCATCGACGACAACCTCACCATCCCGCCGGCGGCGGCCGTCGGCGTCCTGCTCGGGACGTACCTCCTCGGCGTGGCCTGACCGGTCGACGACGCCGACGCTTCGACCGTCAGACACGTCCGAGTGTCACGATTCTGCACCCGAAACGAAGGGGTTCGCCAACGTCTGTCGTGGGGTGCGAGAACCGTCCCACAGCGTCGGGACGGTTATGACCCGGCGCACACTTGGTTCGTGTAATGACCGTCTACGAGAGCGACCTCCCGGGCGTCGGCAAGAAGTTCGAGGTGGAACTCGACGGCGAGGCGCGGTTGGTCATCGTCATCCACAACACCGGGAAACGAGAGCTGTTCCTCCGAGAGTCCGAGGACGCGGACGCCGAGAAGCTGTTCGGCCTGTCGGACCGTCTCGCCCGCCAGGTCGGGACCATCATGGAGGGGGCGTACTTCCAGCCCATCCGAACCGACAGCATCGAGACGGTGCTGTCGGACGACACGCTCATCGAGTGGACGAAGGTCCAGGCGGACTCCCCGCTGGTCGGGAAGACGCTCGCCGAGACCCGACTGCGCCAGGAGTTGGGCGTCTCCGTCGTCGCCATCCAGCGCGGCGGGGAGACCATCGAGAACCCCGGCGCGGACACCGAGATACTGGCCGAGGACACGCTCGTCGTCCTCGGGTCGAGCGAGGCGTGTCGCCAACTGGACGGCGTGGTCTCCGGGGACGTGGATGGCTGAGGGGACGACGCTGCTCGCCGTCGGGGCGATGTTCCTCGCGCTCGTCCTCGCGGGCGTGCTCGCCCGACGCGCGGGCGTGTCGGTCATCCCACTCTACATCGTCGCGGGCATCGGCGTGGGGGAGGTGGCGACCGGCGCGGCCGGCGCGTCGGGGACGCTCGCGGAGGTAGCGACGATGGTGCCCCAGCCGGACAGCGAGTTCGTCGCGCTCGGCGCGGAGCTGGGTATCGTCTTCCTGCTGTTCTTCCTCGGACTGGAGTTCAGCGTCGAGCGCCTGCTGGCGAGTCGCGACCGCCTGCTGTCGGCGGGCGCGCTGGACCTCGCGGTGAACTTCCCGGTCGGGGTCGCCATCGGTCTCGTCGCGGGCTGGTCGCTCGTCGAGGCGTTCGTCCTCGGCGGAGTCGTCTACATCTCCTCCAGCGCCGTCATCACGAAGTCGCTCATCGACCTGGGGTGGATCGCCAACGCCGAGTCCGAACCGATGCTCGGGACGCTCGTGTTCGAGGACCTCGCCATCGCGCTGTACCTCGCCATCCTGTCGGCGGTCGTCCTCGGTGGCGGTGACCTCGCGAGCGCCGCGCAGGGCGTGGGCGTCGCCGGGGGCTTCCTGCTCGTGCTCGTCGCGGGCGTCGTCAAGGGCGAGGCGCTGTTCGCACGCTACCTCGCGGTCGACTCGAACGAACTGTTCGTGTTGCGCGCGGTGGCGGTGGCGACGCTCGTCGGCGGTATCGCGCTCGAACTCGGGGTGAGCGAGGCGGTCGCCGCCTTCTTCGTCGGGATGGGTTTCTCGTCGACGCGCCACCTCGAAGCGCTCGAACGGCTGCTCGCACCGATTCGGGACGTGTTCGCGGCCGTCTTCTTCTTCTACATCGGTTTGACGACCCAGCTCGAACTCGTCGGGGCCGTCGTCGGTTTGCTCGCCGTGGCCGTGGTGCTCACGACGCTCTCGAAGTTCGCCTCGGGGTATCTGACGGGGCGGCGGGTGTACGGCCTCGACCAGCGACGGTCGGTCCGTGTGGCGGCGGGTCTCGTCACGCGCGGGGAGTTCTCACTCATCATCGCGGCGCTGGTCGCGGGCGCGAGTTCGCCCGTCCTCGCCGAGACCATCCCGGCGTTCGCCGTCGGCTACGTCCTCGTGATGAGCGTGCTCGGGACACTCGCGATGCAGTACGCCGACCGCATCGCGGACGTGATTCCGGGGGCGACCTGACCGGCGTGGAACGCAACACCGAACCGCCCGCCGTTCGAACGCCCTCCCAGTGAGCGTCGTCACGAACCTGCTGTACCTGCTCGTCGTGCTGGGCCTCGGCGTCGCCGGGCGCTCGGTCGGCCTCCTGACCGACCGGCGGGCGGACCTGCTCACGACCGTCGCGTTCTACGTCGCGCTGCCGGCGCTCGTGTTCGGGTCGACCGCCGGGCAGGACCTCGGCGAGGTGCTCGAACCGCGTCTCGTCGTCGGCTACTGGACGGTGCTGTTCGCCGTCGTCGCCGTCGGCTGGGTCGTCCACCGCCGCGAGTCCTCGTCCGCCGTGCGGAGCGTCGCCGTCGTCCAGTCGTACCACGGCAACCTCGGGTTCCTCGGCCTGCCCATCGTCGCGGCGGCGTTCGGTAGCGGCGTCGTGACCGCCAAGGCGAGCCTCCTGCTCGGCGTCGGCGCGCTGACGCAGGTCCCCCTGACGCTGGGGGTGTTCGCCTTCCTCACCGACGCCGAGACCGACCTCCGCGCGGAGGTCCGGGGTTTCCTCACCAACCCGGTACTGCTCTCGCTGGGCGCTGGCCTCGCCGTCGCCGCACTCGGCGTGCCGGTTCCGGAACCGGTGTCGGCGGGGCTGGGCGTGCTGGCGGAGCTCGCGCTCCCGGTGGCGCTGCTCGCCATCGGCGCGTCGCTGTCGTTCGACCGCGACGCCGTCGACCGCTCGACGGTCGGGAGCGTCGTCGCCGTCAAGATGCTGGTGATGCCCGCCGTCGCGCTCCTCGTGTTCTGGGCACTCGCTGCCGACCCCTCGACGACTCGCGCGGGGGTGGTGATGCTCGCGATGCCGACCGCGGTGTCGACGTTCGTCTACGCGAGCGAACTCGGTGGCGACGCCGACCTCGCCTCGACGAACGTGTTCGTGACGACGGTCGCGTCGGTCGCGAGCGTGCTCGTGGTGCTCCAGTTCGTCGGGTGATGTCGAGGGGGCAGTGGCGCGTCCGGCCGTCGCGCCGGGTTCGCAACCCCCAGCGCTTTCCGACGGTGGGCGCTACTGCCACCGTGCCCGACTTCGGCAACCCCGCCGGCTTCGACGTCGCGACCGTTCTGACTGGCTCCGGACTCACCCTCCTGTTCTCGGCGGCCATCACGATGTACGGCGACCGGTTCGCGTACACGCCCGGAGAGCTGTACGCCATCGGCGGCGTCGTACTGGTCGTCGTGGGCGTGCTCTTCGGTCTCGTGCTCGTCGCGACGGGCAACCGCTGAGCGGTCAACGCGTTCGAGGACGTTCGCCGGTTCACTTTCACCCCGATACGCGAACCCTTAACCGCGAACGCGCGTCAGTATCGCCAAATGGCGGCCAGTAGCGAGTCCGACGCCGAGACCATCGACGGCCCACTCCTCACGCCGGGCCTGCTCCAGCGCCGGGAGTACCAGGCCGAACTCGCCGACGCCGCGCTCCGCGACCACACGCTCGTCTGTCTCCCGACGGGACTCGGGAAGACCGCGGTGAGCCTCCTCGTCACCGCACAGCGCCTCCACGAGACCGGCGGGAAGTCCCTGCTGCTCGCACCGACGAAGCCGCTGGTCAACCAGCACGCCGACTTCTACCGCGAGGCGCTGACGATTCCGGACGACGACATCGTCGTGTTCACCGGGAGCGTCCGCCCCGACGACCGAGCGGAACTGTGGGAGTCCGCGCAGGTCGTCGTCGCCACCCCCCAGGTCGTCGAGAACGACCTCGTCGGCAACCGCATCTCGCTCGAAGACGTCACCCACCTCACCTTCGACGAGTGTCACCGCGCGACCGGCGACTACGCCTACTGTTACATCGCCGAGCGCTACCACGCCGACGCCGCGGACCCGCTCGTGACCGGCATGAGCGCCTCGCCCGGTGGGGACAAGGAGGAGATTCTCGTCGTCTGTGAGAACCTCGGGCTTCGGGAGGTGGAGGTGATGACCGAGGGCGACTCGGACGTGAGCGAGTTCACCCACAAGACCGAGGTGGAGTGGGAGCGCGTCGAACTCCCCGAGGGCGTCATCGAGATACGAGACGCGCTCAACGAGGTCATCACCGACCGCCTGGAGAAGCTCAAACAGTTGGGCGTTACGCGCTCGACGAACCCCGAGATGTCCCAGCGAGACCTCAACTCCATCCGCTCGGAGCTCCAGAAGATGATGAGCAACGACCAGTCGGAGGGCTACCAGGGGATGTCCGCCCACGCCGAGATAATGAAGCTGCGGCGGGCGGTCGAACTCGTCGAGACCCAGTCCGTCGAGTCCCTCCGGCGGTACTTCGAACGCCAGCGCAACGCCGCACGCTCGTCGGGGGCGTCGAAGGCCTCCCAGCGGTTCGTCTCCGACCCGCGGGTCCAGGAGGCGATGCGCCGGGCCGAGCAGTTCGACGACCTCCACCCGAAGTTCCGTCGGGCGCGCATCCTGCTGGCACAGACGCTCGGCATCGAGGAAGGCGAGCGCGTCATCGTGTTCACCGAGTCCCGCGACACCGCCGAGACGCTCACCGAGTTCTTCGGCGAGCACTTCGAGACCCACCGGTTCGTCGGGCAGGGCGACAAGGAGGGCTCCGACGGGATGACCCAGAAACAACAGCAGGAGACCCTCGACGCGTTCCGGAACGGGGAGTTCGAGGTGCTCGTCTCGACGAGCGTGGCGGAGGAGGGTCTAGACGTCCCCGAGGTCGACCTCGTCCTCTTCTACGAACCCGTCCCGAAGGGCATCCGTGCCATCCAGCGCAAGGGTCGAACCGGTCGGCAGACCGAGGGGAAGGTCCACGTCCTGCTCGCCGAGGACACCCGCGACGAGGCGTACTTCTGGATTTCGCGCAGGGAGGAGAAGCGCATGGAAGAGGAGTTGCGGAAGCTGAAGGGCGTCGCCGGCGAGGTCAACGAGGAACTCGGCCAGCACGGCCTCGACGAGTTCGAGTCGGCGAACGAGGCGGAGGCCACCCCGGACGCGTCGCCCGCGGCCGCACAGACCGCGACCAACGGCGGAGCCGACGCCACCGACGACCCGAGCGAAAGTGATGACTCAGTTGACACGAAATCGAGCGAGGGGGCGAAGGCGTCGACCGGAAACGAGGGGGGTTCGGACGGCCAGTCCGGACTCGACGCGTTCGCCGGCCGCGAAGAGGGAGGGGGAGAGCGCCACGAACGCGCGTCCGACTCGACGCTCGACGACGCCACCGACACGGACGACGGCCCCGGCGCGGACGCCACGGTCGCGACCGCCCGCGGTGACGGCGACACCGTCGAGATCGTCGTCGACCAGCGCGAACTCGACTCGACCATCGCCCGGGACCTCTCGACGCGCGACGGCATCACTACTCGGCTGGAGACGCTCGCGGTGGGCGACTACGTGCTCTCGGACCGCGTCGTCGTCGAGCGCAAGTCCGTCGACGACTTCCTCGACACGCTCGTCGGGGGCGACCGCTCGATGTTCGAGCAGGTGAAAGACGGCGCTCGGCACTACTCCCGGCCCGTCGTCGTCGTCGAGGGAGAGGACCTCTACGGCGCGCGCAACGTCCACCCCAACGCCATCCGCGGGGCACTGGCCTCGCTCGCCATCGACTTCGGGGCCTCGATTCTGCGGACGACCGACGAGGCCGACACCGCCGACCTCGTCGAGGTCATCGCCCGACGCGAACAGGAGGAGTCCGACCGCGAGGTGAGCGTCCACGGCGAGAAGGCCGCCAAGACGCTCGACGAACAACAGGAGTACGTCGTCGGCTCCATCGCCGACGTCGGGCCGGTGACCGCCCGCGCGCTGCTCACTCACTTCGGGAGCGTCGAGGCGGTGATGACCGCGAACGAGGAGGACCTGCTGGAAGTGAAGGGTGTGGGAGCCGTGACCGCCGAGCGCATCCGCGAAGTCGTCGGCAGCGACTACGAGTGAGCGTTCGGGAGAAAGTACTTACAGGCGAGTCGATAGGTCAGGTTGTGAACCCCCGAGGGGCCCTGCTCTGTCTAGCCGGCGTTGCACTCGTAGTGGTGCGACCTGGAGACACGATGCTCGGACGGGGACTGTTGCTCGGTGGGGGGTGTATCTACGTCGTGAGCGGTGTGGCGGTGACCGTCGCCGAACGTCTCGAACGCCGATTGACACCGACGGGTGCGACCCTGGTCGCCACGGTTGGGTTCGTGACGGCGCTCGTCGTCAGGGTGCTGTCGTTCACGGCCGGTCGACCCGGTCTGCCACCGTCCGGAGTACAGTTCGACGACCTCGCGTTCGGCGGGCCACTGATTCCGATCTTAGCTGTCGTCGCTACGTCGGTAGTGTTCGCGGTTCTATCGAGTCCAACACTCCGGTTGGGAGTGGCGATGCTAGCCTCGATTCCCTTCGTCTACCCCATCGTCACGGCCGACCAGCGGGGACTCGAAGCCATCGGAGTCGTCTACTTCAGCGGCGTCTTCTTCGGGATGGCGGTGTTGATGAGTGTACCAGTGTATCTGACGGTGAGCGCGCAGCGAGTATCGAGCGACCCGCCTCGGCGAGAGACGGCCGGGTAAGCAGACCTCCACGGTCGCCGTTCGTCCGGGCCTGCCTACTTCTCGGCGTTCCTGACTGCCGCGAGCGCGTCCGCCGCGTCCTCGACCGCGTCGAGGTACTCTCGGGCACGCGCGAGGTCGTCGGTCCGTTCGGCCTCGTCGGCGAAGCGCGTCACCGTGCGGGCGAGCGACGCGCGGGCCTCAGAGAGGTCGGTGTGGGCCGGGTGGGTGGACTGGCCTCGTGGCTCCGGAGCGGCGGTCCGTTCGGGCGTCGGCGTCGCCTCGTGGCCGTCGGTGGTGGCCGTCGAGGACGAGGACTGCGCGGGAGCGGGGCGGTCGGGGGCGGGTGACTGCTCGGTGGGTTGTTCGACGGGCGACGGCTCGGACGGTGGCCGTTCCGATGGGGACTGCTCCGTGGGGGCAGTCGCCTCGGCGTCGGCGGCCTGCTCGGCGTTCTCGGCGGCGACGGTCTCGCGGCCCTCGGTCTGACACGTCGGGCAGAACTCCTCGCCGTTCTGGCGGAAGAGGGGAGCACCGTGGACGTCGCAGTGCTTGTTCGTCATCGTCGCCCCCTGGAGGAGTAGTTCGCTCATCCGTTGGGTCGACTCGCGTTCGCGCTCGTCGTCGGCGAACTGTTCGCGGAGTTTCTCGCGCTCCGCCTCCTTGTCGAACTCGCTCATAGACCACGCTACGGGCGGCTGAACCGAAAAGCGTGGTGGGTGCGCGATTCGGAGTGAGCGTCGCGAACGAGAATCGCGGCTGGCCGAGCGGTGAGTGGAACGAACCGCGAGATGCACGGTGCACTGAGTTTGGCGAGGCCGTCGGTTCCGCTAGAGACCGGCGGCGTTCACCCCGGTGACGAGCGACCGGAGCGAACGAGCGAGAGCCACGGGGGACCGAACGGCGGGCAGTCCCGAACAGTGGTAGCTACTCACGCTCGTTTCGTGACAACGATAGCCACACGGGCGGCGGCCGCGTCGATTGGAAACACCGTGGCCGAGTACCGAGATACGGCGCTTCGAAGCGCTTAACCACTGTCCGCGGGACGTTGAAGGTATGGTAAAAGTGAGCGTCGTCGGAGCGGCCGGCACGGTCGGCGCCGCAGCCGGGTACAACCTCGCGCTGCGTGACGTCGTGGACGAACTCGTCTTCGTCGACATTCCGGACAAGGAAGACGAGACCGTCGGACAAGCCGCCGACACCAACCACGGGGTCGCCTACGACTCGAACACCACCGTCGTTCAGGGGGGCTACGAGGACACCGCCGGGTCGGACGTCGTCGTCATCACCGCCGGCATCCCGCGCCAGCCGGGACAGACGCGCATCGACCTCGCGGGCGACAACGCGCCCATCATGGACGACATCGGCTCGTCGCTCGCGGAGTACAACGACGACTTCGTCTCCGTCACGACGTCGAACCCGGTCGACCTGCTCAACCGCCACCTCTACGAGACGGGCGACCGCGACCGCAACAAGGTCATCGGCTTCGGGGGTCGCCTCGACTCCGCGCGGTTCCGCTACGTCCTCTCCCAGCGCTTCGACGTCCCCGTCAAGAACGTCGAGGCGACCATCCTCGGCGAGCACGGCGACGCGCAGGTCCCGATGTTCTCGAAGGTCCGCGTCGACGGCGCGGACCCCGAGTTCGACGCGAGCGAGCGCGAGACCATCCTCGAAGAGCTACAGGAGTCCGCGATGGACGTCATCGAGCGCAAGGGCGCGACCCAGTGGGGACCGGCGACCGGCGTCGCCCACATGGTCGAGGCCATCCTCCGGGACACGGGTGAGGTGCTGCCCGGCAGCGTCGTCCTCGACGGCGAGTACGGCTACGAGGACACCGCCTTCGGCGTCCCCGTCAAACTCGGCGCGAACGGCGTCGAGGAGGTCGTCGAGTGGGAGCGCGACGACTACGAGGTCGAACTGATGGACGACGCCGCCGAGAAGCTCGCCGACCAGTACGAGAAGATCTCGTAACCCGGTCGCTCCACCATCGATTCTTCCGACGCGACGCCACGACCAGCGTCGGCGACGCTCTCCCGCTCGGCAGTTCGTCACCGCCCTGGGGAGCCGTGGGCGGGTCCCGGTCCGTCGACTCCCGGCGGCGTCCACAGCCCCTGTTCGCGGTCCAGCAGCGTCACCACGACGACGTGGGGGAGGGTCAACACCGCCAGCAGGACGAGGTAGACGGCGACGAGCGCTGCGAGGCTGCCGTCGGTCGGGACGGCGAGGAAGAGCGCCGCGAAGACGACGAGTGCACCCACCGTGAGCGGGGCGGCGTCGCGGGCGAACCGAACGACTCCGGGGCGCAGGTCACCGGCCGCCAGCGCGCGGGTCGCGGGCCGGTCGAGGACGACCAGTCGGGCGATATGCCGCACCGAGTGCCAGAGACAGAAGTAGAGACCGACCGCGAGGACGGGTGGGACGACGAGGAAGTACCCCCAGAGCAGGGTCGTCTCGACGGCGTCGAGTCGCCACGACACGCGGGCGGCCCCACCGCGACGCCGGGCGTGGACGAACCCCAGTACGAGTGTGGCCAGCGAGAGTGCGCCGAATCCCACGGCGACGACGAGTCGCGTGCCGGGCGCGAACGCGGGGGCCAGCGCGTCGGCAGCGCCGGCGTCGAACAGTCCGACGACGTCGGTGGCGACCCGACGGTAAGCGACTGGCGCGCCAACCAGCGGGACGACCATCGGGAGGCCACCACGGACGACCACGGCGAGCGCTCGCTGGGAGCCGGTCCGGAGGTGCGTCGTCTCGACGAGGTCGACGAGCGCGTAGAGGTCACCCTGCCCCCAGTGGAACCACGTCAGAGCGACGAAGACGACGAAGGCGGCGGCGGGTGCGACCCACCAGCCGAGCAGGTACGCCCCGCCGAGGACGAGGTACAGCAGTCCTACGCGCGCGAGGGCGTCGCGGGCCGGCCCGGTGAGGAGTGCGCGGAGGCCGGCGTCGGCGAGGGTCCCCCGAGCACGCAGCAGCGTGACGTGGTCGACCGCGCCGTGTGGCAGTCCGAGTACGAGGACGCTCGCGGCGAACGGGAGGTACAGCAGCGCCCGGGGAACCGTGAGACCGAGCGCGAACGGAACCGCGACGGCCACGAGGAGGAGCCACACCGGAAGGAACACCGCCCGTCGGAGGGTTCGGCGGGCCGCCGACGCCGTCTCCACGGTCATCGCTGTCGCGGGGCCGGTCGTGGCGTGGGGTCGGCCGCGGGGGTTGGCCGGCGCTCGGCGGACACCGCGAGCACCCACTCGAACAGGAGCAACCCCTGGACGACCAGCAGGTTGGTCACGAGGAAGAACGTCGCCTCCTCGACGGGGAGACCCAGCGGCGCGAGACCGGTCGTGAACTCGGAGTTGATGACCCAGATACCGAGCGCGATGGCGACGGCGTCGGCGACCCAGAGGTACAGCGTCGGGACGGCGACGGCGAGGACGAACGGGCGGCGGGACGCCCAGAGAGCGTGACCGCCGAACCCCCACTGGAAGGCGAGGACGGGAGCCGCCCAGACGAGGATGGCACCCAGGTAGTAGCCCGCGTCCGTGATCGTGAGTGCGCCGCCCGCAACGGCGAGCGCACTCCAGAAGAGGACACCGGCGGCCCGCGGTCGCCACCCACCGGCGGTCGCCGTGTCGACGCTCGCGACGGTTCGATGGTACCACAGCCCCGTCAACACCGGCTGGAGGAGGAAGAACACGTACTCTTCGTAGGGGGCCTGCCAGACGCGGCCGAGGACCGCGTCGGGCGGGTACGACCAGACACCCTGCGCGATGAGGTAGTTGTCCCACGGCGTCGTGTAGACGAACGCGATGCTCGCCAGTAGCGCGATGCCCGCCGCTCGTCGACGCGTGAGTCGTGGGCCGATGACCACGAGGAAGACGAGAGCGGGGACGACGAACACCAGGTGGAAGCCGAGATAACTGAGCGCCATCCGACGACTGTCACCGAGACGTACGGTCGACGACGAGAAAAGCCTACGTTCGTTTCCCACTCGAACGTCGTCCGACAGACCCAGAAACGGGAATCTCGGACCCGTGGGTGGGCGAGTCGAGTGCTCGTCGACACACGGTCGGGGCGTGCCGACGGGGGGCGGTGGGACGGTGAAAACGTCGGCTAGATTATCTGCTCGCCGTCGTCGTCGAACACCTTGATGGCGTCGACGGGACAGACCCGCGCGGCGAACTTCGCGTCCAGTTCCGCGTCCGCTGGAATCTCGCGGCTGAACACGCCGTCTTCTACCTCCTCACTGTCCTCCAAGACGGCCTTCCCGGCGTCCATGTCCTTCGAGAAGCCGTCCCACTCGGCGACACACTGGTACATCCCGATGCAGGTGTCCCGGTCGTACTCGATGCGCATACGCGAGGTTCGTCGGGGGGTGAGAAAGGGGTGGCGCTCGGTGGGAGACGCCACGGCGGTTCTCACGTGACCAGTTCCACTTTCGCCGCGACTGCCGAGCGTTTAAAAACCATCGCGCGTTATGCCCGTCAATGAACGTCGACGACGTCCCCGAGGTCCCCGAGTGGCTGCCAGGACATCTCCGGGACGACGGTATCGAGGAGCTCTATCCGCCGCAGGCCGAAGCCGTCGAGAAGGGCGTCACCGAGGGCGACAGCCTCGTCGCCTCCGTCCCGACCGCGTCGGGCAAGACGCTCATCGCCGAGTTGGCGATGCTCTCCAGCGTCGCTCGTGGCGGGAAGGCACTCTACATCGTCCCGTTGCGCGCGCTCGCATCCGAGAAACAGGAGGAGTTCGAACAGTTCGAACGCTACGGGCTCTCGGTCGGTGTCTCGACGGGTAACTACGAGTCGGAAGGCGAGTGGCTCTCCTCCTCGGACATCGTCGTCGCGACCAGCGAGAAGGTGGACTCGCTGGTGCGCAACGGTGCGTCGTGGATCGACGACCTCTCGTGTGTCGTCAGCGACGAGGTCCACCTCGTCGACGACGCCCACCGTGGCCCCACGCTGGAAGTCACGCTCGCGAAGCTTCGGCGGTTGAACCCGAACCTCCAGACCGTCGCCCTCTCGGCGACGGTCGGCAACGCCGAGGAGATGGCCGACTGGCTGGACGCCGAACTCGTCGACTCGGACTGGCGACCCATCGACCTGCGGACGGGCGTCCACTACGGGCAGGCGCTCCACTTCGACGACGGCGAGAAGCGCGAACTCCCCGTGCGGGGTAACGAGAAACCCACCTCGGCTATCGTCCGGGACACGCTCGACGAGGACGGCTCGACGCTCGTGTTCGTCAACTCCCGGCGCAACGCCGAGGGTGCGGCCAAGCGCCTCGCGGGTGTCGTGAGCGAGACGCTCTCGAACGAGGAACAGGAGGCGCTCGGCGAGGTGGCCGACGCCATCCGGGAGGTGAGCGACACCGACACGAGCGACGACCTCGCGGCAGCCGTCGAACGCGGTGCGGCGTTCCACCACGCGGGGCTCGCCCGTGACCACCGCTCGCTCGTCGAGGGGGCGTTCCAGGACCGCCTCATCAAGGTCGTCTGTGCGACGCCGACGCTCGCGGCGGGGGTCAACACGCCCTCCCGACGGGTCGTCGTCCGCGACTGGCGACGCTACGACGGCTCCGTGGGTGGGATGGCTCCCCTCTCGGTGCTCGAAGTCCACCAGATGTTCGGGCGGGCGGGCCGCCCCGGTCTCGACCCGTACGGCGAGGCCGTCCTGCTGGCGAACAGCCACGACGAACTCGACGAACTGTTCGAGCGCTACGTCTGGGCCGACCCCGAGGCCGTCCGGTCGAAACTCGCCGCCGAACCCGCCCTGCGGACGCACGTCCTCGCCACCGTCGCCAGCGGGTTCGCCGACTCCCGGTCGAGCCTCCTGAGCTTCCTCGAACGGACGCTGTACGCGACCCAGACCGACGAACCGGGTCGCCTCGAACGCGTCACCGACGACGTCGTCGCGTACCTCGTCGCCAACGAGTTCCTCGAGAAAGAGGGCGACAGCCTCGCCGCCACCAGCATCGGCCACACCGTCTCCAGACTCTACCTCGACCCGATGAGCGCCGCCGAGATAATCGACGGGCTCCGCGGAGCGACCGACGCGACCGCGATGGGTCTCTACCACCTCGTCAGTCGCACGCCGGACATGTACGACCTCTACCTGCGCTCGGGCGACCGCGAGCAGTACACGATGCTCGCGTACGAACGCGAGTCGGAGTTCCTCGGCGCGATGCCCAGCGAGTTCGAGGACGCCCGGTTCGAGGACTGGCTGTCGGCGCTCAAGACCGCACGGATGCTCGAAGACTGGGCCGGCGAGGTCGAAGAGGACCGCATCGCCGAACGCTACGGCGTCGGCCCCGGCGACGTCCGCGGGAAGGTCGACACCGCCGAGTGGTTGCTGGGCGCGGCCGAACGCCTCGCCGGGGAACTCGACCTCACCATCGCCCCGGCCATCCGCGAGGCCCGCGTCCGGGTGAAACACGGCGTCGGAGAGGACCTCATCGACCTCGCCGGGGTGCGAGGCGTCGGTCGCAAACGCGCCCGGCGGCTGTACGAGGCGGGTATCGAGGACCGCTCTGACCTCCGCAACGCCGAGAAGTCGGTCGTCCTCGGTGCGCTCCGCGGTCGCCGGCAGACCGCCGAGTCCATCCTGGAGAACGCCGGGCGAGAGGACACCTCGATGGACGGCGTCCGCGAGGACCCCGACGCGAAGTCGACCGCGCTCGCCATCGAGGCCGACAGGGCCGAGCAAAGCTCGGCGAGCGGCCGGACGCAGTCCGGCAACGACCCCGAGGAGGAGGACCAGACCAGCCTCGGTGACTACTGATGCGGCTGGTCGAGGGGCGGGCGACCGTCGAGTCGGTCGACGCGTTCGTCGCCGAGTTGGGCGACGTCGGCGACGAGTACGGCTGTGCGGTCCAGGCGTTCGACGCCCGCGCGGTCGTCGACGAGGCACACCTCCGGCGGGCGGTGGAGTTGGCCGACCGCGCGTTCGAACGCGGCGAGAACGTCGCTCGTGACCGGGGCGTCGAGATACTGCTGTACGCGGCGGGTCGCCGGCAGATAGACCAGGCGCTCGCGCTCGGCGTGCGCGAGGGGGAGGTACCGGCGGTGGTCGTCGTCCACGCGAGCGAGGAGTCGGGAAGCGAGCGGGCGGCCGCCGAGGCGGTCTACGACCTGCTCGCGCCCGCCGAGACGCTCGGCGAGTACGACGAGCAGCGGGTCCGTTCGTTCTACGACGTCACCGACGCCGAGCGGGCGGCGACCGACGCGTCGCTGTCCGAACTCGTCCGCGAGCGGGTGGCGTTACTGACCGTGGAGAAGTAGGGAGATTCGAGCGCAGCGAGAATCTCCGAGAAGCGAGCGGGGAGCGACGCGACCCGCGAGCAGCGTCGTTCGGAGAGAGTGAGCGCAGCGAACGAGCGAGAACCACGGCCAATCGAGCGACGACCGCAGTGAGCCGCGAGTAGGGAGAGTCGAGCGCAGCGAGAGTCGCCGAGAAACGAGCGGCGAGCGTCACCGACGGGTCGTCACTGCGCGTCCGGTGCGTGGTCGATGAGGACGACGGCCTCGCCCTCGATGACCGCGTCCTCGCCGCTGCGGACGCGGGTGGTGAGTCGGAATCGGTCGTCGCCGAACTCCTCGACGATCTCGACGTCGGCGGTGATGCGGTCGCCGATGCGGACCGGTCTGAGGAACTCGAGGTCCTGTGAGAGGTAGATGACGTTGCCCGGGAACCGGGCGAGCGCGGCGCTGATGAGGCCACCGACGAGCGTCCCGTGGGCGATGCGACCCTTGAATCGGGTGTCCGCTGCGTACGACTCGTCGAGGTGGAGCGGGTTGGTGTCGCCGCTGGCGGCGGCGAAGCGCTCGACGTCGCGTTCGGTGATGGTCTTGGTGAACCGGACGCCGTCGCCGACGGTGACGTTCTCGCGGGAGTGGACCGTCCGTTCGGTGTCCCACTCGGGGAGGTCCTCGCCCGGTTCGAGTCGTTCTTCGGTGTCGGCGTCGCCCGTCGGCGCGTCACCGTCGGCCGACATCGGGACGCCGAAAGCCGCGGCCGTCGCGCGGTTGGCGGCGACCACACTGTCGACGAACAGCTCCGACGTCTTGACCCACGGTTCGAACAGCGACGGGGGCGTGTAGCTCATTCGGCCACCCCTTCGACCCCGTGCGTATTAATCACGCGCCTCGTGGCCGGAACGTGAACTGTGCCCATAGGGACACGAACGGGCCGAGCACAAAAAGCCGTTTCGCCCGTTGCCAACGAGTGGTATCAGATGGTATCAGATGGTGAATCAGAGCAACGCTTAAGTCTCGGAGCCTCCTGACATCGAACGACGATGTCCGACGACCGCGACCCGATGTGGCCGCCCGCGCTGTTCGCGCGGGAGTTCCAGGAGGCGTCCGAGGAGGCGCTGGACCGCCAACAGCAGTACTTCCAGCGGATGCTCGACGCCAACGGCCTGGGCGGGATGGGCGACTCCGTCCCGTCGCAGTTGGGCGCGATGAGCCAGTTGGCGATGTTCAAGACCCGGGTCCAGAGCGGCGGCCGGATTTCGATTCCGGACGCCGAACGAGAAGCCCTCGACATCGAAGAGGGAGACATCGTGCAGACCGTCGTCGTACCGATCAAACGAAACCGAGGAAACTCAGATGACTGACAACAGCTACACCGGACCGATGAGCACCGCATTCGAACTCCAGCGCGACGCCGTCAAGCAAGGGCAACAGGCGTTCGAGCGCTCGCTGGACTTCCAGCGACGCATGAACCACGCGATGCTCGACGGGATGGACACTCAGGAGGAGACCCAGCGAACGGGCGTCGAGTTCGCCCGCGACGGCATCCACGCGTACCTCGACGCCGTCGAGACGATGAGCGCCCCCGGCGTCGGCACGCGCGGCGTCCGCGAGATGCGCCGCTCGGTCGACGAGGGGTTCGACAACCTGCTGGAGGCCCACGAGGAGGCGTTCGACGCCGCCGGCGAGGGGATGGAGCGCTCCGTCGAGGAGTACGAGGAGTTCTCCGAGGCGTACCTCGACGCGCTCGAAGCGCAGGTCGAGGCCCTGTTGGAGGCCCACGAGGACGTCCAGGAACGCACCATCACGACGATGGAGGAGTCCCTGGAGCAGTACGAGCGCCTCCAGTCGGAGATGGAGGGGCAGGCCGAGGAGATGAGCGACGCCTTCGAGCGTCAGAGCGAGCAGTTCCGCGAGACGTTCGAACAGCAACTCGAACAGTACCGCGAGCAGGTCGACCGCATGCAAGAGCAGGTCGAGGAGCTCCAGCGCCGGAGCCAGGAGGAAGAATGAGCGACCAGGCGCAGTTCAACTGGCTCAACATGGCCGAGCAGATGAACGAGGCGATGGCGCGCTCCGTCGAGCAGAACATGGAGGCGCAGGCCAAGTTCATGGAGTCGTGGACCCAGGGCGTCGAGCAGGCGATGCTCGACCAGGACCAGCTCGAAGAGAGCGCCGAGTCCTACGCGAGGGCCTACGAGGTGTGGATGGACGCCGCCGACCAGATGTACGAGCGCGTCACCGACGCCGCCGAGGGCGAGGACGTCTCGTTCACCGAGTTCCGCGACATCTGGCTGCGCAGCGCCAACGACGCGTTCAAGGAGGTCATGGGGACGACGGCGTTCGCCGCCTCCCAGGGCTCGATGGTCGAGGCGATGATGGACCTCCAACAGCAGACCGACGAGGTCAGCGAGGAGACGCTCTCACAGCTCGGCTTCTCGACGCGCGGCGACGTCGACGAGGTGGCCGGTCGCCTCGTCGAACTCGAGCGCCGCCAGCAGGCCGTCGAGGACCGACTCGACCGCATCCTGGAGCATCTGGAGGACGAATGAGCCGCGAGGACTCGACGCCCAACCCGTTCGACCTGGCCGTCAACACCCAGCGCGAACTGCTGGAGGCGACGACGGGCGCGTTCGAACGCAGCGAGGTCGTCGACGACCGACTGGAGACCCTCCAGTCCGTCGAGGTCGGCGAGACGCCCAGCGAGGTCGTCTACACCGAGAACAAGCTGGAGTTGCTTCACTACGAGTCCCAGAGCGACGAGCAGAACGAGGTGCCCATCCTCGTCATCTACGCGCTCATCAACAAGCCGTTCATCCTCGACCTCCAGCCCGACCGCTCGGTGGTGCGTCGCCTGCTCGAAGCGGGCCACGACGTCTACCTCATCGACTGGAACGAGCCGTCGCGGCTCGACCGCCACCTGACGCTCGACGACTACGTCAACCGCTACATCGAGAACTGCGTCGACGTGGTCCGCGAACGCTCGGGGCAGGACGCCATCAACGTGCTGGGCTACTGCATGGGCGGGACGATGTCTGTGATGTACGCCGCGCTCCACCCCGAGAAGGTGAAGAACCTCGGGCTGATGGCCGCGGGCCTCTGCTTCGAGGAGAGCGGTGGCGTCCTCGAGACGTGGGGCGACGACGAGTACTACGACCCACGGGACGTGACGGAGGTGTACGGCAACATGCCCAGCGAGTTCCTCGACGTGGGGTTCGCGCTGATGGACCCCGTCGCCAACTACGTCTCGAAGTACGTCCGCCTGTACGACAACGTCGAGAACGAGGACTTCGTCGAGAACTTCGCCCGCATGGAGCGGTGGCTCTCCGAGGGTATCGACGTCGCCGGCGCGGCGTACGTCCAGTTCCTCGAGGACATCTACCAGGACAACAAGCTGTACAAGAACGAGCTGGAGCTCGACGGCAAACACGTCGACATCTCGAACGTCGACATGCCCGTCCTCCAGATTCTCGGCGAGTACGACCACCTCATCCCGCCGGGAGCCTCGAAACCGTTCAACGACGTCGTCGGCAGCGACGACGTGACGGTCATCGAGTACCCGACGGGCCACATCGGCCTCTCCGTGTCGGGCAGTTCCCACAAGGAGGTCTGGCCGAAGGTCGCCGAGTGGTACCACGAGAAGAGCGGAGACGGCGACGCCGAGGGCGCGTTCGACGACGTGGCCGAATCGGAGGACGTCGAGGTCGTCGTGGAGAGCGAGGCAGGGGCCGACGTCTCCGACGACGTCGAAGAAGCGAGCGCCGACGTCGAAGAAGCGGAGGCCGGTCCGGCAGGCACCGAGGGCGAAGACGTCGAAATCGTCGACGGTATCGGCCCGACGTACGCCGAACGACTCCGAGCGGCGGGCATCGCGACCGTCGACGACCTCGCCAGCGCGGACGTGGCGACGGTCGCGGAGGCCGCAGAGGTCGGCGAGGCACGCGCTCGGGAGTGGCTCGACGGCCTGACCGAGTAGCCCGCCGGCGGTTTTCTCCTTCGTCTGACACGAGAAAGTCCTATCACCCCTCGCTCTCAGACTGCTACTATGCGAAGTGAGATGCTCTCGGGTCAGACCTGTCTCGTCACCGGCGGTTCACGCGGTATCGGGCGCGGCATCGCCCTCGAACTCGGCGAACACGGCGCGAACGTCGCCGTCAACTTCCGCTCCTCGGAGGGTGAGGCCGCGGAGGTCGTCGACCGCATCGAGGACGCTGGCGGCCGGGCCGTCACCGCCCAGGGCGACGTCGCCGACCACGCGCAGGTCGAGGCGATGTGCGAGGACGTCCGCGACGCGTTCGGGCCGGTCGACGTGCTCGTCAACAACGCCGGCATCACCATCGACAAGACGTTCAAGAACATGACCCGCGAGGACTGGGACCGGGTGATGGACGTCAACCTCGGCGGCGTGTACAACTGCACGAACTGTCTGTTCTCGGACCTGCTGGAGTCCGACCAGGGCCGTCTCATCAACATCTCCAGCGTCGTCGGCCAGCAGGGCAACTACGGGCAGGCCAACTACGCGACCACCAAGTCGGGGATGTTCGGGTTCACCCGCACTATCGCCCTGGAGATGGCCCGCTCGGGGTCGACCGCCAACTGCGTCGCCCCGGGGTTCGTCCAGACCGACATGCTCGACGAGGTGCCAGAGCGCGTCCAAGAGAAGATCTTGGAGCGGATTCCGCTGCGCCGGTTCGCGAGCGTCGAGGACGTCAGCGGCATCGTCCGTTTCCTCTCCTCGCCCGAGTCGAGCTACATGACCGGCCAGGTGCTCGCCGTCAACGGCGGGATGGAGTGGTGAACGGCCAGTTCTGAGGACACGGTTCTGAACGGGCCGCCCGCTCAGTCGTCGTCGCGGTCGACGACGGCCTCGGGGGCGCGTTCTCCGGCTTGCACACCCCAGAGCGTCGCGTAGAGGCCATCTTCGGCGAGCAGTTCGTCGTGGGTGCCGCGCTCGACGACCCGGCCGTCGTCGAGGACGAGGATGAGGTCGGCGTTCTTCACCGTCGAGAGGCGGTGGGCGATGACCAGCGTGGTGCGGTCGGCCGACAGGCGGTCGAGCGAGCGCTGGATGAGCGCCTCGGTCTCGGTGTCGACCGCCGAGGTGGCCTCGTCGAGGACGAGCACGGGCGGGTCCTGGAGCACCGTGCGGGCGATGGCGATGCGCTGGCGCTGGCCGCCCGAGAGCTTCACACCGCGTTCGCCGACGCGCGTGTCGTAGCCGTCGGGGAGGTCGCGGATGAACTCGTGGGCCTCGGCGGCGCGGGCCGCGTCGCGAATCTCGTCCGCGTTCGCGTCGAAGTGGCCGTACTCGACGTTCTCGGCGATGGTGCCGTCGAACAGGAACGAGTCCTGACTGACGTAGCCGACGCTGTTGCGGAGGCTGTCGACGGTCACCTCGTCGAGCGCGTAGCCGTCGAGGCGAACCTCGCCCTCGGTGGGTTCGTACAGGCGCAAGAGGAGTTTGAGGAGTGTGGACTTCCCTGCACCCGTGGGGCCGACGACGGCGACCGTCTCGCCGGGGGCGGCCTCGAAGGTCACGTCGTGGAGCACCGTCTCGCCGTCGGTGGCGCGGGCGGCCGCGCCGTCGGTCGCCGGCACGTCGGCCTCGTCGGGCGCGAGGGGCAGTTGGCCCTGGTAGGCGAAGTCCACGTCGTCGTACTCGACGCGGCCGGCGACGTCGGTCAGTTCGACGGCGGTGGGGTCGTCCTGCACCCGGACCGGGATGTCCATCAGCCCGAAGACGCGTTCGGAGGAGGCCTTCGCGTTCTCGTACTGGTCGACGATGTTCGACACCTCCGCCAGCGGCGTGACGAACCGCTGGGTCATGAACAGGAACGTGATGAGCGCCCCTTCCGAGAGCGCGAGCGAGAACGGGCCGGGCGGCCCGGCGAACACCCAGTAGCCGCCGACGAGGAACGTGACGGCGAACGAGAGGCCCGCGAGCATCTCCATCCCCGGTCGGTAGAGGTAGTTGAGTTTGAGCACCGCCATCGTGTCGTCGAACAGTCGGCGGGAGGCACCGCGAACCCGCGACACCTCGTAGTCCTCGCTCCCGCTGGTCTTGATGAGTTCGACGCCCGACAGCGCGTTCTCCAGGCGGGTGTTGAGGTCGCCGACCGTCGCCCGCTGGGAGACGTACAGCGGTTCGGCCAGGCGCATGAACCCGGCCGTCGCGAGCACCATCAGCGGGACGGCGACGAGCGTGACGAGCGCGAGTTGCCAGTTCAGCCAGAACAGCACGCCGGAGATGCCGAGCACCATCACGACGAGTCGCGCGGAGTTCATCAGCGCGTTGTCGAGGAACATCTCCAGGTTCTGGGTGTCGTTGTTGAGCACCGACATCACCTCGCCGGTCTGCTTGTCGTCGAAAAAGGCCATGTCCAGCCGTTGCATCTTCTCGAAGCTGTCGACCCGGACGGTGTGCATCACCTCGTGGGCGAACAGGTTGGCGGCGACGCCGTACACCCAGGTGAACACCGCGGTCACGACGAACGCGCCGGCGATGAGCCACACCGAGAGCCAGAACTGCCCGAGGTCCGCGCCGGGAATCCAGCCGGCGGGCACGAGCGGGAGGGTGTAGGTGCCGTCGTTGAACACGCCGTCGACGGCCGCCCCGAGCACGAGCGGGGGAATCAGGCTGGCGAGTCGCGCGACGAAGTTGCCGCCCATCCCGACGGCGAACCAGCCGAGACGCGGGCGGCCGTACTCCCGAAACAGTCGATAGAGGGGCCGTTCGACGCGCGCACGGTAGGCGTCGAACGGGTTCTCGTCGTTCACACTGAAAGATCAGCTGCGGACGACATACGTGCCACGATTGCGAGTGCCGTGGGACGGGTTCACTCGGCGTCGTCGTCGGACCGTCGACCGTCGGCGTCGGTCACCCCGGCCCCCGACTTCTCGGTCGTGTCGGTTGCCGACTCCTCGGGCGTGGTGTCGGTCACAGGGTCGGCCGTACCCTCCTCGTCGGACTCCTCGGCGAGCGCGTAGCGCGGGATGACCTCCGGTTCGGGCGTGTAGCGGACGGCGGCGTCGACGCGGAACACGTCGGCGAGCAGTTCCTCGGTGACGACCTCTCGGGGCGGCCCCCAGTCGTACGGTTCGCCGTCGCGGAGCGCGACGAGGTAGTCGGCGAACCGGGCGGCCTGCGCGATATCGTGGAGGACGACGCAGACGGTGACGCCCTCGTCGGCGTTGAGTTTCCGGAGCGTCTCCAGGACGCGCAACTGGTGGTGGAGGTCGAGGAACGTCGTCGGTTCGTCCAGCAGGAGCACCTCGGTGTCCTGCGCGAGCACCATCGCGATCCACGCCAGTTGGCGCTGCCCGCCGCTCAACTGGCCGAGTTCGGCGTCCGCGAGGTGGTCGACGCCTGCCAGCGACATCGCGCGCTCGACGGCCCGGTCGTCGGCCTCCGAGAGCGAGTCGAACAACCCCCGGTAGGGGTACCGGCCGTGGTAACAGAGGTCCTCGACGGTGAGCGTCGACGGCGAGTCGTGTTCCTGTGAGAGGTGGCCCAGTTCGCGGGCGAGTTCCTTCGAGGAACGCTCCTGGAGGGCCCGACCGTTGAGGACGACCCCCCCTCGCTCGGGGGCGAGTTCGCGAGCCAGACACTTCAACAGGGTCGACTTGCCCGACCCGTTCGGCCCGACGAGCGCCGTGATTTCCCCCTGTGGAACGTCGAGCCGCGCACACTCGACGATGGGGTCGTCGGTCGAGGGGTAGCCGATGGCGAGGTCCTCGCCGACGATGGCGCTCCCGGCCGACTCGTCGTGTGCGGGCGTGGCCCACCGGGTGTCGGCCCCGTCCGGGTCGACCGATTCGCCACCGTCCGCCGCGGGCTCGCCGCCGCCGGTCGTCGGTCCCTGCGTCGAGTCCTGGTCCTGCCGGCTCATAGCTCACCCATCGTGTCCTGTTTGCGCATGAGGTAGAGGAAGTACGGCCCGCCGACCAGCCCCGTCACGATGCCGACGTGGAGCTGTTGGGGCTGGTCGAACACCACCTCGAAGAACAGCCGTGCGCCGACGTCCGCCGCACACAGCAGCGCGGGGCCGACGAACAGACAGCCGACGATGAGCTTCCGGTAGTCGCTCCCGACGACGTTCCGGACGACGTGGGGGACGATGAGACCGACGAAGCTGACGATGCCGGCGACGGCGATGGAGGCGGCGGCCGCGACGATGGCAACGACCGAGAGGCCGAGGCGCATCCGCTCGACCGGCATCCCGAGCGAACGGGCGGTCTTCTCCCCGAGCAGGAGGACGTTCAACTGCCGGGCGAGGAGGAGGGCGAGGACGACGGCGAGGAGCGTCCCCGGGAGCGCGACGCGGACCTGGCCCCAGCCGACGCCGGTGAGCGACCCGGTGGTCCACGCGAGCGCCTGCTGGACGACGCCGATGTCGCTGGCGAACGTGAACAGCGCGCGCTGGAGCGACTGGAACACCGTCGAGACGACGACGCCCGCGAGGACGAGGCGGACGGGACTGGTGCCGCCCTTCCAGGCGATGGCGTAGACGAGCGCGAACGCGATGGCCCCGCCCAGCGCGGCGGTGAACGGGAGCAACGCGGTCGGGTCGAGGACGACCGCGCCCGCCGTGAGCGGGACGACGAACGTGGCCCCGGAGAACACGACGAGCGTCAACAGGACGGTCAGTCCCGCCCCCGAGGAGACCCCGAGGATGAACGGACTGGCGAGTTCGTTGCGGGTGACCGCCTGGAAGATGGCCCCCGACACCGCCAGCGCCATGCCGGCGAGGATGGCGACGAAGACGCGGGGCAGTCGGATGTTCCAGACGATGTTCGTCGCCGTCGCGAGGTCCACCTCGGCCGTCGAGAACCCGAGCGTGCTCGCGACGATGTTCCCGAGGCCCTCGCCGAGCAGGAACCGGAAGAGGACCTGCGGGTTCGTCCAGACGGCCGCGTCGGCGACGGCCCCCCACGCTTCGGGGATGCTCATCGAGTACGTCCCGAAGCTCACCTGGACGAGCAGGCTGGCGACGACGACGAACGAACTCCCGAGACAGAGCGATAGCAGTCGGCCGTCGACCAGCGAGGCGCGTCCCCGCTGGCGGTCGGTGGCCGTGTCGATGTCGGTCGCCATTCGATTGCGTTTAGGTACCCCTAAAACACGGAAAACCGTTTCGGAGTCGGCGTCCCCACGGCGTCACCCCTCGCTCGGCCAGTCGAGGCCCTCACGAAGCGCCTCGCGGCCCGACGCGACCCGTTCGTCGCGCTCCGTCGCGGTCGTCTCGAACGCCAGGCGGTCGGCCTTGACGGCCTCGCTGACGCGTTCGAAGCGTTCGTCGGAGACGGCCTCGGGGCGGGTGTCGGCGAGCCACGCGTCCATCGACTCGTGCCACTCCGCCTCGTCGTAGCGCCCCTCGGGGACCGACCAGTCGTAGTACGTCGCGACGGCGTCCCACCAGCCGTCGGCCCGGCGGCGGTTCGAGACGACGGTCTTGCCGACACGCGCGCCCTGCCCCGCGCAGGCGACGACCTGGTGGGGGCCTTCGGTGAGCCACCCGGCGACGTAGAGTCCGTCGCGGTCGGTCCGGCCACCCTCGTCGACGGCGGTGGGGTCGACGTCCTCGGGGAGGTAGTCGGCGTCGTACGCGGAGGCGGCGACGACCGCACCGGTCTCGACGGCGCGGCCGTCGGCGGTCTCGACGCGGAATCGCGGCGCGTCGTCGCCCGCCGCGAGGGGGACGACGTCGGTGACGGCGTCCTCGACGACGCTCCCGCCGGCGTCCTCGACCTGCGTCCGCCCGACCGAGAGGAGTTCTTCGGGGGTTATCGCGGGCAGTCCCAGGTAGTTCTCGACGACGTACGCCTGGCGGATGGCGGAGGGGCCGCGGTCGAACACGAGCGTGTCGAGGTCGTACCGGGCGGTGAACAGCGCCGCCGAGAGACCGGCCGCCCCACCGCCGACGACGACCACGTCACGCTGCTCGTCCGCGGCGGCCGTGTCGGCGGCGTCGGCGACGGCGGAGGCGTCGGTGTCGCTCGCGGGCGGGTCGGTCGTCACGGCTCAGTTGCCGGTGACGACGCTCGCGAGTTCGTCGCGGTCGAACAGCTCGCCCGAGAACTGGTCGGGGAAGTACGCCTGCGCGAACCGCTCGGTCAGGAACAGGTTCTGGATGGGCCCCTCGTAGATGGGGCCGCCACGGAACACCATCCCGTCCTGGACGGCCGTGAGGTCGCTCGCGACGGGGTGTTCTTCCATGAACGCGACGACGGTGTCCTGGAACTCCCCTTCGGTCTTCGTCTCGTGGCCCCGAATCAGGATGGAGTCGGGGTCGACCTCGGCCATCGTCTCGTAGTCGATCTGGCCGCGGTCGTTCGTCGAGAGGCCGCCGATGCCGGTCCCCTCCAGCGCGTCGCCGATGCCGAGGTCGCGGAACTGCTTCTTGTTCGTCCCCTTTCCGGTGATCCGGTACGGCGAGAACGTCTCTGGCTGGTCGCCGCTCCCGAAGGTCAACAGCGCGTTCGGGCGCTCGCCCTCGGCGGGCAGGTTCGACTCGACGGTCGAGAGGACGTCGTCGTGGAACGACGCGAACGCCTCGTAGCGCTCCTGTTCCTGAAACACCTGCGCGACCTTCTCGAACGCCTCGTACATCGAGTAGTACTGGTAGTCGTGCCAGTCGTCCGTCCGGCGGAAGATGGTGTTCCCGAGGAACGGCGCGACGTTCTCGCTCACGTCGTCGACGTCGGACTGCGCCCACCCGCTGAAGTTGTTCAGCAGCCAGTTCGGGTCGACGAGGTGGAGGTCGCTGTCGAGTTCGTAGAACAGCTCCTTGTCGATGCCGTCCTGGTACATGTTCGTCAGCGACGCCTTGTCGAGACTGACTCCCGAGAGGTCGTCGTAGTAGCTCGTGTAGTAGCGCGCCTTCTGCCCGACCGTGTTCACGGCGTCGCCGTGACCGAGCGCGACCGCCATGTCGGCGTAGCCCGGGCAGTAGACGGCCACCGCCTCGGGCACCGACTGGAACTCGACGGTACCGACCGGCTCCATCGACACCGAGTACGAGCCGCTCTCGGTCGACTGCTGGTTCTCGGTCGATTCGGTGGTCGTCCCCTGGCCCCCGGCGTCGGTCCCTCCATCGGTCCCCGCGTCGGTCGGGTCCGCGGTCGGTGACCCCTCGCCGGAGCCGCCGTCGTTCGTACAGCCTGCGAGCAGCGCGCCCGCCCCGACCGCACCGCTCGCCAGCAGGAACTGTCGTCGCGTCCGGTGGTCGTCCATACGGTTTAGGCCAACCTAATCCACTATAAGCCCACCGAAGTTTCGGCGTGCCTAAACCCTCGGTGCGCGGTGGCACACCGCGGCGGGTCGAGGGGATGGTGTCGGCGGGCGGAGCTATTTCACCCCCCGCCCCGTCGCGCCGGGTATGGCCGACATGTCCGTCGAGGAAGCGATGGAGCAGTACGGACCCAGCGAGATAACCCCCGAGGACCTGCTGACGGTCCCCGACCCGGACTTCACCGAGGAACACGTCGCGTTGGTCACCGGGGCGGCGAACGGCATCGGTCGGGCCATCGCGCTCGGGTTGGCCGCCAACGGGTTGACCGTCGTCGGGACGGACGTCGACGAGGACGGACTGGCCGAAGTCGAAGAGACGACCGAGGACCTGGAACTCGACGGCCGGTTCATGGGTGCACCGGGCGACCTCACCGACGACGAGGCCATGCGCTCGGTCGTCGACGCGGCCGCCGAGGAGGGCGCGATTCGCTACCTCGTCAACGTCGCCGGCATCCAGCACATCGCCCCCATCGCGGAGTTCCCGATGGAGAAGTACGACCAGATGCACGCCATCATGCTCCGAGCACCGCTGCTGTTGACGCAACTGTGCTGGCCGCACTTCGAGTCGGCCGGCGGGGGCGTCGTCTGTAACATGGCCTCCATCCACGGCCACTACGTCACCCGCGACAAGGTGGCGTACAACGCGACGAAGTTCGGTCTCCGGGGGCTGACGCAGTCGACCGCGGCCGAGGGCGAGGGGGCGATTCGCGCGTTCACCGTCAGTCCGACCTACGTCAAGACCGAACTCGTCGCCAAACAGCTCCCGGACACCGCCGACGCCCGCGGGCTGACCGTCGACGAGGCCGTCACGCAGGTGTTGCTCGAACAGGCACGCACGAAGGAGATGATGGAGCCCTACGAGGTGGCGAACGTCTGTACGTTCGGCCTGTCGAGACACGGCCACTACATCAACGCCGGCGACCTGCTGCTCGACGGCGGCTACACCCTCACCTACGAGTAGTCACCGAGCGGTCGGGGCCGACGGTGTGGCGACGCTCCCGTCGGACCACCCCGCTCACTCCAGCCAGTCGACGAACGTCCCCTCGACCAGCGTCTCGCGTTGCTGGTCGATGTAGTCGCTCTGAGTCGCGTAGATGGCCTGGTCGAACGGCGCGCCGTCGGCGACCAACTGCCGGACGCGGTCGTGTTTCCAGGAGGCGGGGGTCACCCAGCGGTCGACGCGGGCGGCCAGCGGCGCGATGTAGCGGTCGATCTCGCGCTCGGAGAGCCCACGCAGTGCCAGTCCGTCGCGGGCGGACTCGAGCAGGTCGTCGAACAGCACCTCGGCGTCGGTCGTCTCCTCGCCGTCGGCGGTCACCCAGCGGAACTCGCCGTCGAGGCCGTCGCGGACGGCCGCGTAGAAGTTGTCGCGGGCGGCCTCCCACGGGAGGTCCGTGAGCGGGTGGTCCCGAGCGTGGAGGCTCTCCAGCAGGCCGGCGTAGGCGGCGAGGAAGGCGACGGTGTCCCGGACCGTCGGCTGACCGGGGATGGGCCGGAACTCGATGCGGGCGTTGGCCGCCGACCGGGTGGGGCCGTCGAAGACGGGGCGGACCCACCGCCAGTACGACCCGTGGGTGTGGCGGAGGTGGGCGAACCGGTCGTCGAACCGCCCCGACTCGTCGGTGAGCATCGGGACGACGGTGCGGTCGGCGGCGATGTCGTCGATGGCGTCCTCGACGCTGTCGAAGTCCGGCGGGAACCGGACCTTGTTCTCGCCGCCGGTGTTGAGGAACGACTCGAAGATGCCGACGCGACACTCCATCCAGCCGTCGTCGAGGACCGTCTCGGGGTCGGCGTCGTACAGTTCGGGCGGGACGAACGGCGAGTTGACGCCGAGCGCGAGCAGCGGCCCGGCGACTCGCAGCGCGTACGCGAAGTAGTCGGGGAGGTCGGGCGCGTGTGAGACCTGATAGTGCGGCTGGATGGAGGTGATGAGGCTCTCGGGCATCACCGTGTCCGCCGACAGCGAGACGTGGGGGACGTCCAGTTCCATCCGGATGCCGCCGTCGACGTTCGCCATCGCGTGGTAGCGCACGGCGTCGGACATGTTGGTGGCGATGCGGACACCGCCGTCGTCGACGCTGTCGGAGAGGTACTTCCCGGCGGACTCGCCGACGGGCGGAATCGTCCAGATGCCGTCGGAGACGAGGTCGATACCCGACGAGCGGGTCTCCCTGAGCGCGGCGTCGAGACGCGCCTGGACCTCCGCGGTCTGCGAACGCAGCCCGTACTTCGAGAGCGGTTGGGGCGTCGTCTGCATCTCGGCGTTGTGGAGACCCAGTTCCTTCTCGAAACCGATGTACTCCAGCAGCCGTCGGGGGACGCGCTTCAACGTGTGGTCGTCGGTGTCGACGCCGTAGAACTCGTACTCCAGACCGACGATGCCCTGTGGGTTGTCGAACGTCCCGTCCCGGACCTCGTGCTTCAGGTCCTCGGCTTCCCGTTCGACCCGCCGCTGGAACTCCTCGGCGTCGACCGAGAGCACCTCGGACACCTGTGTGGCGAGGTCTGAGGCTGTCATGTCAGGCTCCACGCGGGGCGAGGATTTCAACGTCGGGGTTCGGGCGACGAGAGCGGACGCTCGACGGGTGGAGAGTGAAGAAGTAGTCCCACACGGATTCGAACCGCGGTCGTTGCCCCCAGAAGGCAACAGGATTGGCCACTACCCCATGGGACTGCACTCGAAAGGACGGAGGCCGGATATTAAAACGTCGTGGTTCGCGTTCGCGCCCGAATCGAACCCCTTCGTTTCGGGTCGAACGTGCATCACCGTCAGCTATTTCTCTCCGAGGTATGCACGAACACGTATGTACGTCGGTCGCTTCGTCGTCGTCGGTCCGGGCATCGGTGCGTATCGAGTCTCCTCGCGGTCGTTCCCCGATCGCCAGGTCACCGACCGTGACGGGACGCTGACCGTCGCGCCGACGCCGGACGCGCCGCCGTCGGACAACCCCTACATCGCGTACAACTGCCTGCGGACGGTCGAACGCGAGGAGGGGCCGCTGGCGGTCGTCGGCAACGGGTCGCACGTCGACCCCGTCACCGAGAAACTGGCGATGGGCTACCCCGTGCGCGACGCGCTGGCGCTGTCGTTGCTCGCGCTGGACTTCGAGAAGGACGACTACGACACGCCACGCGTCGCGGGCGTGGTCGGTGCCGAGGCGGCGACCGTCGCCACCGTCCGTCGGGACGCGCTGGTCGTCCGAGAGGTCGACGAGCCGACGCTGGTCGCGACCTACGAGACCGACGACCCCGAACCGTTCGACCTCGACGCGGCGGACGCGAACGCGGCCGCCCGCGAGGTGTACGACCACGAGTTCGAGCACGCGGTCTGTGCGGCGGGCGTGACGGTCGACGAGGAGGGGTTCGAGACTGCCTTCGTCAACGACTGAGCGGACCACGAGAGACCGAGCGGGCGGACCGGACTACCTCGAAGCGGGTTCCGACGACGCGGTGCGCCGACACGCAGGTTCGTTCCGGGGAGTCTCCGAGCGGTCCCGGTGCGAGAACGAGCCGGGAGCAGCGAGCCTCCGGAGACCGGACGTCTGTATTGGTAATCACCGACACGGATAGCTCTCTGTAGCCGTATCGAGAGGGGAGGAGTGCAACGGCGATGTAGCAATATTTTCTACAAAAATATATACCTGAGTCGGAAGCTTGATATTGTGAACGCGGCGAGTACCCGGTGATGGCAGACAACTCGTCCAAGCGTCTCTCGCGTCGCAAGTTCATCGCCGCCTCGGGCACGGCTGGTGCGCTGGCGCTCGCCGGCTGTACGAGCAACCCGAACGCGGGTGGTGGTGACGACGAGAGGAGCGACGGCGATTCCACCGACGGTGGCGACGGCGGCGGGTCGACGGAGGGCGGTAACTCTTCCACTGGGGACGGCAACAGTGAGTACCAGAATCTCTCGGGCGAGATCAACGTCGCCGGGAGTTCGACGGTGTACCCCCTCGCACAGGCGCTCCAGGAGCAGTTCACCAGCGAGGAGATGCACCCGGACGTCAACATCACGCTCCAGTCGACCGGGAGCGGTGGCGGCTTCCAGAACTACTTCTGTGTCGGCGACACCGACTTCAACAACGCCTCGCGGCCCATCAAAGAGGAGGAGCAGGCACTCTGTCAGGACAACGGCGTCAACCCCGTCGAGCTGAAGGTCGCGACGGACGCGCTGACGGTCGTCGTCAACAACGAGAACGACTTCGTCGACGAGATCACCTTCGAGCAGCTCTACCAGATCTGGTCGGCCGACAGCGACGCTTCGACCTGGAGCGACGTCAACTCCGAGTGGCCCGACGAGAAGCTCCAGCTGTTCGGCCCGACCGAGGCATCGGGCACCTACGACTACTTCCTCGAGACCGTCATCGGCGAGGAGGGCCCCGGCATGCGCACCGACTACCAGGCGACCGAGAACGACCGCACCATCGTCCAGGGTGTGCAGGGCTCGCAGTACGCGATGGGCTTCTTCGGCTTCGCGTACTACAGCAACAACACGGACGCCGTCAAGGCGCTCTCCGTCGAGGGCGGCGACAGCGACGGGGCCGTCGCACCGAAGCTGGAGACCGCGAAGTCCGGTGCTTACCCGCTGGCCCGGCCGCTGTTCACCTACCCCGCCCGCGAGTCACTCGCCGAGGAGCACGTCGCCGCGTTCGCGAAGTTCTTCGTCGAGCAGTCGACGAACGAGGACATCGTCGCCAACCAGGTCGGCTACGTGCCGAACTCCCAGGAGGAGGCCGACGAGATGATGAGCACGCTGGAGTCGGCCATTCAGGAAGCTCAGGGCTGAACGGCCGACCGACCCGGGGGGGAACGAAGCGCTTTTTCGACTACACACGAAGGACAAATCAAAATGGGGGCAGACAATCTGACAGACACGCTCACGAGGCAGACGGAGAACTCGCCTCGTGAGTTGCTCGTACGGACGTTCTTCTTCGTCTGTGCGTTCGTATCGATTCTGACGACTGCCGGTATCGTCTTCGTACTCGTCTCGGAGGCGGCGACGTTCTTCACCGGTACCGCACAGTTCCTCGGTGTCACCGGGGAGACCGTCTCGCTCGTCGACTTCCTGACGGGGACGACGTTCTCCATCGCCGGCGACCAGTTCGGTGTCCTCCCGCTGCTGTCGGGGACGCTCGCCATCGTAATCGGGTCGGCGGTCATCGCACTCCCACTCGGGGTCGCGACGGCCATCTACCTCAGCGAGTACGCCAGTCCGCGGGTCCGGGCGTACCTCAAACCCGCACTGGAGATCCTCGCCGGCGTCCCGACCGTCATCTACGGCTTCTTCGCCATCGAGTACATCACCCCCCTCCTCAAGCAGTACCTGTTCCCCGACATCGGTTTCTTCAACGCGCTGTCGGCGAGCATCGTCGTCGGCATCATGATCATCCCGATGGTCTCCTCGATCTCCGAGGACGCGATGAGCGCGGTACCCGACGAACTCCGGCAGGCCGGCTACGGCATGGGCGCGACGAAGTTCGACGTCTCGACGGGCATCGTCGTCCCCGCCGCCATCTCCGGCATCGTCTCGTCGTTCATCCTCGCCATCTCCCGGGCCATCGGCGAGACGATGGCCGTCGCCATCGCCGCGGGGGCGACCCCGCGACTGTGGACGACCGGGAGCGTCGACGCCGGGCCGGTGTCGCTGCCGTACCCCGACCCCGCGTACTTCCTCGAGTCCATCCAGCCGATGACCGGCGCGATGGTCCAACTGCTGTTCTCGGACATCACCGGGGGCGGGTTGGCCTACCGCAGTCTGTTCGGCATCGGCATCACGCTGTTCGCGATAACCCTGTTCATGAACATCGTCAGTAACTGGATCGCAAGCCGGTACCAGGAGGCGTACGACTGATGGCGGCCGACTCCCCGAGCACGGTCAGAGACGGGTTCGGCACCGTCAGTCGAACTGCCGGCGTCGTCTTCCGCTACGCGCTGTTGGCGGCGACGCTGCTCGGCATCCTCGCCGTCGGCATCCTGTTCGTCTACGTCGCCAACGACGCCATCCAGCCGTTCACCGCCGACCCCGGCTGGCACCTCACGTTCTTCCTGACGCTCGTGGTGCCGACGCTGGCCGTCGGCTACTCCCTCTCCGGACGGGGAGAAGGGAGCCTCCGCGTCGGGCTCGAGTCGCTCGGTCTCCTCGCGGTGATGCCGCTGTTCGCCGGCGGCGTCGCCGTGTTGTTCCTGAGCATCCTGCCCGCGCTGGTGGTGTTCTCGTTCGCGGTGGCGCTCGCGATTCCGCTCGCCGCCATCGTCGCGCTCCAGCGCACGCGCCAGGTCGGGTTCGTCGCGAAACTGGTCGCCGCGGCGGTCGTCACCGTCGCCTCGCTGCTGTTCGTTCCGAACTTCATCCAGAACGTACCCGTGATTCCCGTCGAGTGGCTGCTCGTCGCGCTCACCATCGGGGCACCAACCGCGGCCATCGCGGGGGCGTACGCCGCCGCCTCGTGGAACGACCGTCGAGTCGGTCGTATCGCCGCGCTCGCCGCGCTCGGCGGCGTCCTCGTCGGTGGGCTGGTCGGCTCGCTCACCGGAGTCGGCGGTATCGCCGCGACGGTCCTGGCGACCGTCGCCGGAGTGCCCGTCGGACTGTACGTCGCGACGGTCGTCGACCAGCACCCGACCCGTCGCGAGGGGCTGTTGCTCCCGCTGGTCGTCCTCGGCGGGATGCTGCTGGGCGCGTTCCTCGTCCGGACGGTCGGCTTCGCCGGGCCGGCGTCGTGGCTCGACTGGGCGTTCGTCACGAGCGACAACAGCTTCTCCGCCGAGAGCGCGGGCATCTACCCCGCGCTCGCGGGCAGCATCATGCTGATGCTCATCGTCAGCCTCGCCTCGTTCCCCATCGGCATCGGCGCAGCGGTGTACCTCGAAGAGTACGCCGGCAACTCCCGGCTGACGCGGCTCATCGAGGTCAACATCGCCAACCTCGCGGGCGTCCCCAGCGTCGTCTACGGTCTGTTGGGTCTCGGCCTGCTCGCGCGGATGCTCGAAGACGGCCTCCCCGTCTTCCCGGCGGTCGTCGCCGACCCGCTCGGTCTGGAGCCGATTCGCGTCGGCGGGGACCTGTTCGGTATCGGGACCGTCTTCGTCGGCGGGCTGACGCTGTCGCTGCTCATCCTGCCCATCGTCATCATCTCCTCGCAGGAGGCCATCCGCTCGGTGCCACCCTCCCAGCGTCAGGCCTCCTACGGCATGGGCGCGACCCGCTGGCAGACGGTGAAGAACGTCGTCCTCCCCAAGGCGTTCCCGGGCATCCTGACGGGGACCATCCTCGCACTCGGGCGGGCCATCGGCGAGACCGCACCGCTGCTCGTCATCGGCGCGCCCAACGAGTTCGGCATCCCCCAGGAGCTCTCCTCGCGGGTCGGCGCGATGCCCCTGCAGATCTACGCGTGGGCGACGACCTCCGGCACCGAGGAGTTCTACACGAAGGTCATCCCGGCGGGCGTGGTCGTCCTGCTCGTCGCGATGCTGGCGATGAACTCCGTCGCCATCGTCCTGCGGAACCGCTACCGGCAGCGAAACTGAGGTGACACCAATGAAATCGGAAGACACGACATCCCAGGCGGTCGAAGAACAGGAAGACATGAGCGACCCGACGGACGACGACATGCTCATCCAGACGGACGTCAGCGACTCCGTCTCGGCGGGCAGTTCGACGGTGACCGACACCGTCGTCGAGGCGAAGGACATCAACGTCTGGTACGACGACGACCAGGCGCTCCACGACATCTCGCTGGCGATTCCCGAACGGCAGGTGACCGCGATGATCGGTCCCTCCGGCTGTGGGAAGTCGACGTTCCTCCGGTGTATCAACCGGATGAACGACCTCATCGACGCCGCGCGCGTCGACGGCGAACTGTACCTCGGCGACAAGAACGTCTACGACGCCGACGTCGACCCCGTCGCGCTCCGACGCCGGGTCGGGATGGTGTTCCAGAAACCCAACCCGTTCCCCAAGTCCATCCGCGAGAACGTCCTCTACGGGCTGAAAGTGCAGGGCATCGACGCCGACTACGATAAAGTGGTCGAGGAGTCCCTGCGGAAGGCCGCGCTGTGGGACGAGGTGAAAGACCGTCTCGACGAGTCCGGCCTCGAACTCTCCGGCGGGCAACAACAGCGCCTCTGTATCGCGCGCGCCATCGCCCCCGACCCCGAGGTCATCCTGATGGACGAACCGGCGAGCGCACTCGACCCCATCGCCACCTCCCAGATCGAGGACCTCATCGCCGACCTCGCCGAGCAGTACACCGTCGTCATCGTCACCCACAACATGCAGCAGGCGGCGCGTATCTCCGACAAGACCGCCGTGTTCCTCACCGGCGGCGAACTCGTCGAGTTCGACGACACCCAGAAGATCTTCGAGAACCCCGAGAGCGAGCGCGTCGAGGACTACATCACCGGGAAGTTCGGGTAGCGCCCGCGGACCTCGTTCGGGACGACCCCGGAGCGACGTGCGTTCGACTCCGATTCGATAGCCGCGAGCGGCGCGACCCACCGGCCGCGTGGTCGACGGTCGGAACCATCCGCGGCGCGGACGGTTCGGGTGGACGATAGAGCAGACAGTAGCCCGATAGAGCCCACTTAGCGAGGCTTTTACTCCCGAGTCGACACCGTGTAGATGGCGCGTGACACCCCCCTGACGACCCGGGACATCGTCCGCCGTCTGTCGACGCCACTGGGTCCGACGCGCCGCCTCTCGACGGCCGTACGGGCCGCCCCCGCCCGTACGGACTCCGTTCTCTCGGACCTCGCCTCTCGAAAACCTCGTCTCTCGGAAACCTCACGTGTCCGAGCGTGGCGACCGGCGGCTACTCCGTGAACTCCTCCTGGATGATGCGCAGCGCGTCCTCGCGCTCGTCCCAGCGGACGAAGACCGCGACGCTCGTCGCGCTGGTCAGCAGGTCGTGGATGGTGATGTGGGCGTCCGCGAGCGGGTCGACGATCTGGCGGATGACGCCCGGCCGGTTCGGGAGTTCCCCGCCGGTCACCCGGACGACGGCGATGTCGGGGTCGACGGTGACGCTGGAGAGCGTCGCCTCGTCGACGACCTCGTCGTGGAGCACCATCTCGGCCTCCTCGGCGACCGACTGGTCGACGTAGTAGGTGATGGAGTCCATCCCGCTGGCGACCGCGTCGATGTTGATGTCGGCCCCGGTCAGCGCTCCCGAGAGGCGCGCGAGGATGCCCGGCTGGTTGCGGATGGCGCGGCCCGCGATGGTGAGACAGGCCAGCGGGTCCTCCCGGAGGTCGATGAGGTTCTCGAACTGCCCCTCGACGCTCGTCCCGCCCGCCAGCAGGTCGCCGTGCTGGTAGTGGACGACCCGGACTCCGAGCGTCTCGGTCTTGTACGACAGCGCCGAGGGCGCGATGACCTCCGCGCCCCGGAACGAGAGGTTCCGGAGTTCGTCGACGGTTATCTCCCCGACGTTGCGCGCACCCTCGACGACGGCCGGGTCGCCGGTCATGACACCCTCGACGTCGGTGACGATGACGACCTCGTCGGCGTCCATGTAGTTGCCCAGCATCACCGCGGAGGTGTCGGAGCCACCACGGCCGAGCGTCGTCACGTTGCCCGCGTGGTCCTGGGCGAGGAAGCCCGTGATGACCGGGACGGTGCCGTCGAGGCGGTCGGCGAGCGCCTTCGTGCGTCGCTGGGTCTCCTCGACGTCGACCTCGCCGCGGGCGTCGGTGATGACGGGCCACGCGGCGCTGCCGGGTTCGACGACCAGCGCGTCGACGCCCCGGGCGGCGAGGGCGGCTTTGAGCATCCGCACGGAGGTGCGTTCGCCCATCGAGACGATCTCGGCGCGGTCCTTCTCGTCGGCCTCGAAGTTGATGGCCTCCAGGAGAAAGTCGGTCGTGCTCCCCATCGCGCTGGCGACGATGGCGACCTCGTGGCCGGCCTCGACGGCCGCCGCGACGGAGTCGGCCGCCCGGTTGACGCGGTCGCCGTTCCCCAGACTCGTCCCCCCGAACTTCGCTACGACGCGCATACACCATCCCCCCGATTCGGCCGGCGAAGCGGTCGTCGAAGCGGTCGTCGAGACGGTCGCAGCGCCCTCAGGTTCTCGGGCGTGTCAAACATTGTCGTGAACAAGCTCCGGGCGGGCATAAACAGACGGAATCACACGAAGGCTTGCCGGTCTCCTGTCGGTGGGTGGATTTATCCCGTGGCAGGAACTAGCAGAGGGACGATGCAGGTGCGGGACGCAGTCGAGGCCGACGCCGAGCGCCTCGCGGAACTGACGGGCCGACCACGGGACGTGATGCGCAACCTGGTCCACGACCGGACGGTCCGGGTGGGCGTCGACGACGACACCATCGCGGGGTTCGTCAGCTTCGACGCCGAGCGCCGGACGGTGTACATCACCCAACTGGAAGGCGACCCCGAGGCGTGTGAACGGTTGCTCGAAGAGCCGGTTCGGTTCGCGCGCGGCGAGTCGATGGCCGTCGAACTTCTCCTCCCGGAGCACGACGACAGTCGTCGGAACGCCGCCGAGACCTACGGGTTCGAGAGCGACGGCAGCGGTCCCCGCTTCGAGGGGACGCCGACCGTCCGCTACCGATTGGCCTCCTGAGCGAGGGTTCATACACGAAGACGCACCCAGCGTCGTCGTGCGCTGAGTGACACCGCCGGTCGTCACGCGTGGGAGAGTCCACGACACCGTGCGAGGCAGCGCCCGGCGGCGCGACGAGCCTCGCCTGTTCGCCAGGAGAGCGCGGTACTGAGCGGTCGCCGAGCGGTGCGGGCGTGGTGCTGTGCGGGTCGGTCGTCGGTCGTACCGTGAGCGAGTGAGCCGCGAAGCGGCGAACGAGCGCAGCAAAACGTGGGTGGTGAAAGGTGGGTGTTCTAGCAAACGGGTTTCGGGTTGACGCCCATCCCCTCCAGACGGTCGGTGTACTCCTCGTAGGCCGCCTGAATCGCCTCGCTTGCGGCGGTGGCGGCGCGGTCCCGGTCCTCGTCGCTCTCACAGAGCGTGTCGAGCAGGTCGAGCGCCCGTTCCAGTTGGTCGTCGAGGTCTCCGTTCATCTCGCGAATCTTCCGCGTCGTCTTCGGGTCGGCCTGGCCGACGAAGAATCCGACGAGCTGGTCTTTGGACTTCTCGGCGGCGAGCGTCCGCCCGAGGAAGCCACCGGCACGGTCGAGGGTGTCCTCGCGCTCGCGGAGGTACTGCTGGATGGCGGGCACGTCGTCCACCTCGACCTCCTCACCGAGCAGTTCCGAGACCGTCTCGTAGTGGCCCTGCTCCTCGTCGGCGGTGGCGGCGAACGCCTCGCTCGCCTCGCCGTCTTCCTCGTCGGCCCACTGCTCGTAGGTCTCCCAGGCGGCGCGTTCGGCCTCCGCGGTGGCCCGGAGGACGGTGTCGCGCTCGATGTCGCCGCCGGTGTCGGCGTACAGCGCCTTCGAAGAGCCGAGTCGGGAGAGGGCGGTGCGGTTGTCCTCGCGAACTCGGTCGGCGAACTCGTCTGCGGTCATGGACGACGGTACGGTCGGTGTGGGTTTGTAGCCACCGGGACCGGCGGTTCTTCGGGGTGAACGCTCCGAGGGGGAGGCGACGCCGACGGGATAGCGTTTTGTCGCCGCGCCGAGAGAGCGGGGTATGGACCGCGTGCCAAGCGCAATCGCCGGCGGCGTCGCCGGAACCGCCGTCCTCTCGCTGTTGTTGATCTTACTGGAGGTCCAGACGCGAGAACAGATCCTCGTCTTCGACGTCATCGCCCGGTTCGTCGGCCTGCCCGAGCAGCAGGCCATCGGGTTCGTCATCTACCTCCTCGCAGGCTGTGTCGCGTGGCCGCTCGTGTTCATCGCCATCCAGCGGTACATCCCAGGTGGCCCGGACCCCGCCGCACAGGGTGTCGTCTTCGCCATCCCGCTGTGGGTCGCGTTCGCCGTCACCGGCCGCGGCGACATCACCGGCCCGCTGCTCATCGTCTACGTCGCGCTGACGCTCGTCGCCCACCTCGCGTACGGCTGGGTGATGGGTGCGGTGTACGCCCACCTCCACGGGGAGACCGAACTCCCCCGCGAGGAGTACACGGTCGGCTGAACGACCCGACGTCGGTCGGTCTCGGCGACCGTCAGCGCCCGGATGAGGTCGTTCCGGAAACGACGAAAACGCCCGACGCTACGCCGCCTCAACCTATTTGACCCTGCCACGCGGAGGTTCGACCACGAGTCCCTCCGACTCGCACACCATGGTATCTGTCCAGACTATTCCTGGTATCCTCATCGCCGGGGCCCTGCTGTCCGTGCTCGTGCTCGTGGGGCTGTATCGCGCTCCCGGGCGCCGGACGGCGGCCGACGGGGGCTACGCCAGACCGGGCGAGACGGCGACAGAGACGGCGAAGCCGACGGGTGTCCTCCGCTGGTTGACGACCGTCGACCACCGCGACATCGGTCTGCTGTACATCTTCTTCGGGACCGTCGCCGCGCTGTGGGGCGGCACCGACGCCATGATGGCCCGGACGGAGCTGTTGACGCCCGCCGAGACCATCTGGGGCAACGAGACGTACAACGCGCTGTTCACGACCCACGGCATCACGATGATCTTCTTCTTCGTCGTGCCGGTGTTCACGGGCATCGCGAACTACTTCCTGCCCATCCTCATCGACGCCGACGACATGGCGTTCCCGCGCATCAACGCCATCGCGTTCTGGCTGTTGCCGCCGGCGTTCTTGCTCGTTCGTGGCGGCCTCATCACCGAGGTGTTCGCGAAGGTCGTCGCGCCGGCGCTCGGGTCGCTCGTCGACCCGCTGTTCGCGTTGCGCCCGCCGACGACGTCGTGGACCATGTACACGCCGCTGTCGCTCGCGCAGGTGAACCCACAGGTCGACCTGATGTTACTGGGGCTGCACCTCTCGGGTATCGCGACGACGCTGGGAGCCATCAACTTCATCGTCACCATCTTCGTCGAACGCGGCGACGGCATCGACTGGGCGAACCTCGACATCTTCAGTTGGACGATGCTCACGCAGTCGGCCATCATCCTGTTCGCGTTCCCGCTGCTCGGCAGCGCACTCATCATGCTGCTGATGGACCGGAACTTCGGGACGACGTTCTTCGCGCTGGAGGGCGGCGGTCCGCTGTTGTGGCAACACCTGTTCTGGTTCTGGGGACACCCGGAGGTGTACATCCTGTTCTTACCGGCGACGGGGCTGACGAGCCTCATCCTCCCGAAGTTCTCGGGCCGGAAGCTGTTCGGGTTCAAGTTCATCGTCTACTCGACGCTCGCCATCGGCGTGATGAGCTTCGGCGTCTGGGCCCACCACATGTTCACGACGGGCATCGACCCGCGCATCAAGGTCTCGTTCATGGCGGTCACCATCGCCATCGCCATCCCGAGCGCCGTCAAGACGTTCAACTGGATGACGACGATGTGGGAGGGGGCCATCAAACTCACCGCGCCGATGGTCCTGCTCATCGGCGGCATCGGGACGTTCATCGTCGGCGGCGTCACGGGCGTGTTCCTCGCCTCCATCCCCGTCGACATGGCGTTCCAGGGGACGTACTACATCGTCGGGCACTTCCACTTCATCATCATGGGCATCATCGCCATGGCGATGCTCGCCGCGAGCTACTACTGGTACCCCATCCTCACCCGCCGGATGTACGACCGGCGGTTGGCGATGGCCCAGGCGCTCATCCTCATCGTCGGGGTCACCATCACGTTCACCACCCAGCTCCTGCTCGGCTACCTCGGGATGCCCCGGCGCTACGCGGAGTACCCCCAGCAGTTCACCCTGCTCCACCAGATATCGACGCTCGGGGCGTACATCATCATGTTCTCGGTGACGCTCTGGGTCGTCAACATGGTCCAGTCGCTCCGGACCGGCCCCATCGTCATCGACGCCGACGTCTGGAAGCTGAAGGAGACAGACCAGTTCACCCGCGAGTGGCAGTGGTTCGAGCGCAAACTCGCGGAGCGCCGCGGCTTCGAGACCAACCCCTCAGACGAGGACTGACCCGCTCACCAACCCCCTGGGTCGGGGAAAGGTGCTTACATATCAACCCCTCCTTGCGAAATCGAATCGCCAGCGGGCGACGCCGTCGGTTTCGGCTCTCGCAAACCGGCAGTGTACCCGTCCGGGACCGCTAGCGACGATGATGACAGAACGACGAATCCTGGTGTGTGAAGACTGTGAACGAGTCATCTCGGGGCGGGTCGAAGAGGATGGCTCGATAATCCTCCCGCTTGCGGGCAACCGCTGTACGTGCGGGGGCGAGAAGTTCGACGTCGTCGAACCGGTCGGTGGACCGAAGACCGACGCCGCGCCGGGGTGAGCGGCCAGCCCCGCAGGGCGGACGGACGACCACCTCACGGCCGTCGCGTCGTCGAAGCGGACGCCGCGCTGCAGTAGCCTCGACGACGCGTGCCCACACGGTCGTGTGGCTCCCCGGTCACACGCCGGTGACGCCTTCGGCGTGACGGGCGTCTCCGGGTGTCGCCGGTCGTTTCTCGTGGTGCTCGACGACCAGCGGTGCCGCTGGGTGAACCGACGCCGGTCGCGGCCGCTCGGCGGAGTTCTTCGGAGCTTTCGGTCGAGAAAAGTTCGACAGCGAGGGTCGTTTCAGTCACCCTGCTCGCGGGTCACTCCGCTCCCCGCTCGCTCTTTTCGAGGCTTCCTCTTTCGCTTCGCTACAGTCGTCGGCCTCGCCCTGCTCCACGGGGCACTCCGCTCCCCGCTTCGCTATGAGGCCTCGTGCGCTCGCGCTTACTCGGCTTCGCCCTGCTCGCGGGCCTTCGGCCCGCTCGCTCTTTCCGAGGCTTCCTCCTTCGCTTTGCTCAGTCGTCAGCCTCGCCCTTCTCGATAGGCGCACCCACGAGGTTGCCCCACTCGGTCCACGACCCGTCGTAGTTGACGACGTCGTCGTACCCCAGCAGTTCGTGGAGCGCGAACCACGCGATAGAGGAGCGTTCGCCGATGCGGCAGTACGCCACGACCTTCTCGTCGTCGGTGACTCCCTCGCTCTCGTACAGTTCGCGCAGTTCGTCGGCGGACTTGAACGTCCCGTCGTCGTTGACCGTCGCGGCCCACGAGATGTTCGACGCGCCGGGGATGTGGCCGCCGCGCTGGGCGGTCTCCTGGAGTCCGGGCGGCGCGAGAATCTCGCCGCGGAACTCCTCGGGCGAGCGCACGTCGACCATCGGCAGGCCCGCGTCCATCGCGTCCTCGACGTCGCCGCGGTACGCGCGGATGGAGTCGTCGGGGTCGTCCGCCGAGTACTCCTGCTCGGGGAACTCGGGGACGTCCGTCGTCGTCGGGTAGTCGTTGTCCAGCCAGTAGTCACGCCCGCCGTTCATGAGTCGGACGTCCTCGTGCCCGAAGTACTTGAACTGCCAGTAGGTGTAGGCGGCGAACCAGTTCGAGTTGTCGCCGTACAGCACGACCGTCGAGTCGTTCGAGATGCCGTGACTGCCGAGCAGGTCCTCGAAGTCCTCCTTCTCCAGCACGTCGCGTTCGGTCTGGTCCTGCAGTTGGGTCTCCCAGTTGAACCCGATCGCGCCGGGAGCGTGGCCCTCGTCGTACGCCTCGGTGTCCACGTCGACCTCCACCAGTCGGTGCGCCGGGTCGTCGCTCTGGAACTCGTCGAGGTGCTCCTCGACCCAGTCGGCCGAGACGAGCACGTCGTTCGCGTAATCGCTCATAATGCACCGGAACGTTACGTCAGCGTGGCTATATCCGTGTTACTGCCGGACGGATTCGCCGCACGTTCCGCCTTGGAGAAACGATTGCCGGTTGTTCGGTGGAGTCGCACGTGACGGGTCGAACCACCCGGACAGAGACGGGCCGGTGCCGAAACAACCGGCAACATACACAGGTATCTCCGAGCGGGGAACGGTGAAGTCTCGACCCCCACAAGGCCTCGTATGGACATCGTCGGTGCCGACTGGGTCGAGACGGAGGGTGAGGCGGTCCGTCGCGTGGACGTCCGCGACGCGTGGGAGTACGACGGCATCGGCCACCTGCCCGACGCGGTGAACGTGCCGTTCGACAGCTACCGGGCGGACGACCACGCCTCGGCGGGTGGGGCGGGCGAAGCCGGGATGCTCCCCGGTGCCGAGACGTTCGCCGAGGTGATGGGCGCGGCGGGCGTCACCCGCGAGGACGACGTGCTCGCGTACGACGACACCCACGGGGTGTTCGCGGCGCGACTGCTCGTCACCTGCGAACTGTACGGCCACGACCCCGAGCGTCTGCACCTGCTCGACGGCGACTACTCGGCGTGGGCGCGCGAACACGCCGTCAGCCAGGAGGCGGTCGACCCCGACCCGGCGACCTACGAGGCGGCGTTCGACGCCGAAGGGCCGCTCGTCGACGCCGACGCCGCGGCCGCGGCGCTGGACGACCCCGACAGCGTCGTCGTCGACACGCGCGAGCAGTGGGAGTACGAGGAGGGACACCTGCCGGGGGCCGTCCGCCTCGACTGGCAGGAACTCGTCGACGACGACACCCGCGGCGTCCGTCCCGAGGCCGACCTCCGCGCGCTGCTCGACGAGCGGGGCATCTCTCCCGAGAAGCGCGTCGTGCTCTACTGCAACACCGCCCGGCGCATCAGCCACACCTACGTCGTCCTCCGGCACCTCGGCTACGAGGACCTGGCGTTCTACGAGGGGTCGCTGACCGAGTGGGAGGAGGAAGGCAGGGAGTTGGCGTCGGGCGACGGCGAGGACTGAGCCGCCTCAGTCACCGGTCGGGTCCGTCCCGGACTGGTCGCGACCGGAGGAGTCGGAATCGGACGGAGACGACCCGCCGTCCGCCGACTCGCTCGGGGAGTCCCCCGTGTCCGGCGGGTCGTCCGCTTCGGGCGGTGCGTCGGTGTCGTCCTCGACCGACGGCCCCACGTCGTCCGCGTCGGCCTCGGACGCGGACCCGGTGTCGTTCGCGAGCAGTTCGACGGTCTCGACGACCAGCGCGACCACCAGCGGGCCGGCGATGAACCCGATGGCTCCGACGGTGAGGACGCCGCCGACGAACCCAATGAAGTAGAGGCTCGTCGGGAGGTCGGCGGCCCACGACGCCAGTCGCGGGCGGATGACCGCGTCGGGAACCGCACCGATGAGGACGCCACCGACGACGACGACCAGCGCCGCCCGCGTCGGGTCGGGCGTCGGGCCGACGAGGTCGACGAGCGCGAGGAGTGCGATGAGGACGCTCGGACCGAGCACGGGGATGAACTGGAGGAACCCCGCGACGATGGCGAGGGTGAACACCGCCTCGTAGCCCAGTGCGTAGAAGACGACCAGCGCGACGAGTGCGGTGCCGAACGCCGTCGCCGCCTGGAGGACGTAGATGCCGTACAGCGTCTGGCGGATGCGTTCGTTGAGCGCGATGAGGACGTCGTGGTAGGCGTCGGGGACGACCCGCCGGAACGCGTCGCCGGTCGCACCCGGCCGGAGGAGCAGACCGAACAGCAGGATGGCGAACAGCATCAGCTTCAGCAGGACGACCGGGAGCGTGGCCGCCAGACCGGTCGCGACACCGCGGAGCGTCGCGGTCACGGCACCGACGACGGTCGACAGTTCGACGGCGTACACCATCCCGGCGACCTCCAGGGAGAGTTCGTCGGGCAGCGACTCGATGAGCGTGAACGCCGACTGGCGGCGCTGGTAGAGCAGGAAGCCGAACGCCCCGAGGACGAACAGCACGACGGCGAACGCACCGGTCGTGACGAGCGCGCTCGCGACCCGCCTGGAGAAGCCGCGGGCGACGAGGCGGTTGCGCGCCGGGACGAGGACGTACGCGACGGTGATGGCGAAGAACACCGTCCCGATGACCTCCCAGAGGACGTACGCCGCACACAGCGCGAACAGCGCCAACAACCCCGCGACGACGTTTCGACGGCGACGAGCGAGATGCATGCGCCCCGTTGTGATTGCCCACCAATAAATCAGCCTCATCGACCCGACCCCCACACCGTGTGACGTAAGTACCACCCGAAGAAACAACCGAGTAATGAGACGACGAAGCTTCCTCCTGAGCGCCGGTGCGGGGGCGGCGGCGCTGGCCGGCTGTCTGGGCGACGACGGCGGCGAGACGACCGAGACGACCGATGGGGACGGCGCGGGCGGGGCGAACGCCACCGACGGACCGACCACGGGCGAGGGGACGACGTCCGGGACGACGACGGGCACGGCGGCGTCCGTCTCGGGGACCCTGGTCGTCGCCACCTATCCGACGTGGGTCGAGGGCGACAGTCCCGCGGGGACGTGGGTGAAGGAGGCGTTCGAGTCAGAGTACGACGCGACCGTCGAGTACACCACGCCCGACTCGCGGTTCAGCTACTTCATCCGCCGGGCGGCACAGGGTGCGCCCATCGACGCCGACGTCTACCTGGGGCTGAACGTCGACGAACTCATCGACCTCGACGAGAAGGCCGGGGGCGACGTGCTCTCGCCGCTGTCGGTCGACGCGCCCGTCAAGGAGGGCCTCCAGTTCGACCCGCAGGGGCGGGCGGTGCCCTACGACACGGGCTACATCAGCCTCGTCTACGACGAGACCACCGTCGAGGCACCCGCGACGTTCGACGACCTGCTGACCGAGGAGTACCGCGGCGACCTGCTCGCCCAGAACGCCCAGTCGAGCGCGACGGGCCGGGCGTTCATGCTCCACACGGTGAAGGCGAAAGGCGAAGACGGCTACCTCGACTACTGGCAGCAGCTTCAGGACAACGACGTGCGCATCCTCGGCAACTGGTCGGACTCCTACACCGCCTACGAGAACGGCGAGGCCCCGATGGTCGTCTCCTACTCGACCGACCAGGTGTACGCCCACCAGGCGGGGGCGGACCTCTCGCGCCACCAGGTCGGCTTCCTGAACGACCAGGCGTACGCCCAGCCCGAGGGCGTCGCTCGCTTCGCCGACTCCGAGCAGCAGGAGTTGGCGCAGGCGTTCGTCGAGTTCCTGCTCACCCCCGAGGCCCAGGGCGAGATCGCCCAGCGCAACGTCCAGTACCCTGCGACGACGAACGCAGAACTCCCCGAGGAGTTCTCGAAGTACACGTTCGAACCGGAGGAGCCGGTGACGTTCACCTACGAGGAACTCAAGGGGAACGTCGACGAATGGGTCGACCAGTGGGCGCGCCAGATCGCACAGGGCTGAGCGGACGGGTGGACGACGCCACGAGCGCGCCGACCCGGAGGGGACGGTGAGTCGCGCGAGCGGCGCGTTCGAGCGGGTCGGTCTGACCCGCGAGCGCCGCGTTCGCCTGCTGGCGACGCTCGCCGTCGGCGCGTTCCTCACCGCGATGCTGTACTACCCCGTCGCCAGCGTGCTCGTCGAGGCCGTGACGGTCGAGGGGGCACCGAGTCTCGACCCCCTCGTCACCGTGCTCACCGACCCGTTCTACACCGGAGCGTTCGGGAGCGCGCTCGCCGACCCGAGCGCCATCCCCGCCGGCCTCGCCGCGTGGGCCGCGAACGGCTTCTCGTGGCCCGGGTTCGGCCTCGTCGGGTTCACCGCGTGGCAGGCGCTCCTCTCGACGGTCGCGAGCGTCGCGCTCGGCCTCCCCGGTGCGTACGTCCTCGCGCGCTTCGAGTTCCGAGGGCGAGAGACGGTCCGGTCGCTGACCGCGGTGCCGTTCGTCCTCCCCTCCATCATGGTCGCGGTCGGCTTCGTCGCCACGTTCGGCATCGACGGGACGCTCAGCGACGCGTTCGCCGCAATCGGTCTCCCACGGTTCTCGCTGCTGTTCACGCTCGAACTCGTGGTGCTGGCCCACGCCTTCTACAACGCGCCGCTCGTGGTCCGCATCGTGAGCGCGGCCGCCGAACGCCTCGACACGCGAACGCTCGAAGTCGCCCGCGCCAGCGGCGCTCCGCGCTGGCGGGCGGCGTGGGACGTGCTCGTCCCCCAACTGCTTCCCGCGCTCGGGACGGCTGCGCTGTTGACGTTCGTGTTCACCTTCCAGTCGTTCGCCATCGTGCTCGCGCTCGGTGGCCTCCAACTGGCGACCGTCGAGGTGTGGGTGTTCGACCTCGTCCAGTCGTTCGACCTGCAGGAGGCCGCCGCCCTCGCCACCGTCGAGGCGGTCGTCTCGCTGTCGCTCACCTACGCCTACCTGCGCTACGAGGCCCGTCAGGCCCGCGGCGGGAGCGGGCGGACGCTCGACCGACTCCGGTTCGGTGCAGCGAGCGCACGTACTCGCCTCGCGGTCGGGGCGTACGGCGTCGTCACGCTCGTGGTGTTCGCCCTCCCGCTCGTGAGCATGGTCGCCGAGAGCGTCGTCGGGCCGAACGGGTTCACCCTCCGATACTACGAGTTCCTCGTCGCCCGCCAGACGACCGCCGCGAGCTTCCAGACGCAGCCGCTGACCGCCGTCCGGAACTCGTTGCTGTTCGGCTTCGGGACGCTCGCCCTCGCCGTCCCGCTCGGCGTGACCGTCTCGCTACTGACCGCACGGGGCGGCCGTCTCGTACAGGTCGGCGGCACGCTCGCGTTCGTCCCGTTCGCCGTCAGCGGCGTCGTGCTGGGCCTCGGCCTGCTCCAGTCGTTCGTGTTCGGGACCGTGCTGTTCGGCCACCGCATCGTCCTCACGGGTGCGTTCGCCATCGTCGCCGCCCACGCCGTCGGCGCGTACCCGTTCGTCACGCGCTCGGTGTCGCCGCTGCTCGCGCGCCTCGACCCGGCGCTCCCCGAGGTGGCCCGCGCCGCCGGTGCGAGTCGCCTCCGGGCGCTGTGGGACGTCGAACTGCCGCTCGTGATGGGCGGCGTGCTGGCGGGCGCGGCGTTCGCGTTCGCCATCTCCATCGGCGAGTTCGACGCCACCGTCATCCTCGCGGAGGGGTCGGAGAGCTACACGATGCCCGTCGCCGTCGAACGCTACCTCACCGAGCGTTCGCTCGGTCCGCCCAGCGCGATGGGCACGGTGCTGCTCGTCGTGACTGCCGCGAGTTTCGTCGTCATCGACCGCCTCGGAGGTGCGTTCGATGGCTGACGTCGACCTGACGGGCGTCGAGAAACGATACGGCGACACCCGCGCGCTCGGCCCCGTCGACCTGCACGTCGAGGACGGCGAGTTCTTCACGCTCGTCGGCCCCTCGGGGTGTGGGAAGACGACGACGCTCCGCCTCGTGGCAGGGTTCGAGGACCCCACCGTGGGGGAGGTGTCCATCGGCGGCCGGTCGATGGTCGGCGTCCCTCCCGAGAAACGCGACGTGGGCGTCGTCCCCCAGCAGTACGCGCTGTTCCCCCACATGAGCGTCCGCGAGAACGTCGGCTACGCGCTGAACTTCCGCCCACCGCCGGGCGGTGACGCCGACGCGAGGGTCGACGAACTGCTGGACCTCGTCGGCCTCTCGGGGCTGGGCGACCGGGACCCCGATGACCTCTCGGGCGGTCAGCGCCAGCGCGTCGCGCTCGCCCGCGCGCTCGCGCCGAGTCCCGAACTGCTCCTGCTCGACGAACCGATGAGCGCGCTCGACGCCCGCCTGCGCGAACGGTTGCGCCGGGAGGTCCGACGCATCCAGCGCGAACTCGGCGTGACCACCATCTACGTCACCCACGACCAAGAGGAGGCGCTGGCCGTCTCCGACCGGTTGGCGGTGATGAACGACGGTCGAATCGAGCAGGTCGGAACGCCACGCGAGGTGTACGACGCGCCCGCGACACGGTTCACCGCGGCGTTCGTCGGCGAGAACAACCTGTTCGACGGCGAGGTGCTCGAACTGGTCGACGCGAGTTCGGTGCGGACCGCGACCGACGTCCAGGGCGACGGCGGCGACCGCCCGTCGCTCGCCCGCGTCGCCCTCGACCGCCTCGACGCGACGGTGACGGTCGCCACCGACGCCGCCGTCGGCGAACGCGTCGCGTTCTCGGTCCGCCCCGAGTCGTTCACGCTGGATTCGGAGGCGGGGCCGGCACCGACCAACGCGCTCGCCGGTCGCGTCCGCGAGACGGAGTTCCTCGGCACCGCCACGCGCCTCACGCTCGACTGTGGCGAGGCGACGCTCGTCGTCAGGGTGGCGGCCGACGCGACCCCTGACGGGGAGGTGACGGTGACGTTCCCACCCGAAGCGGCACGGCCGCTCTGAGTCGAGAAAGTGGCGAAACGGTCAGACTACGGCGCGACGCCGACGGTGAGGAGCGTCCCGAACACGCGATACCGCTCGACCATCGCCTCGCGGGTCTCCCAGCCCTCGTGTGGGAACTCGCTCTCGTTGGGAATCTCCGTCTCCTCGTCGGGGATGGTGTCCTGCTCGGCGACGTGGAGGCCGGCGCGCTCGAACGCCTCGCGGTACTCCGTGCGCGACCAGCGGGTCATCTCCACCGAGATGTTGTCCTGCCAGTCGTGGCTGTGGACGTTCTCCTCGTAGTAGTTCACGGCGCAGTAGAAGGTCCCACCGGGTTTCAGCACGCGCGCGACCTCTTCGAGCGTGTGGTCTGGGTCGGCGGCGTAGTAGAACGCCTCCATCGTCCAGACGTGGTCGAGCGAGTCGTCCTCGAAGGGGAGCGAATCGAAGTCGCCGACGACGAACCCCACGTTCGGGTCGTCGGTGTACGACCGGGCGTTGGCAGCCATCTCGGGCGAGCCGTCGAGGCCGTACACCCGTTCGGCGTCGGTCGCCTCCCGAATCGCCCGGGGGATGTAGCCCGACCCGGTTCCCAAATCGAGCACCCGGTCGCCCTCCTCGATGGGCATCCGCGCGAGTGCGTGTTTCGCGGTGTGCCAGTGGCGCTCTTCCATCCCCTTGTCGCGGCCGTCGGCCGCCCACGCGTCGAACTCCTGACGAACGCTCATACCGAGTGCGCGCGGGGCGACGCCAAACCGATTGCGAAGCGCGGGAGGTCGGTGACGACCACCCAACACGAAGGCGGGAGCGTTATACCGCCCGCCGGCCACGACCCGGCATGGTCGGACCGCGTCGCCGCTTCAAGACCGCCGACGTCGCCCAGCAGTTGGTCGGTGGCTTCCTCCTCGCCGGCCCGTTCGTCGTCACCGCGGAGGTGTGGCAACTGGCGACCAACATGCGCTGGTACCACGTGCTCGCGACGGTAGCCATCGTCTTCGGTATCGGTTACGGGGCGCTGTACAAGGCCGACGCGGGCCGGGACCCCGACCGAGAGGTCGAGGTCGGCGGGGTCCCTGCCCGGTTCGTCTCGCTGATGGGGGTCTCCTTCGGGTCCGTACTCGTCCTCGCGCTGGCGTTCAACGCGCCGAACACGTTCGCCGGTGACTTCTTCGAGGGGACGCCGGACCTGACGACGCTCGTGTACTTCACGCTGAAGGCGACCGCCGTCGGGGCCATCTTCTCGGTCGTGGGCGCGGCGACGGCGGACTCGGTGTTCTAAAACCACCTTTTAACCACGCGCCGGGTCGCGGAGCGACCCGGCAGTGTAAAAGCTGGACCAAAATCACGACTCACCACCTTCGGTGGTTCGTCGCTCCCGCTCGCTCCCTCCGGTCGCTCGCGACACGACAGAACGACTGCTCACCCAGTCGGCTATCGCAGTCGCTGGTGAGGCCGAGCGACCGAACGGAGAGAGCTCCGTTCAGGAGAACTGCGACTCGACGCGGCCGTCCTCTTCGAGTTCGATGACGCCGTCGAACAGGTCGCGGTAGCCGTCGACGACGTCGTCGTCGTGGACCTCCTCGGCGACGTGGAACAGACCGATGGCGTCGTGTTCGTCGAGCAGTTCGAGAATCTGTTCGACGGCCGTCCGGGTGCGCTCCTCGTCGGCGTAGTACGCCATCTCGGTGACGGAGTCGATGGAGATGCGGAGTTTCCCGTCGTGGGTCTCGAGGAACGTCTCGATGGCCTCGACCATCCCGTCGAGGTCGTCGGGCGAGGAGACGTAGCGGATGTTCTGCCCAGAGCGTCGGGAGTAACCACGTTCGATGGAGAGGGTGTCGAGGATGGTCGCTCGGCTCTCGTCGACCTCGTAGTACTCGAGTTTCTGCTGGACCTCGCGGGCCGTCGTCCGCGTCGAGAGGATGAACAGGTGGTCGGTGTCGGTCTTGAAGAAGTCGGTGTCGATGCGGTCGGTCTCGCCGGTGCTCGGGTGGAGCAGCATGATGCCGGTGCCCCCCGGCACGGTCTCGGGCGTCGTCTCGATGGCGAGCGCGTAGTCCATACCCCGTTCGCGTCCCGTGTTCTCTTAAAAGGTAAGATTCGTGGTGTGAGTTCGCACGGGACGAGCACGTTCGGTGGCGAACGTGGCGGTTCGAACGGTGGGCAGTTACGACCCGACCGCGGCGTCGAGGACGCCGCCGGTCGCGACGACGAAGTAGACGACGAACGCCAGCGCGAGGACGACCTGCGTCGGCCGGATGTCGCGCCACTCGCCGACGGCGGCCTTCACGAGCGGGTAGGAGATGATGCCCGCGGCGATGCCGTAGCCGATGTTGAACGTGAACGGCATGACGAGGATAGTGAGACCGGCGGGGACCGAGTGGGTGATGTCGTTCCAGTCGACCGCGGCGATGTTGCCGAGCATCACGACGGCGATGACGACCAGTGCGATGTGACTGGCGTACAGCGGAATCGCCGTCGCGAGCGGGACGAACGCCAGCGAGAGCAAGAACAGCAGGGCGACGACGAGCGCGGTCATGCCCGTCCTGCCGCCCTCTTCGACGCCCGTCGCGGACTCGATGTAGGTGGTGACGGTGGAGGTGCCGAGCATCCCGCCGACGGTGGTGCCGACGGCGTCGGCCATCAGCGGCTTCTCGATCTCGGGGAGGTCGCCGTCCTCGTCGAGGAAGCCCGCGGCCTGCCCGACGCCAGTGAGCGTCCCCGCGGTGTCGAAGAAGTCGACGAAGAAGAACGTGAAGACGACCAGCGAGAACGCGAACGGTTCGATACCGCTGAGTCCGGTGACGAACGCTCCCGCCAGCGGGGTGATGTCGTACTGGACGTTCGTGAGTTGGTCCACGAACACCGCGCCGTCGATACCGCCTTCGACGACGAACGCGGGAGCGACGGTACCGGGTGCGACGAGGCCACCGACGGTGACGAGACAGCCGAGCAGCGTCGTCCCGAGGATGCCGATGACGATGGAGCCACGCACGCCGCGAGCGTAGAGCGCGAGCGTCAGGAACAGGCCGACGACGGACATGATGGCGACGGGGTTGCTGGCGACGTTGCCGAGCGTGACGAGCGTCTCCTGGTCGGCGACGACGATCTGCATCTCCTCGAGGCCGATGAGCGCGAGGAACGCGCCGATGCCGGCTCCGACGGAGAACTTCACGGGTTCGGGGAACGCCTCGATGATGAACTTCCGCGCGCCGACGGCGGTCAGCGCGATGAAGACGAGACCCTCGACGACGACGGCGGCGAGCGCCGTCTGCCACTGCACGCCGAGTCCGAGGACGACGGTGAACGCGAAGAACGCGTTCAGCCCCAGTCCGGGCGCTTGCCCGAACGGCCGGTTGGCGTACAGCGCCATGATACTCGTCGCGACGAACGCCGCGAGGATGGTGACGACGGTGAGCATCGAGACGACCGCCGCGTCGCTCATCCCGGGAATCGTGATGGCCGGCCCGAGGATGACCGGGTTGAGGAAGACGATGTAGCTCATCGTCAGGAACGTCGTGATGCCGGCGGTCACCTCGGTCCCGAGGTCGGTCCCGTAGCGGTCGAACTCGAAGAACTCGCGGACGGTCCCCCGCATCCCGCTCGCCGACTCCTCCGACTGGGTATCAGTGGCCCCCATAGTTCACGTTCGAGCATACATTCGCATACTGACTTAGGCGTTGCCTTCTAAAGTATGCACAAACGTGTATTGTGTATCGTCGACCGCGACCGTCGCGTCGCTCAGTCGAGCGTCGTGAGCGCGCCGACGGGGGCGTCGGTGCGCGACTCGGCGACCTCGACGCCGTCGGTGCCGGCGGCGATGAGCGCGAACACGCCCACGACCTCCGCGTCCGCGCCGTCGGCGATATCCAACAGGAGTTCCTGGGTCTCGCCCGAACGGATGAGGTCGTCGACGACGAGCACGCTGTCGCGGCCCGACAGCGCCCGTTCGGGGAGGTAGTAGGTCAGCTCGATGCCCGACTCGAAGCGCTTTCGGGCCTCGATGAACTCCTCGACGGCGGTCTCTTTGGACTTCTTCGCGTAGGCGAGGCGGGCGTCGAAGTGCCGGGCCATCGCCGACCCGAGGGTGATGCCGTCGGTGGCCGCCGTCAGCACGACGTCGGGTGAGTCGAACGCGAAGCGCTCGGCGACGACGGGCGCGACGAGGTCGAGGAACGGCTGGTCGAAGACGGCCGCGGAGTTGTCGACGTACCCCTCCTCGTCGTGGCGGATGCGCGATTCGAGTTCGGCCGCGAGCGTCTCGTAGCCCGTCTCGCTCACGATGTCGCGGGCTCGGGACTCACCGGGCAGCACGTGGCCGTTGACGTACCGGTTGAGGTCGCCCGCGGGCAACCCGGTCTCGTCGGCGAGTTCGTCGTACGTGCGCGTCCGCTTGAGCGTCCTGAGGACGGCGACCGCCCGCAACTGGAGGGTCGCCTTCTCGGCGCGGTTCATACCCACCCGAGAGTGTATGCACGAACATGAGTACGTCGATGCTGGACGGAAGCTCGGTAGGCACCGCGATGGACAGCTCGTGACACGGCACGCGACGGAACCCATACAGCCAAACCCCCGGCGGCAAATATCGCGTGTATGGTCGTCGGAGACATCGCGACAGGCACCGACGTCGTCGTCATCGGCGCGGGGCCGGGCGGCTACGTCGCCGCCATCCGTGCCGCACAGCTCGGGAAGGACGTCACCCTCGTGGAGAAGAACGCGTACGGTGGTACCTGCCTCAACTACGGCTGTATCCCCTCGAAGGCGTTCGTCACCGCCTCCTCGCTGGCCCACGACGCGGGCAACGCCGAGGAGATGGGCATCCACGCCGACCCCGCCATCGACATGGCGGCGATGACGTCCTGGAAGGACGGCGTCGTCGACCAGCTCACCGGCGGCGTCGAGAAACTCTGCAAGGCCAACGGCGTCAACCTCATGGAAGGGACGGCGACGTTCGCCGACGAGAACAAGGTCCGCGTCGGTCACGACGGCGAGGGCCAGGGCAGCGAGTCCATCGAGTTCGAACACGCCGTCGTCTCGACCGGCTCTCGACCCGTCCAGGTCCCGAACTTCGAGTTCGACGGCGAGCACATCCTCTCCTCGCGTGACGCGCTGGCGCTCGACGCGGTCCCCGAGAGCCTGCTCGTCGTCGGCGCGGGCTACATCGGGATGGAGCTCTCGACGGTGTTCGCCAAGTTGGGCACCGACGTGACGGTCGTCGAGATGCTCGACTCGGCGCTGCCGGGCTACGAGGACGACGTGGCACGCGTCGTCCGTTCGCGCGCCGAGGACCTCGGCGTCGACTTCCACTTCGGCGAGGCCGCCAGCGAGTGGGAGGAGATGGGCGAGGGCATCACCGTCCGCACCGAGAACGCCGACGGCGAGGTCAGCGAGTTCGGCGCGGAGAAGGCACTGGTCGCCGTCGGGCGCTCGCCGGTCACCGACACGATCGACCTCGACGCCGCCGGTGTCGAGACGAACGACAAGGGGTTCATCGAGACGGACGACCGCGCTCGCTCGAACGTCGAGCACATCTACGCCGTCGGCGACGTCGCCGGCGAACCGATGCTCGCGCACAAGGCTAGCAAGGAGGGGCAGGTCGCCGCCGAGCACATCGCCGGCGAACCCGCCGCCCTCGACTACCAGGCCGTCCCCGCCGCGGTGTTCACCGACCCCGAAATCGGCACCGTCGGCCTGACCGAGGCCGAAGCCGAGGAGCAGGGCTTCGAACCTGTCGTCGGCCAGATGCCGATGCGCGCCTCCGGGCGTGCGCTCAGCATGAACGAGTCCGAGGGGTTCGTCCGCGTCGTCGCCGACGAACCGAGCGGGTTCGTCCTCGGCGCACAGATCGTCGCGCCCGAAGCGAGCGAACTCGTCGCGGAACTCGCACTCGCCATCGAGATGGGCGCGACCTTAGAGGACGTCGCCGCGACCATCCACGTCCACCCGACGCTGTCGGAGGCGACGATGGAGGCCGCCGAGAACGCGCTGGGCCACGCGATTCACACGCTCAACCGCTAAGCCCTCGAAATCGCTTGGCCGCGATTTCTCGCCCTTAGTGTTCCGCCAGGACGGCGTTGCGCGAGTCGCACTGGTCGCGCGACCGCGCCGGAGTGCCACTCACTCGCTTCGCTCGTTCGTGGTTCGGTCGAGAGACAGGCCTGCCCTTCCCCGAGTCACGCTGACCCTCGCGCCTGCTCGGGCACGCGCTCCCGGCCACCACACCGCGACACCACTCCACCCGTCGCTCACTCGTCCAGATACCGTCGCCAGTCGTCGCCCTCGGCGACGCGCTTGAGGAACGCGTTGCGCTCTTCGAGGACGGTCGAGAACCGCCGCTCGACGGCGCGGTCGAACACCTGTCCGACCGGGCCGAGCGGCGACTCGAAGGTGAGGACGTCTCTGAGGACGGTTCCCTCCTCGGGGTCGTCGGCGTCCTCGAACGCGAAGAAGTGGTCGTGGACGAGCGTCTGGAGCGGCCCGTCGGTCATGGTCAACCGGAAGTGCGTCGGTCGGGAGTACGCGCTCACCTTCGTCGTCAGTTCGAAGCGCTTGCCGAGCAGCGGGACGCGCCACACGGTTGACTCGCCCGGGTCGGGGAGACCCGTGACCGCACCCGCGACGGGCGTGCCGCTCGCCTCGGAGGACTCGCGCCGGAGGTCGACGCTTCGCGCGAGGTCGAACACCCGCTCGGTCGGCGCATCGACGTGGGTCTCCAGGCGAATCGTCACCATCCTGTGGTCGTCGTCACCACTCGACCGGAGTGGATGAAAGTTGTGACCGCCGACGCGCTTTTCCGGAATCGCTGCGACGGCGGGGTATGAAGGTCATCACGCTCGGTCCCGCCGGGACCTACTCCCACCGGGCGGCCCGTGCGGTCGTCGACGGTGGCGAGGACCCCGACGAGGCCATCTCGTTCACCGAGTCGGTCACCGACATCGTCGCCCGGGTCGCCGACGGGACGGCCGACCGCGGCGTCGTCCCCATCGAGAACAGCATCGAGGGGAGCGTGACCGAGAGCCTCGACGCGCTCACGAACACCGACGTCGCAGTCGTCCTCGAGATCGTCACCCCCATCCGCCACGCGCTGCTCGCCCAGTCGGAGTCGTTCTCGCGGGTCGCCAGCCACGCCCAGGCGCTCGCGCAGTGCCGGGGCTACCTGGAGGCGAACCATCCCGAGGCGACCCAGGAGGCCGTCGCCTCGACCGCTCGCGGGGTGGAGGTCGCCCGCGAGGACCCGACCGTGGCGGCTATCGCCCACCCGGACACGGCCGACGGAACGCTGCGCGTCCTCGCCGAGGAGATTCAAGACCGCACCTCGAACGCGACGCGGTTTCTCGTCGTCGCCCCCGCCGAGGAACGCCAGCGCGGCGGCGGCAAGACCTCGCTGGTCGTCTACCCCAAGACGAACCACCCCGGCCTCCTGCTCGAACTGCTCGAACCGTTCGCCGACCGCGACATCAACCTCTCGCGCATCGAGTCCCGGCCCAGCGGCGAGCGACTGGGCGACTACGTCTTCCACGTCGACGTCGCGGCGGGCCTCTACGAGGACCGCACCGCCGAGGCCGTCGCGGAGGTCGAGGCGATAGTCGGCGAGGGGTGGGTCCGGACGCTCGGGTCGTACGACACGCGTCACGTGCTCTACTGAGTCGTCGACCCGTCCGCCGGTTCCGCGGACGACCGCCCCGCACCTGTGGTAGATTTATCAGTTTTCGCGGCCTACCGCCCCCCATGTCACGGCGCAACCCGTTCGACGATATCAACCGGATGTTCGAGGAGATGAACGAGGGGTTCCGCGCGTTCGACACGCAACTCACGCGCGGCGTGCCCGTCGACGTCGTCGACCGCGAGGACGCCTACGTGGTGACCGCCGACCTCCCCGGCTACGAGAAGGAGGACATCGACATCCGCCTCTCGGGGGCCACGCTCACCATCAGCGCGACCCGGGAGTCGGAAGCCGACGAGGAAGGGGAGAACTACGTCCGCCAGGAACGTGCCACCGAGTCGGTCTCGCGGACGCTCCGTCTCCCCGACCGCCTCGACGGTGGTGCGACCGAGGCGTCGTACAACAACGGCGTGCTGACGGTGACGCTGGAGAAGGCGAGCGGCGACGAGGGCGACTCCATCCCCATCGAGTGAGCGAGTCGGCGCTGGGAGTCGACTACGCCATCGCCCCGGTTCGCCACTCGACGGGGCGGTCGAGGAACCGACTCACGTCACGGACTTCCTCGTCGATACGCTCACGAGCCGAGTCGTCGAGCGACCCGAACGGTGAGACGGTCACCAGCGCGTGCGAGCGCGAGCGGTCGAGGTGCCACGTCCCCGCCACCTGCCCGTCGACGAGCACCGTCGGGCGGATGATACCCCCGCCGGGCCAGACGCGGGACTCGAACCCCACGGGGATGGGCCGGTTGGACTTCTCGTAGCCCAGCAGGAACGTGTCGTAGCCGGGGAGGAGACGGACCGACGTGGTGTCTCCCCGGTCGTCGGGTGCGTCCCTGTCGTCCAGAACTAACGCGGACGTCTCGCCGACGCCGACCTCGCGGACGTCGTCACCGAGCGAGTCCCACGCCGCTTTCACGTCGGCCGCGTACAGACCGCTCCACGCCGCGAAGTCGGCGCGTGTCGCGGGGCCGTACGCCGCGAGATACCGCCGGCCGAGCGTCGCGAGCGCCGCGTCGCGGTCCGGCGCGAGCGGCAGGTCGACCCACGAGTCGAGTCGGTCGTAGGCGTTCTTCCCGTCGACGGGCGCGACCGCACAGAGTACCCCCCGGAGCGCGGCCCGCCGAATCAAGACGTTCGGAGCCTGCGTCGACGGGTCGAGGGCGACGCCGCGAGCGACGAGCGCCTCGACGATGTCCCGCTTCGTGAGCGGCCCTTCGTCGGCCAGCACCGCCCCCACGAGGTCGACGGCCGCGTCGATGGTGGCCTCGTCGAGTCCCCACGCGGCCAATCGTCGGGCCTCCGGTCCCCGCGTCGCGAACGTCGGGCCGAACACCGAGAGGAAGAGCGAGAGGTCGTCGGTGGCGACGAGGTGGAGCGTCCCGCGCATACACCACGTCCGGACGACCGAGCGCTCCTCGTACAGCGCTCGTTCGACGTCCTCGGCCGTCAGTCCACGGCTCCGCGCCCGGACCGACAGCGCCGCGGCGGGCTTCTCCTGGGCCTGGAGACCGCAGGCGGCGTGTACCACGTCGGCGACCGTCGCGGTCTCGGCGTGGCGCGGCGCGAGACGCTGGGCACGGAGTCGCCGTCGTCGAACCTCGCCGGTCACGGTCGGTGAATCCATGGAGGAGGGAGGCGATACGAGGAGAAAGCGGTGCGTTCACGCCGCCGGGACGGTTCGAAGGCGAGCGCTCAGTCGATCCGAATCGCCGGGCGGTTCGGCGCGGCCTTCTTCGCGACGCTCTCGTCGGCCTCGCTCGCGGGCACGACCGACACCTCGGCACCGAACTCGCGTTCGACCAACCACGTCGCCTGTTCCAGCACGGCCAGTTCGCGGTCGGGGGCCAGCGCGCTCGTCAGCGACTGGCGCTCGTTCTGGAGGTCCTGCCCGTAGCTGGCGGCCTCGTCGCCCTTCGCGCGGATCTCTTCGTCCTGCATCAACTCGCCGATGACGTTGGGCGCGTCGCTCTCGATAGCGATGTCCAGCGCGCGGTGTTTCCACGCCGGCGCGACGACGATGGTGACCTGTTCGGGGTCCTCGATGCCCGCCACGTCGACGATGTTGCGCACGTCCTCGCGGGTGTTCTCGACCAACTGGCGTTCACGCTCGGCGTCGCTCACGTCGCCCGCCGGTTCGGGGAACGACGCCTCGGCGACGAACCCGTCGTGACCCAGCGTCGACCACAGTTCCTCGGCGATGTGGGGCGTGACCGGGGCCAGCAGGCGAACCGCGACCGACAGACCACGCTCGAACGTCTCGGCGTGAGGGTCGGTGTACTCGCGGTACTGGCGCAACAGGCCGACCAGGTCGCGGGTCTCGCGCAGCGCCTCCGTGAACGTCAGGTCGTCGTAGCTCTCGCGAGCGGCGGCGATGGTCGCGTCGACCTCACGGGCGACGTATGCGGCGATGGCGTCCTCGTCGCCCTCGGGGGGCGATTCGCGGAACATCTCGACGGTCTCGTGGAAGCGTTGCAGGAAGCCGTTGGCCGACTGGACGCCGGTCTCGGACCAGTCGAAGTCCCGCGGGGGACGGGCGGCCTGCATCGTGAACAGGCGGGCGGTGTCCGCGCCGAACTCGTCGACGATGGCCAGCGGCGAGACGCCGTTGCCCTTGGACTTCGACATCTTCTCGCCGTCGGCCAGGACCATCCCCTGAGTCACCAGGTTCTCGAACGGTTCGCGGTGCTCCAGTAGCTCCATGTCCGCGATGGCCTTCGTGACGAACCGCGAGTACAGCAGGTGCATCACGGCGTGTTCGATACCGCCGACGTACTGGTCGACGGGCATCCACTCGTTCGCTCGCTCGACGTCGAACGGTGCGTCTGCGTCGTCGGGCGAGACGTAGCGCAGGAAGTACCACGAACTGTCGACGAACGTGTCCATCGTGTCCGTCTCGCGTTCGGCGTCGCCGCCACAGTCGGGGCAGGTGGTCCGTTTCCACTCCGTCGCCTCGTCCAGCGGGTTCCCGGTGGTCTGGACGAACTCGGGCAACTCGACGGGCAACTCCTCGTCGGGGACCATCACGGGGCCACAGTCCGGACACTCGACGACCGGGATGGGCGTTCCCCAGTAGCGCTGTCGGGAGATACCCCAGTCGCGCAGGCGGTACTGGACGTGGTCGGTCGCCGAGGCGATGTCGCGGGTCAACTCCTCGCGGGCGGCGGCGCTCTCGGTGCCGGAGTAGTCGCCGCTGTTGACCAGCACGCCGTCGTCCGTGTAGGCGGCCTCGCTCACGTCGGGCACCTCCTCCGGGGAGGGGGCGACGACGGGCACGATGTCGACGCCCTGGTCGCTCGCGAAGGCGTGGTCGCGGTCGTCGTGGCCCGGCACGCCCATCAGCGCGCCCGTGCCGACGTCCGAGAGGACGAAGTCCGCGACGAACACCGGAATCTCCTCGCCCGTCGCCGGGTTGGTCGCGGTCAGGTCCGTCCGGACGCCGTTCGGTTCGTCGCCTTCGGGGTCGGCCTCCTCCTCGACGAAGTGGCGAATCTCGTCGTCCTCTTCGGCCAACGCCTGGGAGATGGCGTGGCCCGGAGCCAGCGCGAAGAACGTCGCGCCGTAGATGGTGTCGATGCGCGTGGTGAACACCTCGACGGGGCCGTTGTCGGACACCTGGAACTCCAGTCGCGCGCCGGGTTGGCGACCGATCCAGTTCTCCTGCATCTGGCGGACGTTGTCGGGCCAGCCGTCCAGTTCTTCTAAGTCGTCGGCCAACTCGTCGGCGTACTCGGTGATGCCCCAGAACCACTGGTCCAACTCGCGGGTCTCGACGGGCGTACCACAGCGCCAGCAGTGTTCGTCGTCACCCTCGACCTGCTCGTCGGCCAGGACGGTCTCGCAGTCCGGACACCAGTTGACCTCGCTGGCCTCGCGGTGGACCAACCCGGCGTCGTGGAACTGCTGGAACAGCCACTGGTTCCACCGGAAGTACTCGGGGTCACACGTCGCTATCTCGCGTTCCCAGTCGTAGCCGAACCCCATCGCCTGCATCTGCTCGCGCATCGTCTCGATGCACGACAGCGTCCAGTCGCGCGGGTTCGTGTCGCGTTCGATGGCCGCGTTCTCGGCGGGCAACCCGAAGGAGTCCCAGCCGATGGGGTGGAGCACCTCGTCGCCCTGCAACTTCCGATAGCGGGCGTACGCGTCGGTGATGGTGTAGTTGCGGACGTGACCCATGTGCAACTCCCCGGAGGTGTACGGGAACATCCCCAGTACGTACGTCGGGTCGTCGGCGTCGTCCGGGATGTGGAAGGTGCCCGCCTCCTCCCACTCGCGTTGCCATCGTGGCTCTATCTCGCCGTGGTCGAAGCCTCGTTGGTCCTGGTCCTGCATGATGGTGATATACTGCTGGTACTCGGTGGGTGCTTCTTTAGGTTGTCATTCGACAGCGGGGACTGACAGGTACGCGAACGGGAGCGAGTCGCGTCGACCGGCCGTCGCGCGAACCGGATGGGGACTACCGCTATATGCACGCGAGTCGTCACGTCTAGCATGAGCGAATCGGACGACCCAAACGGACTGACCGGCGCGCTCCGGACCGTCACGCCCGAGTACTTCGGCCGCCCCGACGTGGAGATGGACGTGGTAGGCTGGTCGCTGTTCCTCGGTCTCGTCATCCTGCTCGTCCCGCTGTTACCGTTCATCGTCATCGTCTGGCTGGTGTCGAAACTCGCCGAACGCGGGGAGCGACGGCTGAGCGACGAGTAGCCGGCCGCACTCCGACGGGCCTTTGCTCCCGTCGGTCCGACCGGACGGTATGCGACCGGGACCACGTTCGGTGAGAGCGTGACGAGCGCCGTCCACGCGATAGCGCGACGGGAGCTGGATGCGCCCGCAGAGCGCGTCGAACGCGTCGACGGCGGGTTGCTCAACGAGACGTACACGCTGCGCTGTGCCGGGCGCGAGTACGTCCTCCAGTTCGAGGCGGACCCCGAGCACGACTGGGACGACTCCCTCCAGCGCGGCCTGGACTGCTACGTCGCGCTGGGCGGCAGCGACGTGCCGGTCCCCGACGTCGTGACGGAGCGACTGGGAACACACGGCGACCGGACGTACAGCCTCGTCGAGCGCCTCCCCGGCGAGACCGGCGGGCGTTCGGTCCCCCGCGAACGCGCCGTGAACGCCGGGCGAGTGCTGGCGCGTCTCCACGACCACCGCGGGTTCGAACGGGCGGGGCCGGTGGCGCTCGCCGAGGGGCGACTGCACGCCGAGGCGTTCGCCGAACCCGACCCGCGCGGTCGCCTCCAAGAGATCGTCGGGGACGTGGTCGGGGAGATTCGCGACGCCGGCCACCCGACCGTCGCCGCGGACGTCCAGCGCGTGGTCGATGGGTCGCCGAACCTACCCGGAGAGGTCCCGGCCGTACTCTGTCACGGCGACTACTCGCCGGACAACGTGCTGTTCGCGGGCGACGACATCGCGGGCGTGCTCGACTTCGACCGGGCGTACGCCGGCGACGCGCGCTGGGACCTCGCGAAGGCCGCGAACGGCTTCTGGATGCACGACCCCGCGAGCGACCGCGACGTGCGTAGGGAGTTCTACGCGGGCTACCGGGCGGTCGCCGGGACGGACGACTCGTTCGCGCGGGCCGAACCCGTCTATCGCGTGGCGACGCTCGCGGCCCACGTCGGCGGGTTGCTGATGTTCGAAGCGCTCACCGACGAGGAACTGGCGTTCTACGCCGAGCAGTTGGCGGGCGCTGTCGACCGGGCGGAGCGACTACACTGAGAAGAGACGCGTCGTATCGGTTCAGACCCGCGTGTCGACGAGGTCGAACGGGTCGCCGTTGTCGTTCTCGTCGGCCGCGGCGTAGACGACGTGGGCGGTGGCGATGTCCTGGATGGCGAGGCCGGTCGAGTCGAAGACGGTGATGCCGGTCTCGTCGGTGCGGCCCGCCTTCTCGCCGACGACGATTTCGCCGAGCGCGCCGTGGATGTCGTCGTCGTCGAGGACGCCCTCGCTCCACGGGACGTTGATCTCCCCGGAGTGGGTCGTCTGAGCGTAGTCGTCGATGACGAGCGTGGCGTCGAGGAGCGTCTGGTCGTCGTGTTCGTGTTTGCCCTCTGCGTCCGCGCCCATCGCGTTGATGTGGGTGTGCTCACCGAGCCACTCACGTTTCACGATGGGCGACTCGACGGGCGTCACCGTCGAGAGCACGTCGCAGGCAGCGGCGTCCTCGATGGACCCCGACTGGACGTCGAACTCGTCGCCGAAGCGGTCGACGAACGCCTGGACACGCTCGTCGTCGAGGTCCGAGACGACGACGGTCTCGATGGGGCGAATCGAGGCGATGGCTTCGAGTTGGGAGTACGACTGGACGCCCGCACCGACGATACCGAGCGAGGAGGCGTCCTCGACGGCGAGGTGGTCGGTGGCGACGGCGGCGGCCGCGCCCGTCCGCAGGCGCGTGACGGTGGTGCCGTCCATCACGGCGAGCGGGAACGCCGTCTCGGGGTCCGAGTAGATGATGGTGCCCATGACGGTGGGCAGGTCGTGGTCCTCGACGTTGTCGGTATGGACGTTCACCCACTTGACGCCCGCGGCGTCCCAGTCGCCCGCGTCGAGGTAGGCGGGCATCGAGCGGAAGTCACCGTTGTACTTCGGCAGGTCGATGTACGACTTCGCGGGCATCTGTGCGTCCCCGCGTTCGTACGCCGCGAACGCGTCCTCGACGGCCCGGATGACGTCGGTCATCCGCGCGTTCTCGACGACGTCGTCGCGGTTCAGGAGCAGCGTCTGCATGGTGGCAGTTCTTGCCCACCGGTACTTATTCCATCCGAAGCGCCCGGCAGGTCGGCCACGTCGAGCGAACAGTGTAGACAGAAGACATTTCACGGACAGTCACGGAGCGTGAACAATGCGCCCTCCAGCGCTCGCCGTGGTCCTCGCGCTCTGCTGTGTCCTCGCGGGCTGTAACACGTTCGCGCCCGGTCAGACCGGCGACCGAGGTGCCGTACCGACCGTCACGCCCGCCGAAGTTCCCCGCGACATGGCCGGCGGGACCGTCGCGCCGGGGCTGACCGAGGAGGGTATCGTCGACGGCCGTGCGCTGGTGGCCGCCCACGCCCGAGCGGTCGCGAACCGTTCGTTGACCCTCCGACTCCGCTACGAGCAGCGCCGCGGCGACGAGACGACCCAGTCCGCACGCCTCACGCACCGCTTCGGCCCGAACCGAACGACGAGTGTGATGGACGCTCGCATCGGCGCAGGGCAGGCCGCTCCGTACGACCGGTCGAGCAGTTGGACGAACGCGACGACGAGCTACCAGCGGACGGTCGTCGGGAACACGACCACCTACCAGCGCCAGACGTTCGACCCCGAGGACCCCCAGCGCGGCCCCAACAGCTACGAGATGCGCGCGAGCCAACTGACACGACTGCTCGACAGACTCGTCGTCGACGACGTCACCTACGCGGGGAGCGTGGAAGGCGTCGACGTCTACCGCGTCGACGGGCGACTACCGGAGACGGGCCAGCGCTGTGACCGCCACGGCGGTCGGCAAGTCGCCGGACAGGTCGACCTCGTCGTCGACGAGAACGGGTTCGTCCGGGGGTACGAGCGGACGACCCCGCGATGTATCCACCTCGAAGAGCCGGTCAACGGGACGGTCGTCGAGGAGACGCTGTACGAACGCGGTGGGGACACCCTCGACCGGCCCGACTGGGTAGCCGACGCCCGCGAGACCATCGCGAACCGCGAGTACGTCGCTCCCGGCGTCACCACCGAGCGCGTCGTCGCTCCCGACGAACTGAGCGAGACCCACCGTCGGTTCGTCCGGAACACGCCGCTGCGCTCCGTCGAGGAGCGTGGAACGGTCGTGGACGGCGAGCGCGCCACCGAGTACACCGAACGGACCGTCCGCGGGACGAGCGGGGCGTTCCTCGTCGAGTCCTGGCGCGACGACGGGAACGGCGTCGACCGGAGTCGCTGGTCGAACGGGTCGGTCGGTTACATCCGCGAGCGCGGCGAGGAGACGCGTTACTTCCGCCAGGACCGGATGGACGCGGGCAACGACCACTGGCTCGACCTGGACTACCGACTCGTCTACGCCGCGGAGACGACCGTGACGCCCCTCGACGACGGGCGGTATCGGGTCACCGCGCGGGGCCTCCCGACGGTGTACTACGGGGTGGGAACGAGTGCCGACGTTCCGGACCGGGCCGGGTTCGTCCGGTTCGTCGTCAACGAGAGCGGGTTCGTCAGCCAGTACGAACGCGAACGGCTCGCCGTCGACCACGACGAGGAGGGCGAGCGCGTAGTCCGGCGGTACGTCGTCGTCCGCTACTCGGACCTCGGAACGGCGACCGTCGAGCGACCCGACTGGATCGACGACGCGCGCAACGCGACGGCCACGGACGACTCGACGTGACCGGTGGCCGTGCGTGAGCCAGCGCTCGCGTGACCGACGAACCACGCGGTCGGGACGACGAGAAGACTCATATCGCGCGGACAATCAGTCGGGGACGATGCGCCCTCCCCGCTTCGCGGTCGTCCTCGCGCTCTGCTGTGTCCTCGCGGGCTGTAACGGCCTCGTTCCTGGCGGAACCACCGGCGACGCGCCGATGCCGACCGTCACGCCCGCCGAACTGCCGGAAGACGAGACCGAGACCTACCCGCCCGGACTCGCCCAGGGCCGACTCGTCGACGGGTCGACGCTGCTGGCCGCCCACGGCGACGTGCTCGCCAACCGGTCGGTGGTCGTCGAACGCCACTTCCGGGAACTGGCCGTCAACGGCACCGAACTGGGCACGCGGGCGGTCGTCTACCGGTTCGCGGCCGACCGCTCGCGGCTCCTGTACTCCGGACGCGGCCTCGACCAGCGGTACAGCACCGTCGACGTCTGGGTCAACGAGAGCGCGATGCTGTACCGCCACGGCGTCGACGACCCCCGCTACGAACTGGACGAGCGCGCGGTCGCCATCGGCCCCGAGAGCGTGACGGTCCCCTACGAACTCCGACTCTCGGAGCTCCGTAGCCGCCCCGTCGAGACGACCTACCTCGGCGAGCGAGACGGCTACGACCGGTTCCGGGTGACGGTGCCGGGCGGCGAACTCGCCGACGAGCCCAACCGGTTCGTCGTCGACGAGCGCGGGTTCATCAGCGAGGTCCACACCGGTCGTATCGGCCACGACGGGACGAGTCAGCAGACGTCGGTCGAGGTGTCGTTCACGTCGGGCGACCTCGAACGGCCCGACTGGGTGACCGACGCCCGCGAGACCATCGCGAACCGCGAGTACGTCGTTCCCGGTGTCACCAGCGAGCGCATCGTGAACACGCAGGCGCTCCGCGAGGCACACACCGCCGTCCTCGCGAACACCTCGGGGACGTACGTCCACGAGCAGCGTCGGGAGGAGTCGGACGGCACCGTCTTCGACCGCGAGCGGGTCGTCGTCGAGCGTTCGACCGACCCCGACCGGTACCTCCGGACCGGCGAGTACGGGACGGCCGAGCACACCTACTACGACGACCGCTGGTCGAACGCGACCGTCACCTACCACCGCTCGGGCCGGGGCAACGACAGCGACTACGACCGACGGCCCGCTCGCGAGGGGGTCCGGTCGCTCCCCTCCGTCCGGCTCCCCGACGCCGCCGAGGTCGGACAGACGACCATCATCGACCTCGGCGACGGCCGCTACCGAATCTCCGTCACCGACTACTACGGCGACGACACGGGGCGGAGAGGCGAGTTGCTCGTCGCCGTCGTCGACGACCGTGGGTTCGTCTCGTCTGTCAGGGAGGGCTACACCGTCGTCGACGAGCGCGGGACGGAGTACGATGTCGTCGAGACGACCCGCTACACGAACGTCGGGAACACCACGGTCGAGCGCCCCGACTGGCTTCCCGACGCGCGCAACGCGACGAGCGAGCGGCCGACCGCCCTCGACGCGTCGGTGACCATCGACACCCACCAGCCGGGGACGGCCGTCGTCGTCGACCCCGTGACGGGCGACCCGCTGGCGGTCCACGACGACCAGACCGGATAGCGATAGACGACCCGAGCGGCGACGGAGCGGAACGTACTTGATTTCCGGGACGAGAGTCGACGCGTGCGCCCTCCACGCCTCGCCGTCGTCCTCGCGCTCTGCTGTCTCCTCGCGGGCTGTAACGCATTCTCGCCCGCCGGCACGAGCGACCACACCGCCCCCAGCGTCGGAGTCACTCCCGCCGACGTCCCCCGTCTCGCGAGCGACCCGGTCGCTCCTGGGGTGACGGGCGAGGCGGTGACGAACAGGTCGGCGCTCCTGGCGGCTCACCGGGCGACGCTCGCCGACCGACCCGTCACTGTCACGCAGGTCAGACGGGCGACCGCGGCGAACGGGACGCTGCTGTACGAGCGACACGTCGAACGTCGCTACGCAGCGAACCGTTCGGTCGGCGGCGTCACGAGACGGACGGTCGGTCTCGACGCGGACCCGAACGTCACGTACTGGCAGGACCGAGGTGTTCGCCTCTCGCGCTACGAGGGCGACCCCCCGCGGTACGAACGACGCCCCGTCGGGCGCTTACCCGCCCCCGACGTGCACGCGTGCGACGAACTCCGGGCTCTCGACGGCGTGTGGGTCCCGGTCGAGACGCGGTCGCTCGGGGACCGAGACGGGCGCGACCGGTTCCGGGTGACGGTGTCGTCGCCCGACGACGGACCCGACCCGACCACGTTCGTCGTCGACGAGGACGGGTTCGTCGGTGAGATTCGTCGCACACAGCGGACCGGACTGTACGCCGGTGAGCGCGTCTTCGAGGACGTGACCATCGAGACGGTGACGCGCTACTCGCTCGACGACGGCCCGCTCGACCGACCGGAGTGGCTCCCCGACGCGCGCGACGCGACGGGCGAGCGGCCGGCCGCCACGAGCGAGAGAACACCAACCGCGAGCGACTGAGCACTCGTTACGAGCGGGCGAGCGTCGCCACTTCTCGGTGTAAAGAACGGAAGAATCGGTCGTCGAGCGGTGCGCCGGGGTCGGTCGGGTGGGTGTGGGGTGGCGTGAACCGAACTTACATCATGCCGCCCATGCCGCCCATCCCGCCCATGCCGCCGGGTGCGCCACCGGGGGCACCGCCCTCGTCGTCACCGCCTGCGGTCGACAGGTCGCCCGCGGCGATGATGTCGTCGATTTTGAGGACGAGGTTCGCGGCCTCGGTGGCACTGGAGAGCGCCTGCTCCTTGGCGTGGGCCGGTTCGACGACGCCGGCCTCGAAGGTGTCCTCGACCTCGCCGCTGAAGACGTTCAGACCGGCGCGCTTCTGGCCGTCCTCGTGAGCGGCGCGCAGGTCGACGAGCGTGTCGATGGAGTCCAGCCCCGCGTTCTCCGCGAGGATGCGGGGGATGAGCTCCAGCGAGTCGGCGAACGCCTCGACGGCGAGCTGTTCGCGACCCTCGACGCTGTCGGCGTACGAGCGCAGACGCCGCGCGACCTCGACCTCGATGGCACCGCCGCCGGCGACGACGCGACCGTCCGAGACCGTCGCGGCGACGACGTCGAGCGCGTCGGTGATGCCGCGTTCGAGTTCGTCGACGACGTGGTCGGTCGAGCCGCGCAGGAGCAGCGTGACACCGTGGGTGTCGTCGCCGGCACCCTCGACGTAGAACAGTTCGTCGGCCTCGTCACGGGTGACCGAGCCGTGCCCGAGGTCGGACTCCTTCGCGCTGTCGAGGTCCGAGACGACGCGCGCCCCGAGGACCTCCTTGAGGAACTTGAGGTCGGACTTCTTCGCGCGGCGGACGGCGAGGATGCCCTCCTTCGCGAGGTAGTGCTGGGCGAGGTCGTCGATGCCCTTCTGACAGAAGACGACGTTCGCGCCCGTGTCGACGATCTGCTGGACCTTCTTCTTCAGCTGCTCCTCTTCCTGGTCGAGGAACGACTGGAGCTGGTCGGGGCTGTCGAGGCTCAGGGAGGCGTCGGCGTCGGTCTCCTCGATCTCGACAGGCTCGTTGACGAGCAGGACCTTCGCGTCCTCGACGTCCGAGGGCATGTCGGGGTGAGCGGGGTCCTTGTCGATGGCCGCGCCTTCGAGCAGTTCGGACTCGCCCGCGGCGCGCCCGGTCTGCGTCTCGATGTTGATGAAGTCGAGGTCGACGACGTTCTCGCCGTCGGGACCCTCGACCGTCACCGCGCGCACGGCGTCGACGATGAGCTTTCCGAGGACCTCCTTGTTGAGTTCGGCACCCTTGCCGGTCATGGAGGTCTCGGCGACCTTCCGGAGGAGCGCCTCGTCGTCGGTGTCGACGCGCTCCGCGATGTCGTCGACTTCCTCGCGAGCCTGCTCGCTCGCCATGTGGAAGCCCTTGATGATGGCCGAGGGGTGGATGTCCTGTTCGAGCAGGTCCTCGGCGTTCTTCAGCAGTTCACCAGCGACGGCGACCGCCGTCGTGGTGCCGTCGCCGGCCTCGTCCTCCTGTGTCTCGGCGACTTCGATGATCATCTCGGCAGTCGGGTTGTCGATGTCCATCTCCTGGAGGATGGTGACGCCGTCGTTCGTGACGGTGACGTCGCCCATCGAGGAGACGAGCATCTTGTCCATCCCTTTCGGCCCGAGCGTCGAGCGGACGGACTCCGCTACGGCGCGGGCCGCCTGGATGTTGTACGACTGCGCGTCGCGGTCCTTGACGCGCTGGCTGTCCTCACCGAGGATGATCATGGGCTGACCCATGCGCTGTCGCTGGCTCATAGTCGGGACGAACGTTGCCGGCGGTTCTATATAAAAGTTGCAGTTTCGGAGAGAGAGAAGCTACCACACACCACAGCGACGATACACCGAAACCGACGGGCTCGGACCGTCTCACAGGTCGCAGTTCGTTCGGACCGGGACGCCGCCGAGCGGTGACCGAGCGCCACCTTTATACGTTCGTCCGAAGCGGGCCGCTCACTCGACCGGTTCGCGCCAGGTGACGCGGACGGTCCCGAGGACGAAGGCGTCGCGCGTGTCGGTGTCCCGGCGAACCTGGATGGTGTTCGTCCCCTCGCGGAGCGTCGCACCGGTGATGACGTCCATCCAGCACTGCCACCCCGACGCGGGCGGGATGTCGAACCCCGACAGCGACTCGCCGTTGACGAGCACCTCGTGGTCGTAGGAGTCGACGTCGAGCGCCTGGATGGTGACGTAGCCGTCGATCGCGCCGTCGACGGGCACCTCGAAGCTGTGTTCGGTCGACTCGTCGCCGACGAACTCCGCCCACGGGACGTCGAGCGCGCCCTCGCGGTCGGCCAGCAGTTCGCCGAACTCCAGGAGGGCGTAGTTGCTCCGGTACCGTTGGTCCATGTCTCGTCGTTTCGGTCCAGTTACAAAGAAGGCGCGGGATGGCGGGACGACCACACGCGACGCGGTACACGACGGGTCGCTCGTGGTAACCGCGCCGGAACGGAAACTGTGAACAACGCCGAGACGGTCCTGCTCGCCTCGCTTCGCTCGGCTTCGCGGGCTACGACCCGTCTCGTTCAAACCCCTTCGTAGCGGTTCCACTGCTCGCAAGTTGCTCGCAGTGAGAAACGCCAGGACAGGGATTTGAACCCTGGATCCCAGAGGGAACACGCTTTCCAGGCGTGCGCCTTACCACTCGGCCATCCTGGCTCAGTCGTGACTACCGGAATGGGACGGATAAGTCCTTCTTTCCGCATCGGCGAGTCGGCGGGCGATTCGACCGCCCGACCCGTTACGGCCCGACGAGGTACGTCAGGAGCGTCGTCCCGGCGAAGACGACGACGGCGGCCACGGCCACGACGCCCAGCGGGAGCGTCCCGAACTCCAGCAACTGGTAGCCCTGGACGAGGACGAGGAAGGCGAGCGTCGCGATGACACCCCAGAGCACCGCGGCCTTCAGCGTCGCTCGTCGCCCCGCGCCCGTCGGGCGCGCGCGGTCGGACTGCTCGCTCACTCCAGCGTCGCGATGGCTTCGATTTCGACGCCGACGCCCTTCGGAAGCGCACCGGCCTGGACCGCGCTGCGCGCCGGCATCGACTCCTCGAAGTACGTTCCGTACGTCTCGTTCATCTCCTCGAAGTCGTCGATGTCCGCGAGGTACACCGTCGTCTTGAGCACGTCCGAGAGGTCCGCGCCCGCTTCGGCGAGCACGGCCTTCACGTTCTCCAGTGCGAGTTCGGTCTGCTCGGCGATGGAGGCGTCGGCCTTCGACTCGCCGTCGGGGGTGAACGGAATCTGCCCCGCGGTGAACACGAGCGACCCGTTGGTCGTCGCCTGACTGTACGCGCCCACTGCCGCCGGTGCCTCGTCGGTGCTGACGATGTCTTTCATCGCTCGGCGATGTGCCGGGCGCGAGCATAAAACCCGGCGACCGTACCCCCGGTGACCGGAGCGGAGCGAGACCGGAACGGTACGGACCGGGACGGCGAGGTGGCGTAGAGAGCAATCGCGGGAGGCGGACCGTCGTCCATCCCGTGAGCCGACTGTCACGAATGCGAACTGTTACCCGGGCGCACGTGGAGCGTCGGGCATGGTCACGAACGTCGCCATCGCGTGCCAGGGCGGTGGCAGCCACACCGCGTTCACCGCGGGGGCGTTGCGCGAACTGCTCCCCTCGCTCGAAGCCAGTTCCGAGCACCGACTCGTCGGTCTCTCGGGCACCTCCGGCGGTGCGCTGTCGGCGCTCGCGGCGTGGTACGGCCTGGAGAGGGAGGGTGCGGCTCACGCACGACGGCTGCTCAGACAGGCGTGGCTCGACCTCAGCGCCGGCAACCCGGTCGACTGGTTCGCCAACGAGGCACTCGTCGCCACCGCTCGCCTCACCAACGGGGGCGCGGCGGTCCCCGAGGTGAGCCCCTACTACACGCCCGCGGCGCTGTGGGGCCAACAGCGTATCGAGCGCGTGCTGGAGTCGCTCGTCGACTTCGACCGCCTCCACGCGCTCGCCGAGGACGACGGCGTCCCCGAACTCCACATCGGTACCGTCGACGTCAACGGCGGGGAGTTCGAGACGTTCGGCGCGGACACCGTCACCCCCAAGGTGATGCTGGCGTCGATGGCGCTGCCCGAGATGTTCCACGCGGTCGAACTCGACGGCGATGACCACGGCCACGCCCACTGGGACGGGCTGTTCTCACAGAACCCGCCCATCCACGAACTGATGGAGGTCCCCTCCGGGCGCAAACCCGACGAACTGTGGGTGCTCCAGATCAACCCCCAGGAGCGCGAGAGCGTCCCCACCGCGCTCACCGACATCGCCGACCGACGCAACGAGCTGTCGGGCAACCTCTCGATGAACCAGGAGCTCCGGTTCATCGAGCAGGTCAACTCGTGGGTGGAGAAGGGCCACCTACCGGACGACCAGTTCAGTCACACGACGGTTCACCGCATCGGCATCGGCCGGCAGTTCGGGCTGAGTTCGAAACTCGACCGTTCGCCGCGGTTCGTCCGCCAACTGCTCGAACTCGGGGAGGAGCGCGCCGGCGAGTTCCTCGCCGACCACGAGGCGCTGGACGCGGAGACGTAGCACGGGAGCACAGCGCTCGCCGGCCTGCGCGCCGTTCAGACGAGTATCTCGACGGGGTAGCCGCGGTCTTCGAGCGCGTCGACGAGGCGGGCGACGTGTTCGTGGCCGCGGGTCTCCAGGTCGATCTCGACCTCCGCACTGCCCATCCCGATGTCGCGGGCGGTGCGGTCGTGCTGGATACCGTAGATGTTCGCACGCTGGTCGGCGACGATACGGGTGAGTTCGGTGAGCGTCCCCGGTTGGTCCTTGAGGACCGTCCGGAGGCGGAGGTACCGGCCGCTCTCGATGAGTCCGCTCATCAACACCGTCGTCAGGACGTTCGGGTCGATGTTCCCACCACAGACCAGCGGGACGACGACCTCACCCTCCGTCGTCTCGAACTTGCCTTCGAGCGTCGCGGCGAGTGCGGCCGCGCCCGCACCCTCCGCGAGCAGTTTCGAGCGTTCGAGCAGGTTCGTGATGGCCATGGCTATCTCCCGGTCCGAGACGGTGACGACCTCGTCGACGCGTTCTTCGATGACCTCGAAGGTGTGACTGCCCACCTCGCGGACGGCGATACCGTCGGCGATGGTGTCGACGGCGTCGACGGCGACCGGGTGGCCCTTATTCAACGCGTCGGCGACCGTCGAGGCCCCCTCCGCCTGCACGCCGACGACGCGCACGTCCGGGTCGAGGCCCTTCACGGCAGTCGCGATACCGGAGATGAGGCCGCCGCCACCGATGGGGACGACGACGGTGTCGACCTCGGGCAGGTCCTCGACGATTTCGAGACCGATGGTCCCCTGACCGGCCATCACGTCCTCGTCGTCGAACGCGTGGAGGTAGAAGCGGTCCTCCTCCTCTTCGATGGCGTGGGCGCGGGCCTGCGCCTCGTCGTAGTCCGACCCGTGGAGGACGATGGACGCGCCGTACCCCTCCGTCGCCTTCACCTTCGAGATGGGGGCGTTCTCGGGCATGACGATCTTCGCGTCCACACCCGCGCGGGTCGCCGCGAGCGCGACGCCCTGGGCGTGGTTGCCGGCGCTGGCGGTGACGACGCCCGCCTCGCGCTGCTCGTCGGAGAGCGTCGCGATGCGGTTGGTCGCACCGCGGATCTTGAACGCGCCCGTGCGCTGGAACTGCTCGCACTTGAGGTAGATCTCGGCCTTCGTGAACCGCGAGAAGGTGTTCGAGTACTGGATGGGCGTGTGTGCGGCGGCGTCACCGATACGGTCGCGCGCCGCCTGCACGTCCGCGAGCGAGAGCATGGGCGAACCTCCTGCGGGCGGCACCCTATGCCTTTTGCAACACTTGCCGCTCGGCGGACGAGGAGAAACGCTCCAGAAGGGGACTACCGGAGCGTGTGACGTCTGTCGCAACGGCTGACTCACCCATAAAGCCCGGCCATGTACAGTGAAAGTGAAATCGAGCGACGGCGACGTTGCCGACCTGTCGATTCGGCGATACACCGGCGGTCGGGTCACCCCCCGTCCGGTCGGACCCGTGCGTCGTGAGCGGCGAACCAACGGCGAACGCGCTCCGGAAACGCTCCCGACCCCGGCCACGTCGCGTCGGTGTCGGCGTCGAGGCGCTCGGGGTCGCCGACGTACACCGCGCAGGGGCCGGCCGGTCCGGCCAGCGTCTCGCGGACGTACAGTCCCCGGTCGACCCCCTCGTAGGCGTCGAGCGCCCCGAGGTTCGCCGTTCGGAGGATGCGACCCTCGGTCTCGCCGCCGGGGGCGAGCGTCGGGTACGCGCCCTCGACGCGGTGACAGCCCACGAGCGTCGCGTCGGGGCCGAACTCGAACGCGTCGAGCACCGAAGCGGTGCGGTCCGGGTCGGTGAGCGTCCCGTAGACGAAGACGTCCATGGTCCGACCAGGACGCGACGCGGGAAAAAACGGCACGCTGAAAGGCTACGGTGTGAAGTGAGTGACGTGTCGACACGGAGCCTTCGGTCGGTGTGGCGGCGGGTGTTCTCGCTGGCGTGGCCGGTGATGGCCGAACAGACGTTCCGCACGCTGATGCGGACGACCGACATCGTCGTCACCGCCGCCATCTCGCCGGTCGCCGTCGCCGCCATCGGCCTGGCGGACCTCTACGCCCGGTTCCCGCTGTGGGTCGGCCTCGGGATGGGCGGCGGAGCCATCGCGCTCTCCAGTCAGGACACCGGCGCGGCCGACGCGGACGATGGGTCTACCGACCGCAATTCGGGCGACACCGACCGTGCGGCGAACACCGTCGAGGAGACCACCACCGACGCGACGGCACGGGCGTCGGCCAACCGCGACCAAGCGATCTCGACGGCCGTCGTCCTCGGGGCGGTCCTGGGACTCCCGTTCGCCGCCTTCGGCTGGTTCTACGGCGAGCAGGCCATCGCGCTGCTCGGTGCGCCCGCCGACGTCGCCCGCCTCGGTGGGCAGTACCTCGCCGTCATCTTCCTCACCGCGCCGGCCCGCCACGTCGCGCTCGTCGCCGCCCGCTCGTTACAGGGCACCGGCGACACCCGAACTCCGATGTACGTCAACGTCGTCGCGAACGGGCTGAACATCTCGCTGAGCGTCGTCCTCGGCCTGGGTCTGTTCGGCGTCGAGGCTCTGGGCGTCGTCGGCGTCGGCGTGGCGACCGCCGCGGCGAACGTCCTCACCGCGAGCGCACTCTGTCTCGCCCTGCTCGGGTCGTGGTCCGACGCGAACCTCGTCGTCCCCTCGGACCCCGTCGTCTTCCGACAGCTCGTCGCGGTGAGCGCCCCGAGCGTCGCCGAGGGCCTGCTCTCGACGCTCGCGGAGTTCCCGTTCAACGCCATGCTGCTCGGCTTCGGCACCGCCGTCAACGCCGCGTTCCAGGTCGGCCGACGCGTCTACCAGCAGGTGACCAGCCCGCTCGGTCGGGGGTACAACGTCGCCGTGAGCGTCGTCGTCGGCCAGGCGCTCGGGCGGAACGACCCCGGCGAGGCACGCTACCTCGGCTGGGCGACCGCGGCGCTCGGCGTCGTCACCGTCGGGACCATCGGCGGCGTGCTGGCCGTCTTCGCCCCTACCTTCGTCCGGGCGTTCACCGACGACCCCGAGACCGCTCGCTACGCCGTCGACTTCGCCCGGGTGTACGGTCTGACCGCGCCGTTCCTCGTGAGCTTCGTCGTCCTCCAGGGCGCGTTGCGAGGTGCGAGCGAGACCCGCGTCCCCCTCGTCGCTCGGACCACCGGGATGTTCGGGTTCATGGTCGGCGGGACCTACCTCCTGGGCGTCGTCTGGGGCTACGGCGTCCTCGGTGCGTACGTGGGGTTGGCGCTGAGCTACGTCTGGATGGCGGCCGTCGTCGCGGCGAGTTTCCACCGCGGCGACTGGGCGGTCCGGGCCGCCCGGATGCTCGCCGACCGCGGGTCGTCCCGGAGCGACGACTGAGCGTCCGAGAGTCACGAGGAGGAGTCGTAGGCGACCGAGGAGCCCGGAACCGCAGAACACCGGAGCCGGCACGCACTGGGGCCGACGGCCGCTCAGATGAGGACCATCGCGCCGCCGATGAGGCCCGCGACGGCGAGCAGACGCGCGACCGTTCCGAAGAACGCCGCGAGCGCGAACTTCGCGTAGTTCATCTCGAGGACGCTGAACGTGTAGATGACGGCCGTGTCCGGGAAGAACGGGATAGCCAACCCGACGCCCAACCCGAGGTAGCCGTAGCGGCTCATCGTCGTCACGACGCTGCTCTCTCGCAGGGAGACGACCGAGGGGACGTTTCCGACCAGTCGGTCGAACACGCCCGTCCGCGCGCCGTTGCCGACCCGGAGCGCGAGCAGACTGCCTCCCGCCTTGCCGATGGAACTGGCGACGACGAGCAGCGCCAGTTCGGTCATCGGGTCGAACCCCAGGTCGAGCGGGATGGCGAGCACCAGTTCGCCGGGGAACGGGAGGACGACGGCGACCAGCAGCGAGTACACCGCCGCGACCAGCAGGCCGAGCGGACCCGTCACCTCGTGGATGAGCGCCTGAATCACCTCGGGGACGGGTATCATTAGTTAGACGGGAGAGTCTACGTTGCCTAAGTTAAGTGGCTACTATGATTGAGCGACGAAACGACCTCGAATGCAGGACGGAACCGAGGTAGGTAGCCGCCGGAATCGGTGGCCGCCGGGCGAGCAGCCCCACGACGGACCGAGGAGTTATGCAGTGACTCGGTGACAGGTTCGACGTGCCGACCAGTACCAGACCGGGGGCCCGAGCGCGCGCCGAGGGACTCCCGAGCAGTATGCTCGCACGACCGTTCCTGACTGCCGGTATCGTGGTCGCCGGGGTCGTCGAACTGAGCGTCCAGACGGCCCTTCCTCTCTACGGGTTCGTCCGGTGGGGGCTGGTCGCTCCGTTCGCCGGCCTGGTCGTCGCGACGGCCGTCGTGCTGTTGACGTTCGCCGAGAAGTACCCCGAGACGGACGCGCTCGGGTTCTACGCGTTCTTCGTTGGCCCGATTCTGCTCGGCGTGACCGTCGCGCTGGGACTGCTCGAACTGGGGGCGCAACTCGCCGCGGGCTGAGAGGACGGGCACGGACCGACCGTCCGGTGGCGCTCGTCTCCGGACACTTATCAGCCCGCTCGGTGACGGGCCGACATGGCAAACCGCCGGAACGTGGAGTCGGGGGGAGATCAGCTCGGCCCGCTGTTCGCCGCGCTCGTCGCGGGTGTCGTCGTCGCGGTCCCCGTCGTGTTCACCGGCTGGTTCGTCGACGCCCCCGCGTTCCTCGCGTTCGCGAGCGTCGTCTACGCGCTGGGACTGCTCGCCGTCTGGGCGGTCGGACGAGCCAGATACGGTCGTCCCACCGCCCCGTTCACCGGTCGGGCGGTCGCTCTCGTCCCCGTCGGTGCGGTCGTGTTGACCGCGCAGGCGGCCCTCCCCGTCTACGGGTTCGTCCGCTGGGGACTGGTCGCACCGCTGGCAGTGTTGTTCGTCGTGACGGCCCTCGCGGTGCTCACGTTCCCGTCGAACGAGGGTGACAGCGACGCACTCGGACTGTACGCCGTGTTCTTCGGGCCGATTCTGCTCGGCGTGACCGTCGCGCTTGGACTGCTCGAACTGGGGGCGCGCACGCTCGTCGTGGGATGAGCGACGAACTGCGAGAGAGGAGAAGAGACCGCGTCTACCGCTCGTCGAGCGCCGTGAAGTCGGCGTCCTTCTCGCCGACGTAGCGCGCCCGCGGACGGATGAGGCGGTTGTCGTCGTACTGTTCGAGGACGTGGGCGACCCACCCGGCGACGCGGCTGATGGCGAAGATGGGGGTGTAGATGTCGATGGGGATGCCCATCTGGTAGTACGTCGAGGCGGAGTAGAAGTCGACGTTCGGCGCGAGTCCCTTCTCCTCGGCCATGTACTGCTCGATGGTCGAACTCATCTCGAACCACTTCGGCGTGCCGGCGGCCTCGCCGAGTTCCTCCGAGCGCTCGCCGAGGATCTTCGCCCGCGGGTCCTTGACGTTGTAGACGCGGTGGCCGAACCCGGCGACGCGGCGACCGTTGTCGAGGGCGTCTTGAATCCAGTCGAGGGCGTCCTGGTCGCTGCCGTCGACCTCTTTCAGCATCCGCATGACGTTGGCGTTCGCGCCGCCGTGGAGGCTGCCCGAGAGCGTCCCAACGGCGGAGGTGACCGCCGAGTGCATGTCCGCGAGCGTGCTCGCGGTGACCATCGCGGAGAACGTCGAGGCGTTCAGGCCGTGGTCGGCGTGGAGCACGAGCGCCATGTCGAACGTCTCGGCGAGCACGTCGTCGGGCTCCTCGCCGTTGAGCATGTAGAGGAAGTTCGCGGCGTGGCTCAGGTCGTCGCGGGGTGCGACCGGGTCCTCGCCGTTGCGAGCGCGGGAGAACGCCGCGAGCGCCGTCGGCAGTTTCGCGGTGAGCCGCCGCCCTTTCCGGAGGTTGGCCTCGTAGTCCGTCGGGTCGGCGTCGGCGTCCGCGTCGTACGCCGAGAGGTGGGAGGCGACGGTCCGCATCGCGGCCATCGGCTCCTCGTCGGCGTCGGCGAGTTCCTGCGCGAGTGAGACGATGGCGTCGTCGACGTGGCGCTCGTCGGCCATCGACGCCGCGAACGGCTCCAGTTCCTCGGCCGTGGGGAGCGCACCGTGCCACAGCAGGTAGACGACCTCCTCGAAGCTCGCCTCGCGGGCGAGGTCCTCGATGGAGTAGCCGCGGTAGACGAGTTTGCCGGCGTCGCCGTCGATGAACGAGAGTTCCGACTCGGCGACGAGAACGCCTTCCAGCCCCTTCTTGAGTTCGTCAGCCATAGACAACGCTTCCCGAGGCGAGTCTAAAAGGATTGTTATACGGGGAAATCGTGAATCGGCGAACAGGTCGTCGCTCGCCGGCGACGCGAACCGGTCGGAGGCAATCCTTTATCCGTTGGCGGTCGACTCGGGAGTATGAGCGAGGTGGCGTACGAACCGGTGTCGGTCAAGGAGGTGCTGGCGGAGATGAAAGACACCGCCGAACTCCTCATCGACCTGTCGTACTCCGCCGTCCTCCTGCGGAGCGACGACATCGCCGAGGAGGTACTGGACCTGGAGGGCCGCATGGACATCCTCCAGCTGAAAGCCTGGATGAGCCTGCTGATGGCCGCGCGCAGCCCCGAAGACGCCGAGGCGCTCGCGCCCGTCCTGGGGGTCGTCGGGGCCGCCGAGAAGATAAGCGACGCCGCGGGCGACATCGCGAAGGTCGTCTTGGAGGACATCGGCCTCCCCGACGCGATGCGGGCGGCGCTCCCCGAGGCCGTCGAGACGCTCGTGCGTGCTCGCCTCGACGAGTCGTCGTCGCTGGCGGGCCAGCGCCTCGGCGACATCTCGCTGGAGACGACGACGGGCGTGCGCGTCATCGCCGTCCGCCGCGAGGGTGGGTGGCTGGTCGACCCCGACTCGGAGACCCGACTGGAAGCCGGGGACGTGTTGCTCCTGCGTGGCCCCGAGGAGGCCGTCGGCGAGGTGTACACCGAGACGTCGGGACGGGAGTTCGTCCCGGCGGCGGCCCCCGAACCAGCCATCGACGACCTCGAACGGGCCGTCGACTCCATCGTGCTGATGAAGAACATGAGCGAACTCGCCGTCGACCTGGCGTACGGTTCGGTGCTGTTCGACAGCACCGACGTCGCCGAGGAGGTGCTGGAACTCGAAGCCGAGGTCGACGCGCTCCAGTCGCGCTTCGAGGCGTGGACGCTCCAGGCGGCCGCCCGCGTCGAGGACCCCGTCTCCTTGCGGGGCCTCGTCCACCTCGCCAGTGCGACCGAGGTCATCTCCGACGCCGCCCTCGAGATCAGCGAGGGCGTCCTGCGCGGACTCGGGACCCATCCGGTCGTCGAGGAGGCCGTCCGTGCGAGCGAGGAGGTCGTCGTCCGCTTGCGCGTCGCGCCGGGCAGTGCGCTCGACGGGACGACGCTGCGCGACGAGATGGTCGGCACCGAGACCGGGATGCGCGTCATCGCCGTCCGCCGGGGCGAGGAGGAGGGGCGGACGATGCGCGGTCGGTTCGGCCGGGAGCGCGGCGAGTGGGTCGTCTCCCCGCGGGCGTCGACGGAGCTCCACGACGGCGACACCATCATCGCGAAGGGGACCGCCGAGGGAGCCGAGCGACTCGCCGACCTCGCCGGCGGGCGCGAGGGCTGAGGGGCAGTTCTGCGGCCGTGGAGGCTGCGCCGTCACTGTCCTGCGGAGGCCACGCCGTCACCGTCCCGAACACCCGCGACGACTACAGTTCGCGAGCGCGACGTACCGCCGTGACGACGGTCAGTGCGACCGTCACGAGCAAGGCCAGCCCCGTCGCCAGGACGAACGCCAGCATCAGGAAGTACCACGGGCCGCCCGCCTCGGGCGCGGGGCCGAGCAGTTCGAACACACGGACGGCGTAGACGAGGGCGGCGACCACGACGCCGACGGAGACGCCGATACGGGCGTTTCGCGGGACGTTCAGCACGCGGACGAGGTTCGCGGTGCCGGGGCGTTCGGGGACCGTCTCGCCGGGCGTCCCCGGCGCGGAGTCGTCTGACTGTGCCACGGGCGACGTTGGGGAGCCCCGGCCAAAGCGTCTGCGTCTCCCGGCGCGTCGGAGACGACCACCCGGACGGGGCGTGCGAGAGAACCGCTCGTCTGCGAGCGAACGTTCGGTGCTCGCGGGGGAAACCGGACGTTCGTCCGCCGGAAAGCGGTACCGAGACCGAACTACATAAATGGATGTGCGTGCCGCCTAGAGGTATGACTACGCTCGGTACCGCGACTGCTGCGCCGGGGGAGTTCGCGACCGGGCGGTTGCCGGTCGGGGAGGCCCGCGACGGCAGCGAAGTCGCCCTCCCGGTCGCGGTGCTCAACGGCGCACGCGACGGGCAGACGCTCTATCTGCAGGCGGTGAGCGACGGCGACGAACTCAACGGCGTCGGGGTCCTCCAGCGCCTCGTCCCCCAGCTCGACCCCGCCGAACTGGCCGGTCAGATACTCATCGTCGGCATCGTCAACCTCCACGCGTTCTACGTCGCCGAACACCGCAACCCCATCGACGACACGAAGATGAACCGGGCGTACCCCGGCGACCCCAACGGCACCTCCAGCGAGCGCATCGCGGCGGCGACGTTCGAGGCCGCCCAGCGCTCGGACATCGTCCTCGACCTCCACCAGGGGTCGACCTCCCGGATGATCAACGAGACACGCGTCCGCTGTGGCCCGCGCCACCGGATGCACGACGAGTGTCTCGAACTCGCCCGCGTGTTCGACGCGGGCTACGTCCTCGACCAGAAGGGACCGGACGGCCAACTCGCCCGCGCCGCCCCCGACGAGGGCATCCCGACCATCGACCCCGAACTCGGCGGCTGTGTCGGGTGGGACGAGGAGTCCATCGCCATCGGCGTCCAGGGCGTGAAGAACGTGCTCGTCCACTACGGGTTCCTCGACGGCGAGGCGAGTTTCGGCGAGCAGACGCGCGCCAGCGGCTTCGAGCAGTACGGCGCGCCCGCCGGCGGCCTCGTCTCGTTCCGCAAGGACCTCGCCGAGGAGGTGAGCCGCGGTGAACCGCTGTTCGACGTCACCGACCCGTTCGGCGCGGTCAAGTCGACGGTGACCGCCGACTCCGACGGCGTCTTCTGGCGCACCCGCCGTCTCCCGCAGGTCGCGACCGGCGAGTACGTCTGCTCGGTCGGCACCGACATCGACACGGTCTGACCGACGGGCACCGAGAACACGCGAACGACCCGACCGCCGACGGTTCTGCAACCGAAACGGACACCACAGCACCGCACCGAGCCTCGCGCATGCTTCGCTGTCCGGCCTGCGAGTCCGAGTACGAGGACCGCTGGCGCTGTTCGTGTGGGCACGCGCTGGAGTTCGCCGACCCGCCACGCCCCGACCCCGACGCCCCCGACGCCCGCGAGGGACTGTGGGCGTTCGAGGCGTTCCTCCCGGTCGACCACCGCGTCAGCCTCGGCGAGGGCTACACCCCGCTCGTCGACGCCCCCGACTGGGACGCGCAGTTCAAACTGGAGTACGTCTTCCCGTCGGGCAGTTTCAAGGACCGCGGGGCGACGACGACGCTCTCGCGGGCGCTCGACGTGGGCGCGGAACGAGTCGTCGAGGACTCCTCGGGGAACGCGGGGGCGGCCATCGCCACCTACGCCGCACGGGCCGGCGTCGACTGCGAGATATACGTCCCCGCGTCGGTGAAGGCCTCGAAGCTCCGGGCCATCGAACGCGCCGGTGCGGACGTCGTCCGCGTCGAGGGGTCGCGACAGGCAGTCACCGACGCCTGCGTCGAGGCCGTCGAGGAGGGCGCGGGGTGGTACGCCAGCCACGCCTGGAACCCCGCGTTCTTCGCCGGGACGGCGACGGTCGCCTACGAACTCGCCCACCAGCGCGACTGGTCGGTGCCCGACGCCATCGTCCTCCCGCTCGGACACGGCACCCTCTTTCTCGGCGCGTATCGCGGCTTCCGCGCGCTACAGGAGGCCGGCTGGACCGATTCGATGCCCCGACTGCTCGGCGTGCAGGCGGCGGGCTACGACCCCATCGCCCGCGAGTTCGAGTCGAAGCGAAGGGGTTCGGGACGGGATGGCGTGGCGAGCGGTGAGACCCCGGACCCCGACGCGGCCGTCGAGACGAACGACCTCGCGGACGGCATCCAGATTCGCGACCCCGCTCGCGGCGACCAGATACGTGCTGCCATCGAGGCGACCGACGGCGACTGCATCGGCGTCGACGCCGCCGCGACCGAACGCGAACTCGACGCGCTCCACGCCCGCGGCTTCTACACCGAACCGACGTGTGCGGTCGCCCCCGCCGGACTGCGCGAGTACCGCGAGCGGGGCGTGCTAGACGAGGGGAGTGACGTCGTCGTCCCGCTGACCGGCAGCGGACTGAAGGGCTGAGAGCGACGGGTCCCGCGACCCATCACACTCGACGGCTCCACAGCCCACGGAGTCACCGAACGATACCTTCCGAATTCGACGTGTTTTCGTTAATATGTTAACCTAGAGAAGTTAGTTCGCGCGCGCCGTTAATTCGAGTGCATGAGTGACGTAACACGTCGCCGGCTCCTGCGGACGCTCGGAGCGGCGGCAGCGGCGAGTTCCGTAGCGACGACTGCGAGCGCGGCCAGCGGGTCGATCACCGACCAGACCTACGGCGGTCGACGGTACAAGCGGTACGTCCCGAGTGGCTACGACGGGTCGGAGCAGGTCGGACTGGTCGTGATGCTCCACGGCTGTACCCAGACTCCCGGGGGGTTCGCCTCGGAGACGGGGATGAACGACCTGGCCGAACAGGAGGGCTTTCTCGTCGTCTACCCCGACCAGACCAGCGGGGCGAACGCCAACGAGTGCTGGAACTGGTTCGAACCGGCTCACCAGCGACGCGGCAGCGGCGAACCCGCGCTCATCGCCGGGATGACCCAGGAGGTGGTGGACGGGTTCGCCATCGACCCCGAGCGGGTGTACCTCGCGGGGTTCTCGGCGGGTGGCGGGATGGCTCCCATCATGGGTGTCACGTATCCGGACCTCTACTCGGCCATCGGCGTCCACTCCGGCCTGGAGTACGACGCGGCCAACAGTCTCACCGAGGCGACGACGGCGATGAACTCCGGCGGCCCCGACCCCCAGCAGAAGGGGACGCTCGCCTACGAGGACATGGGGTCGCGAGCGACAGTCCTCCCGACGGTCGTCTTCCACGGCACGAGCGACTACACCGTCGTCACGCAGAACGGCCACCAGGCGGCCGAGCAGGCCACCCAGACCATCGACCTCGCGGCCGACGACGCCGACGACGACGGCACGGACTACACCGCCGAGACGACCCGGACCGAGCAGTCGGCGGGGCACAGCTACACAGTCAGCGAGTACGCAGACGAGTCCGGGTCGGTCGTCGTCGCGAAGTACATCGTCGACGGGATGGGCCACGCGTGGGCCGGCGGCACGAGCGGCGGGGCGTACACCGACCCCGACGCACCCGACGCGAGCACCATCATGTGGGAGTTCTTCGAGGGCGCGAGCGGTGGCGGCGACGGTGGGGGCGACGACGGCGGGGACGGGACCAACGCCGCACCGACCGCCGCCGCGAGCGCGTCGCCGACGACCGCCGCGGTCGGCGAGTCCGTGAGCTTCGACGCCAGCGGCTCCTCGGACAGCGACGGCTCGGTCGCGAGCTACGACTGGACGTTCGGCGACGGCGCGTCCGCCACGGGCGCGACGCCGACCCACGCCTACGGGAGCGCCGGGAGCTACACCGCGACGGTGACAGTCACCGACGACGCGGGCGCGACCGACAGCGCGAGCGTGACCGTCACCGTCGAGTCGTCGAGCGGCTACTGCGGCACGGCGAGCAACTTCGACCACGGCGAGGCGGGGCGGGCCTACCAGTCGATGTCGACCGGCGCGTACTACGCCGAGGGGTCGGACGACTACATGGGCTTTCCCGCCTACAGTTCGACGCTGAAGGAGACGTCACCGGGGTACTTCGAGGTCGTGAACAGCTGTTGAGGCCGCGAGCGGCGGTCGAAGAGGAGCGGACCGGAGGCGGTGGCCGAGGACCGGCGGCCGGTCAGCGCGAGTCGGTCTCGGTCTCGCTCGTCGCGTTCAGCGCCGAGAACTCGACCTGCGTGCCGGGGCCGATGCCCGTCTCGTTGGCGAACCCGCGGTTGACCTCGACGACGTACTGGGCGGGACCGTCGCTCTCGTAGTTCCCGTAGTCTGTGCTCCCCTCGGGCGGCACGTCGGCGTGCTCGACGTTCAGGACGGTGCCGTTCGAGGAGACGAACACCATGTCGAGCGGGATGAGGGTGTTCTTCATCCAGAACGTCCGGGGGTTGGCGTCGTCGTAGACGAACACCATCCCCGCGTCCTCGGCGAGCGACTCGCGATGCATCAGCCCGCGGCGGCGCTCGCTCCTGTTGTCGGCGACTTCGAGCGTGACCGTCGCGAGCGTCTCGCCGTCCTCGACGAACGTCGCGCTCGGACCGGTCGGTGTCGTGGTGGGCGACGTCGTCGGGTCGGCCGTCGACGCGGGCGACGGTGTCGCCGTTTCCGAGGCGTCCTCGGTCGGCGACGTCGCGGTCGGCGGCGCGTCGGTTCCCGTCGCGGGGGCCTGCGTCTCGGTGGTCGCTGGGTCGTCGGCGATACCCGCACACCCCGACAGCGCGACGACGAGCGCGACCGCGAGGAGGAGGGCACCGGTTCGTGTCGAACGGACCATACCACCACAGCGGACGCCGGGACCTTCGGTGTTCTGACCGCGGCACGTCGAACGGACGAACCCACCGCCGGGGGCGACTCGGGCCGTCGACCCGCTACCGTTCGGGGTGGGTCGGCGCGTCGAACCCGCCGCGGACGAGCGGTTTCGCGACGTGCCGGCGCGCACACGGCGGCACCTCGTACCAGCCGACGTCGAGGTCACGCTCGACCGACCGCTCAGTCTTCCCGTCACGGTGGGTCGAGCAGTCCCGACAGCGATAGCCCTGGTCGCGGCCGGCGCTCTCCATCCGCCGCCCGCAGTCGGGACAGTCCGGCACCACCAGTTCCGTGGCGTCGAGCGCGCGGACGGCGAACTTCTCCAGTTTGACGGTCCCGTCGCTCACCTCGCCACAGACGGTGAGGCGGTCGCCCGGACGGAGCGCCCGTACCCGGTCGCGAAAGCGCTTGGTCGGTTCGAAGGCGGCACACCGGAGCGTCGGCGGGTCGGCAGGGAGTGTGGTGTCGTCGAGAGCCTCGTCGCTGGCCCCGAGTGTGAAGAAGACGTGGCCACCCCGACGGGTCTCGGGGGCGTCGAGGACAGTGCCGTCGAGGCGGTACGCCCGGCCGTCGAGTGCGTCGGCGAGCGCCCCCGCCCGGAGGTGCGCGTCGGTCCCCTGGTTCGTGTGGAACGTCTCGGCGCTGGCGACGGGTTCGCTCTCGATGGCGGCCGCGACCCGCTCGGCCGTGTCCGCGTCGTCCCCGCGGATGCCGTAGAGAACGGGACCGGGCGTGTGCGGGACACAGACGGTCTCACCCTCGCCACGGTCGACGGTGTCCCAGACGCTCGGGTACGCCTCGTCGGCGGCGGCGACCACCGAGTCGGCGTCGACGTCGCGAGGGGTCCCCCACTTCTCGCGCTCGCGGTAGGCGATGCGTTCGTACGTCCAGTCGCCGAAGACGGGGTCGGTCTCGGACCCGGCGGCGTCCTCGATGCCAGCGGCCCACGCGCCGACGGCAGCGAGCGCCCCGATACGGCCGCGGCCGTCACCCCACCCTTTCGCGTGGAACCCGGCGTGCGCGAGCAGCGCCTCGGCGTCTGCGATGGCGAGGTGGTCGCGGACGGCGGCGCGGGCGAACCGGACGACGGCGTCCTGTGGACCGAGCGTAGCGTCGGGGTCGCCGGCGGCGACGACGAGACCGGGGTTCGTGTTCGGGTCCGTCTCGACGGCCGCCCCATCGACGACCTCGCGGGCGACGGCGAACGCTTCGGCGGCGGGGACGTCGGTGTGAATCGCGAGGGCGGCGTTGCCGCGGGTCTTGTGCTCGACGGCGGGGTTGAGCCGTATCAGGAGGAGGCGCTCGACGGTGCCGCGTTCGCGCAGTCGCTCGGCGATCCGGTGGGCGACGTGGGTCGTACACATCCCGTGCTCGCGCGAGTCGGTGTCGTCGAGGCCGATGACGGTCACGCGCGGACTCGGCGGGCGAGGCGGTAAGCGCTTTCGTCACGGTCGCTTCCGGGGTGGGTCGGCCGTCGACCGTCCGGGGCGACGACCCCGAAGCATCGACCTGTCGCCGACGAGACAGCTGGTGGTCGGCAGGTCGGTGGACCGGCCGTACCACTTAAAACGAGCCGAGAGCGGCCCCGAAACCGCCGGACGACGGTTCCGGTGTTGACACAATATATATATGCGGACAAGCGCATACCACCAGTTATGTCACGGTCTGCACTGGTCGGAAACGTGACCGCGATGCTCGCCGACGCGGGCTTCCTCGTGAGCGACCGGTGTGCCGTCCGTCCGAAGAGCTTCGACGTCGCCGCCCGCCGACGGGACGACGTCCTCCTCCTGAAGGTGCTCGGCAACGTCGACTCCTTCGACGCGGCGACCGGCGCGGAGATGCGTCGTCTCGGACGGTACCTGAACGCGACGCCGCTGGTCATCGGGCTGCGGACCCGCGACGAGGACCTCAAACCGGGCGTAGTGTACTTCCGCCACGGCGTCCCCGTCCTCTCGCCGGACACCGCGATGGACCTGTTCATCGAGGGCGTCCCGCCGCTCATCTACGCCGCCCCCGGTGGGCTGTACGTCAGCATCGACGGCGACGTGCTCGCCGACAAGCGCCGCGAACGCGAGTGGTCGCTCGGCCGTCTGGCCACCGAACTCGGCGTCTCCCGGCGCACCGTCTCGAAGTACGAGAGCGGGATGAACGCCAGCGTCGAGGTGGCCGCCCGCCTCGAGGAGCTGTTCGACGGCTCGCTGTCGAACCCCGTCGACGTGTTCGAGTCCGAGGAGCTCCGAGACGCCGACCCGATGCCCGAAGACCCCGAGGCCGACCCCGACGACGAACCGCTCGTGACGGTGTTGACCCGTGTCGGCTTCGACGTCCACCCCACGCTGCGCTCGCCGTTCAAGGCCGTCAGCGAGGACAGCGGGGCCGGTGGGTCGACCGCCGTCACCGGCGACGACGGCGGGACGATGCTCACCGGTCACTCCACGTTCGACCGCACCGCAGAGAAGCGCGCCCGCATCATGAGTTCGGTCGGCGAGGTGACCCGCACGTCGGCCATCTACGTCGTCGACCGTGCGCGCCGGGACAGCGTCGACCGAACCGTCCTCATCGAGCAAGACGAGATCGCCGACATCGAGGACGCCGAGGACCTCCGAGACCTCATCCGCGAGCGGACCGACCGCTCCGAGTCCGAAGCGTAGCCCTCGCTAACCGCTGCTTTCAGTCCGGTTAGCGGAGCATTTCGACACGTTCCACGCGTCATACCTTTATCGTGCCATGCGGTACCACATCCCCATGGCTATCGAATCGATGGGCCTCGAAGCGACGGGCCGCCCGTCGTTCACCGACCGACGGTCCGGGGCGCTTCGCGACGCTGTCTTCAACACCGTCCGCGCGTGGGAGCGTGTCGAACCGGGAACGGTCGGCGGGTACCCGGCGTTCCTCGTCGACGACCGACCGTTCGCCGTCGTCACCGACGGCGGCGTGGCGCTGTGTGGACTCGACGACGACGCTCGGGACCGACTGCGGGTTCGCTGGTCGGGGTTGACCCTCGACTGGGACGGCGACGTCGCCCTCGGCGGGCCGACGGCGACCGACGACGACCGGCGTGACGGCCCGGGTGACCGCGTCGACGGCCCCCGCGACCACGCGCTGCGTTCGGACGGCGGACGGGACCGCTCCTGGCCGCTCGTCCCCATCGGCGGCAACGACCTCGTCCTGCTGCGGCGGTTCATCCGTCTCAGCTACGAGGGCGTCTGCGCCGCCTGAGCCGACGCCGGGCGGTGGCGACGCTGACGGTTGGGGTCACGAGTGATCACGAGAATTCGGGCCGTGAAGGGGCTGTGAGCGCGTCGTCTCGGCCGTTCAGGCGCTCGCTTCCCGACCGTAGGTTCGTTCGAGGTACTCGACGATGTCGTCGGACTCGGGCATCCCGTCGACGCCGTGGTCGGGGTCGACGAGCACCGGCACGCCGGTCTGGCCGCTGATCTCTTTCACCTCGGTGCGCTCGCCGTGCGAGCGCGGAACCATGTGGGACTCGTACTCCAGTCCGAGTTCGTCGAGTTTCGACGTCACCTTCGCACAGTAGGGACAGCCCTCCAGTTCGTAGAGTTCGAGGTTCGACATCACCGACGTGTACGGACGGATGCCGTAAGAAGCCGACGCCGTCGTGTCGAGGCCACACACCACCGGCGAACCCCGAACTCGGGTCGCGAGCGGCTCCTCGGCGACGGTCCCTCACTCCTCGACGAGTTTCTCGAACGTCTTGCGCGCCCAGACGACGGCGTACTCCGCGCCCGCGTCGCGGTACGCGGCGGTGTCGAGCGCGCCGAACGGCGTCGGGAGGTCACAGCCGTGTTTGACGCCGCTGCACGCGAGTTCGGCCGCGGCTGGGAACGACGTCCGGCCCGTCGCGACCTCCCGCGCGAGACCGTCCAGCCGTGGCTGGAGTCGCTCGCCCGCGTCGCGCCACGCCTCGTGGAGTCGGGGGTGGTCGTCGGCCCACTCGCGGAACACCGGGCGGGTGTGGAGTCCGAGGTAGGCGTCGTACAGCGCGTTCGCCAACTGGTAGGTGTCGGCGGGCGAGAGCCCCGTCGCGGCGGCGAGGTCGGTGTACCGCTCGCCGAAGAAGCCGAGGAACTGTTCGGGGAGTGGGGGACCGCCGTCTCGGACGGCGATGCCGGCCTCGACGAGCGCCTCGGCGACGAGGAAGTCGAGGAACGCCTCGGGCGACCCCGTCGTCCGCGCCTTCACGAGGACGACCGGCGGCGTCGTCTGGGTCGTCCACGTCACCCCGCCGTCGCCGGGCATCCCGACGGTGAACGTCTCGCTGGCGTACCGCCGGAGGAGTTCGGGGGCGTCGTCGGGGAGCCACTCGGCGGGGAAGGAGACGGGCGCGAGGCTGTCGACGAACAGCCCCAGCGTCTCGGCGGCGTCCGGTGGCAGTGTCTCGAAGTCGCCCTCGCAGTCGAGGACGACCGTACCCGGTGCGTGGGCTTCACGCACCGCTTGGAGTTCCGGGGAGAGGTCCCGTCTGTCGAACATCGACTCAGAGTGCCAGGACGACGACGAGTGCGACCGCGAGCACGGCGGCGACACCGATGGTTCCCATGACGACTTTCGTAGCCTCGCTCATGGAACTCGCTTCGCGGGCGACCGTTTAAGTCCTGCCGGGTTCGTCCCGACGACCGTGTCCATCGTAGCGGGGCGACCCTCGCGGGACGACGCGACCGACGCCGTCCGCGACGTGACGACCGAGCCCCCTCGCGGCGCTCCTGGGCGACGGTCACGGACGCACGACGGTTCGGCTGACTCCGTCGTCGGCGATAGCAACTCGTAAGCACCGACAGTCGACAGCAGTACGGTCGACGACGTGGCGACCCCCTCGTTTCCGGTGGAGAACCGTACGACGGCGACCGGGAGCGTGAACACGGCGGGCGTCCGGAAACGGACCCGAACGAGTCGCGACTACGACACCCGAAGGGACCGCGGCTACGGTACGTCGCGGTCGCCGAGCCAGTCTTCGGGCATCTGGATGACGTACCGACCGTTCTCCCGGAGCGAGATGATGTACTCCTGGCGGTCGTACAGCTCCATCAGGTTGAGTTCGTACTGACCGGGTTCGACGATCTTGATCGACTCGAACTGCTCGTTGAGCTCCTCGCGGAGTTCGGCCATGTCGGGTTTCTCCCCGCTCGGTTCGCTGACGACGCGACCCGAACTGGGGGCTTCGGACTCCCGCGGCGGGAGTTCGTCGGGGCGCGCCATCTCGCTCCGCGCGCTCGCCTGGGCGGTGTCTTCCGTCGAGCCGTCGAGGGATTCCTCGTCGGCGACGATGAGACCGTCCTCGTTCGGCCGAGGGGTGTCGTCGCGAGGCTCGTCGGTCGGCCGGTCGACCGTCTCGGCCACCCGTTCGGTCTCGGTCGGTCGGTCGGTCTGAGTCGTCTGGTCCGTCTCGGTCGCCTGTTCGGTCTCCGTACCCCACCGCCCAGCGCGTCGCCGGCGACGGTGGACGCGCTGGTCTTTCTCCCGAACGTGGCTCACGTCCGGCGGGTCGGGCCACGCGGCCAGACCGTCGTCCGTGTCTTCGCCGGATGCGACCGCGTCTGGGGCGGCCGCGTCGTCCGATTCGGAGGTGGCGGGTGACCGTGTGTCGTCCGGAGAACGGTTCTCGTCCGCTGGTCGTGTCGCGTCTGCTGGTCGCGTCTCGTCGGTCGTCGGTTCACCAGTGGTCCGCTCGTCGACGCTCGCGGTCCCGGTTTCGACCCCGGTGTCCGCGTCACCGGCGTCGGTTCGAGTGGAACCGGTCGCGTCCTCGACGTCGGTGGTATCGGGGACGTCGGTGGAGTCGGGGGTCTCGGCAGTGTCGGGAGCGCCGGCAGTGTCGGACCTGTCGGGAGCGTCGTCGCGGTGCATCCAGTCGCGCATCGCGGTGGCGGTGCGGCCCATGCGTTCGGCGACGCCGCCGGACTCACGTTCTGGCGGGGTCGCGTCGGAGTCGTCCGGCGCGTCGGTCGACGTCCCGTCGGCCGCACCGCTCGGGCGGAACTGGAACGTCGTGCCGCCACAGCCCGGACAGCCCGACAGCATCTCCTTCGAGCCGTCCTCGAACGTGTGCCCGCAGGCGGTACACTGGTGTGGCACCGGGGTTACCTCCGGGTGACCAGCGCGCTGATGAGGTTCTCGTCCTTGTGGAGGGTCTCGATGCGGTTGGCGGGGCCGATGACGGTCAGCTTGTTGTCGTTGTCCGACCCCTTGCCCATCAGGCGGTTGAACAGGCCGCCGTCGTTCGAGGGTTTGGGGTAGGTCTCGATCTCGATGCCGGTGAACCCGTCGGGGCTGATCTCGCTCATCGTCACCTCGATGAGTTTCGACTCCTCGTCGGGCGAGAGGCCGTCTTCGAGGATGACGATGTTGCCGTCGTGGACGCTGTCGAGGATGGTCCGGATCTTCTCCATCGTCCGGAGGTTCGACATTCGACCGGCACTGATGAGGTCGATCTGGACGCCGTCGGGGGTCTCGGGCGCGCCGTTGGGTGGTTGCATGCCAGGCATTATCCGAAGTACTCCGCGATCTTGTCGTACACTTCGTCCATGTTGTCGCCTTCGAGCGCCGACAGCGGGACGGTCTCGTGCTGTGGGAACGCGTTGGCGATCTGCTGGACGCTCGACTCCTCGAGGTCGGTCTTGTTCGCGAAGATGAGCACGGGGAGGTCCTTCGACTCGATGATGCCGATGAGCATCGTGTTCACCTGCGTGAACGGGTCGGCCGCGCTGTCGAGGACGTAGATGACGCCGTCGACGTCCTCGCGAAGCCAGTGCATCGCCTCGGCGACGCCCTCGGTCGCCTCTCGGGACCGACGCACGGCGTCTTCCTTCTCGATGTCGTGTTCGAGGAACTCCTTGTAGTCGACCTTCGTCGTCACGCCGGGCGTGTCGACGATGTCGATGGTGACGCTCTTCCCGTTGCGTTCGATCTCGACGTTCTCCTTGCGACGAGCACGACGTGTCTCGTGAGGCACGTGGCTCTCCGGGCCGATGGCGTCACCGGTCCAGTCGCGGGCGATGCGGTTCGCGAGCGTCGTCTTGCCGGCGTTCGGCGGCCCGTAGATACCGATTCGCTTCGGTCCCTGATCGGGCGCGAACAGCTTCGACGTCACGCGCGAAATACTCGATCTGAGTTCAGTTAACAGTCCCATCCTGGCGTATCCTCCCCGGCCCCGAGGGGCGGGTCTATCTGCCATAGCCGACCCGACTCACTTAACACTGCGTCAGACATACATACATTTTCTGACAATATTGCGGAGACGTCCGACCGAGCGTGTCGAGGTCGGCCTCCCGACACGCGTATCGAGAGTGCGATTCCGTACACGCGCGCGAGACGCCCGAACCGACGGAGTTCGGTTCGCCGAGTCCGGACCGGACGCGTTCGACCCGTCGAGTCGAGGCGACCGTGTTCGATGTGACCGACCTCGGTCGGTCCACCGGAAGCGACGGGGGCCGGGTCCGACAGTCCTCGCCTCGAGACTCGTCGCCACCGTGGCTGGTGGGGCGCGAGTCGACAGTCGGTAGTGAGCGTGACGGCGACGCAGCCTCACACCTCAGCCGAGTCGGTTCGACACGAAGTGGTGCCGTCGTGGTGTGAGGGCATCCGCGATACTAGAGGGTGCTAGAGGGCTACTAGTACACCCCTAGAGCTGTTCTAGGCACCCTCCGAAACCCCCACCCCTTCGTTTCGTGTGGAGCGGGCACCACCCACCGGGGTGGGGACGGGTCGAACTCGGGCCGAACGACCGAACTCGTTTCTAGAACTAGAAAGAAACCGTGCAGAATTGATTCTAGCAACACACAGCACTAGAAATAAACTAAATTAGACCAGTTGTCTCTAGTACGGGTTTGGTATGCTGGACGTGTATATGAATGTTTCTGTGACTAGCCAGGCTCGCGACTCGTCACACCCCCCACCCCGCCTTTTGGCGTTTCCACCCGAAACGAGGGGGTGGGGGGGTCAGGTGGTGCGAGTGAACGACACGCACTGCCGAGAGAGCGTCCGTAGGTGGCTAGCTAGCGGTTCTCACGACCCCGTCGACGACTCCCCGCTGAACGGTGATATCCGACCCCCACCTCCCCTTCCCGTCCGCACCGGAACTCACCCCACGCTCGACGTCTCCTTCGACGGTTGGAGGAGAAGGGACGGGGTCCACCGACTCGTCCTGACCGGCGGACGACACCCCACGACGAGGAGGGGTGCTTCCGTGCACTCTCGCTGCACTCGGAAACACGGCCCGTGCCGAGTGGGTGCCGCGTGGGTCTACCGCTCGAGCACCGTCGTCTCTCGGTGACGACCGGTGTCGCTCCCACGGTGCGGTTCCGAGACCGCACGGCCGAGCGTGTGGGTGAGAGCGTCCCGACACACTGACCGTTCGCCGAGACCACAATGTTTAATTGATGTCTCGACTTCGTGTTCTTCTGCATCAACTGGACGCACTCCTGCGGGACGATTCCGAGAAGCGGTCTTCTACGGGGGAACAACGACCGTCTCGCCGGGTGCGTGGGGCTGACTCCACCCGAAACGGAGGGGTCGAGGACACATGACGAACACAGATTCGAACACCGACGCCGACCCGTCCGCACGCGACGACCGGCCGAGAGACGACGACACCGTCGGCCGACGTGAGGCGGACGACGTCGAAGAGGTCGACGAGTCCGAAGTGACCGAGGACGTCGAGGGGATCGACGAACAGGGACTTACGGCGGACGACGGGTCCGACCCGACGGTCGACGACGGGTCGGCGACGACGGTCGCCGCCGACGTAACTGACGTCGAAGCCGGCGTCGAAGCCGACGGAGTGGCCGACGACACGTCCGAGGCGGAGCCCGACGAGGCGTCGCCGGGACTGTTCGACGACCTGCTCAGCGGCGAACCCATCTTCGAGAACAAGGAGGTGCTCCGCCCGTCGTACACGCCACGACGACTCCCGCACCGCGAGGAGCAGATCAACAACATGGCGACCATCCTCGTCACTGCGTTGCGCGGCGACACGCCGTCGAACATCCTCATCTACGGGAAGACGGGGACCGGCAAGACCGCGAGCGCGAAGTTCGTCAGCGACGAACTGGAGACCACCTCCCAGAAGTACGAGGTCCCTTGCGAGGTCCAGTACATCAACTGCGAGGTGACCGACACGCAGTACCGCGTGCTCGCACAGCTCGCGAACAAGTTCATCGACGAGAACGTCACGTACATCGAGTCGGAACTGGAGCGACTCGAAGACACACGAGCGGCACTCGACGAGGAGACGACGACCGTCGAGGAAACTGGCTTCGACAGCGAAGAGGCGCTCGACGAGCGTATCGAGGACCTCGACGCCGACCGCGAGGAGTTCGAACCCGTCCCCATGACGGGGTGGCCGACCGACCGCGTCTACTCGACGTTCTTCGAGGCCGTCGACTACCGCGAACGCGTCGTCGTCATCATGCTCGACGAGATCGACAAACTCGTCGAGAAGTCCGGTGACGACACGCTGTACAACCTCTCGCGGATGAACTCCGAACTCGACAACTCCCGGGTCTCCATCATGGGTATCTCGAACGACCTGAAGTTCACCGACTTCCTCGACCCGCGCGTGAAGTCGAGTCTCGGCGAAGAGGAGATCGTCTTTCCTCCCTACGACGCGACCCAACTCCGGGACATCCTCCAGCATCGCTCGGACATCGCGTTCAAAGAGGACACGCTCTCGGAGGACGTCATCCCGTTGTGTGCGGCGTTCGCCGCCCAGGAACACGGTGACGCGCGTCGTGCGCTCGACCTACTCCGGACGGCGGGTGAACTCGCCGAACGCGACCGGACCGAGACCATCCACGAGGCCCACGTTCGACGCGCCCAGGAGAAGATCGAGTTGGACCGCGTCGTCGAGGTCGTCCGGACGCTCCCGACGCAGTCGAAACTCGTCCTCTACGCGGTCATCCTCCTGGAGGAGAACGGCGTCCACAACATCAACACGGGCGAGGTGTTCAACATCTACAAACGCCTCTGCAACGAGATCGACATGGACGTGCTCACCCAGCGGCGGGTGACCGACCTCATCTCCGAACTCGACATGCTCGGCATCGTCAACGCCGTCGTCGTCTCGAAGGGGCGGTACGGCCGCACCAAGGAGATGAGCCTCTCGGTCCCCCTCGACGAGACCAAGAGCGTCCTCCTGGCCGACTCGCGTCTAGGCGAGGTCGAGGACGCCCAACCGTTCGTGCAGGCGCGCTTCGACGACTCCTGACCTGTCGGCTGCGACACGTCTCGGTTGACTAACCCGTTCGTTTCGTATCGAGAACGGTGACCGGTCGACTGGCGACCGTCGAGAAAGCCGAAAACGGCTGCTTGTGTGGAAAACGTTCACAAGGAACTCCACCCGAAACAACGGTCGAGTAGTCGTTACCGGGGCGCTTCGTCACCCGTCTCGGTCGCCTCCTCGTCGGTCACCTCTTCGAGCAGGTGTGGGTCGTGTTCGCGGATCTGTTCGAGGACCTCGTCGTCGTCGTACTCGAAGCCGTCGCCGTCGTAGCCGTCCTTTCCGAAGTTGATACCGAACTCGGGTCGCTCGTCTCCCATGGTCGACCACGGGAGGAAGCGCAGTTAACTGTCGGGGTGGTGCCACGTCGACCGGAGGGGCAGTCCCGCCGGGTCCTGTCGAGGAGCGTCGGTCGTTCCTCGTAACTACCCACGGCGCGCGTCGAACCCGAGGACGAGCGCGCCACCGAGTCCGCCGCCCGCGGCCGCGACCAGCGTCACGAGCGTCTCGACGGAGCCACCGAGCAGGCCGAACAGCAGGCGGACGTTGCCGAGCAGCGGGATGCGGAACTCGGCGGTGCCGATGATCCAGTCGGGAGCGACCGGACGGTCGGCGATGCCGGCGACCTGGTCGTACTGGCCGTTCGTCGCGTCGTTGTCACCCTTCGTGATGAACCCGGCGTTCGGGGCGGGGCAGGCGGGCAGGGCAGTGTCGGTCGCGGGGTCGTCGTCGATTTCACAGGCGTCGTAGCGACCGACCGCCTCCGGGTCCGCGCGGTCGTACCAGTCTTCGCCCTCCTCGACCCAGAGCATCGCCCGGTGGATGATGGGCGTGGCGGTGGTGCTCCCGTCGGGGCGATAGACGACGACGTCGCCGGCGGCGGAGAACTTGCTGTAGCCCGTCTCCTGGCCGGTACGGTACGTGACGACTCCGGTGGAGTCGCCCGCGGCGACGGTCGCCGCACCGTCGGCGAACCGTTCTTCTTCCATCACGAACACGAGGTCGCCCTTCTGGATGTGCGGTTCCATGCTCTCGCTCTCGATAGCGACGAGCGGCGGCCAGACACCACTGACCGCGAACAACAGGAGTCCGACCAGTGCGACCGCGGCGACGCTCCCCGCGACCTCGCGGACGTAGACCACGGCCTCGTGGTCGGTGGTGAAGAGCCAACGAACCCAACCGAGTCCGACCGGTCGTTCGCCCTCTTCACCGGGGTCTTTCATCGTCCCCTCCTATCTCTCCGGGCCGTTTCAACCTTCTGTTGCCCGAACGCAACGTTCGGCCGTCCGTCGAGCGAACGCGCCTCGCCCCGTGGTGTGGCGGTTCGACGCCCCGACGAGCGCCGACCGACGAGCACCGACCGCGAACGCCGTGACCGTCCGTCTCGCGAGGACTGTCCGCACTCCGAGACGCTACGTTTTTGCCGTCACCGACGGACCGTTGAGTGTGCCACTGGAGACACCCCAGCGCATCGTGGCCGAACTCGCGAGTCGCGGCTACAACGCCGACCGCGAGGCGGTCACCCTCCTCGCGGGTGCCTCCGACCCCGGCCGCGCGCTGGCGGCCGCCCTCGACTCGCTCCCCGACGACGCGCTGAAACTCTCGGCCGCACACGTCCGGACCACCCTCGACCGCGGCGTCGTCCCCGACCCCGAAACCGACGCCACCTCCCCCGACGTGCGGACCGACTCCCCGACCGACGCCACCTCCCCCGACGTGCGGACCGACTCCCCGACCGACGCCCCGCCGAAGCCGGCGGCCTCGGGCGACGGCGACCCCCCCGTTTCCGATGCAACCCCCGCGCAGTCGTCGACAACGGCTGGAAACGGGACTGCAGTGGAAACGGGGGGGTCGGCGGTCGGAACCCGCTCGCCACCGCCCGCCGACATCCTCGGCGACATCACCGGCGAGTCGACCGGGACCGGCGAGTACGACGAGTTCGTGAAGGTGTTCCGCGACCGCTACGAGCGACTCTCGTCGGTCCTGCGCGGCCGGGTCAACCACCGACCCACCTCTTCGCTCGAATCGAGCCCCGGTGGCGAGGACGCCGCCATCATCGGTATGGTCAACGACGTCCGCTCGACCGCCAGCGGTCACTGGCTCGTCGAACTGGAGGACACCCAGGGCGTCTTCCCGTGTCTCGTCATGAAGGACAAGCCCATCGCCGAACTCGTCGACCAACTGCTGATGGACGAGGTCATCGCCGTCGACGGGACGCTCTCGGGTGACGGCGGTATCCTGTTCGTCGACTCGCTGCACTTCCCCGACGTCCCCCGGACCCACCGCCCGAACACCGCCGACCGCCACGTCCAGGCGGCGCTCATCTCGGACGTCCACGTCGGTAGCCAGGAGTTCATGGGCGAGGCGTGGTCCCGGTTCGCCGACTGGCTCCACAGCCCCGGTGCCGAGTCCGTCGAGTACCTCCTCATCGCCGGCGACATGGTCGAGGGCGTCGGCGTCTACCCGAACCAGGACGAGGAGCTCTCCATCGTCGACATCTACGAGCAGTACGAGGCGTTCTCGGAGCACCTGAAGGAGGTGCCCGGCGACATGGAGATCGTGATGATCCCGGGCAACCACGACGCCGTCCGCCTCGCCGAACCCCAACCCGGGTTCACCGAGGAGCTTCGAGACATCATGAGCGCCCACGACGCCCGCATCTCCGGGAATCCCTCGACGGTGACCGTCGAGGGCGTCGACGTCCTCATGTACCACGGCGTCAGCCTCGACGAGGTCATCGCGGAACTCCCCGAGGACAAAGCGAGCTACGACGAACCCCACAAGGCGATGTACCAACTGCTCAAGAAACGCCACGTCGCCCCGCAGTACGGTGGGCACACCCGTCTCGCGCCCGAGGAGCGCGACTACCTCGTCATCGAGGACGTCCCGGACGTGTTCCACACGGGCCACGTCCACAAACTCGGCTGGGGGAAGTACCACAACGTCCTCGCCATCAACTCCGGCTGCTGGCAGGAACAGACCGACTTCCAGAAGTCCGTCAACATCTCGCCCGACCACGCCTACGCGCCCATCCTCGACCTCGACACGCTGAACCTGACGGTCCGGGACTTCAACTGAACCTTTTATCCACGAGTCGGGGGCCTGCGGCCCCCGACGGGGTAAAAGCTTCAGCAAAAGGATTCCCTCACCGTCTCCCTCGCGCCTGTGGCGCTCGGTCGACGGTTCAGTCACCCCGCTCGCTCACTCGCTACGCTCGTTCGTCACCGGCGACTCCGTCGCCGGTTTCCAGCGGGACCGGAGGTCCCGCACGGCTCGCGGTACGACCGATCGACGTGGTTCGATTCGACTGTAATCGCAACCCTGACCGATTCGTTGCGTCGCTCCGGGACGCTTACGGTCGCGCCTCCCAGAGCCTCGCACATGAGCGACACCCAGCGGCTCATCGACGCGCTCCGGGCGGCCGAGGCGGTCCAGTTCGGCGAGTTCGAACTCTCCCACGGCGGCACGTCGGACTACTACGTCGACAAGTACCTGTTCGAGACGGACCCGACGTGTCTCGACCTCATCGCCGAGGCGTTCGCCGAGCGGACCGACGACGTCTCGAAACTCGCTGGCGTCGCGCTGGGCGGCGTCCCCCTCGTCGCGGCGACGAGCGTCGCGACCGGGAAACCGTACGTCATCGCGCGCAAGAAGGCCAAGGAGTACGGCACCGGGAACCGCATCGAAGGACGACTCTCTGACGGCGAGGAGGTCGTCGTCCTCGAAGACATCGCCACGACGGGCCAGAGCGCACTCGACGCCGCCGAAGCGCTCCGTGAGGCTGGCGCGGAGGTGAACCGCGTGCTCGTCGTCGTCGACCGCGAGGAGGGTGCCGAAGCGTTGCTCCACGAACACGACCTCCGACTGGAGGCCCTCGTCACCGCGAGCGACCTGCTCGCCGACGAAGAGCGATAGAACGGCGACTCGTTTCACTCGGTCGACAAGCCCTTCGTTTCCACTGGAGAACCACGAGACTGCTCGCTGGTCGGCGGTGAGAACGGGGAGACGGAGAGACGAGAGAGAACCGCGAATCGACCCGGACTACTCCAACAGCAGGAGCGACGGGTTCTCCAGGTACTCCATGACGCGGTTGGTGAACGCGGCGGCCTGAGCGCCGTCGATGACGCGGTGGTCGATGGAGAGCGAGAGCGTCATCACCTTGCGCGGGACGACCTCGCCGTCGACGACGCGCGGTTTCTCCTTGATGGCACCGAGACCGAGGATGGCGCTCTCGGGGAAGTTGATGATGGGGGTGGCGTACTCGCCGCCGATGGCTCCGAAGTTCGTGATGGTGAACGTCCCGTCTTGCATCTCCGTCCGGGAGATGGAGCGCTCGCGCGCCTTCTCGACGAGTTCGTTCATCTCCGAGGAGAGCTGGAGCATCCCCTTCTGGTCGGTGTGCTTGACGACGGGGACCATCAGGCCCGCGTCGGTGCCGACGGCGACGCCGACGTTGTAGTCCTTGCGCAGAACGATCTCCTCTGCCTCCTCGTCGAGCGTGGAGTTGAGGTACGGGAACTCCTTCAGCCCCGCGACGACCGCCTTGATGACGAACGGCATGTACGTCAGCTTGATGCCGCGCTCTTCGGCGACGCCCTTGAGGTCGCCGCGCGTGGCGACGAGTTCGGTGACGTCGACCTCGTCGTGGTGGGTGACGTGTGGCGCGGTGAACTTCGAGCGCTCCATCTGCTTACCGATGGTGCGGCGGATGCCGCGGTACGGGACGCGCTCGTCCTCCTTGCTCTCGGTGGTACCGGCCTGGACGGCCTGCGTGTCGGCCTCCTGGGCGGCCTGCTGCGCCTCGGCGTACTGGGTGACCTGCGCGGGCGTGACGAACGCCTGTCCGTCGCGCTCCTCGTCGGTCGGGACGGCGTTCAGGTCGACGCCCTCCTCGTCGGCGAGTTTCCGGGTGGCGGGTGCGGCGAGCGTGCGGTCGCGGTCCGCGCTCTCGACGCTGGCGGACGCGCTCGACGCGCTCGCGGAGCCACCGTCGCCCTCGTCGCCGACGCGTTTCGTCGCGGACTTGACGCCGTCGTTCGAGACCTCGGGGGCCTCGGACCCGTCGTCCGCGTCCCCGCCGGAGTCGGCGTGGGCGCGCACGTCGGCGTCACTGACTCGGCCACCGGGACCGGAGCCGTCGACCTGCGCGATGTCGACGCCCAGTTCGCGGGCCAGTCGACGCGCGCTCGGAGCGGCGAAGACGCGACCTTCGGGGGTCGAGACCTCCTCGTCGCTCGCGCCGTTGGTGCCCGAGGCGGCGTCGGTCGCCGTCGACTCCTCGGTGTCGCCCGCGGAGACGCCTTCGTCCTCGGCACTCGTGGACTCGGAGGCGGACTCGTCCGCACCGCCCTCGGTCTCGAAGACGATGATGACGTTCCCGACGGGAACCATCTCACCGGCCTCGGCGCGAATCTCCTTGACCGTGCCGTTGACGGGCGAGGGGACCTCGACGACGGCCTTGTCGGTCTCGGCCTCGGCGACCGGCTGGTCCTCGCTGACCGGGTCGCCCTCCTCGACGAGCCAGTTGACGATCTCGGCCTCCGTCAGGCCCTCCCCGACGTCGGGGAGTTTGAACTCGCGGATACCCATCTAGAACTCCACCGCCTCGCGGATGCCGTCCGCGACACGGGCCTTCTCGGGCAGGTAGTAGTCTTCCAGTGCGTACAGCGGGAAGGGGACGTCGAAGCCGGTGATGCGCTCGACGGGCGCTTCCTGATACATGAGGGCTTCCTCCTGAATCGTCGCGATGATCTCGCCGGCGAGGCCGCCCGTCTTGGGAGCCTCGTGGACGACGGCGGCGCGACCGGTCTTCTTGAACGACTCGACGATGGTCTCGGTGTCCATCGGCGAGAGCGTGCGCAGGTCGACGACCTCCACGTCTATACCCTCCTCTTCGAGGTCCTCCGCGGCTTCGAGGGTCGGGCGGGTCATCGCGCCCCAGGTGAACACCGAGATGTCGGTGCCCTCGCGGCGGACGGCGGCCTTCCCGAGTTCGACGGTGTAGGTGTCGTCGGGCACCTCCTCGCGGAACGCGCGGTAGATGAGCTTCGGCTCGAGGAAGATGACCGGGTCGGGGTCGCGGATGGACGCGGCGAGCAGCCCCTTCGTGTCGTACGGTGTCGAGGGGATGACGACCTTCAGACCCGGCTCGTGGACGTAGAACGCCTCCTTCGACTCGGAGTGATGTTCGGGGGCACGGATGCCGCCACCGTAGGGTGCGCGGACGACCATCGAGGCCGTGTAGCGACCGCGCGAGCGGTTGCGCAGACGGGCGGCGTGGCTGACGATCTGGTCGAACGCCGGGTACATGAACCCGGAGAACTGCATCTCGGCGACCGGTTTCAGGCCGTAGGCGGCCATCCCGACCGCCGTCCCGGCGATGCCGGACTCGGCGAGCGGCGTGTCGATGACTCGGTCGTCACCGAAATCGTCCCAGAGACCTTCCGTCGCGCGGAAGACCCCGCCGTTCTTCCCGACGTCCTCGCCCATGACGATGACGTCGTCGTCCCGTTCCATCTCGCCGTGCAGGCCGTCACGGACCGCCTGCACGAGCGTCAGATTCTGTGTCGACTGCTGTTGTTCCTGAGTGCTCATTCGAGGAGTTCCTCGTCGCCGTGGCGTTCGCGAAGCTGTTCGAGGTAGTCGAGTTGTTCCTGCAGACGTTTGGGCATCTCGCCGTAGACGTCGGCGAACATCTCGGCGGGGTCGGGCCGTTCTGCGGCCTCGGCGTCCGAAATCGCTTCGGCGACCTCGTCTTCGACCTCGCCGTCGATGGCGCTGATGGTCTCGTCGTCGAGCAGACCGTTGTTCACGAGGTACGACTCGAGACGCGGAATCGGGTCTTTCGCCTTCCACTCCTCGACCTCGTCGTCCTCGCGGTAGACGCTCGGGTCGTCGGCGGTGGTGTGGGCTCCGAAGCGGTACTGGACCGCCTCGATGAGCGTCGGTCGGAGTTGGCCCTCACCGGGGTTCTTCGCCTTCTCGACGGCGTCACGGGTCACCTTGTACACCGCGAGCGGGTCCATCCCGTCGACCTGCACGCCCTCGAAGCCGTAGGCGACGGCCTTCTGAGCGATGGTCTCGCTGGCGGTCTGGCGCTCTCGTGGAACCGAGATGGCCCACTGGTTGTTGTTACAGAAGAAGATGGAGGGGGCGTCGTAGACGCCGGCGAAGTTGAGGCCCTCGTGGAAGTCACCCTCCGAGGTCGCGCCGTCGCCGAAGTACGTCAGGAACGCCTTCTCCTCGCCCTTCAGTTTCGACGCCCACGCCATCCCCGCACCGTGGAGGATCTGCGTGGCGATGGGCACCGCGATGGTGAACACGTTCTGTTCGTCCATCCGGTTGGCGCGCTCGTCGCCCATCCAGTAGCGCAGCGACTGGTCGAGGCCGACGCCGCGGACGTACACCGAGGCGTGCTCGCGGTACGACGGGATGACCCAGTCGTCGGGGTCCAGCGCCGCCGCGCTGCCGACCTGGGCACCCTCCTGGCCCGAGAGCGGTGGGTACGTCCCCATCCGCCCCTGGCGCTGGAGGCTGACCGCCCGCTGGTCGAAGTGACGCGCGGTGCGCATCGCACGGTACATCGAGACGAGCGTGTCGTCGTCGAGGTCCGGAACCTCGGCGCCGTCGCGGACACGGCCGTCCTCGTCGAGAATCTGGACGCGCTCGCGCGGGTCGCGCTGGAGCGTACTCATACCGCCCTCCATGACATACGCCGACTTCCACTACCCGGCCGCTTAGTGTTTTCGTAAAACCGTTTCGTTCGTGCTGGTTCTTGCCACTCCTCGGCGTCAGTCCGCGAACTCGTGACGCCTCCCGCACGAAGAGTTCGAAGGTATCCGATTCTGAACCGATGAACTGGACACCACGGGGAGAACAGTTGTCTCTCCCGTCGAATTCCGAACGAACGTTCACAACGAATCGCGTTCCCGACCTCTCGTTCGCCCCCGCCGACTCAGTCGCTCGACCCGGCGCGGGCGGTCGCACGCGCCTCCTCGACGCTCGCGCCCTCTCGGAGCAGCGCCTCGACGAACAGTTCGCCGGCCTTGTACGACGACCGGACCATCGGTCCCGACGCGCAGTACATGAACCCGAACTCCTCCTCGGCGACCCGCTCCCAGACGTCGAACGTGTCGGGGTGCACGTAGTCGAACACTTCGAGGTGCGACCGCGAGGGCTGGAGGTACTGACCGAACGTGACGACGTCGACGTCGGCCTCCCGGAGGTCCGAGAGCGCCTGGTACACCTCGTGGTCGTACTCGCCGACGCCGAGCATCAGCGAGGTCTTCGTGTAGACGTCGGCGGTCTCGCTCACCCGTTCGAGCACCGCGAGCGACTGCTCGTAGGTCGCCCGGCGGTCCCGGACCGGCCACTGGAGTCGCTCGACGGTCTCGACGTTGTGCGCGACGACGTCCGGGCCGGCCTCGACGATGCGGTCGACGGCCTCGGGGTCACCCGCGAAGTCCGGGATGAGGACCTCGACGAGGATGGAGGGGTCCCGACGCTTTATCTGGCGGATGGTCTCGGCGAAGTGCGCCGACCCGCCGTCTTCGAGGTCGTCGCGGTCGACGCTGGTGAGGACGACGTACTCCAGGCCGATTTCGGCGACGGCCTCGGCGACGTTCGCGGGCTCCTCGGGGTCCAGCGGCTCCATCCCGCCGGTCTTCACGTCACAGAAGTTACAGCCGCGCGAACAGCGGTCGCCCATCAGCATGAACGTCGCCGTCCCCGGGCCGTCGCGCCCGGACCAGCACTCCCCCAGGTTCGGGCAGTTGGCCTCCTCGCAGACCGTGTGGAGGTCGTGGTCCCGGAGGGTCTGCTTGATCTCGGTGTAGCGCTGGCCCGACGGTGGTCGCATCTTCAACCAGTCGGGCTTGCGCCGGTAGCTCATGAGTGAGTGTTCGTCGGGCGGGCCAAAAGGGTGCGGATTGTCGGGGGTCGGCGGTTCACTCTGACGCGCTCGGCACGAGGCCGGTCGTCACGAGCCAGTCGAGCAGGTCGCTGACGACCGTCGGGTCCGCGACGTGGTGTGCCTCGTCCGGGCCGTCGGCCCCGACGTAGACCGCCACGCCCCGGTCGGCGGCCACGCCGAACGCCGAGCGGTCGCTCCGGTCGTCCCCGACGTACATCACCAGCGGGTCGGCGTCGTGGCGCTCGGCGTGCTCGTCGGCGAGCGCGCTCACCGCCGCTCCCTTGTTCACGTCTGTCGCGGGACCGACCTCGAACACCTGGTGGCCCTCCGAGACGTGGAGGCCGCCGACGCGCTCGACGACACGCCCGACCGTCTCGGCGACGCGCTCGTGGGTGTCGGGGGCGTTGCGGGTGTGGACCGCGAGCGACCAGCGCTTGTCCTCGACGCTGACGCCCGCCGCCCACCCGAGCCTGTCACGGAGCGTCTCGCGCGCGCGTTCGAGGTGGGGTTCGGCCCGCCGAGCGTCCTCGTGGACCTCGATGGGGTCGTCGGCGTCGCTCCCCGCGACCGCGCGTTCGAGGCCCGCGTTGCCCGCGTAGTGGATGTCCTCGACGCCGACGCGCTCGCGGACGTCGGCGAGGCCACGCCCGCTGACGACGGCGAGCGTCACCGCCGGGTGGTCGCGCAGGCGTTCGAGGCGGTCGCGGTTGCCTGTCCGGAGCGCGGCGCTCGCCGGGTCCGAGACGATGGGCGCGAGCGTCCCGTCGAAGTCGACGCACAACACGAGGTGGTCGTGGGTGCGGAGTTCGGCCGCGATGCGCTCGCGCAACGGGTGGTCGCTCCCGGATGGTTCGGTGACCGCATCGTCCGTCGTGGCGGCCGCCCCCGACGTATCGCGCGTGTCGGTGGTCGGGTCCGTGTCCACGTCCGCGTTCGCGGGGTCGTCGCTCCCGTCGGCGACGGGCGGTCGCTCGCTCATCGGCCGCGCGTTCGACGGACCTCGCGGGCCTCGCCGAAGATGTCGTCCATCCAGTGTTCGATGTCGTTGGCCGCCACCGCCGCCCGGAGGTTCGCCATCCGCTCGCGGCGCTCGCGCTCGCTCATCGTCAGCGCCTCGCCGATGCGGTCGGCGAACCCCGCGGTGTCGTACGGCTCGACGGGGAGCGCGAACTCCCCGAGTTCCTTCTGCGCGCCCGCGAGTTCGCCCAGCAGCAACACGCCGGGGTCGGCGGTCTGGGCGGCGACGTACTCCTTGGCGACGAGGTTCATCCCGTCGCGCACGGGCGACACCAGTGCGATGTCGGCGTTCCGGTACAGGCCGTAGAGCTGGTGAGCCGAGAGGTGGCTGTCGAGGCGGACCACCGGCTGCCAGTCGTCGGTGCCGAACCGGCCGTTGACGCGCTCGATGGCCTCGGCGACGCGGTCGGCGACGTCGCCGTACGCCGGGATGCGCGAGCGACTCTCCGAGAGCTTCTGGACGTGGGTGAGTTCGCCACGCCACTCGGGGTGTTCCTCGAAGAACCGTTCGAGCGCGGCGAGGCGCTCGGGGATGCCCTTCGTGTAGTCGAGTCGGTCGACGCCGACCGACAGCGTCGCCTCGGGGTCGACGCCGATGGCGGCGGTGAACTCGGCCCACTCGGCCTCGGTGCAGGCGGCGGCCTCCCGCTCGATGCGGTCGACGTCGACGCCCATCGGGAACGCCCGGACGCGCGTCGTCTCGCCGTCGCGGTGGATCTCGCCGGTCTGCTCGTCGACGGTGGCGTCCTCGAAACAGCCCGCGACACAGTCGAGGAAGTTCTCGCAGTACCGCGGGATGTGGAAGCTGAGCAGGTCGTTGGCGAGCAACCCGTGGAGGATGGCTTCGCGCGCGGGACAGGTCCGGAACGTGTCCCAGTCGGGCCACGGGATGTGCCAGAACTGCATCAGGGTCGGCCCGTCGACCCGCTCGCGGACGTGCCGTGGCGCGAGCGCGAAGTGGTAGTCCTGGAACCAGACCAGCGAGCGCTCGCCGGCGCGTTCGGCGACGGCCTCGGCGAACGTCTCGTTGACCTCGCGGTACTGCTGCCAGTGCTCGTCGCGGTACTCCATCGTCCCGACGAGACCGTGACTCAGCGGCCAGAGGACGCGGTTCGAGAAGCCGTAGTAGTAGCCCTCGACCGCCTCCTCGTCGAGCCACACCCGCCGCAGCGTGTAGGCGGGGTCGTCCGGCGGCACCCGGACGCAGTCGTTCTCGTCGACGGTCTCGGCGTCGGCGTCGCCGTCGCCCCACGCGACCCACGTCCCGTCGACGCGCTGGACGACGGGGTCGAGGCCCGCGGTCAGTCCGCCGACGGGACGGTCGGTCACCACGTCGCCGTCGTCGTCGTAGCGGTGGCGGTACGGCTGACGGTTCGAGATGACCACGAGGTCGTCGTGGACGCTCGTCTCGTCCTCGCGTTCGTCGACCGCGACCCGCTGGGACGTCCCGCTGTAGTTCCTCATCGGCCCGTCACCTCACCGCCACGGTGCCGAGTCCTCCCCGGCGACCCGTGTCCGTCATCTGTGTCATGTCTTACCTATCAAACGAGCCAGAACAAGTAACCCCCTTCTGCCTGTGTGGGCCAACGGTTTTTATAGCCTTCTCGTCGTCGGGACCGTCTCCGGCCCGAATCTGTCCGATTAGGAGGCTCTCGCGGACGGTCGGAACCGGTCAGTGGTGGCGACGTTCACAGCGAAAATTGCAAAAATTAATAACGTGTGTGGCAAAACCGGGCATAGATGTTCGACCTCTCGCCCGACGACATCACCGAGGGGCCCGTGTTGCGGGCGATGCTGGTGTTGGCCGCGCCGTTGCTGGTTCAGAACCTCGTCCAGGTCGTCCAGCAGGTCGTCGACCTGTTCTGGCTCGGCCGACTCAGCGACGCCGCCGTCTCGGCCATCGGTCTCGCCTTCCCGCTCACCAGTCTCCTGTTCGCGCTCGCGCTGTTCGCACCGTTCGTCGGCACGCAGATCGTCGTCTCCCAGCGCGTCGGCGCGGACGACACGACCGGGGCGCGACGGGCGCTGTTCACCGGCCTGTTCCTCTCGGTCGTCCTCGGCGTCTGCTTCGGCGTACTGACGTTCCTCGGCGCGCGCCCCCTGCTCGACCTGTTCGCGCTCGTCCGCCCCGGTGCCGACACGGACACGGCCGCGCTCGAACTCGCCGCGACGTACGTCGGCGTGACGGCGCTCGGCCTCCCGTTGCTCATCCTCTCGGACACGACCGAGGCGGGCTTTCTCGGATGGGGCGACTCGAAGACGGCGATGCGGATGAACGTCGTCGCCGTCGTCGTCAACGTCGTCCTCGACCCGCTGCTCATCCTCGGCATCGGCGGGTTCCCCCGCCTCGAGATGGCCGGGGCCGCGCTCGCCACCGTCGTCGGCTACACCGTCGGTGGGGCCTACGGCTACGTCCGCCTCGCACGGGGCGCACACGGCGGGATGCTCTCGCGGGCGACCGCCACGGTCGACCTCGACGAAATTCGCGAGGTGCTGACGGTGGGCGCACCCATCGCGGGGCAGAACGTCGTCAAGCAGATCGCGGACGTCGTCCTCGTCACCGTCGCGTTCGTCGCCGGCGGTGCGCCGGCGCTCGCGGCGTGGGCCGTCGGCGTCCGGGTCGCCGCGCTCGCGGTCATCCCCGCGGGCGGCCTCCAGCAGGCCGCCCAGAGCGTCATCGGCCAGAACCTCGGTGCGGGGTTCGTCGGACGCGCTCACCGCGCGACGTGGCAGGGGGCGGCCGTCGCCGCCCTCGGTCTCGGTGCCCTCGGCGTCGTCCAGTGGGTGGTCCCCGGACTCATCGTCGAGACGTTCGCGCCGACGCTCTCCGCGCAGGGGCAGTCGCTCGGCGTCGAGTACCTCCGCATCCTCGCGGTCGGGTACCCGGCGATGGGGGCGATGTACCTGTTCCGAGCGGGGTTCAACGGCGCGGGCCGGACGACGACGAGTTTCGTCGCCAGCATGGGCCAGTACTGGGGTGTCCGCATCCCGGTCGCCGTCGTCGGAGCCAGCGTCTTCGGCATCGTCGCGTTCGACTTCGGAATCAGCGCGGTGTTCTGGGCGGTGACGCTCTCGAACGTCGTCGCCGCGGTCGGCCTGGGCGCGTACTACTACTACTCGACCGAACGCGGGATGCTCGACCGGGCCGCCGAGGACGCCACGGCGGCGTGATTCGCTCCCGGTGAACCGCCTTCCGACACGGTCGGTCCGACGACAAGTCTCGACTCCGCCCACGCCGGCTTCCTCTGTTACTCGGCACCACCGACTCCCCCAACCGGGCAATCGCTAGGTCTTTGGCCGGTCGCTCCCGTCACTACCTGTGAACGTCGCCGAGCGCCTCCCCGAGTTCGCCGACGCCTTCCCGTTCGACTCGTTCAATCGGATGCAGGCGACGGCGTACCCGGCCATCATGGAGCGCGACGAGAACGTCGTCGTGAGCGCACCGACCGCCAGCGGGAAGACGGCGCTCGCCGAACTCGCCATCTGCAAGACGCTCGAAGCCGGGGGTACCGCGCTGTTTCTCGCCCCCCTCCGCGCGCTGACCAACGAGAAGGAGAGCGAGTGGGAGCGCTTCGAGGAGATGGGCTACTCCGTCTACGTCGTCACGGGCGAACGCGAGTTGACGCCCCACCTCGCCGACCGCGCCGACATCCTCGTGATGACGCCCGAGAAGGCCGACTCGGCGACCCGGAAACACGAGTCGACGCGCTACGGCTTCATCCGCGACGTCGACTGCTGTGTCATCGACGAGGTCCACCTGCTCGACTCCGACCGCCGGGGGTCGGTGCTCGAAGTGACCATCTCGCGACTCCGACGGCTGTGTAGCCCCCGCGTCGTCGCGCTCTCGGCGACGATGCCGAACGTCGACGACGTGGCGCGGTGGCTCGACGCCCCCGCCGACTGCACCTTCGAGTTCGACGACGAGTACCGTCCCGTCCCGCTCGACGCGTCGGTGAAGACGTACTCCCGTGGGGACAACCCGTTCGCCGACAAGTACCGTCGGCTCTACCGCGCGCTGGACCTCGCCGAACCCCACGTCAGCGAGGGGGGACAGGCGCTCGTGTTCGTCGCCTCCCGGCAGGACACCGTCCGGGCCGCCGAGAAAGCGCGGGACGAACTCGCCAAGCGGGACGTCCCGATGGGCGCTCGCGGCGACTACGACTTCCACAACGAAGCCAAGGAACTCCAGAACCAGACGCTCCGGAAGTCGGTGCTCGACGGGGTGGGGTTCCACCACGCCGGCCTCGCGAAGGGCGACAAGGACCGCGTCGAGGCGTGGTTCAAGCGCGGCGACATCCAACTGCTGTTCTCGACGTCGACGCTCGCGTGGGGGGTGAACCTCCCCGCTCGCTGTGTCGTCATCCGGGACACCAAACTCCACGACCCGCTCGAAGGCGAGGTCGACATGAGTCCCCTCGACGTCCTCCAGATGCTCGGACGGGCGGGCCGACCGGGGTTCGACGACGCGGGGTACGCCTACGTCGTCTGCCAGTACTCGGACAAGCCACGCTACGAACAGCTGTTGAGCGAGGGCAAAGAGATCGAGTCGCGTCTCGCAGACGACCTCGACGCCCACCTCAACGCCGAGATATCGTTGGGCACCATCCGCGACCTCGACGACGTGATGGACTGGCTGGAGACCACCTTCTACTACGTCCGCGCGCAGAGTGCGCCCGACGGCTACGACTTCGGCGGTCGCTTGCGCGAACGGGTCCGCGAGACGCTCTCGCGACTCGTCGAGTCGGGGTTCGTCGAGACCGACACGGACCTCGGGGTGGAGGGCACCGCGCTCGGGCGACTCGCCTCGCGGTACTACCTCCGACTGGATACGGCCGAACGGTTCGCTGACCTCAGTGGGCGCGACCACGTCGACGAGTCGGCCGTTCTGGAGTGCGTCGCTGGCGCGGCGGAGTTCGACAGCGTCTCGTGTCGCTCGGCGGAGCGCGACGCGGTGAGTCGGGTCCTCTCCGGCGACGACACGCTGGACGACGACGGTCACCGCAAGGTGCTCGCCATCCTGCGCGCGAGCATGACCGGATCGACCCCGAGTGAACTCCAGAGCGACGCGTGGGTCATCCGACAGAACGCACTCCGGTTGCTCGCCGCACTCCAGGAGTTCCTCGACACGTTCGCCGCGCCCGACCTCGCCAACCTCGCCCGCCGCGTCGAGGCTCGGGTCGAACACGGCGTCGACGCCGAGGCGGTCGGACTGACGGCCATCGACGGCGTCGGTTCGGGGCGCGCCCAGCGTCTCGCGGGCGAGGGTATCACGACGCCCGCGGACGTGCTCGCCGCGGGCGAGGAGGGGCTGGTCGCCGCCGGGATGTCCGAGGGCGTCGCGACGACGCTCCTCAAGAACGCCCGGAAACTACCCGCGGTCGCGGTCGAGTGGGGGCAGTTCCCCGAGCGGGTCGGCCGCGGTCAGAACGACATGCGCGAACTCACCGTCCGCTCGACGGCCGGCGGCGCGCGCGCGAGCGTCGCCGTGACGGTCAACGGCGTCGAGATGGCCGACACGACGGCGTACCTCGGGCAGACGACGGTCCCGGCGGCGGTGTTCGGCGGGACCGCCGACGAGATGACGTTCGAGGTGGCGGTGGCGTTCCCCGACCTGCCGTTGCCGCCGGTCACCGACTCGCGTACCGTTCGCGTGGAGTGACGCCCCGGTCGGACCGCTCTTCTCGTCCGACTCGCTCCAGGCCCCGGCCTCCGAGCGTTCTTGTGCCAACACGCGACCAGCGGTGGCCATGTCCGGAAGCTTCCGACTGTTCGCCGGCGAGTGTACGACCGAGTTCGAGGGGACGGGACCGCGCGCCCGCCTCCAGCGCGGGCACGTCGTCTGTCTCGTCAAACCCGACGACACCGTCCTCGTCCACGACGCCGACGGCTACCAGCCGGTCGCGTGGCTCACCCGCCCCGAGTCGCTGACCGTCGAGTCCGACCCGGTCCGCGTCGTCGCGCGTGACGGCGACCAGCGACTGCGCGTGACCGTCCACGAGGAGTACGCGCTGAGTTCGGTCCCGGCGAGCGGCGCTGGGACGCCAGTCGGGTCGTGTCCGGGGTGTGGCGGGTCGCTCGTCCGCACCAAGGGCGGCGTCGTCTGCGTCGACTGTGACGTGCGCTACGGCCTGCCGGGGGACGCGAGCGTCCTCGACGGGACGTGTGACTGCGGCCTCCCCCGAATCCGTGCCGAGCGCGGGGCCGCGTTCGAGGTGTGTCTCGACCGCGACTGCGAGTCGCTCGACGCGGCGGTTCGCGAGGCGTTCGACCGCGCGTGGGACTGTCCGGACTGCGGTGACGACCTGCGCATCATCCGTCGGGGCGGCCTGCTCGCGGGCTGTGACGCCTACCCCGACTGCGAGACGGCGTTCTCGGTCCCACGCGGGGTCGTCGCGGGGACGTGTGACTGCGGCCTGCCGGCGTTCCGGACCGGGTCGGGGAGCGTGCGCTGTCTCGACGCGGCGTGTGAGGCCGTGCGAACGTCGGTGTGACCGAGAGGGACCGGGCTTCCGGAGTCGCCTGCGGAGTCGCGCTCGTGTGGGGCGGCTGTAGCCGGCCGTGTCGGGGCGAGCCCCAGACGAAAGGCGGACCGTTGATGGTCGTGGGGCTGGCAGACTACGTATGGACGCAACGCTCGACGGAGACGTCGTACACGTCGCGGGCCCGGCCCGCGAGCGGTTCTTCGACAACCGCGGGTACGGCTCGCCCGACGGCGACGCGCTCGACCTCGCGCCGGTGGAGGCGGCTCACCTCCTCTTCCGGGGGGACATCGACCGCGTCGACGGGATGGACTTCCGGTCGTTCCTGACGACGACCGACTGCACGCTCGACTTCCTCGTCTACAAGGACCTGCGCGACCGCGGGTTCTACCTCTCGCCGGCGCGCTGGCGCGACGACACCGGCGGCGCGGACTTCGTCGTCTACCCTCGCGGCGACGGGCCGTGGGACGGTGAGGTCGAGTACCAGATGCGCGTCGTCGGCGAACGCGAGCGCATCGACGCCGACTCGCTCGAAGAGACGCTCGCCGTCGTCGACGAGGAGTCCGAGATCACCTACCTCGGGGTCGACACCCCCGACGTCACCGGCTCCAGCGACACCGACCTCCCCACCGAGGTCGGAGGCGCACTGCTGGCCGACCGGGTCGTGCTGTGGAACCCTCCCTCCGAACTGTACCGCCAGGCGTTCTACGGTCGCCCGCTCGACGGCCGTGACGCCGACGGCCCCATCCAGTGTTCGCTGCTCGAAGGCGCGTACCTCGCCGAACGCGGTGTCGTCCGGGTCGACGCCAACCACGCGGGCATCGTCGACCGGGGCCGGGAGGTCGAGGGCGACCGGTTCGACCGCCGCCTCGCCGTCTACCGCGCGCTCCGGGAGCGCGACGTCGTCCCGAAGACGGGGTTCAAGTTCGGGTCGGACTTCCGCACCTACGCCGACGTCGACAGCGCCGACGACCTGGGTCACTCCGAGTTCCTCGTGCGCGTCGTCGAGGCGGGCCACGAGTTCGCCCCGCGTGACCTCGCGCTCGACGTCCGCCTCGCCCACGGCGTCCGCAAGACGATGGTGTTCGCGCTCGTCGACGGCAGCGAGGTGGAGTGGCTGTCGCTGTCGCGCCTGACGCCGTAGTCCGACCACTCGCCGACTCCTCCCGGTTTGCGACCGCGAGCACCGTCGCGTCGTGGTATGCGAACCGTTTTGCCGACGCCAACCGCCCCCTCTGACAACGAACGCCATGAGCGACCACACCGACGAGCGACAGCAGGGCGCTCGCGACACCGACGACACCGCCGACGCGGACCGCTCCCTGCGTCCGGACGGTGGTACCGCCGCCGGAGCGGACGACGTCACGCTCGACCCGTGGGGCTCCTCGACCGTCGAGGACTACCGCAAACTGTTCGAGCAGTTCGGCATCGAGGAGTTCGACGACCTGCTCCCCGACGTGCCCAACCCCCACTACCTGATGCGTCGCGGCGTCATCTTCGGCCACCGCGAGTACCGCCGCGTGCTCGAAGCGATGGCCAACGACGAGCCCGCCGCCGTCCTCTCGGGGTTCATGCCGACGGGCGACCCCCACATCGGCCACAAACTCGTCTTCGACGAGATAATCTGGCACCAACGGCAGGGGCTGGACGCCTACGGCCTCATCGCCGACCTCGAAGCGCACGCCGCTCGCGGCCTCTCCTGGGCCGAAATCGACGAACACTCGCGCGATTATCTCCTCTCGCTGCTCGCGCTCGGGTTCGACCCCGAGGAGGGCGAACTGTACCGCCAGTCCGAGAACCGCCCGTTGCAGGACCTCGCGTTCGAACTCGGGGTCAAGGCGAACTACTCGGAGTTGGAGGCCATCTACGGCTTCGACGGTGAGACCGACGTCTCGCACATGCAGTCGGTCGTCACCCAGATGGCCGACATCTGCTACCCCCAACTCGACGAACCGAAGCCGACGGTCATCCCCGTCGGCCCCGACCAGGACCCCCACGTCCGCCTATCGCGTGACCTCGCCTCGCGGATGCGCTTCTTCGGCGTCACCGAGGCGTACGCCAGTTTCGAGGTCGACGACGAGGAGCGAGCGGTGGTCGCGAACGCCTTCGACGCGCTCGCAGAGCGTGCGGCCGACGCGGACGGCGACGTCACCGTGCGCTGTCTCGACGCTGCCGTGCTCGTCGACGAGGGCGTCGAGGCCGTCGACTTCGCGGACCGACCACGGATGGACCAGTACGAGGCGGGCGACAGCGAGGCCAGCGACCCCGAGGCGCGTGTCGCGGCCAAACTAGCCAACGCCGGGATGGAGCCGCTGCGCCCGCGCGTCCGCTTCCTCGACCGCAACGCCACGCCCGAGGCGTTCGAGGCGCTCGTCGAGGCCATCGACGGCGAGAAACGCGTGTTCGACGAGCACGTCGACGCGTTCGACCTCGCCCACGACGCGGCCGAGGAACTGGCCCGCGAGGTCGAGGTCGACAACGGCGGCTACGGCTTCGTCCCACCCTCGTCTATCTACCACCGGTTCATGACCGGCCTCACGGGCGGGAAGATGTCCTCCTCGATTCCCGCCTCGCACATCTCGCTGCTCGACGACCCCGCCGACGGCTACGACAAGGTGAAGTCGGCGACCACGGGTGGGCGGGAGACCGCCGAGAAACAGCGTGAACTCGGCGGGAAGGTCGACGAGTGCCCCGTCTACGAACTGTACGCCTACCTGCTCGCACAGGACGACGACGACCTGACTCGCGAGGTGTACGAGGAGTGCGTCGGCGGCGAGCGCCTCTGCGGTGGCTGTAAGGAACAGGCCGCGGAGTTGATGCGCGACTTCCTGGAAGACCACCAGGAGAAACGCGCCGAGGCCGAGGAGTTGCTGGAGTCGCTCGACGTCGAGTTAGAGAGTTCGCGACGCTGAGTCGGCACTGTTCGTTTCGTCCTACTCGTCGCTCTTCTTCCGTGCGTACACCGTCGGCGCGAACTCCACGAACGACTCGTCGGTGCCGACCGCGTCCCAGTAGTCTCGCGTCTCGACGCCGAGGGTCGATTCGACGTCCGCACGCGTGCGGAGGTTCTCCTCGCCGACGACCAGCGAGAAGAACGCCTGGCTCTGTTCGTCCATCTCCAACGCCCCGCGGCGCGTTCCCTCGGAGGGGTACGAGACGACGAGGTGGCCGCCCGGCGCGACTCGCTCCCACAACGATTCGAGCGCCCGGTCGACGTCCGCGACGAAAAAGAGCGTCGCGATGCAGTAGACGAGGTCGTAGTGCCCCTTGGTGTCGAGGTCCGGCAGCGCGTCCACGGCGAACGTGAGACCGTCGAGGTCGGCGTCGCTCGCGAGGTCGCGGTTGTCCGCGACGAGCTCCTCGGAGACGTCGACGCCGTGGACCGTCGTCTCGGGGTGGCGCTCGGCGACGGCGAACTCGGTGACGGCGGGGCCACACCCCACCGAGAGCATCGTCTTGGGCACCCGTGTCCGCTCGAAGAACCGCTCCAGCAGGTCCGGCATCCGGTCGCCCGCGAGGTACGCGATGCGGTCGTAGTCGCGTTCGCGGTAGAACTCCGTCCACTCCATACTGTATGGTGGATTCGTGTCGTGAAAAGTTCCAGCGCGGGTGCGGGCGAGAGCGGAGCGACGCTCACCCCGAAAGCCCCGAGGCGCTGGAGTCGGTGCGCTCGTTGCGCCCTTCGCTCCCTCCGGTCGCTCCAGTGCTTACCTCGCGCGCCTTCCCCCAGCGCCCCGCCCCTTTCAGTCCCGCCCGCATCGCCGGTCCAGTCGCTCTCACGCCCCCGGAACGCTTTTGCCCGCGGCCCCGTCTCTCTCGGACATGGCAAGCGACCCTCGCCGTGCCGGTGTCGTCACCGACCAGTCACGCGTCGCGAGGTTCGGCTTCTTCTTCGCGGCCTGAGCGAGCGGCGGACTCCTTCCGCTGGGGAGGGACGAAATCGCTCGCAGGGGTCGCATCGCGCGGGCCGTCTCACCGCTTCGGCGTCGCTGTCGGAGCCACGAGTCGACTCGAAAACACCTAACCGACGTACCCGAGTGTACGAACCATGCAACTACCCGCAGCGCAGGTCGCGGTCCTGGAGGCCGCGTCTGCCACCGACGACCGAACCGTCGACGCCGTCGCGGACGAGGTGGGAGAGACCCCCACCGTCGTCACGCGCGCGGCGTTCGAACTACGAGACGACGGCCTGCTCGACGTCACCGAGCGGACCGAGGAGACCGTCAGCCTGACCGAGGAGGGCGAGACGTACCGCGAAGCGGGCCTACCCGAAGTCCGCCTCTACCGCGCCGCGATGGACGCGGGCGCGGCCGACGAGCCGGTCGAGATGGGGGAACTCATCGGCGCGGCCGGACTGGGCGGCCCCGAGGTCCAGATTGCCCTGTCGAACTTCGCGCGGAAGGGCTACGGCGTCATCGACAGCGGCGCGGTGTCGGCCGACCCCGACGCCGACCCCGACGCGGACACGGAGGCGAACGCGCTGGAGAGCATCGCCGCGAGCGACGCCGGAACCGTCGACGACGAGACGCTCGACGCGCTCGACCGACGCAGCCTCGTCGTCCGCGAGGAGTCCACGGTCCGCTCCGTCCTGCTGACCGACGCGGGTGTCGACGCCATGATGGAGGGCGTGAGCGTGGCGGAGACGGTCGCGCAGGTCACCCCCGAACTGCTCACCAGCGGCGAGTGGGAGGACGTGGAGTTCACCGAGTACAACGTCGAGGCCGACGCCGAGGCCGTCACGCCCGCGCGGAAACACGTGCTCCGCCAGACCGCAGACCGCGTCAAGGACGTGCTCGTCGGGATGGGGTTCCAGGAGATGGAGGGCCCGCACGTCGACTCGGAGTTCTGGATCAACGACACGCTGTTCATGCCCCAGGACCACCCCGCCCGCACCCACTGGGACCAGTTCGTCCTGTCGAACCCCGCGGAGATGGACGCCGATGACATGCCGAGCGAGCTAGTCGACCGGGTCGCGCGCGCCCACCGCGAGGGCGTCGGCGAGGACGGCGACGGCTACCACTCGCCGTGGACCGAGGACGTCGCGCGCGGACTGGACCTGCGCGGGCACACCACGTCGCTGTCGATGCGCTACCTCTCGGGGCACGCCGAGGGCGAGTTGGAGCCACCACAGCGGTGGTTCTCCGTCGAGAAGGTGTACCGCAACGACACGCTCGACGCGACGCACCTGCTGGAGTTCTTCCAGATAGAGGGTTGGGTGATGGCCGAGGACCTCTCGGTGCGGGATTTGATGGGGACGTTCACCGAGTTCTACGAGCAGTTCGGCATCACCGGCATCGAGTTCAAACCCCACTACAACCCGTACACCGAGCCGAGCTTCGAACTGTTCGGCCGCCACCCCGTCACCGACGAGCTCATCGAAATCGGGAACTCGGGCATCTTCCGCCCCGAGGTGCTCGAACCGCTGGGCGTCGACTGCGAGGTGATGGCGTGGGGGCTGGCGCTCGAACGCCTCGCCATGCTCGTCACCGGCGCGGAGGACATCCGCGACCTGCACGGGACGCTGGCCGACCTGGAGTTCCTGCGGAACGCGGAGGTGATCTACTGATGCCCGTCGTCGACGTCGACCCCGACGAACTGCGGACACTGGCGAGCACCGAGCGCTCCGACGAGGAGCTGAAACGCGACCTGTTCGACCTCGGTCTGGAGTTCGAGGGCGAGACAGAGGAGGGAGACATGCAACTGGAGTTCGCCCCGGACCGACTCGACCGTCTCTCCGTCGAGGGCGTGGCCCGGTCGCTGCGCTACCAGGACGGCACCGACAGAGGCGTCTACGTCCCCAAGACCAACGACGCCGAGTGGGTCATCGAGGTCGACGAGACCGTCCCCGACGAACGGCCGTACGTCACCGGCGCTATCGTCCGCGGTCTAGACATGAGCGAGGCGAAACTGGACTCGCTCATCCAGTTGCAGGAGAAACTGCACGCGACGATGGGCCGCCAGCGCGCCAAGGGGGCCATCGGCGTCCACGACCTGACGATGCTGAAGGGCAACGCCGCCCGCGAAGGCGCGGGGAAGGCCATCAGCTACCGGGGCATCGCGCCCGAGGAGGACACGTTCGTCGCGCTGGACTCGACGGAGGAACTCACCCCCGCGGGCGTGCTCACCGACCACCCCACGGGCGAGAAGTACGCCGACATCGTCGAGGGCTACGACCGGTACCCGGCCATCTACGACGACATCGGCCTGTTCTCGTTCCCGCCGGTCATCAACGGCCGTCGGACGGAGGTCGACGACGAGTCCCGGGACCTGTTCATCGAGATGACGGGCACCGACCAGTGGACCATCGACAAGATGTGCACCATCGTCTGCTACGCGCTGGACGCGCGTGGCGGCCGCGTCGAGGAGGTCCGCGTCGAGTACCCCGAGGGTCACCCGGCAGAACAGCGCGACCTGCTCCGGCCGGACCTGACGGTCGACCACAAGACCGTCGCGCACGCTCGCATCGAGCAGTTGCTCGGCGTGGATCTGGACGAGCAGCAGGTCGTCGACTACCTCGAACGGGCGGGGCTGGACGCCGAGGTGGTCGAGCGCGACGGTGCTCCCGCCTATCGCGTCGAGGTGCCACCGTACCGCGTCGACGTGCTCAACCCCGTCGACGTCGTCGACGACGTGGGACGCGCCCACGGCTTCAACGAACTCTCGCCGCGCTACCCGGACGTCTCGACGGTCGGGGGCCGCCACGAGACCTCCCGGCTGGAGAGCGCCGCCCGCGACGCGCTCGTCGGCCTGGGTTTCGAGGACATGCTCGACTTCCACATGACGAGCGAGCGCGACTGCCTCGACCGGATGGGGCTGGACGTGCCCGACGAGCGCGACCCGGACGCGCCCGTGGGCCAACAGCCACCGGTGACCATCGCAGAACCGTACAGCGAGGACTACACCGTCGTCCGGACGTGGGCGCTCCCGTCGCTGCTGACGGTCCTGGAGAACAACACGCACCGTGCGTACCCCCAGGACCTCGCCGAGATCGGCCTCGCGGCGCACGTCGACGAGCGCGAGGAGACGAAGGCGGCCGAGCGGCGGACCGTCGCGGCCGTCCTCGCGCGCACCGACGCGGGCTACGAGGACGCGAAGGCCCGACTGCAGACGCTCGCCGGCGCGTTCGGGAAGACCCTGGAGACGCCCGCGACGACCCACCCGTCGTTCATCGAGGGACGGACCGCGGCCGTCGAACTGGACGGCGAACGCGTGGGTGTCGTCGGTGAGGTCCACCCGCGCGTGCTGGTCGAACACGACCTCGAACTACCGGTCGCGGCGTTCGAGTTCGACCTCGCGGCGCTGGAGTAGTTCGCCCACTCGCCGTCTCGTCGTCCGGTCGGGACGACACCGTTTTCGCGCTCTCGCGCCCGTTCGTCGTATGGACTGCCCTCCCGAGTACACCGTCGAACCGATGACCCGCGCGGTCGCCGTACGTATCGACGAGTGGCGCTACGACCCGCCGTACGACTTCTACGACCTCGACGCCGACCCCGCCGACCGCGCGGCGTTCGTCGACGAGTCGACGTGGCCCGACCGCCGGTTCGCAGTCTCCGACGCCGACGGACTGGTCGGGTTCTACAGCTTCGACCCCAGCGGCGACACGGTCGACCTCGGCCTGGGGATGGCCCCCGACCGGACGGGCGAGGGTGACGGCGAGGCGTTCGTCCGCCGAGCGCTGGCGGTCGCCCGCGAGCGCTACGACCCACCGCGCGTGCGACTGGGCGTGGCGACGTTCAACGAGCGGGCGATGCGCGTCTACGAACGCTGTGGGTTCGAGCGCGTCGGGAGGACGGAGGAGGAGACGAACGGTGGACTGTACGAGTTCCAGTGGATGGAACACGAACTGTAGGGGTGTGCCTCCTGTCGCGCGGGTCGGCTACAGGTCCGCGCCGACGGCGTCCTCGACGGAGTCGAAGCCGTCGCGCTCCAGCAGGTCGAGCAGGCCGCGGTTGATGTCGCGCGCGAGCGCTGGCCCCTCGTAGACGAGGGCGGTGTACAGTTGGACGAGCGAGGCCCCGGCGCGAATCTTCGCGTACGCGCCCGCGGCGTCCGAGACGCCACCGACACCGACGACGGGGACGTCCGTCCGCTCGGCGACGAACCGGACCATCTCGGTCGCACGCTCCTCGATGGGTGCGCCCGAGAGTCCGCCCGTCTCCACGCGATTGTGGTTGCGGAGCGTGTCGGGTCGCTCGACGGTGGTGTTGGTCGCGATGACGCCGTCGAGGTCGAGGTCGTCGACGACCGCGAGGGCGTCCTCGACCGCGCCGTCGGTGAGGTCCGGCGAGAGTTTCACCAGGAGGGGCCGGGCGTCGGCGTCGAGGAGTTCGCCGATGATGGCCTCGAGGTGCTCGCGGTTCTGGAGGTCACGCAACCCCGGCGTGTTCGGTGAGGAGACGTTGACGACGAAGTAGTCCCCGCCCGCGGCGGTCTGCTCGTAGCTGTAGCGGTAGTCCGCGGGGGCGTCGTCGAGCGGGGTGACCTTCGACTTCCCGATGTTGACGCCCAACGGGACCGACGCGTCGGTGTCGGCGAGACGCGGGCCGACGACGTCCGCGCCCGCGTTGTTGAACCCCATCCGGTTGACGAGCGCGCGGTCCTCGGGCAGACGGAACAGTCGCGGGCGCGGGTTCCCCACCTGTCCCTCGGCGGTGACCGCGCCGACCTCGACGTGACCGAAGCCGAGTGCGCCGAGCATCCCCGGTATCTCGGCGTTCTTGTCGAAGCCGGCTGCGACGCCGACGGGCGTCGGGAACTCCAGGCCGAACAGCTCGGTGTGGAGTCGTGGGTCGTCGACGCGGTAGCGGGCGGTCAGTGCCTCCTCGACGGGTGTCCCCTGTCCGAGACGGAGCAGTCGCTTCGTCGCCGTGTGAGCGGTCTCCGCCGGAAGCCGGAACAGGAAGGGCTTCGCGGCACGGTAGAACATCAGAACTCGTGCTCTATCTCCTCTTCGTCTGAGGCTTTCTGGATGATTATCTTGTTGTCGCGCACACGCACGTACACTTCGTCGCCGATCTCCATGCCGGCGACGGTGAGCTCGTCTTCGTGGAGGTTGAGGTGGACGTTGTGATACTCGCCGTTCTCGTCTTTGGCGCCGCTCGGACTGAGCTTCTTCTTTCGCACCATCGCGGTATCTTACCTCGCACTTCGTCACACGCTGTACTTAAGTTTGCTGTGCGAACGACGACGCCGTCGTCCCGTTCTCCTCGGACCCGTATTTAAAGAACAGCGTTACATCGGGTGGTTTCGGGGATATAGTTATGTAGGGTCATGTCTCACACTGACACGGAGGTACCAAACCATGGCACGCAGCGACGACGGTAAGCGGAACTTCGCGCTTCGGGACACGTCCGGGAGCGAATCGAGTGTGTTCTCGGGACGCACTCCTCGACAGGCCGCACTGAAGGCGGCCCGACGGCTCGAACCGGCCGACGGCGAAGACGCCGCCGAACGGGAGGCTATCAGTCTCCGCGAGAAGGGGACGAAGAAGGTCCACCACTACGAGGGGTGGGCCTGGGTCGAGGACGCACCGGACGACAAACCCGACTGGATGCCCCAGCGCATCACGAAGGCCAACGTCTCGAAGCAGGGCATCGAGCACCTCGAAGAGATCTGAACGGGTCTCGCCTCACTTCTCAACTTTCTCCCGACCGTCGAGTGGACGCTGTGGGTCCACCTCGGTCCCACAGGTTATTGCACCCCTCCCCGCGTACGCGTAGACGCGCGGCCTCACCCGGTCCGACCGTCCGTTCACGCGGGGGATGACGAACCGGTCTCCAACCGCGCGACATCGACACCTCGAGCGACGGCTCCGGAGTTCTATCGAGCACTGTGACACTCTGCACCCATGGGAGTGTGTTCCCATGAAAACGCATGACGGAGCGCCGGTGGTTCGACGGCCTTATACGTAACCCTCCACTCGGATAGAATGCGAAGAAGCGCGGGACGCCCCCTTCCGGGGGCGAACCGCCGCAGTCCGACGCCCTTATATGTAAGGGCACACTCGGACCAAGTACGCGACAAGGTGGGTGGCGCTCTTCACGGGGCGTCATCCGAGGTCCGACGCCCTTATACGTATGGGGGCACTCGGACGTAATACGCGGAAAGACGAGGTGGTCTCCTTCGGGAGGTCATCTCCGGTCCGATGCCCTTATATGTATGGGGGCGTTCGGATGTAATACGCGACGGGGCGTGGCACGCTGGCCGCGTCCGGGATTTCGAACTCGGTTCGATGGGTTTATAACCCTCAACCGGGTACACTGAAATCCGAAGAAGTGAGGATTCCGCCCCTGCGGTCCGCCGTCAAGACGGGATCTGATGTTAGCCCTGGTAGTTCGGTGACACTCGGTCGGTCCGACTGTCGCCGACGTCCGATACACACATGCAATCTGCAAATGGGATATGGACACACTCTCTGAGTGTGTTCCCGCCAACCCCCCTCGTTAGAGGGGAACATTCCGGTTGATCCTGCCGGAGGTCATTGCTATCGGAATCCGATTTAGCCATGCGAGTCGCACGAGTTCACACTCGTGGCAAACGGCTCAGTAACACGTGGCCAAACTGCCCTATGGACACGGATAATCTCGGGAAACTGAGGCTAATCCGTGATACTGCTCCCACGCTGGAATGCCGGGAGCACGAAACGCTCCGGCGCCATAGGATGTGGCTGCGGCCGATTAGGTAGACGGTGGGGTAACGGCCCACCGTGCCGATAATCGGTACGGGTATTGAGAGATAGAACCCGGAGACGGACTCTGAGACAAGAGTCCGGGCCCTACGGGGCGCAGCAGGCGCGAAACCTTTACACTGCACGACAGTGCGATAGGGGGATTCCGAGTGCGAGGGCATACAGTCCTCGCTTTTGTGTACCTTAAGGTGGTACACGAATAAGGGCTGGGCAAGACCGGTGCCAGCCGCCGCGGTAATACCGGCAGCTCAAGTGATGACCGATATTATTGGGCCTAAAGCGTCCGTAGCCGGCCAGGTAGGTCCGTCGGGAAATCCACTCGCCTAACGAGTGGGCGTCCGGCGGATACCGCCTGGCTTGGGACCGGGAGACCAGAGGGGTACGTCTGGGGTAGGAGTGAAATCCTGTAATCCTAGACGGACCATCGGTGGCGAAAGCGCCTCTGGAGAACGGATCCGACGGTGAGGGACGAAAGCTAGGGTCTCGAACCGGATTAGATACCCGGGTAGTCCTAGCCGTAAACGATGCTCACTAGGTGTGACGCAGGCTACGAGCCTGCGTTGTGCCGTAGGGAAGCCGTGAAGTGAGCCGCCTGGGAAGTACGTCCGCAAGGATGAAACTTAAAGGAATTGGCGGGGGAGCACTACAACCGGAGGAGCCTGCGGTTTAATTGGACTCAACGCCGGACATCTCACCAGCTCCGACAGTAATCATGACGGTCAGGTTGATGACCTTACCCGACGTTACTGAGAGGAGGTGCATGGCCGCCGTCAGCTCGTACCGTGAGGCGTCCTGTTAAGTCAGGCAACGAGCGAGACCCGCACCTCTAGTTGCCAGCAGCATCTCGCGATGGCTGGGTACACTAGGGGGACTGCCGCTGCTAAAGCGGAGGAAGGAACGGGCAACGGTAGGTCAGTATGCCCCGAATGAGCTGGGCAACACGCGGGCTACAATGGTCGAGACAATGGGAAGCTACCCCGAAAGGGGACGCTAATCTCCTAAACTCGATCGTAGTTCGGATTGCGGGCTGAAACTCGCCCGCATGAAGCTGGATTCGGTAGTAATCGCGTGTCAGAAGCGCGCGGTGAATACGTCCCTGCTCCTTGCACACACCGCCCGTCAAAGCACCCGAGTGGGGTCCGGATGAGGCCACCGTCCGGTGGTCGAATCTGGGCTCTGCAAGGGGGCTTAAGTCGTAACAAGGTAGCCGTAGGGGAATCTGCGGCTGGATCACCTCCACAGATCGAGACCAGGCCGTCGTGCCTGGCTCACCTTTGGCGCGGACGTCGACGACGAAGTGGCCGACCGAGCACTTCAGAACTACCGGGGCTAACAGGTAGGGCCCATAGCTCAGTGGGAGAGTGCCTCCTTTGCAAGGAGGATGCCCTGGGTTCGAATCCCAGTGGGTCCATATTCACGGGACGGAACCGGGTTGCTTAAGTGCAATCCGGCGCTCGTTCCGATGAAGACAGATGCACCATCTCGTGCAAGCGAGGATGGGAAGGGTTGACGCAGGTCCGCTTAGTCTCCGGACGTGTGTATGACACCGTGTGTACGTGCAATCCAGGCGCTCACTGGACCCGTTTACCGCGGTCCAGAGCATTCAATTATTCGTGGCTACTGTGCCACGTGGTGGATGGCTCGGCTCGAGTGCCGACGAAGGACGTGCCAAGCTGCGAAAAGCTGCAGGGAGCCGCACGGAGGCTAAGAACTGCAGATCTCCTAATGGGAATCCCTTCACAATTGCTTCGCGCAATGGGGAACGTCCAAAACTGAAACATCTCAGTAAGGACAGGAAAAGAAACCGAACGGGATGTCGTTAGTAACGGCGAGTGAAGACGACACAGTCCAAACCGAAGCCTTCGGGCAATGTGGTGTTCGGACTTACCATACGCAATCAACGACTCACGAGAACTCTCCTGGAACGGAGGGCGATACAGGGTGACAGCCCCGTATCGTGAGTGGGAGATTGCAGGTTTGTTCCAGAGTATCGGGGGTTGGAAATCCCTCGAGAAGACGGCAGGCATCGACTGCCAAGACTAAATACAACTCGAGACCGATAGCGGACAAGTAGCGTGAGCGAACGCTGAAAAGTACCCTGAGAAAGGGGTTGAAATAAGGCCTGAAATCATGTGGCGATGGAGCGACGGGGCATAAAAGGCCGTGGACAGAACGACATGGGGGCGACCCCACAGTAGAATGTCTACGGAGCCGGTGTCTCGTCGTACGTTTTGAAAAACGAGCCAGGGAGTGTGTCTGTTTGACGAGTCTAACCCGAGTATCGGGGAAGGCGTAGGGAAACCAATATGGCCGCAGCATTGCCAGGGCCACCGTGTTTAAGCGCGGGGAGTCAGGCGGACACGACCCGAATCCGGGTGATCTACACATGAGCAAGGCGAAGCATGGCGAAAGCCATGTGGAGGCCTGCTAGAGTTGGTGTCCTACAATACCCTCTCGTGACTTATGTGTAGGGGTGAAAGGCCCATCGAACCCGGTAACAGCTGGTTCCAACCGAAACATGTCGAAGCATGACCTCTGCTAAGGTAGTTCGTGAGGTAGAGCGACTGATTGGGGCGATCGACGCCGAGAGGCGTCGACACCCCTGTCAAACTCCGAACTTACGAACGCCGTAGACGCAGGGAGCCCGGTGTGCGGGGTAAGCTTGTGCACCGTGAGGGAGACAACCCAGAGCTGGGTTAAGGTCCCAAAATGTGGATTAAGTGCGATTGAAGATTGTCCCGAGCCCTAGACAGCCGGGAGGTGAGCTTAGAAGCAGCTACCCTCTAAGAAAAGCGTAACAGCTTACCGGCCGAGGTTCGGGGCGTCGAAAATGATCGGGGCTCAAATCCACTACCGAGACCTAGCGGCACGCTTCATCGCGTGTTCCCGTAGGTTGGCGCTCCGATTGGGTGGAAGCATGGGTGAGAACTCGTGTGGACCGATTGGTGACGAAAATCCTGGCCATAGTAGCAGCGATAGTCGGGTGAGAATCTCGACGGCCTAACGGACAAGGGTTCCTCAGCAATGTTTGTCAGCTGAGGGTTAGCCGGTCCTAAGTGATGTCGTAATTCGAGCATCACAAAAGGGGAACTGATTAATATTTCAGTGCTTCCGTACAAT
>NZ_JALXFV010000003.1:195872-353398 GCF_023699475.1 Halomarina rubra | reverse complement strand
ATCCGTGGAAGCCGTAATGGCACGAAGCGGATGAACGGCGAGATAGTGAAAATCTGGTCAACCTGGGGCCCGTGAAAAAGCAAGTACGGAATCCGTACCAAGAACCGACACAGGTGTCCGTGGCGGAGAAAGCCAAGGCCTGTCGGGTCAAACCGACGTTAGGGAATTCGGCAAATTAGTCCCGTAAGTTCGCGATAAGGGATGCCTGCCTCGGAAAGAGGCAGGTCGCAGAGTCTAGGACGCTCCGACTGTCTAGTAACAACATAGGTGACTGCAAATCCGAAAGGACTCGTACAGTCACTGAATCCTGCCCAGTGCGGGTATCTGAACACCTAGTACAATAGGACGAAGGACCCGTCAACGGCGGGGGTAACTATGACCCTCTTAAGGTAGCGTAGTACCTTGCCGCTTCAGTAGCGGCTTGCATGAATGGATCAACGAGAGCGTCACTGTCCCAACGTTGGGCCCGGTGAACTGTACGTTCCAGTGCGGAGTCTGGAGACCCCCAAGGGGAAGCGAAGACCCTATAGAGCTTTACTGCAGGCTGTCGCTGAGACATGGTCGCTAATGTGCAGCATAGGTAGGAGCCATTACACAGGTACCCGCGCTAGCGGGCCACCGAGGCATCAGTGAAATACTACCCGTTAGTGACTGTGACTCTCACTCCGGGAGGAGGACACCGATAGCCGGGCAGTTTGACTGGGGCGGTACGCGCTCGAAAAGATATCGAGCGCGCCCTAAGTCCATCTCATCCGGGTCAGGAATCCGGAGAAGAGCGCAAGAGCAAAAGATGGGCTGACAGTGTCGTGCCTAACGAGCGACGCTGACGCGAAAGCGCGGTCTAGCGATCTTATGTGCCCGCCCGATGCGGGCCATAAGTGACAGAAAAGCTACCTTAGGGATAACAGAGTCGTCACCGGCAAGAGCACATATCGACCCGGTGGCTTGCTACCTCGATGTCGGTTCCCTCCATCCTGCCCGTGCAGAAGCGGGCAAGGGTGAGGTTGTTCGCCTATTAAAGGAGGTCGTGAGCTGGGTTTAGACCGTCGTGAGACAGGTCGGCTGCTATCTATTGGGGGTGTTTTGGTACCTGACGTGAACGTTCGTATAGTACGAGAGGAACTACGAATGGTTGCCACTGGTGTACCGGTTGTCCGAGAGGGCACGTGCCGGGCAGCTACGCAACAAGGGGTAAGAGCTGAACGCATCTAAGCTCGAAACCCACATGGAAAAGAGGTACCGTTGAGATCGCTCGTAGAAGACGAGTTCGATAGACTCGGGGTGTACGCACCAAGGTAACGAGGTGTTCAGCCCGCGAGTACTAAACGATCGAAGCCACACAATCATCTGCACTGGTCCCGTAAACGGGTCCAGGCGTTAACTGGATTGCACGTACACTGACCGACGGTGGTCCTTACCCACACGCGGTTCGATTCCGCGAGTCGGCGTTAAGGCGGCCACAGCGGCAGGGCGACTCCCGTACCCATCCCGAACACGGAAGATAAGCCTGCCAGCGTTCCAGCGAGTACTGGAGTACGAGAGTCTCTGGGAAAACTGACCCGCAAGGGTGGCCAAGCACGGGCCGAGGACCGTGATCCGTAGTACACGCAGGGTTCGTCCCGGTGGAATCGGAGATCGGTCTGTCGACGCCCGCAGCTGGTGGTTCGCCGCCTACCATTCATTCCGTATTCATCCAACCGAGAGCGGCCGCACTATCGCAGTGCGGCCGCTTTTCGTATTTGGTTCGGGAAGTGGTCACACCAGACCGCTACCCTTATTCACGCGCTCCCGGTAGAGACAGCCGCGCGCCAAGGTGACAGAGTCTGGCCATACGTACTCGCCTGCAGAGCGAGATCACGCCGGTTCGAATCCGGCCCTTGGCTCTCCTTCGTATCCGACGTCGAACAACGGTCGCGTCGTCGGACGACACACACGTATCACAGAGCGGTCCCGTTCCGTGGCCGACCGTCACGACCCGTCGTCGGCCGTTGCAGTCGGATCGTTCGTCGCGTTTACTGGCCGTCCACGAGTGGCGACACCGTACGGACCGAGACGAGGTCGGCTGTCGACCCCGACTCTCCCCGGTCGACTCCGGGGGTCGACGGGCCGAAGAGTCGTCCGCGAGGGGGCGAGGGCGGGCTGTTGGCGGGTCACACACGAGCGTGGCCGGTGTCGCCTGTGCGTGGGGGCGCAGCGTCCGGTCACTGGTCGAGAACCGTGTCACGGGGAGCGGGGCAGTGTCGTCGAGGAGAACGCAATCGATATAGGCCGCGCTATCTTCGCGTGATGTATGCAACGACGAGCAGCGGCGGTCCTCTTCGTCTTCTTCCTCGTGATGGGGGCGAGTGCGTACTCCGTCATCTCGGTCGCCGAGGAGCCGGCGATCGAGTTGCCGAACGAGCAGGCGTACGGGAACGGTACGAACTTCACCGAAGACGGCCAGGAGTACCGAGTGCTCACGGAGATGTCCGAGGGTGGTGGTGGTGGCGGCCACGGCGGTGGTGGCGGTGGCGCGACCGCGGCCGGCACGCTCCAGTGGTACGTTCCGGAGGTCGCGCAGAACCAGACCTACGACAACGGGACGGCTGCCGAGGTGTTCAACGGGACGTACCTCGTGACGACGGGTGTCTCGCCGAACCTCGACGCGGCGTACGTCAACGCCAGCGGCGGCGTCATCCCGTACGCCAGCGCCGGGCAGGCGATGAGCAGCGGGAACGACAGCGGCAACGCGTCGGGTGGGAACACCACGGGAACGGCTGCACCGAACGCGACCAACGCGTCGGGTGGCGGAGCGAACGTCTCTGCCGGAACGGCCACCCCTGCCCCGACCGCGGGTAACGGGTCGAACGCGAGCAGCGGTGCGAACGCCGCCAACGCCTCGAACGGGTCGTCGGCGGGACCGAGCGTCCCCGCCCAGCAGTCGAACCAGTCCAACGGGTCGAGTTCGCTCTACGTCCCGGCGGAGAACACGCTCGTGTTCACGAACACGACGGACCTCGCCGCCACTCTGGAGTCCGACTCGGCGGTGTACAACGAGACGGTCACCTCCGAGGGCCAGGCGTTCGTCCGGTACCGCTCGAACGGGTCGTTCGTCCCGCTGAGCGAGTACCTCCCGCGCGCGGAGCAGACCCGCGTCCAGGAGGGTGACAGCTTCCAGCTACAGATCGAGATCGACACGTTCAGCGACTCGAAGACGCTGAACGTCAGCGCGACCGTCGCGAACGTCACCAACGAGTCGGCCGTCATCGAGTACACGGCACCGCAGTACAACACGGCCGAACTCGAGTCCGGCGCGAACGTCACCCTCGCGAACGGTGACCAGCGCGTCGTGAACCTCCAGACCGAGGGCCACGGCAACGACACCAGCGTCTCGGCCCAGTTCGGCTCGAACTACACCGAGTACTCCCAGCAGGCGGCGACCCAGGAGTCGTACCACGACCGCATCACCGGTCTCTGGAACGTCCTCGTCATCTGCTCCATCGCCGGGATGCTCGTCATCGGTCTCGCGTTCCTCCCCGTCCGGGGCTGACCGGACTGTCTGACGTGGTCCGTCGGGTCGGCCGACGCTCTCCGGCCGCGTCAACCGTAACGGTTTAGCGACGAGCGGGGGTAGTCGTGGTGAGGGCTGATAGCTCAGTTAGGGAGAGCGTCTGGCTTTTAACCAGACGGTCGGGGGTTCAAATCCCTCTCAGCCCGTTTTCCTGCGAACACTGTGAGCAGTGAAAACGCCACAGAGGATTTGAATCAGGAAGCGAACGACAGTGAGCGACTGTGGTTCAAATCCCTCTCAGCCCGTTTCTACTCCGGGTGCTCGAACGAGCAGCGGTCGCGCCGCCCGAACACCCCCTCGGTTTCGTGTGGAACGATAGCGAACGCTCTTGTCGCTGGCCGGTCCATCGTCGGCCGATGACCGACCTCTCGGCTGGGTTCACGGAGCGGTACGGCGAGGACCTGCGAGCGTTCGTCGAGCGTCTCGTCTCCTTCGAGTCGACACCGGGTGCGGAGGCGGGCGTGCAGTCGTTCGTCCGGGGTCACCTCGACGCCCTCGGCTTCGAGACCGACGAGTGGGAGGCCGACCCCGAGCGGTTGGCCGGCCACCCGTCGTTCCCGGACACCCCGGCCGAGATAGCGACGGCAGGTCGCCCCAGCGTCGCCGGCGTGCTCGAACTCGGCTCGGGCGAGGGGCGGACGCTCCTGTTGAACGGCCACGTCGACGTGGTGCCCGCGAGCGACGCGAGCGACGGTGATGCAGACACGGACGGACCGTCGGCCGACGGCGCGTGGCACAGCGACCCGTTCACGCCGACGTGGTCCGAGGACGGAGGGCGACTGACCGCTCGCGGTGCGGCGGACATGAAGTCGGGGGTCGCCGCGTGCGTCTACGCCGCGCGGTACCTCGCCGACCGTGTCGAGGCGGGCGAAGTGGACCTCGACGGTCGCATCGTCGTCGAGTGCGTCGCCGGCGAGGAAGAGGGCGGCATCGGAGCGGCCGCGAGCGCGCTCGACGCGCCGTACCCCGGCGAGCGCGACGCCGCCATCGTCGCCGAACCGACCGAACTCCGGCCGGTCGTCGCCAGCGAGGGGAGCCTGATGGTACGTCTCGACGTCCGCGGGCGGTCGGCCCACGCCGCGACTGCCTGGCGCGGCGCGAGCGCCCTCGACCGCTTCGAGGTCGTCCACGACGCACTGCGCGCGCTAGAGACCGAACGCACCGACACGGTGACGCACCCGCTGTACGAGCGGTTTCCGACACCGTGGCCCCTCGTCGTCGGGACCGTCGAGGCTGGCGAGTGGGCGTCGACGGTCCCCGCGCGCCTCACCGCCGAACTCCGCGTCGGCGTCGCGCCCGGCGAGACCGTCGCCGAAGTGGAGTCGACCGTCCGGGAGCGCCTCGCCGCGACCGCCCGCGAGGCGGGGTGGCCCGACGCGCTGTCGGTCGAGCGACTCGGTATCCAGTTCGAGGCGAGCGAGATCGCACCCGACGAACCGGTCGTCGAGTCGGTCCAGGCGTCGATGACCGAGCACGGACTGGCCGGCACCGACCCGCTCGGCGTCACCTACGGTGCGGACGCGCGCCACTACATCGACGCCGGCGTCCCGACGGTGCTGTTCGGGCCGGGCACCATCGACCAGGCGCACTTCCCGAACGAGACCGTCGAGTGGGCGGAGGTGCTGACCGCGGGCGCGACGCTCGCGACGGCGGCCGAGCGATACCTCTCCTGAGTCGTTTCAGTTCGTCTCCACCAGTCTCTCTCGCGACTTTCGGCTGTCGCCGCTCGGTTGTCCGTGGTTCTCACTCAGGTTCGAACCACGCTACTCCTCCAACGGGTCGAGTTCGGCGAGCGCATCGGCGACGACGTCCTCGGGGTCGACGCCGCGACGCGCGGCCCGCCAGCGCAGGTCCCGGTAGCTCTCGGCGTCCAGCGAGAGGGTGATGTCGCCCACGGCGACGTCCTGGGCGGCGAGTGCGGTCTCGACGCTCTGCCCGTCGTTGATGGCGCTGGCGACGCTCCGGACGTCCCGGACCGTCAGGCCGTGGTCGAGGACGGCCCACGCGAGGTGGTAGCGCGCTTCGCCACGGACGCGGGCGATGTGTTTGGCGGCCGTCGGCGCGATGCGCCCCGTCGCGACGCACTCGCGGACCATCCGCGGCAGGTCGTGGACCCGCGCCCACTTGCGGATGAACGCGACTGTGACGCCCTCGCCCGCGCGTTCGGCGGCGGCCTTGTACGAACCCTCCCCACGGACGAGCGCGGCACAGGCGGCCGCGCCCCGGAGCATGTAGACGTTGTCGGCGGCCCCGGCGTTCTCGGTGGCGAACGCGTGGACGACGCGGGCGGCCCGGTCGAGGCTCTCCGGGTCGTCGGGGTCGAACTGGACGGCGCGCTGTGCCCGCGGGCCCATCAGGTCGGGGTCGCCACGGACGACCGGTCGCCCGACTGGCGACTTCCGGTCGGCCGCGGGCACGTCGTCCTCGCTCATCGTTCCGTCTCTGGGCGGGGGAGTCTAAAAGCGTCGCGCGGTCGTGCAGCGGTCGGGACGGTTCGGCGTCCTGGCCGGGGCGTCCGGGCGGTGGTCTCCCGTCCCGTCAGCCCCGGGCTACTCCTCGCGCTGCTCGGAGAGGTGGTCCATCACCTCCGCACAGCCACAGCCGTCCTCGAGGCCGTCCAGGTGGCTCGTGTCGATCTCTTCGTCCTCGTCTCGCTCCGTTCGGGACTCGCCACGGCCGGACTCGCGCGATTCGCTACGCTGTTCGGTCACTCTGTGTCCTCCTCGTACAACTCCGGTGCGACGTCCGCGGGTGCGACCGACGCACCCGACGACTCGGTCTCGGTCATCGCCCGCCCTACGTCTCGCCCTCGTTTAACCTCGCTCTCACCCGTAACGTTGGCCCGTGCTGCCGTCTCTGGGCAACGGTTGCCGCTATCTGGGTGGGCGACGTCGCCCTCGCAGACGGGCGACGCCCGACTCGCCCGAGCGTTCCCGTCCGCTGGGGTCGGGCGGACGGGACGGTGGCTCCTCCTCGCCGGCCGCCGCGCCGAACCGTCCCGACAGCTCCCGGCAACATGCTCCGGATGGCGGGAGTCACCGCCACGCTTGACGCGAGCCACGGGGGTTTACCCCGGAGTCACGGACGAGGGGTAATGCCGTCGAAGGTCGAAGGGTGGAAAGACGAGGTGTACGGGGTCGAGGTTCGCGACCACCTCCGTCGGTTCGCCGAGGAGGGTGGCTTCGAGGCCATCCCCGAGGACGAACACGACGCGTGGTTCGAGCGCTTCAAGTGGTGGGGGCTGTACCACCAGCGGTCGGGCCAGGAGGGCAACTTCATGCTGCGCGTCGGGGTACCGATGGGTCGACTCACGCCCGAGCAACTGCGCGTGGTCGGCGAACTCGCCCGCGAGTACGCGAGCGGTCCCGTCGACAACCCCGAGTTCGGGGACGCGTGGGCCGACTTCACGACCCGCCAGTCCATCCAACTGCACTGGATTCGACTGGAGGACATCCCGGCCATCTTCGACCGCCTCGACGAGGTCGGTCTCTCGACCATCCAGGCCTGCGGGGACTCCTGGCGCAACATCGTCGGTTCGCCCGTCGCGGGCCGCGACGCCGACGAGCACCTCGACGTCTGGCCGCTCGTCCAGGAACTCAACGAGGAGTTCAAGGGCAACCCCGCTCACTCCAACCTCCCCCGGAAGTGGAAGGTGTCGGTGACGGGCGACACCCGCGGCGCGGGCCAGGGCGACATCAACGACCTCGCGTTCGAACCGGCCACGAAGGAGGTCGACGGCGAACGCGTCGACGGGTTCAACGTCCGCGTCGGCGGCGGACTCGCTCGCAAGGAGCCACGCTTCGCCCGCGACCTCGACGTGTTCTGCACGCCCGAGGAGATGACCGCCGTCTCGGCGGGCGTCTCCGCGCTGTTCCGGGACCACGGCGACCGCGACAACCGGTTCAACGCCCGCGTGAAGTTCCTCGTCGACGAGTGGGGCGCGGAGAAGTTCCGCCGCGTCCTCCAGGAGGAGTACGTCGAGTACGACCTCCCCACGGCGGGCGAGGACCTGCGCCACCAGTACGACTACAACGCCGGACGCACCGACGCGCCGGGTGACTACGTCGGGATTCACGAACAGAACGACCCCGACAAACGATTCGTCGGTCTCTCGGTCCTCACGGGTCGGATGGCCGCCGAGGACGTCGTCGAACTCGCCGACCGCGCCGCGGAGTACGGCAGCGAACTCGTCGGGCTGACCCAGCGCCAGAACGTCGTCGTCGCGGACGTCCCCGAGGACGACGTCGACGAGTTCCTCGACGACCCGCTGTTCGAGGACTACTCGCCCGACCCCCACCCGTTCATGCGCGGCTCCATCGCCTGTACGGGCACGGAGTTCTGTGGGCTGGCCATCACGGAGACGAAAAACCGGATGGTCCGCTACGCTCGTCACCTTCGAGACACCGTCGACCTCCCCGACGGCGTCGAGGAGTTCCACATCCACCTCTCTGGCTGTACCGCCTCCTGCGCCCAACCCCAGATAGCGGACGTCTCCCTCCGCGGGATGAAGACCCGCAAGGACGGCGAGCCGGTCGAGGCGTTCGACGTCGGTCTCGGTGGCGGCCTCGGGGAGAACCCGCAGTTCGCCGAGTGGGTCGAGATGCGCGTGCCCGCCGACGAGGTGCCGGGCTACGTCGAGAACCTGCTCGCGACCTACGAGGCCGAGCGAGAGGACCGCGAGGAGGGCGTCGAATCGTTCCGCGAGTTCGTCACGCGCGTCTCCGAGAGCGACGGCGAGGAGGGGCTGAAGGCTCTCGCCGAACCGATGGAGACGAGCTACGACGACCCGATGATGCACAACACGAAACAGGCGTGGTACCCCTACGACGAGGAGACCATCCCCGGGACCGCCCCGAGCGACGACTGATGGCCGAGCGAATCCTGAGCGTCACGGCCTACACGACGCTCGACCTGGTCGCCGCCGAGGCGGAGGGTCACGACTTCACCGAGGAGACCGACGGCGTCCTCGACGTGAGCACGCCGCGAAACGACCCCGACCACGTCACGCTCGCACTCGAACTCGACGGGACGACGCTGGAGCACCTCCCGCCCCACGCCGACCGCGTGAGGCTCTCACCCGAGGAGGCCCGCCGGGTCGCCGCGGCGCTCGAAGAGGAGGCCGACGCGGTCGACGCCGCGCGGGCGGAGTGACCGCTGACGGCCGACCCGCCTCGGCGCGGGTCTCGGGAGCGCAGCGACCGGGACCCGCACTCACTCCGGGGGTCGGTCGTCGCGTTCGGCGCGCTCGCGCCACTCCCGTTGTTGCCGACGCTCGGTGACGTGTGGTGAGCCGTCGGCGAGCGCCTCCCGGACGTCGCCCTCGAACGCCGTCACGTCCGCGAGGAACTCCGCCCGGAACTGGTCGACCAGTTCGTACGTCCAGCGGTCTTCGATGGCTCCCACCGGGAGGTGGACGTCCCGGAGCGTGTCGGCGAACTCGGTGTGGCCGGCCGCGCGCAGTTGCGCCTCGGCCTCGGCGAAGTAGTCCATCCCGCCGCCGACGAGGTGGTGCCACTCCAACAGCGCGCCGTAGCCGCGGTAGAACTTCTCGATACCGATCTGGAGGTTGTGCAACGCCGCCCGCTCGTCCTCGTTCAGGTCGGGGTCGGTGTACTCGACCATGGCTCCCTTTCGTGTGCTGACACGATACGCGCTTTCCCGGCGGGTCCGAACGGTACTCGTGGCTCGTTCGGGGTCTCCGGCGACCGAAAGAGCCTCACTCGCCGAACTACTGCGTTCGGTAATCGGAGCGTTCGCGAACCACAACGAACGCACGCGGTCGCCTCGCGGCGACGCTCTCACCGACGACCCCCATCCATGACTCGACAGTTCAAAGACCCAGTCCACGGCTACGTCGACCTCGACGAGCGAATCGTCGAACGCGTCGTCGACACCGCACCGTTCCAGCGCCTGCGTCGCGTCCGCCAGCTCTCGGCGACCCACCTCGTCTACCCCGGCGCGACCCACACCCGGTTCGAACACTCGCTTGGCGTCTACCACCTCGGCCAGCGCGTCTTCGAGAACCTCCGCACCCAGTCGTACTTCACCGACGGTATCGGGAACGACGAACTCGACACTATCGAGCGGACGCTGGCGTTCGCCTGCCTGCTCCACGACGTCGGTCACCCGCCGCTGTCCCACCTCGGCGAACGGCACCTCGACGCCGACGCGTTGCGCGAGCGCCTCCGCGACCACGGTCTCGTCGCGGCGTTCGAGCGCTGTGGCGTCCCGAGCGTCGAGGGACTCCCGGTTCCCGTCCGACGGGCGAACCCCCACGAACTGCTCGGCTGTGTCACCGTGCTCGACCACTACGCCGACGCCATCGCGTCGTTCGGCGTCGACCCCCACGAGGTGTGTGCGTACGTGCTGGGCTGGAGCCTGCGCTACGAGGCCGGCGACCACTGGCAACACGGCGTCGCCGCCGAACTGCTCCACTCGCCCATCGACGTCGACCGCCTGGACTACATCATCCGCGACGACCACATGACGGGCGCGAACGTCCTCAACGTCGACACCGAGCGGATGGTCGCCGCCTACACCGCCCACCCCGACGCCGGCCTCGCGCTCTCGGAGAAGGCGCTGAGCACCATCGGCAACTACCTCGAAGGACGCATCTCGCTGTACATGTGGGTCACCCAGCACCACAAGTCGGTGTACGCGAACGTGCTCGTCCGCCGCCTGCTCGACGAGTTGGCCGCCCACACCGACGAACGCCTCATCACCGTCGACGCGGTCCTCGACGACGACCTGGACGACCACGCCGTCCTCGACCGGTTCCGACGGGCGGCCGCGGACCCGCCCAGCGAGGCGTTCGCCGACCTCTACGAGCGCTACCGGACCCGTCGGTTCGCCGAGTCCTGCTGGAAACACCGCCTGGGGTACGCCGACGTCGTCGCCGCCGAGGACGAACGCGCCGTCGACGACTACACCCGCTGGCTGCTCGCCAACGACGAGCGCCTCGAAGCCCACCTCGCCGACGAACTCGACGTGCCGGCCCACGAGGTGTGGATCGAACGCTCGTACGTCCCGGAGTACGAACCCGCCGAGTTGAAGGACATCCCGCTGGCGCACAACGGCCGCACCCAGTCGGTCGGCGCGTACGGTCTCTACGGCGACCGGGCGTTCGACCGCTCCATCCCGTTCGTCTACGTCCCCGCCGGCCACGTCGACCGGACGGTCGACCTGCTCAACGAACGCTACCGCGCCGAGCGGTGAGCCGGGTCGTCCGCGCGGGCGACGGGTCGTGCACGCGTCGTCGAGTTATGCACGTGTCGTCGAATCGGTCATAACAGGACGTAATCGTCCGTTCGTCGTCGGGCCGTACACAGATGGCAGCGCGCGACGTGGGCGGTCTCTCCCGGCCGGTCTCCGGGGCCGTCCTGAAGTACTACCTCTACAAGTCGACGAAGGCGGTCGAGTTCTACCGGCCGGTGATGTACCTCTTCTTCCTCGCCCAGGGGTTGACGTTCACCGAAATCGCGGTGCTGGAGGTGCTGTACAACCTGACGACGCTGTTCGGCGAGATTCCGACGGGCTACGTCGGTGACCGGGTGGGTCGGCGCAACAGCCTGCTCGTCGGGACGTCGCTCATCGCGCTGACGCTGGTCGGTATCGGCCTCTCGAACTCCTTCCTCCCGCTGGCGGTGCTGTACGTCTGCTGGTCGATGGGCTACAACTTCCGCTCGGGAAGCGAGGACGCCTGGCTCTACGACACGCTCACCGACGACCTCTCGGCCGACGAGTTCGCCCACGTCCGGGGGCGCGGGGAGTCGGTGTCGCTGGCGGTCGGCGCGGGCGCGGCGGTGCTCGGGGGGTACCTCGGCAGCGTCGACCTCTCGTACCCGTGGTTCGTGGCCGCGGGCGTGACGAGCGGCGGCGTCCTCGTCCTGCTCACGCTCGACGAACCGGAGACGTACGAGGAGACGGCGAGCGCCGACCTGAGCCTGCGCCGGACGGCCGGCATCGTCCGAGACGTGCTCGCGCGCCGTCGCCTCCGGGCGTTCCTGCTCTACTACTACGTGCTCTACGCCGCGATTACCTACCTCGTGTTCGTCTTCCTCCAGCCCATATTCGAGACCGTCGTGCTCGACCTGGGGGTCGCCGAGCCACGCGTCGAGTCGCTGCTGGGGTGGTTCTACGCGGCGTACAGCCTCGTCGGCGCGCTGTTGAGCTACTACACCGGAGCCATCCGGGAGACCGTCGGCCTGCGGACGTGGTTCCAGGTCCTCCCGTTCGCCGTCGGCGGGGCGCTGGTCGGGATGTACTTCCTCCCGCTGCTGGCGCTGCCGACGTTCCTGTTGATTCGCGGTGTCTCGGACGTCACGCGCTCGTTCGCCGGTCAGTACGTCAACGACCGCATCGACTCGCTGGCCCGCGCCACCGTGTTGAGCGCGATGGCGATGGTCAGCGGTCTGGCGGTCGTCCCGTTCCAACTCGGCAGCGGCGTCGTCTCCGACGTCGTCTCGCCGCTGTTCGCGCTGGGCGTCGCGGGCGGCGTGCTCGTCGTGGGCGCGAGCGTCCTCCTCCTCTGGGAGGACCCGGTCGCCGACGCGGCGGGGTGAGGGTGTGGCGGCGGCCGAGTGGTCCGTGTGCGTCCGAGCGGTCGCTGCGATGATAGGACGGCCGCCCTCTACACCGCGAGCGTCTCGCCCAACTCCGGGGCGTGCGCGTCGTACCCCTCGGTGCGCAACTGCTCGGCGAACCACGCACAGCGGTCGCCGTGGTTGACCAGCACCGTCGCGTCCTCGTAGTCGGCGAGGAACCCGCGAAGCCCCTCGCGGTCGGCGTGGGCCGACAGTTCGAACAGCTCCGTGCGGGCGCTGACGGGGAGGACGCGGCCGTCGAACTCGCCGCGGCCGCGCTCCAGCACGCGCCGGCCGGTCGTCCCCTCGACCTGGTAGCCGACGAACGCGACGAGGTTCGTCGGCGACCCCCTGATGGCGGGGACGTACGTCATCGCCGGGCCGCCTGAGAGCATCCCGGTCGCACATACACATTACGTCCCGGAGCGGCGACGAACGGGGGACCGAACACCCACCCCGTTGTCCGGAGCAGGCCGACGGGGGACCCTTCGGCCCCGACGTGGTGGAACTTCGCACCATCCTCCCCGCCCCGCCCGAGGCACGTGCCCACCCGTGCTACGAGTTAGCGCGGGCGCTCACCGTCCACGACGGCGTGGACGAGGTAGTGGACCTCTACCCCGACGGCACGGTGCGATTCTTCATCGTCCGCGGTGAGGACCACACGACGACGCTCCCGCGTCTCATGACCTACACACTCGACGCGTTCGACGCGCGGGTCGTGAGCGTCCGGGCCGAACCCGGCTACGGCGACGGGCCGTTGCTGGAGGTGGTTGTCGGACGGTGCGAGGAGGCAGGCCGATGAGCGACGACGGCCAGCGTGCTGGCGACGCTGACGAGACGACCGTCTCGTCCGCCAACCGGAACGGCGAGCGTTCCGGTGACGCCGAGCAGGCGTCGCTCGACGCGTTCACGGCGACCCACGAGTGTCCGTGCGGGCGGGCGTTCGACTCTCGCCCCGCGCTCACCGGCCACCAATCGACGTGCGACGAGTACGACCCGCCGCACCGCGACCCCGACGTTCTCCACGTGTTGTACGTCGAACAGAAGCTCACGGCGGCTGAAATCGGGGAGAGATTCGGTGTAGCTGAGAAAACGGTCCTGAGCGCGTTGGAGGACGCCGAGATAGACCGGCGAACGACCGGCGAATCGCTTCGCCTCGGCCCGGATGTGTGGCGAGTGGCCCCGCGGGGCTATCCTATGTTCGGGTCGGTGTGCGGCCACGAAAAGGACCGGATAGCACACCACCACCTGCTCGCTATCGCCGACGGCGCGGACCCCTACCGCGTTCTCGCTGACGACGGCTACCACGTCCACCACCTGTCGCCCGTATGGACCAACCCGCCAGCGCGGTTATCCACGCACGAACAGTTCATCATCAACGACGCGCTGAACGTCGCCGATAACCTCGCCGTCGTCCCTGCCAGCGACCACAGCATCGGTCACAACGACCACCTTTGGGGTAACGAACCGTACCGCGACGAGCGCGTTCTACGGACGTTGTACGGGACGCTCGGACTCTCGACGGCACAACTCGGCGAGCTGTTGGGGTGTAACGCCATGTCGGTAACGCGCTGGCTTCGGCACCATGGCATCGCCGTCCGCGACGCGGGGTTCCCTATCCGCCGCGCCGACGACGAGACGCTGGCCTACGCCCGAGAATGGTTCGACGCCTACCTAACGGAAACGCGAGGAGCGACCGTTGACGACGCTGACCCGGAGGTGACGAGCGCGTGACCGCGCACTCCCGCGCGGTTCGACCCGACGGGCCGGTGTGTGCGTGCTGTGGCCTCGCCGGGGCCGCCGACGAGTTAGACCCCGTGAACGAACAGACCGACAGCGGCGTGGGGCAACTGCTCGTGTGCGTTCCCTGTCGCCGCGCACTCCACGCCGCTGTCTGCTCGGTGTGTGGCCGACCGGCGACGACGGGCCGCCGCGTTGACGACGCTCCGGTGTGCTACCGCTGTCACACCGACCTGTTGCTCGGCAACGGGCGAGCGGGCTACCGGCTTCGGTCCGACCGAGGCGGTCGGTCGTGAGCGACCCCGGCGCGTTCAGCGAGCGCGTCGGGCCGGACTTCAGCGCGACCGACACGGCGACGTGGCCCGCCGAACTACTCGCTCGACGGCGGTGGACGGGTCGGACAGCGGCGAGCAAGCGCGGGTTCGCCCCGTGGGCCGACCGTGACGCCGACCTGTCCTGCTCGAAAGACCACTGCCGGGACCACCGGAGCGACGGCGACGGCCCCGTGAGCGAGACGCTGGCCGCCGCCCGCGACGACTGTGCGGCCTGTCGCGCCCACCGGGACGGGACGACGACCGCCGAGTGCGGCCACGACGCCCGGTTCAAGTGGAGCTACGACGTGAACCTCGTGGACGGCGAGACGGTCGGGCTGGCCGAGGACGACCCTCGCCTCGCCGGGCGGATGTACGTTCAGCGCGGTGGCGACGAGACGCTGTTCGGCGACTGGGATAACGTCCGCTGTCCCGAGACGGGCGCGGTGCATCCCGTCGCGCGGGCGCTGTGCGTCCACCTCGGTCCGACCTACACCTCGCTCTCGTCGTCGGCCTCGGGGTTCCACACTCCGTTCGCCTACGAGGGCGACCTGCCCGGCGGGCGCTCGACGGCGAAGCTCCAACTCGACAGCGAATCGTGGGGCGCGAACGACGACCCGCCCGTGCTGGAGCTATACACCGGCACCAAACTGTTCGGGCTGACGGGCCGCCACGTCGCCGGGACGCCGGAGACGGTCGAACCCGTCGCCGAGGACGTGCTGGCCGCCGTGCTGGAGGCCCACGGCTTCGCCGCGACCGACGACGCCGAGCAGGCCACCACGGCCACCGAGCGGACGTTCGACGCCGACCAGTACGAACCGACGGCCACCGCCAGCGACGAGACGACGACGGACGTGCGGGACGTGTTCGCCGCGCTGGAACGACTCGACGCCCGCGACGTGGCGGAGGCCACTATCGTCCACCGATGGAACGACGGCGCGAACACCTCGGCGGGCGAGCGGGCGTTCGTCCCGACGTGGGGACCGAACGCGAACGGGACGGCGAACATCGTCAACCGCGACCGCTGGCAGGACACCGGGGCCGGTGGCTACGGCGGCCCGGCGGTCATGGCGAGCATCGCCCTCGGCGACACCGACCCCGCGACGGTCATGGGCCGCGTGACGGGGCGGGCGTGGTGGCGAGCGGTCGAACACCTCCGCTCGCTCGGCTTCGACATCCCCGAGTGCGTCCGGACCGACGGCGGCACCGCGACGGCCGAGGTGGGCGGCCCTGCCGACGTGGCGCTGTTGCCCGACCTCCCGCGAGCGCGGCGGTGGGGCGACCTGCAACCGGACCGCCGCGAGGACGACGGGCTGACGCTCGACGCCGTGCGCGAGCGGACACAGACCGCGCTGGCGAGCGCGGTTCAGCGCGGCGACCGCGTGGTGTTGGACGCCCCGCCGAGCGCCGGAAAGAGCTACAGCGTGGTGGCCGCCGCCGCGGAGACGGGCAAGCCGGTGACGGTCCTCGTCCAACGTGGCAACGAGGAGACGTATGACGAGCTTCGACGGCTGTGCGACGAGTTCGACCTGTCGGCGAAACGGCTACCCTCTCCGTTCGAGTTCTGCCCGACGTTCATGGGCGAGGCGGGCGAGGACTGGTTCACGCGCGTCACCGACCGCTACGACCGGGGTGCGACGCCCGCGAACATCCACGCCCACGCACAGGACTACTTCGGCGCGACCCTGCCGTGCAACCACGACGGCCAGTGCCCCTACTCGGCGCTGTGGCGGTTCGACGCCGAGGACTACGACGTGCTACTCGGCCACCCGACCCACGCGCTCAACGACCGCGTGATAGCAGGCCGGACCGTCGTGATTGACGAGTACCCCGGTGCGGCGTTCCTCCGGACGTTCGACGCCGGAGCGGAGTGGACGCCGGGGCGGGCGGCCTCGGCGTTCCTCGCGGCGACGCCCGGCCTCCCGTTCGCCGATGTGGCGGCCATGCTCGACGCCGACCCCGACGGCGACCGAGTACGCGAGGCGCTGGCGTGGTTCGCCGACGAGGGGACCGACCGCGACGACGACGCCGCCGGACGACCCGGTGGCGGCCACGCCGACGGCCCGGCGGTGACGCTCGGCCTGCTCGGCCACCACGCCAGCGCGGCGGCCTGCCGCGATGCCGGTATCGCCGTCCACGACGCCGGGCCGGGGTTCACCCGAACGACCCTGCCCGGAGGCCGGGGGTTCGCTGTCCGTGGCCTCACCAACAGCGACGAGCGCCGCGTCGGCGTGTTCCGACCGCCGGACTACCGCCACACACACGGCCTCGTCGGCCTCGACGGCACGCCCGTTCACGGCCTGTGGGAAACCGCTGTCGGAACCCGCCTCGACGCCCGGAGCGTGCTATCCGACGACGAGAAGGCCGCGTTCGTCCGCGGCACGCAGGGCATGACCGTCGTGCGGACGACCGACAGCGCCGCCCCTGTCTCGTCGGGCAACTGGGTTCGCCCGGAGACGGTCGCCGCGCTGTGCGAGGCCGTCCGCGACCGCCACGGCGAACGACCCGCCCTGCTCACTTCCGCGGCGGTGAGCGCGACGCTCGACGCCGCCGCCGACGCGGGCGACTACCCGACCGACCTCCTGCCCGACCCCGATGTGTATTACGGGAATCTGATAGGTAGTAACAAGCTCGTCGGCGAACGCCTCGGCGTCGTGTTCGGCTCCCGCCACTTCGGCGACGCGCACGTCGGGCTGTGGACGGCGCTGGCGGGCGAGACGTTCGACACCCCCGACCGGAGCGACACCGAGAATCGCGGTATGGGGCTGTCCTACGGCGGGTCCGGCTTCGGCGACGAGGTGCTACGGCAGATGCGCGAGCAACAGACCGCCCAAGCCATGCTCCGGTTCGGACGCGACGGCGGTGGCGCGACGGTCTACGTCCACACCGCCGCCCTGCCCGACTGGGTGCCGGTCCACGACACGGGCGAGGTGATTCGCACCCGGAGCGCGGGCGAGCGGGCCGTGCTGGCCGCGTGCCGGGACCTCGCCGACGAGCAGGAGCAGGGCGACGACGGATGGACGAGCGCCGACGTGGCCGCTCACCCCGACGTGGACGTGGGCCAGCGACAGGCCCGGACCCACCTTCGACGGCTGGCCGATGCGGGCGTGCTGGCCCAACGCGGCGCGGGCCGCACCCACCGCTACGCCCCCGGCGACGACGACGCACTCGACACCGCGAACGTGAGCGCCGATGTGAACCTGCCCGAACCTCCCGATTCGGCGGCTGACGGCGACGACGACCCGGTGAACGGTGCGGGTGTGTTACACAGTAACAATCCGGAAGTCTCACGTTATAGGGTTAGTACGTGGGACTTCCGGTTTGACACACCGTGGCATGGTCGCTCCGACACCGACGCCGCCGAGGGCGTTGACCCACCGCCGGAGCCGGTCGCCGACGGGTCGGATTCGCCGGGCTGACGCTCGTCGCTCGGCGGTCGCTGGCCGCCGGGGGCGGACCCCCCGACCGAAGCGGCCCTGTGGGTGGCGTGCGTACCCCCGAACGCCACGCACGACCGGACCGGCCCAAACTACCGGCGGCGTGCGGGCCGAGGCGAGGCCGTGGATGCCTCGCCCATGCACACCGACGCATTCGGTGTTGTTCGTAGATGCGGGCAGGTTCGACTGTCGTTGCCACCGAGCGAGCGTGTGTCCTGCTCGGTGGGCGGTCGGGGTGGTTTTCACCCCCGGCCGCGGTTTTGTCACCCCGACGTGATGGTGCCGACTACCACCACCACCGCCCTCGTCGTCGGGTCCGCTCATCCGCCAGCGACCGACGGTCCGAACCGGTGACTGAAACCCCGTGAGCGGAAGGTACAACGCCCCTCGGCGAATATCAGCGAATAACAATGACCGATGTGCCACTCGACGGCGTGAGCCTCGACCCGTCGAAGCCGACGGAGGACTACTCGCCCGACGAGCGCCGGAAGGACCTACTCGACCGTGTGAAAGAGGCAGGCACCCCGGCCGCCCTTCCTGCACAGGCACGTTTGGCGGAACAATATGGTGTCTCTCAGCCGACAATCTCCCGCGACCTATCGGCGATTAGTACGTGGGTGGCCGAGAACATCGGCGACCGCCACGCGCTGACGACGTATGCGGCCTTCGAGCGGTCGCTACAGGGCGCGCTCGACGCCGAGGAGTGGGAGGCCGCGAGCAGGATAGCGAAGCGCCGGGCCGACTGGATAGAGGGCCGCAACGGCCACGACGCGCCCGTGGACGACGTGCCGGACCACCGTGACCCGAACGCAACGCTCGACTACGAGATAGTCACCGACGACGGCGACGCCGACGCCGAGGCTGACGTGGCCGAGGCCGAGCAGTAGGACCCACCCACCGGCCTCGCCCGACCGCGTACTGTACCCGACGTGGTTCCGGCCACACTGAACGCGGTTCCGCGCGGTTCGACGCGCACCTCATCCCCGCCGACCGCGCGGTTGTGCGCGGTCCGACGCGTTTCGACCCGGTGAGCGACCTGCTCGTCAGTGTGACCGAAAACGGACCTTCATATATGAAGGCACTAATGTCACCATATGACGCGCGAGTTCTGCGTCAATCAGGCCCCGACGGGTCACATCGGTGGCGACCCCGGCGTCGCCGACGTGGCGACCGACGGCGGACTGGTGGGCAACGACGACGGTACGGATAGCGACGGCGACGGAACCAACGACGACGGCCTACCCGACGACGCCGTGCGGCTGACGAAAGAGCAGGTGACGGAGAGCATCCAGTCGGCGCTGGCGACGTACCGCGAGGGCGGTGTCCCGGCCCTGCTCGACACCGCCAGCGAGGCCGAGGGCGACGAGCGCGTGGTGTGGGAGACGGTCGCCGAGAGCGCCGTGAACGCCGAGACGCGAAAGTGGGCCGAGGCGGCCGACGAGAACGACCGCGACGACGTGACCGGCGAGGACGTGCAACTCGCCAGCTACGCGGCCGCTCGTCGCTACGCGGCGGCGGTCGAACCGGGCTACGTCATCGGTCCGACGACGTTCGACCTGCCCGACGACACTGCGGACGGTGACGACGGCGACGAGGCCCGCGCCGACGGCGGCAGGACGCCGCTGGCGGACCTGTTCTCGTCGTTCCCCGCCACGTCCGCGGGTGAGCGCGAACGCGAGCAGGCGGCCACCGAGCGCGTGGAGAGCGCCGCTACCGCCTACGAGAACGGCGAACCGAGCGCGAACGAAGCCGAGCAGAAGAACCCCGTCGGTGGTCGCACCCTTCCCGGTGCGAACTTCAGCGCGTCGGTGGCCTCACCGAGCGCGAAGATGAACGGCGGGCCGTCCCGGTTGGGCGGACCCGTGACGAGCGTGCGGGAGTACGAGCGCCGCGAGAACGCCTCGCTGACGGCGAACCGTGACCGCGGCGGTGACGGCCCGGAGGACGCCGACGGCTTCCCCTCGCTGTCGGCCGACGCGTACCGGAACGCCTACGACGACCGCGGGTGGCGACGTGGCCGCGACAGCCTCGCCGACGACCGCGAGGAGAACCGCGAGCGCCGAGGTGGTCGGTGACATGACCGACGAGAACGACGGCCACAGCGACCGCGACAGGGCCGCTACGAGCGAGCGCGAGACGGAGACGATGGAGCGGACCACGGCGGTCGGGGACCCCGACGGCCGCGCTCGACGCGAGGCCCGGACCCGAACCACGACCGACGCCGACGGCACCACGACCACCGAGGACCGCACGCGAACGCGCGTTCGGACGCGCAATCGCGCTGACGGTGACGACGACCGTGGGGGTGACGACTGATATGGTGACGACGAAGCGCGACGTGGAGGCCGCGGCCCCACCTGACGGCACTGCGTGGGTCGTGACGCTCCGTGAGACGTGGGTGCGGATGGACCGCGAGGAGGCCGAGGCGCGGGACTGGTATCACAGCGCCACGACGGGCAACGGCGTGCTGGCGAAGCAACCCGCCGGAACCGTGCTGTCGCTCGCCGAAGGCACCCGGCGCTGGCGGCACTCCGCCGACCGGCTCGCGGCCGTGGGCGAGGCCCCGCTGTTCGAGCGGCTGGATTCGCCGGGGACCGCCGAGCGACAGGCGTTCCGCGTGGAGGCCGAGCAGGCCGTGAGCGCCGCGAAGAACGAACTGTCCGCGCTCCACGAGGCCGGAGAGCTACCGGACCCCGAGGACGTGGACGGTCCGCTCGACGTGACCGGAGGGGCGACATGACCCGAGACGACACACAGCGACGGTACGACGCCGACGACACCCCACCGGCAGAGACGCACCACGTCGTCGCGCTCCGCCCGTTGACGCTCTACACGACGGAGCGAGACGCCGAGGAGTACGGCGTGGGCTACACCGAGCTTCCCGCCGACAGCAACCCGGCGAAACGAGCCGCCGAGCAGGGCGAGACGGCCGTGCGCGTCACCGTGCGACCGGGCGAGGTAGTCCTGCCGAGCGCCGGGTGGGGCTGTTGGGGCCTAATTCGTCCGAACGTGGCCGCGCTCGACGCTGACGGTGAGCGCGTGGACGACCCGGCCGGGCCGAGCGAGCAGTCGGTGAGCGACGACCGCGCCGCCCACCTGCTCGACGTGGCCCGCCAGCGGCTTCGTCACGACGCCGACGACCACGAACCGACCCCGCCGTCACCGGGACCGGAGGCGTGACCGATGGCGGACGCGTTTCGGTGTGACGACTGTGGCGACCTCCACGGCGGCGACCCGTTCGTGCTGTCGGTTCGCCCGCCGGGCGGCCGTGCCGACCACGCCGCCGACACCCCGGCGGTCCGATACGAACACGCGGAGATATGCGGCGACTGTCTCGCCGACGGCGTGGGCGACCTGTTCCACCGCCGCGACGGCGAGGCCGAACGCCCGGACCCGCTCGGCGGCCCGTCCGGCCCGGAGGACCTGTTCGCTGGCGACGACGAACTGAACCCCGAGGACCTGTTCGGGGGCGGGCCGGGACCGTGAGCATCGGGACTATGACCGACCGGACGAGCGTGGCGACGGGCGACTCGGAGCAGGCCCGACTCGACGGTGTGACGACGGCGGCGCTGACGCTCGGCAGTGACGACACCGGCCCGTGGTGGACGGTCGGCCTCGGCGACCGCGTGCTGGCGGAGGTGGTCCGCTACGACACCCACAGCGACGGGTTCGGGCCGGGGGTGGCCGTTCACGCCGTGTTGGACGCCGAGGGCCGTGACGTGCTTCGTGCGGCCTCCTACACGGTGACGCCCATGACCGGCGGCGACGTGCAACGGACCGACCGGCGGTTCTGCCGGGTGACGCCGGACCGCGCGGCCCGTCCGGTCGTGGCAGTTCTCGACGCTTGCCTCGATTGCCGGTATTGTTAGACACGTGCCGCGAGTCTAACACACCGACGGAATATCTTTGGTGTGTTGTCACATACTTGGAGCATGGACCCGCTTACAGCGTACAGTGGCCTGTTCCTCCGTGTTGGCCTCTACCTGCTGGTATTCTGGCCAACTGTCGGCTACTACGTCTACCACGACTCAAAACAGCGAGGGGCGTCCTCACCACGGCTCAAAGGCGTTCTGTACGGCTTCTTCGGCGTCGCTGGGGTGTTCGTCTACCTCGCCCAGAAGCAACGAGCGAAAGAGAGTCCGAGCCGATAGACTCACGCTCTGTGTCTAACAGTTGAATCAGCTATGATAGTCTGAAAGAAAGGGGTGGTACCCCCGCTCGTCTCTGCCGGGCGATAGGGATACGCCCACGGCCCGCCTACGTCGAGTATGACTGACGACGGTGACGGCGGCGGTGAGCGCGTCGTCGCGTTCGACCCGGAGGGGGTGACGTGGATACGGAAGCTCCGGCGTCGCCCCGCGCCGCCGGACGGCGAGGAGGCGGACTACCGTGGCGACCCGCCGGAGGGTGAGGACCTGCCCGACGGGTGGACGCCCTACGGCCACGACGAACACGGACGGGACCTCGCCCCGGACGCCAAGTGTGACGAGGACCCGGACGGCGACCCCGACGACCGCGCGGAGTAGCGCGGAACCGCGGCGAGTGAGACGATACAACTGTAAGCACACGGGAACGTGTCGAACACATGGCCGAGGACAGTCTCGTCGCGTTGTTCGTCCCGCTGGTGGTCCTCGTCGTCACGCGGCTGTGCGACACTGTGCGCGAGATGGACCTGATAGCGGTCCACGGGCAACAGTCGTGGCGAATCCCGTTCATACCAGGGAGCGCGAGATACGGTGAGATACCCGCCCTCGGACGCTTCACCTACATCCACGCGGCCAACTATCTCATCTTCACGGCCGTCGCGGTCTGGTTACTTTTCACACCGGTACCGGGGTCGCTCGCGTGGCCGACGACCCTATTTATCGCTGTCATATGGGCGCTCTACCCACTACTCGAAGTCAACGAGTACGACCGAATCACCGCACACCCGTTCAAGCAAATACCCGATTCGTACCGCCACCACTCCGTCTCGGTGTTTGCGAATATCGGTCTGATATGGTGGGCCAGCACACCGATGATGCAGTCGCTCGGCGTGCTGGAGACGGTGCTGTTCGGCGGAGTAGTGACGCTCTCTATCCTGTGGGGGATAATCAACTTCCTGAACGACCTCGGTGACGAGATATTGGCGGTCAAGGAGGCCGGAGACATGTGAACGGCGGGGAACTTATCTTCGGGCCGTCGAAAGTCGCCGTATGTCGATAGTGGCGTCGGTTTTCGGGGCGCTGGCCGGGGCTATCGCAGGCGGCGCTATCTCGTATGTCGTCTCGCTGAGGGTGGCGAAAGAGCAGGTAGAGGCGCAGTACGGCAGTCAGACGAGACGAGCGCGCTACGACTGGTATACGCAAGCGAACGCGCTCGCGGAAGTGACGGAGGCCGACTGGTACGACGTGATGAATCGGCGGGAGGTAGACCACGATGTTCGCCCTGTAGAGCGATTTACGAACCGTCGTGACGAGTTGCGCGACCATGCGGCGAAAGGCGGTCCGCTCGACGTTGACGAGCAAGTGGTGGACGGATTAGAGCAGTTAGCGGCCGACCTGAACCACGCGCTCACACAACTGGATTCGGGGGTGAAACTGGCGGCGATAGAGCGCGAATTACACCCAACCATTGAGCAAGTGCAAGAGACGGCGAACCAACAGGCGGCCGAACTGGAGTAGAGCGGGGGAGCTACGTCTCGACAACCCCTTTCGGTTGCCTACGTGAGCCACCACGGGAGCTGAGCGAGCGTGGCGATAATGATGATGGCGGCGAGTGCCTGAGCGGGAACGACGCCCGTTGAGGCGGTCTGCATCCCGACCATGAACAGGCCCAGTATCTTCAGCATGGCCGCGACGGCAAACACGCCGCCGATGATGGCCGATGCCTTCCCGATGCCTGCGACCGCTTCGCCAAATCCACTCATAATACGTATGCCATTTGTCCTGTCGGAGTTTGAGTGTTTCGGCCTTTCTTATATTTCTTGCAGGCTCTCCGACCGAGCGCTCACAATGTCTGAGGCCAACTGGCCAAGTCGCTACGGGTGGCGATGACGTTATCTCCTATACAGGCGTAAGAGCGTCAGAGACGGCCGACTGTCGGCCGCTCGTAAGATATGACGACGAAACACCTCAACGCCTACCCGACAACCGAGGCCGCGGCCCGGTGGTCGGAGACGGCGGACGCGCTCGACATGGGTACGAGCGAGTTCATCTGTGCAATGGTCGAAGCCGGACTCAAGAAGTTCGACGCCACGACCGACCCCGACGACCGCGACCTGACTGCCGACGTACTCCGCGAGCAACGCGACGACGCCCGCGACGAGGCCGACCGGCTCCGTGCGAGGGTCCGGGCGCTGGAGGACCGGCTGGCCGACACCGACGCCGCCGCGACCTACCAGTACGTGCTGGCCCAACCCGGCGCGAGCTTCGCCGACGTGCTGGGATACGTCCGTGATACGAGCGTCGAGCGCGTTCCCGCGCACATCGACGCGGCCGTGGCCGACGGCGTGATTCGGGCGACGGCCGACGGTGGCGAGACGTACTACCACCCGGTGCGGGACCACGACCACGACGGCGACGAGAACAACTACTCGGACGGGTTCGGCGTCGGCCTCCCGTACTACACCGAGGGCGGCCGTGAGTAAGCGCGACGGCCGGACGTTCACCCCGACGTTCGACGTGACGCCACAGTCCCGTATGGGCGCGTACAAGTCGTTCGACGCGCTCCCGGCTCGACACCGCCCCGACGCGCTCCGGCCGCTCGTGGAGGCTCACGAACGCCGTGACGGGCGCTCGACGCTCGACGCCTACCGGGAGACGGAGAGCTACACGACCGCCTCGGCCCGGCGGCGCGAGCAGTACGACCGGGCGCTCGGTTCATGGGTGGCGTTCTGCGACGCCCGCGACGTGCATCCGACACTCGCCACGCCCGCCGACGTGGAGGCGTGGCTGGCCGCGTTGCTCGACGGGAGCGCGCCGGGCTTCGAGCGGACCGGCCGCGCGAAGTCCGTCGGCACGGTCTACCTGAACTACTACACCGTGCTGGAGCAGTGCTACGACTGGCTCGTCACGCACACCGACCACCCGACCATCTACAACGCGTTCCTGTTCGCCGCCGCGGCGTACCCCGAGGGTGCGACCGGCCGCGTCTGGAGCGAGAAAATCGCCCGAGGACAGCTATGACCCCTATCGACACCGACGACACCAACCCAACCGACGACACCGCAACGCCCGGAGACGCACTCGCCCAAATCGGGGACGCGTTCGGCCGGTCGGCCGACCCGTGGGTGGAGTACGAACCGACGTTCGCCTCGCTCGACGCCGCCGGGACTGACGTGTTCGACCTGTGGCTCGACGCGAACACGAAGCGCAAGACGCCCGACGCGGAAGGCGCGCTCCGGCCCGACACCGTGGCCGAACACGAGCGCGTCGTCGGGCAGTGGAAGGCGCTCATGGCCGCCCACGGCCGTCACCCGGCCTGCCCGAATCGGACGCACGTCGAGGCGTTCATCGCGCGGGAACGCGCGGTCGGGAACAAGCCCCGGACCATCAAGGGGAAGATAGCGATTCTCCGGGCGGCGTTCCGGTGGTTCTCCTCGCGCGGCGAGCTACCCCACAGCGCCGAGTTCGACCCGTTCGACCCGAAGGGGCTGACGTTCGACAAACAGGTTGACGCCGAGTACCCACACGTCTCGCTGGCGGACCTCCGGGCGGCCGTCCGTCGAGTGACGCACATCCGCGACCGCGCCATCATCGTCCTACAGGTCAAGACGGGGATGCGCGCCGGGGAGGTGCGGAACGCGGAGCTACGCGACGTGAACATCGACGACCCGGCCGTCCGTGAGGCGTACCCCGACCTCGGCACGCACCCGGAGGTGACGGCCTACCCGAACGCTATCTACGTCCCGTCGAAGCACCGCCGCGTCGGGAACAAGTCCCGTGAGGACCGAGTGATACCGCTCGACCACGAGACGCGGGCGGCGCTCGTCGCCTACCTGCTGATTCGGCCGACGCCCGCCGACACGCCGTGGCTGTTCCTCGGCAAGACGACCGGCACCTACCTGCACGAGCGGTCGTCGCTCTCGCCGGTATGGGAGACGGCGTTCCCGGCCGACGAGTGGGGCGAGAACGGAACGCGAGTCGGTGACGGCCGCCCGATTACGGGGAAGTCGCACTACGGACGGCACTTCTTCTGTACGTGGTTCTCGAAGGGCGAGAACCCTATCGACCGTGACGACCTCCGCTATCTCCGCGGTGACGCTCGCGGCGCGAACCACCACGGGGAGGCCGTCGATACGTACATCCACCGCTACTATCAGGACATAGAGCAGGACTACCGCGACCACGTGTTCAGCCTCGGCTTGTAGGGTGTGGTGCCGAACGGGCGACGCGTCGGGGTGGCCCCGACGGCCGCTCGTAAGATATGATGGAACACGCGGTGAGCGTGTCCGGCCGTGGCTTCGGCGGCGGAGTACGTAACGCCACCGGCCACGGTGACGAACTGTCCGGCGCTGAATACTGTTGCCGCCGGGTCAAAATAATACGCGGTAATACTGAACGGGCGAGAGCGGGCGTCTAACTCGTGTCAACGGGCGAATCGGGTGCGAACGTTTTAGTCACCGTGGGCTGTAGCTCTCGCTAACCGACGTAGGAAACGACGGGGTGCGTGAACACCCCGAACGTGGAAAGAACGCGCTGAACAGGCGGGCGACGCCGTGTTCACTTGGTTCCTCGCGGTGCGAGGACAAGTGAATTACGGTCGCTCAGACCGCTCGGCGCGAGCGCGGTCGTTTCCGCTGTCGGTTCGACCATGAGCGATAACGACTCTCGACCCGAGACGACCCGAAACGACGACCGGACCGCGAGCGCCGACAATGTGTACGGCCAACCGAGAGCATCCCGCTGGTGGTGACGACGACGGTGTTCTTCTTCGCGACGCGCTCGCGCTGGCCGTTGGAGGTGACGAACCGGGCGTGGCTGACCGCCCGCGAGAACGCGTCGGGGTCGCGCAGGAACGCGGGGTGGGACCGCAGCATCCGCGAGACGTCTTTGCCCATCCCGTCGACGTAGCAGTCGAGGTCGTAGCGCTCACACAGCATCAGCACCTCCTGGGTGCGACCGATGGCGAACGCGGGGACGACGACGGTGCCGCCCTGCGCGACGGTGTCTCGAAGCTGTCGGGCGAACCGCTGCTCGACGTGCTCGCGTGGCTCGTGGGTGACGTCGGCGTAGGTCGACTCGCAGACGACCACGTCGGCGTCCGGGCGGTCGGTGCTGCCGGGGACGAGGCGCTGGTCGTCGGTGTGGAAGTCGCCGGTGTAGAGCAGGCGCGTGTCGCCGTCGTCACCGAGACTCGCCGAGCCTCGGTCGCCAGCGGGAGTTCGTCCCGCGCTGTCGACGAGGACGTGCGCACTGCCGGGGATGTGGCCGGCGTTGTAGAGGGTGACCTCGTAGCCCGCGGCCTCGAAGGGTTCGCCGTAGTCGTGGACGTGCGACACCTGCGTCAGTCGCTGGACGTCGGTCTCGGTGAACGGACAGCGCGGGGTGTGGCCGTGGAGTTTCAGCGTGTCGCGGGCGAGCGTCAGCGCGAACTCGCGGGTCGGGGCCGTCCAGTGTATCTCGGGACGGTCGGTCCCGGACAGCAGGGCGGGGAGCGCGCCGGCGTGGTCGAGGTGGCCGTGACTCACGACGACGGCGTCCGGCGAGACCCGGCCGACGGGGTACGACGGCGGGGTCGTGCTCGCCATCCCGTAGTCGAGCAACAGCGAGTCGTCGACCAGGACGGCGCTACGACCCACCTCGCCCGCCCCGCCGAGGAACTGGAGGTTCACTGTGGGAGGCTACCGCAGCGAGCGGTTTCGCTCCGTCGGTTCGCCGGCGACGCGCTACGTGCGACGCGTCGGGTGGTCGCTCGTGTGCTCACTCTCGCCCGACCGCCCGGACCTGGAACTCGGCGTAGTCGCCGAAGGCGAGTTCGAGCGACCCCAGCCACCAGTTCCACTTCGAGGGGAGGCGCTCGTCGGGTGCGTCGGCGAGTTCGTGGACGACCACCGCGGGCGTCAACTCGTGGCCGGTGTCGGCCTCGTAGCGCCCCGAGTCTGCCAGGTCGCGGGCCTGTCGGGCGACGACCCGGCGTTCGGTGGGGGTGGCCTCGAAGCGCTCGGCGAGGGCGGTGGCGAACGCGTCCGCGTCGTCCGGCGGGTCGGCCGGTGGCGGTGGCGCGGGCATACACACGGAGAGGGGCGCGACGGGCTTAGTCGTCGGTGTCTGCGGGTGCCGTTGCCGCCGAAGAGGGACGCGGGGGAGCTGGCCGTCGCGCGCCTCGACGGTCAGTCGTCGAGTTCGTCGGGGAGCATCGTCGTCTCCGAGAGCGCCAGGTCGTGCATCGCCGCGAGCGTCTCGCGCATCTCGTCGAGGCGGTCGCTCACGCGGTCGGTGTCGACCTCCCCGCGCTTGCACGAGAGGACGACGTCGGTCGCCTGACGGTGGAGGCGGTCGACGAGGTGGGGGTACGGGGCGTCGGTGACCCGTTCGAGGGCCTCGTGGGCATGGTCGCCGACGCGTCCCCACTCCTCGCGTGCGGCGTGCTGGTGGGCCTGGTCGACCGCGTAGGCGGCACCGTCGTACGTCGGCTTGTCGCTGTTCATCGACCGACCGGAGTGGCCGCTCCCCGACGACGGTTGAGTCTACGCACGTAGTGTCGACTGCTGGCGGGGCAATACACAACGACTCGTGGTGGTGCCGTGGCTCAACGGGACGGTGGGACCGCGGCCCGACGCACGCGGCCGCGCGCTCTCAGGCCGACCGGGCGTCGGCGTGGACACGGACGTGGCACAGTTCGACGGCGGCGCGGAACGCTTCGAGCGTCGGGAGGACACTGTCGCGGGTCGCGTCCTCGGCCGCGAGGACGTCGACGGCGTCGACGCCGAGCGTGTGGACCGTCTCGACCTGCGTGTGGTACGGCGACGCTCGGACGGCGGCGAACGCGGCGCGGACGCGGTCGTCGGCGCGGTCGAAGTCGCCCGAGCGAGCGGCGGTCACGGCTTCGTCGGCGGCGTACGAGGCGTCGTCGTACGCGACGATGTGCGGGCTGTTCACACGATACGTACGTCGTGCGTGTTCATCTCCCTTTCTCGGGGCGGTCGTTTCAGTACCCTTTTGACTACGCGCCGGTTTCGACACCGTATGGCAGAGTTTCAGGTCGTCGTCGCCGACCCGGAAGACGGCACGACGCACCAGTTCGACGTCGACGGACAGGACGCGAACCGATTCATGGGCCTCGACCTCGGCGACGAGGTCGACGGCTCGGTCGTCGGCCTCGACGGCTACAGCCTCGAACTCACCGGTGGCTCGGACAACGCCGGCCGCGCGATGCGCCCGGACGTCGCCGGTGCCGGCGTGAAGAAGGTGCTGCTCGAGGGTGGCGTCGGCTACGAACCAGAGCGTGACGGCGAGCGCCGCCGCATCACGGTTCGCGGTCGCGAGATCAGCGAGGAGACCCGCCAGATCAACGCCAAGATCACCGAGCGCGGTAGCGAGTCGGTCGCGGAGCTGCTCGGTCTCGACGGCGACGACGAAGACGCCGACGAGTAAGGCGGTGGGCGACCGTATCTCGCACGACCACGCGTCGGTCACGACCCGCCGGGCCAGCGTCGAGCGGGCCGGTCGCACCAGCCGTCCGAAGCTCGTCCTCCCCGAGGACCTGTCGGTCCCCGACCGACCGGTCCGTCTCGTCCTCGACGGGCGGACGTACTACACCACCGTCGAGGAGGCCGTCGACGGCACCGTCGAGATTCGCGGTGCGTACGACAACGCCCGGATGGCCCGCGAGCGCGACGGTGAGAACCACCTCGAAGCGTGGGTCGAGTCGACGGGCCTCGACTTCGGCCGGTCGGTCCACCTCGACGTCGTCGACGACGACTTCTACGGTGTCCGCGCTCCCGGCGAGCGCGCGGTGTACGCCCCGAGTTCGGGGCCGAGCGACTCGCTGTCGAGCATCGCCGAGGACCTCGACGGGTAGTCGGGCGCGCCGTCCCGGCCGGCGGGACGCGCCGCTCGCGGCTTCCCGAACACGCGCCGTTTTTCACCCGTCCGGCAGTACGTCGAGTATGGACGCTCCACGACGCGAGTTTCTGGCCGGCGAGCGCACCGACGACGTCGTCATCTACATCGCGGGCGACGCCGACATCGACGCGCTGGCCGGGTACGGCGAGGCCGTCGACGACGGCGTCGTCCTCGTCCTCCCGGGCGACGAGGGGCGCGCGGCGTTCGAGAACGCGACCGGTATCGACCCGATGTCCTTTGCGGGCACGGCGATGAGCACCGACGGCGACGTCGACCGCGAGTTGACGGGCGGCGACTGCCCGAGCGCCCACCCCGACGAACCCGCCGCCGACCACGCCGTCGAGTTCCTGTTCGCGTTCGCCGAGGAGCAGAACGAGGAGGTCGGCGGCGTCTACGAACACGGCGACGTCGTCCACGCCTACGCGGCCTGTTCCTGCGGGACGGCGTACTCCGAGCGGTGGGTCGTCGGTGACGAGGACGTCGACGTCGCGGCCGAAGAGTAAGACGCGCTTTCCCGACGGTTCTCGGTGGTACGACGACCGCCTACCGTTCGGTGTCGACGCCCTCGTCGTCCTGCTCGGGGAGCGCCCGGAACGCGTCGAGGATGACCTGCTTGGTGACTGCGCCGCGGGTCGTCCAGTGGTGGGCGTAGTCGAGCATGTCGTCGTAGATGTCGGGCTTGCAGCCCGCGGCCTTGGGGTGGCCCCCACCGTTGACCTGCCCGGCGACCTCGTGACAGCGCTCGAACCCGTCGCTACCGCGGATGGAGGCGCTCCCGGAGGGTTTGACGACGACCGCGGCGTCCGCGCCACGCTCGCGAAGGGTCTCACACACCTCGTTCTGCGAACACCGACCGTAGGTGGCCGCGACGACGACGCCGTCGATGGTGTGGAGTTCGGCGCGCTCGACGGCCTGGTCGATGAGCGCCTGCTTCTCGACGCGGCGTTCTTCGAGGTAGCGTTCGACCTCGCTGGGCAGGTCCGCGCCGTGCTCGCGGACGACCTCGACGTACAGTTCGTAGTACCCCCAGTACGCGAAGTCCGCGAGGTCGTCCGAACGGGGGTCCTCGCGCAGCCAGAGGTCGTGGTCGCGCGTCACGGCGGCGAGGTCCCGGTACTTCTCGTCGAACTCGTGGTCGAGGCTGCGGAGGGCGACGTCAGTCGTACACTCCTCGTCGGACTCGCCGACGACCAGTTCGACGTCGTTCGCCCGGACGAGCGCCGCGAGGTCCTCGTCCCACTGGTGGTGGTCGAACCACGACACCGAGGCGGCGTGCTCGACGAGCGCCGGGAGCGCTTCGACGTCGCCCTCGCGGTCCGGACAGAGGTCGCAGACGAACACCTCGACGCCCTCGGGGGTGTACTCGACGACCTGTTCGAGCGCTTCCGAGAGGCGGTGGGGCGACGTCGGGACGACCGGGACGGTGCCCTCGTAAGTTATCTCGTCGTCCTCGACCGAGACGTCGAGGCGGGGGTCCTCGCGCGCCTCGCGAATCAGCGCGACACAGCCCAGGCCGTCGGCGTCGCCGTCCGCGACGACGACCGTCTCGGCGCGTCCGAGTCGGGCGATGCGGTCCTCGCTCGGCCCCTCGCGGTCGGGGGTGAAGAAGCCCGCGCCGGGGAGGACCGACTTCCGCGAGAGCGGGAGGGTGTCGCTGTCGATGAGAGTTTCGTCCATGGCACTCAGAGCGGGGCCAGCGGGATGAAAGACGTGGTTCGCCGGACGAAGCGGGACGGACCGGACGCGACCGACAGCGCCCGGCGTGGGCCGTCTCTCGCTCGTGTCGACACGAGGTCCTCGCGGGGTCGTCGCGGGGGCGTCGGCCCGCGCTACTCCCGGACGGCCTCCAGTTGCCGGACGGTCAACACCGGCACCGGGCAGTCGTGGGCGATGCGCTCGGCGACGCTCCCGAGGTGGTAGGAGTAGGGGCTGTCCCGGCCCCGTGTGCCGGTGGCGACGAGGTCCGCGTCGACGCGCTCGACGTACCGGAGGATGGCGTCCGCGGGGTCGCCGCGACGGACGGCAGTCGTCACGGACCGGTCGAGCGACGCGCCGAAGCGCGCGAGTCGGGTCCGTATCAACTGCTCGTGGCCGTCGTCTTCGACGACCGAGAGGACGTGAACGTCGGCGTCGAAGCGCTCGGCGAAGTCGAGTGCGACCGTGACCGCTCGCTCCGCGCTCGGACTGGCGTCGCTGGCGATGACGACCGTCTCGAACATGTCCGACCCTGCGCGGTGCGGTGGCTAATAACCGATGGTCGTCGCCCGGCCGTTCACCCGTCGGTCCCGCCGTCGGGCGAGCGAGCGTCCTCGGGAGAGTGGGCGTCGCCCGGGTAGGCGTCGGCGTAGGCCAGCAACGGTTCGACCGCCGCCAGGGCGGGACCGGGGGCGACGATTCGGTCGCCCCGGTCGTGGTCGAGGAGTGCGGTCTCGTCGAGTCGCGGCAGGTGGACGTGCCAGAGCGAGAGGTGGACCGCACGGACACGCTCAGTGTCGACCGTGTCCTCGCCGTCCGTCTCGGTGGGGTCGGCCCCACCGTCGGTCTCCCGGGCCGCGGCGACGTGGCGAGCGAGTGCCAGTTCGTCGAGCGAACCGTGGTCGCGGAGCGCGCGCAGGACCGCCCGTCGGTCGGGGTTGGCGAGGAGCGCGAACGCCTCATCTGCGGAGGGGGGCGTCTCGGGGACCATTTGACAGTTTATCTACACTAGGGTCCGCGATAGTCCTATCGGCCGACCGACGCCCCAGAGGGTTTTTGCTCTCGCTCGCGGTGGGGTCGGTATGGACATCGAGACGGTGTTCGTCCCCGTCGACGGGAGCCCTCAGTCGGTGCGCGCCGTCGAGGTCGCCGTCGCCGTCGCGGACCGACACGACGGTGGGGTCCACGCGCTGTACCTGCTCGACCACGAGGCCGAGAGCCACACCCAGGAGATGATGGTCGCCACCCAGATGCTCGCTGGCGACGTCCCGGTCAGACACTCCTCGGCGTACGGGTTCACGACCGCGACGCTCGCCCAGCACCCCGGGAGCGTCGTCCTCGACGCCAGCGAGGACGTGGACGCGGACTTCGTCGTCGTCCCTCGCCAGCGCCCCTCGGCGCTGCTCGGGAAGGCCGCGGGCTACGTCCTCCAGTACGCAGAACAGCCGGTGTTGTCGGTCTGAGCCGGGTCCGAGCGGTCGCTGGGGTGGCCCCTCAGCGCAGTCGCAACGACATCTCCAGTTCGAAGCTCTCGGTGCGCGAGGTCTCGAAGCCGACCTTCTTGTAGAGCGCCACAGCCGGGTGGTTCCAGCGTTCGACGGTGAGCCAGACGCGTTCGAGTTCGGACTCCTGACCCGCGCCGAGCAGCGCCCGGATGAGTCGCGTCCCGATGCCCGCGCCCTGGTACGCCGCGAGGACGAAGATGGCGAGTTCGTACGCCTCCGACCCGTCGCCGGCGTCGCGGCGCGATTCGGGGACGTCCGGGACGAGCGTCGCGTGGCCGATGCGCCGGCCGTCTTCGAGGACGGCGACGACGTTGACGCAGTCGTCGGTGAGGATGTGGTCCAGCCAGTCGCGGACCTGCTGTTCGCCCGTCGGCGGGATGCCCTGGGCGCGGTCCTCGGGGTCGAACGCGACGTACATCTCGACGAGCGACTCGAAGCCGTCCTCGCTCCCGTCGTAGCGCTGGATGGTCACCGGCCGGCCCTCCCTGTCGTCGAACTCGACCGGCGGCCGGTCGAACGCCTCGGCGGGGTCGTCGGGGTAGAGGCGGTCGGGACTCATCGAATCAGGGTCACCGAGGTGTTGGCGTTCAGCAGGACGAACTCGGCGATGCTCCCGATGCTGATCTTCCCGAGCGGACTGGTCTCGCCGCCGCCGAGGACGATGCGGTCGAACCCCTCGCTGTCGGCGACGTCGACGAGTTGGCTCCCGGGATGCCCGCGCAGGACCCGGACGTCGGCGTCCAGTGTCCGCTCGTCGAGGTGCTCGTGGACGCGCGTCTCGACCTCCTCGACCGAGAGGTCGGAGTCGGGGTTCTCGACGACGGCGACCGTCACCTCGTCGCCGGCGTCCTGTGCCCGCTCCAGCGCCACCGCCAGCGCGCGCAGCGAGTCGTCGCTGCCACCGATACCGACCAGCGTTCGCATGGTACTGTCGTCGCTCGGCGGTCCCAAAAGCCTCCCGGCGCTCGGTGGTGCTCGTCGAGCCGAAGACGGCGGTCGAAAGACCGTGAACCGTCGGGGCGCTCCTCCGGCGTCCCCGCGTCCGTCCACGTTCAGTTTCACCGCCCGGACGGCGACACGCTCTTACTCGCCGACCAATCAGGACGTGTCATGAGCGAGGAGTCGCCCGAACACGCCGGGTCCGACGAGGAGACCACCCCCGAGACGAACGCCGTCGGGGAGACGCACGCCGAGGAGTCCCCGACCGACGCCACGACGAACGGCCACGAGAGCGACGCCTCGGCCGCCGCCCCCCCGGCCGACGAGTCACCGGGTGACGCCCCGAACGAGTCGTCCCCGAGCGCCCAGCCGGGCGTCCCCGACCCCGAGAGCGTCGAGGAGGAACGCGACGTACCCGAGGACGTCGCCAAGTACGCGCGGTTCAAGAAGATAGACGGCGCGACGTACGACCGCGCCAACCAGTTCCTGCGCGACCGCACGTACATCACCGCTCGGGAGTGGGCAATCGCGCGCCTCTGTTCCGACTTCCGCACCGAGACGGGCGTCGAGATGACGAAGATCGGCGAGAACCTCCCCGAACTCGTCCCGTTCATGGAGGACACCTACACGCCACAGGCGGTCAACCAGGCGCGCTCGGCGTTCGAGGACAAGATACGCAAGGCGGGCGCGACGTTCCTCTACGGCGCGATGTGCGACTTCTTCACCGCCGAGGAGCTGGACGACGTGATGTACGAGGCGACGGAGGTCGCGAAGTTCCTGCTGGAAGTGGAGGGCGTCGACCTGAGCGTCGAGGAGGAACTGGAGGCCGAAGAGCGCATCTCCAGCGTGATGCGCGAGGTGCGCGCGGCGAGCGCCGAGTTGCGCGAGGAAGAAACCGAGGAGTGAGACGACGGGAGCGAGCGGCCCATCTCGGTGGGCGGCGTGCCGTCACAGACGGTTCGGTCCGCCCTACGCGGTCCCGTCGCCGTCGACCGCGGGCGCGTCGTCCGTGTCGTCGGCCTCGCCACCGAAGAACACGTCCGGGTCGTCGAACTGCAGGACGACCGCCTCGTCGTTGGCGAGCGGGCGGACGAACGCCCGCAGCGACCCCTCCTGGTAGACGTCGCGCTGGAGCTGTGCCACCTCGTCGTCGGTGAGGTGGTAGTACAGCGGACAGCAGACGGCCGCCGAGCCGTCGTCGGCGGCGAGGACGGCGACGAAGAACGCGACGTCGTCGGCCTGCGCCCGGAACACGTCCGTCGCCGGGAGCGCGGTGTCGGCGACCACCTCGCGCAGCGCGTCGAACTCCGAGTTCGGGACGAGGACGTCGAACCCGCCGAGGTCGGGGCGGGGGACGACGTCCCCGGGGTGGAGTTCGACGACGTCGGCACCGGCGTCGCGGAGCTGGTCGGCGGTCGCGTTCATGTCGTCGACGACCGCCTCCCAGTGGTCGGCGACGCGCTCGATGGGGTGTTCGCGGTCGGCGTCGGGTGTCTGGTCCATACTCGCCGTGGCGGCTCCCGACGTAAACGCGTTACTCATGTGGTATCTCGGCCCGTGAGGCGGACTCCCAAAACGATTTACTTCAGTTCGTCCAACGCCGGATGTGACCGCAGACGAGTTACTCTCTCTCTCCGACCTTCGTACGCAGTTCGACACCGACCGCGGCGCGGTCAAGGCAGTCGACGGCGTCGACCTCACCGTCCGCGAGGGCGAGACGGTCGGTCTCGTCGGCGAGTCGGGCTCGGGCAAGTCCGTCACCGCCCTGTCGGCGATGGACCTCATCGACAGCCCCGGCCGCATCGCCGGCGGGAGCGTCTCGTTCCGGGCCGTCGAGACCGTCCGCCGACTCGCTCGCCGCTATCCGAAGGGAATCGCCACGCCCGACCACGACGGCTACATCCACGTCGAAGCCGGAACCGCCCGCGACGGCTCGACGAGCGACCCCGACGAGGTCGCCCGCGCCGCCCGGGAGTCGCCGAAACAGATCGCCGCCGGCGACGTCGACGGCACCGTCCACATCGAGGCCGGCCGCGTCGACCTGACCGACGCGCCCGAGAAGGTGATGCGCGAGATTCGGGGCGGCGACATGGGGATGATCTTCCAGGACCCCATGACCTCGCTCAACCCGGCGCTCACCGTCGGCGAACAGGTCGCCGAGTCGCTGCGCCTGCACCGCTACGGCGGCCGCAAGAAGGACTCGTGGTTCAACGCCGTCCGCGAGGCGCTCTCGCGGAGCGGCCTGAACGAGGAGGTCCGCGAGGAGGCCGTCGACCTGCTCGCGGAGGTCGGCATCCCCGAACCCGCCCAGCGCGTCGACGAACACCCCCACGAGTTCTCGGGAGGGATGCGCCAGCGCGTCCTCATCGCCATCGCGCTGGCGTGTCGCCCGCAGTTGCTCATCGCCGACGAGCCGACCACCGCACTCGACGTCACCATCCAGGCGCAGATACTCGACCTCATCAACGACCTCCAGGACGACCTCGGGATGTCGGTGCTGATGATCACCCACGACCTCGGGGTCGTCGCCGAGACGTGCGACCGCGTCGCCGTGATGTACGCGGGAGAAATCGTCGAGGAGGGACCGGTCGAAGAGATATTCCAGAACCCCTCTCACCCCTACACGTACACGCTGCTCGAGTCCATCCCCAGCGAGGACGCCGAGCGCCTGACGCCCATCGAGGGCAACGTCCCGGACCTCATCGACATGCCCGAGGGGTGTCACTTCGCGCCGCGCTGTCCGTGGGCGAAACCGGAGTGTACCGAGGGCGACATCCCGTTCCTCCAGCACGGTCCCGGCGAGAACAGTGGGCCGGGAGCAGGGAGCGCGAGCGACCGTGGTCCCGAGGAGGTCGACCACCGGGCGAAGTGCATCCTCGACGACTTCGACACGAGCGAGTACGGCACCGACGCCGGCATCGCCGCCACCTCGAAGACGCCGACGGGCGAGCCGATTCTGGAGGCCAAGGGGCTGAAGAAGCACTTCTCGCGGGCCGACGGGCTGCTCGACGAGTGGCTCGGCGGCGACCTCGGCACCGTGAAGGCAGTCGACGGCGTCGACCTCACCGTCCACGAACGCGAGACGCTCGGTCTCGTCGGCGAGTCCGGCTGTGGGAAGTCGACGACGGGACGGTCCATCCTCCGCCTGCTCGAACCGACCGACGGGACGGTCGTGTTCGCGGGCGACGACGTCGGCGGCCTCTCGAAGTCCGCGCTCCGGAAGAAACGGCGGGACATGCAGATGATATTCCAGGACCCGCTGTCGAGCCTCGACCCCCGCCAGACCGTCGCGGCGACCATCGCCGAACCGCTGAAGATACACGACCTGCCGGCGGAAGCGCCCGACGACGGAACCTCCAGGAGCGACCAGCGCCGCGAGCGCGTCACCGAACTGATGGAGGCGGTCGGTCTCGACCCGAACCAGCGCGACCGCTACCCCCACGAGATGTCCGGGGGCCAGCGCCAGCGCGTCGGTATCGCCCGCGCGCTGGCCGTCGACCCCGACTTCATCGTCTGTGACGAACCGGTGAGCGCCCTCGACGTGAGCGTCCAGGCCCAGATACTCAACCTCATGGAGGAACTCCAGGAGGAGTTCGGCCTGACGTACCTGTTCATCGCCCACGACCTCTCGGTCGTCCGGCACATCTGTGACCGCATCGCCGTGATGTACCTCGGCGAGGTCGTCGAGGTGGCGGCGACCGACGAACTGTTCGACGACCCGAAACACCCCTACACGCGAGCGTTGCTCTCGGCGATTCCGACGCCCGACCCGACGGTGACCGCCGACCGCGTCATCCTCTCGGGGGACGTCCCGAGTCCCGTCGACCCGCCTTCGGGGTGTCGGTTCCGAACGCGCTGTCCGTCGGTCATCCCGCCGTCGGACGTCGACATCGAGCAGGAGACGTTCCGCGAGGTGATGGACTTCCGCCAGCGCGTCGAGGAGGACCGCGTCGACGTCGCGGCGCTGCGCGACCCCGAGACGCCGGCGGCGGCGGCCGACGGCGGCACCGAGGCCAGCGGCGTCACTGACACGGCGACCCGCACCGACGCCACCTCGGTCGTCGACGACCTGTTCGAGACGCGTCTGACCGGAACGAACCGGACGACGGTCGAGAAAGCGGTCGAACACCTGCTCGCCGACGACCGCGAGGCGGCCGCCGAGACGCTCCGCGAGCGGTTCGAGACGGTGTGTGAGCGCGACCGCCCGCGCCTCCAGGACGCACCTCACCCGGCGGCGTGCCACCTCTACGAACAGTCGGGTGGGGACGACGACCGATAGTCTCTCGACGAGTAGAATCGCCCGACTGTGAGTTAATTGCCGTTTTCACACTCCGGTAGAGTTATCAGTCACGATGTGCCGTGTGTGGGTATGGCTCAGGATGACACGTCTAGACGAACGTTTCTCAAAGTAGCCGGCAGTACCGCGGCGGCCGCCTCGCTGGCCGGCTGTCTCGGTGGCGGCGACGACGAAGAGCCGTCCGGTAACGGCACGGGCGGTGGCGACGGTAACGGCACGGGCGGTGGCGACGGTAACGGCACCGGTGGCGGTGGGGGCGGCGGTGGCTCCGGTGGGACGCTCATCTACGGTCGCGGGAGCGACTCCGCGACGCTCGACCCACAGAACACGACCTCCGGTGAGGACGCGAAGGTCATCAACCAGGTGTACGACACGCTCATCAAGTTCGAGACCGGCGCGTCCTCGCTCGTCGAGGGGCTGGCGACGGAGTACGAACTCGACGGCACGACGGCGACGCTGACGCTCCGCGAGGACGCGACGTTCCACAACGGTGACACCGTCACCGCCGAGGACTTCATCGCGACGTACCGCCGGTTCGTCGACGAGGAGTACGAGTCCTTCATCGGGATGACCGACGACGAGGGCGTCTCCGGTGCCAAGCAGTCGTACTACGGTGGGTACCTGCTGAGCAAGGTCACGAACGTCGAGGCATCGAGCGAGACCGAACTCACCATCGAACTCGACAGTCAGTACGCGCCGTTCCTGCGGAACCTCGCGGTGTTCGCGATGGCCGTGATGCCGAAGAGCCTCATCGAGGAGGGTCACGACTTCTCCAGCGACCCGGTCGGCAGTGGCCCGTTCAGCTTCGACGAGTGGGACACGAGCAACCAGCGCATCCGACTGGCCGCCAACGGCGAGTACTGGGGGACGACGCCCTCGGTCGGCGAGGTCGTCTTCCAGGGTGTCGGCGACAACTCGACGCGGACCCAGCAGCTCGTCGCGGGCGAGTCCCACATCATCGACGGGATGGACGCACAGTCCATCCAGACCCTCGAGAACAGCGACGCCGCGAGCGTTCAGCGCACGGAAGGGATGACCGTCGGTTATCTCGCGTTCAACATGGCACGCGTCGAGGCGTTCCGCGACAAGCGCGTCCGCCAGGCCATCAACTACGCCATCAACACGCAGGCCATCGTCGAGAACATCTACAAGGGGCTGGCGACGCGTGCCAGCCAGCCGGTTCCGCCGACGGTGATGGGCCACAACGAGAACGTCGACCCGTACCCCCACGACCCCGAGCAGGCGCAGTCGCTGCTGGAGGAGGCCGGCTACAGTGACCTCACGTTCCAGCTGGAGACGATGACGAACCCACGACCGTACTTCGCGTCGCCGGTCCAGACCGCCCAGACCGTCCGGACGAACCTCTCGGAGGTCGGTGTCGAGATCGAAATCAACCAGCAGCAGTGGGACCCGTATCTGGAGTACACCGCGGAGGGCAAGCACGACGCCTGTTTCCTCGGGTGGATCTCGGACAACGCCGACCCGGACAACTTCTACTACCCGCTGCTCCACCCGCAGGTGGAGACGAGCACGGTGCCCGAGGGTCAGGACTGGCTCAGCTGGGACACCGAGGGTGTCAACACCGGCAACCGCTCGATGTGGGCGAACACCGAGTTCATGGACCTCGTCTCGGAGGCCCAGCAGTCCTACGACGAGGGGAGCCGCGAGGAGACGTACAAGCAGATCGGCGAACTCGTCAACGAGGAAGCGCCGTGGGTGTTCATGACCCACACCGAGGAGCTGCGCGGTGTCAGCAGCGCGGTGTCCGGGTTCACCGTCTCGCCCATCAGCGGGCCGGCGCTCAACGAAGTCTCCATCGAGTGAGGTAACGACTCGGCCGCGTCCGAGTCAGTTTCAACATGACATCTAAACGATTTATACTGAAGCGACTGCTGTTGCTCGTCCCGGTGTTGCTGGGCGTCGCGACGCTCGTGTTCGCTATCCTGCACCTCTCGCCGGGGAACCCGGCGCGGGTCATCGCGGGTGCCCGAGCGAGCGAGGCGTTCGTCCAGCGCATCGAGAACGACCTCGGGTTGAACGACCCCATCTGGATCCAGTACGGTCGGTTCCTCGGCGACGTCGTGACGTTCGACTTCGGTCGGTCGTACACCGTCCGGCAGGGTACGCCCGTCTCGACGGTGCTCCAGACGTTCTTCCCGACGACGCTCGAACTCGCCCTGCTCGGCCAACTGTTCGGCATCCTCATCGGACTGCCGCTGGGCGTGCTGAGCGCGGTCAAACAGGACTCGTTGACCGACCACTTCACGCGCATCGGCGCGCTGGCGGGCATCAGCGTCCCTATCTTCTGGAGCGGGCCGCTGCTCATCATGCTGTTCGCCGTCCAGTTGGACCTCGTCCCGACGAGTGGTCGCCTCGGCGTCGCGTACGACAACCCAGAGATAACGGGGCTCATCACCGTCGACACGCTGCTCGTCGGTGACATCCCGGCGTTCGTCGACGCCGCTCAACACCTGGCGCTGCCCGCGCTGGTCATCGGCATCTACGCGACGGCGCTCATCTCCCGGATGATGCGCTCGTCGATGCTGGAGGTCATCAGGCAGGACTACATGCGGACCGCCCGCGCGAAGGGTCAGGGCGCGAAGATAACGGTGATGAAACACGGGTTCCGCAACGCGCTCATTCCGGTCGTCACCATCATCGGCATCCAGTTCGGGTCGCTGCTCGGTGGGGCCGTCCTCACCGAGACGGTGTTCAACATCCGGGGTATCGGCACGCTGCTCGTCGAAGCCATCCAGAGCGGTGACTACCCCGTCGTGCAGGGCACCGTGCTGCTGTTCGCACTGCTGTTCACGCTCGTCAACCTGGGCGTCGACATCACCTACTCGTACCTCGACCCGAGGATCGACCAATGAGCACGGAGACCACCAGCGAGGAGCACACGAGCGAACGGGGGCTCGTCGACCGCCTGTTCGCCTCGCCGTTCCTCACCGACCTGCTGTCGAATCGCCTCGCGCTCATCGGCCTGGGCATCATCGGGATGCTCGTCGTCGTCGCGCTGTACGCCCGGTTCGTGATGATCGGTGGACTGACGCCCGACCTCACACCCATCGTGAGCTCCAAGCTCGGTACCGCGCCGTCGATGCAGGGGCCGTGTGGCTCGTCGAAGGTGGGCCAGTCCATTCAGAACGCAGGGAACTGTCCCTACCCGTTCGGGACGGACATCCAGGCGCGGAACATCTTCGACCGCGTGCTGTACGGCTCGTGGCTGGCGCTGAAGTGGGGCACCGTCACCGTCGGCATCTCGACGGTGCTCGGGGTCGGACTCGGCACGCTCGCGGCGTACTACGGCGACGTGACGGACAACGTCATCATGCGGACGATGGACGTGCTGCTCGCGTTCCCGTCGCTGCTGCTGGCGCTGGCGCTCGTCGCCATCTTCGGTCCGAGTCTCACCAACGCCGTCATCGCGCTGGTGCTCGTCTACACGCCGCGGTTCGCCCGTGTCGTCCGCGGGGCGGCGCTGAAGGTGCTCGAAGACGAGTACGTCGACGCGACGGTCGCGCTCGGTGCGACCGACCCGCGCATCCTCGTCAAGCACGTGTTGCCGAACTCGCTGGCTCCCATCACCGTCCAGTCGACGCTGAACTTCGGGCTGGCAATCATCGACCTCGCCGCGCTGTCGTTCCTCGGGTTCGGCGCGCAGGCGGGGACCCCCTCGTGGGGGGCGATGCTCTCGGAGGGTGTCAACTACGGCCTGCTCAGCGGCCAGTGGTGGTGGTCGTTCTTCCCCGGCCTGTTCCTCGCGGTGACCGTGCTGGGGTTCAACCTGCTCGGTGACGGGATGCGCGACGCGCTCGACCCGCGGATGCGCGAGACCGTCGACTGACGTGACCGACACGTCCGACTCGACGGCCGCGTTCCGGCGGTACCTGCGGGCTAGCGCCCGCCTGCTGGCCGGTAGCGCGCTCGTCGGGGGCGCCCTCGGAACCGCCGTCTACCTCGCGTTGTTGGTCGTCGGGGACGGTCCCCGGCCCGCGAGTACGACGGCGTTCGCACTCGGCGCGCTCGTCTTCGGCTTCGGGACGCTCGGCTGGTCGGGGTCGGTGTTCCTCGGCGAGAGCGTCGAGTCGGCACAGCGCTTTCTCGACACCGAGTCGAACTGGACCGAAGCCGGCTCACGGCGGGCGATGGCCCGCCTCGCCGGTGCGGGGGCGGGGGCGATGGTCGCCGTCGCCCTCCTCGGGAGCGTCGTCGGGGCGCTCTGAGGCGGCCGACGTAGAAGCAGTTCCGCGACCGTCTCCTCACTCCCGGACGTTCCGCCCGACGGCCTCGCCGAAGCGCTCGCCACCTTCCGTTCGCTCGTACACCAGTTCCCCGCGCACCATCGTCCACAGCGGGAACACGCCGGCCATCCCCTCGAACGGGGTCCACTCGCAGTTCGAGTGGAGGTCCGCACCGCGAATCTTCTGACTGGCCTCGGGGTCGACGAGCACGAGGTCGGCGTCGTACCCCTCCGCGACGCGGCCCTTCTGCGACAGGCCGAACACCTCGGCGGGGTTCCGAGCGGTGGCGTCCCGGACGCGCTCGTAGCTCAGGTCGCCTCGACGGGCGGCTTCGAGCAGCAGTGGCAGCGACGTCTCGACGCCGGGGACGCCGCTCGGGGCGTCCCAGATGCTCGCGTCCTTCTCCGCACGGGTGTGTGGGGCGTGGTCGGTGGCGACCATATCGACCGTGCCGTCGGCCAGGCGCTCGAACAGCGCCGCTCGGCGCTGCTCGCTCCTGAGCGGCGGGTTCATCCGACCGAACGTGCCCAGGTCGTCGTAGTCGTCCCGGGAGAGGAAGAGGTGGTGGGGCGTCACCTCGCAGGTCATCTCCGCCTCGGCGGCGACGTCGACCGCCTCGGGGGTGGAGGTGTGAGCGACGTGGACGGTCGTGCCGGTGTCCTCGGCGACCCCACAGGCGCGCTCGACGGCCGCTATCTCGGCCTCGGCGGTGCGGAAGGCGCTCCAGGCGTCGTGGTCGTCGCGCTCGCGAGCGTCCGCCGAGAACAGGTCGGCGTCCTCGGCGTGGACCGTCACGGGGACGCCGGCGTCGCGGGCGCGCTCCAGCGCGTCGGCGAACAGGTCGGCGTCGATACCCATGTCGCCCGTCGAGTCCGCGAGGAACACCTCGCCGAGCGCGAACAGCGGGCGCTCGAACAGCGTCTCGGGGTCCCACTCGGGCGTGACGCCGCCGTTGATGCCGTAGTCGACGAGCGACTCGCGAGCGAGTTCGGCCTTCTCGTCGAACGCCGCGCCCGTCGTGGTCGCGGGGTCGGTGTTGGGTTGGTCGACCACCGTCGTGACGCCTCCCGCGGCGGCGCACCGGGACCCCGTCGTCCAGGTCTCCTTGTGGGAGAACCCGGGTTCGCGGAAGTGGACGTGGACGTCGACGACGCCGGGCAGGAGCAGGTTGCCGTCGGCCTCCACGACCGACGAGTCGTTCTGCTGGAGGTTGCGACCGACCGTCACGATACGCCCGTCGCGCACCCGAACGTCTCGGACTCGCCCGTCCGCGAGGTGGGCGTCCCTGATGAGCATACCCACTCGTCCGTCGGCATCGGTGGTAATCCTGTCCCTTCTGTCGATTCGTGGGGGTCGAATGCGCCGCCGACGCCGGGGCCGAACTCGTTCAGCCGTCGAGGCGTTCGACCCGCGCGTCGTGGCCGCCGACCAGCGCGTCCTCGATGGCGTCGACGACCGCGTTGGGGTCGCTCGGCCCGCCCGCGTTCGCGACGCTGCCGACGCTCGCCGGGTCGAACGGCTGGTCGAGCGCGTCGTACACCGCCGCCAGCACGTCGGCGATGGCCTCGCGCTCGGCCACGATGCAGATGCCCGCGGTGAGCGCGACGCCCCGCTGGACGCGCTGAGCGAGGCCCACGACCTTCCCGTCGGCCTGGATGGAGTGACTGCCCGGACAGAACGAGTCGGGTGGTTCCCCCGGCCGGGCGTCGACGCCCAGTGTGTCGAGCGCCGCCAGCAGGTCGCGCTCGGCGGCCTCGTAGCGTTCGTCGATGCCGACGCGCATGTCGCCGACGGGTGTCACGCGGGCGAACGCGACGGTGTCGCCGGTGTACGCCACCGCTCGGCCGCCTACCCGACGCTCCCGTGGCGGGAACCCCCGGTCGGCGGCGGCCGTGCGGGCGGTCGCGTACCCTTCCGCGTGGGTGTCCCGGCGACCGAACGCCACCTGCCGGTGGGGCGTCCACACCCGGACCGCTCCCTCCTCGGCCTCGCGAGCGTCCTCGACGAGCGTTCGGGTCACCGCTCGGTCGGCTTCGGGGTCCTCTGCCCGTCCCCGCAGTACGCGCATGGCCCGGAGTTGGGGCGGCGAGCGCTAAAGCCGTCCGCTCTCGGGGGCCGCCGACGGTCCCCCGTGGCTAGCCCCGGTGGGCCGCGACGCCGCTTTCGACGCGGCTAACCCGCCGCCGTCCCTACCTCGGGCAATGGCGGTGACGCTGCCCGAGTCGGTGCTGGAACGCTACCCGCGACTGTCGCTGTACAACTCGCCGTACGTCGCCCACGACGACGGCTGTGCCATCGACCTCTACCCCGAAGTCGGCCCCCAGCGAGCGACGAGCGCCCCCTCGCCCGTCGCCGGCGAGGTGCTCGACACGCGTTCCGTGCGTGCCCCACCCAAACCGTACGCCGCCGCGGAGGACCACCTGATTCTGGTCGAACTCGACGACGACTCCTCGCTCGACGCACCACCGGGTACCGTCGCCCGGATGCTCCACGTCGACCCCGCGGTCGAACCGGGCGACCGCGTCGCCGTCGGCGACTCGCTCGGCACGCTCGTCCGTGCCGGCTTCTTCGCGCCGTGGGTCGACAACCACGTCCACCTCGGCTTCCGCGCGCCCGACGCGAACCCCTACCGGGCGTCGGGGTCGGTCCCAATCGCCCTCGGCGTCGACCCGCTGGCACTGGAGTGGGACGGAACCGGCACCGTCCGGGAGGCCGGCGAGACGTTCGTCGTCCTCGACGCGCCCGCCCACCCCGACCCGGGTCGGTTCGTCGGCGTCGCTTCCGAGGAGGGGTGGGTGCTCGACGGCGGTCTCGTCCACTACGAGGGCGGCGGTGCCCACGGCGCGACGAGTGGACCGGTGACGCTGCTCGGTCGGGAGGTCGGCGTCGCCGACGGCCGGACCGTCCGCTGGAACGACCTCGCCGTCTTCGCCGACGGCGAGCGCGTGACGGGTCTCTCGCTGTTCCTCGCTCGCGACGACGGCTTCGGCGCGAAGGTCGTCTGCCCCGGCCACGACTTCGCCGTCGGCGACCGCATCGACGTCACGCTCGAACCGACCGACGACCCGACGGTGCTGGGCTGAGCGGTCAGTCGTCCGCGGTGTGGTCGCGGTGGCGTCGCTTCAGTTCCTGGTAGCACTCGTCGGCTTCGACGCGGTCCCACCACACCTCGTAGACGAGCGCCGCCTCGCGTTTGTCGTGGTCCGCCCAGTGCTCCGGGTCGCGCTCCGTGCCGTCGTCCTCGTACTTCTGCCCGCCGGGGTACCGCGCGTAGCGCATCGCCCGGGTGTAGCCCATCTGGAGGTACTTGCGGGCCATATCCATCCCGACGAACTCCTCGCGCTCGCGGTACTCGCGGAACCGCTCGTAGATGGCCTCGCCCGCCTCGTCGGCGGTAGCACGGTCGGCGTACCCCCACAGCGGGAGCAGTTCGGACTTGTACGGTTCGACCTTGAACACGTCCTCCTCGCCACGACCGACCTCGTACTGCTCGGGGTGGTCGCGGAAGTCGACGTCGTACTCGGGGCCGTCGTCGGTCACTCTCTCACCCCCTCGTTCCGCGAGCGAGTGCAACGAGCAAGCGGGCCGACCGAACCCTCGAAGGAGCGAAGCGACCGAGGGGGTTCGGGAGTGCTTTTGGTCCAGCTTTTGCCAGTGAGCGCGCCAGCGGCGCGCGTACGCAGCAAAAGGTGGCGGGGGTCGACGTCGTACTCGGGGCCGTCGTCGGTGTCGTCGCCGTCGTCGTCGGTCACGCCTGTCCTCCGCGTTCGCAGTCGCTCATTGGTAAGCGGTTCTCGTGCCGGGACGGTCAACCTGTGGCTGGCGGTGTGGTGACAGTCCACCGAGGCCGTCACGTGAGAGACATGACGGAGCGACGGGCCCGGCGGAACGAACTGGTCGCGGCGGGGGCGACGAGCGTGATGATTGGGTCGGGTGTGCTCGTCGCGTCGCCGCATCAGTACGGAACACCCGGACACCAACGAACGCGGTGGCTACGTCTATCGGGCCGCGGTCGAGCGGTGTCGACACCTGTAGCCCCGGGCGGTCGGCGACCGCTCACAGCGAGATCCGAACCGGGTCGGTCGCGAGGAACGCCGTCTCGTAGCCCTCGTGGCGGGCGACCTGTGGCGGCGAGAGCACCTCGACGAGGAGGTCGCCGCCGTCGGGGAGTGCGGGCACCGCGGTGCCGTAGTGGTACCCGAGCGACGGGTCGACCGTCCGGGTCAGGAGTCCCTCGAACGCCACCGACGCGCCGTCGGAGACCCGAACGCGGAGACCCATCGCGGGGAGGACGAGTCGGTTGTACGGCGTGGAGGTCGTGAGCGCCAGATACCGCTCGGCGTCGAAACGGTCGGCGGCCTCGCCGTCGAGCAGGTAGGCGAGGACCACCGCGTCGTCGGCGCGCGTCCGCCCGAGCCTCGTCCACGCGGAGTCGGCGGTCGGCGTGCGGGCGGTCGGCACCGGTGGCTCCTCGAGTGGGTCGACGGCTCCCGAGGTGCCGGCGTCCTCGTTCCGGCGGGTCGCGAGCGCGTCGCGTTCGGCACGACTGTACTCGAACTCGAACGTGTGGCTCGCGGGGTCACCGAACCGGTCGGCGAACGCGCCCGTCCGTCGGAGTTGGAGGCCGCCGACGGCGACGGTGACGTCGTAGCGGCCGTCGCCCGGCAGCGCGACGTTGTCGCCGTAGTGGAAGCCGAGCCCCTGTGAGAGCATCGCGTAGACGGCCTCTTCGGCGACCAGGTCGCCCGCGTCGTGGTCCGCGCCGGTCTCGGCGTGGGTGACCTCGACGGTCAGGCCGACCTCGGGAAAGACGACGCCCGTCTCGGGGTCCCACGCGAGCGCCATCAGGTGGACGCTGTCCTCGTCGGTCACGTCCCGCAGGTAGGTCTGCTCGCCGACGACCTCCCAGAAGCGCGTCGGGTAGCTGTAGAGCACTCCGAGGCGGAACGGGCCGGCGTCGGCGGTGCCGACGAGCGCGAGGCCGGTGCTGGCGGGTGGTCGGTAGACGCCGGCCGGTGGGTCCGCGACGCGCGGTGGCGGGACGTAGCTCCCGTCGGTTGCCCCGCCGAGACACCCGCTCGTGGCGGCGAGCGCTCCGGTGGTCGCGGCGAGGAACGTCCGGCGTCGCATACAGTTAAGAGGCGACTCCCGCTCAAAGTGATTGTGCACAGCCAACGCGATGCGGAACGGCGCTCTCCAGGCGCACGACGGAGCAGACGGGCGGTTCTCGGCGCGGTGGGGTCGGCCCTCGCGCTCGCCGGGTGTCTGCGCAGCGGCAGCGGCGACTCGGTCGACTACGACGAGTGGCTCGACGGCTCGAACGGCTACGAGTCGGTCGTCGACCGCACCGGAACCGACGAGACGACGGTGCAGGTCGGAACCGAAGGCGGTCTCGCGTTCACCCCGGCGGCTATCGAGATCGACCCCGGGACGACCGTCGTCTGGGAGTGGACCGGGAAGGGCGGCGGTCACAACGTCGTCGCGCGCGACGGCACGTTCGAGAGCCAACTGTACAGCGACGCCGGTGAGACGTTCTCCTACACCTTCGAGGAGAGCGGCGAGTTCCCCTACTACTGCGAACCCCACCGCCCGAGCGGGATGCAAGGCGGTGTCGCCGTCCGCTGACCGTGCACGGCCACGCTCGGCGGAGTCCGCCCCGCTGACTGCACGCGACCGCGCTCGACGGTGTCTGTCCCGCTGACCGTCGAGACTCCCACCGAGGCGTAGTTTTATCCTCGGGTACTCGAATCGACGAGACATGTCAACGAACGACGTGGGTGGGGCGTGACCCACCGTCGACGCGACGTGCTCCGGGCGCTCGGTGCGGCCGGTGCGGTCGGGACGGCGGGGCTCACGGCTGCACACCTCGCCAGCGCCGACCAGTCCGCCCCCGAGTTCCCCGCGGGCCAGCCACTGCGCGGCGAGCCACGCGCCTACGAGGACTACACGGTCCACGAGGTTCCGGGCCAGTACGACACCATCCAGGCGGCGGTGAACGCGGCCGCTCCGGAGGACCTCGTGCTCGTCGAACCGGGCGTCTACCGCGAGGCCGTCGCGGTGACCGACACGCCTCGACTCACCATCCGGGGTACCGACCGCAACGAGGTCATCCTCGACGGCGAGTTCAAGCGCCAGGACGGCGTGCTCGCCACCGTCGACGACGTCGTCGTCGAGAACCTCACCGCGCGCCACTACGTGCGCAACGGCTTCTTCTGGTCGTCGGTGTCGGGGTGGCGTGGGTCGTACCTCACCGCGTACAACAACCAGGTGTACGGCATCTACAACATCGACAGCCAGCACGGCCGCTACGACAACTGCTACGCGTCGGGCCACACCGACTCGGGGTTCTACATCGGCCAGTGCAAGCCCTGTCACGCGCTCATCGAGAACGTCCGCTCGGAGAACAACGCCATCGGCTACTCCGGGACGAACGCGGGCGGGTACCTCACCGTCCGGGACTCGGTGTGGCGCAACAACATGGGCGGCATCGTCCCGAACTCCCTGGACAGTGAGGCCGACCCGCCACAGGACAGCGCCCGCTTCGAGAACAACCTCGTCGAGTCGAACCACAACGCCGACGCGCCCGACGAGGGGTTCGGCTACGCCGCGTTCGGGACGGGCATCAACGTCGCCGGCGGAATCGACAACGAGGTGGTCGGCAACACCGTCCGGGACCACCCCAACTTCGGCATCGTCGCGGTGCCGATGGTCGACGACAACGTCTACCCGCCGCGGAACAACCGCTTTCTCGACAACGACGTCTCGGGGTCCGGGCGCGCGGACCTCGCCGTCGGCGCGCCCGAGGACGGCGGCAACGTCTTCGAGGGGAACCGCGCCGACTCGACCCGCCCCGGCGGTCTCGACGGCGGCCTCCGCATCCTCGGGGGCGACCCCTGGGTGACGATGGTGCTGCTCGAGCAGTTCACGCAACTCGACAACGGCGAGGCTCCACGCGGCGACTGGCGGAGCGCGCCCGAACCGCCGTTCGACGAACTGGAGGGCATGCCGAACGCGCGTGACGCCCCGCCCCGCGAGGCGGTCCGCCGGGGTGAGTCGTGATGTCGACGAGCGACGCCCTCCGTCGCCGTCTCGACCGGTGGTTCGGCCACGGTCACGACGCGCTCACGACGGGGCTGGTCGTCGGATGTGCGGTCGTCCTCGGCGCGCTCGCGGCGTGGGTCGGCGCGGACCTGCTCCCGCGAGCGGTGCTGTTCGGCCTCGGCGTCGTCGGCTTCGGGGCGGTGCTCTACGGTCGGCCCTCCCGACGGGGGGTCGTCGCGACTGCGCTGTACGCCCTCGCCGCGCTCGTCGCCGCCGTCCCCGTGGTCTACGAACTCGTCCTCGCGATGCACGTCGCCGACCCGCTCGCCCACCTGCTCTCGGTGACGGACCTGCTGTTCGTTCTGGTGTGCTGGCTGCTCGCACTGGTGCCGGCGCTGGTCGGCTACCGGGTGGCGACGGGACCGTTCGGCCCCCGAGTTCGGGCCGCACTCGGACGCTGAGACGCTCGTCGGTCGGCCGCCCGCCGAACCGGTGGCTCGACCCGTCGAACCGCTGATTTCAAACCGTCACCGCCTCGATGGGTCGTATGACCGACGACACGCTCCCCCCGGCGGCAAAGGAGATGCTCCAGCAGTTCATCGAGCAGGAACACGGCTACCTGTCGTGGCTCGGCACGACCGTCGAGGAGTTCACCTACGACTCCATCACGCTCGCGGTGCCGTTCGACGAGAAGCTCACCAACCCCACCTCGCCGCCGACGATGCACGGGGGAATCGCGGCGACGCTCATCGACACCGCCGGCGGTATCGCGCTGCGTCCGTCGCTGGAGAACCCCATCCAGGGCGGCGTCGCCACCATCAACCTCAACGTCAACTACCTCCGGCGGGCGGCCGGCGACGTGACCGCCCACGCCGAGGTCATCCGCTCGGGCGGGTCCGTCGGCGTCAGTCAGGTGACGGTGACCAGCGACGTCCCGACCGGCGAGGGCGAGACGGCCGTCAAACCGGTCGCCGTCGGGCAGGGTGCCTACAGACTGTTTCAGGGCTGATTTGACCCACCGGGGGGATTACGGTCGCCCCGCCGACAGGAGTCGTATGGCTCCGACCCGTCGTCGCGTCCTCCGAACGGTCTTCGCCGGGACCGCTACCGTCGCTACCGCTACTCTCGCTGGCTGTGTCGAGAGCGAGGGACTCCCCGAGACGAGTGGGCCGGCGACCAGTGCCCTCGAAACCGGGATGTCGCCCGACGGCACGTCGACGCCGCGACGACCCACCACGACGCCCACCGAGACCTCGGCAACGGAGTCGCCGGGGACCGGCACCGACGCTCCGCCGGGGACGATGGCCGACCCGAACGAAGTGAGCTACGACCACCACGTCGCCATCGACAACCAGTACGACAGCGAGCAGACCGTCGATGTTCGTATCGAAGGGCCGGCTGCGGGGAGTTCCGACGAGACGACAGTCTACCACGAGGAGACCTACACGGTCGCAGCGACGAGTCGAAAACGCGTGTTCGAGTTCTCGACGCTCGAAGCGGAGACGGGTGGTGACCGGGAGTTCACCGTCTACGCGGCTCACGACGACGAGACGGCCTACGACACCGTTCGGACCACCGTCTGTTACATCGGGGTCACCTTCGCTATCGGCCCCGACTACGACTTCCGTGTCCGCTCTGGCATCTGCTGAGCGGTCGGTTCGCGACGGACACGGTCAGTCGAACGTCACGTCCGCCGCGTCGACCACCTCGCCGAACAGCCAGTCGGCGTGGTCCAGCGCGTACGCCTTGTGGTCGTCCTCCAGTGCGCCGATGGCGTCCGCGACGAGGACGGGCCGGAAGTCCCGCAGCCCCGCGCTCCCGGCCGTGTGAAGCACGCAGACGTTCGCGAGCGTGCCACAGAGCAGGAGGTCCGTCACCCCGCGAGCGCGGAGCCAGCCCTCCAGTTGCGTCTCGTAGAACGCGTCGTAGGTGTGTTTCTCGACGACGAGGTCCGCCTCGCGGACGTCGAGGTCCGCGTGTAGCTCGGCGTCCCACGTCCCCTCGACGACGTGTTCGCCCCATCGCTCGAACTCGTCGTAGTAGTGGTTGCCGTCGAACTGCTCTGGGGGGTGGACGTCGCGGGTGTAGACGACGCGCCCGCCCGCCTCTCGGACGCGGGCGACGAGGTCGGTGACGGGGGCGAGCGCCGCCTCGCTGCCGGGTGCGTAGAGGCTGCCGTCGGGGTGACAGAACCCGTTCTGCACGTCGACGACGACGACCGCGGTGCTGGTCGGTTCGAGGTCCATAGTCGGGCTACGGCGGGCGTGTGGAAAACCGTCACGTCGACAACAGGGGTTTCATTGTGGGGCCGCGAGTACGGGTGGTATGCGACGCCCTGCACTACTGGCGGTCGTCCTCGCGGTGCTGACGCTCTCGGCACCCGTGGCGGCCGCGGTCCCCGGGTCGGCCCCCGCGGCCACCTCCACCGACTCGGCGGTCGACTCGACACAGAACAGCGCCCCCGACGACCCCGAGAGCGACGTCCTCGGCTGGGAGAACGGCTACTGGTACAACGAGAGCGTCGACGTCGACCCGAGCGACGGGCTGAACGACGAGGAGCTCGACACGGTCGTCGCCCGGGCGATGGCCCGCGTCGAGGAGGTTCGGGGCCTGGAGTTCGAGCGGTCGGTCCCCGTCGAGATCTACACCCGCGAGGAGCTGCAGGCGGAGGCCGGGCAGGGCACGGCCAACACGAGCGAGAACGCGCGGCTCCACCAGAACGTGAAGTACGAGGCGACGTTCATGGTCGGCGAGTCCACCGACGCGGTCGCCGTCCAGCAGTCCAACCAGGGCGCGACCGTCGGCGGCTACTACAGCCCCTCCCAGGAGCGCATCGTGGTCGTCTCGGAGAACGCCGAGTCGCCACAGCTCAACGAGGTGACGCTCTCACAGGAGCTGTTCCACGCCCTCCAAGACCAGAAGTTCGACCTCACCTCCTACAACCAGTCGACCCGCGAGAAGCACAACGCCATCGACGGCATCGTCGAGGGCGACGGCAACTACGTCGACTACCTCTACCAGCAGCGCTGTGAACTGCCCGCCGACGACGCCGACGCGTGGGGGGAGTGTCTCACCGACACGCCCGCACCCGGCTCGAACGGCAGCGCCGCCGGCGGCAGCAGCGACATCAACCTCGGGCTGTACCTGACCATCTACCAGCCCTACAGCGACGGTCCGGCGTTCGTCCGGAGCCTCCACGAGAACGGCGGCTGGGACGCGGTCAACGCCGTCTACGAGAACCCGCCCGCCTCGACCGAACAGACCATCCACCCCGAGAAGTACGGCGAGGACGCTCCCAGCGAGGTGTCCATCGAGGACCGGTCCGACGAGCGCTGGAACGTCCTCGAACTGGAGGGTGGCCTTGACTACGCCGAGTTCGGCGAGGCCGGCCTCGCGGCCATGTTCATCTACCCGACGTACGCCTCCCAGGGCCAGGGCGGTCTGCTCTCGCCCCAGCAGTTCCTCAACATCAACGAACAGGGCACGGGCGCGGACTCGTTCGACCCGCTGAACTACGACCAGTCGTGGTCGAACGGCTGGGACGGTGACAAGCTCCTGCCGTACGTCGCGAGCGACGCCGGCACCAACGAGACGGGCTACGTCTGGAAGATGCAGTGGGACTCGCCGGCGGAGGCCGAGGAGTTCCGCGAGGGCTACGAACAGCTGCTCGGCTTCCACGGCGCGACGCAGGTCGGTCAGGACACCTACGTCGTCGAGGACGGCGAGTTCGCCGACGCGTTCCACGTCGCCGTCGAGGGCGACACGACGACCATCGTCAACGCCCCGACCGTCGAGGACCTCTCGGGTGTCGACGGGAACGTCTCGGTCCAGGAGATTCAGAACGGTACGGACGCCGGGACGGGCACCGACGGCTCGACCGGAACCGACGGCACGAACACGACCGGCGACGACGTCGACTCGACGACCGACTCCTCCAGCGGGTTCGGTCCCGGCTTCGGTGTCGTCGTCGCGCTCGTCGCGCTGCTCGCCGTGGCGCTGCTCGCCCGGCGGTCGTAGATGCGCGCGCTGGTCGGTTGTTGTGTCGTTCTCGTCGTCCTCGCGGGCTGTTCGCTGCCCGCCATCGGCCCCTCCGACGCGGAGGACCCGAACGACCGGCTGGGCTACGAGAACGGCTACAACGCCACCGACAGCCTGTCGGTGACGACCGCCGACGGACTCAACGCGAGCGAACGCGAGGCGGTCCTCGGGCGTGCGATGGCCCGCATCGAGACGATTCGAGGGCTGGAGTTCGAGGAGACCGTCACGGTCGAACTAGTCACCCGCGAGGAGTACCGCGCGAACCGCGGCGGCGGGCCGACGCCGAGCGCCGACGAGCGCGTCTTCGTCAACCAGCGCTGGGAGGCGCTGTTCGCCGTCGGCGAGGACGCGGACGCGACCGCCGCCTTCGAGTCGGTGTACGGCAGTTCGGTCATCGGTTTCTACTCGAACGGCCGCATCGTCATCGTCAGCGACAGCGAGTCGCCCGAACTCGACAGTCGGACGCTCGCACACGAACTGGTCCACGCGCTCCAGGACCAGCACCTCGGGTTCGGTCCGGGTCGGTCGACGTTCGACGGGGCCCGCGCCCGCGAGGGACTCGTCGAGGGCGACGCCAACTACGTCGAGTCGCTGTACGATGCCCGCTGTAACGCCTCCTGGAGCTGTCTCCCGATCCCCGAGCGCCCCGAGGACCCGGGGTCGTTCAACCGCGGCATCTACGGGACGCTCATCCAGCCGTACGTCGAGGGGCCGGAACTGGTCGGCGCGCTCCACGAGCGCGGGAACTGGACGGCGGTGAACGACGCCTACGGCCGGTTTCCCGAGAGCACCGAACAGACCATCCACCCCGAGCGCTACCCCGAAGAGCCAGTCGTGGAGGTGACCGTCGAGGACCGCTCGGACGAGTCGTGGTCGCGTCTCGACCGCGAGCGCTGGTCCGACCGCCTCGGCGAGAGCGGGGTCTACACGATGTTCCGCACGAACGGGCTGTTCCACGACCACGACCCGTACGACTACTCCCACCCCGCGACGACCGGGTGGGCCGGCGACCGCCTCGTCCCCTACACGAACGCCGACACCGGCGAGTCGGCGTACGTCTGGCGGCTGGAGTGGGACTCACCCGAGGACGCCCGCGAGTTCGTCGCCGCCTACCGCGACCTGCTGGTGAAGCAGAACGCGACGCGGTCGGGCGACCGCTACACCATCCCCACGGGGCCGTACGCAGACGCGTTCCGGGTGACCCGCGACGGGTCGACGGTCACCATCGTCAACGCGCCGACCGAGGGGGCGCTGGACGCGGTCCACGCGCGGGACTGAGCCCCGCTCGCCCGTCTCGGCCGCCTCCCGACGCCGGCCCGACGCTGGTCCGTCGCGGCGAGCGGTCGGAACCGGCCGTTTTTTCGAGCCGCCACGTCTACCCGGCGTATGTTCGACATCGTCTCCGCGGAGACCATCCGCGAGGGGGCCGCGACCGACGCCTACTTCGACCGGACGGTCGCCGCTCTCGACCACGCCGGCCGGGACCCGCACGTGGTCGCCGAAGTCACCGCCGACCAGTTCCCCGACGGCGAGTTCGAGGTGTTCGCCGGTCTGGAGGACGCGGCCGAGTTGCTCGCGGACCTCGCCGTCGACGTCGACGCCGTGCCCGAGGGGACACTGTTCGACGGCGGCCCCGTCATGCGCGTCGAGGGCCGCTACACCGAGTTCGCCCGCTTCGAGACCGCGCTCCTCGGGTTCCTCTCGCACGCCTCGGGCGTCGCGACGAACGCGCTGCGCGCGCGCCGGGCCGCCCCCGACTCGTCGCTACTCTCGTTCGGTGCCCGGCACGTCCACCCCGCCATCGCCGCGATGGTCGAGCGCTCGGCGCTCGTCGGCGGGTTCGACGGCTTCTCGCACGTCGCCGCCGGCGAGTTGCTCGGCCGCGAACCGTCGGGGACGATGCCCCACGCGCTCGTCATCTGCTTCGGTCCCGGCGAGCAGGAAGCCGCGTGGGAGGCGTTCGACGCCGCCGCTCCCGAGGGTACCCCTCGCATCGCGCTGTGTGATACCTACACCGACGAGACCGACGAGAGCCTGCGTGCCGCCGAGACCATCGACCTCGACGGTGTCCGCCTCGACACCACCGGCTCGCGACGCGGCGACTTCCGTCACATCGTCAGGGAGGTCCGCTGGAAACTCGACGACGCGGGCCACGACGACGTCGAGGTGTTCTGCTCGGGCGGGCTGGGCCCCGAGGAACTCCGCGAGTTGCGCGACGTCGCCGACGGGTTCGGCGTCGGCGGATACGTCTCGAACGCGACGCCCGTCGACTTCGCCCTCGACATCGTCGAGGTCGAGGGCGAGTCGCGAGCGAAACGCGGGAAGCTCCCCGGCCGGAAGGCCGTCTACCGGAGCGCCGACGGCGAGCACCTCGTGCTCCCCGAGGGCGACGACGCGCCCGCCGACGCCGAGTCGCTGTTCGAACCGCTGATTCGCGACGGCGAGGTCGTCGCCGAGTTCGACGTCGACGCCGCGGCCGACCGCGCGTTGGACGACGCCGAGCGCGTCGGGTTCGGGTCGGGCGACGACGCCGAGAACGAGTAACCGAACGACTTAGGCCGCGCGCTCGGCTATCTCCAGACGGGCAGCGAGTGACCGGCCACCGTGGCGGCGTGCCCGTTGGCACGCACGCAAACGAGGAAAGTCCCCCCACCGGCCGGGCAGGCGACCGGGCACAAGCCCGGGACGGGAGACCGTCGGCTATGGAACAGAAACGAGACCCCTCCTCCGGACCGATGAGGTGCGTCGCGACGGGAGCACCGTCGCGCTTGCGTTCGCGGGCGACGCCCGCGAACGGGCGAAGCGACCCGCGAGGGAAGCGAGCTAACCCACCGAGGGTAGCGCGGTCGTACGGGACCGCCGATGGAGGAGAACGGGTGGAACGGCGAACCCTCGCCGGTGCAAGCCCGCGACGTCGAGGTAGCCCGGCAGACGACCAGTAGGGTCGGCCTGTCGCGGGCGCTCAGCCGAATGCCGGTTCGAACAGAAGGGGGCTTACGGCTCGCAGCCCACCACCTCTTACTGCGTGAGCGGCTGTGCCGCTCACTGGCAAAAGCTGGACCAAAAGCGCTGCACGCCCCCTGCGGGACCTCCGGTCCCGCTCCGGTCGCGTTCGCGCCCGCTCGCTCGCTCCACTCGCTCGCGGCGAGTGCGCTGGTGACTGTGTGTCGATAGTCGCCACTCCCCGGTCTCAGAATCTGTCGGTTCGAAAGCGACACAGGTCCCACAAGGGTCATTCCGCTCGCCGTGGTACCCCGGGTAGATGACGAGACGGGTCACCGCACTCGCCCTCCTCTGCTGTGTCGTTCTCGCGGGCTGTTCGGCCCCCGTCACGCTCCCGGAGGTGGGTGACTCCGACCCCGGCGACGCCGACGGGCCGTCGCCGGGTGGGACGGTCACCGAACGCACCGACTCGACCGCGGAGCCGGGCGCGCGCTCGACGGCCGAGGCGACCGGTGGGTCCGGAACGGACCGACCGAACGGCGGTGAGGGTGCTCGAACCCTCGAACCGACGGTCGAGCCGCGGGACAACCCCTACGAGGAGGGGACGCTGACCGTCGCCGTCGACGCGACGAACGTCTCGGCCGACCGGGACGTCCGCACCGCCGTCCGCGAGGCGCTCGACTACTGGGAGGCGAACGCGACCCGCTACGCCGGCTACGACGTCGAGTACCGGCTGTTGGCGGCGAGTGCGGACGCGAGCGACGCCGACGTCGTGGTGCGGTTCGTCGACGAGATCGTCGACTGCGGGCGCGACCAGCACGTCGCCGGCTGTGCCCCCTACATCACCCGCGGGCCGGTCGAGCGACCGGTCGTCGTCCGCCTCCAGACCGGCTACGACGACGACTCGACGCGACTCGTCCTCCAGCACGAACTCGGTCACACGCTGGGCCTCGACCACGACGACCCGCCACAGGACGTGATGTCGAGTCGCGCCGCGCTGACGAGCCAGCCGCGGACCGACGCGAGCGAGCGAGAGTTCGCCTGGAACCACTCGACGCTCTCGGTGTACGTCGACTACGGTGCCGCCGAGGACCGCGCGGCCGCCGAACGGCAGGTCGACGCCGCGCTCGGCTACTTCGCCGACGGCGCGGCGGGCACCGTCCCCGACAACGTCTCGTTCGTGCGCGTCGACGACCCCCGGCGAGCGGACGTCACCATCACCTTCGCCGAGACGCTGCCGTGTGACGCCACCGGCGGGTCCTGCGGTCGGCTCGGCGGGTTCGACCCCGACCGCGACGGCGCGCTGGAGACGTACACGTCGCTCGACATCACCGTCGCGGACCTCGACACCGAGGCCGTCGCGTGGCACGTCGCCCGCTGGGTCGGTCTCGGTCTGAGTCTCGACGGCGACGACGAGTTCCCCGAACCGCTGCGCCAGTCGGCCTCCCCCGGCGAGCGACGCAGCGAGTGGTGGCGTTGAGCGAGTCGGACACCGCTACTTTTCCTCACACGCGTCGGACGACCGGTCGTGTCTCCCTCCCCCGACGACCACCCGCCCTCCACGGCGACTCCGCCCCCGACCGTCGAGTGGCGCTACGACGCGACGACGAGTCGCTGGCTCCGCGGTGTCGCGCTCGTCCGGGCGGCACTGCTCGGCGGTGCGACCGTCGTCGTGTTCACCGTCCTCGCCGTCCTCGTCTCGCTGCTGGTCGCGAGCGCCGACGCCACGCTCGCCGGCGTCGCGCTCCTCGTCGTCGCGCTCCGCCTGTTCGGCGACCCCAACACCCTCGCGCTGGTGACCGGCGACGACCGCCTCGCGATAGTCCCCCGGCAGTACCGTCGCCCACGTCTCTCGCGGCGTCAGCGCCGACTCGTCGCGGTTCCGGGTGCGCTCGTCCTCCTCGCCGCGGCGTGGCTGTCACCGCCGCTCGTGCTCGTCCCGCTCGTCGTCGGCCTCGCCGCGCTCGCCGTGCTCGAAGCGTTCAGCACCGCTGGTCGACTCGACGCCGCCGAACGCCGGTACCTCTCGGAACCGGGTGCGGTCGAGTGGTCGTTCGCCGGCCTCTCCGGGTACACGACCCGCCGTCTCGGTCCCGTGGTGGTGTTCCGACTGCGCTACCCCCGTCGGCCGGGGCGGCTGTCGAAGCTCCAGCGCGTCTGGGTCCCGACGGCGCGCGCACCCGACGCCGCAGCGTTGTTCGACGCCGTCGTGGCGTCGTCGCCGTCGTCCGACGCCCCGGCCACGGACGGTCGCTCGTCGAACCGGACCGTGACGCTCGTCGCCGGCGTGATGGCTCTCGGTATCCTCGTCGGGAGTACCCTCGCCGTCGTCGAACTCGGGGGTGTGCTGGGCTGGTACTTCGCGGCTATCGGGGGGACGTTCGGACTGCTGTTGCTCGCCGTCGCCGTGTTCGAGGGGTGAGACGGTTCGACGTCTCGCCGTCGCGTCGACGGTTGCTCACTCGGCGCGCGAGCGAATCAGCGCCGCGAGGTCGTCGTAGAACCCGGGGTCGTACTTCGTCTCGTCGTCGACGGTCGGCCGGGCGTTCGTCTCGCCGACGACGACTCGGTCGTCGGTGACGAGCAGGTCGACGCCGAGGTAGTCCACGCCGAGCGCCGCCGCCGCGTCCTCGGCGACCGCTCGCAACTCGTCGGGTAGCGAGACGCCCTCGGCCACCGCGCCGCGGTGGACGTTGTGTTTCCACTGGCCCGCGGCCCGCGCGCCCTCGGGGAGGCGACGCTCGACCGCGCCGACACACGCCCCGTCGACGACCATCGCGCGGTAGTCACGCGCCTCGGGCAGGTACTCCTGGACGAGAAACGACTTGTCGCCGGTCGCCCGGTAGTCGTGGACCAGCGCGAGGTAGTCGGTGACGCCGAGCAGCGAGTCGACGTCGTGGACCTTCGTGATGCCCGTCCCCCGCGTCGTCGAGTTCGGCTTGACGACGACCGGCGGGTCGAACCGCTCGAACGCCTCACGGAGGTCGGCGTCGCTCGCGGGGTTCGAGACGACGACGCTGTCGGGGACCGGGACGCCCGCTCGCGCCAGTCGCGCCAGCGCCTCGCCCTTGTGCCGCGAGCGCAGGACGGCCTCGCGGTCGTTGACCCACGGCACGCCGAGCAGCGCGTCGATGACGCCGCCCTCTGGGAGTCGGGAGGGGTAGACGAACCCCACGTCGAACCCCTCGAACTCCGCGGGGCGGCCGTCGCCGAGCGCGACCGTCCGCTCGTCGGCCTGCACGTACCCCACCTCGACACCGCGCTCGGCCAGCGGGTCGGCCACGCGCTCGAACGTCTCGGCGTCGGTCGTCATCGCCAGCCGAAGCATACGCTACCCGAGCGTGGAGAACGCAAAAAGATGGCCCGTCTCTGCCGGGCAGTGCAGGTCTCTGCGAGACGAGCAGGTCCTCACCGCGCCCTACTGGGCGGAGCGAAGAACTGCTGGTTCTACGAAACCAGCAGTTCTTCGCCGCGCTCGACCTTGATGCGGCACGGCGGGGTGATCTTGTTGTACGCGCGGCGGAAGGCGTCCTTCACGACGGGTGCCTGTTCCGGCGTACACCACGCGGTGAACAGCTGGTCGCCCTCGTAGACGCGCGCGGCGGTGCCGACGATCTTCCCGAACGAGAGGCGCATCCCGTCGGAGACACGGTCTGCACCCGCACCGGTCGCCTGCTTGTTCTCTCGGAGCACCTGGTGGGGGAACTTCCGGAGAATCATCTTGTAGTTCTTCTCGCCGAGCTCCTTGATGAGGTGGCGGTTCGCCGAGAGGCGCGAGGCCTCCAGCGAGCCGTGCCGGAGCTGGACGGACTCTTCGACGACGAGACTGATCTGGACCGGGTAGTCGTCGGGGTCGGCCTCGATGTCGCCCATCTTGTGCTGGGCGATCTTCGAGCCGGGAATCCCCGTGATGTACTCGCGCCGGGTGTACGGTGGCTTGTCGATGTCCCGGTACATCGAGGCGGGTTTATCGGCCATATTACGTGTGGTGAAGAGCAGTTGGGGGTTAAAGCCTTCGAACCCACTTTTTGCTGCGCTCGCGGTTCGATGACACGCCTCACTGCGTTCGGCGGTCATCGAAGGCTCGCTGGCAAAACCTGGACTAAAAAACACTCCCTCACCGCCTCTGCCACTCGCTTCGCTCGTTCCGTCGACGGTTCGGTCGGCCCGCTCGCTCGTTCGCTTCGCTCACTCACTCGCGGTAGGAACGCTGGTGTACCCATCACTCGCTGAGTGGCTATCGCGCTGTTGGCTCGCGAGACCGGCCACCGAATCTCGCTCGTCACACTCGTCTCGCCCGGTTACGCCCGTGCCACCTGTGTGCCTATCCGGGGTCGGCCCCTACCTTCTGCCATGGTGAACATGTTCGTCGACGGCGAGTGGCGCACCGACGCCTACGAGATGTCGAACGAGGACGGCGAGTTCGACCGCGACGAGACCACCTTCCGGAACTGGGTGGGCGGCGAGCAGGTGCGCGACGGCGAAGCCCCCGACCCCGACGCGGAGTTCCCCGTCGAATCCGGTCGGTACCACCTCTACGTCTCGCTGGCGTGTCCGTGGGCACACCGAACGCTCGTCACGCAGGCGCTGAAGGGTCTGGAGGACGCGATTTCGGTCGATGTCGTCGACCCGTACCGCGACGACGGCGGCTGGCAGTTCACCCCCGAGAAGGCGGGCTGTGACGCGGACTCGATAAACGGGTTCGACTACCTGCGGGAGGCGTACGTCGCGGCCGACGAGAACTACACCGGACGCGTGACGGTGCCCGTGCTGTGGGACAAGCAGGAGGGTACCATCGTCAACAACGAGTCCGAGGAGGTGATGCGGATGCTGGACGTGGCGTTCGACGACCTCGCGGAGCGAGACGTCAACCTCTACCCCGAGGGCCACCGCGCGGACGTCGACCGCGTCGTCTCCGAAATCTACGAACCCATCAACAACGGCGTCTACCGCTCGGGGTTCGCCGAGACCCAGGAGGCCTACGAGACGGCCGTCGGCGAACTGTTCGACGCGCTGGACCGCTGGGAGGCGGTCCTCGACGACCAGCGCTACCTCGCCGGCGACGTGCTCACCGAGGCCGACGTCGCGATGTTCACGACGCTGGTCCGCTTCGACGACGTCTACCACACCCACTTCAAGTGCAACGTCCGGAAGATAGCGGAGTACCCGAACCTGTGGAACTACCTGCTCGAACTGTCGCAGTTGCCGGGGGTCGCAGAGACGGTGAACATGGACCACATCACCGAGCACTACTACACGACCCACACCGACGTCAACCCGAAGCAGATCGTCGCGGTCGGCCCGGACCACGACTTCCTCGCCGCACACGACCGCGACCGACTGGCGGGCGGCCCGCCCGACGCGCTCCGCGAGGCGAACGCGACGGCCGACGACTGAGCGGTCGCCCGGAGCGGCCCGCCCACGCGGCCACCCGGTAGCCCTTTTCGGACGGCTCCCGTAACCCCGGTCATGCGTCGCCCGCTCGCGTTCGCAGTCGTCCTCCTCGTCGTCCTCGCGTCGGTCCCGCTGCCGGTCAGCGCGCACTCGAACCACCTCACCGCGACCAGCCAGGTCAGCGACGACGGCACCCTCCTCGTCGAGACGGTGTTCGTCTCCCAGCGCGCCCACCTCGTCGTCCACGCCGACGACGGCGGCGAGATGGGCGCGGCGCTCGGTTCGCGCTCGCTCACGCCCGGTGGCCTAGTCCGCGACGTCGAGGTGGACGTCGCCGCCGACCAGTGGGACCAGTGGGGCGAGAACCGGACGGTGTGGCTCGCGCTCCACGCCGACGACGGCGACGGCGAGTACGACGCCGACGACCCGGTCTACACCCGGTTCAACCGGCCGGTCGCCGAGCGCGTCGCCGTCGGGAAGGGGTCGCCCGCCATCGTCACCGGTCAGGGCTTTCTCGGGCAGTACACCGACGGCCCCGAGGTGACCGTCGGCCGGGTGACGCTACCGGACGACGGGTTGGTGGTCGCCCGGGACAACGAGACCGGCGACGTCCTCGGGACGCGGGCGCTCGCGGCGGGTACGCACCGCGAGGTCGCCATCGGACTGAACGAGTCGTTCGTCGCCGCCCAGGACGGCCAGTTCGTCGTCCGCACCCAACTGTACGCCGACGACGGCGACGGCAGGCTCGGCGACGCCGACCGACCGCTCCGAGTCGGGAACCTGACTCTGGAGACGACGCTCCCCGTCGTCTCGACCGGCGACGGGAACGGGTCGGCCCCGGTGGTGAACACCCCCACGCAACCGGCCATCAACACGCCCGCGAAGACGACGGGTACGTCACCGCCCGCCGAGTCGTCGCCGACGAGCACCGCACCGAGCACCGATTCGACGAGTCCGACGCCGCCGTCCTCGGGCACCGGGGGCGGGTTCGGAGTGGGGGTGGCGTTCGTGGCCGCCACCCTCGCTTCCGTGCTCTGGTTCGTCCGTCGAACGGACCGCTGACACCGAAAGGGCCTTTCTGACGAATCCGCTAGTCGAGATATGGTCACTCCCCGCTCGTCGCGTCCTCGTTCGGCCCGCTCGGAGGTGCTGTGCGGATGACCGACGACCCGTCTCGCCGCGAGGTCCTGAAGGCGGCCGTCGCCCTCGGCGGTGCGAGCGCGCTGTCGGCGTGTCTCGACATCCAGGGCGGTGACGACGGGACGCCCACGCCGGTTCCGACCGGTGGCGGCCCCGACTCGCTCCCCCGCCGCCAGTTCGCGTGGAACGAGCGCATCCGCCACGACGAGCACGGCAACGACCTCCTGCCGACTCACCAGACGCTGTGGTACCTCTCGGTGCCCGGCGACGGACCGCCCGACGCCGACACGCGCGAGGCCGTCGAGTCGGCGCTCGCCACCCTCGACCGTGCCTACGAGCGCTCGAACGAGGGCCTCATCTACTCCATCGGCTACTCGCCGGCGTACTTCGCGCGGTTCGACGAGTCGCTCCCGGAGGGCCTCGACCTGCCCCGGCCGCGTCGCCTCTCGTCGTTCGAACAGCCGACGCTCGACGAGCAGGACGCGCTGCTCCACCTCGCCAGCGACCGCGCCGACGCGCTGCTCGAAGCCGAACAGGCGCTCCGCGGCGAGGTCGACACCGCCAACGGCGTCGACGTCGAGACGGCGCTCACGGACGCACTGGACCTCGACGACCGCCGGACGGGGTTCGTCGGTCCCGGCCTCCCCCGCCAGAAGGCCGAGGACACCGACCTCAACGGCGTCCCCGCGGACAACCCCATCCCCGAGGCGTCGCCGCTGTTCATGGGGTTCGCCGCGGGGTTCCAGCGCAACCAGGCGACCGAGGACTACGTCACCATCCAGGAGGGGCCGTTCGCCGGCGGGACGACGAAACACGTCGCCAACGTCCGCCAACGGCTCGACGACTGGTACGGTGAGCAGGACTTCGACCAGCGCGTCACGGAGATGTTCAGCCCGCAGCACGCCGAGCAGGGACTCGTCGAGGGTGTCGGCGACAACCTCGGGGACGACAGCGGTATCGACCAGTTCCTCGACACGGTCGTCGAGGACGCGAAGGAGTTCGGCCGGGTCGGCCACGCCCAGAAGGCCGCGCGCGCCAACCGCGACTCGGAGGGGAACGTCCGCCTGCTCCGGCGGCACTTCGAGTCGACCGACGACGACGACGCGAGCCTCCACTTCCCGTCGCTCCAGCGAGGAATCACGGCGTTCGAGGAGGTCCGAACCGCGATGAACGGCGAGGACGTGACGCAGGCGACCCCCGCGGTCCGCCAGCGCGTCAACAACGGTATCCTGGAGTACATCTTCGTGCGCAACCGCGGGAACTTCCTGGTCCCGCCGAGCGACCTGCGCGCGCTCCCGACGCCGACCGGCGACGCAGCGGAGTGACGCGTCGGGGTCGGGGTGGTCCGGAGCGAACACGGCCGCGGCGTTCCGCCCGTCGACCGACGACGGGAAGCGAAACGCTGTAACCTCTCGACGGCAATCCCGAGCCATGCCCGACCCGTTCTCCCAGAACCCGCGGTTCCGGAAGTTCGCGCTGTACCGCAGCGAGGACTCGACCGGCGTCTCCGGTACCGGCGTCGTCGCCTACGGCGTCCAGTTCCCGCCACCGAACGGCAAGTGCGTCATCGCGTGGACCACGGACGTCCCGAGCCTCAACATCTACGACAACATCCGCGAGGTCCAGGAGATACACGGCCACGAGGGCGGCACCGAAATCCTCTGGGAGTAGTCGACACCCGGACCGACCGTTCGGGCCACGTGCCGAGTGCGTGCTCGCGTCGCGTGCGCACCGTCCACCAGAACGCACCCGTCTTTTTCGTCTCGGCTGACCGACGTGTCGTGTGGCACTCGACCGGAAGTGGCGGGCGCTCGTGCTGTTGGGCACCGCCGAACTGTTCGCGATGGCGCTGTGGTTCAGCGCGACAGCGGTCGCGCCGGACCTCGCCGCGGCGTGGGACCTCTCGGCGGTCGAACGGGCGTGGCTCACCAACGCCGTGCAGGTCGGGTTCGTCGTCGGCGCGCTCTTCAGCGCCGCCCTCACGCTCTCGGACGTGGTCCGCCCGCGCGTGCTGGTCGCCGTCTCGGCGTGGCTCGGTGCGGCCGCGACGGTCGCCATCGCGCTCGCGGTCGACAGCGCGCTGCCGGCCATCGGACTCCGATTTCTCACCGGCGTCGCGCTCGCGGGCGTCTACCCGCCGGGGATGAAGCTCATCGCGGGGTGGTTCCGGAACCGCCGCGGGTTCGCCATCGGCACCCTCGTCGGCGCGCTCACCGTCGGCTCCGCCCTGCCGCACCTCCTGCGAGCGGTCGGTGGCGTCGGTCGGCCACGGGCGGTCCTGCTCGGGGCGGCCGGCCTCGCCGTCGTCGGCGGGGCGCTCGCGCTCCGTGTCGAGCAGGGTCCCTACCAAGCGCCCACCGCGCCGTTCGACCCGCGTGCGGTCCGGCGACTGCTGGGCAACCGTCCCGCGGTTCTCGCGAACCTCGGCTACTTCGGGCACATGTGGGAGCTGTACGCCGTCTGGACCTGGATTCCGGCGTACCTCGCGGCGAGCGCGACCGTCGGGTCGCCCCGTCTCGCGTCCGGCCTCGCGTTCCTCACCATCGGCGTCGGGTCGGTGGGGGCGGTGGTGGCCGGCGTCGTCGCCGACGACGTGGGGCGGACGACGGTGACGAGCGCGAGCATGGTCGTCTCCGGGGCGGCCTGTCTCGGTGCGGGCGTCGCCTTCGACGCGCCGTTGCTCGCGCTCGTCCCGTTTCTCGTCGTCTGGGGGGCGACTATCGTCGCCGACTCCGCGCAGTTCTCCGCGGCGCTCACCGAACTCGCCGAGGCGGAGTACGTCGGGACGGCGCTCACCCTCCAGACGGCCGTCGGCTTCCTGTTGACGACGGTCTCCATCCAGGTGACGCCGCTGGTCGCCGACGCCGTCGGCTGGCGGTGGGCGTTCGCGCCGCTCGTCGTCGGTCCGGTGCTCGGCACGCTCGCGATGCTCAGACTCCGGGGACTGCCGGCCGCGAGAAAACTGGCGGGCGGACGGCGGTGAGACGCGGTCGGTGGTGAGTGAGCGGTCGGCCGACGAGTCGACTACTCGTAGCGGCCGGTCCAGGCGCAGCCGACGCAGGCGACGAGACCTTGCCCCTCGACGAGCGCCTCCTCGCACTCCGGGCAGGCCGTCGCGCGTCGGGCGAGCGGTTCGGGGTCGGCGGTTCGAACTCGTGGCTGGGACATCGCGGACATGTTCGACGGAGGTCACTACACGCGTATAAACTCGCGCACTAGCGTGGTAAGACGCTCGTACGTTCCTGATTCGTGATTATATCCCTTAGACACCGACTCACTCAGACGGCACCTCTCCCGGGTGGCGTCGGTTCGCTCTCGGTCACCGGTTCCACCAGGGACTCCGACGTCGAACCGTCCGCCATCACTCGTTTCATCAGGACGATACCGACGGTTCCGACGGCGGCGAGCACGCCGCACGTCAGGAGTGTCAGGACGAACGCGGCCATCTCGGTCATAGGTACCAGTTCACACTGTGGTGGCAAAAGGCTGTCTCGGAACGCCGCCGCGAGAGACTCTCTCCGGCGGCTGAACGGACGTCCCGACGGTGCGGACTGCCGGACGACGTTGCCACTGCGCCAACGGCTTTGCGGCGTCCGCGCGGACCACCGACGATGCCGACCAACGAGAGCGACACCTTCGACCTCGACGGCGAGACGACCGTCAACCGACTCGGCTTCGGCGCGATGCGCCTCTGTGGGGAGGGCATCGTCGGCCCGCCGGACGACGAGGAGAACGCCCGCGACGTGCTCCGCCGGGCCGTCGACCTCGGCGTCGACTTCGTCGACACCGCCGACTCCTACGGCCCGGGCGTCAGCGAGCGACTCATCGGCGAGACGCTCGACCCCGACGAGGCCGTCGTCGCCACCAAAGCCGGCCTACTGCGCAACCGCGACGGCGACTGGCTCCCCCACGGCGACCCCGACTACGTCCGCAACCAGGTGCTCTGCTCGCTCGACCGCCTGCGAACCGACACCATCGACCTCTACCAGTTCCACCGCCCGGACCCCGACACCGACTTCGAGGAGAGCGTCACGACGTTCGCCGAGTTGAAAGACGACGGACTCGTCCGCCACGTCGGCCTCTCGAACGTCTCGGTCGACCAGCTAGAGACCGCCCGCGACCACGTCGAGGTGGCGACCGTCCAGAACAACTTCAACGTCGGCAACCGCGAACACGACGACGTGCTCGCCGCCTGCGAGGAGTACGACATCGGGTTCATGCCGTACTTCCCGCTGGGCGCGGGCGACCTCGGTGAGAAGAGCGCGGTCGTCGACGTCGTGGCCGACGCCCACGACGTCTCCCGCATGCAGGTCGCGCTCGCGTGGCTCCTCCGCCACTCGGACGTCACCCTCCCCATCCCCGGCACCTCCAGCGTCGACCACCTCGAAGAGAACGTCGCTGCCGCCTCGCTCGACCTCACGGACGAGGAGTACGACCGCCTCAGCGAGTGAGCGGTCGGCGACGGTCGGCGCTCCGTCGGCTCCGGTCCGCCGCGCTCAGAGTCGCCGCTCCCGTCGCCGCAGTCGGGTGAAGTCCGCGGCCCGGACCGCCGCCACCCCCGCGGCCCCGCCGACGACGGCGAGCGTCAGGCCGACGTTGAACAGCGTCACGACCGACGGCTCCGCCGAGAAACAGGCGACGAACAGTCCCGTCAGCACCGACCGCACCGCCAGCGCCGCCACGAGCGTCGTCGTCGCCCCGACGAGCGCCGCCCGCGTCCAGCGGTACTCTCGCCGCATATCGCCCGGTTCGTAGTGGACCGGCGAGAGCCCGAAGAACAGCTCTCGGAGTCGACCGACGACCGCCCGCCACGCCGACCGGACGGTCGTCGCCACCGTCGGGCGGAACTGCTGGTCGAGCGAGGAGGCGTCTCGGGGTTGCGCCGCCATGAGTGTCGGTGGTTCACCGCCGGGGAGTATGAAGGTCAGTCAGACACCCGTCGGTCACACGACGTTTCTTCGTCGCCGTCGGATCGACCGTCTGGTCCCCGCGCCAGCGCTGTCGCTGTCGGAGTGAAAATACCGAGAATCGTCGTTCGTGTGTGAAGTCGTCTTACAGGCGGGTGACGTTGGTCGCGCGTGGACCCTTGTCGGCCTGCTCGATGTCGAACTCGACTTCCTGACCCTCTTCGAGGTCGGGACCGCCGACGTCCTCCATGTGGAAGAAGACGTCCTCGTCCTCCTCGTCGGTGTCGATGAAGCCGTACCCGCCCGTGTCGTTGAAGAAGTCGACTTTGCCTTTCGCCATGATTAGAGTCGGGTGACGTTGGTCGCGCGCGGGCCCTTGTCGGCCTGCTCGATGTCGAACTCCACTTCCTGTCCCTCTTCGAGGTCGGGGCCGCCAACGTCCTCCATGTGGAAGAAGACGTCCTCGTCCGCATCCTCAGTCTCGATAAAGCCGTAACCGCCCGTGTCGTTGAAGAAATCAACCGTACCTTTCGCCATTACTTCTAACTGGAATGGCTTGCCAGACATAAGGCTTCTGCAGGCGGTCTCCTGTGTCTCTCGCTAGCATACGTGGGGGTTGGACGGGTCGTCCCCGACACGGTCCGGCCTCCGAACGGCCGGTCATCTGGGGGTGTCGGCCCGCTCTGCTTCGGCGTCGCGACCGCACAGTAGTTTTGTGCGGCCGCATCGGGACTCACTTCGCTCGGACTCGTCTGGTTCGGAATCCGCTCGAGGTGCACAGATACGTTGGCGACGGCTCGAGTCTCAGTCGAGAGCCGCAGCCCTCTCGAACGTGATTCGCGTGAAAACGCCATGCCGCCTCCCGGATTTGAACCGGAACAAGACGGACCTGCTCGCTGCGCTCGCAGGTTGCGACTTGCAGGGTTCAAACCGGTCGCGAGCATTTTCACTGCTCACTTCGTTCGCAGGAAAATGCCGCCTCCCGGATTTGAACCGGGGACAGCTCGATCTTCAGTCGAGTGCTCTCCCAGTCTGAGCTAAGGCGGCGCGCATACGTGACGAGGCCGAGCACCTGAAAAAGCGTTTCGGAACGCGGTCCGTCACTCCTCGTCGGTCGTGGTCGACGAACCGTCGAGGATACCCTCCGGGGAGACGGCCAGTACGGGGATGGAGGAAGCCATCAGCACGCGTTCGGTCGTACTACCGAGGAGGTGTTCGAGGCCCTCTCGACCACTGGTCCCCATCACGACCAGGTCGACGTCGTGGTCGGTGCAGTAGTCGACGATGGCGGTGTGGACCTGCACGGCGTGTCCCAGTTCGGTCGTCACCTCGACGCCGGCGTCGGTGGCACGTTCCTCGACGGTCGCCAGCACCTCCTCGCCGCGTTCGCGCAGCGACTCCAGGACGGTCCGCATGCTGTGGGTCGAGAGCAACATCGACTCGACGCTCTCGTCGACGACGAACAGGACGTGCACGTCCGCGCCCAGGGCCGTCGCGAGGTCGAACGCGTGGTCGGCGGCGGCGTAGGCGATGTCGCTGCCGTCGACGGGGACGAGGATTCGCTCGTACATGCCTTCACGTGCGCGGGCGCGACCCTTAGTTGTAGGTCCGTGGCTGTCGGACGACCACGGTCGCTATCGTACGCCCGCGCCACCCGGCAGAAAGTATTTCGTGTCGGATTCACGAACACATCGTATGCGCCGCCGTGCCCTCCTGGCGAGTCTCGGTGCTCTCGCTGCAGGCTGTCTGCAGTCGCCACCACAGACGAACCGTTCGTCGCAGCCCTCTCGCCGTCCCGTTCGACACCACCCGCTACGGGGTCGAGCCAGACGCCGACCGACGCGGAGTACAGACTGACGAACCTCACCCGGTCGACGAGCGTCGAGCGTCCCTCGGTGAAGTACGTCCTCGAACCGTCGGCGTTCTACTCCGGGGACGCCGTCGAACGGGAGGGAGAACGCACCGGCGAGGAACAGGTCGTTGTGGACGTGGCGGACATCGACGACGCCACGGTCCGCGGTGCTGTCGAAACTGCGATTCGGGACGGCGAGTGGCGGTCGAACACCGCGCCCGAGGGGTTGGCCGAGACCGTCGAGCGCGTCGACTTCTTCACCGGTCCCACCGACGGCGACACCGCCACACACGTCGGACTGACGCTGTATCGATTCGACCCGGACAGCCCACCCGCCGTCGAGTTCAGCGCTTCGGTCGTCGACGACACCGTCTCGGCGGCGAGTCCCGGCGCGGTCGAGTTCACGCTCACGAACAGTAGCGAGACGACCCAACTGGTGTACGCGGGGACCGTCCCGCCGTTCGGTGCCGTGTTCGCGCAGGCCGTCGACGCCGACGAGCGGTTCCTGCTCTGGCGGGAGTACGAGGAAGAGGGCTGTATCAGCTTCTCGGACCGGGGGATGACGGCGTGCAGTATCGGCTCGGTGACGGAGCTAGCGCCGTCGGACGGCGTCACCCGCCGCTACGAGGTGTTGCCGACCGGGACGACGAACCACCCCGAGTTCACGGTGCCACCGGGACCCGGTACCTACCGCGTCACCGACTCGCTGAGTTACTCCGCGGAGCGGGGGGCACCGGGGTCGACACTCTCCGTCGACGTCGCGTTCACGCTCGAATCGGCGTAGTTCCCACTGCCGCGTGCAGTAGCGGTTTGCTCTCCCCGACTTGAACGCGCCGAGACGGTCGCTCCTCCCGGTCGCGCTGCGTCTCGTCTCTTCAAATCGTGTTGGGGTGTCTTCTCGACCTCACCGTACTCGCTTCGCTCGCGGTTCGGTCACGAAGAAGTCCGCTCTCCCCGATTTGAACTCACTCGCTCCCAGCCGTCGCTCGTTGCTCAAATCGGGTCGTGTTGGACACCACACGCGGCGCTGGTTCACTCGCTTCGCTCGTTCACAGTCGCCGCGAGAAGGTAGTCCGCTCTCCCCGATTTGAACGGGGGGCAAGTCGATCTACAGTCGACTGCTCTGCCAGACTGAGCTAAGAGCGGCCTGTTCGGTGGGAGTACGTCGTCGAATTTAATGCTTGTCTTTCGGTGCGACTGACGGACGTCTGACGCGGGTGAGGAAAATATATATCGAATGAACAGTAATCCGTCGTATCCGATGAGTAAAATCACGTTCCGCGCCGACGATGACCTCGTCGCTCGCATCGAGGCGTGTGAGGGGTCCAAGAGCGAGGTGATGCGCGAAGCGCTTCGCGCGTACCTCGACGACGCCTCGGCGCGGGACGACGACGAGCGCCCCGCCCCGTCGGACGGGCCGGCCGTCCACGGGTCACTCGACGCACTCGTTCGCGAGCGCGTGGACACGCTCGTCGACCAACGCATCGACGCCGTGCTCGCGGCACACGAGCGCCGACACGGACGCCGCGACGCTCAGGACATCAACGTAAACGTCACGCTCGACGGTGACCGCGCACCGTCGCGGTCGGAACCGAGCGCACAGACCGACCGGCCCCCACGAAGTGAACAGTCCACGTCGGACGGCGAAGACGGGCGTAAACAGTGCTCCGGCTGTGGGACGTCGCTCGCCGGGGACGCGGTGTACTGTTCGAACTGTGGCGAGAAGGCGACCCACCGCGTGTTCTGTGAGTGTGGTGACGAACTCCGGTCGGACTGGGGGTTCTGTCCCGGGTGCGGTCGTCGGACGCCAGCGGCAGACGTGCTAGAACGCTCGTAAACGCGTCGTACACGGGAATTCGTTCTCGTTTACGTACTAATCGTCGTCGGCGTCTTACGCCGGGCCAAAGTTTTATTACACATCGGAGTATGCAAACACCTGCGTAAGACAGTCGTCTTACACGGGGTGTGGCGGGTCGAATTCCTGCCACGTACTGCGGTTTCCTCCCGTGTCCGGCGCCTGGGTCGTCGTGACACGCGGCTCGGTGTCTTACCAAGGGGAATACGATAAAAATGGAGCGTGTGACACTACGGATTCCGAAGCAGCAGATCGAGGAAGTTGAACGCATGGTCGAGACCGGGGAGTACCCGAATCGCAGCGAGGCGATTCGCGCCGCGGTCCGCGACATGATCAACGAGGACAACACCGAGCGCCGCGACAAGAAGCGGCCGTGGGCGAGGGCCTGAATGCAGGACATCGTCAACTCGGCGCTCGAGAACGCCGAGAAAGAGCAGCGCAAACGCTCGGACTCGGGCGACTCCGAGGCCGACGAGTTCGGCGACCCCCGAATCGTCATCGTCGGCTGTGGTGGTGCGGGTAACAACACCGTCAACCGCCTGTACAACATCGGCGTCGACGGCGCGGACACCATCGCCATCAACACCGACAAACAGCACCTGAAGATGATCGAGGCCGACACCAAGATACTCGTCGGCAAGTCGCTCACGCAGGGGCTGGGTGCCGGTGGTGACCCGTCGATGGGCGAGCGCGCCACGGAGATGGCCCAGGGCACCGTCAAGGACGTCCTCGGCGAGGCGGACCTCGTGTTCGTCACCGCGGGCATGGGTGGTGGCACCGGGACCGGTGCGGCCCCCGTGGTCGCCAACATCGCCAAGGAGCAGGGCGCGATCGTCGTCGGGATGGTCTCGACGCCGTTCAACGTCGAGCGTGCCCGCACGGTGAAAGCCGAGGAGGGCCTGGAGAAACTCCGCAACGCCGCGGACTCCATCATCGTCCTCGACAACAACCGCCTGCTCGACTACGTCCCGAACCTGCCCATCGGCAAGGCGTTCAGCGTGATGGACCAGATCATCGCCGAGACCGTCAAGGGTATCTCGGAGACCATCACCCAGCCGAGCCTCATCAACCTCGACTACGCCGACATGACCGCGATCATGGGCCAGGGCGGCGTCGCGGTGATGCTCGTCGGTGAGACCCAGGACAAGAACAAGACCCAGGAAGTGGTCAAGGACGCGATGAACCACCCACTGCTGGACGTGGACTACCGCGGGGCCACGGGCGGTCTCGTCCACATCACTGGCGGCCCCGACCTCACGCTGAAAGAGGCCGAGGGCATCGCCCAGAACATCACCGAGCGCCTCGAAGCCTCCGCGAACGTCATCTGGGGCGCGCGCATCCAGGAGGAGTACAAGGGTAAGGTGCGCGTCATGGCCATCATGACGGGCGTCCAGTCGGCCCAGATTCTCGGGCCGACGACCCAGAAGCAGGCCAACGCATCGCGCGAGGCCATCGACAACTCCGGCGGCATGGGGTCGACCTCCCAGAGCCACCAGTTCGAGTCGAACTCCGGGTCCAACGGCGGCAACGGCGTCAACTTCGGCGAGACCGACGGCGGGCGCAGCGAGGTCGAGCAGAACAACGGCCTCGACGTCATCCGATAGTCGGGCCGCCGACTCTTCCACCTGTTCACAGCACCGAGCGACAGCGTCCCGGTCTCGACTCAGGCGACGACGCGCGATTCGACTCGTTCTTTCAGTGCCTCGTTCGTCGCCTCGAACCCACGTTCCGTCGAGTCGCCGAGCCACCAGTTGATGGGGCCGACCAGTACCCCCGAGAACGTCTCGGCGTGGACGAGGTGGGTCGTTCCGTCCGGTTGCTCGGTCAGCGTGAACGAGTGCTCTCCATCGTAGAGGCCACCGACGAACAGTTGTCCGCGCCAGCGTAGCTCTCGCCCGTCGGCGACGAGAATCTCGGGGGTCATCGTCACGGACGGCTTGCCGGGTGGCGTCAGGTGGACGGTCACCTGCTCGCCCTCGGTCGGTCGCTCTTCTACGTCGATGAACGGGTTCCACTCCCCGTAGCTGTCGACGTCCATCAGTACGTCCCACACCGCTTCGGGCGGCGCATCGATGTCGACGTGCGTCTCGATAGAATCCATGGCGTCTGTACTGGTGGCCGAGAGGATAAACCCGCGCAGCGGCCCGTAAACGCGGTGATGTGGTCTCTCAGTCGCTCCCGGTCCCGACACCGGCGTCGGCGTCGGCCTCGTGGACCGCCTCCACGAGTTCGCACTTCCGACACAGGTCGCGGGTGGTCGTCGCGCCACAGCGTTCACAGTCGCCGAGGGCGGGGCCGTCGCCGTCGCCACGGAACCGCTCGGCGACGATGGCGGCGAACTCCTCGTAGCCCGCCATGATGGAGTGACGGGTGCCGGGGTGGTTCGATTCGAGGTTCAACAGTAGCTCCTGAATCTCGCCGCGGTAGGCCTCGCTGGAGTGGGGACACTCGGCCATGTGTGTCGGTAGCTCGCGCAGGTGAGCGTACAGGGCCACCTCCTTCTCGGGGACGTCGCGCAGGGGTTTGGCGCGCGGGACGAACTCGTCGGCGTGTTCGTCACCGCGGCGGTCGAAACTCCCCAGGGAAGCGTCGAAGTGTTTCGCCATCTGGCGGAGGTCACCCGACAGCACGTTCATCAGCGCGGTCTGGGCCTCGTCGTCGAGGTTGTGGCCCGTCAGCAGTTTGTCGGCGTCGAGCGCCTCGGCGTAGCGTGAGAGCACGTCCCTGCGGAAGACGCCACAGTACGCACACGGAGCCATCCCTTCGGGGTCCTCGCGCGCGACGTCGTCCATCCGCAGGCCGAACTCCTCCTCGTAGCTCACCACCTCGTGGCGGATGTCGAGGGCGTCGGTCAGCGAGAGACAGGCGTCGAGTGACTTGTCGCGATAGCCCTGGATGCCTTCGTGGATGGTCAGCGCGACCAGTTCGACGCGGGGGTCCTCGGCGAACGTCTCGTGGAGGATGTGCGTGAGGACGACGCTGTCCTTCCCGCCCGACAACCCGACGACCCACGTCTCGGGGTCGTCGGGCGTCGCCGCGTCCGACAGCAGGTCGTCGTCGCGGACCCGGCGACGGAGCCGTTTCTCGACGGAGCGACAGAAGTGCGACTCACAGAGGTGCAGTCCGGAGTAGGCGGCGTGCATCACCGCCGGTGCGCCACACTTCTCACAGTCCATGGCCGCGCTGGGGGTTCGAGCGGGATAACGTCCGCGTTCGACTGCGCTCGGAGCTCCCGGATTCGATATTGAATACGACTTGGCCGCAAATTTTAACCATCGCAAACAGTGGATTCTAACCGTTCCGACACACCGTCGGAGTACACCATGATAGACGACGAGACCGCGACGACGGAGGTAACGGCATGAACGACCGCCGGACGTTCCTGAAGGGCGTCGGTGCGTCGGCGGTGGGTGGGCTGTCGCTGCTCGCCGCCGGGACGGCGAGCGCCGCGGCCCCGCCAGCAGACGAGTACATCGCCGCCGACTCGTCGAACTACTCGGACGACTATCGGGGCGCGAGCGAGATCGACTGGGTCGTCGTCCACATCACGGACGGGACGTGGGGGAGTGCGGTCAACTGGTTCCAGGACCCCGACGCGGACGTCAGCGCCCACTACGTCGTCCGCAACAGCGACGGCCACACCGCCCAGATGGTCGACGAACAGGACGTCGCGTGGCACGCCGGCGGGTTCAACTCCAACGCCATCGGTATCGAACACGAGTGGCACGACGGCCAGAACGGCATCTCCGACGCCGCCTACGCCGCCAGCGCCGACATCGTCGACCACGTCGCCAGCGCGTACGGCGTCCCCAAGCAGTACTTCACCGACCCGTGCGCGGCCGCGAACGCTTCCGGTGGTATCATCGGTCACGCCAACGCCCCGAAGTACGGCGACTGCGGGAACACGAGCTACAAGTCCTGCCCGCAACCGGCGTGGGACTGGGACCGCTACATGGAGTTCGTCGGCGGCTCTGCGGGCGACGGCGGCGACGACGGCGGAACGGGCGGGTCGTACTCGTGGGAGTACTTCTCGAACGGCGACCAGGGTGAGGACGTCTACACCATCCAGTACCTGCTCGAACAGCACGGCTACGACCTCCAGTACCACGACGGCATCTACGGCAGCGAGGTCGAGACGAACGTCGAGTCGTTCCAGTCTGCCTCCGGCCTCGCCGTCGACGGCGTCGTCGGCCCGAACACCTGGGACGCGCTGGTCGTCACCGTCGCCGGGCCGAACGACGACCCGTGGTGGGCGACCTACGCCGCCCAGCACTCGCTGCGCTACGGCCACGGCTACAGCATCTCGGTCGACGGCTACTACGGCAGCGAAACCGAGGGCGCTATCGAGTCGTTCCAGTCGAGCGCGGGACTCGCCGTCGACGGCGTCGTCGGCCCCGCGACGTGGCAGGCGCTCGTCGACCTGACCTGACCGTCGCAGAACGGTGGGGTGGAGAGGGGGCGGTTCCGTCTCCGCTCACCGAGTTACAGTTTCTCGCCGGGACCACCGCGGGCGTCGAGCGCCCAGAACACGAGCGTCCCGGAGACGCTGATGAGGATGGACAGCGCGGCCACGCCCGCCGCGACCACGGGTCGAGACCGGAGGAGTTCGACGAGGACGGCAGTCCACGCCGCGAGCAAGAACGCGTCGAGCGGACGAGGGGCGTAGCGGTCGCGCAGGTCGCGCCACGGCTGTGGGGGCCGCCAGTCGGTGACCCGCCTCGCGACCCGCGGACCGACGGCGGCGGCGCTCGTCGCCACCGCGAGGTCCAGCGCGACCAGTGCGAAGACGACGCCGGCCCCGAACACGCCGGGACCGAGGTCGATCACCTGTGCCACGACGGGGTTCATACAGGCCCCTTAGTAACCTCACGAATAAGTGTCGTGGCCTTCGTTCAACACGCTTGACAGAAGCACTGATAACTGTCTGCCGTCCGTCACACTGCGTGTGAAACACACGCACTGCGGGCGGGTCGGACGTGACGGCCCGCGAGTGCGACGGTCGTCCTCGTCCCGCGAGAGAAACCGCTTTCGGCGACCGGCCGGTACGTCGGGTATGAGCGAGTTCTCTCGCGAGGCGGCCGTCGACCGGGTCGAACGACTGCTCGACACCGTCGACGCCGACCCGATGCCCGTCCCGGTCCGCGAGGTGTGGGTGTACGGCGACGTCGCCCTCGGCGTCGACCCCGTCGACCGCCTCGACGTCTACCTCACCAAGGACCTCCTGTTCGGTCGGGACGCCGACCGCGAGGCCGAGTTCCGCGACTCGCTGGGCGTCCAGGGCGTCGGCAAGACCGTCGACGCGGCGTGGGCCGAGCAGTTCCCCGAACACGTCCGCGCGAACCACAGCGGTCACGCCGCCCCCGAGAAGTGCCTCGCCGCGCACCTCCTCGGCGAGGGTGCCGAGGGGACCTCGGCTGGCAGCCGGACCTCGGCGAGTTCCGGCGAGGGCGAACCCGTCCACCTCGAAGTGTGCAACAGCGGCTTCGAGTCGAACGTCACCCAGCGGTTGAAGGGCGCGCGGATGCGCGAGAACTACGAACAGATCCTCGACCCACGCGGCGCGTGTCTCTGGGTCGACGGTCAGCGCAGCGAGGAGACCCTCGACAAACTCCGTGCGGGGGAACTGGTCTTCCCGACGCTCTCGGATGCGCTGGAGATGCTCGGGATGGAGAGCGAGGAGGCCGAGACGGCCGCGAGCGCCGTCCGACGCTACCGAGAGCGACAGGAGGGGACGTCCGTCCGCGGTGACGTCGTTTGAATCGACCCGCTCCGCGCCGAGCGCGTCGCCCGACGCCCTACCACAGCGCCGACGGTCCCTCCGCCAGCGCGTCGAACACGGTGCCGACGTGTGTCTCTCGCGACGGCGAGGAGAACAGTTCGTGGCCGCCCTCGAAGGCGACGCGGTTCCTCGCGGGCGTTCGCTCCTCGATGGCCGTCGCGCTGACGACGGCGTCGGTCGGCGTGTAGAACACGCTCGTCGTCTCGTCGTCGAACGCCGGCAGGCGGCGCTGGGCGCGTCTCGCCTCCCGAAGGAACGTGGGCGCGGCCCGCTTCGGCCCGTCTGCGAGCCGTTCGTCGGTCACCAACGTGCCGAGTTCCTCGCGACCGAACGCCGACGGGAGGAGCGGCGTCGAGACGGGTAGTTTCATCGCCCACTCGACCAGCGGCGTCTCCAGGTCGCCGTGGAACCCCCACCACGGACTGCAGTGGACGGTCTCGGTCGCCCCGTTGAGGAACTCCCCGATGAGGCCGCCCGTCGAGTGGGTGAGCAGGCGATACTCGTCGAGCGCGTCGACGGTGGTCGCGACGGGGCGGACCCAGTCGCGTTCGAAGTCGGTGACGACCGTCGGAATCTGGAAGCCGTGGACGCGGTAGCCCGCCTCCACGCCCTGTTCGACGAGCCATCGGACCGTCGGGTGTCCGAGTCGGTTACCCCACCCGAGGACCAGGAGGAGGTCGCGGTCGCCGTCGCCGAACCGTTCGATGTGCATGGCTATCCGTTCGCTCCCATTGACTTGTAGCTGCGGTCACGTCCGGCGATTCCGCGGTCGTCCCGCGACCGACGGCTCAACGCTCTTGTGTTCGGCGCGTGTCGTGTCGCTCGATGTCCGACCGAACGACACGCCGACGACTGCTCGCGGCCAGTGGTGGATTGCTCGCGGCCCTCGCCGGGTGTGGACTCCCGGGGGGCGAGGAGGGAGAAGACGGAGAGGGAGAAGACGGCGAGAACGGCGAGGACGGCGGGGGCGAGGAGGAAGAAGACGCGCTCGCCGCTCCACACGACTGACTGGTCGCGCCGTCTCCCTCCCGACGGTCCTCGACCGACCCGGCGTCGTGGCTCAGGACCGGTCGGTCGCGACGGTCCGACCGTGTTCGTCGAGGGTCGCGCTGAACGTCTCGTCGTCGATATCGATGGTCATCCGAACGCGGAGCGGGTCCTCGCTCACGACGGTCTGTGACCCGTCGAGTGTAGCGAACGTCCACGGCGGCTGCTCTCGCGGGTCGGCGTCGTGGTCGGCAGCGAACGCGACGAACGACGGTGCAGTCAGTACACACACGCCGGCCGAAGCCCTGAACTGCTGTCCACAGCGTTCGCAGCGAGCGTCGAAGAACCACTCCACCTCCTCGTCACCGCCGGTTCGCTGGAGCGAGCGCGTCACCGTACCGAGACACTCCGGACACACCCCCTCGATGGCGAGTTCGATGTCGTCGTACGTCAGGCGGGCTGAGAGCGCGAGGAGACGTTCCATCGACCGGTCGGCGGCCGCCCCCGGCGGGAACCCCACCCGATAGACGACGTGGTCGTTCGCACACGTCACCTCCAAGACACCCTCCTCGTAGGTGGCCGTCGCCGTCGTCTCACAGACCGGACACTCGCCGACGTCGGTCGGCCCCTTCGACTCACCGGCGCTGTAGGTGCCCGCGAGCGCCGCCCCCACGACCTGTTGGCCAGCGTAGCTCAGCCGGTAGCCCCCGTCGGTCTTCTCGACGAACCGGTCGACGAGCTTCCCCAGGTGGTAGTTGAACCGCCCGGAGTCCGCGACGCCGACCCGTTCGCGCAACGCCGAGAACGAGAGCGTCGCGTCGTCGGAGCTGACCCGTCGGTGTTCGACCAGCGCGAGGAGAATCGCCCGTCGGGTCTCGTCACCGAGGACGTCGAGTGCGTCCGGGTCGACGTCGGTCGTCTCGTCGGTGACGGCGTCGCTCATGTCACTCGAGTGAGAAGGGCGCGGAAAAGTCGCTTTCGCTCGACGGCACCCGCCCCACCGTCACGAAGAACGGCACCGTCTCCCGCCGCCGGTAGGTGCCCGCGGCCATCGCCTCGACGACCTCCCGGCCCATCGCGCGCCACTCGCCGCGGAGCGCGTCGAACGCCGCCTCGCTCAGTCCGCCCGCCAGCAGCGTCTCGCGTTGTTCGCTCAGTCGCGACCCGGTTGCCTTCCGTTTCGCGCCCTCCAGCGTGGCCTCGTCGTACGGTGGCTCGACGGTCCGGACGTGGTCGTACCGACGCGTCTCGACGTCGCGGAGGCCCGCCTCGCGGAACAGGTCGGGGGCCGCCCCGAGGGTCACGTCCGTCGGGACGCCCGCGACGAACCGCTCGCGTGCACGGGCGGTCAGTCGCTCCTCGGCGTCGACGGTCGACTCGACGGTCACCGCGGCGTTGTCGGGTTCGACCGCCGCGACGAGGGCCGAGGACGCCCGGGAGAACTCCTCGACGGCGGCCAGCGGGTCGGGGAGGTTGATGAGCAGCGCCTGACAGACCACCAGGTCCGCGCTCCCGTCGGCGACGGGCAACGAGAGCGCGTCCGCCCGGACGGGGTGGGCGGGGTCGGGCACCGCCGCGAGCAGCGCGGGGTCGCGGTCCAGCCCGACGACGCGGGCCTCCTCGGGCGTCTCCTCGGCGAGGACGGCCGACAGTTCGCCGGTGCCACAGCCGACATCGAGGACGCACGACCGCTCGGCGAGGTCCAGGGGCGCGAGCGCCTCGCGGTCGTCGGGGGACCACATCCCGCGGCGGGTGTCGTCGAGGTAGTCGGCGGAGAACCGGCGCATTGGCTGGTGGTGTGGGTGGTGCGGGCAAAACGGTGTGGATGCGCGCTCACTCCGGGCAACGAGCGTCGACTTCCGTCATGATGTGGTCGCCCTGCACCGCACCGACTGCGTAGACTCGGTTCGCGTCGAGGTAGACGGTCCGATACGGTTCGTCGGCGGCGGCGTCTCGCTGCTGCCGGAGGTGGTCGAAGACGCGGTCGGTGAACGCCCACGCACCGCTCGAGACGCCGTCGTATCTGGCACACTCCTCGTCGATGGCCCGGTGGACCGCCCGACGCTCCTCGGTCGGCAACTCCTCGAAGACGATGGGGACGGCCCGTTCCCACTGCTCGTCGGAGGGAGTTGCGGGAACCACGTGGAGGAAGACGGTCGTAGACCCGTCCGTACCGACCGCCGTCACAGTCGGTACCTTCGTCTGGGGTTCTACCGAGTCGTTGTCGGCGTCGCTCGACGGTCGCGAACTACATCCCGCGAGCGCCGCGAGCGCGACGAGGAGGGCACGGCGTCTCATACTACGAGCGACACGTCACTCGACAAGTGTCTTCTGTCGTCGGGTGACTGCACACGCGTTCGCCGTTCGCGTACGCGTGATTCCCGTTCACCTACCGAGACTCTCGCTCGTTCACTCCGAACCGCGCAGCTCGCGGGTCGCTAGCGCTCCCCGCTCACTTCACCGAGACTCTCGTTCGCTCCCTGCGGTCGCTCACTCCGAGTCTCGCAACTCACGGCTCCCTCCTGTCACCGTTCGTCTTCCCGAGAGTCTCGCTCGTGTTACTCGCTCGACTCTCGCAACTCCTCACGGCTCACTCCGTTCGCCGTTCGGTACTCGGGATTCTCGTTCACTCGCTACCGCTCGTTCACTCCGAATCCCGCAACTCCTGCACCCGCTCGATGTTCCACGCGAAGCTCTTGCCGTTCTCGGTGGGCGTCTCCAGCACGAAGGGGCGGTCACGCACGCGCGGGTCGTTCACCAGCGTCTCGAACCCCTCGACGCCGATCTCGCCCTCGCCGATGTGGGCGTGTTCGTCCTTGTTCGTTCCGCAGGCGTGTTTCGAGTCGTTGAGGTGGAAGTACGCCAGGTTCTCCAACCCGACCACGTCGTCGAACTCGGTCAGGGTGTCCTTCACGCCCTTGGCCGTCGAGAGGTCGTAGCCCGCCGCGAACGCGTGGGCGGTGTCGACACAGACCGACAGGTCGTGGCCGGTGTCGTCGAGCACCTGCGCGAGGTGTTCGAACTGGCCGCCGAGTTTCGTCCCGCTGCCCGCGTCGGACTCGACGAGGATGGTGACGTCCTCGGGGACGGTCAGTTCGTCCAGCGCGCTCGCGGCGTTGGCGAGGCCGTCGTCGACGCCCGCGCCGGTGTGCGCGCCGAGGTGGACGTTGACGTAGGGGACGTCGAGGCGCTCGGCGGCGTCGAGCTCCTTCTGCATGGAGTTGATGGACTTCTCGCGGAGATCGTCCTTGGGGGTGCAGAGGTTGACGAGGTACGACGCGTGGATCATCCACGGGCCGACGTCGTTCGCCTCGGAGCGCGCGCGGAACGCCTCGACGTCCTCGTCGTCGGCGGGCGTGTGCTTCCACACCTGGGGGGAGTGGGTGAATATCTGCCCGCAGTTGCCGCCCAACTCGACCTGCTCGTCGACCGCGTTCTGCACGCCCCCGGAGATGGAGGTGTGTGCACCGACTCTCAGCATGTGCTCTCGGCTAGGAGTTCCGGGGCATAGGGACTTCGGAACGGTGCGCGACGTGCCCGTCGGTCGCGGCGGTCGCCGTGTGAGCACACCTCTTCGGGTTAAACGACTTGCAGGCTATAGGGGTCGACTGATTCGGCTCACGTCGATACTACCGCACGCTCGTCACCCGACTCCCGGCTCGGTCGACACTGGTCGGACGGTCTCTCCGGGCGGAGGCGTGGCGAGACTCGTGGGTGCGGTAGGGGGAACCAGCCTCTGACATCGTCTTCCCCCTCCGTCGCACTCTCGATGGCTCGTGGCCGCCGACCGACCGGGTCGCTCGCCGCACCCGTGGGAACGACGGAGAAACCGGGCCACCTGTGGGGAGTGGCCCGGCCGACAGGTGGGGTGGCGGGCGGGCGACCGAGCCGACCGAATTGCCGCTGACACCACTCGGGCTCGCCTGTCCACCCGGTGTCCATAGACGGTGACAGTATATCACCCGGTCGTCTGTCCGGGTTTCGGTCGCTCCCGATTCGGTGGGCGACGGGACGACACGACCGCTCCGGAGAGCCGATTCGCCGCGACGCTTTTCTCGGTCGGCCGGAAACCAGTGTCGATGACGATAATCGCGGAGTTCACGCTGCACGCCGAGGAGTTCATCCTCGGGCAGGTGCTGTCCCGCGACCCGGACACCAACGTCGAAATCGAGCGGGTCGTGCCCGCCTCGCGGCGTGTGATGCCCTACATCTGGGTCCACGGCGGAGGCCTCGACGCGTTCGAGGCCGCGGTTCGAGCGAGCGAGCACGTCCGTGAACTCGTCGCGCTCGACTACGTCGACGAGAGCGGTCTCTACCGAGTCGAGTGGCGAGCGGACGTCGAGAGTCTCATCTACGGGATGGCCCAGACCGAGGCGTCGATCCTCGAAGCCCGGGGTAACGAGGAGTGGTACTTCCGCATCCGCTTCGACAGCCACGAGGGGTTGACCGAGTTCCACGACTACTGTCTGGACCACGACATCAGCTACAACCTCGAACGAGTGTACACGCTCGTCGAGGGTGAAGAGCAGGGCTACCTGTTCAACCTCACGCCGCCCCAGCGCGAGGCGATGCTGCTGGCGCTCGAACGGGGGTACTTCGAGATTCCGCGCGAGGTGACGCTCGCCGAGTTGGCGAACGACCTCGACATCTCCGAGCAGGCGTTCTCCGAGCGCGTCCGCCGTGCTACGAACAAGGTGCTGTCGAGCGCGCTGTCGAGCCACTCGGTCTCGGACCGCCGGTGAGGCCGCCGCGGCCGACTGATAAATGCCCTGTGCAGAACGGGATAACGACCACCCGAACGCGTCCGGTACGGTTCGCATGGGTGGCACCGACGGCACACCGACGGGCCCCGACGACTGGGACGAACTGTTCCTCGTGCTCGCCGACGAGCGGAGACGCCGACTGCTGGCACACCTCCACCGACACCGCGGGACGCTGGCCGTCTCCTCCCTCGCCGCGTCGCTCGCCGAGAACGATACGGGGCCGACGGCCGGTCCCGACGGGTCCGCCGTCCGCGACAGTCGGAACCGACTGTATCACGTCGACCTCCCGGCGCTCGCAGACCGTGGTCTGGTCGCCTGGGACCGGGAGGCGGGGGCGGTCGAACTCGGCGACCGTGCCGACGAGTTCCCGCTGTTCGACCCGCTCCCGGACGGCCTCGTGGGCACACCGGAACGGAGTGCCCCTCCCACCGAGGCGACACTGCCGGGGCAGGGTGTCGAGAAGACCGACGACTGACCGACGGCGGGACGCTCGGTGCCACGTCGCCACCGACGCTCACCGGCCCGCTAGCGCTCCAGCGGGTCGATGCGTTCGCGGTTCCAGCGGTCGCTGGCGAACTTCTCCCGGGCGATTTCGCGTGCGCGCTCGTGCTCGGCGTCGGTCCACTCGCCCACCTCGGCGTCGGCCCACGTGGCGAGCGCCGATTCGAGCGTCTCCACGCACTCCCCGCGCGTGAGGTCGGCGTGTTCGTCGAGACCGGTGACGCGTTCGCGGAACCGTTCGGCGTTCACCGGCGGGTCGACGAAACAGCCCAGCGTCCGTTCGGCGCGCGAGGAGAAGGTGAGCGAGCCGTGTTGGATGATGCTGTCGCGCCGGCGGTACTGGGCGTTTCCCGAGAGCTTCTGCCCGCGATACATCACGTCGTGGGCCGGGTGGAGCGCTCTGAGGTAGCACGCCGGGTGGTACAACTCGGGGTACGACTCCTCGGCGAAGCCGGCGGGCACGCCCAGCTCCGCACACGCCGTCAACAGCGGTTCACACAGCAGGTCGTACGTCTCCATCAGGTCGCCGGGCAACTCGTCGGCGGGCGCGATGGTCGAGTACGAGACGTCTCCGACCTCGTCGTGGTAGATGGCTCCGCCACCCGTTGGGCGGCGCACCACGTCGATGCCCTCGCGCTCGCAGAACTGCCAGTCGACGTCGTCTGGGTCGTTGCGGTAGCCCAGCGAGAGCGTCGAGGGCGACCACTGGTAGACGCGGACGGTCCGGGGGCCGCCCTCGGCGGCGGTCTCGGCGGCGACGGCGTCGTAGGCCATACACAGCGGGCCTGGCAGCGCCTCCTCGCGAATCAGTCGCCACTCCCGGTCGGCGAGGGCGTCACCGGCCGCCGCGGCACCCGCGTCGTCCCCGCGCGTGTCGGTCATACCCGCCCGTAGCGAGGACGGCGGGAAAGCGGTTGCGCACGGCGCTCGGGTGGCCGCGAGCACCGCCCGTCAGCGCCGCCCCCGCGCCAGCTAAAGAGCGTTTTAGCGAGAACTTATCCGAGGAGCGCCCGCAGTGAGTGTATGGACAAGGTGCTGAAGACCGGGACGACGACGGTGGCGCTGAAAGCCACCGACGGCGTCGTCCTCGCGGCCGACCGCCGCGCGTCGCTCGGCGGGCGGTTCGTCGCCAACAAGAACGCCATCAAGATAGAACCGGTTCACGACCGCGCCGCGGTCACCATCTCCGGGTCGGTCGGTGGCGGTCAGGCGTTCGTCCGCCAACTGCGCGTCCAGTCGGACCTCTACGAGACGCGCCGTGACCGCGAGATGAGCATGGACGCGCTCGCCCAGACCGCCGCGAACGTCATCCGCGGGATGCAGGCCCAGCCGTTGCTCGGTGGCGTGGACGTCGACGGAACGCCCCGCGTGTTCCAGATCGACGGCGCAGGCGGCGTCATCGAGGACGACTACACCGCCAGCGGGAGCGGCATGACCGTCGCCACCGGCGCGCTCGAACGCCTCTACGACCCCGAGATGAGCGTCGAGGAGGCCGTCGACGTCGCCGCCGAGGCCATCGCGGCCGCCAGCGAGCGCGACACCGCCTCCGGAAACGGTATCACGGTGACGCGCATCACCGCCGATGGCGTGCAACAGGATACGTACGACGACACCACGGAGGTCCTCGCATGATGGGTAACAACGACCGGCAGGCGTACGACCGCAACTCGAACATCTTCTCGCCCGACGGGCGACTCTATCAGGTCGAGTACGCCCGCGAGGCGGTGAAACAGGGCTCGGCGAGCGTCGGTATTCGCACGAACGACGGCGTGGTCCTCGCGGCCGCGCGCCGCGTGCGGTCGCCGCTCCTCGAAGAGCGCAGCGTCGAGAAACTGCACAAGGTCGACGAGTTCCACGGCGTCGCCAGCGCGGGCCACGTCGCCGACGCCCGCCAACTCGTCGACGTCGCGCGTCGCGCCGCCCAGGTCGAGCGCCTGCGCTACGGCGAGCCGATCACGACCGACCAGCTCACCACCGAGATCTCCGAGCATATCCAGGAGTACACCCAGTCGGGCGGCACCCGCCCGTACGGCGCGGCACTCCTCATCGCGGGCTTCCAGGATGGCGACGCCCGCCTGTTCGAGACCGACCCCTCGGGGACGGCCATCGAGTGGCAGGCGACCGCCATCGGCGGCGGCTCCGACCGCATCCGCGAGGAACTCGAAGAACAGTACGACCCCGAGATGAGTGTCGAGGACGCCGTCGCGCTCGCTCGCGACGTGCTGACCGACGAGGACGACGAGGACGGCGCGGAGCCGACCATCGCCGTCATCACCGCCGACGGCTACGAACCGCGCGACGGCGGCGAGTAACGCCACCGACCCTTCTCACCGCGCTGTCCGAGCGTCACGGTCCGTCGACCGCTCGTTCCTCACTCGAGGTCGATTCGCTCGAAGCGCACGTAGCCGACCACGAGCGGCACGACGACCCACACGAACAGGACGACGACACCGACCCAGTCCTGGAGGTAGGCCGCACTCGTCCTCGGGGTGAAGACGAGTTCGTGGTACTCTGGTAGCAGGGTTCGGCGCGTGTACACGATTGCGGACGACGGATTCAACAGCCAGACGTACTCCATCCAGCCCGGTAGTTGGGACCCCTCCGGGAGCGTCGGCCCGATGAACAGCACCTGTACCAGGAACATGAATGCGTCCCAGACGATGAAGAACAGCCAGAACAGTCCGGCTGCTCCGAGGAGCGCGCGAAAGCGTGACTTCGTGAACGCCGAGAACCCGATGCCGATGGCGACGTACACCCCACCGTAGAGCACCGACACCGCCGTGTTGACCACGAGCGCCTCGACGTCGAAGTACGCGTACGTCGCCAGTGCGACGATGCCGATGCCGGCGCTCGCGAGCGCGATGACCGTCGCCACGACGGCGAACCGCCCGAGAAACGTCCCGAACACGACTGCACGACGTGTGTTCGGAAGGCTCAACGTGAGTCTGATACTCCCGCTCTCGCGCGCCCCGCCGATGGTGTGGTAGCCGACCAGCAGGCCCAACAGCGGAACGAACGCCGCACCGGGTTGGGTGAGGCTGTTCAACAGTGCGAGCGTGCTCGTCGACGCCTCCCTGGACATGTCGGGGTACGGGACCCACTGAATCACCGCGAAGAACACGGCGATGAGGACGTACAGGCCCGCGAGACCGAGGAGCGTGTACGAGCGGCGACACTCGTGGAACTCCTTTCTCGCGACCGCTCGCAGGCTCATCTGGTGGCTCCGTGGCGCGACGACTCACCGTGTTCGGAGGGGGCGAGCGCGTCACCCGTGCGCCGTCGCACACGGGGCGGGTGGAGGGACGGGCCGACCGAACCGCACGTCGGTCGTGGCGGGACCATACTCGGACGTCGAACGACGACCGCGAAGTACGTTCTGGTGGGGTGACGTGTCGCGCTTACGACGCCGAGCGCGTCCGTCGCTCGGTCTCGACGACGGTGCCGTCCGCGCCGACGAGCACGGACAGCGCCTCCGCGTCGAGTTCCGTCGCGACTCGGACACACCACGGGTCGTCCGACAGCACGCGTTCGGCCCACTCCTCGCCGACGTTCCAGATGGGTCGGTCGCGCAGGTCGACGCCGTGGTCGTGGTAGAAGGAGACGACGGCGGGGTGGTCGAGCACCGCGAGCGTCACCGGACAGCGCAGCGCGTAGCCACACGCCGTACAAGAGAGGGCGAGTCGCGTGGGACGCGCGGCGTCCGCGTCGGTCCCGTCGTCGGTCTGGTCGGCGTCCGTGTAGCCGACCCGCCCGCGGGTCGCCCCGCCACACTCCGGACAGGTGCCGTCGGCGAGCAGACCGACGCGGTGGCGATACAGGCGGTCGAGCGCCCGCGGGAACGACTCGTCGTCGTGGCTGCGGAACCCACCGGGCGGGAACCCCAGCGAGAGGACGGTCCGCTCGCAGGCCGAACAGGTGATGGCGACGGTGTTGTCGTGTGCGCCCGCGTGGAGGCCGGGGTGGTCGTCGCCCTCCGCTCCGTCCACTTCGCCTGCCCCCTCGTCCTCCCCGCCCGCTCCGCAGAACGGACACGGGTCGGCGACGGGCACGGGGTCGCGGTCGACGCTGTCGGTGTACGTCCCGGAGGCGATAGCGCGAGCCATCCGGACGCCGGCGTCGGTCAGCGCGTAGCCGTCGTCGGTCTCTCTGAGGTAGTGGTCGGTCAACTGTCGGAGGTGGTAGGCGAACCCCGCGGAGGTGTCCGCGCCGCTGGCCTCGAACAGCTCCGAGAAGCGCCGACGCGTCGGCATCCCGTCGTCGAGGAGGGCCGCGAGCGTCCGCGTCCGGACCTCGTTGCCGAGCGGGGCGAACGCCTCGCTGGGGGCGGGACCGTCCGCGTCGGCGACACGCTCGCTCTGTGTCATGCCCCGGCGTAGGCCAGCCCCTCGTATAAAAAGTCCGCCCGAGGCGCTCTCGCTTCGACTGTCCCGTTCGTCACCGGCGGCAGAGTCGCCGGCTTCCAGCGAGGCCTTCGGTCCCGTACGACTCCCCGCTCTCACTCCCGAGATTCTCGTTCGCTCGCTGCCGCTCGCTCACTCCGAATCTCGCTGCTCACGGCTCCCGCAGGTCGCCGTTCGCCTATCCGTGGTTCTCGCTCACTCCGTTCGCTCCGAACCACGCTCCCACTCCATCTCGGTCGTCACCTGCTCGGCGACGTCCGCGCCCGCGAATCGCTCGACCAGGTGCAACGCGAGGTCGATGCCCGACGTCACGCCGCCCGCGGTCACCACGTCGCCGTCGTCGACGACCCGCTCCTCGCGTACCTCGACGTCGAACTCGCGGAGGTCGTCGAGCGCACCGCGGTGGGTGACTGCCGGCCGACCGTCGAGCACGCCCGCGTGGGCGAGAACCATCCCACCGGTACAGACCGACGTGACGAGCGCGTCCGTCTCGGCGACGCGGGCGACGGCGTCGGGGAGGTCACCCTGCTCGACCTGCGACCACGCACCCGCCGTCGAGCGGTCGTTCCACCCGCCGCCGGGGACGACGAGCAGGTCCGGATCCGAGAGAACCCCGTCGACGCCGACTCTGAGGCCGTGGCTGGCGGTGACGGTGTCGCGCTCGTCGAGCGTCACGAGCGTCGGTGGGAGGTCACCGCCGGCGCGCGTCGCGTTGGCGAACACCTCGAACGGGCCGATGGCGTCGAGTTCGTCGAACCCCTCGTACAGCACGATTTGGACGTCCATGCTGGGTGCTGGCGCGGCGAGGACATGGCTGTTGGTGCGACCGGCGGTGGGGAGGGTCGTGAATCAGTCGTCGTCGTCGCCGTACCCGCCCTCGGCGGTCGGGCCGCAGAGTGCGTCACACGCGAGGTCCGGGCGGCCGTCGCCGCTGGTGTCGAGGGGCGAGCGCGGCTCGGCGGGCGGGGTCGGGGCCGCCACACCCGGTCCCGTCGCGGGCAGGTAGACGTAGATGAGGAGGGTGATGACCGCCATCACGACGCCCGCGGCGACGGCGCTGGAGGGGTAGCCCGTCGCGGCGTACGCCGTCCCCGCGAGCGCGCCGCCGACGCCGGTGCCGACCTGCCCGACGCCGACGGTGAGGCTCATCAGCGACCCGCGCTGGCTGCCGTCGGCGAGTTCGGTGAGCAGGGTGGTGAACGAACTCGCGCGGGAGGCGAACAGCGCCATCACGACGACGAACACGCCCGCGACGGCGAGGAAGCCCCCGACGGTGCCCGCCAGCGGTGTCGCGGCCATCGTGAGCGCGATGCCGACGCTGGCGACGAGGATGATACGCTTGCGCCCGAGTCTATCCGAGAGACTGCCCGCGAGGGGGCCGACGACGGCGTTCGACAGTCCACCGAGGAGGAAGAGGAGGGCGATGGCGCTCGCGCCGACGAGCAACTCGACCTGGAGCCACGTCGGGAGGAACGTGGTGTACAGCGCCGTCCCGCCGAACATGAGGAAGAAGACGAACGTCGCGACGAGTATCTCGGTTCGGCGGAGCAACGAGGCGTACTCGCCGACGAAAGACCGGACGGTGAGCTTCGACGTCGCGAGCGTCACGTCCGGAGCGGGCAACAGCGTCACGACCAGTGCGAACGCGAACAGCGTCGCCACCGCGAACGCGAGGAACGGCGCGCGGAAGCCGAACTCGGCGGCGAGGAGGGTTCCGATGGGGATGCCCGCGATCTGACCGGCGGCGAACCCGCTGATGACCCAGCCGTTGGCCCACCCGCGGCGTTCGGGCGGGAAGTAGTCGCCGACGTAGGCGATGGCCGCCCCGTTGAGCACGCCGCCGGCGACACCGGCGAGCAGGCGGACGCCGAACAGGCCGAGGAAGTCGCCGGCGAACCAGTGGGCCGCGAGCGCGGCGGTCATCAGGCCCGTGCCAGCGAGGAGGACGGGCCGACGGCCGACGCGGTCGGAGACGGGGCCGACGAGCAGTGCGAACGCGCCGACGGCCACACTGTAGGCGGTGACGAGCGTCCCCAACAGCGCCTCCTCGACGGCCAGTTGCGTCGCTATCTGGGGGATGATGGGGGCGATGAGCATCGCCTGGCTACCGACGCCGAACACGAGCAACCAGAGCGTGAACACGACGAGTCGTGGGTCCGGACCGCGTCTCGCGACTCCGGTGTCGTCCGCTACCGTCACGCGCCCTCCGTACCGACCGGTGAGAACATGACCTCGTGTAGGCGACGCGAGGTGATAGCGTTCGCGTCACCCGGGGTGACACGGGGCTATATCGTCTCGCGGGTGGCTGCATTCGTATGACCGAGCGAACGCTCGAACTCACACTCACCGAGGAGGAACACGACCGACTGACCGACGTGGCCGACGACCCCGAGACGCTGGCTCGCGACGCCCTGTTCGACCGCGTCGAACTCGCCGAGTCCATCGCGTTCACCCAAGACGGCGGCTTCCGGAGTGTGGAGGGGTCGCCGTCGACACGGGAGCAGGGGATGCCCCGCCCGCCCGTCGGCGCGCTCGTCGGGTTCGACATCGAGCACGTCGCCGACGGCGAGTCACGCATCGAGTTCGAGGCCGGCCCCGAACACGCCAACCCGATGGGGACGCTCCACGGCGGCGTCCTCTGTGACGTCGGCGACGCGGCGATGGGAACGGCCTACGCCAGCACGCTCGACGACGAGGCGTCGTTCACCACGCTCGAACTGAAGGTGAACTACCTCCGACCGGTGTGGGACGGCCGCCTGACCGCCACCGGACGGGTCGTCTCGGGGGGCCGCACGGTCGGCCTCGTCGAGTGCGACGTCCACGACGAGGACGAACGCCTCGTCGCCCGCCTCTCCAGTACGTGTCTCACCCTTCGGGGCGAGCAGGCGTCGGGTCGCTGAGGCGGCCGCCCACTGTCCCGCTCTGCCGCGCACCCGGCCTCGCCCGAACTCCCCCCGGTAACACTCGCGTCACCACCCGGCGAGGGTGTCCGCGCCGACTGAAGTGCCTCGGCGTCCTACTGGGAGTAATGCCCGACCAGATTCCCGGTATCCACCACGTCACGGCGATGGCCGGCGACGCCCAGACCAACTACGAGTTCTACACCGAGGTACTCGGTCTGCGCCTCGTCAAGCGCTCCATCAACCAGGACGACCCCTCGACGTACCACCTGTTCTACGCCGACAGCCAGGGCTCGCCCGGCACGAGCATGACGTTCTTCCCGTTCGACGGCATGCCAAGCGGCCAGGTCGGCGCGGGGCAGGTCGGCGTCACCGCCTTCCGCGTCCCCGAGGGCTCGTTCGACTTCTGGACCGACCGTCTCGACGACCACGGCGTCACCCGCGACGACCCCGTCGAGCGATACGGTGAGCGGGTGCTCCCGTTCGAGGACCCCGACGGCCTCCCGCTGGAACTCGTCGAGGGCGACGACGCGGCCGACCCGTGGACCGAGGCGCTCCCCGAGGAGTACGCCATCCGTGGGTTCCACGGCGTCGCGTTGCTCGTTCGCGACCCCGGTCCCACGAGCGAACTGCTGGAGACGATGGGCTACGAACAGGTCGAGGGTGACGCCGAAGACGACCGAACCCGCTACGTCTCCTCGGGCGAGTTGGGGGCGGTGGTCGACCTGATTCCGACCCAGCAGGCCGGCCGCCAGGGCTACGGAACGGTCCACCACGTCGCGTTCCGGACGCCGACCGACGAGGACCAGCAGGCGTGGCGCGAGACGTTCGTCGACATGGGGTTCAACCCGACGCCCGTCATCGACCGCGAGTGGTTCCACTCGGTGTACTTCCGGGGGGGCACCCAGAGCGCCAACACCGGCGGCGTGCTGTTCGAACTCGCCACGCACGAACCAGGGTACACCGTCGACGAACCCCTGGAGGAACTCGGGTCGTCGCTCGTCCTCCCACCGAAGTTCGAGAGCATGCGCGAACAGATCGAGGCGAACCTCCCGCCGCTGGCGACCGACGACTGAGCACGGGCCAGTCGCTCGAAACCCGCAGCGAACGCGTTCGTGTGTCGGATTTCGGACCCGCGGCAGGGTTATACGCGCGAACCGCATAGCTCGGGTGTAGTGACAAAGGACTTCAGTGACGTCACCGGTCTCCCCGACGACCTCGGTATCGGGGACGACCTCGCCCGTGCGGAACAGCAACTCAGCGTCCGCGTCGAGAGCCGACGCTACGGCAAACCGATGACCATCGTCGAGGGGTTCTCCGACGACACGGTCGACCTCAAGGAACTCGCCTCGACGCTCAAACGTCGCCTCGCCACGGGGGGCACCGTCGAGAAGAAGACCCGGACCATCGAACTCCAGGGCGACCACGCCGGCCGCCTCCCCGATATTCTGCGGGACGAAGGCTTCCAGGTCGCCTGACACCGACGCTCTGCCGGCTCACGCCGTCTTCGACTCCGATAGCGACGGCCACGGGCCGACCTCGGTTCGCTCCGTCCCCGAGTTCGCTCCGTCCCCGATTTCGTATCGTGCTATGCGATTCATCGTACCCGTCGCCGCCGACGCGGGGGGCTTTTCCCTCTCGCCCGTGAACGGCGGGTATGGTGCGGAACGTCGCCGATTTCTTCCCCGACCTCCAGACGGAGGACTTCTATCTGCTCTCGGGGCTCGAACACGGGATGCGTTTCTCGGAGTGGGTCGCCACCGAGAAGCTGACCGAGTTCGCTCGCCTCGACGACGAGGAGGTCGAGTACCGCCTCGACCGCTGTGAGGACCGCGGCCTCGTCGAACGCAAGACCATCCAGTACCTCGGCTTTCGCCTCACCTTCGAGGGGTACGACGCGCTCGCGTTGCGGACGTTCGCCGAGCGCGACACCATCGAGGGGTTCGGCGCACCCCTCGGGGTGGGGAAGGAGAGCGACGTCTACGAGGTCCGTTCGTACAAGCCGCTCGCCTTGAAGTTCCACCGCGAGGGCTACACCAACTTCCGGGAGGTGCGCCGCGAGCGCGACTACACCTCCGACAACCGCCACATCTCGTGGTTCTACACCGCCCGGAAGGCCGCCGAGCGCGAGTACGAGGCCCTGGAGACGGTGTACCCCGACGTCCGCGTACCTCGTCCCATCGACCAGAACCGCCACGGCATCGTGATGGAGAAGCTGTCGGGCGTCGAACTGTCGAAGGCGAAACTCGACCCCGACCAGGCGGTCGGCGTGTTGGATCTGATCCTCGACGAGTTGGCGAAGGCGTACGCGGCGGGGTACGTCCACGCCGACATGAGCGAGTACAACGTGTTCGTCGACACCGACGGTGTCACCGTCTTCGACTGGCCGCAGGGCGTCCCGACCGACCACGAGAACGCCGACGAGTTCCTCGAACGCGACCTCTCGAACCTCGTGGGCTACTTCCGCCGGAAACACCCAAACCGTATCGGCGACCCGGACGTCGGCGACGTGGCGCAGGCGCTGCGTGACGACGCCTTCGCGACCGTTCGCGACCACCGCTGAGTCGTCCGCGGCCGTCTTCACCAGCTATCCTCATCGAGCGGCCGCCACGGGCCGTGAGCGGTGGCTTCGTGGTTCGACCGTTCGCCCCGCGATAAATCGCCGCGTGCTATACAGAACTGGCCGCTCGGCCGCCCCCACCGAACTCGCCCGCGTGCTCGGGCACCTTCGACGAGGTCCCGATGGTCCGTCCGGTCGGTCCGGGGTCGCTCTCTCCGGCGACCGCCCCTGGGCGACTACTCGACGTAGTCGTTCGGCGCGTCCAACTGGTCGTACGTCCCCCCGAACAGGATGTTCCGGATGGCAGGCCGCGCGAGGAAGTCGTGGGGGAAGCCCATCTCGACGGCACTCGCCTCGTCGAGACGTGCGAGGTGGTCGTCGGTGAGCGACACGTCCAGCGCGGCGAGGTTGTCGTCGAGTTGGTCGAGCGTTCGCGCCCCGAGGATGGGGACGTACCGGTCGCCCTGTGCGCGGACCCACGCGATGGCGACCTGCGCAGGCGTCACGTCCAGATCCGCGGCGACGTCGACTACCTCGCGAGCGACGCGCTCTTGATACTCCGTCAGGTCGCGACCGGTCGTCGTCACCCGGCCGTCACCCTCCCTCTGGCCGTCGACGTACTTCCCGGTCAACACACCGCCGTCGAGCGGACTCCAGACGAGGACGCCGAGGTCGAGGGCACGAGCCATCGGCAGCAGTTCGCGTTCGACGGTGCGCTCGGTGAGCGCGTACTTGACCTGGATGGCCGAGAACGGCGTCCAGCCACGCTCCGCGGCGAGCGTCTGGGCGCGGGCGACGACCCACGCCGGGGCGTCCGAGAAGCCGACGTAGTGGACTCGCCCCGAGGAGACTACGTCGTCCAGTGCGCGCATCGTCTCCTCGACGGGGGTGACGCCGTCCCAGGCGTGGACCCACAGCAGGTCGAGGTAGTCGGTGTCCAGCCGTTCGAGGGAGGCGTCGACCGACTGGAACAGGTTCTTGCGGCCGTTGCCCGAGGCGTTCGGGTCGCCGTCGCGCGTGCTGAGGCTGTACTTCGTGGCGACGACGAACTCGTCGCGGCGGCCGTCGAGCAGGTCGCCGACGATACGCTCGCTGGTCCCGTTCGTGTAGTTGTTCGCGGTATCGACGACGTTGCCGCCCGCCTCGACGTACCGCTCGAACATCTCTCGGCAGGCGTCCTCGCCCGCACCCCATCCCCAGTCCTCGCCGAACGTCATCGTCCCGAGCGCGAGTTCGCTCACCCGTAGGCCACTGTTCCCGAGCAGTCTGTACCGCATACGACGGGGACGCGGGCAGCGAGGATGAGCACGCCGTCGGTCGGCTTCTCGGACCCTCTCGTGGTGGTGGTCGACGTTACGTCCCGCGGTCGGCGCGAGCGACGACCTGCGCGATGAACTCCTCGGTGGCGTCCGACCCCGCCTGGACGTTCCAGAGCGTGGCGTAGAGGCCGTCTTCGGCGAGCAGTTCGTCGTGGGTGCCGCGTTCGACGACCGCACCGTCGTCGACGACGAGGATGAGGTCGGCGTTCTTCACCGTCGAGAGGCGGTGGGCGATGACCAGCGTGGTGCGGTCGGCAGTCAACCGCGCCAGTCCGCGCTGGATGAGCAGTTCGGTCTCGGTGTCGACCGCGGAGGTCGCTTCGTCGAGGACGAGGATGGCGGGGTCCTGGAGCATCGCACGAGCGATGGCGATGCGCTGGCGCTGGCCGCCCGAGAGCTTCACACCGCGTTCGCCGACGCGCGTGTCGTACTTCTCCGGGAGGTTCTCGACGAACGCGTGGGCCTCGGCGAGTTTCGCGGCGGCCACGACCCCCTCGTCGGTGGCGTCGAAGCTCCCGTAGCGGACGTTCTCGGCGACGGTACCGTCGAACAGGAACACGTCCTGGGAGACGTAGCCGACGTTCGAACGGAGGCTGTCGAGCGCGAGGTCACGTACGTCGACGCCGTCGACGCGAACGGCTCCCTCGTCGACGTCGTAGAGGCGGAGCAGGAGTTTCGCGGCAGTGGACTTCCCCGCGCCGGTCGGCCCGACGAACGCGACGGTGTCGCCCGCGTCGACGGCGAACGAGAGGTTCCGAATCACGGGCCGGTCGGGGAGGTACGAGAACGTCACGTCGTCGTACTCCACGCGGCCCTCGACCGTCTCGCGGACGACGCTGTCCTCGCGGTCCCGGACCTCGACGGGTCGGGAGACGAGGCCGACGATGCGTTCGCCGCTGGCACGGGCGTTCTCGTAGCTGTTGACGATGCGGCCCACGCCCGACAGCGGGTCGACGAACCGCTGGGTCATGAACAGGAACGTGACGAACTCCCCGACGAGCAGCGTTCCGGTGAACGGGCCGGGTGCGCCGCCGACGAGCCACAACCCACCCAGCAGGAAGGTAGCGGCGAACGCGAGGCCTGCCAGCAGGTCCATCGACGGCTGATACAGATATTCGAGTTTCGCGACGGCCCACGTCCGCAGGTAGTACTCCCAGGAGGTCTCGCGGATGCGGTCGGTCTCGTGATTTTCGGTGTGGGCGGTCTTGATGACCTCCATCCCGTCGAGGTTGTTCTCCAGGCGGGTGTTGAGTTCGCCGATGGACGACCGCAGGGCGCGGTATCGGGGACGAATCGTCCGCATGAACCAGTAGGTGAACACCGCGAGGAGCGGCACCGCGACGAGCGTGACGAGCGCGAGTTGCCAGTTGAGCGTGAACAGGACGAACGCGATTCCGAGCACCGTGGCGACGAGTTGGAGCGCGCTCGACACCGTCGACCCGAGGAACATCCGGAGGTTCCGCACGTCGTCGTTGAGGATGGCGAGCACCTGGCCCGTCTGCTTGTCGTCGAAAAAGGCCATGTCGAGGCGTTGCATCGCCTCGTAGCTGTCGACGCGGATGGCGTGCTGGAGGCGGTTGGAGAACAGCGACAGCGCCGCGCCGTTCGTCCACGTGAACACGACCGACGCGAGCAGGGCGGCGACGACGAGACCGACCGAGAACCACACCTCGCCGACCTGTGTCGTCGGCAGCCACGCGCTCGGAACGTACGGAATCGTGTAGGGGACGCTGTCGTCGAACGTCGCGTCGATGGCGACGCCGAGCACGAGCGGTGGCGCGAGGCTGACGAAGCGACCGAGGACGCTCGTGACGACGCCGAGGACGAACAGCGGCCAGTCCGCCCGCGCGTAGCGGACGAACAGGTCGCGCATCGGGTCGCCCTCGACGTCGAACGTCAGCGGGTCGTCCGGCCCGCCCCACCACGGCGGCGGACTCACTCACCCTCCTGCGCGTCGGGACAGGCGGCGCTCGGGTGTGTTCTCATTCACCTCGGGTAAGCCTCACACGCTGATAACGAGAGCGCTACCTGTCACCGCACGCGGTAACACTCGTGTAACTCATAGCGGAGGGCCTCGCCGCCTCACCAACCGATATTCTCCCGACGCCCGTCCGCCGAAGCATGGCAACGACCACAGAGACGACCGGTGCCGACAGCCTCGACGACGTGCCGGCCGAAGAGTCGGCCGAGGACGCCACCGAACGCGTCCCGGACGACGATTCGTTCTTCCGGATGGCCCGTCTGCTGTTCGGTGCGGTGCTCGTGTTCACGGGCCTGAACCACTTCCAGAACACCGAGGGGATGGCGCAGTACGCCGAGGCGAAGGGGATTCCGAACGCCGAGACGATGGTCCCGGTCTCCGGCGGCCTGCTCGTGTTCAGTGGTCTGGGAATCGCGTTCTGGCGCGTCCCCAAACTCGCCGCCGGCGCGGCCGCGACGTTCCTCGTCGCCGCGACCCCGACGATGCACGACTTCTGGAACGCCGACGAGGAGCAGAAACAGACCGAACTCAACGCGTTCCTCAAGAACGTCGCCATGCTGGGCGGTGCGCTCGCGTTCCTCGTCCGGGCCGGCAAGCGGTAGTCCGACCCCGAACCTGACAGCGACACTGGTCACCGTGCCAGTGTGATTAACTCCGGTAATTCTTGCGACACGGTTTATTATCAGATTCCCGAAAGATGTTTCGCGGTTTGCGCGGACGTTCGGGTATGAATCACGACTCGCACGTCGAGACGCGCGCGGTCAGCCACGGGGAGAAGCCGTCGCCCGAGGAGGGTCGCGGCGACGTGGTCTCGCCCATCCACCTCGCGTCGACGTTCGCGCTCCCGGCGCTCGACACCGGTCTGTCGCTCGAAGACGTCGACCCCGACCGCGGCGAGTTCCTCTACTCGCGGCTGTCGAACCCGACGCGCCACGCCGTCGAGCAGCGCCTCGCCACGCTCGAAGGCGGCACCCACGGGTTCGCGTTCTCCTCGGGGACGGCGGCTATCGTCACCGCGATGCTCGCGACGGTCGAACCGGGCGACCACGTCGTCGCGTTCGACGACCTCTACGCCGGGACTCGCCGGATGCTCGAGGAACTGTTCGTCAAGCGTCTGAACGTCGACGTCTCGTTCGTCGACGCCACCGACACCGAGACCGTCGCGGCCGCGATGCGCGAGGACACCGCCCTCGTCTGGATGGAGACGCCGACGAACCCACTGATGAAGCTGTGTGACGTCGGAGCGATCGCCAGCCTCGCCCACGAACGGGGCGCGTTGCTCGGCGTCGACAACACGTTCATGAGTCCGCTCTGTCAGCGCCCGCTCGCGCTCGGTGCCGACCTCGTCGCCCACTCGACGACGAAGTACCTCAACGGTCACTCCGACAGCGTCGGCGGCGCGCTCGTCACCGACTGCGACGACCTCGCGGAGTCACTCGGCTTCCTCCAGCAGATCGCTCTGGGAAACATGCTCGCACCGTTCGACAGCTACCTCCTCCTGCGCGGGACGAAGACGTTGCCCGTCAGGATGCGCCAGCACGAGGCCAACGCCCAGCACATCGCCGAGTTCCTCGAAGCACACGACGGCGTCTCGCGGGTGCTCTACCCCGGTCTCGAATCCCACCCACAGCACGAACTCGCCTGCGAGCAGATGACCGGCTTCGGCGGCGTCCTCTCGTTCGAACTCGACGGCGACATGGACGACGTCGTCGAGTTCATGGGTCACCTCGAAGAGTTCACGCTCGCGGTGAGCCTCGGCGGCGTCGAGAGCCTCATCGAGTGTCCCGCGGCGATGACCCACGAACCGCTGCCCAAGGAGGAACGCGAGGCCGTCGGCATCAGCGACACGCTGATTCGCGTTTCGGTGGGCATCGAACACGTCGACGACCTCGTCGCGGACCTCGACCGCGCGTTCGCGGCCGTCGCCAGTCTGCGAGAGTCGCCGTCCCCGTAGTCGCCTCGTTCTCACCTCTCGTTCTGCGCTTCGCTCTCACTCCCGTCTCGTTTGTCGGTGTGTCCCTGCTGTTCCGACCGGGGGGTTATTTCGCTCGTTGGCCGTTGGAACCTGTATGACAGAGACGGACCTCGACGACCTCGACAGAACCATCATCCACGCGCTCCAGGCGGAGGCCCGTCACACGTCGTCGTCCGACATCGCCGAGAAGACCGACGTCTCCGCGAGCACCGTTCGAAACCGCATCGCACGACTCGAACGCGAGGGCATCATCCGTGGCTACCACGCCGACGTGGACTACGAACGTGCGGGCTACCAGTTGTACACCCTCATCGTCTGCACCGCGCCGATTCCCGAACGCGAGCAACTCGCTCGACGGGCACTCGACATCGAGGGGGTCGTCTCCGTCCGGGAGGTGATGACCGGCACCGAGAACGTCCACATCGGCGTCGTCGGCGTCGACGGCGACGACTTGAGCCAAATCGGCCGGGAGCTGAACGACCTCGGGTTCGAAATCGTCGACGAGGACCTCATCCGCAACGACTTCTTCCACCCGTACCACCGCTTCGACAGGACAGATTAGCAAATTATGCTTCTTATTTTCTCGTTCTGATTTCGAAATGGGCTAGTTTTTATCGTTCTGTCTCCTAACGCCGGGCGATGACGTCTTCGACATCGACCCCGGACATCCGTCGCTCGTCCGACCCGCCCAGCGGGTCCGAACACGGCCGAACCGTCTCCGTCGTCGGTGGCGGTCACGTCGGCCGCTCGCTGGTCGAACGCCTCCTCGCCGACGGTGCCGACGCCCGCCTCGTGGACGACACGCCGAAAGTCGTCGCTGCGGCCGCAGCCGCCGGTGTGCCGGTCGTCGACGGTGACCCGACCGACCCGTCGACGCTCGACGCGGCCGGCCTCGCCGACGCAGATACCGTCGTCGCCGCGACGACGAGCGACCGGGCGAACCTACTCGTCGCGCAACTCGCTCGCGCACGGTTCGGCGTCTCGGCAGTCGTCGTCCGCGTGAACGACCCCGACCACGTCGAGACGTTCGAATCCCTCGACTACGAGACGGTCTGTGTCACGGAGAACGTCGGGACGGCGCTCGCGAGTCGACTCCGATGACGGGCAAGACCCTCGAACGAGACCTCGGACTCGGTGCGGTCCTCGCCATCAGCGTCGGCGCGATGGTAGGGAGCGGCATCTTCATCCTGCCAGCACTGGCGTTGAGCGTCGCCGGACCCGCCGTCGTCGTCGCCTACCTGCTGGCGGGTCTGCTCGTGGTCCCCGCTGCGCTCTCGAAGTCCGAGATGGCGACGGCGATGCCCGAGGCGGGCGGGACCTACATCTTCATCGAACGCGGGATGGGACCGCTCCTCGGGACCATCGCCGGTATCGGGACGTGGTTCTCGCTGTCGTTCAAGAGCGCGCTGGCGCTCGTCGGTGGCGTTCCGTACCTCGTTCTCCTGTTCGACCTGCCGGTTCAACCGGTCGCGCTCGGGTTGGCCGCCGTGCTCGTCGTCGTCAATCTACTCGGCGCGAAACAGACCGGGCGACTGCAGGTCGTCATCGTCGTCGCCATGCTGGCGGCGCTGTCGTGGTTCGTCGTCGGCAGCGCCGGGAGCGTCGAACAGGCCAACTTCCAGCCGTTCCTCACCGACGGGCTGGGTGGCCTGCTCGCCGCGACCGGTCTCGTCTTCGTCTCGTACGCGGGGGTGACGAAGGTGGCGAGCGTCGCCGAGGAGGTGGAGAACCCCGGTCGGAACATCCCGCTCGGTATCCTCGGCTCGCTCGTGTTCACGACGCTGCTGTACGTCGGCATCGTGGCGGTCATCGTCGGCGTCACCGACCCCGGCACCGTCGCCGGCTCGGAGACGCCGGTCGCGGAGGCCGCCGAAGTCACGCTCGGGACGTTCGGTCTGTGGGCCGTCGTCGGCGCGGCGATGCTCGCACTGGTCTCGACGGCCAACGCCGGCATCCTCTCGTCGTCGCGCTACCCCTTCGCGATGAGTCGCGACCGCCTCGCCCCGCCGTCGCTGGGGTCTATCCACGACCGGTTCGGCACGCCGACACAGGCCATCACCGTCACTGGCGTGGTGATGCTCGCGCTCATCGCGTTCGTCCCCATCCTCGACATCGCGAAGCTCGCGAGCGCGTTCCAGTTGCTCGTGTTCGTCCTCGTCAACGCCGCCGTCGTCGCCTTCCGGGAAGGGAGCGCGACGTACGATCCCGAGTTCGAGTCACCGTTCTACCCCTGGATACAGGGGTTCGGCGTACTGAGCGGCCTTCTCCTGCTCACACAGATGGGGACGGTCCCGCTCGTCGGCGCGCTCCTCATCGTCCTCGGGAGCGTGGCGTGGTACGTCCTCTACGCTCGCCCTCGCGTCCACCGCGAGGGAGCGGCGACGGACATCGTCCGGCGAAAAGTCGGTCGAGACGCGCTCGACGCGACCGAAGCGGTCGTCGCGGACGACGGCGCACCCGAGGTGCTCGTCGCGCTCACCCGACAGCACTCGACCGACCGCGAAGCAGCACTCGTCCGCCTCGCCGCCGACCTCGTCCGCGGACGGGGTGGTCGGGTCGAGGTCGTCCGTTTCGAAGAGGTCCCGGACCAGGCACCGCTCGACGAGACGGCGACCGCACAGTCGTCGTCGGACCTTGCCTTCGAGTCACGCATCGCCGCGCTCGCCGCCGACCTCGACGTACCGGTCGAGACGGGTGAAATCGTCAGTCACGACACCAAACACGCCGTCGTCAACCACGCGGCCGACCGGAGCGTCGACACCGTCGTCGCCGAGCACGAACGGCTTCGACTGCGTTCGCGTGTCGTCGGCGACCCGATCGATTGGGTCGTCCGCCACGCGCCGTGTGACGTCGTCCTCGTCGAGAACCGTGGCTACGACACGCCCCGGACGGTCGTGCTGGAGAGCGACGACGGTCCGTTCGACCCCGGCACCGTCGGTGTCGCGGACGCCATCGCGGGAGCGAACGGCGGCCAGGTGGTCTTCCGGTTCGGCGCGACGGCCGACCCGCCCGAACGCGCCGTGGGGACGCTGACCGCCTACCAGGAGGAACTGGCCGCGCTCTGCTCGTCTCCGGTCGTCGCCACGCCGTTTCGCACCGACGGTGGCGGACCGGCCGCCCCGGACATCGTCGTCCGCCGCGGCGTCGACCACCGACTCCGGGGAGCGCTGTTCGACCGCGACCCCGCCAGCCCACCGGTCTGCACGGAGCTCACGGTGTTCCCTCACGAGTCCCGGCGGCCGGGCGTCGTCAAACGACTGCTCGAACGTGTCGTGTTCTGACACGCGACACGCTCGCTCGTGGGGCTTCGAAGCCCTCAAGTAGGCCACGGAAGTAGCTCGGACAACTCGCTGGACGGACGGGCACCAGTGGGCACCTGCTACGGCAGGCCGGAATGTGGTCGACGTGACTCTGACGGAGTCGCGTTCCGACTGAACCGCCAACGCCCGTCGGTGAAACCAATGGCACGAAGCTTCTACTCACACATCAAGGAAGCCTGGGAGACCCCGAAGGAGGGGAAGCTCGCAGAGCTGCAGTGGCAGCGACAGCAGGAGTGGCGACGTCAGGGCGCTATCGAGCGCGTCGAGCGCCCCACCCGTCTCGACCGCGCCCGCGAACTGGGATACAAGGCGAAACAGGGCGTCGTCGTCGCCCGCGTCTCCGTCCGCAAGGGCGGCGCGCGCAAACAGCGCTTCAAGGCCGGTCGCCGGTCGAAGCGCCAGGGTGTCAACAAGATCACCCGGAACAAGAACCTCCAGCGCATCGCCGAGGAGCGTTCCCAGCGCCGCTACCGCAACCTGCGCGTCCTCAACAGCTACTGGGTCGGCGAGGACGGCTCGCAGAAGTGGTTCGAGGTGATCCTCCTCGACCCCAACCACCCCGCTATCGAGAACGACGACGACCTCAACTGGATCTGTGCGGACTCCCAGAAGGGTCGCGCGTTCCGCGGCAAGACCGCCGCCGGCCAGAAGGGTCGCGGGCTCAACAACCGCGGCACCGGCGCCGAGAAGGTCCGACCGTCCATCAGCGCGAACGACCACCGCGGCAAGTAACGCCGGGCGTCACGCGAACGCTCGCGGCATCTTCACGTTTTCACGACCGCCGAGCGACGGCGTTCCCGTCACGCCCGGCGACACGCCTAACCGCTCGCCCCGAGCACTCCCGCCATGGACCTCTCGACGGCCCTCGGCGCGACGCGCGAGGACGACCGGACGCCCGTCGTCTGCGTCGTCGGCGCGGGCGGCAAGAAGACGACGCTCTGGCGACTCGCCGAGCGCCACCCCGCGCTCGTCACCGCGAGCGTCCGCATCCCCGTCTTCGACGAGAAGATGCCCGTCGCCGTCACGTCCGACCCCGTGGCGGCCCTGCACGACCGCGAGGAACGACCGCTGGGTCTCGTCCCGGAGCGCGCCGCCCCCGACGACCCGCGATACGCGGGCTACGACACGGAGACGGTCGACGCCATCGCGGCGGCGGCCGACGACCCGGTGCTCGTCAAGGCCGACGGCGCACGCAATCGCTCGTTCAAAGCGCCCGCCGAGCGCGAACCGCAGCTCCCGGACAGCACCACGTCGGTCGTCGCGCTGGCGAGCGTCCAGGTCGTCGGCGAACCGCTCACCGACGAGCACGTCCACCGCCCCGAACTGGTCGCCGACGTCGCCGACCTCGACCTCGGCGACACCGTCGAACCGGTCCACGTCGCCCGAGTGCTCGCCAGCGAGCGCGGCGGGCGCAAGCGCGTCCCGACGGGCGCGCAGGTCGTTCCGACGCTCAACAAGGTCGACGACGAGGAGTGGGAGGGCGTCGCCCGCGAGATCGCCGAGGAGATCCACGACCGCTGCTCGGTGCCGTACGTCGCGCTGACGTGTCTACGCGAGGGGCGACTGGTGGAGACGGTTTAGGAGAACCGCTTCGCCGCCCGCTCGAACTCCTCGCGGGTGTTGAGGTTCTCGAACGTCTCGACCGACCCGCGGGCACGGACCGCGTCCTCCTCGACGACGACCCAGTCCAACTCCTCCAGCGGCGCGAGTATCTTGTGGGCGTCGCGCGCCAGCGCCCGGTCGCAGGCGTCGGCCATCGCGTCGGCCCGGTAGACGGCGTGGGTCGTCTGGTACCAGCCGTCGTCGAGTTTCGGGACGGCGGCGTCGTGGCCCTGTGCACGCTCGACGAGCAGGTCGACGACGCCGGAGTCGAGAAACGGCATGTCGCAGGCGCAGACGAACGCGTACTCGTCGTCGACGGCCCGAAGACCGGTGCGGATGCCGGCCATCGGCCCCTCGTCGGGGTCGGGGTCGACGGCGTAGGTGACGGGAAGTGGGGAGTCCGCCATCGCCGCGGCGACGGCCTCGCGCTGGTCGGCCCGGCAGTTGACGACGAGCGTGTCGGCGACCGGTTCGAGGCGGTCGGCGACCCGTCGGACCATCGGGACGCCCGCGAGCGGTGCGACGGCCTTGTCGGTCTCGCCGAAGCGCGTCGACCGCCCGCCCGCGAGAATCACGGCTGCTGGCATGGTCGTGTGTTCGCGCCCCCGAGGGAAAGTCACTCGGCGGCCGCGGGTCCGGGGACCGCCGTCGTCGCGCTCACGTCCGGCCGGGCGGGCCCTCGATGTGGACGACGCCGTTGCTCTTGACGGTGACGTCGTAGCCGGCGTACCGCAGGGAGAGTTCGCCGCCGAGGCGGTGGGTGCTGGAGAACACGCCGTCGATGGTCCGGACGCGCTCGGACTCGTCGGCGGCGGGGCGAGGCGGGGTCGGTGGACCGAGGTCGACGATGCCGCTCGCTATCGAGCGTTCCAGCGGCACGTCGCCGCCCCACTCGTGGACGACGACCACCGTCGACTCCCAGTCACAGGGTGCGTTGTCGGTTGGCATGGGTGTGACTCGTAGGCCGTGTGTGCGCCGGTACACGGCCGTCCGCCCGCCGACGGCGTCGCCACTCGGGCCAACGCTTATGTCGGCTGGGAGAGAAGAAGGGCGTGTACCACCACGGACCCCTTTCTCTGCGCTGATGTCTTACGAGCTACTGCTACCAACGTCGGCCAGTCCCATGAGTATTGTCGCTTATCTTTGATGACTGAAACTGAACGTTTACCGAGGGGTCGTCCGCCGTGGTGCGATGTGTTTATTTCGTAATACTATGGCGTGAATCGTACTACTCGTGTGACGCACGGTGTAGACGGGCGGTCGAAAGGGGGTACCGCCGGTCGACCTCAGTCGTCGCCCGCCACGGCCGTCGAGTCGAACGGGTCCTCGTCGGGCTCTGGACCGAGCGCGTCGACACGGACGCTGGCGACCTTGTACTCGGGGATGCCGCTCTGGGGGTCGAACTTCTCCTGGGTGAGTTTGTTGACCGCGCCCGCCGCGAAGTGCATCGGGACGAAGACGACGCCCTCCCCGACGCGGTCGGTCACCTCCGCCTTCACGACGATGTCGCCGCGCTTCGAGGTGACGCGGACGTACTCGCCGTCGGCGACGCCGAGACGCTCGGCGGTCGTCGGGTGGAGTTCGACGAAGCTCTCGCCGACGTGGTGCATCAGTCCCTCGACACGGCGGGTGAGCGTCCCGGTGTGCCAGTGGTACAGCACCCGACCGCTGGTCATCGTCAGCGGGAACTCCTCGTCCGGGAGTTCGCCGGGTTTCCCCATGTCGGCGGGGACGAACCGTGCGAGACCGTCGTCGAAGTTGAACTCCTCCTCGTAGAGGAAGTCGGTGCCGGGGTGTTCGTCGTCCCAGCAGGGCCACTGGATGCCGCCGAGGTCGTCCAGACGGTCGTGGCTCATCCCGCCGTAGATGGGGACGAGCCGCGATATCTCGTCCATCACGTCCGCCGAGGAGTCGTAGTCCCACTCGTGACCGAACCGGCCCGCGAGGTCACAGAGGATGTCCATGTCCGTGCGTGCCTCCCCGGGCGCGTTCATCGCCTTGCGGACGCGCTGGACGCGCCGTTCGGTGTTGGTGAACGTGCCGTCCTTCTCGGGGAACGTCGCCGCCGGCAGGATGACGTCGGCGAACTCCGCCGTCTCGGTCATGAAGATGTCCTGGACGACGAGGAACGACAACTCCTCCAGTGCCTGCGTGGCGTGGTCGATGTCGGGTTCCGACAGCGCCGGGTTCTCCCCGACGATGTACATCCCCTCGACGTTGCCCTCGAGCGCCTCGTCGAACACCTGGGGCACCTTCAGGCCCTCCTCGTCGGGCGGGCGGACGCCCCACTCGTCTTCGAACTTGTCGAGCACGTCGGGGTCGGTGAGGTCCTGGTAGCCCGGCAGACTCGTCGGGAGCGTCCCCATGTCGCCGCCACCGCCCTGGACGTTGTTCTGCCCGCGGAACGGCGAGAGCCCCGCACCCTGCTTGCCGACGTTGCCCGTCACGAGCGCGAGGTTGGCGAGGGCCAGACAGTTCTGCGTCCCGTGGGCGTGCTGGGTCATCCCCATCGCCCACCCGAACACGACCTTGTCGGCCTCGGCGATGGCGCGGGCGGCCGTCTCCAGTTCCTCGGGGGAGACGCCCGCGAGCCGTTCGACCTCCTCGGGCGTGAACGGTTCGATCTTCTCTTTCAGCTCCTCGAAGTTCTTCGTGCGCTCCTCGATGAACGCCCGGTCGTGGAGGTCGTGTTCGATGACGTATCGTGTCAGGCCGTTCAGCCACGCCACGTCGTAGCCCGGCTTCGTCCGGGCGTACTGGGTGGCGTGTTCGGCGATCTCGACCTTCCGGGGGTCGAAGACGTACAGCTCCGCGCCGTCGCGGAGGTTCTGCTTGATGCGCGTCGACAGCACCGGGTGGGACTCGGTGGTGTTCGACCCGGTGATGAGGTAGGCGTCGGCCTCGGCGATGTCCTCGTTGATGCGGTTGGTCATCGCGCCGTAACCGACGGTCTGCTGGAGCGCCGCGACCGTCGAGGAGTGACAGAGCCGCGCGCAGTTGTCGATGTTCTTCGTCCCGACGACGCTGCGAGCGAACTTCTGGACGAGGTACGCCTCCTCATTGGTCCCCTTCGAGGAGGCGAAACACGCCAGCGAGTCGGGGCCGGTCTCCGAGCGGATGTCCTGCAGGCCGTCGGCGACGACGTCCAGCGCCTCGTCCCACGACACCTCGCGGAAGCCGGGGTACTCCTCGGACTCTTTCTGGCCCGCCGGCAGCGGGCGCTCCTCGCTGATGCGGACGAGCGGCTTCTCCAGTCGGGCCTCGTCGTCGACGAACTCGTAGCCGAACTTCCCCTTCACGCACGTCGAGAAGTCGTTGGCCGGGGCGTTCTCGGCTTCGGTCGGCTGGACGGCGAGGAAGTCGTCGTCTTTCGTGTAGACGTCGAACCGACAGCCCACGGCGCAGTAGCCACAGGTCGTCTCGGTCTTGTCGACCTTCTTCCACTGGTGGTCCGACCACGTGTCGGCGATGCCGAACAGGACGCCCTCGGGCATCGTGCTCGCCGCGACGTCCTCCGCGGCGTGTTCGACCTGCTGCCACGCCTTCTTGCCGGCGTCCTTCACGGAGACGCCGGCCTTCTGTCGGGCCTTCGTCATGTAGCGGGCGACCCCTCGCTTCTCGCTCGGGTCGACGCCGGCGTCGAGTCGGCCGCGGTTGGCCGCGACGGTCTCGGAGGTGGTCTCGGTGGGTTCGTGGTCGTAGCTCTTCCCGATGGAGTTCTTCTGGTTGAACCCCGGAATCGGCAGCGTCGCCACGCCACCCATGTGTTTCTCGGTGAGCGCGCCGGTCGGACAGACCGTCGAACAGTGCCCACAGGAGACACACGTCGAGGACGCCATCGTCTCCGCGCCGTTCTGGAACGCGATGCGCGGTTCGCCCTCGTGGTTCTCGATGCGCAGGACGCCGGAGACCTGCACGTCGTTGCACGCCTCGACACAGCGGTTACAGAGGATGCACTTGTTGCGGTCGATCTGGATGAACGAGGAGGTGTCGTCGAGCGGTTCGTACTCCGAGCGCTCGTCGAACACGCCGTAGCGTGGCTCCCAGACGTCGTTCTCGATGGATGCCTCCTGCAACTCGCAGTCGCCGTTGGCGTTACACGTCGTACAGCGCAGGTTGTGGTTCGAGAGGACCAGGTCGAGGTTGACGTCCCGTGCCTCGCTCGCGTCGGCCCCGTCGGTGTGGACGGTCAGTCCCTCCTCGACGGGGAACGAACAGGCGGGGACGGTGCCGTGTTCCTCCGTGTCGACCATGCAGGTGCGACACTCCGAACGCGGCCCGATGTGTTCGGCGGCCTCGGTCTCGCGGTCGTAGTAACAGAGCGCGGGGACGTTCTCCTCGGTCTCCAGGTCGTCGACGACGTCCATCAGCGTCCGGCCCTCCGGGACGACGACGCTGTGGCCGTCGACGGTGACGGTCACCTCGTCGGTCGCCCGGACGGTCGGGTCGTTGGCCGTGCCGGGTTCGAAGTCCTCGGTCAACGGCGTCTCGTGGGTCGGGTCCTCGACGGTCGGGACGCGTGGCAGCGGTGTCGGTTCGTTCGTGGTGTCTCGTTGTTCGGTACTCATTGTCAGAACTCGCAGGTCCCGCTGGGACAGCGTCCCTCGGCGTGGGCGCGGAACTCGGTCTCGAAGTCGTCCATCGCGGTCGTGACGGGGCGGGTCGCGTCCGCCCCGAACGCACAGGTGCTCGTCGTCGCCATCGTCCGGGTCAGCTCCCGGAGCATGTCGGCCTCGTAGCTCCCGTCGTAGACGTCGCGCAGCAGGTCGAGGAGCTGTTTGGTCCCCTCGCGACACGGCACGCAGCGCCCGCAGTTCTCGTCGCGAGCGAAGCGAGCGCGTTTGCCGGCGGTGGCGACCGCACACTGGTCGGTGTCGAACAGTTCGACGACGCCCGCCGTGCCGAGGTCGGCCGCCAGCAGGGCGGGAGCGCTCGCCGGTACGTCGAGCGAGCGGGCGAACCCGCCGAACTGCCCGCCGACGCAGGCCATCTTGAACCGCCCCTCGACGTCGACGGCGTCGCGGACCCGTGCCAGCGACGCGCCCGTCGGCAACTCGACGGTCGTGCGGTGGGCGACATCGCCGCCCACGCTGACGAGGCGGGTGCCGGGGTCGTCGCTCTCCGAGTGCGACCCGAACGCCTCGGGGTCACGAACGCACGAGCGAACCTGCGCGAGCGTCCGCGGCGTGTGGACGACCGTCGGGCGGCCGTACAGTCCGTGTTCGCTGGGGTACGGCGGGCGCAAGCGCGCCTCGATGCGGTCGGCACCCTCCATCGCCTCCAGCGCCATCGTCATCTCGCCGGCGATGTAGCGGTCGGGGCCGGCGACGACCGAGTGCTCGCCGTCGACTCGCTCGTCGCTGTCGGCGAGCGCCGCGACGGCGCTCTCGACGCGCGTTCGAGCGACGTCGTCGTCCTCGTTGAGGTAGACGACGACGTCGGTGGCCTCGACGGCGCGGGCGACGAGCAGTGCTCCGTCGAGCACCGTCAGCGGTGCGCTCTCCAGCAACAGGCGGTCGCCCTCGACGCGGTGGTCGGCCTCGTTGGCGTTGACGACGACCACGCTGTCGCCGTCGGCGTCGGTCGCGCGGTCCCACTCGTCGGCGATTCGTCGGTCCGGTGCCCCGTCCCCCCGTCCTCGGCCGAGCAGTCCGGTGTCGCGGACCGTCTCGCGTGGGTCTCCACGCGTCAGTCCGCCGACCGCGTCGACGTCGTCGGGGGCGACCCAGCCACACGGGCCGAGCACGCGCCGCCGGCCGACCGACAGCGGTCCTTTCTCGGGTGTCGGGAGCGTCTCGCGACTCTCCTCGTGGTCGACGAGTGCGTCCGCGTCGTCCGGCAGGTCGCCGTCGGCGAGTCCCTCGGCGAGCGCCCGGACCGTCTCGGTGTCGGCGTTCGTCGCGAACGCGGTCCGTCCGTCGACGGTCGCCGTCACGAGCGGTGCGAGCGCTCGCGCGCCGGTCGGCCCGACTTCGACGACCGTCACTCCCTCGACGTCGTGTGCGGGCCCGACCAGCGACGAATCCGCCGGGACTCTGAGTACGGAGGACGCTCCCTCCTCTCTCGTCTCCTCCATCGGTGAACTGTGCGACGGCTACCCACAAAAGCGACGCCCCGGCGGAGGTTATATGTCCGACTTCCGACCACGAATCTACCCGCCGTCTCCGAGTCCACCGCGACTCGGTCCGAACCGACGCGGAGTTCATGTACGTTCGGTGACGAGTGGTCGTGTATGAGTGACACACAGCGCGACGACCGAACCCCCATCACCGTCGTCACGGGCGTGCTGGGTGCGGGCAAGACGACGCTCGTCAACCGCCTGCTCCGGGACCCGGGCGAGCGTGACCTCGCCGTCGTCGTCAACGACATGGGCGAACTCAACGTCGACGCCGAACTGCTCGGCCGGAGGGAGGACGGCATCGTCGACCTCTCGAACGGCTGTATCTGCTGTCGGCTCCAAGGTGACCTGCTGACCTCCCTGGAGCGCCTCGCCGAGGAACGCGAGTTCGACGCCGTCGTCGTCGAGGCGTCGGGCATCTCCGAACCGGTGCCTATCGCCCGCACGCTGACGACCGGCGACGACGAACGCGACGCGCCCGCGACCTACCGCCTCGACACGATGGTGACCGTCGTCGACGCCTACGGGTTCTGGAAGGAGTTCGACGCCGGGGAGTCCCTGCCTGCGAGCCACGACCCCCAACGCCCGCTGGCGGACGTACTCGTCGACGGCATCGAGTTCTGTGACGTCCTCCTGTTGAACAAGAGTGACCTCGTCCCCGACGACGTCCTCGACGGGATGGAGTCGGTCGTCGACCGCCTCCAACCGCGGGCGACGCGCTACCGGACCGTCGAGTGTGACGTGCCGGCCGACGCGGTGCTCGACACCGGTCGATTCGACTTCGCGGCCGCAAGTCGCGAGCAGGGCTGGAAACGGGAACTGGCCGGCGGAGCCGAAGCCGACGAGAATCACGCGCACGGCCACGACGGGCACGGCCACGGAGGGGATGGCCGCGACGAACACGACCACACGCACGACGACTCGGCCGCCGCGGTCCACGGCGTCGAGTCGGTCGTCTACCGGCGCGACCGACCGTTCGACCCCGAGCGGTTCGACGCGTGGCTCGACGACTGGGACGGGAGCGTGGTCCGTGCGAAGGGTTTCTGCTGGCTGTCGAGCCGTCCCGAGACGGTCGTCGGCATGAGTCGGGCCGGGCCGTCGGTTCGCGTCGGTCCCATCGGCGAGTGGGGCGAGGACGACCCGGAGACGCGACTCGTGTTCATCGGTCGGGACCTGGACAGCGAGCGCCTCGCCGCGACACTCGACGACTGTCTCGCGACCGACGAGGAGCGGGCCGACCCACCCGACGCCGCGGCCGACCCGTTCCCGCGCGAGACGGTCCAGGAGTGACGACACGGTCGGGGTGGGCGCAGTCGGTACCGTCGCGTGCTACGGCCCGACCTGCTCGCGCAGTTCGTCGTACGACTCGTGGAAGCCGTAGGTCGACTCGCTCGTGGCTCCCATCGCGGACTGGTACACCTCGTCGTACTGGAGCAGCGCCGACCAGCCCTCGTTCATCGTACAGTAGAGGCACATCGCCCGTCCTTCGCGATGTCGGCTGTTAACGCTTGTGCGGGCCTCGGCGACCCGCGACGAGGGTAGCCCCCGGGGGGACGACGGTCGCCCGGAGGCGGATAGCGTGCCACCCGCCAGTCGGTGTACGCTCACTGGCCGCTGTGAACGCTGTGACTGGCAGACGCTCGCCGGGTCGCACCCCGAGATGGTCCGAGCGTACCGGGACCACCTCCGCGAGCACCACCCCGAACGCTGGGTCCGGGTCTGACCGCGTCCCGCGTTCGGTTCGGGCGTCCGTCGGCTACGGTTCGAGGAGCACCTTCGTCACGCCCTCCTCGCGTTTGTCGAACTTCTCGTACATCTCGGGGGCTTCCTCCAGTCCCACGCGGTGGGAGACGACGAAACTCGGGTCCGCCCGCCCCTGGACGATGAGGTCGCGAAGCTCGCGGTTGTACTGCTTGACGTTGCACTGCCCGGTGCCGAGGCGCTGGCCCTTCTCGAACAGCTTCCCGAAGTCGATGCCGAGGCGACCCTGGGCGGCCATCTCGTCGGGCGCGCCGGGGTCCGACGGGACGTACAGCCCAGGAATCCCGAGTTGGCCCGTCGGGCGGACGGTCTGAATCAGCTGGTTCAACACGACCGCCGGGTTCTCGCGGGCCGGGTCGTAGGCGTCCGACCCGGGGTCGGTCTCGGGGTCGATGGCCTGATAGCCGACGGCGTCGACGCCGCGGTCGACCTCCCCGCCGTGGGCGTCTTTGATCTGTTCGACCGGGTCGCCCTCCTCGAAGTTGATGGTCGTCGCGTCACAGTGCTGTTCGGCGAGGTCGAGGCGACTCGGGACGCGGTCGACGATGTATATCTCGGCCGCGCCCTTGATCTTCGCGCTGTAGGCGGCCATCAGGCCGACCGGGCCGGCCCCGAAGATGGCGATGGACTCGCCGGGCTGAAGCCCCGCGAGTTCCGTGCCGTGCCAACCCGTCGGGAAGATGTCCGCGAGCAGCGCGAACGAGTCCTCGTGGTCGTCCCCCTCGGGCAGTTTCAGCGCGTTGAAGTCGGCGTACGGGATGCGGAGCTTCTCGGCTTGCCCTCCCGTGTACGGCCCCATCGCGACGTAGCCGTACGCGCCGCCGGCGAACCCGGGGTTGACGTTGGTACAGAACCCCGTGTAGCCGTCCTCGCAGTTCTCACAGAAGCCACAGGCGACGTTGAACGGCGCGACGACGCGGTCGCCCTCCGCGAGCGTGTCGACGCCGTCGCCCACCTGCTGGACGATACCCATGTTCTCGTGGCCGAACACGATGCCCGGTTCCGCCGACGTCCGCCCCTCGTACATGTGCAGGTCCGACCCGCAGATGCAGGACGTCGTTATCTCGATGACGACGTCGTTCGGGTGCTGCAGCTCCGGTTCGTCGACCTCCTCGACGGCGACCTCCTTCGGTCCTTTGTACACTACTGCGTCCATTGACATCTTTTCACACCGGTCTACGACGATGGTGTCTTGTCGTTTACAGTTTTTGCAGGCGGACCCGGATGTCTCCCAGCGATGACTGACTCCGTGGCGTCACTCCCACGGACCGCCGAACCACTCACCGTCCGAGCGACGCTGGTCGTCGTTCGCGTTCCCGTGGCGTCCGCTCGTGGGCGGTGTTCGCTCCGGGGGACTCGCTGTACTCGTGGGGACTCCGACCCGCGCTACTCCCCGACTCGCGGGTCGAGGTAGTGGTGCGAGAGGTCTTGCAGGAGCGTTCCGAACACGCCGGCGGCGACGATGACCGTCGTGATACCGACGATGAGCGGGAGGTCGCGGCTCTGGATTCCCGTCAGCGCCATCGAGCCGATGCCGCCGATGGGGAAGACGTACTCCAGGACGAACACGTCGACGACGAGCACCGCCAGCACCTCGGTGAAGAACAGCGCGATGAGGGGGAGCGCGGCGTTCCGCAGGACGTGACGGGCGAGGCGAGTCGGCCCCGCGCCCTTCGCCCGGACGAGGCGTACGAAGTCCTCGCGGGCGTACTCCAGGGCCTCCGTTCGCGCGTAGCGAATCTGTCCGCCGACGAGTCCCAGCGTCAACACGAACACGGGGAGGAGCGTCGTCTGGACGCCGAGCGGACCGAGCGTCCGGGGTAGCTCGTGGCCCAGCAGGTTCAGCGGAATCGACACCACGACGGGGACGAGCACCGCGAGGTAGAAGTTCGGGAACCCACCGCCGAAGTAGGCGGTCATCGACGCGACCCGTGCGGCCCGGGAACCGGGAGAGAGCGCGGCGTAGACGCCGATGGCCCAGCCGAGTGCGACCGCCAGTAGGATGGCCGGGACGACGTATCGGAGCGTGTTGGGGAGACCGCGTGCGAGCGCGTCGGTGACCGTGACTCTGACCGGTTGGCGGTTCTCGTCGTACCGCTGGAGACTGTTCGCGTACCCCCACTCCAGCGTCGCGAAGTCGCCCGCCCAGTCGAGATAGCGGTCGAGTGCGGGTTCGCCGCCGTCTTCGAGTCGCTCCAGCGCAGCCTCTTTCTCCGCGTCGCTCAACTGGTCGTTGGTGTTGATCGCGCGTCGCTCGGCGGCCGCGTTCGGGTCTCTCGTCAGGGCGATACTCGCCCACGTCAGCGAGACGACGAGCCAGACGACACAGACGGCGAACACGACACGACGAGTCACCAGCAGCCAGCGCGACACACGACGACACCTCTGCTCATGGTTCGACACGCCGCGCATGTGACAAATAGCCTCGGTTTCTGTGAAAGAACCGTTTCACACACATCGTCGACGGCCGCCCGCAGTTTTCGCCCGAGTTCGCTCGACTCGCTCTACTCCTCCCCGACTCGCGGGTCGAGGACGAGTGCCGCGAGGTCCTGCAGGAGCGTTCCGAACACGCCGGCGGCGACGACGACCGCCGTGACGCCGACGAACAGCGGGTAGTCTCGGTCGAGAATCGCCCGAACCCCCATCGAGCCGACGCCTCGGACCGGGAAGACGTACTCCAGGACGAACACGTCGACGACGAGCACCGCCACCACCTCGGTGGAGAACAGTGCGACGAGGGGGAGCGCGGCGTTCCGCAGGACGTGGCGTGCCAGCCGAACTGGTCCCGCACCCTTCGCGCGGACGAGACGCGCGAAGTCCCGCTGGGCGTACTCCAGAACCTCCGTCCGCGCGTAGCGGACCTGGCTCCCGAGCAGGCCCAGGGTGAGCACGAAGACGGGGAGGATGGTCGTGTTGATGCCGAACGGGCCGACGGCCCCCTCGATGACGGTCTCGTGAACCCTCCCACCGTCGACGACACGGGTGACGTCCGAGCCGAGGAGGTCGAGCGGGATGGCGATGAGGACGGGCAAGACGACGGCGAGGTAGAAGTTGGGGACGCCGCTGCCGAAGTACGCCGCCATCGAAGCGACCCGGCCGAGTCGCGAGTCCGGGACCAACGCGGTGTACGTGCCGACCGCGACGCCGATGCCGACCGCCAGCAGTATCGAGGGGACGACGTACCGGAGCGTGTTCGACAGGCCGTTCGCCAGCGCGTCGGTCACCGGCAGTGGGACGCGCCCGCCGTTCGGACCGGCCGTCGTCAGACTGTAGGAGGTCCCCCAGTCGAGCGTGAGGAAGTCGCCGAGCCACGCCACGTAGCGCTCGTGGAGTGGGGCGAACCGACCACGGCGTTCGAGGTACTCCCGGACCGCTCGTCGTATCTCGGCGTCCGACGCCCCACCCTGTGCCATGAAGTGGCGAATCTCGGCGACGTTCGGGTCGCGGGTCGCGTTCAGGGCCAGCCAGGCGAGCGAGACGACCACCAGCGCGGCCACCACCGCGAACGCGACGTGACGGAGGGCGGTCAGCCACCGCGCCACGTAGCGTCGCCTCCGAACATGGTACGAAGCGACCTGGACGGGTCAAATAACCGATGTGTGGCTGAAACGGTCGTTTCACAGACTCGAACGCGCCTCTCGACGCGCGCGCGACCGGTCAGTCGTCTCCCACCCGTGGGTCGAGGTAGAGGGCCGCGAGGTCCTGCAACAGCGTTCCGAACAGCCCCACGGCGACGACGACCGCCGTGATGCCGACGACGAGCGGGAAGTCCCGGTCGAAGACGGCGGTGTACGCCATCGACCCGATGCCGGGGACGCCGAACACGTACTCGATGACGAACACCTCGACGAACAGCACGGCCAGGACCTCGCTGACGAACAGTGCGATGAGGGGGAGCGCGGCGTTCCGCAGGACGTGACGGGCGAGGCGGAGCGGTCCCGCACCCTTCGCCCGAACGAGGCGCACGAAGTCCCGTTGGGCGTACTCCAGGGCCTCCGTCCGCGCGTAGCGGACCTGGCTCCCGAGCAGGCCCAGCGTCAGCACGAAGACGGGGAGGATGGTCGTGTTGATGCCGAACGGGCCGATACTACCGACGAAGACGGTCTGTTGCAGACCCGTTCCGACGGTCTGGGTGAGGTCGGAGCCGAGGAGGTCGAGCGGGATGGCGAGGAGGACGGGAAGCGCCACGGCGAGGTAGAAGTTCGGCAGGCCGCCGCCGAAGTACGCGACCTGTGAGACGAGGCGCGCCCCGCGTGACGTCGGGACGAGCGCGGCGTACGTGCCGACCGCGACGCCGATGCCGACCGCCAGGAGTATCGACGGGACGACGTACTGGAGCGTCTTCGGCAGGCCGTACGCCAGCGCGTCGGTCACCGACAGTCGCTCCGGGCCGTCTCCGGGTCCACCGACGACCGTGGACGTCGAGGCCTCCATCGGGCGGCCGCCCGGTCCGCGCACCAGACTGTAGGAGTCACCCCAGTCGAGCGTCGCGAAGTCGCCGAGCCACGCCACGTAGCGTTCGTGGAGCGGGCCGACCTTCCCCCGGCGTTCGCGGTACTCGCGGACCGCCCGTTCGACTTCGTTCACCTCCGTCTCGGGGTCGTCGGCGACGGAGTTACGGATCACGGCGACGTTCGGGTCGCGGGTCACGTTGATGACCAGCCACGTCGCGGAGACGACGAGCCACAGGGCGAGGACGGCGAACGCCACCCGTCGGAGCGCGGTCAGCCACCGCGCCATCGGGTGTCACCTCCGAGCATACCTCCACGGCGGCCGCCACACGACGAATAACCGACGTATCGCTGAAACGGCGGTTTCACTCAACCGACAGACCTTAACCCCGTAGTGTGCACGAACGTGACAGACACCGATGTCGACGGATACCGAGGACCGTTTCGAGAACATCGACTGGGAGACGGAGGCGTCTCGCAAGCGGCTTGGACTGCAGGGGAAGGCGACGCTCACCGTACTCGTCGTCGGGTTGGCGGCGTTCGTCTACGAGACGTACGTCCTCCCGCCGAGTGACGACCTCATCCCGCCGTCGGGCGGGATGCTGGAGCTCACCTGGCCCATCTCTCGGACCGACTGGCTGTTCCTCATCGCGCTCGGTCTGCTCGCCGTCAACGTCGTGATTCCGCTGGCGCAGAACCCCGACCGGGCGCGTCAGTACTGGCGACGGCTCCGTGCGGACCGCCTCGGGAGCGCCGCGGCCGCCTACCTCGCCGTCTTCTTCCTGCTCGGTCTGTTCGGGCCTATCATCCTCGGCTCGCCGGTCATCCAGAAGGAGATCGCCTTCCAGCCGCCGGTGCTGTTCACCATCGACGCGCGGACGCCGAACACCTGCGTCGGTCCGAAGTTCCTCTCGCGGTGTTTCGGCACCATGGCCCACCCGCTGGGGACGACCTACGAGGGCAAGGACGTCCTCCTCATGATCATCATGGCGATGCGCATCACCCTCCAGGTGGCCGTCATTGCCGCCGCCATCATCGTCCCCATCGCCACCGCCGTCGGCACCGTCGCGGGCTACGTCGGCGGCTGGGTCGACGACGTGCTGATGCGCTACGTCGACGTCCAGCAGGCGATTCCCGCGTTCCTCGTCTACATCATCGCCATCTTCCTCTGGGGACGCTCGCTGTTCCTCGTCGTCGTCATCTTCGGACTGTTCTCGTGGGGTGGGGTCGCCCGGATGGTCCGCTCGGAGGTCATCCAGCGTCGCGAGGAGATGTACGCCATGGCGGCGCGGTCGGCCGGCGCGAGCCACTTCCAGGTCGTCCGTCGCCACCTCCTGCCGAACATCTCGGGGACCATCGTCACCGCGACGACGCTCCAGGTTCCGGCTATCATCCTCGCGGAGGCGGCGCTGTCGTTCCTCCGGCTCTCGAAGACGACCCTACCCTCCTACGGCGACCTCATCGCCGGCGGCTCCATCGGGGCCATCCTCCGCTGGACGACGTTCACCGAGGCGTGGTGGATAGCGACGATTCCGGCCATCTTCCTGGGCATCACGGTGCTGTCGCTCGGCCTGCTCGGTGACGCGTTGCGCGACGTGTTGGACCCACGCGGTTCGGAGTGAGCGCGGGATTCAGAGCCGGGCGAGACCTTCGGTCTCGCTGGAAACCGACGGCGAAGCCATCGGTGACGAGCGCCAGCGAGCGAGAATCCCGAAGAAGCGAGCGGGGAGCCCAGCGACCCGCGAGTCGCGTGGCTCTCGCTCGTTCCCCTCGACCACTCACTCCGAGCCACGAAGAAGCGACCGACGAACCGGTCGCCGACCCGACTGAACGGGATTTCAGTGAGCGAGTTTACAGAAATGTAGTTCAGATTATACTTATCCTCGTAGGGGTCCTCGCTTCGAGTGTGAACCGAACCACGTTCGAAACGACCTCCAGCCGACCCCGGTTCGACCGTCTCGCGCTCGCCACCGTGGCGTTCGCCGCACTGTTGGTGCTCGCCACGCTCGCGGTCACGTCGGCGATGGCCGGCGTCCTCCTCGGAGCGTTCGGGTTCGCGGTCGCCGTCACGCTCGTCACGGCCCTGCCGTTCCTGGTCGTCCGTGCGGTGAGTGACGCGGCGCTCCGCTGAACGGACTACTCGACGCGAGCTTTTTTGCCGTCTCCCGGAGCGAGCGAGGGTATGACCGAGTCGACGCCACGGACGAACGCGAAGGTGGTCTGCACCCTGGGACCGGCCTCCGACGACCGCGAGACGATTCGCGCGCTCGTCGAGAGCGGGATGCGCGTCGCTCGCTTCAACGCCAGCCACGGGTCGCGTGAGGACCGCCGCGAGTTGCTCCAGCGGGTCCGGGCGGTCGCCGAGAACCTCGGGACGCCCGTCGCGACGATGGTCGACCTCCAGGGGCCGGAGGTCCGCACCGCGCCGCTCGACGAACCCATCACGCTCGCCGAGGGCAGCGACGTGCGGTTCGTCGTGGGCGACGACGCCACCCCCGAGGAAGTGGGTCTCTCCCACCCCATCGATGCCGCCAGCCAGGGCGACCGCGTGCTGCTCGACGACGGGCGCATCGCCGCGACCGTCCTCAGCGTCGACGACGACGCGGTGCTCGCGCGCGTCGACTCCGGCGGGGAGTTGGGCGGGCGGAAGGGCGTCAACCTCCCCGGTGTCGACCTCGCGCTGCCGGTCCCGACCGACGACGACCGCGAGGAGATTCGCCTGGCCGTCGAGGAGGACGCCGACTTCGTCGCGGCGAGTTTCGTCCGCGACGCGGCGGACGTGCTCTCGGTGGCGGGCGTCGTCGAGTCGCTCGGGGGCGACGTCCCCATCGTCGCGAAACTCGAACGTGCCGGTGCCATCGAGCACCTCGAAGCCATCGTCGAGGCCGCCGACGGCGTGATGGTCGCCCGCGGCGACCTCGGCGTCGAGTACCCGCTGGAGGACGTGCCGCTCATCCAGAAACGGACGATTCGGGAGTGTCAGCGCGCGGGCGTCCCCGTCATCGTCGCGACGGAGATGCTCGACTCGATGGTCGAGTCCCGGCGGCCGACGCGCGCCGAGGCGTCGGACGTCGCCAACGCCGTCCTCGACGGCACGGACGCGGTGATGCTGTCGGCGGAGACCGCGGTGGGCGACCACCCCGTGCGAGTCGTCGAGACGATGCGGACCATCGTCGCGGAGGTCGAGGGGAGCGACGAGTACGCCGAGTTGCGCGAACAGCGCGTCCCCAGCGCCGACGCGACCAGCGCCGACTCGCTGGCGCGGGCGGCGCGCTACCTCGCACGGGACGTCGGCGCGAGCGCCATCGTCGCCGCCAGCGAGTCGGGGTACACCGCCCGGAAGGTCGCGAAGTACCGACCGCGGGTCCCCGTCGTGGCGACGACGCCGAACGAACCCGTCCACCGACGACTGGCGCTGTCGTGGGGCATCACCCCGGTCGACGTGGAGACCGTCGACGACGCCGCCTCGCTCGTCGAACGGTCGGTCGACGCCGCCCTCGACGCGGGGGTCGCCGACTCGGGCGACACCGTCGTCGTGCTCTCGGGGATGATGAGCGGCGTCCGGACGGACACGACGAACACGCTGAAGATACACGTCGCCGCCGAGACGCTGACGACCGGGACGAGCGCCGTCTCCGGGCGGGTGACCGGTCCCGTCTTCCACACCACGGGCGACCTGCAGGGCGCACCCGAGGGAGCCATCCTCGCGTTGCCCCGCGACTTCGACGCGGAGTTCGACGGCGACCTGACGGCCATCGGCGGCATCGTCGCTGCCGAGCGTGGGCTGACGGGCTATCCGGCCATCGTCGCCCGCGAACTCGACGTACCGATGGTCTCGGGTGGCGAACTCGACCCGGAGACGATTCCGGACGGGACGACCGTCACCCTCGACGCCGAACGCGGCGTCGTCTACGAGGGCGACGTGCTGTCGGGGCCGGGCGAACACGCCGAGTGAGTAACGCGGCGAGGGGGCCGAGCGCAGGGCGACGACTCAGACGTACAGCGCCTCGATGCGGTCCCCGAAGTTCTCGGCGATGTTCCGGCGACGCTTCTTCAGCGTCGGCGTCAACTCCTCGTTCTCGACGGTGAACGTCCGTTCGACGACGGCGATGCGTTTGACCTGTTCGTAGCCCGCGAGGTCGGCGTTCGCGGCGTCGACCTCCGCCTGGAGGAGGTCGCGCACCGCCTCGTGGTCGAGCAGTTCGGTCGGGACGGCGACGACCGTGCCGTCGTCGTCGCGTTCGACGGCCTCCTCGTCGTACGCGAGGCCGCGTTCCTCGGCGAACGACACCACCACGTCGAAGTTCGGCTGGACGAGCGCGGTGACGTACTTCCGACCCTCGCCGACGACCATCGCCTCGCCGATGTAGGGGCTGCGCCGTAGCGCGGTCTCGATGGGACCGGGGTAGACGTTCTTTCCCGTGTCGAGCACTTGGAGGCGCTTCTTCCGGTCGACGATCTTCAGGAACTCGCCGTCCCACTCGCCGACGTCGCCGGTGTGGTACCAGCCGTCGGCGTCGATGGCCTCCGCGGTCGCTTCGGGATTGTTCCAGTAGCCGCGGAACACCTGTGGGCCGCGGATGAGCACCTCGCCGTCGTCGGCGAGCGTTATCTCGATACCGGGGACGGGTCTGCCGACGGTCCCCGCTCGCATCTCGCCGGGGCGGTTGAGCGTCCCGCCGGCGGCCGTCTCGGTCGCACCGTACCCCTCCATGACGGGGACGCCGATGCCCCACAGGAAGTGCAGCAGGTCGGCGTCGATGCTCGCCGCGCCGGTGATGGCGAAGTTCACGTCGCGCAGGCCGAGGCGCTCGCGCAACTGCCCGTAGACCAGTCGGTCGGCGAGCGCGTGACGCGCGCGCAGGCCCGGTCCGGGCGTCCCCCCGCCGTCGACCGCGCGGCCGTACTCGTGGGCGACGCCGACCGCCCAGCGCGCGATACGGCCACGTGCGCCCTCCGTCTCGCGAATCTGCTTCTGGACGCCGTCGTACATCCGGCGGTACACCCGCGGGACGGTGACGAACCCGTTTGGCTGGGTCTCGCCGAGGTCCTCGAGCAGTCTCGGCACCTCGATGAACACGGTGGCGACGCCCTGGTTCCAGTCGGCGTAGTTCGAGATGCGCTGATAGACGTGGCTCAGCGGGAGGAAACACGTCGAGGTGTCGCCGGGTTCCGAGTCGATGAACGAGGCGACCGCCGCGAGCTGGGCGAGGAAGTTGCGGTGGGTGAGTTCACACCCCTTCGGGAACCCCGTGGTGCCCGAGGTGTAGATGATGGTCGCGAGGTCGTCGTCCTCGACGTCGAACCCTGGCAGGTCGTCCTCCTCGAACCCCTCGTCGCGGGGCAGGTCCTCGACGTCGACGACCCACTCGACGGCTCCCGCCACTTCGAGGGGCGGGTCGCGTTCGGTGACGAGCGTCCGGACGCCGGCGTCTTCGAGGACGTACCGCGCCTGTTCGGGGCTGAACGACGGGTAGACCGGAACGAGCACCAGTCCGGCGAGGATGCTCGCGACGTCGACCAGCGACCACTCGTAGCGCGTCTCGGCACGGATACCCAGCCTGTCCCCCGGCTCCATCGTCTGGAGGAAGCCGCCGGCGACGGCGACGGCCTCGTCGTAGAACGCGTCGAAGGTCGTCGCGACGAACGCTCCGTCCGCTCCACCTCGGTCGCTGGCACGGTGCATCGTCGCCGGGAGGTCACCGTACGTCTGGACGCGGTCGCGGAACCACCGGGCCAACGGTCCCGCCGGGACGTCGAGCGGTCCCCCGTCGTGGACGGGCCGCTCGCTCGCTTCGGTCGTCGTTGTGTGGTCGACTGCCATAGAGTCTCAGAACCGTTATAGATTTTCTCGGACATATAGCTGCGTTCACGGGTGTGAGACTGTTCCTGACACGAGCGCGGGAGAAAGAGGCAAGTGGTCGTCCGTTGGCGTACTCCGTATGCGAGAACTCGCGGTCGTCGTCGGGACCCGACCAGAGATCATCAAGATGGCCCCCGTGATTCGGGCGGCCGAGGGCCGTTTCGACCTGCATCTGGTCCACACCGGGCAGCACTACGACGACGAGATGAGCGGCGCGTTCTTCGAGTCGCTGGACCTGCCGACGCCCGACGACAACCTCGAGATCGGTTCGGGGAGCCAGGCCGAACAGACCGCCTCCGGACTCGTCGGCGTCGAGGCGATGTTGAGCGAGCGCGAACCCGCCGCGGTCCTCGCGTTGGGCGACACGAACGCGGTGCTCTCGACGGCGCTGGCGGCCTCGAAGCTCTCGACGAAGTTCGGCCACGTCGAGGCGGGTCTGCGGAGCTTCGACCGAACGATGCCCGAGGAGGTCAACCGCGTCGTCGCGGACCACGTCGCGGACTTCTCCTTCGCTCCGACGGCGAAGGCCATCGAGCACCTCGAAGACGAGGGCGTCACCGCGGGCGTCTACGAGACGGGCAACACCATCGTCGACGCCTGCCGTGACCACGCACCGATGGCGGCCGAGCGCTCGACGGTGCTCGAGGACCTCGGCGTCGCCGGCGAGGACTACGTCGCCGCCACCATCCACCGCGCGAGCAACACCGACGACCCCGAGCGCCTGCGCGAGATCGTGGCCGTGCTCGATTCGGCGAGCGCGCCGGTGATTCTGCCCGCTCACCCCCGGACGACGAACGTCCTCGACGAGATGGGCTACGAACCGTCGGGGTCGCTCCGCCTCGTCGACCCGCTCGACTACCTCGACTTCCTCCAACTGCTGAACCACGCCCGCGTCGCCGTCACCGACTCGGGGGGTATCCAGGAGGAGACCTCCATCCTCGAAGTGCCCTGCCTGACGGTCCGGCCGAACACCGAACGCCCCGAGACGGTCGCCGCGGGCGTCAACGAACTCGTCGAACCCGACGAACTGGAGGGCCGACTGGAGACCCTCCTCACCGACGACGCCGCCCGCGAGGCGATGACGGGCCACCCCGACCTCTACGGCGACGGCAGCGCCGGCGAACACATCGTCGACGTGCTCGACGCCCAGACCTGAATGCGCGTCTGCTGGCTGACGCCCGACAAGCCCGAGCACATCAGCGTCGGGCGACGACGCATCGCCGACTGTCTCGAAGCCGACGGCTTCGACGTGACGCTGCGAGGGACGACCCCCGCCACGCTCCGCGAGACGCTCGGCGAGCGCTCGCGCTACGACGTCGTCGTCGGCACGACCCGCTCGGGAGCGCTCGCCGGCCTCACCACGAGGGCGCTCGGGACGCCGCTGGTGGTCGACCACGTCGACCCCATCCGGCAGTTCGAGACGACCCACCCGCGCTGGCTGGCGACGGGCGTCCGCCTCGCCGAGAACGTCGCGTTCCGTGTCGCCGACCACGTGCTGTACGTCTACGAGGAGGAAGCCCGCCGTGTTCGACGGTACGCACGTGCGGCGACGAAGACGGACCTCGGCGTCTCGTTCGAGCGGTTCGCCGACCCGCCCGCAGACGTGGTCGAGCGCGCTCGGTCCCGACTGGCCGAGGCGGGCGTCGAGGGGAACGTCCTCGTCTACGTCGGCGGCCTCGAACCCATCTACCACGTCGAGGCGATGCTCGACGCGGCCCGACACCTCGACGACTGGACGTTCGTCGTCCTCGGCGCGGGCAGCCTCGAATCGACCGTCGAACGGGCCGCCCGCGAACACGAGAACGTCGTCTTCCTCGGCACCGTCGACCACGCGGCCGTGCCGGGGTACCTCCACGCCGCGGACGTCGGCGTCTCGCTGGTCGACGACCCGCACACGCTCAAGGTGCTGGAGTACGGCGCGGCGGGTCTGGGCGTCGTCCAGGCGCGGGGCCGTGCGGAGGAGCGCTTCGGCGAGCACGTCGCGTACGCCGACCCGACCGGCCCCGACGTGGCCCGTGCCGTCCGCGAGGCGGGCGAACGAGCCGACAGCGCGGCGTTCCGGGCGTTCGTCGAGCAGTTCGACTACGAGCGGGTGGCGGCGACGTACGGAAAGGTACTCGAAGCCGTGGCGAGGAGTGGGTGAGAAGATGAGAGACGTGCTGTTCATCACGGTCGACTCGCTGCGCGCCGACCACGTCGGCTGCTACGGGTACGACCGTCCGACGACGCCGAACGTCGACGACCTCGCGGGCGAGGGCCACACGTTCGAGAACGCGTTCTCCCACGCCTGCGCGACCCGTCCGTCGTTCCCCTCCATCCTCACCTCCTCGACGGCTCTGATGTACGGGGGCTACGAGCGCATCTCCGAGCGCCGGACGCTCGTCTCCGAGGCGTTGAAACCCGAGTTCTCGACGGCCGGGTTCCACTCGAACCTCTACCTCTCCGAGGAGTTCGGCTACGGGCGTGGCTTCGACGAGTTCTTCGACTCGAAGACCGACCCCTCCGGACTCGCACGGCTCAAACAGGAGGTCAAGGAGCGACTCGACGAGGACGGTCGGCTGTTCCAGTTCCTCTCGCGAGCGGTCGAGACCGCCGAGAAGGAGGCGGGCGTCAACGTCGGGTCGGCGTACGTCCGGGCCGACGAGATGACCGACATGGGTATCGAGTGGGCCGAGCGCCAGCGCGACGGCCCCCGGTTCCTCTGGGTCCACTACATGGACGTCCACCACCCGTACGTCCCGCCGGCCGAACACCAGCGCCCGTTCCGCGACGACCCGGTCGGCGAGCGCGAGTCCATCAAACTCCGCCGGAAGATGATCGAAGACCCCGGCGAGGTCACCGACGAGGAACTCGACACCATCATCGACCTCTACGACGCCGAGATACGCTACACCGACGCCGAGGTCGGTCGCCTCGTCGAGCGCGTCCGGGCGGCGTGGGACGACCCCGTCGTCTGTTTCACGTCCGACCACGGCGAGGAGTTCCGCGAACACGGCGGGTTCAGCCACAGTCAGACGTTCCACGACGAGGTCACCCACGTCCCGCTGGTGGTCGACGTCGGCGACGACGCGGGCGCGACCCACGAGGACATCGTCGGGATGCTCGACGTGACGCCGACGCTCGTCGACTACGCCGGCCAGGAGCAGTCCGAGGCGTTCTACGGCCACAGTCTCCGCGCGCTCGTCGAGGACGACGAGTGGCCCCGCGAGCACGTCGTCGGGGACTGGGCGGACGGCGAGCGCACCGAGTTCCGCTACGCCTACCGCGACGACCGCTGGAAGTTCGTCGACCTCGCGGGCGAGACCGCGCTGTACGACCTCGAGGCGGACCCCGAGGAACGCACGGACGTCTCGGGCGAGTTTTCCGACGAGCGCGAGCGCATCGAGGCGGTCCTCGACGACCACCGCGACACCGTCGCCGCGACCGCCGAGGACCTCGACGAGGTCGAGATGACCGAGGACGTGAAGTCCCGTCTCCGGGACCTCGGGTACGCGGAGTAGGGATGCTCGACCGACCGACCGCTCCCGCGCGACGGGTCCGACGATGCGGATAGGCCAGACCTCGGTCGTCCACTTCGTCTCGCAGGTCCTCACGTCGCTGCTCGGGTTCGTGGTGACGGTGTACCTCGCCCGGGAACTCGGCAGCGAACTGCTCGGGAACTACTTCCTCGTCGTCGCGGTGCTGGTGTGGCTGAAGGTGCTCAGCGGCCAGGGCATCCAGATGGCGGTCCGCAAGCGCATCAGCGAGGGCGAGCGTCGCCGGCAGTTCCTCGGAGCGGGGTTCGGCCTGCAACTGCTCGCGTTCGTCGTCGTCGCGACCGGCGTGCTCGCCTTCCGCGAGCAGGTCGACGCGTTCGTCCGGGTCGACGGCGCGGCCCTCCCGCTGGTCGCGTTGCTGTTCACCGGTCTCCTGCTCTGGCAGGTGATGGCGGCGCTGGAGGGCGACCACCGCGTCCACGTCGCCTCGCTGTTACGCCCGCTCGACCGGACGCTCCGCAGCGGGCTGCAGGTCGCGGTCGTCGTCGCCGGGTTCGGCACGGTGTGGTGGCTGCTGACGGGCTACGCCGTCGCGGAGCTGGTCACGTCCGTCGTCGGTCTCGCGCTCCTGTCGTTGCGCCCGCGCCTGCCGACCCGCGAGCAGGTCGTGGACGTGGTCGACTACGCCCGCTACTCGTGGTTCAGCGGCATCGAGTCCCGGACGTTCGCCTCGATGGACACGCTCGTCCTCGGCGCGTTCGCGGTCTCCTCGGGACTCATCGGCGTCTACGAGATCGCGTGGAACCTCGCTTCCATCCTCGCGGTGTTCGGCGCGTCCATCGCGACGACGCTGTTCCCGGCCATCAGCAAGCTCGACAACGAGGACGACCCGGAGGCCATCAGCGGTCTGGTCGAGGACAGCCTCGCGTACTCCGGACTGTTCGTCATCCCCGGCCTCGCGGGCTGTGTCGTCCTCGGCGACGCCGTCCTCGGCGTCTACGGCGCGGAGTTCACGAAGGGGTGGCTGGTGCTCGTCGTGCTCGTGTTCGCGCGACTGGTGTACGTCTACGAGTCACAGTTCACCTCCGTGCTGGCGGCGCTCGACCACCCCGACGTCGCCTTCCGGGTCAACGTCGCGTTCGTCGGGACGAACCTCGTGTTGAACGTCGTCCTCGTCGCCGCGTTCGGCTGGCTGGGAGCCGCCGTCGCCACCACGACCTCCGCCGTCGTCGGGCTGGTGCTCGGCTACGTCTTCCTCCGGCGGTACGTCGCCCTCCCGGTCCCCCGCCGTGAACTCGCAAACCAGGTGGGCGCTGCGGTGGCGATGGCCGTCGTCGTCTACGCCGCACGGGAGGCCATCGCGCTCGACCCGACGAACACCGTGCTGACGTTCGTCCTCATCGGTGTCGGCGCGAGCGTCTACTTCCTCGTGCTGTCGGGGCTCTCACAGCGGTTCCGGGCGACGGTCCAGCGCAATCTCCCGACCGCACGCTGACGGCTCCCGGCACGGTGGCCGACTCGTCGTCTCGCCGACCGTGCGTCCGACCCACCGGCGGTGACGCCCTCGCGACCGACCGTCTCCGATTCCGGACCGTCACACTATTGGCCAGCGTCACCAAGTGGTGACCGAACTCCCCCGATGACCGACTCGCAGTCCTCCCCCCCGAACCTGCTGTTCGTCTGTGTCGACTGTCTCCGGAACGACGCCGTCGTCGACGGCTGGGGCGAGACGCCGTTTCTCGACTCGCTGCGTGCCGACGGTCGCGTCTACACCGACCTGTTCGCCACCGCGACGACGACGACGCCATGCGTCGCGGGGCTGATGACGGGCCAGTACTCCGAACACAACGGCGTCACGTCGCTGCGCGAGGCGCGACTGAACGCCGAGACGACGACGCTCGCCGAGCGCCTCTCCGCGGCGGGCTACGACACCTGTGCGATGGTGACCGGCCCGCTGGTCGAGGAGACCGACCTCGACCGCGGGTTCGACGCGTACCACTACCGCGAGAAGGAGGCGTCCCTGTTCGGCCCGTGGGAGCGCACCGCCGGCGAGCGTCTCGACGAACTCGACGACCCGTTCTTCTGTTACCTCCACCTCTGGGAGCTCCACGAACCCATCTCGGTCCCCGAGGGGTACGACGAGCGCCGGTACGGTCGCTGGCCGTACGAACGTGCGCTGTCGGCGCTCGACGCCCGCCTCGAAGCTCTCGTCGAGCGCCTCCCCGACGACACGGTCGTCGCCCTCCACGGCGACCACGGCGAGAGCGTCACCTGGCGTGGCCACCCGGCCCACGAGGCCGCGAAGACCCTCCGGGACAAACTCCGCTACGAGCGCGGGGTCGACACCCGCCGCGTCGAACGGGCGGTCAACCGCGTCGTCGACCGCCTCGTCCCGGCGGGCGTCCCCGACCACTTCCTCGAAGCGGGCCACGGCGAGACCGTCTACGACACCACCGCGAACGTCCCGTTCGTGCTGTCGGGACCGGGCGTCGACGCGGGTACCGAGTCGGGGGTCTGTCGCCAGGTGGACGTCGCGCCGACGCTCTGTGACCTGCTCGGCGTCCCCCTCGACGAGTCGACCGTCGACGGCGCGTCGCTGCTGGGTGGGTTCGACGACCGGACGGCGTACATCCGGGCCTGCGGGGCGGCGCTCCGGGGGCACGAGAACTGGCAGCGTGCGGTCCGAACCTGCGAGGAGAAGTACGTCGAGTACCCCGCTCGGGACTGGTCGCCGGACCTCTACGACCTCGACCGCGACCGCGACGAACGGCGACCGCTCGGGGAGGCGGCCGCCGACCGGCGACGGGCGATGCGCCGACAGTTCCCCCGTCTCGACGCCGTCGACTCCGAACGTCTCGACATCGACGAACGCCTCCACGACCTGGGCTACCTCTGAGTCCGGCGGCGCGCCGTCGCGTCACCGGCGCTCCTCACCGCAGTCGTTCCTGCGCCCGTTCGAGCAGTCCGAGCAGCCGTGCGTGTCCAGCGGGGGCGTACGCGACGGCGAGCGCGGCCAGCGCACGCGGGTCGGTCATCCCCTCCGCGACGGCGCGGCGGAGCGGTTCGCGGGCGGCTCGCCCGTCGCCGCCCCGAAGCAGTCGTTTGCCGTGTTTGTACGCGGCCTTCCGTTCGAGGGCGGGGTACGCCTCGGCCACCTCGGGGTACCGTTCGGCGAGGTCGGCGAGCACCGTCAGCTCGGCGTCGTACATCACGTCGGCGTCCGAACTCATCGACGCCTCGCGGACGGCGTAGTACGCCAGCGGTTCGGCGATGCGCGCGGGTCGATAGCGGGCGAACAGTCGCGCCCACATGTGGCGGTCCTCGACGGCGGGGAGCGACTCGTCGAACCGTTCGTCGTCGAAACACGCGCGGCGCGCGACGACGGTCGGCATCGGCACGCCGCCCTCGAACAGGAAGTCGAGGTGGTGGCGCTCGGGGTCGGAGACGGGGAGCGACGACTGGTAGCGTGTCGTACCGTCCTCGAGGAGGTAGACGTCGCCGTAGACGACGTCCGCGCCGGCGTCCAGTGCCGCGAGTTGTTTCTCCAGTTTCTCGGGAACCCAGCGGTCGTCCGCGTCGAGGAACCCGACGACGTCGCCGCTCGCGGCGTCGATGCCGGCGTTCCGTGCCGCCGACAGGCCGCTCGGCTCCTGGTAGACGTACGTCAGGCCCTCGACGTCGGCGGCGAGGTCGCGCAGCCAGTCGACGCCGGAGCTGTCGACGACGACGATCTCGACGTTGCCGTGGGTCTGGGCGGCGATGCTCTCCAGGGCTGCGGGGAGGAACCGGGCGTCCTCGTACGTCGGCACGACGACCGAGACGAGCGTCCCGTCCCCGCGCAGCGATGCCGGCAGGTCGACGTCGGGCGTCACTGTCTGAACCTGCCCCGGCCGACGTATCAACGTTTATGCCGCGCTCCGGTGGAGTGTGTCGGTAGTCGTGGCTCCGTTCGACACCCTTCGCTACGTCGTCGACGAACTCCGGGAACACGCCGCCGACCGGCTCTGGTGGAAACAGCGCCTCGTCCAGCGCGTCGCCGTCCCGACCCACCGCCGACTGTACGGCGACCGGGGCGTCCGGGTGATGGACGAGGACTGGGACTCGCTGTTCGTCCTCGACGCCTGCCGGGCGGACCTGTTCGCCACCGTCACCGACCTCGACCGGTTCGACGCCTACCGCACCGAACGCAGCCCCGCGAGCATGACCGCCGAGTGGACCGAGACGCAGTTCGCGGGTCGCGAGTTCGGCGACACCGTCTACGTCTCGGCGAACCCCTACACCTCGACCGTCGCGGGCGACTCGTTCCACGAACTCGTCGAGGTCTGGCGCGAGGGGTTCGACGAGGAGGAGGCGACCGTCCTCGCCGAGGACGTGGCGGCGGCCGCCCGCGACGCCCACGAACGCCACCCCGACAAACGGCTGGTCGTTCACTTCATGCAGCCACACTACCCGTTCGTCGGCCACCCCGACCTCCGGTACGCGAGCTGGTCGCCCGACGAGATTCTCGACGGCGCGTACGCGAACGAGCGGCCTCACGACCCGTGGCAGGCACTCGACATGGGGTTAGTCGACCACGAGCAGGTGCTGTCGGCGTACGCCGACAACCTCCGGTACGTCCTCGACGAGGCGTTCGACCTCGCGGCCGACGTCGGCGGCACGACCGTGCTCACGAGCGACCACGGCAACCTCATGGGCGAGCGGATGTGGCCCCTGCCGGTCCGTGGGTACGGCCACCCTCGCGGGCTCCGGTCGGCGGGGCTGGTCGACGTGCCGTGGGCCGTGCTCGACGGCGACCGCCGCGAGGTGACCGACGACGGCGTCACGGCGGTCGAGGAGGCCGCCTCCGAAGAAGTCGAGAGCCGCCTCCAGGCGCTCGGCTACCGCTGACGCGGTCGGTTCGCACTCGCCATCACGACCCTGCTCCTCGCCGAAGCCACCGCTTCAGACTCGGAACCGACGTTCGAACGCCCGGTAGCGCTCGGCGAGGTGGACGCGCAGCTCGTCGGCGAAGCGCTCGCGTGCGAACCGCTCGGCACGCTCGTACTCGGCGGCGAACGGGTCGGCCTCGAACCGGTCGAGCGCGTCGCGGATGCCCGCGACCGACCCGTCGTGGAACAGTCCCGTTCGGTCGTCGACGAACAGCGCCGGGAACCCCTCCTCGCGGGCGAGACAGGCGGTGCCGGCGGCGACGGCCTCGACGGGGACGATGCCGAAGTCCTCGGCGACGCCGTTGAACACCACGGCCCGAGCGCGTTCGTACAGGTCGCGTTTCTCGTCGAGCGAGACGAACCCGCGGTACTCGACGTTCGGGTGGCGTTCGACGGCCGCCAGCACGCGCTCGGTGTCGTCGCCCTCCGGACCGATGAGAACGAGCGAGCGGTCGCCGTCGGCGAACGCCTCGACGACCGCGCGGACGCCTTTCTCGCGGTCGAGTCGGCCCGCGTGGAGGTAGAAGTCGCCCTCGGTCGAGTCGCGTGGTTCGAACGCGCCGACGTCGACCGGCGGGTAGAGCACCGTCGACTCGCGGTCGTAGAACTTCCAGAGCCGACGGGCGATGACGGGGCTGTTGACGAGGTAGTCGTCGACACGGTCGTCGACGGCGGCGTCGCGGGTCCGGAGGTAGCGCAGCGCCACGCGGGCAGCCAGTTCCGTCGGCCAGCGTAACTCCTCGATACGGGCGTGGTAGCGGTCGTAGAGCCAGCGCGGCGTCGTGTGGCAGTAGTTGACGTGGAGGGTCTCGTCGGGCGTGATGACCGCCCGCGTCGTCGCCCCGGAGGTGAGCAGGACGTCGGGGCTGCCGTAGTCGGTCCAGTCGACGTCCTCCCACAGCGCGTACTCGAAGACACGGTCGGCGCGCGCCTGGAGGCGGCGGGCGGGTTCGAACGCGGCGTCGGCGAGCACGTCGTAGAACTCGACGTCGGGGTACGTCGTCCGGACCTCGGGGGCGGGTTCGCCGACGGTGAACACCCGGTCGAGGTCGAGGGCGTCGGCCATCGCGGCGACGACGGTCTCGGCCCCGCCGCGAGCGGCCATCCCCCAGTGGGCGAGCGCCACGTCGACGTCGTCGAGCGCCGTCGCGGGGTCGATGTCGGTGGCGTCGTCGGTGGCCGCGTCGCCGTCCATGGCGCTCTCTCATCGGCCCTCGTGGTAAGTGTCACGAGGTCGGGCCGACGCGCCGCGTCACTGCTCGCGGCGCGCACACGCCCGGTCGGTTGAAACCCCTCCAGTTCCTCTCGACCAGTGTGACTCTCACCGCCAAGCCACTCCGACCCGCCGACGGCGACGACCTCGACGACGTGCTCGCCGGTCACGACCGCGTGCTCGTCGAGTTCTACACCGCCGGCTGTTCGATGTGCCAGGCGATGGAACCCGTCCTCGGGACCGTCCAGCGCGCCACCGACGTCACCGTCGCGATGGTCAACCCCGGCGACGACATCCGGTTGGTCGAGGACTGGGACGTGCGGTCGGTGCCGACGCTCGTGCTGGTCGAGGACGGCGAGGAGGTCGCGCGGATGGCCGACGGGTTCCAGGGCGCGGAGTCGGTGGTCGAGTTCCTCGAGACCCACACCGACGAGACGCTGTCGGCCTGAGCGAAGCGGTCGCGACTGCACCCCACTCCACCGACGAACCCACACCGTTTTCACCGCCGCCGCGACACTCCCGAACCATGACTGCGGAGGGTATCGTCGGGCAGTACCTCGCGCTCAAAGCCGAGAGCGACGCGGACGTGCTGGCGATGCAGATGGGCGACTTCTACGAGTTCTTCCACGAGGACGCCGAGTTGGTCGGGCGCGAACTGGACCTCAAGGTCTCCGAACGCTCCTCGGGCGGCGACGCGTACAAGATGGCGGGCGTCCCGCTCGCGGACCTGACACCGTACCTGAGCGCGCTGGTCGAACGCGGCTATCGAGTGGCGGTCGCCGACCAGTACGAGACCGACGACGGTCACGCACGGCGCATCGAGCGGGTCGTCACGCCCGGCACGCTCCTCGAAACGAGCGACGCCGACGCCCGCTATCTCGCCAGCGTCGTCGCGGGCGAGGGGAGCGAGACGGCGGGGAGCGTCGACGGCTACGGCCTCGCGTTCGTCGACGTGACCACGGGGCGCTTTCACGTCACGGCGGTCGGCGACGCGCCGGCGGTGCTCACCGAGTTGTACCGCTTCGCGCCGACCGAGATCGCGCCGGGACCGGCGGTGCGGACCGACGACGACCTGCTCGCGACGATTCGCGAGCGCACCGACGCGACGCTGACGCTGCACGCGACCGACGCGTTCGCGCCGGGGCGCGCCCGCCACACGCTGCGCGAGCAGTTCGGCGACGTCGAGGACGCCCTCGACCTCGACTCGACGCTCGCGGTACAGGCGGCGGGTGGCGCGCTCGACTACCTCGCCGAGACGGGTACGGGCGCGCTGGCGTCGGTGACGCGCCTCGGGACGTACACGCCCGACGACCACGTCGCCGTCGACGCGACGACCCAGCGCAACCTCGAACTCACCGAGACGATGACCGGGGCGGGGCGCTCGCTGTTCGCGACAGTCGACCACACCGAGACGAGCGCCGGACGCCGTCTGCTCAAACAGTGGCTCGGTCGGCCCCGCCGCGCCCGGGGGGAACTGGAGCGCCGCCAGGCGTGTGTCGGCGCGTTCTGTGAGGCCGCGCTCGCTCGCGAGGAGCTTCGTGAGACGCTCGCCGACGCCTACGACCTCGAACGACTCGCCAGCAAGACCGTGTCGGGCAGCGCCGACGCGGACGACCTGCTCCGCGTCGAGGAGACGCTGGCGCTGCTCGACCCGCTCGCGGACCTGCTGGAGGGGACGCCGCGACTCTCGGAGTCGCCCGTCGCCGACGTGCTCGCCCACCTCGACCGCGAGGCGGTCACCGACCTCCGGACGACGCTCGACGAGGCGCTCGCCGAGGACCCGCCGAACACCGTCACACAGGGCGGACTCCTGCGCCCGGCCTTCGACGAGGAACTCGCGGACCTCATCGCGCGCCACGAGGACTGTGCCGAGTGGTTCGAGACGCTCGCCGAACGCGAACAGCGCGAGACGGGCATCTCGCGGCTCTCGGTGGACCGCAACAAGACCGACGGCTACTACATCCAGGTCGCGAAGTCCGAGGCCGACGCCGCCCCCGACCGCTACGAGGGCATCAAGACGCTGAAGAACGCCCAGCGATACGTCACCGACGAACTCCGCGAACGCGAACGCGAGGTCCTCCGCCTCGAAGAACGCCGCGGCGAGTTGGAGTACGAACTGTTCGGCGAGTTGCGCGAGACGGTCGCCGCTCGGGCCGAACTGCTCCAGGACGTGGGCCGGGCGCTCGCGGAACTCGACACGCTGGCGAGCCTCGCCACCCACGCCGTCAAGCACGACTGGACGCGGCCCGAACTCGTCGAGTCGGGGCCGCTCCACGTCGAAGCCGGACGACACCCGGTCGTCGAGACGGACGTCAACTTCGTCCCCAACGACCTGCACCTCGACGCCGAACGACAGTTCCTCATCGTCACCGGCCCGAACATGAGCGGGAAGTCCACGTACATGCGCCAGGCAGCGCTCGTGACGCTGCTCGCGCAGGTGGGGAGTTTCGTCCCCGCGCGTGCGGCGACGGTCGGGATGGTCGACGGCATCTACACCCGCGTCGGCGCGCTCGACGAACTCGCGCAGGGCCGGTCGACGTTCATGGTCGAGATGCAGGAGCTGTCGAACATCCTCCACAGCGCCACCGAGGACTCGCTGGTGATTCTGGACGAAGTCGGGCGCGGGACGGCGACGTACGACGGCATCTCCATCGCCTGGGCCGCCACCGAGTACCTCCACAACACCGTCGGCGCGAAGACGCTGTTCGCGACCCACTACCACGAGTTGACGGGCCTCGCCGAACACCTCCCACGGGTCGCCAACGTCCACGTCTCGGTCGACGAGTCCGACGGAGACGTCACCTTCCTCCGCACCGTCGAGGAGGGAGCGACGAACCGCTCGTACGGCGTCCACGTCGCGGACCTCGCTGGCGTCCCGGAGCCCGTCGTCCAGCGCGCGGGTGACGTGCTCGACCGCCTGCGCGAGGAGAAGGCCATCGAGGCGAAAGGGTCGGAATCGGGTGGTGGCGAGCCGGTACAGGCCGTCTTCGACCTCGGCTCCGGGTCGTTCGAGGGGCCGGCCAGCGCCGACGGGGGGACGGCGACCGACGACCCGCCGGCCACGGCACTCGACGCCGACACCGAGGCCGTGCTGGCGGAGCTCCGGGACACCGACCTCACCGCCACCTCGCCCATCGACCTCGTCTCGACCGTCCAGGAGTGGCAGCGACGACTGGACGACTCCTGACCGGGTGCTCACGGCGTCACGACCGCTGGGCGACACCCCTGCCACACCGTCCGAACCGAACACTCATACCCGTCCATCGGTATCATCTGTCATGACCGACGCGTACATCGTCGACGCGGTTCGGACCCCGTTCGGGAAGCGTGACGGCTCGTTCCGCGACACGCACCCGCAGGACCTCGCGGCGAAACCGCTGCTCGCGCTCGAAGAACGCAACGGCTTCTCCGGGCCCGACGACATCGAGGACGTCATCTACGGCTGTGTCACCCCGACCGACGAACAGGCGAACAACATCGCCCGTCTCGCGCCGATGGTCGCCGGGTGGGGCGACGACGTCCCCGGCGTCCAACTCGACCGGATGTGTGGCTCGGGCCAGCAGGCGGTCAACTTCGCGGCGGCCCAGATTCGAGCGGGTTTCCACGACGTCCTCGTCGGCGGTGGCGTCGAGCACATGACCCGCGTTCCGATGGGCTCTGCGGGCAGCAGCATCACCGACACCTACTTCGAGCACTTCTCGGAGCTGACGACGCAGGGCGAGGGTGCGGAACGCATCGCCGAGAACGGCGGGTTCAGCCGCCAGGACCTCGACGAGATAGCGGTCGACTCCCAGCGGCGCTGGCACGAGGCCGCCGAGGCGGGGAAGTACGACCCGCAGGTCGTCCAGAGCGAGGTCGAACTCGACGGCGAGCACGTCGTGCTGGAGGAGGACGAACACCCGCGCCCCGGGACCGACCTGGAGACGCTCGGGGGCATCCCGCTCGCGTTCCGCCAGGAGGGCGAGGGCGTCATCCACGCCGGCAACGCCTCGGGCATCGTCGACGGGTCGGCCGCGACGCTCGTCGCCTCCGGCGAGGCCTGTGAGGAACACGGCTGGGACCCCATCGCGCGCATCGTCGACACGCACGTCGTCGGCGTCGACCCGTTGACCATGCTCCGCGGACCCATCCCGGCCACCAACGAACTGCTCGACCAGAACGACATGACGGTCGACGACGTCGACCGCTTCGAGGTCAACGAGGCGTTCGCCTCCGTCGTCGCGGCGTGGCTCGAAGAGACCGGCGCGGACTGGGGCCGGACGAACGTCTGGGGTGGAGCCATCGCCCACGGCCACCCGCTCGGTGCGACCGGCGCGGCGCTGCTCGGCAAACTGCCGTACCAGCTCGAAGAGTGCGGCGGCAAGTACGGCGTCTCGACGATGTGCATCGGCTTCGGCCAGGGTATCGCGACGCTCGTCGAGCGCGTCTGAGCGAACTCGACCGAGTACGCCCCGCTCGCCACGGGGTCGGACTTTTGTCCTCGCGGGGAGCAGTGTGTGGCGATGATACTCCAGTACGCCATCATCCCCGTCGACCCCGACAGCCGCGAGGAGGCCATCGAGGCGCTGACCGAACTCGGCGAGCGCTCGCGCGCCGAGGAGGGCGTCGTCGACTACCGCGTCACGACCGACGTCGACGACGAGCACACCGTCCGCATCATCGAGCAGTACGAGGACGAGGCGGGCGTCGAGGCCCACATGACGAGCGACCACTTCGAGGCGTTCCAGGGGAAGGTGCCCGGCTTCGCCGGCGGCGAGGTCGAACTGTACAAGTACGAGGTGGCGGACTCGACGCAGTTGATGTGAGCGCGGTCGGCGTTCGGTTCTCGAACGTCGAGCAACGCCGGATTGATACGGCCACGGACTGAGATGAGGCCAATGATTTCACGGAACCGAACGCGAGCGGTCGCCCCGACGCCGGGCGACCGCCGGAGGGGGCGGACGTGACCGAGGAGACGCACTTCCTGTGCAACGTCACCCAGAAGGCGGTGACGGTCGGTCCGCGCGGCGACGTGTTGCTCGTCCAGCACCCGCGCGGGACGTGGGTCGTCCCCGGCGGACGCATCAACGAGGGGGAGGCCGCCGAGGCGGCGCTCGAACGCGAGATGCGCGAGGAGACGGGCCTCGACGTGGCGGTCGGTCGGCCGGTGTTGACCGGGACGGACCTCTGGGTCAACGACGACGGCGACCCGATGTTCACCGTGGTGTACCGCTGTGAGAGCGACGACCGGGCGGTGACGCTCAACGAGGAACACGACGACTACCGCTGGTTCGCCCCGTCCGAAGCCGTCGAGCGGGTCCGCGGGGAGCGACTCGGCGTCGCCGTCGAGCGGGCGCTGGAGACCGACCGATGAGCGACGAGAGCGACGGGAGCGACGTGGGCGACGAGGCGGCGGCGAGCCCCGAGATTCGCGAACTCGACGCGACGACCATCGAGCGCATCGCGGCCGGCGAGGTGGTCGAACGGCCCGCCTCGGTCGTGAAGGAACTCGTCGAGAACGCCATCGACGCCGACGCTTCGCGCGTGCGAGTGAGCGTCGAGAACGGCGGTATCGACGGCATCCGTGTCGAGGACGACGGCCACGGGATGGCCGAGGCCGCGGCCCGTCGCGCCGTCGAGAAACACACCACCTCGAAGATTCGCGACATCGAGGACCTCGAAGCGGGCGTCAGCACGCTCGGCTTCCGCGGGGAGGCGCTGTACGCCATCGGCGCGGTGTCGCGGCTGACCGTCACGACCAGACCCCGTTCGGGCGGGCGCGGCACCGAGGTCCGCGTCGAGGGTGGCGAGACGGCTCACGTGGGTCCCGCAGGCTGTCCGACGGGCACCACCGTCGCCGTCGACGACCTGTTCTACAACGTCCCCGCGCGCCGGAAGTACCTGAAACAGCCGACCACGGAGGTCGACAACGTCCAGCGGGTCGTGACGGGCTACGCGCTGGCGAACCCCGACGTCGCCGTGACGTTCGAGACCGACGGCCGCGAGCGGTTCGCGACGACGGGCCGGGGCGACCTCCGCTCGGCGGTGATGGCGGTGTACGGTCGCGAGGTGGCGAGCGCGATGGTGCCCATCGAGGCGAACGCGCCCGACGGCCCGCTGTCGGGCGTGTCGGGGCTCGTCAGCCACCCCGAGACGACCAGAGCGAGTTCGGAGTACGTCGCGACGTTCGTCAACGGGCGGTGGGTCACCGCGCGGGCGGTCCGAGAGGCGGTCGTCGACGCCTACGGCGGGCAACTCGCGCCCGACCGCTACCCGTTCGCGGTCGTCTTCCTCGACATCGACCCCGCCGAGACCGACGTCAACGTCCACCCCAGGAAACTGGAGGTTCGGTTCGCCGACGAGGCGGGCGTCCGCGAGCAGGTCGAGACGAGCGTCGAACGCGCGCTGCTCGACGCCGGCCTGATTCGCTCGCGCGCCCCACGAGGTCGGTCGGCCCCCGAGCAGACCGAGATCAGTCCCGAACGGACCACCGAAGCGAGGGACGAGTCGTCGGCGACTCCCGAGACCGAGAGCGAGCGTACGGGTGTCGGGGCTGGCGACGACCAACGAGCAGGCGACCGCTCGGCCGACGACCGCTCGTCCAGCGACGCCGCGACGGGCGACGGTGCCACCTCCTGCCCGTCCCGAGCGCGCCGGCCCCGGACGGGGGCCGATCCGCGCGACGTCCCCGAGACGCCGACGACGCGGTCACGTCCCGGTCGGCGTCGTCCGGCCGCGTCCCGAACGAGCGCCTCGGCCGGCGAGTCGAACGGGACGACCGACGAGGGGACTAGCCGGGCCACTGCACCGGACGACAGTGGGGTGACCGAGCGCGAGGACGGACCCTCGACGACGGGTGGGGATGACACTCCGTCACGAACCCCCTTCGTTTCCGGTGGAGACCGGTCGACCGAGGCTCCTTCGACGGCGGACCGGAAGTTCCGCGGGCCGGTCGAACAGACCCGTCTCTCGGAGCGCCCGCCCGAGGCCGAGTACGAGCGGTTGCCGACGTTGCGGGTGCTCGGCCAGTACGACGAGACGTATCTGGTCGCGGAGGCGGACGACGGCCTCCTGCTGGTCGACCAGCACGCCGCCGACGAGCGCATCAACTACGAGCGCCTGCGCGAACAGTTCGCTGCGGGCGTGACGGCCCAGACGCTCGCCGAACCGGTCGACCTCGAACTCACCGCGCGGGAGGCGACGCTGTTCGACTCGTACCGCGAGGCGCTCGCGGAGTTGGGGTTCGACGCCACGCTGGCCGACGACCGGACGGTCCGCGTGGAGTCGGTGCCCGCGCTGTTGACCGGCCACGAGGACCTGGTTCGGGACCTGCTGACGGCGTTCGTCGCGGGCGACGGCGCGGCGACGGTGAGCGAGGCGGCCGACGAACTGCTCGCGGACCTCGCCTGCTACCCCTCTATCAAAGGCAACACGTCGCTCCGAGAGGGCACCGTCGTCGACCTGCTGTCGGCGCTCGACGACTGCGAGAACCCCTACGCCTGCCCCCACGGGCGGCCCACTATCGTCGCGTTCGACCGCGGCGACATCGAGGACCGGTTCGAGCGCGACTACCCCGGTCACGGGGGCCGGCGAGACGACCTGTAGCGCCGCCCCGGTCGCTCGTCGCGACTCCGTTCGACGCGGCAGTCGGTGGGTCGTTCGTCGTCGCTCGCTGCGGAACGACTTTCTCCCCCCACTCCTTTGCCGGTAGCATGACCGTTCGAGAATCGGATAGTTCGGCCGTCCGCACCCCGGGGGGCCGACCGTGACGCTCGTCACGTTCGGCGAGGCGTCGTTGTGGCTCGCCCCGCCGACGGGCGACCGACTGGCGAACGCCGACCGCCTGCGGGTCCGCGTCGACGGCGTCGAGAGCAACGCGGCCGTCGCGGCGGCGGCGCTCGGCACCGACGCGGTGTGGCTGTCGAAGCTCCCCGAGAACGCGCTCGGCCGGCGCATCGCGGGTGCGCTCCGAGGGCACGGCGTCGACGTGGACGTGACGTGGGCCGTCGAAGGCCGACAGGGCGTCCGCTTCTTCGAGCGCGGGAGCGGCCCCCGTGCGGACAGCGCCGTCGACGACGCGGCCGACGCCGCGGTCACGAACGTCTCGGCGGAGGAACTCGCCGTCCGTCGACTGGCCGGGGCCGCCGCGTTCTACACCTCGGCGGCGACGATGGCGCTCTCCGGTGACCTCGCGCGGACCTGCGCGACGCTGATGAAGACGGCCGCGAACAACGACGTGCGGACGGCGTTCTCGCTGACCGACCGCGGCCGCTGGACCGAGACGATGGCTCGCGAGGCCGCAGACCGCGTGTTGCCCGACGTCGACGTGCTGGTCGCCCGTGAGGCCGACGCCGCGCGACTGGTCGACCGTCCCGACCAGACGCCCCGCGAGATGGCCCACACGCTGGCCTCGCGGTACGACGTCGAGCGGGTCGCCATCACCCGCGGGGAGTTGGGGGCCATCGTCTGGGAGGCGTCGACGGTCCACGAGCGGCGTGCCGTCGAGACGCCCGTCACCGACCCCAGCGGGTCGCACGACGCCTTCGCGGGGGCGTTCCTCTCGCGGTCGCTCGACGGCGGGAGCGTCGCCGAAGCGCTCGACTACGGCGTCGCGGGGGCGACGCTCGCACGCACCGTCGCCGGTCCCACCCTCACCGCCAGCGACGAGGAGTACCGCGCGACGGTCGCGGCGATGGACGACCTGCGCTGAGCGCCGCCAGAACGCGACTCGCGGTCGTCTGCCTCCCGTTCACGACGACGCCGGCCGGACACGCGGTGACCGCCCAGGGCGAGGGGGGAATAATGTGAGACGATACTGATTAGTAACCAACCTCCTCAGCGAACTGTATGCGAACGAAGTACGTCCCGTTCGTGGCCCTGTTGGTGGTCCTCTCCGTCGTCGCCCCGACGGCGATGGCCGCGCCCCAACAGCAGGTCACGCTGACGGTGACGGTCGTCGACCAGAGCGGTGACAGCGTGGGTGGTGCCACCCTGACCGCGAGCTGGGACGGCGGCGAAGCGACCGAGACGACCCGCTCGAACGGCCAGGCACTCGTCGACGTGCCCCAGGGTGCAGACGTTTCTCTCGACGTCGAGGACGACGAGTACGTCCGGAACGTGCCGAAGGTCGTCAGCTCCGCCGACGGCGGTGACGTGACGGTCGAGGTGGCGAAGAAGGGTTCGGCGACGGTCCGCGTCGAGGCCGAACAGGGCGGCGCGCTCTCGGGTGCGACGGTCACCCTCAGCCGCGACGGCGACACCGTCGCCGAGGGGACGACAAACGACAACGGCGGGTTCCGCGCCCAGGACATCGAGCGCGGCGAGTACACCGTCGAGGTCGTCAAACCCGGCTACTACGCGACCGAACGCTCGCTGACCCTCCAGCAGTCGTTCGCCATCCAGACGGTCGCCGTCGAGGAGGGGCGTGTCACCGCCCGCTTCGGCGTCGTCGACGACCACTTCGAGGAGCCACCGGTGCTCTCCGGAGCCACCGTGAAGGTCGGCTCGCTCGGCCAGTTCAACACCTCCGACGACGGCACGCGGGCCATCGAGGTGCCGGTCAACGCCCAGTTCGAGGTCCGGGTCTCGAAGCCCGGCTACCAGACGACGACTCAGACCGTCACCATCGGCGAGTCCGACGAGACGACGGTGCTCGGCATCCAGCGCACGCCGACGCTCACCGTCGACCCCGCCAACACGCAGGTCGTCGTCAACCAGACCGTCGAGGTCCAGGTGACCGACGAGTACGACGAGACCGTCGCCAACGCGACCCTCCAGGTCGACGGCGAGGCCGTCGGCACCACCGACGCGCAGGGTCGCGTCCGCATCCCCATCGACAGCGACGGCGAACACGACGTCACCGCCCTCAAGGACGGCGTCACCTCCGACCCCATCGTCGTCGAGGGCGTCGCACGCGCCCAGCAGACCCAGCAGTCGACGATGACGGGGACGGCCGCCCCCGAACCGACCGCCAGCGAGACGGCGAGCGAGACGACGACCGAGTCCTCGGGGACCGGTCCCGGCTTCACGTCGGTGGCGGCGCTGCTCGCACTGCTCGCCGTGACCGCACTCACTGCGGTCCGGCGAACACAGTAACGCACCGCACACTCTGACCTGCTGCCCGCGGCGCTACTCCGGAGCCCTCGGGAGGTTTCATAGACGCCTTCTTGACGCGGGCGGTCTCACGCGGAGTATGGCTACCGGGTCGGAGTCGGAGGCCGAATCGAGCGTCCGAGGCGTGCTCCGGCAGGTCCTCTCCTTCGAGCGCGACGTGCTCGTCCTCTCGGCGGCGATGTTCGCGTTCAGCCTCGCCTTCCAGATGACGAGTCGGTACGTCCCGGAGTACCTCCGGGTGCTCGGCGGCGGGGCCGTCGTCATCGGCCTGTTCGGCACGCTCGGCAACGTCATCAGCTTCGCGTACCCCTACCCCGGCGGCGTCGTCTCCGACCGCATCGGCTCGCGGCGGGCGCTGACGCTGTTCGGCCTGCTCTCCTCGCTGGGCTTTCTCGTCTGGCTGTTCGCCGACTGGTTCGGCGTCGTCACGACCGGCCCCGTCGCCCTCGGCCCCGTCTCGCTGCCCGAGATGACGGTTCCGGTCGGCGTCTTCCTCGGCCTGCTGCTCGCCCAGTGCTGGAAGTCGTTCGGCCTCGGCGCGACGTTCGCCGTCGTCAAGCAAGCGACCACGCCCGAGCGACTGGCGACGGGGTTCGCTTCGACGGAGACGGTCCGTCGCCTCGCGTTCCTGCTCGGGCCGCTCGTCGCGGCCGCCGTGCTCGCGGCGTACAGCTTCGAGGACGGCTTCCGGTTCGTCCTGGCCGTCGCCGCCGCGGTGGCGTTCGTCGGCACCGTCGCCCAGCACCGCCTCTACGACGCCGGCGAGGACACGCTCGGAAAGTCGTTCGCGGGCGTGAGCGGCGTGCGCGACGACCTGCGCTCGCTCCCGTCGGAACTCCCGCCGCTGCTCGTCGGCGACACTCTGGTCCGGTTCGCCAACGGGATGGTGTACACGTTCTTCGTTATCGTCGTCGTCGAGTTCCTCGAAGTGGGGGTGACGCTCCCCGTCGTCGGCCGCCTCGGTCCGGCGGCGTTCTTCGGCGTCCTCCTCGCCGTCGAGATGGCCGTCGCCCTGCTGACGATGGCTCCCGTCGCGGCGCTCTCCCGGCGCGTCGGGCTGAAACCCGTCGTCGCGCTCGGGTTCGCCGTCTACGCGGTGTTCCCCGTCATGCTCGTCTTCGCGCCGCCCGACCCGGTCGTCGTCACGCTCCTGTTCGCGTTCTCGGGGTTGCGGTTCGCGGGCCTGCCCGCCCACAAGGCGCTCATCGCCGGCCCCGCCGAGGCCGACGCCGGCGGCCGCGTCACGGGGTCGTACTACCTCGTGCGCAACCTCGTCGTCGTCCCGAGTGCGGCCATCGGCGGTCTGCTGTACGCTGGGTCCCCGGAACTGGCGTTCACGGTCGCGAGCGCCGTCGGCGTTCTCGGCGTCGTCTTCTTCCTCGTCTTCGGCGAGGAGTTCGAGGACGCCATCGCGGCGTGACCTGTCACCACAACGTACTCACGTGTCGAGGAGAACGACGCCGTATGCGACGTGCCCTCCCGCTCGTCCTCGCTGCACTCGTCTGTCTCGCCGGCTGTGGCGGGTTCACCGGCTCGGACCCGGCGACCGACGCCGCCAACCCGACACCCGCGGCCGTCCCGACCGACGGGCCGGCCGACGACCTCCCCGGTCTCTCGGCGTCGGGTATCACGAACGCCACTGCGCTCGCCGCGGTGAACGCCGACGCGCTCGCGAACACCAGTTTCACGCTCCGCGGCAACACCACCGTCGTCGCCGCCAACGGAACCGAACTCGTCGACGGCAGCGGCGTGACGCGCGTCTCGGCGAACCACAGTCGGAGCACGGCACGGGCGTCCGGGGGCGGACTGTACACGCGGCCCGTCGACCACCCCGTCACGCGGACCGAACGGTGGTACAACGGGACGGCGACCCTCGTCCGCGCCGTCGGGCCGAACGAGACGACGTACCTCGTGCCGCCGTTCGCGGGTCGCCCCGAGCGGATTCCCGGAGCGATGGAGTCGTACTACCGGCCCGAGCGAGCGACGTCGGCGACGGTGTCGGCCAGCGAGGGTACCGTCACCCTCCGCATCGACGTGCGGCCGCCGGCCAGCGCGAACGCGACGTTCGTGGACGTCCCCGTCTCCGTGACCGAACAGACCGTGACCGTACGGATGACCGACGAGGGTCGCGTCCGGGGCTACCGCATCGACTACGTCGGCCACCTCGCGACCGACCCGGACGTCCGTGTCGAGGCGACCAGCCGAACCCGGTTCACGGACGTCGGCGAGACGACCGTCGAGCGCCCCGAGTGGGTGTCGACCGCCCGGAACGGAACCGTCGTCACCCCCGGGTGAGCGGCGACCTCCTCAGTCGAACCGACTCAACGGAGCGTCGCGACGTCTCGGAACTGCCCGTCCTCGTCCAGTTCGGTGACGCGGAGTTCGCCGTCCTCGTAGCTGTATCCGTGTGCTCGCTCCGTCCCGCTCACCGAGCGGACGCGGTACTCGCCGTCGGTGAGTTCGAGCGCACAGCCGTCTTCGAGTGCGACCCCAGCCTGGCCCCGTCTCGCCAGGACGTCACGGAACGCGCGTCGCCGCTCGGGCGTCGCGTGTGGCAGACACGCGAGGTCCTCGACCCACCCCAGACAGTCGACGGTGGCGAGCGGTCCGTCGTCGGCCCCGTCGGTTCCGACCGCGTCGGTCACGCCGCTGGCGAACCAGCACATCGCGCCGGCGCTGAGTCCGGCGAGGACCGTCCCGGTACGCCGCCCGGAGCGTCCGACCGAACTCGAACGCGCGCCAGGTGTCGAGAAGGAGCGAGGAGTTCCCGCCGCCGACGTAGACGAGGTCCGCCCAGTCGAGGTCGGCTTCGACCGCCTCCGGGCCGGGGTCGTCGTGGAGCGTCAGGTGCCGGGTCCGACAGCCCAGGCGGTCGCCGTAGTACGAATCGAAGGTGTCACAGTAGCCCGCGGCGTCGCCGCTCGCCGTCGGGACGAACAGCGCCGTCGGTGTCTCCGCGTCGACGAGGTCACGAACGTACCTGTCGAGGGGTTCGGTCTCGACGTCGGCTATCTCCCCGCCACCGATGGCGACGACGTGACTCATGGCCGAACGGTCCGCCCGTTCGACCCTATAGCTGATTGACGATTGGTAGCAGAGGACAGGGTAACCGAAGGAGCCGTCCGTTCCGCGGTTACGACGTCGAGAACCCGCCGTCGACGACGAGACCGTGGCCGGTCACCCACGACGCCTCGTCGCTGGCGAGAAACAGGATGGCGTTCGCTATCTCCTCGGCCTCGCCGAGTCGGCGGAGGTCGTAGCGCTGTTCCATCTGCTCGCGGGCCGCCTCGGGGTCCGACCGTGAGGCGAAGAACTGCTCGCCGAGGTCGGTCGTGACGAAGCCGGGACAGACCGCGTTCGCGCGGACGCCCATCGGCCCCGCCTCCGCCGAGACCGCCCGGGTGAAGTTGAGCACTGCGCCCTTCGTCAGCGAGTAGACGCCCTGGCGGGGCAGGCCGAAGATAGCAGCGAGGGAAGCGACGTTGACGATGGCTCCCGAGCCCTGCTCCTTGAGGTGGGGGAGCGCGGCGTGACAGCCGTTCCAGACGCCCTTGACGTTCACGTTCACCACGTAGTCGAAGACGCTCTCGTCGGTGTCCTCGATCCACTCGGGCGGGTGGCCGATGCCGGCGTTGTTGACGACGACGTCGAGTCCTCGCTCCTCGGCGACCTGGTCGACCAACTCGTGGAACCGGTCGGCGTCGGTGACGTCGAGGTCGTGTGCCTCCGCCGACCCGCCGGCGGCCTCGATGGTCTCGGCGGTCTCCTGCACGCTCTCGGTGTTCACGTCCGAGGCGACGACGTGCGCACCCTCCTCGGCGAACCGCAGCGCGGTCGATTCGCCGATACCCTGTCCCGCCCCCGTCACGAACGCCGTCTTGTCTTCCAGTCGCATGGTACGGGGTCGGGCGGCCCCGACATAAAACCGGACTCCGGGAGGGGTGTCGTCGGTCGCGACCGGTCGGTACCCGGGGTGGCCCCTGGTTCCGGAACCGGGAGGGCTTTGGCCGTCCCGGCGAACTCCCGGCCATGCTCTCGGTCGGCGACGACGCCCCGACGTTCGAACTGCGAGACCAGCACGGCGAGTGGGTCGCGCTCCCCGAGGAGGGGACCGCGGTCGTCTACTTCTACCCGCGGGCGGACACGCCCGGATGTACGACGGAGGCGTGTGGCTTCCGTGACTCCTGGGAGGCGTTCGCCGAGCGCGACGTGCCCGTCTTCGGCATCTCCGACGACCCGGTCGAGGACCTCGACGACTTCGCCGAGAAGTACGACCTGCCGTTCACGCTGCTGTCGGACCCCGACGGTGCGGTCGCGAGCGCCTACGACTCCTACGGCGAGAAGAACATGTTCGGCAAGACGTTCGACGGCACGTTCCGCAACACGTTCGTCGTCCACGACGGCGAAGTCGTCGCGGTGTTCGACGGCGTCTCCCCGGACGGCCACGCCGAGGAGGTGCTGGCGGAACTGCCGTAACGCGAACCGAGACTCTGCCTCTCGTCTTCGCCGAAAGAACGACGCTCCTCCACGCCGAGCGTTGGCGTATGTCACAGGACATCGGCGGGTCGGTCGCCATCGTCACGGGTGCGAGTTCTGGAATCGGAGCGGCCACCGCGGAGGCGCTGGCTGCCGAGGGGACGAACGTCGTCCTCGCCGCACGCCGCGAGGAGCGCCTGAACGAACTGGCCGACGCTATCGAGGGGAGCCACGACGTCGAGACGGCGACGGTCCCGACGGACGTGCGCGAGGAGGACGCCGTCGAGGCGCTCGTCGAGGCGACCGTCGAGCGCTTCGGTGGCCTCGACCTGCTCGTCAACAACGCCGGCCTCGCCCGTGGGTCGGACGTCGAGACGATGAGCACCGCGGACTACCGGACGATGATGGACACGAACGTCGACGGGATGTTCCTCACGACGCGGGCGGCCCTGCCCCACCTCCGGGAGTCCGGCGGGGTGTGCGTGTTCGTCGGCAGTTTCGCGGGCCAGTACCCGCGGCCGTTCAACCCCGTCTACGCCGCGACGAAGTGGTGGACGCGCGGGTTCGCGCTGAGTCTCGCCGGCCAGTTGGAGGGCGAGGTGGCCGTCACCGTCGTCAACCCCGCCGCCGTTCGGACGGAGTTCTCGGTCGGCAGCAGCGACGACGACGCCGAGTTCAGCACCGAGTCGTTCGCCGAGCAGTTCGTCCCCGGCGAGGCCGTCGAACCCGAGGAGGTGGCCGACGCCATCGTCTTCGCCGCGAAACAGTCGCCGTCGATGGTCGCCGAACTCGACCTGTACAACCGCGACAAGTACGAACTGTTCTCGTGAGCGAACGGAGTGAGTGAACGAGAATCAGCGAGACGAGGGCGACGAGTCTCGCGCGATTCACGCGAGCGAGCGACGGCGAGCGAGTGTGCTCACTGTCCAGCGACCCCCGACCTACCGCAGTTCGACCGTCAACGCCTCCTCGGGCGTCTCGCCGGCCCGGACCCACTCACCGTCGCGTCGTTCGAACGCCTCGACGCTGAGGACGAGTCGGCCGCGGTCGGGAAGCGTCGCACGAGCGACCGGCCCCGCCCGCGTCACGACGACGTACGGCGGGGCGGCGACCGGTTCGGCGGGCAACTGTGCTCCCAGCGCCTCGACCGCTCCGGCCAACACGCCGGGGAGCGCGTCGACGACGCCGTACTCCCGAAGCACCCGCTCGAAGCGGTCGGCGCTGGTGTCGCCCGTCTCGGCGAGCGCGTCGGCGCAGTCGAGGGTCGCCTGCCAGACCGCGTGGCGCTCGGCCAGCAGGTACTCCCGGACGGTCGCGGCGTCGACGTCCACCTCGGGTCGCTCGCTCATCCCGCCGCGCAGTTGTTCGGACCGAGTTCGAGTTCGAACGCCTCTTCGTCGTCGACGGTCTCCTGCCCGAGGTTCACGGCGATAATACGCTCGTAGTTCGCGGGCCGCGCGCCCATCCGGTCGGTGACGTAGTCGACGAACGCCTCGGCGTCCATGTCGAAGACGGGGAGTGCGCGGACCCGTCCGAGCGTCGAGATGTGGGCGTTCTCACCGTCGCCGTCGTCGGGGTCGTAGTGGCCCGGTGCGACACGCATCGCGTCGGGGAGGACGCTGAGCCGCTGGGTGAGCGTCCGGTGGAGGTCGCGAGCGTGGTCGGTCGCGCCCGCTGCGCCGGCTTCGAGGTCCGGCCGCGGGACGCGCTCGGCGAACACGCCGTCGCCGGTGAGCAACACGTCGCCGACGCGGTAGGCGGTCATCTCGCTGGTGTGGCCGGGCGTGGCGACCGCTTCGAGCTCAGTCCGGCCGACGGTGAGCGTCCCGCCGGGTGGGAGGAGCGTGAACCGCTCGGGGTCCGCGAGACCGCGGTCGGTCGCCCCGCTCGGGAGGACCGCCTCGACGCCCTCGTCGGCGAGCGTCCGGAGGCCGCTGACGTGGTCGGCGTGGACGTGCGTGTCGATAGCGTAGCGCAGTTCTGCGCCCAACTCGGCGGCGTCGGCGAAATACCGGTCGGTGAACGCCCGCAGCGGGTCGACGACGACCGCCTCCTCGCCCGAGACGACGAGATAGGAGAGACACCCCGAGGAGGGGCGGACGTACTGGACCAGTCGCGGGGTCTCCTCGAACGGCGTCGCTTCGTAGAGGCGTGCCCACCCCTCCATCCCGTCGGCGAGGTTGACGGCGTCGACGCCCGCCTCGCGCAGCGAGTCCGCCACCTCCGCGCTCGCCTTCCCCTCCGCACAGACGACGACGAGGTCGGTACCGTCGTCGAGACCGTTGTCCGCGGCGAGGGTCGCGACGTCGCCCGTCGCGCCCGCGGCGACGAACTTCATGTACGGGACGGTGACGTGGTCGGCCGCGGGAATCGACCACGCCTCGACCTCCTCGCGGTTCCTGACGTCGAGGACCCTGAGCGACTCGTCGGCGTCGAGGCGCGTCTTGAGTTCCTCGGCCGTCAACGACGGCGTTCCCCCGTCGGTCCGTGTCATGGTTCGGCGAACGATGGGCGGTCTGATAAGCCCCTCGGCGGCGCGATTCGAGTGAGCGCAGCGAACGAGAATCGCGCGATTGCGAGCGGTGAACGGATGTGAGCCGCGAGCGGCGCGGGCGGATGTGCGTGATTCGGTGCCGGACGAGTAGAGACGAGCAGAGAGCACGGAAGACGAGCCTGGTGAGTATTTCGGAGTGAGCACAGCGAACGAGAATCGCGCGATTGCGAGCGGTGAACGGACGTGAGCCGCGAGCGGCGCGGGCGGGTGTGCGTGATTCGGTGCCGGACGAGCAGGAACGAGCGGGAGCACGGAAGACGAGCGGTGCGGTTCGACGCGAACGGGCACCGACACCCGAAGCCGGGCGAACGGTTGATAGCCACGGCGCGAGTCGTCGGCGCATGGACGCTTCTGAGTTCACCGCCGCCGTCGAGCGCGCCACCGCGACCGAACTCGACCGCCTCGGCAGCGAGAAGTCGCTGGTCGCCTCGACGAACGCTCGTCTCGACACCGAGCACGTCCTCGCGGCCGCCGCCCGCTCGGAGGCACGCGCCGCCGAGACGTTCGAGCAGTGGGCTGGCGACGAGTCCGACGAGACGGTCCGGACCACATTCGGCCGGGTCGCCGACGCCGAACGCGACCACCGCGAGCGCATCGTCGCCCACCTCGACGAGTCGGCGAGCGTCGCCACCGCCGCCGACGTGGACCCGCTCCACGAGCACCTGCGCGGCCTCGACGACACCGTCGAGCGCGTCGCGGCCGGGATGGTCGCCCGGCCGCTGGTCGCCTCCCGCTCGCTGCTGCAGGTCATCAACTTCTTCATCAACGAGGCGGACGAGTCCAGCGCGAACGTGTTCCGCGACCTCCGCGCCGAGACCGAGGCGATGGCGGACGAGGGGGCGGAACTGCTCGAACCGCTGTGTGAGAGCGACGCCGACTGGGAGCGCGCCGAGACCGCCGCCGTCGAGACCGTCGCGGTCGCCTACGAGGCGTACGCCGAGACCCTGGAGGGGATGGGCGTCGACCCGAAGCCCGTCTGTTGAGTCGCCGGCCCGCGTCGGAGACACTGGCGTCGCGTCCGGTCACTCCGAGCGGTGGCGTTCCGACCGTGGCTCACGTCCGTGCGCCGCTGGCAGTGTCCGCGCTCCGCCCGACGGCCTCCTCGGCGCGGCCGAGCACGACCGCGTTGAGCGTCGCGCCGAGCAACAGCACGACGCCGGTGAAGTAGAGCCACGTGACGAACAGGAGGATGCTCGCGATGAGGTTCCCGTCGCCCTCGGTGAGGCCGACGTACACCTGGAACAGCACCTGCAACAGCGTCCAGCCGACGGCCGCGAACACCGTCCCGGGGAGCACGTCCCGTGGGCTGTGGTCGACGTCGGGGAACAGGTAGTACATCGGGAGGAACGCGAGGGCGAGGCCGACGACGAGCAACAGCGGAACGACGACGTGGATGAGCGGGACGAACGAGAGGAACGCGACGACGCTGGTCGCCCCGACCATCGCGACGATACCGACCGTGAGGACGACGAGTATCAGCAGGCTCTTCTTGAGCTGGCCGACGAACGACTCCTTGGCGGTCGTCTCGTAGATCTCCGAGAACGCGGTGTCGAGCCCGCGGAACACCTTGATCGCACCCCAGGTGAGCGTGAGCACCCCGATGATGGACGCGCCGACGGTCGACCCGGTCCCGGAACTGCTCTGTGAGTCGATCATCACGCCGATTATCTCGCCGACGGAGGGCGAGACGCTGTTCGTGGCGACCTCGACGATTCGGTCCTGGAGTTCGGGCGCGCCGGCCACCGAGACCGCGAGGAAGAAGAACATCACCAGCGGCACCAGCGAGACGAACGCGCTGTAGGCGATGCTCCCGGCGAGGAACGTGACGTTCTTCTCGCTGAACAGGGCCAAGGTCGCTTTCGCCCGCGAGACGGTCGACTCGAAATCCATGCACTGCTGTCACGTCCGAGCGAGATAACCGGAGGGGCCGAGCCGTCGACTGCGGTGAGTGTCACGCGTTCCGTCCGGTAGTTGGCCCTCACTGGCGCTCGCGGAGCGGTCCCGTCACCCCTCGGTTCGTGGTCCCCACGACCGCACCGCGTCGATGGCGAGCGTCGAGAACTCCTCCTCCGAGAGGTCGCCCGCCTCCAGGTCGCGCAGCCACGACTCGTCGACGAACCACGTCCCGTGGACGACGCCGTCGGCGTTGGTCGCCGTCGCGGCGACGTCCCGTGGCTCCCACCCCTCGAACTCGCGGAGGATGACGACGACGCTTCCCACCTGTCGGGGGTCCATCCCACCTTCGGGCATCACCGTCTCGTAGACGAGTTCGAGCGTGCCGTCGACGACGCCCGCCGCGGTGAGGTAGACGTTCCGACTCATCAGTTGGCTCTCCAGGTGGTGGTAGAGCGCCTCGTCGATGGGCCGGGGCATACTCCGAGCACGTCGGGAGGGGTAAAAAGCGCCGCGGGCGAGGCCGTCGGTGTGTGCGGCCCCGACGACTCAGCAGTACGTGTCGCGCATCGTGTCCGCGAACCGTCCCTGGGGGTCGAACGCGACGGTGACGGCGACACAGCGGTGCTCCGCGGGGTCGAGGACGAACACCTCGTACGGCGGTTCGGATGGCACACCCTCCAACAGTGGGTCGAGTGGCTTCGTCCCGTCCTCGAACTCGCCGAACAGGTCGCGCGCGCCGGGTTGCTCGGCGAAGACGACGACGAGGCCCACGGGGTCGGCGTCGGTGTTCCGGAGCACGCGGGTGTCCATCGCCTCGCCGTCGGCCATCGCGCGCTGCCAGCAGTCGGCGGCGGCTTCGAACAGCGGCGTCACGTCCCGTCGGAAGCGAAACCGGGTCGAGTCGACGACCTCGAACTCGGTCACGGCGGGGCCGTCCTCCCTTCCGGTGGTCCAGTCGAGTGCCGCCCTGACGCGGTTGCCCGGGTCGACGCCGTCGAGCGCCGACGCGGGGACGAACGTCGGGTCGGCCGCGGTGTCGAGCAACAGGCGTTCGTCGGGGTCGCGGGGGCTCGCGAGGACGCGGTACTCCTCCATCGGCGGTGCTAGGCCGGCGGGTGGGGTAGGTGCGTCGGTTCGGCGGCGGTCGCTCGGTGCCGGTGACGCGTGCCCCGCTCAGACGAAGCCGAGACTCCACGCCGCGAGTACGCCGACCGCCAGGAGCGCACCGAGTGCGACGGCCCCGGCCGCGAACGCGTGCTCACGGGCCGCGGCCCGATGTTCGGCGACCACCGTTTCGGGGACGCGACCGAGGACGAGTCGGTGGACGGCGACGCCCAGTGCGAGGTCGTCGAGCCACCCCACTCCGAGCGCGACGTCCGGAATCAGGTCGACCGGGACGAGCAGGTACGCGACCAGCGCGAGGACGAGTGCGGTCACCCGCCGTGGTGTGCGTTCGTCGAACGCGACGCGGACGAGCGTGTACGCTTCGGGAACCACCCCGAGTCGGAGACGAGTCATCGCGATCGCTGGTGGTAGGCGCGCAGCGAGATTGAGGGTAGCGGCGGTCGCTCAGCGGTCTCGGTCCCGGCGGCGGGCCGCGAGGTACGCTCGGACGCCATCTTCGGCGGCGGCCCGAACGGCGGCGCGAGTCTCGGTGGTCTGGAGGGACTGCATACTCGTCCTTTCGTACACGACGGTAAATACTTTCTCTCGGTGTGACTGTCTCTCTACTCGAAACGGATGGGTCGGTGGGGCGCTCGGATTTACGGACGTGAGCGCCGTAGGCGAGGTATGAACATCGTCTCGTTGCTTCCGTCGGCGACGGAACTCGTCTACGCGCTCGGTCTCGACCCGGTGGCGGTCTCCCACGAGTGCGACTGGCCCCCCGCGGCGACCGAGAAGCCGTCGGTCGTCGGGACACGTGTCGACGCCGCGGCGTCGAGCGGCGACATCGACACGCAGGTACGGGCCGTCGAAGCGGCCGGCGAGGGCGTCTACGCCATCGACCGCGACGTGCTCCGAGAGGCGGACCCGGACCTCGTCGTCACGCAGGGGTTGTGCGACGTCTGTGCGGTCGACGAGGTGGTCGTCCACGACGCCATCGCCGCCCTCGACCTGGACTGCGAGGTGCTGACGCTCGACCCCCACGGCCTCGACGACGTGTTCGACGACCTCCAGCGACTCGGGCGGGCGACGGGCCGCGAGGAGCGCGCCGAGCGAGTCGTCGCGGACCTGCGAGCGCGCGTCGCGGCGGTCCGCGAGCGAACCGACGGACTCTCCACGTCCGAGCGGCCGCGAACCGTCGTCCTCGACTGGCTCGACCCCGTGATGACGGCGGGCCACTGGACGCCCGAACTGGTCGAGTACGCGGGTGGGGAGTTCCTGTTGGCCGCCGAGGCGTCGACGCCCCGCGAGTGGGAGACGGTGCGTGAGACCGCCCCCGACGTCCTCGTCGCCGCGCCGTGTGGGTTCGAACTCGACCAGACCCGCGAGAACCTCGCGGACCTCACCGACCGCGACGGGTTCGACGACCTCCCAGCAGTTCGGGAGGGTCGCGCGTTCGCGATGGACGGCCACCACTACGTCAACCGTCCCGGGCCGCGACTCGTCGACACGCTCGAACACCTCGCTGGGCTGCTCCACCCCGACCGGTTCGAGTCGCCCCCCGCTGACGTCGCCCGGCCGCTCGACGAGTTGCGCGCCGAACCGGCCGCGGGCGACTGATGGAGCGATTCGTCCTCACCCCCGCGGTCCGCGACGCGTTGGTGACACACGCTCGCGAGGGGTCCCCCGAGGAGGTGTGTGGCGTCCTCGGCGGGCGCGAGCGGCGCGACGGCGACCCGGCCCGTGTCACCCGCGTCGAGCGCGTGCCGAACGTCGCGGCGACGCCCGAGACGCGCTACCAGCTCGACCCGGCGGCGCAGTTCGAGGCGCTCCAGACCGTCGAGGACGACGGCGACGACGTCGTCGGGTTCTACCACTCCCACCCGCGGGGACCGGCGGGGCCGAGCGCGACCGACGAGGCTCAGGCGACGTGGCCCGACGCGGTGTACTGCATCGTCTCGCTGGCCGAGGCGGAGCCACGACTCGGCGCGTGGCGCTGGACGGGCGAGCGCTTCGACTCGTTGGTCGTCAGCGTCGAGTGACGGGGTCGCGGCTCGCTTCCCCGTCGGTCGCACTCGTGCGGTTCTCCTTCGCCGTTCGCGTTCCCCGCGGTTCTCGCTCACTGCGTTCGTTCCGAACCGCGCACTCAGTCACCGATGGCGCAGGTGTCCGTGTACTCGACGTCGTGGACCGACCCGATGTCGGGGTTCTCGCCACACACCGGGCAGTTCGGGTTCTTGCGGATTTCGGCGGTGTCGAACGTCATGTCGGCGGCGTCGTAGAGCACGAGACGGCCGTCGAGGGTCTCGCCGTAGCCCATCGCGAGTTTGACGGCTTCGGTCGCCTGGATGCAGCCGACGGTGCCGGGGAGGACGCCCAGCACGCCCGCTTCGGCACAGGAGGGGACGCTGCCGGCCGGTGGCGCTTCGGGGAAGATACAGCGATAACACGGCGACTCCTCGCGGGCCTCGAACGTCGTCACCTGGCCTTCGAACTTGAGGATAGCGCCGTGGGAGAACGGGACGCCCGCGAGCGTGCAGGCGTCGTTGACGAGGTAGCGCGTCGAGAAGTTGTCCGAGCCGTCGACGACGACGTCGTACTCCGCGACGAGGTCCTCGACGTTCTCGCTGGTGACCCGCGTCTCGTGGCGCTCGACTGCCACGTCGGGGTTCTGCTCGGCGACGAAGTCGGCGGCGGAGTCGACCTTCGGGCGGCCGATGTCGCTCTCGCCGTGGACGACCTGCCGCTGGAGGTTCGAGCGCTCGACGACGTCGTCGTCGGCGATACCGATGGTGCCGACGCCCGCCGCCGCGAGGTACTGGATGACAGGGGAGCCGAGGCCGCCCGCGCCGAGACAGAGGATGCGCGAGTCGAGCAGTCGCTGTTGGCCCTCCGGCCCCACTTCGTCCATGATGATGTGTCGGGAGTACCGGTCCAACTGCTCGGGGTCGAGCGACAGGCCGCTCATACCCGGCAGTGGGTCGGCGCGCGCTTAACGTCGCGGGTGGTGCGGTCTCCCCACCTCCCGCAGTCGCTCACGAGGAGCCGCCGCCGTAGCGCTTCCCGCCGCTCGGCGTCTCGTCGTCGCCGTCGCTCCCGCCGCGCCCGCGAAGGAGCAACAGCGCCCCGAACACGATGGGCGACAGCGCGGCCATCACGGCCGCCCCGAAGATGACCGTCAACGACTGCATGTCGATGGGCGGCGCTTCCGACTCCGGGCCGGCCCCCTCGCCTTCGCCGCCCTCACCGCTGGCGTTGCCGCTCTGGTTGCCCGCGCCACCGCTCTCGGTCCCGTTCTGTGACTCGTTGCCGCCTTCGGTCTCCTGTGCTCCGGCGACGGCTGCGCCGGTCGTCCCTGCGGCGGCCGCACCGGCCGCCACGGTCGCTCGAACGAACGTGCGTCTGTCACACTCCATTGCTCGCCGGTTCTCGGGGGGTGCTTATCAATTCGCCGGACTACGCGGCAGCGAGGGTGTCACGGCCCCGAACAGTTACGTCGGGTCGTCTCCCACTCGCGCCATGCACAAACTCGTCTTCGGGCTCTCCCGTGCCGACGGGATGTCCTTCGAGGAGTTCCGTGACTACTGGCTCGACGACCACGCGCCGGTCGCGAGCGAACTCCCGGGGTTGCGACGCTACACCGTCTCCTTCCCCTCGGACCCCGGCCGCTCGCAGTACGACGGGTTCGCACAGCTGTACTTCGACGACGAGGCGGCGCTGAACGCGGCGATGGACTCCCCCGAGGGCGCGGAGACCGCCCGGAACATCGCCGAGTTCACCGGCGACCGGATGCTCCAGATGGTCGTCGAGGAGCACGTCGTGGTCGGGGACGAGGCCGAGTAGCGCGATTCGGAGTTCCCGCGAGCAGCGCGAGCCTTCCGGAGCGACCGGAGGGAGCGAGCGTCGCAGAGCAGCGGACGGTGAGTGGAACCGAACCGTGAGTCGCGCGACTCCCGCACGCTACGCGAGCGAGACGTCCCGCATCGGTCGCTCAGGCCGACGGTCACGGTTCGCAAGCCCTTTTCGCGCGCTGGCCGGAGCGCTCGTATGAAGGATGGGGCGGGTGTCGACGACAGGTTGCAGTTCGGTGCGCTGTATCTGACGCGGTTCGCCGCGGGCTTCGGTTTCGCGACGCTCGCCACCCTCCTGCCGACGTACATCAACCTCTACGACCCCTCCGGCCTCGTCCTCGGACTGTTCTACACCGGGTTCACCGTCGCCCAGACGGCCGCCGTCGTCCCCGTCGCGTGGGCGGGTGACCGCTACGACAAACGCGACGTGCTGCTCGTGGGGCTGGTGCTCTCGGTGCTGGCGTACGCCTCGTTCTCGCTGGCGAGCGGGAGTCTCGGGCTGGTCGTCGCTCGCGGGTTGCAGGGGCTGGGCGCGACGGCGACGGGCATCCTCTCGCTGGCGATGGTCGGGGAACTCGCACCCGACGACGAGCGCGCCAACCGCATCGGGCGGGCCAACGCCTTCCGACTGGCGGCGGGGGTCGGCGGGGCGCTCTCGGCGGGTTTCCTCTACCAGCAGTACGGCTTCGACGTGGTGTACGGCGTACTCGTCGGGCTGTTGGTCGTCGCCACGCTCGGCGTCTACGGCTTCGTCGAGCGCGACGGGACGCGCATCCGCGGCAACCCGTTCGCGGGCCTCGCGCTCAACGAGCGGCTGTTGACGCTCACCTCGTTTCGCGCACAGTACTCCGTCGCGGTGACGCTCGTGCGCAGTTGGGTGCTCGTCTACGCGGGCCTCGAAGTCGCCAACGGTGGGTTGGGCTACGCCGCGCTCGTCGTCGGCGTCGTCGCCGTCGCCGAGAAGCTGACGAACATGCTCTGCCAACCCTACAGCGGGTCGCTCTCGGACCGCTACGGCCGCGCGCTGTTCGTCTTCCTCGGCGGCGGCGCGTACGGGCTGGTCGCGTTGGCCGTGCCGTTCACCCCCGACATCGGCCTCGCGCTCGGCGCGCCGACGCAGGTGCCGTACCTCGGCGACCTCTCGCCGGCGTTCGTCCCGCTGGTCGTCTGTAACGGCCTGCTCGGGGTCGCCGACTCCGTCCGCGAACCCGCCAGCATGGCGCTGTTCGCCGACGAGGGAACCGACGACGGCGGCGTCGCCTCCAGTTTCGGTATCCGCGAACTCGTCTGGCGGCCGGGGAGCGTCCTCGCACCGCTCGCGGCCGGGTTGCTCACCGCCGGCCCCGGTATCGACTGGGTGTTCTTCCTGGGCGGGGCCGCGGCGCTGTCGGCGGTGGCGACGTTCCTCGGCGTTCTCTCGTGGACCCACGGCCGCGGCGCGCTCACCGAGTGGTGAGGCGGCGTCGGTGGACGGTCGGGCGTGGCCGAGGGTTCGGTGACTGTCGGCCGGTGGCGGCCGCTCGACGGGTGTGTCACGGTGCGTCACGGGTATGCTCGTCGGCGACCTACCGCCGTCCATGGCCGACTACGAATCACTTCGAGAGCCGCTGGTGTCCGCCGCCCGGACGGCCATCGGCGACGACCTGCGGAGCCTCGTCTCGTTCTCGCCGACCGACCACGAACAGCTGTATCTACGGTCGGACCTCGAACGGGACGCGGACGTCGAACGGTTCGTCGCGTTCGAACGCCTCTGGTTCGACGCCGTCGGCGACTACGGTAACTCCGAACTCGGCGAGTACGCGTTCACGGTACGGGCGTTCTCGAACGGCTACCTGATTCGGGTCATCGCCGACGGGCACGGCGCGTTCGCGACGACCGACCGGATGCCCATCGCGGAGTTCTCGGAGGTGGCGACGGCGATGCGGGGCGTCCTGGAGACGGTCTGAACGGCCGTACGGGCGTCCGAACCGACGCGTGTCGCTGGCCGGGTGTGCGCTTTTGCGTCCGCGACCTCTCGTTCGAAGTAATGGAGTACGCCGCGCTGGTCGACGTCTACCAGCGACTGGAGGCGACCGCCTCCACCAACGAGAAGACGCGCATCCTCGCCGAGACGTTCGCCGACGCGGGCGGCGCGTCGGC
>NZ_JALXFV010000003.1:95738-195855 GCF_023699475.1 Halomarina rubra | reverse complement strand
CCGCCCGCCGACTCACCCGCCGACGCGGACGCCACCGCGGACGCCGACCTACTCCCCGTGCTCGTGACGCTCGTCCGCGGGAGAGTCGCACCCGCCTGGCGCTCGCTCGACCTCGGGGTCTCCTCGTCGCTCACCCGCCGGGCGGTGGCGAAGGCGACCGGCGTCGACGCCGACCGCGTCGACCGCGAGTGGGAGGCGACGGGCGACCTCGGCGACGCCGCGGCGTGGGCCGTCGAACACGCCGCTCAGCGCACGCTGTTCTCGACCCCGCTCACGGTCCGTCGGGTGTACGACACGCTTCGCGACCTCGCGACGTACGAGGGGGCGGGCAGTCGGGACCGCCGGGTCGACGCCGTCGCGGGCCTCGTCAGCGACGCCGACCCGGAGGAGGCGCGCTACGTCGTCCGGACCGCGCTGGGCCACCTGCGCGTCGGCATCGGCGAGGGCACCGTCAGAGACGCCATCGCCCTCGCCTTCCTCGACGGGGCGGGCGACGGCGACACGCTCGTCACGGACGCCGCGGTGGCGGCGGTCGACCGTGCCCACCAGGTGACCAACGACTTCCCGCTCGTGGCGACCGCCGCCCGCGACGAGGGTGTCGAGGGCCTCGCTACGCTCGGAATCGACCTGTTTCGCCCGGTGAAGTCGATGCTCGCGGAGAAGGCCGAGGGTCTCGACGACGGCCTCGACAGCGTCGCCCCCGCCCCGTCGAGCGTCCTCCTCGAACACAAGTACGACGGCGCACGCATCCAGATTCACGTCGACGGCGACGACGTGCGGGTGTTCACCCGTCGGCTGGAGGACGTCACCGAGCAGTTCCCCGACGTCGTCGCGGCCGTCCGCGAGGCCGTCACCGCCGACTCGTGTGTCCTCGACGGCGAGGCCGTCGGCTACGACCCCGACACCGAGCGGCCGGTCGTCTTCCAGGAGTTCTCCCGGCGCATCAAACGCGAGAACGGCGTCGACCGCCTCGCCGAGGAGATTCCCGCCGTCGTCTTCCTGTTCGACTGCCTCGCGGTCGACGGCGAGTCGCTGCTCGACGCGCCGCTCCGCGACCGCCTCGACCGTCTCGACGGCCTGCTCGACCCCGAGCCGATGGCGCTCGAACGCGCGACCCACCGTTCGCTCGCCGACTGCGACAGTCGGGCGGAAGCGCTCGACGTCGCCGAGTCGTTCTACGCCGACGCCCTCGACGCGGGCCACGAGGGGTTAATGCTGAAGAACCTCGACGCGACCCACCAGCCGGGTCGTCGCGTCGGTGCGATGATGAAGGTGAAGCCGACGATGGAGCCGCTGGACCTCGTCGTCCCGCGCGCACAGTACAGCGAGGGGCGACGCAGCGACTGGCTCGGGCGACTGTTCCTCGCCGCCTACGACCCCGAGGACGACGCGTTCGTCGAGGTCGGTCGCCTCGCGACGGGCTACACCGACGAGGAGCTACGAGAGATAACCGACCGTCTCGAAGCGCTCGTCGTCGACCGCGACGGCCGACTGCTGGACCTCCAACCGGAACTGGTCCTCGAGATCGAGTACGAGGAGATACAGGCCTCGACGGAGTACGCCTCGGGCTACGCGTTGCGGTTCCCCCGGTTCGTCCGCATCCGCGAGGACCTCGCACCCGAGGACGCCGACACCGTCGAGCGGGTCGGTGAGTTGTTCGAGGGGCAGTGACGTGTCGGTGCTCGGGCGGTCTGCAGAGGGGTGCCTGCGCTGGCGGCGACAACGCTCACGTGTCCGCGTCCCCTCACCGAAGTAGTGACCGGAGTCCGCCTGCGCGACGGCGTCGAACTCACCCTCGACTCGGGCGAGCGCGTCGTCTGTGACGCCGACGCCCCCGACGGCGACGTGAACGTGCTGAGCCACGCCCACGGCGACCACCTCTACCGCGACGCGCCCGACGAGGTGGTCTGCTCGGACCTGACGGCCGCCCTCGCCCGCGCCCGTCGCGAGGACGAACCCCACCCACGGACCCGCGAGGACCACCCCTACGTCGACCTCTCGCCGGCGGGTCACATCCCCGGCTCTCGGGCGACGCTCGTCACCGACCCCGACAGCGGCTACCGGACGCTCTACACCGGCGACTGCTCGACCCGCGAGCGCTTCGGGATGGACGGGTTGGACGCGCCCGACGCGGACACGCTGGTGATCGAGACCACCTACGGGAAACCCGAGTACGAGTTCGCCCCACAGGCCGAGTTGGAACGCGACATCGTCGACTTCCTCGACGACAGCGACGGTCCACTGCTCCTCTTCGGCTACACGCTCGGCCGGGCGCAGGCGCTCGAACTGCTCGTCGAGCGCTCCTCGCGGCCCAGACCGTACGTGACGAAGGCGACCGCACGCATCAACCGCGCTATCGAGTCGGTGGAGGGTGTCGACTACGGGGCGCGGCGCTACCGCGAGGCCACCGAGTTGGGCGAGGAGGACGTGTTGATACTGCCCTCGCAGACGAGCAAGCTGACGTTCGTGAACCGCATCGTCGAGGAGACCGGTGCGACGAAGGTGGGGTTCTCGGGGTGGGCCAGCGACTCGTCGTTCAAGTTCCGCGGGGACTACGACGAGACGTTCGTGCTCTCGGACCACTGCGACTTCTCCGAGTTAGTCGCCGTCGTCGAACGGGTCGACCCCGAGATGGTCTACACCCAACACGGCTTCGCCGCCGAGTTCGCCGACCACTGCGTCTCGCTGGGCTACGACGCCCAGGCGCTCAGACGCAACCAGACCTCGCTGGGCGACTTCTAGGTATCAGTCGCCCTCCTCGGCCGACCACCGCACGTCCGCGAGCGTCCGCTGGACGACCTCCTGACCGACCGACGCTGCGAGCGTCTCGAAGCCCATCCGCTCGTTCGTGTCGCTCGCCTCGGCGACGAGACGCGAGACGATGAACTCCGGCGTCGAGCGCCCCACGGTGCCGAACCGTGGCTGGTAGTCGACCTCCAGTTCGAGGTCGGGGGTCAATCCCTCCGCGAAGATGCCGTCCACGCGAGCGACCTCGGGGAGCGGTTCGAGGTCCTCGGCGAGGTGGGTGACGTACGCCCCCAGCGCGTCGCGTTCGACGGTGAGCGTCACGAGGCCGTGGAGCAGGTCCGCCGCAGAGCCCGGTTCGGTGATGGCCTCGAACTCGTCGACGAGCATCAGCGTCCGGCCCTCCGTGGTCAGCGGCGGGACGACCGAACGCAGCGTCGATTCGAGGACGCCTGCGTTGAACGAGGCGTGCCGGCGGTGGAACACGAGCGAGTCCACCAGCCCCACTTCGCACTCCTCGGCGGGCACGGGCAGCCCCATGTGCGCGAGCAGCGCGACCTGACAGAGCGTCTCCAGAAGCGTCGTCTTCCCCCCGGAGTTCGCGCCCGTCAGCACCGCCACGCGGTCGCCCGAGGGAGCCTCCCCGCCCAGCGAGTGGTCGCCGACGGCGTAGTCGACCGACTGGACCGAGACGTCCGCCGCCAGCAGGTCGAGGTTGCGTGCGCCGCGCATCGCCAGCGCGTCGCCCTCGACCAAGGTGGGTGCACGGAGGTCGAACGCGACGGCGAAGCGCGCCAGCGACACCTGCAGCGCCACGTCGTCTACCGTCTCGACGGCCGCGTCGACGGCGTCGCGACCAGCTTCGACGTCCCCCTCCAGTGACTCGCGGACGGCCTGCTCGCGGTCGTGGACGCGCTCGCGGAGGTCCGTCGACAGCGTCCGGAGCGTCTCGGTCGCGAACGCGGTGGTGTCGATGGCGTCGTCGGGCATCGCGTCGCGGACCGTCTCGCGCTCGACCCGCGACTCCGAGGTGATCTCGCGCAGCATCGCGTCGCGGAAGTCGCTGGCGTCGCGCGCGGCGGACTGCACCGACTCGGCGACGCTGCCCGCGTCGGCGGTCATGTCCTCGACCTCGCCGAGGGCCGCTCGAAGTCGGTCCAACTCCTCGTCCGCGCCCTCGCCGACCCCCTCCGCTTCCAGTGCACGGAGGGCGACCGCCGACTCCCGGAGCGTCTCCGCGTCGAGGTCAGCCAGCGGCGCGAAGACGCCCTCCGAGACCCCGGTGTCTCGCAGGGCGAGCGCGGTCTCCACCGCGGCCGCCGTCCCGGCCCGGTCGTCGTGGGCCTCGAACGCCGCGACGACGGCCTCTCGGGTGTCGTCGTCCAGCGCCCGCCAGGAGTCGACCGCGGCGGTGACGTCTGCCAGGCGCTCTTCGATTGCCTCGCGGTCGCGCAGCGGCGTCAGGACACGAACTCGGTCGGCGGCGTAGCCCGTCACGGCGAACGACTCGGCCTGCGAGACGAGGTTCCGGTAGACCGAGCGTGCGTCTCGCGTGGCGAGCAGGTCCATCCCGTCGCCGCCCTGGACCCGGCGGAGGATGCGCGTGGCCCGCCCGCTGGGCAGGCCCGCGGCGACGAGCGTCCGACCGTCCGCGGCTTCGATGGCCTCGATGGCCGCCTCCTCGCCCAACTCCTCGCGCAACAGTGCGGCGGTCTTCGGTCCGACGCCCCAGTAGTCCTCCAGTCGCATGACAGGGGGTGGCGCGCGGCGTGGCTTAACGCCACGGACTTCGGTTCGGTGTCAGGTCGTCTCGCGGCGTCGTCGCACGTCCGCTCAGTCGAGGTAGTTCGGTCGTTCGGCGTACTCGATAGGGTCCCGCTCGCCGGCCCGCTGGAACGCCTGGAGGCGGTAGGCACAGGAGTCACACGTCCCACACGCCGGCTGTTCGTCGCGGTAGCACGACCACGTGTGTTCGAACGGGACGTCCAACTCGGTGCCGCGTTCGACGATGTCGGTCTTCGACCACTCGACGAACGGCGCTTCGACGTCGATGGTCGTCTCCGGGCGCGTCCCGACGTCGACGACCCGCTCGAACGCCTCGAAGAACTCGGGGCGGCAGTCGGGGTAGCCCGCGTAGTCCTCGGAGTGCGCGCCGACGAACACCGCCTCGGCGTCCTGGGCCTCGGCGTAGGAGACGGCCATCGCCAGCAGGTTGGCGTTGCGGAACGGGACGTAGGTGTTCGGAATCTCCTCCTCCTCGTCGTCCTCACTCTCCTCACTCATCTCGGCGTCCTCGACGGCCATCGCCTCGTCGGTGAGCGACGAGGCCCCGATGCGCGCGAGGTGGTCGGTCTCGACGTGGAGCGTGTCGAGCGCGTCGAAGTCCGTGGCGAGCAACTCGGCGCACTCTGCCTCGCGGGTCTCGGTACGCTGGCCGTAGGAGGTGTGCAAGAACAGCGGGTCGTAGCCCCGGTCGATGGCCTCCGCGACGGTCGTCGCAGAGTCCATCCCTCCGGAGACGAGAACCACGGCTCGGGGGCGCTCGCTGCCGTCTGTAGCGCTGTCTCGGTCGGTCGTGTCGGTACGGTCGGTCGCGTCGTGGTCGTCGGTCATGAGTGGTGTGTCGGGGGTGTTCTCCGGCGGTGCTGTCGGCTGACGGCGTCGGCTCAGGTGCCCGGCGCGTCGTTCCAGAGGTCGACGTGGAGGCGTGGCGTGTAGCGATAGCCGTGTTCCAGCGCGAGGTCCGCCACGGTGTTTCGGGTCTCGTCGACCTGCTCGCGGGTGACGCCCTCGGGCATCAACAGGACGCGGTCGTTCGGCACCGGGGCGCTCGCGCGGTCACGAACCTCCTCGACGAGCGTCTCTATCTCGGGCATATCGTCGGGCCCTGTGACGACGAACTTCAGTTGCGTCTCGTAGGCCTCGACGAGTCCGACGAGGGCGTCGTAGTCGATGCGCCGGGCCTCGTGGCGCTGTTCCCACGCGCCGGCGTCGACGCCTTCGGGTGCGTTCTCGAGGGTAGGCGTGCTGGAGGCGAGTTTCGGGCTGACGCTCGCGAGGTCGATAGCGGCGTCGCGGTAGACGGTGCCGTTGGTCTCGACGGTGGTGTGGTACCCCTTCGAGGAGAGGCGGTCGAGCAGGTCGACGCTCGCCTCGTGGACGAGCGGTTCCCCGCCCGTCAACACGACGTGGTCGGCGTCGAACTCGGCGACGCGTTCGACGACGTCGTCGACGCTCAGCCACGCACCGGTCGGCTCCCAGGAGGTGTGGTAGGAGTCGCAGAACCAACACCGGAGGTTACAGCCGCTGGTGCGGACGAACACGCTCGGCGTGCCGACGAGCGTCCCCTCGCCCTGCAGCGAGCAGAACAGTTCGTTGATGGGCAGCGCCTCGCTCGCGTCGAGGTCGTCGGGCATCGAGTCGCTCGGGGCGTCGGTCCCCGTCGACGGGTCGGTCAGCGTCGTCGCGTCGTCGTTGACGGGCATCTAGTACTCCGCGCAGAGTTCGGCGGTCTCGGCGACGGCCACCGAGACGTCGGTGACGTTCTCGGGCAGGCGCTCGGCCAGGCGGCGTTCGAGGAGGACGGCCATCACCTCCGCCGTCGGCGGGTGGTCGAGGACGACGAGTCCGTCGGCGTCGCCCGACGCCTCGAACGCCTCGACCAGCGGGTCGCCCCTTTCGACGAGGAAGCGGTGGTCCCACTCGTCGACGATACCCGTCACGTCGCCCTTGTCGACGACCCACCCCTCCTCGGTCAGAGTGCCCCGAACCTCGACGCGAATCTCGTAGTTGTGGCCGTGGGGTCGGGAACACTTCCCGTCGTGGTGCATGAGGCGGTGGCCCGCGCTGATGCGGATGGGCCGGTCGCCGCCGACGACGAGGACGCGTTCGCCGGCGTCGGCGAGCGTGTCGGGTTCTCCCAGTGTGACTCCAGTCATATCGTGATGTTCCCTCGGGACTACTTACCTGCTCGGGTTCGGGACGACGAGTCGGGGGGCGACGAGCCGCAGTCGTGCGATTCGGGCCGTGTTGGTGCCCGTCGTATCGTCGTCGTACCGCCACCGTACGGTCACCGCCCCGCCACCGCAACCGAAATCGACCTCGCGCCCCTCTCGGCGGTATGGCAGACAGACGCGCCGCGGTCCGTCGTGCGTGGGACGCCGTCGCCGAGGACTACGCCGCCAAGCGCCGCGCCGACGGCGAGGACTCGGCGCTCCTCGCGGACCTGCTCGACGCGCTCGGAGCGGCCCCGCTGGTCCTCGACGTGGGCTGTGGCGACGGTGCCCGGACGCTCGCGAACCTCCCGCTCGGGAGCGTCGGCCTCGACTTCTCCCAGCGACAACTCGAACTGGCCGCCGACCGGGTCCCCGACGCCCGCTTCGTCCAGGGCGACATGACGAGCCTCCCTCTCGCGGACGCGAGCGTCGACGCGGTCACCGCCTACCACGCCGTCTTCCACGTGCCACGCGCGGAGCACCCGACGGTGTACGAGGAGTTCGCGCGCGTGCTCCGGCCGGGCGGCCTGCTCCTGCTGACCGTCGGGACGGGTAGCGGCGACTCGACGACGAGCAACTGGCTCGGCAGCGGCCACGAGATGTTCTGGTCGACGCCCGGACGCGCCGCGACCCGCTCGCAGTTGGAGGCGGCCGGGTTCGCCGTGGAGTGGGAGCGGTTCGTCGACGACCCGCTCGGCAGTCGGGCGCTGTTCACGTTCGCGACGCGAACGTGAGCTCCGAGCGAGAATCGAGAGCGACCGTGTGCTGTCTCGCGCGACGGCCGTGACCGGGGGTGGCCGCGATTCACACACCGACCGCTATCGACTCACCACGACCCGAGAATCGCCCGGACGGCCGTCGCCTCGGCCTTCCGAAGGTGTTCGGCGGCGGTGCTCGGTGCACACGACAGCGCCGTGGCGACGTCCTCGACGCTCGCCTCGCGCGGGACGTCGTAGTAGCCCAACGCCAGCCCCGCCGCGAGCGCCTCGCGCTGGCGCTCGCTGAGACGCGTCTCGCCCGACGGAGGGACGTGGGTCAGTCCGCCGACCTCCTCGACGTCGACCTCGACGGGCGGGTCGATGGCCGCGACGGTCTCGCGGAGTCGCTCTCCGGGGCCGAACACCGACAACGTGACGCGGCCGTCGGCGTGGTAGACGATGGGCGGGACGACGACGACGCCCTCGCCCGCGAACGCGCCGAACAGTCCCCGCGAGGCGGCCGTCAGGCTGTCGACGACGTAGGCGTAGAACGCGCCCTCTCCCGCGGGTTCGAGTTCGTAGTCGACGACGGGGTCGATCGCCCCGATCGCCTCGTCGAACGCGTCGACGTCGCCCTCGACGTGGTGGAGGATGCCGAGCGTGTCGCCGGTGACGTTCCACTGGAGCGCGGTCGCCCGCTCGACGAACGGCGCGTTGGTGAGCACGTCGTACGTCGGGTGGACCGCCCCCTCCTCGCCGTGGGCGGTGATGGCGACCCGGACGTGTTTCATGCGCGGGGGTTCCGGTCGAACGACATAAACCCCCCGGGCCAGTGCGGCAGCCAGGTTACGCTCTCGCGTGACCGACGTCCTCCCATGACCAGAACCCTGCTCACCGGGGCGACCGGGACGCTCGGGACCGCACTCCGGCCACGACTGCGCGCGGCCGGCCACACGGTCCGGGCCGCGAGTCGCACGCCCGTCGACGACGCGAACGAGTGGACCGCCCTCGACCTCGCGACGGGCGAGGGCGTCGAGGCCGCCGTCGCGGACGCCGACGTCGTCGTCCACACCGCGAGCGCCCCACGCGGTGACAGCGAGGCGGTCGACGTCGAGGGGACGAAGCGCCTGCTCGCCGCCGCCGAGGACGCCGGTGTCTCGAACCTCCTGTACGTCTCCATCGTCGGCGTCGACGAGATACCGCTGTCGTACTACGAACACAAACTGGCCGCCGAACGGGCCGTCGAGGCCAGCGCGGTCCCCTCGACCGTCGTCCGGGCGACGCAGTTCCACGAGTTCGTCGCCGACCTCCTCGACGGCGTCTCGCGACTGCCGGTGTGGCCGCTCCCGACGCGCTTCCGGGTCCAACCCGTCGCGGTCGAGGCGGTGGCGGCCGCCGTCGTCGAGCACGCGACGCCCGAGTCCGGTGGTCGGGTGTCGCCGGTCTGTGGCCCCGAGGTGCTGTCGCTCGGCGAGGTGGCGAGAACCTACCGCACGACGAGAGGCCTGCGCCGGCCCGTCGTCAGACTGCCGGTACCGGGGGCCGTCGCCCGCGGGTTCCGCGACGGCGCGGCGACCTGTCCGGACCGGGGCGTCGGAGCGACGTGGGAGGAGTGGCTGGCCGACCGGTACGGGTCGACGACGACCGGCCCCTCGGTGCGGACGGGGTCGCCGTCCTGACACACCACGTCGGGTCGACTCGACCGCTCAGCCGCGCTGTGTGACGGCGTCACCGGCCGTCCCCGCCGACAGGACGGGGTAGCCGACGACGGCGGCGACGGCGACCAGCACGCCGCTGCCGAGGACCGTGATCAGCCGCGCCCACGGGGTGACCGCGACGACGTCGCCGGTCGCGAGGAGTCGTCTCGCGGGACCGAACAGCGCGTCGGCAGCGACGACCGCGAGCGCGACGACGCTCCCGACGGCGAGTGCCCACCGTGCGGGCGCGGTTCGACGGTGCGATGCGTGGACGAACACGAGGCCGCCGCTCAGCACGCCGAGGCCGACTGCGGCGACTACCAGGGGGAGGTACACTCCAGACAGTCTCTCGAACTGGCTTGTAAGCCTTCTACCGCTCGCCCCGGCGTCGCGCGCCGTCGTCGAGCGAGTCCGCCTCGGGTCGTCACCCGTCGCCGTCGGGCGTCTCGGTGGTTCCGCCGAGGTCGTCGACCCGTGCCCGCGCCCGTTCGACCAGCGCGGGTCGCGCCTCGAAGGTGAAGTGGACCGTCTCGCCGTCGTACTCGCGGCCGACGACGGTGCCGTGGTCGTGCGCCCACGCGAGGAACGCCTCCGTGTCGCCGCCGTTCGGGAGGTTCGCGCGGAGCGTCTCGCCGGGGAGTGCCTCGTGCACGCGGTCGCACAGCGCGTCGACGCCCGTCCCCTCGACGGCGCTCACCGCGAGCACGTCGTCTACTCGGTCCAGGTCGGCGACGGCCTCGCGGCACTCGTCGAGTGCTCCGTCGTCGAGCAGGTCGCGTTTGTTGAGCACGACGAGTAGCTCCCCACGCGGGTCGTCAAGTTCGCCCAGCGACACCCGGAGTTTCTCGCGGACTGCCTCGACGGGGTCGCTCGCGTCGACGACGAGCAGCCCCACGTCGGCGTCCGCGACGGCGTCGAGCGTCGCGCTGAACGACGCCACGAGGTCGTGGGGGAGCGCGTCGACCAGCCCGACCGTGTCGGTCAGGAGGACGCGCCGCCCGCCGACGGTCGCGCGTCTGGTCGTCGTCTCCAGGGTCTCGAACAGGCGGTCCTCGACCGCTGCGGTGTCGTCGAGGTCGGCGTGGCCCGTCCCGAGTGACTCGACGGAGAGGTCGTCGGCCAGTCGGTGCAACAGCGTCGACTTCCCGGCGTTGGTGTACCCCGCGATGGCGACCGGGTCGAACCCCTGTTCGCGGCGCTCCGTGCGGCGGCGCTCGGCACGGTCGCTGACGGCCTGCAACTCGTTGTGGAGGCGGTCGATGCGGTCCTCGACGTCGAGGACGACCGACCCCTTCTCGGTCGCCTGGTTCAACAGCGACTCCTCCGTCACCTGCCGGAGCCGCGGGAGTCGGTACTCCAGTGTCGCCAGTTCGACCTGCAGCTGTGCGGCGCGGTCGGCCGCCCCCTCGGCGAAGATGCCGAGAACGAGTCGATAGCGGTCGAGCAACTCGACGTCCGGTGGGAGCAACGCCGCCCAGTTGGCGTACTGCCCGGGGCTGAGCGCGCCGTCGTACACCACGGCGTCGACGTCGTGGTCGGCGGCAGTCTCGGCGACCGCCTCGGCCTTCCCCTGGCCGAGGCCGTAGCCAGCGTCGCGTGCGCGGCGCTGGGTCCGCTCGGCGACCACCTCGTAGCCGGCGGCGGCGGTCAGTCGGCGAATCTCGGTCGTGTCCGGTTCGTCGTCGGTGCGGCGGGCCGCGACGACCGCGGTCCCGCCCTGCAGTGAGTGTCCTGAGTTCATGCGTCGTGTGGCCGCAACGCCGCCGACCGACACCCGCGGGGGCGACGGTCGGTGACGGACGGCCCGGTCCGCTCGGCATCCGATACCCGCCGACGGAGCGTGACGATGGGCGTCACCACACGCGTCGCTCGGCGGCGGTCGGTGCTGTCCGGGACGCGCCCGCGCGTCGTCCCCTCAGCAGGACGAGGAAGAGGTCTCCATTCGTTCACGTCGAGCGACGCGACACACTTCAACGTTACTCGGGGGTGAGAGGAGCTGTCACGCCTCGGTCGGGTATCGGGTGATCATCGGCCGCCAACGGCCGTGAGCGACGGTCAGTCGGCGACGACGAGTCGGCCATCGTCGTCGCGAACCGGGACGGCGTCGAGGGTGTCGAACGCCCGGATGACGCGCTGGTCGGGGTGGACGTCCGGCGGGTTGTTCAGGTGGCCGGCGGTGGCGTAGACGTGGTCGAGCAGTCGCAGGTGCATCGCGTCGGTGACCGACGACCCGCCCTCCAGCAGGTGGTGGAGGACGCGGTAGACGCCGAAGGTGTCTTCGACGGCCTGGTTCCCGCGGGTGCCCGCCGCGACGAAGTGGACGGGCGAGTCTCGACCGTCGAGCCAGTCGGCGACCGCGCGGGCGTTGACGGGTGAGGCGACGACGCAGTCGGCGTTCTCGCGGACCGCACAGACGGCGTTCGCGCCGTTGATGGACTGGAGGCCGACGGGGGTGTCGTCCCACTCGTGGTGGGCCTCGGCGCAGTCGCTCGGCGAGTTCTTCAGGTCGCCGCGTCCGGGGTCGTCGTGGGTGTAGTCCCCGCCGACGAGCGCCTCGGGGGTTCGCTCGGCGAAGCTCTCGGCGGCCGCCTCGTCGCGAAGCGGCGTCACGGCCGAAACGCCGCGGTCGAGCAGCCACGCGACGGTCGTCGAGAAGTTGATTGCGTCGACGACGACGTACGCCCCGTCGGACTGGTCGGCCGGGTCGGGAAGCGCCTGGTAGGTCTCGTAGAACGTCCAGTCGGTCGCCCGCCCGAGGTCCGTCGCCGGCAACGTGACGACACCGGGGTCGAGCGGTTCGGTCGCCGTTCGGTGGGTGATGGGCTCGTCGTACCGTTGCACGTCTGCTCCTCGGCGACCGACCGGCTTAAACGGCGCTATAGATGCGACAGTCTCTCTATATTCGTGGCCGTGGTCCCCCTCCATCGTCGTCGGTCGTGGCCGGTCAGGACCGGTGGCGGGGTCGTCGCGGCGTGGTACGGTGTCTCGGTCCATCGGCACGCTCTTGGGGCCGTCGCCCGGAGTGTCGCCAATCCATGGTCATCGAGCTCTCCGGGGAGTACACCGACGCTCGCGTGCTGGTCGACGACGAGTCGCTCGTCGAGGAGAGCGCGCTCGACCAGGTCCGCGAACTCATCGACCACCCGGCGTTCACCGAACCGGTCCGGGTGATGCCCGACACCCACTGGGGGGCGGGCGCACCCATCGGGTTCTCGATGCCGCTGTCGGACCGTATCGTCCCGAACATCGTCGGCGTCGACGTCGGCTGTGGCATGACGGCCACCAGGCTCGGCGACACGCTCCCGCTGGCGGACGCCGAGCGCGAGCGTGCGGTCCGCGACGTCGTCCCGATGGGTCGGAACACCCACGACTACGACGACTCGGTCCACCTCGTCGAGCAGTTCCCGTTCGAGCGCGCCAACGAGGTGTTCGCGTCGTTCGACGCCGCCTACGAGGAGCGCTTCGGTCGCCCCGTCGCCCCGCTGGAGTTCGAGTTCGACGGCTACGACGGCGACTACTTCGAGTCGCTCTGTGCGCGCGTCCTCGCCGGACGCAACCCGGGGATGGGCCACATCATCCAGTCGGCGGGCACCCTCGGCGGCGGCAACCACTTCGTCGAGTTCGCACGCGGCCGCGAGTCGGGCGACTACTGGCTGGTCGTCCACAGCGGGTCGCGCTACCTCGGTCTCGCGACCGCACAGTTCTGGCAGGAGCGTGCCAGCGAACGGCGCAACACGCAGGCCATCAGGGACGCCGTCCCCGAGGAGTACGCCGAGTACCTTCGATTCGACCCCGAGACGGTCTCCGACGAGGACCTCTACGCGTGGGTCACCGGCGGGATGGGCGAGTCCCACATCGACAAGGAGCGTCTGCGCGCCGAACTGGACGGGAAGGCCATCGAACACGCCTTCGACGCGCTGGGAGACCTCGCGCCGACGAGCGACGGTAGCGAGGAGCGAAACACCGACCTCGACTGGCTGGCCGGCCGAGAGGCCCACGGCTACTACGTCGACATGCTGTTCGCCCAGCAGTACGCCCGCTGGAACCGCGAGTTGATGAGCGAGAACGTCTGCGAGGCGCTCGGCGTCGACCCGGTCGAACGCTTCGGCTCGATTCACAACTACATCGACTTCAGGGACCTGACCGTCCGGAAGGGCGCGACGCCCGCCCGCGATGGCCAGCGCCTCGTCGTCCCGTTCAACATGGCCGACGGGTCGGTCATCGCCCGCGGGAAGGGGAACGACGAGTGGAACGACACGGCCCCCCACGGCGCGGGTCGGACGATGAGCCGTCGGCAGGCCCACCGCGAGGGGTCGCTGGAGGAGTTCGCGGCCGCGATGGACGGCGTCTACTCGGAGTCGGTCGTCGAGTCGGTGCTCGACGAAGCGCCGATGGCGTACAAACCCGCCGACGCCATCGCCGACGCCATCGAACCGACGGCGACCATCGAGGAGTGGCTAGACGTCGTCCACAACCTGAAGGCGACCGAGTAGGTGGGGTCGGTACGCCGCCGGGTTACACCGACTCCTCGACCGTCACCGACTCGACGGTCACCTCGTCGGTCGTGTCGTGGCCCGGCGACTCGTGGTCCAACTCGGGGTGTCGACCGGCGTCGTAGCCAGCGACGGTCGGCGTCTGCCACTCCGAGCCGTGGCGCTCCATGCGGATGCGCCAGCCCTCGACGGTGCCATCCTCGTCGACCCCCTCGGCGTCGTGGTAGCCGGTGATGGTCGTGCGCACGTCGTGGGTCGACGCGGGGTTCCGCACCGACTCGGGGTCGTGGACGGACCTGACGGTGAACGTCGCGTCGGTGTGGGTCGTCCCGTCGTACTCGATGGTCTCACCGAACGTGACCCGGAGGCGGTCGCCCTCCTCGACGCCGAGCAGTGTCTCACGCAGGTCGTGACCATCTCGTTCGTCGCTCGCTCGTCTCGATTCGTCCATGCCGTCCGTAGTCGCGGCGGTCACCTAAGCGACCACGCTGCCCGTGCGGGGTGGGGCGGTGACCGGGCAGGCGACGGGGCCGCCCGGCCACGTCCGCGACGCTACTCCGTCCCGGACCGTCAGTCGACGTTGACTCTCCGGAACTGTCGATTTTCGTCCGTCAGCGAAGGAGAATGGCCGAACATTCGGTAATCGTCCTACCCTCGTGAACTATATCGAGAATATTTACGGCATTCGTACGGAATCGAAGACAGGTGGCCGTGGAAGCTAAGGATGTCTGGGTCTCCTCTCGGGACACACCAATGTTGGATAGCGACGATATCGCCGTCAGTACGCGCGTGGTCGCGGCCGTCGCGGCGACGAAGGACGTCGATCCGCTCTCGCTCACGCCGCCGCTCGCAGACGAACTCGACCCCGACGCGCTCGATAGACTCGTCGAGGCGGACGCGCCGTTGCGCATCACCTTCGCCGCGTGGGGGTGTCGTGTCACCATCGACGACGGGACGGTGTCGGCCGTCGAGTGCCCGTCGCTCGTGACGGTCCCGGCGGGTTGAGGGGCGTCGGTAGTTACTTCAGGTCGGCGAGAGTTGCAGTGACTGGTTCGTCGGTGCACGAAGTACGTCGACACGACGAACGCACTGACGCCGTTCTGTCAGTACGTCGGGCCGCCCGACGCTCGGCTGGGCACGTCGGAATGTCGACCGAACGCCGTGGGCGAAGGGCTTCACGCGGTACACCGTCCACGGTGCAGAGCAACCCGCTCGCGGTGTCCCAGCGACGACTGCCGCCCGCTCGGCCGTCGCCTCGGCCGGCGGGCCCACTCGTCGGCGACGCTCTCGACGAACGACGAGCACCGAAAAAGCCCCAGAGGGGCTTCGGGCTTCACGTAGGGGCGATACCGCCCCGGCGATGTGCAGGAGTACGTCGTATTGAAGCTACCGCGTTCGCCCCGCTTCGGATGTCACTCGTTCTCACTCTCGGAGCCGACCGCTCGCCGAACGCCCCTACCGGAGTAACCACGGACGGTTGAGACACGCTTATCGTTCAACCACTACGAGTTACGTGGTATGACGGCCGACTCGCGGGTCGACCGGCGGACCGTCCTGGCGGGACTCGCCGGGACGCTCGGTGGTCTCGGGGGGTGTTCTGGCGTCCTCGGTCGCGGCGGGGGGTCGCGAGTCGTCTCGCTGCTCGCCGCCGGCAGTCTGAACAACGCCCTCGAGAACGGCCTCCGCCCGAGCGTGGACGCGCCGCTCGCCGTCGAGGCGCGCGGGTCGGCGGAGGCCGCCCGTCTCGTCGCGGCGGGGCAGAAGACCCCCGACGTCGTCTCGCTGGCCGACGTGGCGTTGTTCGACGTCGTCGACGCGCCGTGGTACGCCGAGTTCGCGACCAACTCGCTGGTCGTCGCGTACAACCCCGACACCGAGGGCGGGCGGCGCGTCGCCGCCGCCGGCGTCGAGGGCTGGCACCGGACGCTCCTGCGGGACGACGTCGCCCTCGGGCGGACGGACCCCGACCTCGACCCGCTCGGCTACCGGACGCTGTTCCTGTTCGAGTTGGCGAACGCGTACTACGACACCGACGTCGACCTCCGGGCGGCCGTCCCACGGGACGACCAACTGTACCCCGAGACGCAGCTGCTCGCCCAGTTCGAGACGGGCGGTATCGACGCGGCGGTCACCTACCGGAACATGGCGGTCGAACGCGGCTACGACTTCGTCGACCTCCCGCCCGACGTCGACCTGGGCGACCCCGCGTTCGCCGAGCGGTACGCGACGGCGACGTACGAGTTGCCCGACGGCACCGTCGTGTCCGGCGGCGTCGTGAGCTACGGGTCGACGGTCCGGCGACGCTCGCCGGCGGTCGACGACGTGTTCCGCGCCCACGTCACGGGTCGCTATCTGACCGAGTTCGGGTTCGTGGTGCCCGCCGACTACCCACGCTACACCGGAGATGCACCCGACGCGCTCACGGTCTGAGTCCACCGGACGACGCGCGGGCGTCGACTGGCTCTCGGTGTCGTTCCTGCTCGGTGCGCTGCTGTGCTGTTACTACCTCCTCCCGGTGGTCGCGCTCGTCGTCGCCCAACCGCCGGGCGTCGTCCTCGCCCGCCTGGGCGACCCGACGGTGGTGTCGGCGGCCGCCACGTCGCTGGTCGCGGCGCTCGCGAGTGCGACGCTCGCTGCAGTGTTCGGCCTCCCGCTGGCGTACTGGCTGGCACGGGCGGAGGGGCGGGCGCGGACGCTCGTCACCGCGCTCGTCGTGTTGCCGCTCGTGCTCCCGCCCATCGTCAGCGGGATGGTCCTGCTGACCGTCGTCGGGCCGACCACGCTCCTGGGGAGTCTCGCCGCGGCGAACGGCGTCCCGTTGACGCGCTCGCTGGCGGGCGTCGTCCTCGCTCAGACGTTCGTCGCCTCGCCGTTCGTCGTCGTCACCGCGACGGCGGCGTTCGAGGGCGTCGACCCGCGACTGGAGGCCGCCTCGCGCTCGCTCGGGAAGCGTCGCCTGACGACGGTCCGTCGGGTGACGCTGCCGCTGGCGTGGCCGGGCGTCCTCGCGGGTGTCACGCTGGCGTTCGCCCGCTCGATGGGCGAGTTCGGCGCGACGGTGATGCTCGCGTACTACCCGCGGACGATGCCGGTCCAGATCTGGGTGTCGTTCACCACGCTCGGCCTGGACGCGGCGTTCCCGGTCGCCGTCGTGCTCGTCGGTGTCGCCGTCGTCACGCTCGTCGTCCTCGACCGCCTCGGCACGACCCCGTGGGGTCGCTGAGCGTGCTGGAACTCGCCGGCCTCGCCAAGCGCTACGCCGGGTTCGAGTTCGGCCCCGTCGACCTCGCGGTCGGCGAGGAGGTGCTGTGCGTACTCGGCCCCTCCGGCAGCGGGAAGACGACGCTGCTCTCGTTGGTCGCCGGTCTCGTCACCGCCGACGCGGGGAGCGTCTCGCTCGACGGTCGGTCGCTCGACGGCCTCCCGCCCGAGCGTCGGAACGCGGGTGTCGTGTTCCAGGACGGCGCGCTGTTCCCACACCTGACCGCCCGAGAGAACGTCGCGTACGCCGCGACCGACGAGGGTCGCGTCGCGGACCTCGCCGCGTTGCTCGAACTCGACGACGTTCTCGACCGACGGCCAGCGACGCTCTCGGGCGGTGAACGTCAGCGGGTCGCGCTCGCCCGGACGCTCGCGGCCGACCCGGACGTGCTGTTGCTCGACGAACCGCTGTCGAGTCTCGACGCGCCCATCCGTCGACGACTGCGCGAGGACCTCCACGACCTGTTCGCCGCGCTCGCCGTCCCCGTCGTCTACGTCACCCACGACCAGCGGACGGCGACGGCGCTGGGCGACCGCCTCGCCGTGTTGCGCGAGGGCCGTCTCGAACAGGTCGACACGCCACGGTCGGTGCTCGAACGCCCCGCGACGCGGTTCGTCGCGGAGTTCACCGGCTGTGAGAACGTCTACGAGGTGCCGGTCGTCGGGAGTGGCGAGGGGGTGGTTCGTGTCCGCCTCGGCGACGCGACGCTCCGTGTGCGCTCTGCGACGGCGAAGCCGACTTCGGGAGCGACCGTCACGGCCTGCGTCCACCCCTCACGCGTCCGATTGGACGGCGCGGTGGGTGCCCTCGACGGCCCGAGTGCGCCCGACCAGTCGTTCCCCGGGACGGTCCGTCGCTGGCTGGACGAAGGGGACCAGTACCGCGTGGTCGTCGCCCTCGACGCCGGCGTCGACCTCGCGGCGACCGTCTCCCCGGCGACGGCCGACCGGCTCGCGTCGCTGGACGGGGCCGCCGTCAGCGTCGCGATACCGCCGGATGCTGTCCACGTCCTGTCGTAGTCCCGCTCGGCTCTCCGCGAGGGTCACGATTCGTTCGGCGAGCGTCCCGGAACACCCCTCGAACGGCTGGCCCGTCGCGGCCCGAGGGACGGAGCCTCCCCTCCGTCGGACTCTCCGGGGTTCGCGAGCGACCTGTCTGCGTGGCTACAGGGTTATGCTGGTGCTGGCGCTACCGTCGGCTATGGCTCCGAAAGGGCGGAGAGAACGACGACGAGCCAGGCGTGAGGCGCGGCGCGCAGCACGACGTGGCGAAGAATCGAGCGACGACCAGCACGGGGAGCGACCGGGCGACACCCCCGGATGGGAGCGCTTCGTGATGACACAGAAGCTCGTCGCCGTCGGTGACGACTACACGGTCGAGACCGCGGCGGGCGACCCGGCGTTCGAGGTCGACGGGAAGGCGTTACGGGTCCGCGAGACGCTGCGGATGATCGACCTCCGGACCGGCGACGAGTACAAACTGCAGGAGAAGTTGGCCCGCGTCAGAGACACGATGACTATCGAGAAGAACGGCGAGCGAGCGGCGACGGTGAAGAAGGCGCTCGTCGCCCCGTTGCGCGACCGGTTCACCGTCTCCATCGACGGGATGGACGACCTCCGCGTGCAGGGGAACGTCTTCGACCACGAGTACGAACTGTTCCGCGACGGCGAGCGCGTCGCGGGGGTCTCGAAGGCGTGGTTCAGGTACCGCGACACGTACGGTATCGAAGTCGCCACGGGGATGGACGCGGGTCTCGTCGTCGCCTGCGCCGTCGTCCTCGACATGATGGTGCAGCCAGAGCGGTAGCCAGACGGCCGACCGCGCTCGCTCCCCGACGGTCTGGTGGTCGGGTGTGCGAAACCGTGACGTTCGCCTGTCGCCTCCGGTCGGTCGAGAGACCATGGAGACCGTCACGTCGGCCGACGGAACGACCATCGCGTACGAGCGAACGGGGCGTGGTCCGCCGCTCGTCCTCGTCCACGGGTCCGCCGGCGACCACACTCGCTGGGAACTGTTCGGCGTGCGAGAGCGCCTCGCCGAGGAACACACGGTGTACGCCGTCGACAGACGCGGACGCGGCGAGAGCGGCGACGCGCCCGAGTACGCCATCGAACGGGAGTTCGAGGACGTGGCCGCGGTGGTCGACGCCATCGACGAACCAGCCGCGGTGCTCGGTCACTCCTACGGCGCGACCTGTGCGATGGAGGCGGCCCTCCGGACCGACGCCGTCGACCGACTCGTCCTCTACGAACCGGACCTCGTCGTCGACGACCTGCTCGACGACCTCGAATCGCGGGGCGTGCTCGCCGACCTGAAAACCCGTCTCGACGCGGGCGACGACGAGGGCGCGCTCGTGCGCTTCCTGGCGGACGTCGCCGAACTCGACCCCGCGGAGGTCGACGCGCTCCGAGCGGCTCCGAACTGGCCCGACCGCGTTGCGGCGGCCCACACCCTCTACCGCGAGACGGTCGCACCGCGCGAGTACACGTTCGACCCGACCCGATTCGAGAGCCTGACCACACCCACCCTGCTGTTGACCGGAAGCGAGAGTCCCGCGTACCTGCGGGCGTCGACCGACCTCGCCCGCGACAGCCTCCCGAACTGTCGCGTCGTCGTCTTCGAGGGCCACGGCCACGTCGCGATGAACACCGCACCGGAGCGGTTCGTCGAGGCGGTGCTCACCTTCTGTCGCGAGTGAGGGGGCGACGCACCCTCCGAGCACCGCTCGGCCGCCGTCGCTCGTCGCCAACGAGTGTGGGTGTCGGCAAGGCCCGCAGCGAGCCCCAGACGTATGCGTCGCCGGGGTGAGGACACGAACGGATATGCCCACCTGTGACCACTGCGACGCGCACATCTCCGAACAGTTTCGGGCGGTGTTCGCCGACGAACGCGGCGAGGTTCTGGCGTGTCCGAACTGTTCGGCGAACTCCGGAATCGCCGACGAGTCGCGCCGCCGGTCCGGGTCCGGGTGACCCGGCCCGCCGCGGCGTTCTCTCCGTCCCCGAGCGTCAGCTCAGGATGAGCGGGCCGACGGTGAGCGTCTGTCTCGCGAGCGTCGCCAGCCGGAGGATGTAGGCGGTGAACACGAGAAACGGCGTCACCGAGAGCGCGAACGCGGCGCTGACGACCCACAGCGTCGTCTCCAGACCGAGTATCGTCCCGCCGAACGTGGTGGCGTCGACGAACACGACCATCCCGCCGGCGACGATGAGCGCCGGAATCGAGGCGTAGAGGATGGCCCGCGACAGTTTGACGAGCGCCCACTGGATGTACAGCACCTTGATGTACTCGCGGACGGGGCCGAACATCGTCACCGCCTCCAGCATCTCTCGGAACGCCGTTCGCTGGGGCTCGGTGAGTTCGGTCTCGTACGCCTCACCCAGCCGTCTGATGTCGTGCATCTTCCGGGCGTAGTTGAAGTCGAGGGCGGGCGAGACGACGGCGAACGACCCGAAGTCAGCGTCGTCGAGTTCGCCGTAGGCGGTGTCGGCGTTCTCCTTCAGGTCGTCGACGTAGGCGTCGACTCGCGCCCGGAGGTCGTCGTCGTCGGTCTCGCCGACGACCTCCCGGAGTACGTCCGCGCGCTGCTCGCAGGTCTCGATGAGCTTCCGGAGGAAGACGGCGGGGTTCGCGGGCGTCACGTCGCCGAACAGCTCGTCGGTGTTCTGATAGAAGTCCATCGTCGTGTCCATTCGGCTGCGCTGGGTGCCGAGCGACCCGATCTCCTGGGAGAGCACGAGCTGGTTGATGGAGACCACGAGCGTCGTCGAGGTGATGATGGCTCCGACCAGCCCCGAGAACACCGTCTCGACCATGTCGCTGGTCGTCATCATCTCCCGGAGCAAGACGGGTTTGGCGACACCGAACAGCATGAACGACGCGAACACGACGAGCGCGAGGGCGGCGACGAGCACCCACCGGTTGAGGCTGAGCAGCACCCAGAACAGGTAGGTGTTCACGTCCGTCCGTTCGCGAAGCCGGTCGGCCGTCGAGAGGTCGGTCTCCTTGTCCGACTCACTCATCGTACACCGGTCGTTTGAGGACCAGTAGCTTCGTCCCGCCCTTGTCGTAGTCGATGGTCGCGGTCAGCTCCCAGCCCTCCGCGCCGAGGCCGTTGAGGCGGTCGGTCGGGTCGATGGTCTCGCGCTTGGTCAACCCCTTCGGCGGTTCGATGGTCATGTACTCCCAGTTCGGTCGGCGCGGCGCGTCCATACGCCTCCCAACAGAACACGGCCCATTAAACGACGGCGTTGCGAGCACCCGCGCTCGCCGTCGGCGACGCCGCCGTTCTCTCCGCTCGTCCGTCCGAGCGGCCGCCCCGCACGAGCGTCCCGGAGACCGACGCGTGCAGGGTGAACGGTTTTTCACGTCGCCCCGGAAGGGGGCGGTATGCACACCGACCGGTTCGGTCGCCTCCTCCTCGCGGTCGCGGTGACCCTGGCGCTCCCGCTCGGGGGGTGTCTCACGCTCGACCCCTCCGTCGACGCCGCCGTCGCCGACTCGACGGTGTTCGACGACATCGCGGCGACCGAGTCCTGGTCGGGGTCGGGCGTCCGCGTCGTCGCCACGCTCGCGTCGACGCCCAACGCCAGCGAGGTGACGACCGTCTCGGTCGTCCGCGCGAACGGCGACCCGTACCACACGACCCAGCTCGAACCGGGCCAGTCCCGGGTCGTCTTATCGCTACCCGCCCACGAACGCGTCACCCTCGTCGCCATCAACAGCGTCAACTCGACGACCGTCGAGAGGCTGAACGTCACCACCGGCGGCGACCGGGTCGTGTGAGCGGCCTCCCCAGTACGGCTCTCGACGGTACGTGGTTCGCGGCCTCGTCGTTGCTGGAGACCACACCCGGGCGCGACCGACGAGCCCGATTCACACGAAGAGTTCACGCTCGGTGAGTTCACGCTCGGCGCTCCGTACGACTACGCGTGGACTGCTCGTCAGCGCGCGCCCGGCGTCTCCCGTCCGGGTCCGCTGTGGGTCGGCCCTCGCTCAGGCCATCATCGTCCGACAGCTCTCGGCGCACTCCCGGAGGACCTCGGCACAGGTCTGGCAGTGGTCGGCGTCGTGCTGCTCGCACTCGTCGGCGCAGGCATCACACGCGTCCGCACAGGCTTCTGCGATACCGTGGTCGTAGTCGGACTGCCGGAGGCACGTCCGAGCGCAGAGCGCGGCGATGTCCGCGACGTCCCGACAGAGCCGGACGCACTCGGCCATCTCCTCGCCGTGACCGGCGCACTCGTCGGCACACCACTCACAGGCTTGGACGGCCTCGAAGCAGTCGTCGATGCAGTTCTGGGCGTTCTCGTCGAGGTGACTGAGGTCTTGCAGTACCATCGCGTCTCGATAGACGGGTGGCTGTTTCAAGCGATTTTTCGCTAACAGTTCGACCCCCTCTGTGCCGGCACTACGTTGATACGGTTCGACCAGACCGCCGGTCCTGGGGTCGCTCGCCGACTGTCGACCGACCCTCCCACCGATCGCCGGTTTACGAATCGAAAGTGACCGGCGGTCGGACTCGGCCTTCGCAAAAGCAGCGTTCGCGTGGTCGCTGGTTAGCAGGCGTCCACCGTGTACAGGAAGGCAGTACAACCTCTCACGAGCCACCTGAGGCCGCGTGCACAGTATCGGACGTACACTTTGGAAGCCGAGGGGCAAACGCGTTAAAACAGGCGCGTGAACAGTGTGGCGAGCAATGGTCGAAGACATCGGCGTGACTGCGACCCCTCTAGCACGGTCGTCTGGAGGACCCAGCGGTCTCACGAGGCAGGTCGAGCACGCGTTGGAGCCTGCCCGAGAGGCGCTCGTGCCCATCCTCTCGGACCCGCTCGTCGTCGGTGTGTGGGCGCTCGTCGTCCTCGCGTGTGTCGGCGTGCTGTGGTGGGACCTCTGGTCGAACAACGAACCGCTCGGGTCGATGATGAAGGGTGTCTGGACGCTCGTCGTCGCCTACTCCGGGCCGTTCGGCCTCGCCGTCTACTGGTACACCGGCCGAACACAGATCGCACACGACTCGTTGTGGCGGCGGGGGTTCCGTTCGACCGCACACTGCTACTCCGGCTGTGGCGCGGGGGAGGTCGTCGGCATCGCGCTCGCGCAGGGCATCCTCGCGCTCACCGTCGGCTGGGTCGCCGCCGTCACGTTCGGCTTCGCGTACCTGTTCGGGTACGCGCTGACCATCGGCCCGTTGATGCAGGACGGTGTCGGGTTCAAAGAGGCGACGTGGGATGCGTTGCTGAGTGAGACGCCGTCCATCACGGTGATGGAGGTGTTCGCCATCGGGACGGACCTGTTGTTGGCGGCCGACGCCCACATGGGTGAGCTACTGTTCTGGTCGGCGCTGGCGTTCTCGCTGTCGATCGGCTTCCTCGTCGCGTGGCCCGTCAACGTCCTCCTCGTCAGGTTCGGTGTGAAAGGAGGGATGAGCAACCCCGCCGAGATGCGCGAGAGTGCATCGACGGCCGATTGAACGTTCATGACACAGTTCGACGACATCGACCGGCAGATTCTCGCGTTCCTGATGGAGGACGCCCGCCGGTCGTTCCGTGACATCGCCGACGAGGTCGGTCGCTCCGCGCCGACGGTCTCGAACCGAGTCGAACGACTCGAAGAACTCGGCGTCATCCGACGGTTCACGGTCGACGTCGACCGCTCGACGCTCGGCACGACGGACGAATCGCTCGTCGTCGCCGAGTGTAGCCCCGCGAGTGCAGCCGAACTCGCCCGCGACCTCTCGAATCACGACGCCGTCGAACACGTCTGCCGTGGTGTCGGTGGGACCGTCGTCGGGACCGTTCAGTCGGGTTCGATAGAACTCGACGAGTTGCTCGGTCCTCTCGCCGAAGAGTACGACGCCGAGTGGTCGGTCGAACCGCTCGCCGAGTCACGGTGGAACCCACGGCTCGGCGTCGAAGGGGCGTTCGGCCTCGTCTGCACCGTCTGTGGGAACACGATTAGCGACGGTGGGGAGACTGTCGAAGTCGACAGTGGCGACAGCCATGCGGTCTGTTGCTCGTCGTGTGCGACCGAAATCTCCGAGCAGTACGAGCGCCTGGCCGAAGGAGAGTGAACGTCACCTGAGAGCCGACGGTCTCACACCTCGACGTCGAACGAGGTCGTGAGGAGGGCGTCGTCCGGTTTCGCCTGCAAGAACAGGCGGTAGTGACCGGGCGTCGGGAACGTGACTGCGAACTCGACGCGCCCCTCGACTTCCGTCTCCGTGGGGTGGACGTGGAGGTACGCGAGGTCACCGTCGCGTACCGCGACGAGGTGTCCCCGAGCGCCGAGATACGGTCGGAGGTCTGGAGTCGTTCCATCCGTTCGGGAGACGGCGAACGAGAGCCGGCTAGAGCGGCCCGCTACGACTTGTTCGCTCTGGAGTTCGACCTCGTACCGAGCGTCAGCGTCCGTCTCCACGGGCGGGAGCGCCGCACCGACGTCGAACGTCCCCGAAGCGAAGAGGTCCAAACCGAGCGTGCTCGCTCGTCCGTCGACGACGACGTCGACGAACGCGCGGTAGACGCCGCCGAGTGGGAGCGTGAACCCGTCACAGTGCCACGTGCCCGTCTCGTCCAGTGTCGGATGGAGATGCTGGAACGCGACGAGGTCGCGACGAACGACGACCAGGTGGCTTCGCCGGCCGTGACTCTCTTCGAACGCCTCGACGGGGTCGCCACGGTCGTCGAGGATACGGAAGGTCCAGTCGACGGGGACGCCCGGTTCGAACGTCCTCCGGTCGGCGACGAACCGGAGTCCGTCGGCCGCGAGCGACAGTCCGGCGACTGCTCCGTGGGTCGTCCCCGACGCTGTCTCGTTCGTGTCCGCTGAACGGCTGTGTGACCTGTGGCGACGCATGCTGTACGAAACGTCACGCGAGTACTTCTCGGAAGTGCCGGGTCGGCGTGACTGACCGAGGAATACGGATGACGACCGGGAACTCACACGTGGTCGCCTGGGTCGTGTCTCTCGGTCATCCGTGCGACCGCGTCGGCGTATCGCCGACGGGTCTCGGTCTCGTCGACCGACGAGAGGTCGTCCGGCGAGCGTTCGCCGTGCCCGTTCACGAAGACAGGTCGACCGTCTTGAGCCGCCGAGCGTTGATAGCGACGACGATGGTCGAGAGCGACATGAACACCGCCCCGATGGCCGGTGAGAGGAGGATGCCGATGGGCGCGAGCAGTCCGGCCGCGAGTGGGAGTGCGACGACGTTGTAGCCCGTCGCCCAGACGAGGTTCTCCTGCATCTTTCGGTAGCTCGCCGCCGAGAGCCGAACGAGCCGAACGACGTCTCTCGGGTCGTTGTCGACGAGGACGATGTCGCCGGACTCGATGGCGACGTCGGTGCCCGAGCCGATGGCGATACCCACGTCGGCTCTGGCGAGTGCCGGTGCGTCGTTCACGCCGTCGCCGACCATCGCGACGAGCTTCCCCTCCGATTGGAGCCGGGCGACCGTCGTGTCCTTCTCGTCCGGGAGGACCTCCGCGAAGTACTGGTCGATACCGAGTTCGACGGCGACCGCACGAGCGACGTCTTCGGAGTCACCTGTCAGCATCGCCACCTCGATGCCCATCGCGTGGAGCGCGTCGATGGCCGCTCGACTCTCCGCACGAACCACGTCCGCGAGTGCGAACGCCGCCACGACCGCCGACTCCTCGCGAACGAGGTAGACGACGGTCTGTGCGTTCGAACCCGCTTCGTCGGCGAACGTCGCGATTGCGGATGGTCGTTCGACGCCGAGTCGTTCGAGGAGGTTCGGACCACCGAGGTGAACTGTCTCGCCACCCTTCGACGCACTCGACGTACCACTCGGCCGCGTCGGTGCCGACGTCGCCTCGGGAGCGACGGTCGCGCGGACGCCGAGTCCGCGGAGGTTCTCGAAGTCGGTGACGGTCGCTGGCTCGACCCCGCGCTCGGTCGCGGCGCTGCGAACCGCCCGAGCGATCATGTGCTCGGAGTCGCCCTCGACACCGGCCGCGACGGCGAGCGCTCGCCGGTCGTTCCACCCGTCGACGGTCGTGACACCGACCACACCCTGTTCGCCCTCGGTCAGCGTTCCGGTCTTGTCGAACATCACGGTATCGAGGTTCCGTGCCTCCTCCATGGCGATGCGGTCGCGAATCAGCATCCCGTTCCGGGCGGCCGTCGAGGTGTTGATGGCGACGACAAGCGGGACGGCGAGGCCCAGCGCGTGGGGGCAGGCGATGACCAGAACCGTCACGACGCGTTCGAGGACGGCGATGTCGAACCCGGTTGCCAGCACCCACGCGATTGCGGTGATGGCGGCCACGGCGAGCGCGACGTAGAACAGCCACCCGGCCGCACGGTCGGCGAGCACCTGTGTCCGAGACCGCGACTGCTGGGCTTCGTCGACGAGTCGCACGATGCCCGCGAGCGCAGTCTCGTCGCCGGTCTTCGTCACTACGACGCGGAGACTGCCGTCCTGATTGACGGTCCCGGCGACCACCTCGTCGCCCGGTTCCTTCCCGACGGACCTGGACTCCCCGGTTATCATCGACTCGTCGACCGACGACGCTCCCTCGACGACCTCGCCGTCTGCTGGCACCGACGCACCCGGCCGAACGAGGACGACGTCGCCCTCGGTGAGGTCGGCGACGGCCACTTCCTCGACGTCGCCACGCTCGGTGATGCGTTCCGCTGTATCGGGCATGAGCTTCGCCAGTTCGTCGAGCGCACCCGACGCCCGACGGACCGAACGCATCTCTATCCAGTGACCCAGCAGCATGACGTCGATGAGCGTCACGAGTTCCCAGAAGAACGGCGTCGTCCCCGGCAGGAACAGACTCGCGATGGAGTAGACGAACGCGACGGTGATGGCCAGCGAGACGAGCATCATCATCCCCGGTTCGCGATTGGCGAGTTCCGTCCGGGCCATCGAGAGGAACGGGACGCCACCGTACGCGAAGACGACCACCGAGAGCACCGGCGTAATCCAGGCGCTTCCGGGGAACGTCGGTGCGGTGTACCCGACCACCTCCTGGACGAACTCGCTGAAGTAGACGACCGGAATCGAGAGGACCAGTGACACCCAGAACCGGCGACGGAACAGCTGTTCGTGGCCGCTGTGGTCGGTGTGAGACCGCTGGCTTCCGTCACTGGAAGCACGTCCGCCGCTCTCCCTTCCGTCGCCCGAACCGTCGTGGTGTGTGTCCATCGTGCTCTCCTGGGTCGTTGTCGGCCGCTGTCAGTTAGGCGGCCACCTCTTATCCGGGTTCCCCCTTCGTTCGTTCTGCTGTGAGCCTCGTCGACTGACGAATCGAAGGTCCGCTCTCGTCACTCGACCGGTCCGAGGTCTCCCTTCACCGATGACACTCGGGGCGTGAGCGTCTCACGGCTGAGAATCTATCTCAACGGTGGCTATTTGATTCGTTATTTCACTTCTCTCAGTATGAACGTTGAGGGAGTCATTCATTCCGTGAATACATCTGGCACTCGACCGTGTGTGAGTGTCGGAATCGACCGATTCGTTCGCGTCCGTGCGACCGACGGCGCGCCCGCGACTGGCGACGGGAGTCGACTGGCCGTTCGAACCGCCAACGGCACGACGCCAGACGGAGTCGGCGCGTGACGTCCGTGAACCCGACGCGGGCGGTGTTCCTCTCGGCGCTGCTCGTCTGCTCCGTCGTGGGCGGGTCGGTGGCGCTCACCGGGACGGCCGCGGCGAGTGTGACGGGTCTGTCGGTCGACGGGACGGGGCCGTTCACCCAGAACACGTGTCTCCCGTTCACTTTCGACGACGACGACTCCGGCGGGAGTCGCGGAGACGTGTGGGTCTGGGTCGACGACGGCGACGGCGTCGTTGAGCAGGGCGAGACCGTGATCGAGGTCGAGTCCGGCGGCGACGAAGTTGGTGGCGGTATCCCCATCATCCGGAGCGTCGGCCGGTACTTCTCGCTGGACCTGCCCACGTCGCTGTTCGACGTCGGGACGGCCACGCTGCCGACCCGGTCGTCGTGTATCGACCTCGCCGGTGTCCCGGACGGAACCTACCAGCTCGCGGCCACCGAGTTCGGCTATCTGCGCGAACACGAGACTATCTACGGCCTCAGTTCGCAGGCGACCACCGGCACCTTCGTCGTCGACTCGTCCGCCCCGACGTTCGGCGACGCGTCGCCCACGGGGACCGTCGCCGACGACCAGCCACTCGTCTCGGTGGACGTCTCCGACCCGAACCTCGATACGAGCGCACTCCGTGTCGGCGTCACCGACGCCGCCGGTGCGAAACTGACCGACGCTGGCGTCGACGACCCGCACGTCTCGTACAGCGGTGGGACGCTCACCGTCGACCCGAGCGCGGGAACGCCGTTCACCTTCGCGGACGGCGACGTCACCGTCGCCGTGAGTGCGGTCGACACAGCCGGCAACACCGGGTCGACAACCCTCTCGTTCGCCGTCGACACGCCCGCGCTCGCGATTTCGAACGCGACGCTCGCCGACGACGGTGACGGTGTCGTCGGCGACGGCGACGTGGTGACGGTCGAGGCGACGGTCACCGACGCGAAGAGCGGCGGCGTCTCCGCCGACGCGTCGGCGTTCGGCGCGGGAACCGTCGCGATGGCCGCCACCGGAAACGGGGTCTACACCGGTTCGTTCCAGGTCGACACGACCGCCGCGACCGCCGGTGACCGGACCGTCACGGTCGACGCCGAAGCCGCCGACGGAACGACGACCAGCGCGGAGACGAACGCGCTCACCGTCGAGACGGCACCCACCAGCGGTGGCTCGCTCTCCGACCTCTCGGTCACCGAGTCGGGGCCGTTCACCGAAGAGCAGTGTCTCGCCTTCGAGTTCACCGACGCGGAGCCGGACGACGGTGACGTGCTGGTGTGGGTCGACGACGGTGACGGCGTCTTCGAGTCGGGCGAGCAGTCGACGACGGTGGCGTCGGTCGCCGACACCGGCAGCAGCGGTGGCGGTGACGACGGGAGCGGAGACGGTGGAGACGGTGGCGACGGTGGTGACGGAATCCGCATCATCCGGAGTGTCGACCGGTACTTCTCGCTGGCTCTGCCCGCCTCGGTGTTCGAGGTGGGGACCGTCACGACGCCGACCGAGTCGGCGTGTGTCGACCTCGCGGACGTCGCCGACGGTACGTACCGACTCGCGGCAGTCGAGAGCCCGGACGCGAACACGCCGAGTGTGCTCGTCGGCACGAGCGCGCAGGCGACGTCCGGGAGTTTCGAGGTCGACTCGCCGACGGACGGCGACACGTCCGCGCTCGCGATTTCGAACGCGACGCTCGCCGACGACGGTGACGGTGTCGTCGGCGACGGCGACGTGGTGACCGTCGAAGCGACCGTCACGAACGTCGGGGCGGGAAGCGTCTCCGCGAACGCCTCCGCGTTCGGTGCCGGCACCGTCGCGTTGACCGACGCCGACGGCGACGGTGTCTTCGAGGGGACGTTCACCGTGACCGCCGCAGACAGCACCGACGGCGACCACGAGGTGACGGTCACCGCTGTCGACGGCAGCGGCGACCGGGCCGAGGGGCGGTCGAACGCACTCACGCTCGACACCACGCCGCCGGTCGTCGTGCTCCCCGCACCGGGCCGGAGCCTGACGGTGTACGACGCCGCCGACGGCGACCGGTACCTCAGGCCCGGCGACACCGCGGCCGTCGAAGCGAAGGTCACCGACGCAACGCCCGTCAGCGTCGGCATCGACACCACCATCCTCAACGGCACGACGGTCGAGTTGACCGACGCCGACGGCGACGGTGTCTTCGAGGGGACTTTCCGGGTCGACCCGGCGTCGACGACTCCCATCCACCAGGCGAACTTCCTGGTCACCGCCACGGACAGCCAGGGGCTGAACACGAGCGTCTACACCGACTCGAACGCGTCGCTCGTCTCCGACGACCTCCCACCGACGGCCGTCGCGGGGCCGAACCGAACCGTCGACGTGGGCAGTTCGGTCACGTTCGACGGGAGCGCCTCCACCGACACTGTCGGCATCGCCAGCTACGAGTGGGCGTTCGGCGACGGCGAGACCGCGACCGGCGCCCAGCCGTCACACACTTTCGACACGGCCGGCGTCTACACGGTCACGCTGACGACCACCGACCTCGCGGGTAACGAGGCCAGCGACAGTCTCACCGTCACGGTCGACGGCGCGACCGAACTCACCGTCGACGCTGGCGCGAACCGGACGGTCGACGAGGACACCGCGGTCACGTTCCACGGGAACGCCTCGTCGACCGACGAGGGGCCGACGAGCTACGAGTGGGCGTTCGGCGACGGCACCACCGCGAACGGGGCCACGGCGACTCACACCTTCGCCGACCCCGGCGTCTACACCGTGACGCTCACCGTCACCGACGCCCTGGGCAACGAGGACACCGATACGGTCGTCGTGACGGTCGCGGACGTGACCGCACCGACGGCCGACGCCGGTGCGAACCGGACGGTCGACGAGGACACCCTCGTCACGTTCGACGGGAGTGGCTCCACCGACGCCGTCGGCGTCACCGACTACGAGTGGGCGTTCGGCGACGGCACCACCGCGAGCGGTGTCTCCCCGAGCCACGCCTACGCCGAACCGGGCGAGTACACCGTCACGCTCACAACGACGGACGCGGCGGGGAACACCCACACCGACCGACTCACGGTGACGGTCACGGACGGCACCGCGCCGACCGTCGACGCCGGCCCGGACGCCGTCGCGACGGCCGACACTCCGGTGACGTTCTCGGCGACCGCCACGGACGACGTCGGCGTCGTCTCGTACGAGTGGGCGTTCGGCGACGGCACCACCGCGAGTGGCGCGCACGCGACTCACACGTACACGAAATCGGGGACGTACACGGTGACGCTGACGGTCACGGACGCCAACGGCAACGCCGAGACCGACACGCTGGTCGTTCGGACGCCCGCCGTCGACCTCTCGGCGTCGACCCTCGACTTCGGGAGGGTCGGTCTCCACCAGGACGCGACGAGAACGCTCCTCGTTGAGAACACCGGCAGCGCCGACCTGACGCTCGCCGACGTGACCCTGAGCGGTGCGGACGCCGACCGATTCGAGGTCGCGTCTGCTCCCACGACCGTCGCCCCTGGTGCGAACGGCTCAGTCGTCGTCGGGTTCGACGCGGCCGCGACGAGCGAGCACACCGCGACGCTCCACCTCGTGACCGACGCCCCCGGCGACGACGCGATAGCGGTCTCGCTGGTGGGAGAGGGGACGCAACCCACCGACAGCGACTCCGGCGACACCACTGACGACACCGGCGACATCACTGACGACACCGACGACATCACTGACGACACTGCTGAGGACGCCGCGGGTGACGCTACCGACGACGCCACTGACGACACCAGCGACGACGCTACTGGCGACGCTACCGACGGCTCCGGCGGCACCGCGGAGGGGACCGAGAGAGTCAGCGTGACCGACGTCTCGCTGTCGTCGCCGCACGTCACCGTCGGCGAGACGGTGACCGTCACTGCGACCGTGACGAACACCGGTGACGAACCGGCGTCGCACACGGTCCGCGTGTTCGACACGACCGCCGACCGCGAACTGCTGACGAAGGACGTCGACGTGCCGGCGCACGACTCGGTCACCGTCGACCTCTCGACGACCGTCAACCGATCGGGGACTGTCGACCTCGAAGTGGACGGTCGGACGGTCGGGTCGGTCACGGTCACCCAGTCGACCACGCCGCCAACGGCGACGCCGTCGACGCCGACCACGACGCCCGCACCGGCCGACACGGTCACGACCACGTCGGTCGTCGAAACGCCGGTCTCGTCGACTCCCGGTTCGGCACCGACGACTGCCGGTTCGGAGACGGCGGCCTCGGAGTCGAACGGATTCGGCCCCGGCTTCGGACTCACGACGGCGCTGGTCGCACTCTGCCTCGCCGGTCTGCTCGCAGTCCGCCGGCAGCGATAGTCGACCCGCGACGCTGCTCTTCGATGCGGCTCTCGCCGAACTACGAGGTGACGCTCGGTCAGCCGATCAACTCGGCGTCTCGACGACCCTGCAGAATCGAATTGACCCTGTCGGAGTTGAACCGCGGTCGCTCACTGGCGTTCGCTCACTCCTTCGACTCGGCAGGAGTGATTCGATACGCCGCGCTGTCGCGAGTCGGTCGCATGGGCCCTGCCGGAGTTGAACCAGCGCTCACCCGGTTATGAGCCGGGCGCTTTAACCAGACTAAGCTAAGGGCCCTCGGTAGGACGCTGTTCCGCGCCGCTCTTTAGCCTACCGGGATGCCTCACAGCCCCGGGACCGGCACGCCGACCACCAGCGAGAGCCCGACGAACACCGACAGCGCGCCCACGGCGAGCGCGGCCGTCGCGAGGCCCTGGCCGCGCAAGAGGGCGTCCTCGTCGCGTGTCGAGAGGACGAACGGCTCGTCGGCCGGTTCGACGACTGCGGTCTCGGGCCGGAGGCGGACGTTCCCGTCGCGGTCCTCGGGGTCGCGGGCGCGGACGGTACCGAGCAGGTACACCTCGTCGCCGGGACGGACGACGTTCTCGTAGTACCGCCGGTCGCCGTGGGCGTTGCCGATGTCGACGAGGTTGGTGATGGAGCCGCGTTGGGGTGGGATGCCTCGCGCTTCGGCGACGAACGACGCGATGTGCTGGGGGGTCTGTGCTTCGGCCCCGACGCGGTCGGCCAGCGGCAGGTCGTGGAAGTCGACGAGGACGTTCCGGACGGAGATGCTGGCGGGGAAGTCCCCGAGGTCGCCGAGTTTCTCCAGCAGTTTGCCGGTCGGGTCGGTGTGGCTGCCGGGGTCGACGAGCACGCGGTCGGTGCCGTCACCAGAACGCCGTGCGTTCTGGTTGGCACGAGAATCGCGTCGCGACTCTCGCACGTCGTCGACGTAGAACGGGACGGAGTAGACGCCGTCGCCGATGGTCCACCAGTTGCTGTGGTCGCCGCGTTCGCTCCACTCCTCGACCTCCCAGCCGCCGACGACGCAGTCCTGTCGCGTGATGGGTGCGGTGAGCGTCGCCTGAACGGGCCGAGACCGTCGACCGGGAATTTCTATCGCTAAGTTCCAGCCGCCGAGTGTGTTCTCACCGAATCGGCGGACAGGTGGTGGCGGTTCGTCGAACTCAGAGCGTCCCGGTCCCTTCGAACACCCAGTAGCCGACGTTCTCGTTGGCGTGGCTCGTCTCCGTGTCCTCACTCTGTTCTTCCTCCATGAACACTTCGGCACCACTCCCGGTCAGGTCCCGGTAGCGGATGCCAGCAGTCTCACCGCCGTTCGTCGTCTGTCCGTCGGCGAGGAAGGTCGGTGAACCGAACGAGTCGGTGAACCCGATGGCGTACCAGTCGTCGGAGACCGATAGACCGGTGTCGCCGACCTCCATCGCCGTGCCGTTGATGCTCGTCGTTCCTGGTTCGATTGCGACGTAACCGATGGTCTCGACGGAGTGGCCGCCGAGTGCCATTTCCTCCTGAACACGGACGTCGAACCCACTCGTGGTGACGTTCCGGTTCCGGGTAACGATCGGTGCGCCGCCGTTGAACGTCATCGATTGTGTGAACACGATCGGCGTCGTTCCGAACGACTGAGACAGCGACACCGAGGTCCAGGAGTCGGTGGTAGTCGTCGTCCCGACCTCGATTTTCGTCCCGTCGTCGGTCGTGTGCTGACCCTCCTCGAAGACGGCGTAGCCGACCGTCTCGGTGCCGTGGTTGCCGGCGGTGTAGTCCCACTTCTCGAGTTCGAAGTCGAAGCCCGTGCTGGTGACGTCCCGGACACGGGGGTGAACGGGCTCGCTGTCGTTGTACGACGCGGGGTTCATGATGACGACCGGGTTGTCGTACGACTGCGCCAGTGAGACGCTGTGGCGGGTCGTACTCGTCGCTTGGTCGGTCGTCTCCGATCCAACCTCCGCGAAGCTCTCGGTGGGGGTCTGGGTTCCAGACCCGTCGAGGGCGAGGTAGCCAACCGTCTCGGAACCGTGGGCGACCTCCGTATCGCCGCTCTGTTCTTCGTCGACCTGCAGTTCGACGCCCGAACTGTCGAGGTTCCGGTGACGGAGTGTACAGGGGTCACCGCCGTTGGCAGTCTGCATGTCGGCGAGGAGCCCCGGCGAGGACGGTGCCGACTGGAATCCGACCGAGTACCAGTCGTCGGAGACGTTGTTCCCGGTGTTTCCGGTCTCGACAGCGATGCCGTCGAGGTCGGTGAGGCCGTCCTCGACGGCGATGTAGCCGACCGTCTCCGTTCCGTGTGCGTTGACGCCCAGTTCCGTCTGGAGTTCGGTCTCGAACCCACTCGACGTGACGTTGTCGTTGCGGGTCACGACGGGCAGTGCGTCGTTCTCGGTCTGTGGCTGTGTGAACACGAGGGGTGCAGCCGAGAAGTCCCCTCCGAGCGCGACGGTCGCGGTGGCTTCGTCGGTCGAGACGGTTCCGGTTTCGACAAGCGAACCGTCACTGCTCGCGAACGTCCCTCGTTCGACGACGAGGTACGTCACGGTCTCGGTGGCGTGGGTTCCATCCTGGTAGTCCCACTCTTCGAGTGTGATTTCGAACCCGCCCGACGAGACGTTCCGGAGTCGAGCGTGGACAGGGTCGCTACCGGCGTAGGAGGCTGGCTTCGCGACGACGATGGGGTCGGTGAACGACTTCGAGAGCGACACGCTCGTCCACTGCGAAGGGGTCAGCGCCACAGTGTCGGCTTCTGCGACGAGCGACGAACTGGTGTCCGTGTCGGTGGTGAACGAGACCGTGGTCCCAGTCTCAGCGTCTGCGACTGCCCGGTACTCGTAGGTCGTGTCGGCGGTGAGGCCACCGACCTGCTCGCTGAACGACCCAGTACTCGATTGCGAAGACGAGGACGTCGACGTCCACGAGGAGACTCCGTTCTCGCGGTACTCGAAGGAGACGGACACCGACGACGACCCGCCGAGCGAGTCGAGGGTGCCTTCGAGCGTCGCGTCCGTCGTCGTTACGCTCGACGGCGCGTCGGTCGAGACACTGACGCTGCCAGAGCCGCCACCACCAATCTGGGTGAACGAACAGGCTTCGTCGGTCGTAACACCGCTCTTCGAGACGTTCGAATCGTCGACGAACGGGGCTCCGGTGACGTTGACGTTCGTATTCGACACCGACGCGCTCACGCCGTCGGAAAACCGGATGCCGTTGCGGTCCGTCCCCTGTTCGTAGATACAGGAGTTGCTGATACTGGACCCTGCGCCGGCGTCGGCGATGGTTGGTCCATCCGATCCAGTCCCGATGACGGTGATGCCGTCGACGGTGATGGTCTCTCAGTCGGCGTAAATCGCGGGGAGATTCCCAACCTCTACGTCGCCTAATTCGAACTCACAGTTCGAAATTTCCGGTGCGACTCCTCCACGCGTGACGATTGCACCCTGTGCTTTCAGCGCGTTGCTCATCCGGAACGTACAGTCACTGATTTCCAATCCCGACTCACGTGGGGTGTAGTTCCCGTCGACCCAGATTCCACGGAACGAGTAGTCGCTCTCCGTGTCGTTGAGCGGGCGGTCGTGGTCGGACATGTCCGTGACGAACTCACAGTTCCGGACGTAGCTCCCCTCTCCTTCGACACGTACCGAGGCCGGGGTGTTGTTCTTGAACGTGCAGTCCTCGATGAACATCCGTCCCTCCTGCCCGACGGTGTAGACCCCGTTGTTCGGGAACTCCGAGAACTCACAGTTGATCATCTCGATGTCGCCGTTGCACCATTCGGGGTTGTGCATCCCCCATTTACCCGATCCGCCACCAGTGTCCGCACTATACCGGCTTACGTCGTACGCACCGTGCTTTATGACGACGTTCTCCATGGTGCCCAGCTTTCCCGAAATGGCCTCTCTGATGGAGACGTTGAACCCGTTGGCGATCTGCTCTCCGGAGACCGAGAGGTTCCCGCCGATGCCCAAGAACTCTACGTTGCCGATGTAGAACTCCTCGTTCGCGATGAGCCGGAACCCGGCGTTCGTCGTCTTCTCTGAGGCAGTCTGGTCGACGTCGATGTTGTCCAGAACATACGCGTCGACTTCGTCGAGGTTGAACAGGTAGTAGTTCGCCCCCTCGTCCGGTCTGAATTTGACATCGCCGATGCCGAGGAAGCCGATGTTCTTCCGTGCAGGCCGACCATCACCACCGATAGGAATCTCCCCGGTAAACCGGTAGGTCCCTTCTGGAAATTCGATGAGTATACTGTCCCCGTACGGTTCGAGGTCCGAGTCACTGAAGTCGGCATTGACGGACCGACCACCGGTTGGATCAAGTCCGAGGTCGTCTACCGCGTCGATAACACGGTCGAATGTGATACCGCGTTCTTCTCTCGCGCTCGCGATACCACTCGCGGAAACCCCAAGTGCGCCCCCTGCAGCGGCTCCTGACAGTCGGAGGTAGTCTCGACGAGAGACTGTGTGGTCGGCTGACGAATCCTTGGCACGGGAATCGTTTTCTCGAGTCATCCAGGTTTGACGACACCTCTCTAGTGTATATATCTAATCTAGAATCAACTGAAAATTAACGGAATAGATTATATGTGAACAATTTCCGGTTGTGAAATATTATTCCGGGAGGGTGGAGAGTGATTGGGCTCAATCCGTTCGTCGGGACGGCAGTTCGCAAGACGGAGCGGAGTACGGTCCGGCTGACTGACATTGACGACACACGGTGTCACCGCTCGGCAACTAGAGCGACGTGAGAGTTCGAGGAGCGCCGTCACCAGGGCTCGAACCTGGGACAACCTGGGTAACAACCAGGTGCTCTACCAGCTGAGCTATGACGGCTTACCTCCGAGTAACGCGATTCGAACAATAGGGCTTTCGCTTCGGTCGCGGCACGGCGTGGGCAATCATAGCACGCACCCCGGGCGCTCTGCGGACCGACACGCTTTCCGCTCGCGGCGGGAACCTGCGGGCATGGACGAGTTCGAACGCGTCGTCGCGGCCGTCGACGAGCGCGTCACGCCCGACGCGGCCGAACGCGAGCGTCTCGCCGCGGTGGCCGAGCGCGTCGTCGAGCGCGCGGAGACGGCCATCGCCGACCTTCCGGTCGCGGCCGACGTGGTGCAGGTCGGCTCGACCGCCCGCGGGACGTGGCTCGCCGGCGACCGCGACATCGACGTGTTCGTTCGCTTCCCGCCGGACCTCTCGCGAGCGGACCTCGAAGCGTACGGCCTCCAGGTCGGCCGCGCCGCGGTCCCCGACGGCCGCGAGGAGTACGCCGAACACCCCTACATCAAGGGGCGCGTCGAGGGGTTCGACGTCGACTGCGTCCCCTGCTATCGGGTGCCGACCGCGCCGGACATCCAGTCGGCGGTCGACCGCACGCCGTTCCACAACGCCTACCTGCTCGACCGCATCGACGACGACCTCGCCCGGGAGGTCCGTCTCGCCAAGGCGTTCTTGAAGGGCGTCGGCGCGTACGGCAGCGACCTCCGGACGAAGGGGTTCTCGGGCTACCTCACCGAACTGCTCGTCGTCGAGTACGGCGGCTTTCGCCAGTTGCTCGCCGCCGCCGCCGACTGGCACCCGCCCGTCGAACTCGACCCGGAAGGGCACGCCACCCGCGACCACGACGACCCGCTGGTCGTTGTCGACCCGACCGACCCCGACCGGAACGTCGCGGCGGTCTGTTCGGCGCGGAACGTCGCCCGTCTCACCCACTACGCTCGGGAGTTCCTCGCCGCCCCCGACGAGTCGGCCTTCGAGCCGCGTGCTGCCGACCCGCTGACCGAGTCCGAGGTCCGCGACCACCTCGACCGACGTGGTACCCACCCGGTCGCGGTCCGCTTCGACGCGCCAGACGTCGTCGAGGACCAACTGTACCCCCAACTGGAGAAGTCGCTGGCGGGTGTCGTCGGCGCGCTCGACCGCAACGGGTTCGACGTGCTTCGCGCTGACGCGTGGGCCGCGCCCGACGCCGCCGCGGACGCGAACGGGGACCCCAGCGACGCGACGTGGGGTGACGCCGTGTTGTTCTGTGAGTGTGCGGTCGTCGAACGCCCGCGAATCGAGCGCCACGACGGGCCGCCCGTCGACGTCGGCGAGCACGCGACGGGCTTCTACGACGCCTACGCCGACGACGGGGAGACGTACGGCCCGTTCCTCGACGGCGGGCGGTACGTCGTCGAACGCGAGCGCCCCTACCGCACCGCCCGCGACCTGCTCGAATCGGCGCTGTTCGAGGTGCGCCTCGGCGTGGGGGTCGAGCGTTCGCTCCGGGAGGGGTACGACGTGCTCGTCGGCGAGGAGTGCGTGACGCTGGTCGACGCGTTCGGCGGGCAGTTGGCGGCGTACTTCGACCCGCGGCCCTGACACGGTGTGCTGGGGTGGGGGTCTCGAACCGTCGCCTGCTCAGAGGTCGAACCGCTCGACGAGGTCGTCGACGACCGACCGAGCGCCGTCGTCGGCGTCCCCGTCGGGCGTCACCGGCTCCTTGCCCATGTACACCTCCTGGATGGTGCCGATGGACTCGGCGAGACACTCCAGGCCGTAGCCGCCTTCGAGCACGTAGCCGAGCGCGACGTCGTTGTCCGCAGCGAAGTCACGACAGCGTTGAGCGAGCAGGCCGTAGCCCTCCGTCGAGACACGCATCCGGGAGATGGGGTCGCGTTCGTGGGCGTCGAACCCGGCGCTGAGGAGGAACAGGTCGGGGTCCATGCGCTCGATGGCGGGGAACACCGCCCGGTCGAGCGCGTCGACGTACTCGGCGTCGCCGCTCCCGGCGGGGAACGGGAGGTTCATCGTCGCCCGCTCGCCGTCGCTCTCGCCGGTCTCGTCGGCCGCGCCGGTGCCGGGGTAGAGCCCCTGTTCGTGGAGCGAGGCGTAGAGCACGTCGTCGCGGTCGTAGAAGATGTCCTGCGTGCCGTTGCCGTGGTGGACGTCCCAGTCGAGGACCGCGACGCCGTCGGCACCAGCGTCGAGAGCGGCCTGCGCGGCGACGGCGACGTTGTTGAAGAAACAGAACCCCATGGCGTCGTCGTAGACGGCGTGGTGTCCGGGCGGTCGCCCGAGCGAGAACGGCGTGTCGTTGCCGTCAGCGCCGTCGAGGGCCTCCTCGGCGACCCACTGGGCTGCCCCCGCGCTGGCGAGAGCGGCGTCCCAGGTCGCCTCGACGGCGACGGTGTCGGCGTCCCACGACCCACCGCCGTCCGCACAGAACTCCCGGACGGCCTCGACGTAGTCGGCGTCGTGGACGGCCTCGACGGCCCCGACGCTGGCGTCGTCGGGGGTGGCGTACTCGACGCCGTGGTGTCGCGAGAGCGCCCGGCGGATGGCACGCAGACGGTCCGGCCGCTCGGGGTGGCGTGGGCCGGTGTCGTGGTCGAGACAGACCTCCCGGTAGGCGAACCTCATCCGGGTGGGAAGTAGTCGTCGAGGTCGAAGTACGTCTCGACGTCGGCGGCGATGACCGTCCGACGGTCGGCGTGGTGGGCGAGGACGGCCGCGGCGGCCGCGACGTCCTCGGCGTACGCTTCGAGGACGGTCGCCAGTTCGACGCGCGCCTCCCGCGAGACGCGATAGCGGTCGTCGATGTCGAGTCGAGCGATGCGGTCGACGGGCGCGATGGGCAGGGTCGGTTCTTCGGTCGGGGCGTCGGCCCCGTCCGCCGCCTCCCGTGGTGTGTCCCGGGGTGTGCCGCCGTCGGACGCCGCCCGGCCGAAGTCCTCGGCCATCAGCGTCTTGCGGCCGTCGTCGGTCGCGCGGTCGGCGGCGGCGGTGGCGAGGGTCGCGCCGTGCGTCTGGATGCGCCGAGCGAGCGCCTCCGCGGCGTCGGCGCTCACCCGGAGGTCCCCCGCGTTTCGCCGGATGATAGCGTCCACCGGCGCGAACGGAAGCTCGACGCTCATACCGTGCCACGGGAGTGTTGCAGCCTTAAGCGTTCCGCGTGAGCACGCGACAGGACCGACCGCCTCCTCCCGCCAGTCGGCGCGAGAGGCTCTGTGTGGGTGTTCCACACGGCTCCACAAGACGCTTGACCGACGCGCGGGACGCCCGACCATGGACGACCGCCTCGCGACGGCCCTCGACTGCGCCTTCCCCGACCGTGAGGTCGCCACGGTGGACACGACCGGTCCGTCGTGGAACCACCGCAACGAGACGGTCCGAGTCACCTTCGGCGACGACGAGCAGGTCTACCTGAAGGTCGCGACCGACGGCGACGCCACCCGTATCGTCCGGGAGCGAGCGGTCGTCGAGTACGTCGGGGCGAACCGCGCCGTCCCGGTTCCGACCGTCCGCGTCTGCGACCCCGACGCGACCGTGCCGTACCTCGTCACCGACCCGGTCGACGGGCCGACGCTACTGGAGTCATGGTCCGAGGCGCGTACCGAAGAGCGGGCCACCCTCGCCCGGCAGGTCGGTGCCTCGCTCGCCCGTCTCCACGCCGAGCGCTTCGAGCGGGCCGGCCGCATCCTCGGTGGCGACGCCGACGGCCTCGACCTCGACACCGCGCCGTGGACCGACGTGCTCCGCGACTGGATCGAGTGGTACCGCGAGTACAGTCCGTCCGACCGGTTCGACCACCACTTCGACGCGGTCTCCGACGCCGTCGAGACACACCGGGGGTCGCTCGACGCCGCGCCCACAGCGCTGCTCCACACCGACACGGCCAGAGCGAACTGCTTCGTCGACGAGGAGACGGTGGGGTTTCTCGACTGGGAGATCGCCCAGGTCGGCGACCCCGTCTGGGACGTCACTCGCGGCCGGTACTACCTCGTCGGCGTGCGCGACGACGCCCCCGACGCCATCGTCGACGCGTACCTCGACGGCTACCGCGAGACGGCCGGTGGCCTCCCGGCGGGCTACGACGAACGCGTCGCGCTCTACCGTGCGGTGTGGTTCCTCAGCTGGTCGGGCTTCTTCGACAACTACCTGGAGTTCGTCGAGGAGTCCCCGGCGGCCCTCGCCGACTGGGTCGAATCCGAGATGGACCGACGGCTCTCTGCGCTCGAATAGTAGTGAGAACCGCCGGCTCAGAACACGTCGTCGGCCTCCAGTCGACCGTCGACGAGTCGCCCGCGGACGGTCACCTCCTGGCCGAGTCGCACGTCCGCGTCGGTGTCGACGGTGAGCGTCTCCGAACCGTCGTCGAGCATCACGGGGTCGCCCGTCTGGACGACGGTCCCGGTGAACTCCGTCGGCCCGCCGTCGCTCGCGTCGCCGCTCGTCTCGGCGTCATCTCCGTCGGCCTCCGACTCACTGCTCGTCGACGTCTCGTCCCCGCCGTCGTCGGAGGCGAACGCCGAGAGGCCCGTCGACTGCTGGCCGCCGCTGTCGCTGCCGCCACCGCTTCCCCTGCTCGCCGATTCAGGCGCAACGTCGCCCGCGTCCGTCGCACCGTCTTCGAGCACCGACACGGTCGACCGCCACCCGGCGGAGGCTTCGAGGTCGTCCTGCCAGCCGTCTTTGACCTCGACGTCGGCGAACAGCACCTCGTCGCCCGGCCCGATGTCGGCGTCGGCCTTCTCGCCCCACATCGCGACGCGAATGTCGCCGCTCTTGTCCTGCACGCGGACGTTCCGGACCTGCCCCTCCGAGCCGTCGTCGCGGTCGAAGGTGCGCTTCGGGTCCGCCGAACGGACGACGCCGGCGATGTCGACGGTGTCGCCCATCTCCAGGTCGGCGATGTTCGTCGTCTCGGGGACGTAGGCGACGCTCTCGGTGAGTTCCTTGATTGCCCCGCGCGAGCCGACGTGGAGTTCGAGCGTGCCGTCGCGGTCACGCACGTAGCCGTCGACTATCTCGACGGAGATGCCCTCCGAGAGCTCCTCGACGGTGTCGGCCTGCTCGTCCCACATCGTGACGCGCACGCGGCCAGTCTCGTCGCCGAGGACGAGGTTCGAGACGCGCCCCTCCGAGCCGTCGTTGCGGTCGAACGTGCGGACGGGTTCGACGCCCAGCACCTTCCCGCGGACGCTCACGTCGCTCTGACCCAGCGAGAGCGACTCGATGGTCCCGTCCTCGGCGAGGTCGACGTCGATGGTCGCGTCCTGGTCGCCCTCGACGCGACTGGCCGACACTTCGAGGCCGTTGTACCCCTCCTTGGGGCGGCCCTTGATGCGTAGCACGTCGCCCGGTGCGAGTTCTTCCTCGGCGTTCGCGGCGTCCTGGTCCCACAGCGCGACGCGGACACGACCGGTCTCGTCGGCGACCTCCAGGTTGAGCACCTGCCCCTCGCCGTCGTCGCGCTCGAACGTCCGCACGTCGCCGACGCTGACGATCTTCCCGAGGAACTTCACCTCCTCCATCCCCGGCTCGATGTCGGCGATACCGTTGACCTCGTCCTCGCTCAGCTCGTGCGCGATGAGCATCGCGGCGGTCTCCTCGTCTGCTAACCCGTCCATCTGCTCGACTTTCTGCTCGACAGCCTCGCGGAACTCCTCCTCCGAGACGTCGGTGTCGAGGTCCGCGTACGTGTCCTCGATGACTCCCATTGGTTCGGTCATGGCAACTGGGCTGTTAATCGTTGTCGGTCCGTCGGACATGCCGGGGCTGGTCGCGCCTTCGCCCTTGAACGCACGTGTGTCGTGCGAACCTCCGCCACCCGCCGGACGAACCGTAACCGTCTTACGTACCTCGCGGGTATCGATGAATGAGTCCTGGTAGGGTAGTGGACTATCCTCTTGGCTTGCGGAGCCAGGGACCGGAGTTCAAATCTCCGTCAGGACGTTTTCAGGTGCGTAACGTCGCGAGCGTAGCGAGCGACCGCGCACCGAAAACGCCGCGCGGTGATTTGAGCAGACGAGACGAGCGCGAGCGAGTCTCGGCGTGTTCAAATCTCCGTCAGGACGCTCACTTATTCGGCGAGTCGCTCGGTGAGCGACTCGCCTCACCGTTCGCGCCCTGACGTGCCTCACGCTCGTTTCACTCGCGTGAGACTCCGTCAGGACGTCTCCGTGAATCGATTTGTCTCTGTCCGTCGGCTGGTTAGAACCGGCGCATCGGAAGAAGTCGAACGGAGTCGTGTCGGGTCGCATCGCACCTGTTGTCGCATCGGTGGCGTCACCCACCTCGCACCGTGTCATGCAGTCGGTCGGTCCGACATCGACGCTGAGGGTCGAAAGGGTGAATCTCTTGTGGGCACGTGACAAGGAGACGATGACTGCATGAGAACGCGCTCGCGAGCGACGTCCGGGGCGGTCGACGATGGGTGAGCGACGCCGTCGGGCGTTCCTCCAGGGGGCCGGTGCACTCGCGTGTCTCGGTCTCGGTGGGTCGCTCACGAGACCGGCGACCGAGGAGGCACACCAGCGGCCGGTCGCGGACCGACCCGTCCCCTCGACGCCGTCGACCGGCCCGAGCGAAGAGCGGCGCGACGACTTCGTCTGGCTCGCACCCGGTCTGTGGCGCGACGAGCGCCTCCGCGAGAACCTGGTCGCGTTCGCGGCGCGTCAGGACCTGGCGGTGGTGTTCTCCCAGCCGACGGTGACCGACGGGGAGGCGGTCGACCGCGTCCTCGACGCGATGGCGAGGACACGGGAGGCGGGGGCGACGCCGTGGCTGGAGACGGCCGTCCCCGAGCGACACACGCCGAAACAGCTCGTGACCGACGCGACGGCGCGCGAACGCCACCTCGACGCGCTCCGGGAGGCGGCCCGACGCTACGCCGCCATCGTCCCCGACGGGAACCTGCTCCTCTGGGAGGAAGCACCCGTCGGGGGTCGGTGGATCGCGAGCGGGAAGTGGAACGGCGCGGCCGTCGACGCGTTGCGCGAGTACGGCCCGGCGCTGTACGCCCACCAGCGGGCGGCGGTCGCCGAGGCGGCCCCCGACCTGGCCGCAGGCGTCTTCTTGCACTTCCCGTACGTCGTCGAGTCGCGCCAGCCGGGGGTGTTCGCGGGGCTGATGGACGACCTCGCCGCCCGCGACGCGCTCCCGGATTTCGTGTTCACGGACTTCTACCGCGGGTGGTACGAGAAGGACGTCGGCCCCGGTCCGGCCAACGCCGCCGTGCGGAGCCTCGTCACCAACGCCGCGCGCCACTCGCGTGGTCGGCCCGTCTACTTCCTCGGGCAGGCCCACACCGTCAACCCGCGTCACACCTCCAGCACCCAGTCGATGCGGATGGACCTGCGGGCGGCGCTCGATGCGGGCGCGAGCGGCGTCGGCTGGTACGCACGGACGGTGTACAAACAGACGCGTCGCGGGTTCGACGCGTTCGTGCCGAACGTCCCCGCGGAGTCGACGGTGCCCGAGGGTATCCTGGCGAACACGTTGACCGTCGCTCGCGACCGGTTTCACTACCCGTATCGCGCGACGCTCGCCGCGCGGGCCGACGTCGACACCACGACGCGGTTCGACCTCTGGGTCCACGCGGACGCGCCGGGCTTCCTCGGGCACCGCGTCTCGGTCCGGGGCGGAGACGGCTGGGTCCCGCTCGGGGATATCGCGGGTGCCCACCCCGCGGTCGCACCGGTCGAAGACGACGAGCACGTCTCGGTGTTCCACGCGCTCGACGGCGCTGCCCTGGTCGCCGACGGCGACCTCACGGTGCGCGTCGAGACCCGCCCGGACGCCGACGGGCGACTGCTCGGGGTGTACGCCCTCCCGTTCGACCCCGGCGTCGCGTACACCGAACGGGCGGCGACCGCGCTGGTCGGTCGTGGTCGGGTCCGACCGTTCGCGCTCGGCGCGACGACCGAGTCGGGTGTTCTCCGTCCCGGTGGCGTCCTCGAACGCACGCTACCGATGGCCGTCGCCGACCGGTTGCGCTCGGGGGCCGTCCACCGTCGGGTCCCACCGGTCGCCGACCTGCTCGCGCCGGGGACGCTCACGCACCGACGCCGACTCGCGACCGTCGAGGCCGGCGAGCGGTTCGACCGCGACGCGCGGTTCGACTGCTGGCTCCGAACGGACGGTGTGACGGACGCGGACGCGCTGTTCGAAGACCTCGGGGTGGGTGGCGAGGTCGTCACCGCCGCTGCCGGCGACGGGGCGGCGGTGTTCTGGGGCCTCCGGCGGAGCGTCCTCGGGGACGACGCGAGCGGGACGCTCGCCGACTGTCTGGGGGAGTTCGACGCGGGGACCGTCGAAGCGGCCTACGCGATGCCGTACTTCGGGAGCGAGGACCTGCGACTGCCCGCCCACGTCGGGAGCCTCCTCCGCGACTCGTCGGCAGCGGCGGCGACGTACGCGTTCGCGCACGCCGAGGAGTAGTTAGCCAACGTAAGTCTCTGGCCTCGCCTCGCTCTCTGCGCCCGCCGTCACTCCCCGCTCATCGGGTACAGCACGCGTCCGACGTACGACTGGGCGACCTCGCCGTCGGCTTTCGTCGTGGTGATGCGCGTCGGGACGACACCGATGCCCTCGCGCCACGGCTCTTTCTCCAGAATCTCGACCTCGATGGAGAGGACGTCACCGGGACGGACGGGGTTGGGCCAGCGCAACTCGTCGACCCCGACCGCGCCCATCGCCCCCGAGTCGTTGAGGATGCCGTCGACGACCAGCCGCATCGTGACGCTCGCGGTGTGCCACCCGCTGGCGACCAGGCCGCCGAACAGCGACTGCGCGGCGGCCTCCTCGTCGAGGTGGAACGGCTGGGGGTCGTACTGTTCGGCGAACGTCAGAATCTCCTCGCGGGTGACCTCGTACTCGCCGACGGTCGTGGTCGCGCCGACCTCGACCTCCTCGTAGGTTGCGAACATACCCCTCCCTCTGGTGGGGGCACCGTAAGCGTTCGTGGCACGGTCCGGGGACGCCGCTCCGAACCGGCCTCCTCGCCCCCGCCCGGGCGACTTTACGCGTGGCTCCCCACGGGCGAGCATGGACCGCACCGAGCGCCACCTGCGGGCCGGCCTCGCGCTCTACACCGCCGGGGAGTACCACGCCGCCCACGAACCGTGGGAACGTCGGTGGCTCGAACTCGGTGACGACGGTGACGACGCGGCGTCTCCCGCGCTGTCCGAGGGTGCGGACTCGCCCGACCGCCGCCTCCTGCAGGGGCTCATCCAGACGACGGCCGCCGTCTACCACGCTCGCACCGGCAACTGGCAGGGTGCGAGCGGACTCGCCGAGAGCGCCCAGGGCTACCTCGGCGGCCTCGGCGAGTCCCACCGCGGGGTCGCCCTCGACTCGGTCCGGGAGTACCTCCGGACGGTCGCGGTCACTCCCGAAGCCGCAGAGCGCGACGCGCCGGTCGCCATCACCCTCGACGGCGAGTCCGTCGACGCGACGACCGAGGCGTTCGAGACGGTCGTCCTCGCCGTCGAAGCGGTCGTCGAGGAGTACGACCTCGACGCCGACACCGTGGAGTCGGCGGTCGCGTACGCCCGCGAGGACCTCAACGCCGGCCGGGCGAGCAGTCCGTTCGTCGCACTGCTCGTCGACCTCGTCGGCGGGGGCAACCGCCCCCTCGTCGTGAAACGCCTCGGTGACCACGTCGCACGCCACGACCACCGCACGGCCGGCATCGAAGGGCTGTTCGACCCCGAGGAGTGAGTGTCGCCGCCACTCTTATCCTATTGGAATAATCTCTCACTTTCGAATACGCCGCGCCGCACGTTCCAGGTGCGGATGCTGCTGGGTCAGAGCGTCGCCTCCATCGTCGGCATCGTCGGCATCGTCGTGTTCTGGGTCGTCGCGCTCGCCAACGACAGCTTCGTCGTCACCATCCTCGGCTGGATTCTCAGCTCCGTCGTCCAGGCGGTCGTGATGGTGTTCGTCCTCGCCATCTCCCGCTCCCGCGAGTACGTCGCCGACGAGGACGCCGCCGCCTACACGAACGACCCCGAAGCGCTCGGCCGTGCGCTGGCGAAGATCGCCTCCGTGGGTCGTCACGAGCAAGCCCCCGACGTCGATGGGTCGGTCGGCGCGCTCTGCATCTTCGGTGGAAAACGCGGCCTGCTGGCGACGCTGTTCGCCAGCCACCCACAGACCGAGAAGCGTATCGAGCGACTGGCACCGCACCTGCTGGAGTAGTTGCCGTTCGACACCGTCATCTGGCCTTTCTTTCATGCCGAGTCGTCGTGACTCAGCTGTTAGACACGTGCCGCGAGTGTTTCAGCGTGGGTAGCCAGTCTCCCCGAAAACCAATGTCGGCAAATCATAATCGAGTAGACATCGGTTCATCACCTCTGGACCACCCTACTGTGTTACCACCAAGTGCTCTAAGCGACATACGATCTGAGTTCACCAGCAGTCACTGAGGATAAATCGGCTCGAGGTGGGGGTCGGGAAGAGAAACTAACCGAGACGGCCACACCGTTATCCGACTCCACCTCCCAGAGTTAAGGATGGGAGATAACAAACGGGGCCGAGAGAAACAAGCGGATGACGAGGAACGACGCCAGCAAGAGCGGGAAGTAGAAGAAGCCCGTAGCCGTGCCGATGAAGCCGAACCGTTGCGCGACGACCCCACTGGGCAGCTCGGTGACCTCGATGAAGCACTCGAGAACCACGCATACCCCTCTACGACGAACGAGTTGGTCGAGCGATACGGCGGCTACGACGTCGAAACGCAGAACGGGGAGGCGTCGCTCGAGGAGGTGTTCGCCTCGACAGACGACCAGACGTACTACTCCGCCGACGACGTTCGAAGCCGGGTCCTAGGACTAATCCATCGTTGATCGGTTCCCCCTTCGTGCTCCCTCCGCCGACCGAACCCTCTCACAACCATGTAAATGGAGCGCAGTCGCTCACGGCAGGTCGACGAATGCCCACCGCGATTTTCCCGTCCCTGACCGGACGTGGTGCAGCGATAGACTCACGCGCGATAACTGAACAACCCCGGAAATCGCCGCCAGAGAGTCCCCTCACACCAACTCGGAGTGGCGCAGTTGTGAGTGCCGTACTGTGGGTCTCTCGGCGAAACTCGATTGAATCGGGGTGGTCCACATCGGCGGTCAGTCGGATGTGAGGGAGTTACTCCGAGAACCGCCTAGACCGTTATTCAAGTCGAGCCCGTATTGAGCAGAATGACCAAAGGCAAACGACAACGAGACCGACGAGCGGGCGATGATGACCAACGCCAGCCAAATCGGGACCGAGAGGAGGTGCGTGATTACGCCCACGAAGACAAAGCGATGCCCGGCGACTCGAAAGGGCGGCTTGGTAACTTAGATGACGCACTCGACACGCAGGAGTATCCAGTTACGACGAACGAGTTGGTCGAAGTCCACGGCGACCACGCAGTCGAAACGCAGGACGGGATGAAATCTCTCAGAGAAATACTCGCCCCGACGGACGACCAAACGTACGTCTCCGCCGACGACGTTCGGAATCGGATTCTGGGACTGATACACCGCTGAGCAATCGCATCCGTCGTCCCCATCCCTGTCGAGACTCGATTAGTGACGCGTTTGGCGGACGAACTCGTCGAGTTCTACTTCGACGAGCGTCGCAACCCGTTCGCTGTACCGCCAGAGCGCTGCGTTGAGTCGCTCTTCGGTCTCGTCGTCGAGTCCGCCCTGCCCGCGAAGGACAGTGTCTCTGGTGATCTGTGGGTGGTAGACACAGACCACTCCAAGGGAGGTATCAGTACTCGATGTACCAGCCGTGTGGATCCCGTACTGGTCCGTTCCCCAGACACCATCACCGCCGTTGCGCTCCAGTTCGGAGTCGAGGGCGTCAAGTTGTCGGAGTTCCTCCTCGGTGAGGATGGGATCGTCACCTTCGAACAGTTCAGCGTATGCCTCGTTCCGGGCGTTTCTCGTCCACTGTTCCATCTGGGAGCGCGCACGAAGGACGAGTTGACGCTCGTCTGGAAATTCTGCCATAGTGTCGGAAGGCTGGCCAGGCCAATCAACGTTCGTACGGTGACGCAGAGCAAGAACACCCCAGTTGGCGTGCAGAACGCCCCTGTTCACTACTCATCCCAGTGTAGACCGCTTTGTTATACACGTCGGGCACTCACTTCCCAGTATGGCAACAATTGTCTACCAGGGCGTCGAAGGCACAGTCTCAGAAGAGGTCGACGACGACCAGCTGAACTATCGAGAAGACCACTGGCAGGTCCACCACGGCGACGACGAGTATACGTACATTCCGAGGGAGCGAGTCCATCTGGTGACGATGAACGACCCTCACTTCATAACGGAGCAGTGAGGCGAACGACGACGAGAACACGAGCGGCCCGAGTTCGGGACACCTTCGCCCCTGTCAGCCGGACTCGGTTTGACACACGACCGTTCGTGGCCGTCCGTGGGCAGTTTCGCTAACTGTGCTACCCCCTGCATCACGCGCTGAGGCCCCAGAAGAACGCAATTCCGAGGACGGTGACTATCGACAGCAGGAACTGTAAGGGAGCACCGACGCGGATGAAATCCGAGAATCGATAGCCACCAGGCCCGTAGACGAACAGGTTCGTCTGATAGCCGACGGGCGTCATGAACGCCGTTGAGGCGGCGAACGTCACGGCGAGGACGAACGCGAAGGCGCTTGCGTCGATGGACTGAGCCGCACTGGCCGCGACGGGAATCATCAACACGACGCTCGCGTTGTTGCTGATGACGCTCGTCAACAGGCCGGTCGCGACGTAGAACACCCAGAGAACCCCGATGACTGGCAAGAACGCCGCTGTCGAGGCGACGGCATCCCCGAGCAGTGCCGCAGCGCCCGTCTGCTGGAGGGCGATTCCGAGCGGGATGACACCAGCGAGGAGGAAGATGACGTTCCACTCGACCGACGAGTAGAGTTCGGTCGGTTTCAGGACGCCGGTGAAGACCATCGCGACGACCCCTGCTAGCGCGGAGACGACGATAGGCAGGACGTTCAGCGCCGGGAGTGCGACGACCCCGACGATGATCGCCACTGCGAACGGGATCTTCTCGCTCCGGTAGGTCACCTCGTCGAACTCGTGGGCGACGATGAAGTCCTCGTTCTCGACAAGTCGGGTGAGACTGTCGGGTGGGGCCTGCACCAGGAGTGTGTCACCGACCCGGATACGGATGTCCTCGAATCGGTCTCGGACGACGTCTCCACGGGTCCGGAAGGCGAGGACGTTCGCGTCGTAGCGCTGTCGGAAGGCCGAACTCGTGAGAGTTTCGCCGACCAGAAACGACCCCGAGGGGATGACGACCTCGACGAGAACCGGTTCTTCCTCCCCCGGATGGAGGTCGTCTTCGCTCCGTGGACTGCCCGACAGGGCGAGCCCTTCCGTATCCATGATCTGTTCGAGCGTCTCCCGGTTCGTCCTGAGTCGGAGCGTGTCGCCCTCCCGGATCTCTTTTCGCGCGAGCGGTTCGGAGAAGCGCTCACCGTAGCGAATCAGCTGCAGCACGTCGATGTCGAGGTCGTCGTCTCCGAGTGCCTCTCCGACGGTCTGCCCGATGAGCGAGGAGTTCGCGGGGACGCTGACGTCCGCGAGGTACTCCTGCAGGGCGTACTCCTCGACGAGGTCCTCGTTTGCGGCGATCCGTCTCGGGAGGAGTCGAACACCGACGGTCATCAGGTAGAGGCTCCCCACCGCGAAGACGACGACACCGAGTTGGGTGAACTCGAACATGCCGAACGCCTGGAGCTCGAGTTCCGGTGACTCCGCTCCGAGTTGGGCGGCGATATCGCTCGCGAGGATGTTGGTGGAGGTGCCGATGAGCGTCAGCGTCCCCCCGAGCATCGAGGCGAACGAGAGCGGCATGAGGAGTTTCGACGGCGAGGTCTTGCCGTTATGTGCGAGGTCGTTGATGACCGGGACGAGGATGGCGACGACCGGCGTGTTGTTGATGAGTCCCGAGATGGGACCGGTGATGCCGATGGTCGCTGCGAGTTGCTTGGGCCGACTGCTGCCAGCGAACGCAGCCATCTTCCGACCGAGCAGTTGGACGATGCCGGTCCGGTTGATACCCGTGCTCAGAATGAGCATCGCCAGCACCGTGATGGTCGCCGGACTCGCGAACCCCGAGATGCCCTCCCGCGCAGAGATCTGTGTCCAGGGTTCGAGCACCATCAACAGCACCATCACGAAGATGGCGGTGACGTCGATAGGGAACCACTCGGTCGCGAACAGCACGAGTGCGACGAGAATGAGGACGAAGACGACGAGCATGTCGACAGTCACCGCCGAGACCAGACCCTGGTCTGCCAACGGGGCAAGAAAAGAGGACATAGTAAACGAAGACGCCTACAGGGGAAAAGGACTGGTATTGGCTCGCAGTGTCAATTCCGTAGCCCAAAGGTAGAATTCAGAGCTTCGACTCGCACCCGTTGTTGGGCATTGAGACGAAGATTGCGATTACGTTCGTGTGTCTCGGCCTTACAGCGTGGTGCCCAGCAACGGAGTCCGCTAATAGCGAGGCGTTGGTACTCGTGGCGGTGTTCGGTGTCGGTTTCGTGCTTCCAACGCTGTTCAACGGAATCTGGCGTCACTCGTGAGGGGGGTGGTAGACTCACGCTCTCTGTCTAACAAAACCAGCAAGCATTGCGAAGTCTTGTTCCCTGACGTTTCCAAAGCCTCTCGGTGAGCTTCATTCTCACCGACACAGTGACTCAAAGGCAAGACAAGCCGTCCTACAAACCCCGGCTACAACTCTTCGAGATACCCCCATCGCTGCTCCACCTCACTCCTCCGACCGCCGGTCACAGTGTGCCTCAAGCTTGTCGGCACCGTAAGGGTCAGATTCCCATGCAACACCCTACGGGTGAACCGACGGAAGACAGCGACCACCCTCTATGGTGTGTAGGGCTACGAAACACGACCCTCGAAGATCAGAGTTGGATACGCTGGCTCGGTCTCTGTAAAATGACCGCTCAGTCGTCGTGATCGGCGGAGTTGTCCTGCGGTTGATAACCCAACACGTCACGCGCTCGGTCGATGGAGTAGTACTTGCGGTCGTTGTCGGAGATGCCGTAGACGATCTCGTAGCCGTAGTCGGCGCGGATACAGCGGTCGAACAGGTGTGCGCAGTCACGGTAGGAGAGCCACATCGCCTGGCCGCGTTCGTAGTCGATGGGCGGGTGGCCCTTCGTCAGGTTGCCGATACGGATGTTGACCACCGAGAGACCGTGCATGTCGTGGTAGTAGCGGCCGAGGGTCTCGCCGGCGGCCTTCGAGACGCCGTAGACGTTCTTCGGGCGGGGGAGTTCGGTGCCGTCGAGGCGGTAGTCGCTCCCGGTGCGGTAGATGTGGGGTTTGCGGTCGGTCTCGTACGCGCCGACGGCGTGGTTCGAGGAGGCGAACACGACCTTCTCGACGCCGCTCTCGACGGCGGCCTGGTAGACGGCGTGGGTGCCGTCGATGTTGTTGGTGAGCACGGAGTCCCATGGGGCTTCGGGACGGGGGTCGCCCGCGAGGTGGAGGACGACGTCGATGTCCTCCGTCGCGGTCTGGAGGGCGGCCTCGTCGGTGATGTCGGCGACGTAGTACTCGTAGTCGGCGAGGTCGCCGGTCGGTGGGTCACGGTCGAGCAGTCGCCACTCGTGGTCCTCGCCGATACCGCCGAGGATGGCGGTGCCGACCCGCCCGGCCGCCCCCGTGAGTAAGACCCGCGCCATGTACTGAACGAGTGGCGTCTGGGTGTGATGAAAGGCGCGGTTCCACGGAGCGAGTGAGCGAAGCGACCGAGCGACGTGGAATCAGTGAGACGAACGCAGTGAGTCTCACGCGATTCTCCTGAGAGAGCAGAGCGACCGAAGGAGAGCTAACGAAACGAGCGAAGCGAGTTTCGTGCGGTTCTGTGGAGCGAGCGCAGTGAGCGAGAGCCAGCGACACTCACTCGCCGTCCAGCAGGCCGAGCACCGTCTCGCGGAGGTCGCCGGGCGTCTCGGCGAGGACGTCGACGCCGTCGATGGCCGGCACGGTCTCGCTGCGTTTGAACCGGACGACGGTCGCGCCCGCGGTCGCCGCGGCACGGACGCCGGCGACGGAGTCCTCGACGACGACGCAGTCGGCGGGGTCGACGCCGAGGTCCGCCGCCGCTCGCTCGTAGATGCCGGGGGCGGGTTTGCCGGGGCCGTCGAGGTCCTCGGCACTGACGACGGTGTCGAGCGGTCCGAGGTCGAAGCGGTCGACGACGGTCCGAATCCAGTCGTGGGGCGCGGAGGAGACGATGGCGAGTCGCAGGTCACGCGCTCGAATCTCGTCGAACAGGTCGTGGATGCCCGGCGTCAGTTCGACGGTCTCTCCGTAGACCTCGACCGACGCTTCGTCGAACCGGGCGGCGTAGTGGTCGACGGACTCGGGGAGGCCGTACCGCTCAGCGATTTCGGCGAGGCTCTCGCGGTAGTTACGCCCCGTCACCTCGTCGAGCGAGGGGGTGCCGCGTTCGGCGTCGGCGAACACCTCCTCGCGCCAGAAGCGGTTCCAGTGGGGTTCGGAGTCGACGAGGACGCCGTCCATGTCGAACAGCACCGCGTGGAATCGGCTCACGACCGAGTCTACCGGCCGAACGTCGAAGGTCGTTCCGGCCGCTCGCGTGACTCGGCGCGTGAGAAATCGAGAGAACCGTCGGTTCGCAGACCGCAGACGCGTTCGACCGGTGCGTGCTCAGTCCTGCTTGGACTCGAGACGAGCGAACGCGAGCGACCCGGAGACGTTGTTGATGTACGCCTCGACGATGTCGCCCTCCTGTGCGCCGGGGACGAAGACGGTGTACTCGCCGCGTTCGGCGACGCCGTCGCCCTTGCGGCCCGTCGAGGTGATCTCGAGGGTGTAGGTCTGGCCCTCCTCGATGGCGTCGCGCTGCTGTTGTTGCTGGCTGGAGCGGCGCTGTTTCGAGACGGGGCGGAACGCACCACAGGCGTCACAGCGCAGCATCGGCGTGCGGTCCTCGGTGACGAGGCGGGTGTCGGGGAGGCCACACTCCCCGCAGATGACGTACGTCTCGACGTACGCCTCGATGGCGGCGTCGAAGTCAGAGCCGCTGAACGACCCGTTGTAGCGACCGACGCCCTCCTCGAGTTTGCCGTTGGTCCCGAGTTCGCGCTGGACGAACCGGTGGACGTGCTCGGTCTCTCGGGAGAGCGTGTCGGCGACGTCGTCGAGGTTGGTCAGTCGGGTGAACGCGCCGTCCTTCTGGGCCTGCGCGTCGGGGACGGAGAGGCGCTCGCCGCTGGAGTCGATGTCCGGGACGTTCTCCATCGCCCGGTCGAGTGATGACTCGTAGTCCATGGGGGAGGAAAGTGATTCGGACCTAAACCGGTTGCGTGTTGGACGTTGGCGTATCGACCGGCCGTTTCGGCGGCAGGTTCCCGCTCGCGCCGCTTCCTCGCCAGCGCCCCGTGCGGCGCGACTCGTCGGTCTTTTACCGCGAGCGACGAATCCCCGTTCATGGACCCCACGGACGCCGAAGCCGCCTGTTTCGAGGCGGGCATCAAGTTCGGCACGCTGTACCACCAGTTCGCCGGCACGCCCGTCAGCCCCGCCAGTGCCGACAGCCTCGCGGTGGCGATGGAGGAGGCCATCGAGAACCAGCCGTTCTGTGCGGACTGTTCGGTCGACATCCTCGCCGACGAACTCGACACGACCCACGACTACACCGAACTGACGGGCGAGTACATGGAGGTCCGGATGCGCATCGAGTACGAGGACCAGGTCGTCCACACCGAGATGGCGATGGAAGAGGGCTACCCGCTGATGCGGGTCGTCGACGTCGTCGAACGGTAGGGGGCGACGGAGCGCGTCCGTGACGGCGTGGCCTCGCGACGTCGCGGCAATCGACGACGGCCGGCGAACCGTGGACGGGGTCGAACCGGTTCGAGACGGCGGGTTTCACTTTCAGTTTCGGGCGGGTATTTATACAGGCCGCTAGCAAACCCCGTGCCATGAGCCAGTCCGCTCTCGACGACGACGAACTGTTCGGCGAGGCCGCAAGCGAGATGCGCGCCGACGTCGAGAAACACCTCGACGCCGCCCGCGCGGAACTCCCCGCCCCCGAGGCCATCTGGGACGTCGAAGCCGAGAACACCCTCGGCGTGCTCAACGCCCTCCGTGGTGCGCTCGACGTGGGCGACGCCGAACAGCACCTCCGAGACGCCCGCAAGTGGTACACGATGGGCCAGCGCGCCGACGCGTTCGAGGACGCCGAGGACCTGGAGGAGGACCTGGAGTCGCTCACCGAGGTGATGGAGGAGATCGTCGCCGCCCGCGAGCAGGTCGGCGACCTCGCGAGCACCATCCCGCCGCTGCGCGGTCAGCTCGAAGACCTGCACGAGGAGAGCGAGGCGACTGACGACGAGAGCGACGCCGACGAGGAAGCGGACGCCGAGGACGCGGAGGCGGACGACGCCGACGAGGAAGACGAGGAGTAACCGACCGACTCAGCGCTCGTCCATCGCCGCCAGCAGTTCACACAGCGCCCCCGCCGCCCCGCTCAGGAGCGCCTCGCCGTCGCTGTCGTCGCCCGCGTCCGGGTCGCCGACGACGCCGTTCTCGGTGAACGCGTCGGTGTCGTACGCGAGGTTGACACCCGCGACCCACTCGCCCCAGCGGTCGGCGGCCTCGCTCCGGGCGTCCGCGACGCGCTCTTCTCGGACCAACTCGGGGACGACGTGTCTGAGGAGTGCGGTCTCTCTCGCCCCGGCGTGGCCCATCGGGAGGTCGCTCGACACCGCGTCGAACCAGGTGAACGGCAGGGTGTAGGCCACGTCGTCGCGGGTGAGTCGCCCGCAGACTTCCCGCAGGGCGGCGACGTTCCCGCCGTGCCCGTTGACGACGACCACGTCCTCGACCCCGTGGTGGGCGAGGCTCTCGACGACCTCGGCGACGTACGCGCGGAAGGTGTCCTCGCTCACCCAGAGCGTCCCGGCGAACCCGCGGTGTTCCTCGGAGACGCCGACGGGAATCGTGGGAGCGACGACCACCGCCTCGTCGGCCTGTTCTTCGTAGCGTTCGGCGGCCGTCTCTGCGACGGCGGCGGCCGCGAGGTGGTCGGTCCCCAGCGGGGCGTGCGGGCCGTGTTGTTCGGTGCTCCCGACGGGGAGCAGCGCCAGCGTCGGGGCGCTGGCTGCAACGTCCGTCCAGGTGCGGGCGGCGAGGTCCATACGCTTCGCTCCGCGCGAGACGCCTTCAATCGGGTGGGCGACCCGGTCCGGTGACTCCCGTCTCCCTCGCACCACCACGGCCGGAACGGGCAGGCCACAGCGCTTTGAGGTGGGCGCGTCTCGGAGCGAGCGATGAGCGACGACCGCACCCACGGGGTGACGTTCGAGGACTTCGACCCCGAAGACGTCGACTACCCCGTCTCGACCGACGAACTGACCGAGGAGTACGGCGACGCGACCCTCGACCTGCAGGAGGGCGAGATGACCCTCGGCGAGGTGCTTGAGGGCTACGAGGACGACGAGATTCGGGACGCTGAGGCGCTCCGCGAGGCCGTGATGACGATGCTCCCCGAGGATGCCATCGGGCGCGAGGACTACTCCGACCGCGGCACCGAGGAGGGCAGCGGGCAGGAGGCGGACGAGGAGTCGCTGTAAGTCGGTCGAGAAATCGGTGGGCGCGTCCCTCAGAGGAGGAACGCGAGGACGGCGAGGACGATGAACACGAGGACGAGCAGCCGCGCCGCCCCCATCGACAGTCCCGCCACGCCGCGGAACCCGAACAGGCCCGCGACGATGGCGACGACGAGGAAGACGACGGCGAGCCACAGGAACTCCCCGGTCCCGCCGAGTTGCGCGAGGACGCCGCCGAGACTGGTCAGGGCGGTCACTGCGACCAGCTCGTGCCACCGACCTGAATCGTGTCCTCGGTGATGCCGCTCACGTCGTCCGCGGTGAGGACGTACGTCTCTCGTTCGGTCGCGTCCCAGCCGAGTTGCTCCAGCAACTCGGGGCTGATGGCCTCGTGGGGGGCGACCGTCGCCGTGGTCTCGTCCGTCTCGGTCACGGTGCCGACGACGTCGCCGGCTGCCGTTACGACCTCTTTCCCTGTGTCCTCCGGAGAGAACGTTAGCTCTGGGTCCATGGATGTCTCCTGGTTCGGCTCGGGGACTGCCGGAGGTGAGCCTCAAAATCGGCCGAGTTGCTCCGCGAGTCGTACACTCTGTTTCGCCGCCGAGGAGATGAACGTGCGCCCGGCAGACTGCGACTGGGAGCCAGAGGGTCGTGACGAAGCCCGCCGTTCGTCGGTCGTTTCTTCGACACCTCGGCGAGACGGGCCGTGGTGAACGTCCGCGCGAGCGAAGCGAGCGCGGTTCACCGGGAGGAGCGCGACGCGCTCCGAGCGGCCTTTTTCATCGACGGTTTTCGAGGAGCGGGTCGCGCGGATTGCGGGCCGTTGGCCCGCGACCGCATGCCGTGGCGGCTTCGCCGCCACGTGAAGCGACCCCGACGAAGAAAACGGTCGTTAGTCGTCGTCGCCGCTCGTCCGTGCCTGTCGGCGCTGGGCGCGCTCGATGAACTCCTCGGGGAGTTCGTCTATCTCGCCGGCCTGCACGCCCCAGAGGTGGGCGTAGAGGTCGTCGTTGCCGAGCAGTTCCTCGTGGCTGCCCCGTTCGGCTATCGTCCCGTCTTCGAGGACGACGATCTGGTCGGCGTCCTTGATGGTCGAGAGGCGATGGGCGATGCTGAAGGTGGTACGGTTCTCGGTCAGACGGTCGAGCGAGCGCTGGATGAGCATCTCCGTCTCGGTGTCGACGTCGCTGGTGGCCTCGTCGAGGACGAGTATCTCGGGGTCCTTGAGGATGGCCCGCGCGATTGAGAGGCGCTGGCGCTGGCCCCCCGAGAGCTTGACGCCGCGTTCGCCGACCTCGGTGTCGTAGCCCTCCGGGAGGTTCTCGATGAACTCGTGGGCCTCGGCGGCCTCGGCGGCCTCGACGACCTCCTCGCGGCTGGCGTCGAACGTCCCGTAGGCGATGTTCTCCTCGACGCTCCCGTAGAACAGGAACGTGTCCTGGCTGACGTAGCCGATGTTCTGCCGGAGGCTCGGGATGGTGACGTCGCGGAGGTCCTGGTCGTCGATGGTGATGGCTCCCTCGTCGACGTCGTACATCCGGAGCAGGAGTTTCAGGACCGTGGACTTCCCCGCACCGGTCGGGCCGACGAGCGCGAGCGTCTCGCCGCCGTCGACGTGGAACGAGACGTCCTCGACGATGGTCTCGTCCTCGTCGTAGCCGAACGTCACGTCGTCGTAGACGACCTCGCCGTCGCCGACGACCAACTCGTCGGCGTCGGGGTCCTCGACGATGCGCGAGGGTTCGTCCATCAGCCCGAAGATGCGCGAACTGGAGGCGTAGGCGCGCTGGTACATGTTGATGATCTGGCCGAACTGCGCCATCGGCCAGATGAACCGCTGGGTGAACAGCACGAACCCGACGAACTCGCCGGAGCTCAGACTGCCCGAGAATATCCACGGGGCCGCGCCGGTCTGCTCGTAGGTGAGCACCCACCAGCCACCGACGAGGAACGTGCTGACGAAGCCGATGCCGGCCATCACCCTGAGGCTGGGGAAGAACTTGATACGGGTGCCGATGGCGTCCCAGTTGGCGTCGAAGTAGTCCTGAGACACGTCGTCGACGCGGTCGGACTCGAAGTTCTCGGTGTTCGAGGTCTTGATGACCTGCACCCCGCCGAGGTTGTTCTCCAGCCGGGAGTTCATGTTCCCGACCGACGAGCGGACGTCGGCGTACTTCGGCTGGATGGCCTGGATGAACTTGTAGGTGAAGAAGCCGATGAGGGGCACCACCGAGAGCGTGATGACTGCGAGCTGCCAGTTCCAGTACAGCAGGATGCCGGCGATGCCGACGACCATCACGCCGAGTCGGAACGCCGAGTTCATCCCGTCGTTGAGGAACCGTTCGAGGCGGTTGACGTCGTTCGAGAGGATGGACATCATCTCGCCGGTCTGTTTCTCGGCGAAGAAGTCCATGTTCAACCGCTGCATCTTGTCGTAGGTGTCGGTACGGACGTCGTGTTGGATGTGCTGTGCGAAGGAGTTCCACCCCCAGTTTCGGGTCCAGTGGAACGCCGCACCGCCGAAGAACGCCGCGGCGATGAGACCGACCGAGAGGAGCAGTTGGCCCTGTTCGGTGGCCGGTATCCACGACTGCGGGACGAACAGCAGCGAGAACGCGCGGGTGTCGTTGAAGATGGAGTCGATGGCGACCGTGAGGAGGACGATGGGGAGCAAGTCGAGGACGCGGGCCGTGATACTGGAGAGGAGGCCCACGACGAACGCGAAGCGGTTCTCCGCGCCGTACTCGAAGAAGAGGCGACGCATCGGGTTCTCCGCGTTCTCCCGTTGTTCCTCGAACGGGTCGTCGTCGTCTGCGGTGATGCCCATTGGAAACTGAATAGTTGTTCAGGACTGAAAAGGGTTGGCAAACCGAACGACAGCACTTCGTTCGACCCGTGTTGACACGGGCCAGCGCCGCTCGGCGGTCGGCGGCTGGAGTGTCGAACTGTCGGCGGCTATCAGCGCCGGACCACCGGACCGTCGCCCTCGCGCCCGCTCACCGCGCGCAGGTCGTCTCGTAGCCCGCCGCGTCCAGACAGTCGCCCACTTCCACGCCGTGGCGCGTCGTCCACTCGGCGGGGAGTTCGAGGACGTACCGGCCCGTCCCGCCGTACCGGAGGGTGTCGCCGTCGACGCCCTCTGCGGGTGCCTCGGCGTGGTGAATCGCGGTGACCGTGCCGTTCGCGCCGACGAACACGATGTCGATGTCGAACGACATCCCGCGCATGACGAACGTCCGCGAGGCGGTGTCGTCGTGGACGAACCACATCCCTTCGTCCGCGCTCAGGTTCTCGGTGTAGCTCAGCCCCGCGTAACGTTTCACGCGGTCGTCGGCGACCCGGACCTCGACGCTGCCGAGGCGCTCGCCGCCGTCGTCGTAGGCGGTGACGGTCGTCCGCTCGTAGTCGGAGGGGGGGCCGACCACGGCGAGCGACAGCGCGGGGTAGAGGGCGTAGGCGGCGACGGCGAGGGCGGCGAGGACCACCGCCGCGAGGACGGCCGCCGCCCGGCGATTGCTCATGGCGAAACCAGGCGACTGTGGCGGGTAAGCGTTCCGTCGGCGGGAGTCGACCCCGGCAGTGCGGAGCGACCGGGCGGACCGCGTGCGCTCGGGCCGACGCTCACCGCCGGTCGACCGCCGCCGACAGCTCCTTCAGGCGTTCGACGCGGGCGGCCGTCGTGGGGTGGGTCGTCGTCGCGGCGTCGGTCGCCTCGCCGCCGAACCCGTGGGGGAGCAAGCAGAGCCCCTCGACGGCGACCGCACGGGCGTCGCCGGTCGGCGTCTCGACCGCGTCAAGCGTCCGGAGCGCACCGGCGAGGGCGGCCGGACTCCCGACGGCGAGCGCACCCGCTCGGTCCGCCGAGAACTCCCGGTCGTGGGCGAGGCGTTCGCTGAGGTAGACGACCGGCGCGGCCGCCAGTCCGAGCAGGACGCCACCGAACAGGACGACGAACCCAGTGAGGACGGCGGCCCCGGCGAGCGACCCACCGGGCGCACCGGTGGCCGACGCCGCGACCGCACCGACGCCGACCAGCGCGGTGATGACGAGGAACGTCGCCGACCGCGAGAGTCCACGGGGAGTGACGGCGTCCAGTAGCGAGTACTCGCCGCGGGCGACCGCGGGGAGGAACGACGCGAGCGTCATCACCGCCGCGTCGCGGTTCTTCACGTGGGCGAGTTCGTGGGCCAACACGGCGTCGAGTTGTGCGTCGTCGAGCGCGTCGAGCAGCCCCGTCGAGACGACGACGGTCGACTCGCGGGGCCCACCGACGGCGAAGCTGTTGGGTGTCTCGCTGTCGACGACGGCGAGACGGGGGACGCGCACGTCGGCCTGTGCGGCCAGTCGGGTGAGTCGCGCGTGGAGGGCGGGGCGGTCACGCGGGCCGACGACCGTGGCGTCGACGGCCGCCAGCGTCTTGCGCCGAGTGTAGCGGACCTGGAGCCAGACGAACGCGGCCAGCGCCGGGAGACCGAGCGCCAGCCACGCGAGCGCCGGCGGCACCGTGACGCCGAGTACGGTTCCGAGCGCACCCCCGAGCGGTGCGAGCCACGGCCGGACGAGCAGGGCGAGGACGCTGACGGTGAGGGCGTCGACGACGAGGACGGCGGCGAGCGTCGTCACCATCCGTCGCGTGAGCGCTCGGTCGCGGGGTGGGAGGGCTGACATGCAGGAATCTTCGGACGCGAAACTGATATATTTCCCGGAAAATAAGACCGAAACCGTGTACGCACCCCGCCGCGCAGCCCTCCTCGCGCTGTGTGCTATCGCGGTGATTCTGGCCGCCTCGCTGTTCCCAGCGGTCGGATTCGGCAGTTATCCGTCCGGGTCGTGGACCGGCCCGGCCGGTGACGCGGCCGTGTCCGGACCCGCAGACGGCCAACCCGCGGACGTGGAGGACCCGACCGACGACCCGAACGGACAGAGCGACGAGAACGCCCCCGGCGAACCGACGCCGACACCGACGGCCACGCCGACGGCGACACCGACGGAGACGCCGGCCGCCGCCGACTCCGGCGGTGACAGGCACGACGGGTCGGGCGGGGAGTCGCTGCTCCTCGTGCCCGTCCTCGCCGTCTTCGGCGGCCTGTTCCTGGTGCTCGGACTGAGCCTCAGACGCCTCGGCTACCGGCGGCGCGGGTTCTGGTTCGTCCACCCCTCGCTCCCGGACCTCCCGCCCGCGTTCGTCCGGAACGCGCTCGCGGCCATCCCGCAGGCGACGATGGGGTTCGTCGTCGGCGTGGGGGCGACGCTCCCGCGACTGCTCGACGACACTGCGACGGTGCTCGGTGCGGCCGGGTCGGCCGTCGTCAACGTCGGTCGCGGCGCGGCGCGCGCGATGGCGCTGACGCTCACTGCGGTCCCAACGGCTTTCGCGGCCGGACTGGGGGGTATCGCGACCGGCTTCGGACGCGCGCTCGGCGCGCTGCCGGGGGCGGCCTCCTCGCTCGGCGGTCAGACCATCCGCGACGGTTCGACGACCGACGCGACGACCACGACCGAAGAGGAGTCGCTCGCGGAGGACCTCGGCCCGCTCTCCGTCGAGGAGGCGTGGGCGGAGATGACCGACCGCGTCCCGATACGCAACCGAAACGCCGCCACGCCGGGGCAGTACGCCCGACGAGCGGTCCGTCGCGGCCTCCCCGCTCGGTCGGTCGGCACGCTCACGCGCCTGTTCCGCGAGGTCCGCTACGGCGGCCGGAGCGGCGAGGAGCGGTTCGGCGACGCCCTCGACGCCTACGACGCCCTCGACGAGGACGACGAGGACGGAGGTGACGACGCGTGAGCCTGAGTCGTCGTCTCGGCGCGCTCAGCGCGCTCCTCGACGCCCGGACGGTCCTCACCGCCGTCGCCGTCCTCACGCTCGCACTGGCGGGACTCGTCGTCGTCGCTCCCGACCGGTTCGCCGTGAGTACGAGCCTCGCCGACACCGCTCGCCCGGTCGTCTCCATCGCGGCGGTGTTCGCCGGCGTGCTCGGGCTGCTGTTCGCGCTCCGTCTCACCCCGTCGGGGGTCACCGAGGAACTCGACGTCGAGGACGAGAGCCCGGTCGCCGACCGGGAGGACCCGCTCGGCAACACCATCGACGAGGCGCTCGACGGGTACGCCGACGGCAACACCTGGGAACGGCTCCAGGCCCGACAGATCGTCGTCGGTCGGCTCACCGAGGCGGCGGTGTACGTCCTCACCGAGACCGAGGGTTGGTCGGAGTCGGTCGCCCGCCACCGTGTCGAACACGGGACGTGGACCGACGACCAGGTCACGGCCGCCTTCCTCGCCGCCGACGGCGAGGTGATTCTGCCGCTCCGGACCCGCCTCGAAGAGTGGCTCCGCGGCGAGCGGTTCCCCCGGCACGCTCGGGCGGTCGTCGCCGAACTCGCCGCCCGTTCCGACCGGGTCCGCCCCCCCGAACCGCGTCTCGCCCGGCAGTCGAGTCGCGGCGGTGAGCGGACCGCCCGCGTTCGCATCCGTGCGGACGGAGGTGAGCGATGAGCGCCACCATCGAACGCGAGGGGTCGGCCCCCGAGACGCCCGTCGAGGAGGCGTCGGAGGAGCACGCCACCGACACCGACGGGACCGACCGGAGAGACGCCTCGACCGACCGCGTCGTCGCCTCGCGCGAGGTGGCCGTCGAGACGCGAAACACCGACCGCTGGTCGGCCGGCCTCGCGCTCGCGCTGTTCGCCGGGGCTGCCGGCGTCGGCTTCGGGTTGCCGATGGTGTTCCTCGGGAGCCTCGTCGGTATCGCCTACGCCGCGTACGGCTACGTGACGCGTGCGCCGCCGCTCGACGTGGAGGTCGAGCGGACGGTGTCGGCGGCCGCGCCGTTGCCCGGCGATACCGTCGGCGTCACCCTCGCGGTGACGAACACCGGCGACCGACCGATCGCGGACCTCCGCATCGTCGACGGCGCGCCCGAAGCGCTGCCCGTCGTCGACGGGGAGCGACGCGCCTGCGTCAGTCTGCGCGCCGAGGAGACGACCGTCCTCACCTACGAACTGGAGGCACAGCGCGGTGACTACGCCTTCTCCGGGCCACGACTCGTCGCCCGCAACGCCAGCGGCACGGTCCGTCGGGAGGTCGCGGCCGCCGTCTCGACGGCGCTGCACGTCGACACGTCGCTCGACGCGCCCGCGCTCCACGGTCGGACGCTGCCGTACCCCGGCCAGACCGTCACCGACGACGGCGGCGAGGGCGTCGAGTTCTACAGCACGCGTCAGTACGCTCGCGGCGACCCGATGAGCCGCATCGACTGGAAGCGCTACGCGCGGACGAACGAACTGTCGACCATCTCGTTCCGCGAGGAGGAGGCGACGAGCGTCGTCCTCGTCGTCGACGACCGGGACGTCGCCCGGGTCGCTCGCGAGCCGGAGGGGGAGACCGGCGCGGCGCTCGCGCGTCACGCGGCCGGTCGCCTCGCCGACGCCCTGCTCGACGAGAACGACCGCGTCGGCGTCGCCTCGCTCGGGACGGGGAGCTACGCGAAACCCGCGACCGGTCGCGAACAGCGTGCCCGCCTCACCCGGTTCCTGAGCGACCCCGCGGCGCTGGCTCACCGGTCGGGCATCCTCCGGAACGTCTGTCGTAACGGTGTCGACCGACTCTGTGGGCACCTCGACGACCGCTCGCGCGTCGTCGTCTGTACCCCTCTGACCGACGACCGGGCCGTCGAGATGGTGAAGACGCTCGCCGCCCGCGGTCACGCGGTGACGGTCGTCACGCCGGACATGACCCCGGAGACGACCGGTGGGGACATCGCCCGTATCGCCCGTTCGAAGCGCGTCGACGCGCTTCGACAGGCGGGCGTCCGTCTCGTCGAGTGGACGCCCGACGACGCGCTCGCGATTGCGATGGCCCGCGCCCAACGGCGGTGGTCGGCGTGAGCGTCGACCGTGGCCGACCCAACCGCTTCGGGTCGCGTCTCACGCTCGCGGTCGCGGCGCTGCTCGCGGTCGGTCTGGGGTCCGCCGTCGGGGTCGGACTGCAGGCGGTACTCGCCGTCGTCGGCGCGTTCGGCCTCTCGTGGGGGCTGTGGAGCGCCACCGCCGCTCCCCGCCGTCGCGCGCTGGTGAGCGTCGCGTCGGTCTGCGGTCTCGGGATGCTCGCGCTGGGCGTCGGCTACACGCACCCGCCCGGCCAGACGGCGGTCGTCGCCGCTGGCGGACTCGCGGTCGTGACGCTGGGCGTCTCGCTCGCACCCCGTCCGGCTACCGACGCTCGGTTCGGGGCCGTCCTCCAGACGTCGGTGCTGACACTCGTCGTCGTCGCCTGTCTGTCGCTGCTCGCGCGGCCGGCGACGGTCCGGTTCACCCGTGACCTGCTCGTCGGACTGTTCGACATCGTCACGACGACGGTGTTCGTCGCGCTGGTCGCCATCGAACTCGTCGCGCTCGCGCTGTTGGTGTTGCTGCCTCCGACGATGCGGGTGCTCGACGGCTGGCTCCCGAACCGCGACGCCGTCCCGCCGCGTCACCTCGCGTCGACCGGGCTGTCCTTCGAGGATATCCGGGCGGCTCCGCGGTGGCTCGCTATCGTCTTCGTCGGTCAGCTCTACCTCGTGTTGCTCGCGCCCAGACTGCTCGACTGGGTGGTCGACCAGCTGTCGGTGCTCGGCACCGCCCTCTCGCTGGTACTCCAGTCCGGCGCGGTGTTCGCACTCCTGTTCGGTGCGTGCCTGCTCTGCTCGTTCGTCCTCGCCGGCCGCGCGCTCCAGCGGTTCGTCGTCGGGGTCGCCGGCGAGGACCCGACCGGGACGGCCGCCGACGCTGCGGGTGCGGTCGTCGCCCCCGTCGTCGGTGGTGTCTTGCTCTACTTACTCCCGTCGTCGACGACCGCTCCCGTCGTCCCGCTGGCCAACGGGTTCGGGACGATCGGGCTGGTGGCCGTCGCACTCGTCATCGCCCTGCTCGGCGTGTTCGTCGCCTGGGACGTCCTCGTCGTCAGCGCCGGTCCGGGGGGTCCGCCGCTGGTGTCGGGCTACAGCGTCGCCGCGGGCCTCCTCGGCGTCGCGGTGCTGTTCGCCGCCGACCTCGGGGCTGCCGCGTTCGTCGTGTTCGTCGGGTTCGTCGGCGTCGTGCTCGTCTGGGACGGCGGCGAGTACGCGACGACGCTCGGTCGCGAACTGCCGACCGCGGACGGCCGCGAGGGCGTGCTCGCCCACGGCACCGCCAGCGCCCTCGTCGGCGTCGGTGCGGTGGTCGTCGCGATGCTCACCGCCTACGTCGTCGGTCCTGCCGCGACGATTCCGGCCGACGCGGGGACCGTCGCGCTGGCACTGGCGCTCGTGGCCATCGTCGCGCTCGTCGTGGCCGAAACGCGCTGAGTCGCGGCTGTTGTCGCAAGCGTTATTCGCCAGCGTCGGAATGTGAGCACGAGGGCTCGTGGTCTAGTCGGTTATGACGCGGCCTTTACAAGGCTGAGGTCGGTGGTTCGAATCCGCCCGAGCCCACTTCTGCCGCCACGACACGACGAGCGAAGCGAAAAGTCGTGGCGGCAGAATGGGCGACAGGATTCGAAGCAGGGAGCGACGCGAGCGGAGCGACCGAGGTTCGAATCCGCCCGAGCCCACGAAACCGTGCGAGCGACAGTGAGCGCGGGTTTCTGAACCGAGACGGATTCCGAACGAGACGAGACGCAGCGCGAGCAGTCGCGAGCGACCGTCTCGGCGTGGTTCGAATCCGCCCGAGCCCATGTGAGCGTCCCGAGCGATAGCGAGGGACCGAACGGTTACACGAGGGCGTTTTGCGACCATCTCACGTTCCGAACGTCTCTACGAGGGTCCGACCCCGAAGCTACATTCGTCCGCTCGCCCGTTCTCGGTCATGAGCACCGAGCAGGTCGCCATCGTCACGGCGGCAGGGCGCGGTATCGGGGAAGCGTGTGCGCGTCGACTCGCCGGGGACGGCTTCGTCCCGGTGTTGCTGTCGAAGTCGGGGGCCGCGGTGGACGTCGCCGAGGACCTCGGCGGCGTCGGCTTCGAGGGGTCGGTGACCGACCCCGACGACCTCGCGGCGCTGGTCGAGGCGGCCCACGAGCGCTACGGGCGTATCGACGCCGTCGTGAACAACACGGGCCACCCGGCGACGGGCGACCTCCTCGACATCGACGACGCGGCGTGGCACGAGGGGCTCGACCTCGTCCTCCTCAACGTCGTCAGGATGGCACGGCTGGTGACGCCCATCATGCGCGAGCAGGGTGGCGGTGCGTTCGTCAACGTCTCGACGTTCTCGGCGTACGAACCGAGCGCCGAGTTCCCCGTCTCGTCGGTGTTGCGCGCCGGGCTGGGCGGGTTCACGAAGCTGTACGCCGACCGCTACGCCGGAGCGGGAATCCGGATGAACGCCGTCCTACCGGGGTTCGTCGACAGCTACGAGGTCGACGAGGCGACCCGCGAGCGCATCCCGATGGGCCGGCCGGCGACCACCGACGAGATAGCGGCGACCGTCGCCTACCTCCTCTCGCCGGCGGCGAGCTATCTCACCGGGCAGAACCTGCGGGTCGACGGTGGGTTGACCGACGGCGTCTGACCCCCGACAGCCGACCTCGACTGCTGAGCGGGGGTCGACCGACGTGTCTCGACGGGGTCAGTCCTCGCTCTCGAAGCCGATCTTCGCGTGCGTCCCGTCGCAGAACGGCTTGTTCGACGAACCACCGCAGCGACAGAGCGTGTCCCCCGAGCGGGTTCGAGCGCCGCGCTCGCTCCCTTCGAGCGTGTAGCTGCCGGTGACCCGCAACGGGCCGTTTCGCGTCGGTGTGACGGTGAGTCGCCCGGTCGGGTCGGCGTCGTCGTCCGGGCCGCTGCCGTCGGCCGGGACCGTCCCGGGAGCGGTGAACACGCGGTGGTGGCTCCCGTCACACAGCGGTTTGTTCGCCGAGACGCCACAGCGACAGAGTGCGACGCGGGTGTCCGCGAGCAGGTCCTCGCCGTCGGGTGATTCGAGGTGGACGTCGCCGTGGAGGTACAGCGGGCCGGCGGTGTCGACGGTGACGGTGGCGGCGTCGGGGACGGCCTCGGCGGGTCCGCCGTCGGTTCGCTCGTAGTGAAGCGCGCCGGTCGGGCAGCGTTCGATCACCTCGGTCACCGCGTCGGTGGCCGCCTCGTCGGGGCGAATCCAGGGTCGTCGGTCGGCGTCGAACACGTTCGGCAGACCCTTCACGCACTCTCGGACGTGGATACAGCGTTTCACGTCGTAGGTGACTTCGACGTCCGCCCCGTGGTACGTGTGAACGGCTCGCTCCATAGCGGGGGGAGGCGACGGGTCGGAATCACTGTTCCGCCGGGTGCGCGACCGAACGGACCGGCAGCGGCGAGTTGATATCTGAGCGTGTCTATAGTTGCCACATGGCAATGAACGTCTCGAACGAACTGAGCGACGGCCTCGTGAGCACCGCACGGGCGGGTATCGGCGACACCCTCCGGAGCGTCGTCTACTTCACTCCCGAGACGTTCGAGGTGCTCTACGTCCGGAAGGACCTCTACGACGACGCGGCGGCGGCGCGGGCGGCGAAGGGTGCGCTCGTCGACGTCGAACGGTCGGGGTTCGTCGACGGGCCGGCGTACGCGGCGCTCGCACCCGACGAGGCCGGCCCCCGGTTCGGCGAGTACGAGTTCACGCTCCGGGTGTTCCGCGAGGGGTTCGTCGGTCGGGTCGTCGTCGACGATCACGGCGTGCTGGTGACGACCGACGAGGTGGACGTCGGCGGGTTCGAGGAGGTGGCGGTGACGTTCCGAAAACTGCTGGCGTAGGCGGTGCGGTGGCCGGGGAGGTGCGTGCTGGCGACCCGCCTCGTCCGTCAGATGCCGCCGACGGTGCTCCGGTACTGTTCGACGTGGTCGAGCGCGGTGCGGACGTGTTCGGACGCCTCGTCGTCTTCGGCCGACAGTTCACGCAGGACGTTCATGTGGCGGTCGAGTCGGCCCTGGTCGGGGCCGCGGTCGCGTTCGGCGAGGCTCGTGAGCGCGTCGGCCTGTCCCTCGATTCGCTCGCGGCGCTCGCCGTCGGCGTGTGTCGCGGCCGTCTCGAGGTGGTCGGCGGCCGTGACGAGTTCGGTTCGTGTCATGGCGGCACTACGTCTGCCACGAGCAAAACCCTGCGGGGGGACGCACGCGTCCGTCGCGTCTCGCGGTCACCGGTTCGTTCGGACCTCCTCGACGTGTGCGAGCGCTCGCTCGACGTGTTGGCTGCCGTCCCCGGCGTCGGGGAGGAGTCCTCGGAGCGTCTCGATGCGGTCGTCGAGACCCTCCAGCGGGACCTCCTCGGCGACCGAGAGCTTCGTCAGCGCGATGACCTCGCCGTGGAGTCGACGTTCGACGGCCCCCTCGACCCACCGCGACGCGACGACCAGTTCCCGACCCGCCTCCTTGAGTTCGATTCGGTCCATCGTCCGTCACTCTCCGTCGCGAACGAAAAGCGTAATGCAGTATGTTAGCACATATCGTCTCTCGTGGATGGGCGGTCAGGGTGGAGAGAGGTCGGTGTCTCGCAGTCGGCTCTGGAGTTCCTGGCCGTCGACGAGTCGTACCTTCGTCTCACCGGCCGCGTCGTGAGCGTCCTCGGGGACGTCGTCGGGGTGGACCAGCGCCGCCCGGTCCGCACCGTTCATGCCGCGAGCGTAGTCGAGTCGGTCGACGCTCCCCGGTGTCACGGACGCGCCGGCGGTCGTCACCGTGACCACGGTGGTCCGTGTCGAGCGCAGCAGTCGTGACTTCCGGGCGACGATTGCGACGTCGCCCTCGGCGTTCGGTGCGGCCCACTCGACGTCGTACCCTTCGGCGTCGTAGAGGTCGAACACCACGTCCTCCAGCGTCGCTCGGTCGAGCGCCCGCAGGTCCGCGGCGAGCCACCCCCGTCGTCCCCCATCCGTCCGCACGTCGCTCCCCTCTGCCATGTGTTGACGCATCGGAGCCAGCGGCATAAACATTTCTCTGAACGTGAACGTTCGTCCCGTCCGTCAGGTGTGTGGGTTCGTGACAGACCTACACAATTATTAAGGGGGTGCCGTCGAAAGCGGGAGGTACGCAACCCAACACGGTGCACATCCGATGAAATCTCATCTCGTTTACGCGTTCGCTGGGGTCACCAGCGACGCGTACAGCGAGAGCGGGATGGTCGGCAACCGTGGTTGCACTCGGTCCACCCCGTTCGCGTAGATCCGGACGGCACTTCCCGTCCGGCCGTGCGTCGGAAGGGGGTGCGACCGAGTGGCCGTTTCTCTCTCCCGACTCATCCGCCGGACGGAGTGTCGACTTCGCTGACACTCCGGTGCGTGAACGGTGGACCGCGTCCGCGTGGACGTGGCCACACGACGGGTTCGACTCCCGGCGGACGTCTCCATGTCGATGGAACTCGCGGTCACGAGAGTGGCCGTCAAACTGTGGGTACCCCGCGGTGCCGCTGGCGACCTGGCCGGCGGTGCCCGCGCGGTGCTCGAAGACGCACAGGCAGTCGACCGCATCGAGACGCTCGACGTGACGGGCTTTCGCCCCACGGCGACGGACATCCGCGTCGACCTCGACGCGCGCGTCGTGCTCGCCCCCGAGGCGGACGTCGCCGCCATCGGCGACGCGTTCGGGGTGCTCGACGCCGAGGTAGACGCGTGAATCGCTCCCGGCGGCCGGCGAACGCTTCTCGAACCGTGGTGCCCGCGTGTTCGGGTGTCGGTTCGACTCCGACCGAGAAGCCTCCACACCCGCGAACCGTGCGGGACCGGAGGTCTCGCTGGAAACCGGCGTTCACGAGGGCGACGCTCTCGTGAGCTAACGAGACGCTTTGCGTCTCGTGAACGACGAATCCCCGGTGACGCCAGCGACCGCGAGTGGCGGCGCTCGCCGTGAGATGTCGAAGCGGAGAACGGTCGGCGAGACGTTCGTCGACTCGGGGGGCCGTCTCAGTGGACGTCCGGAACCAGCGGCGCGTCGGTCACCGGGGCGCGGAGGCCGCCGTCGGCTTTGGGCACCTTCCGGCCGAGGGTCGACCCGGTGTCTGTTGGCAGTCGCGGAACGAGCGGCGCGATGTCGTCGGTCGGTCGTCGCTGGTCGGTCATGGTAGGGTGGACGGGCACGCCGTCCTCGCTCGACACGACGGTCTCTTTCATCATAAACGTTCATGATGGTGCAGCATCCGCCCCTCGGCCCCGGCTATCACCGGGTCGGGGGTTACTCTCGGGACTCACAGCGCTGGACACCGTTCTCGACTGCCTCGCCGTCGCCTCCCGGCCGGTTCGTCGACCGTACCGTTCATGACGCATCGCTCCGACCAGCGAGCGATGGCCGTCTCGTTCGACCTGTTCGGTACGCTCGTCTCGGCGGCCCTGCCCGCCGACCCGGCCACAGCGGTCGCCGACGAACTCGCGGCCCGGAACGTCGAGGTCCCCGACGACTGGGGGCGTGCCTACGCGGAGTCGTACGTCGACGCACCCGAGGGTGCAGCGGTGCCACTGCCGGCGCACGTCGCCAGAGCGCTCGCCTCGCTCGGGGTCGACGCCCCCGCGAACGCCCCTCGACGGGCCGTCGTCGCGGCGTTCGACCCCGCCGTCGAGACCCACCCCGGTGCGGTCGAGGCGGTTCGCGCCGCGAGCGAGCGCGGCCCGGTCGCGCTCTGTTCGAACTGTGCGGTACCGGAGCTCGTCGGCCGGACGCTCGTGCGCTCGGGCCTCTCGCGCGACGACTTCGACGTCATCGTGACGAGCGTCGCCTGTGGCTGGCGAAAGCCCCACCCACAAGTCTTCGAGACGACGGCCGACCGACTCGGGGTCGCGCCCGATACGCTCGTCCACGTCGGCGACGACCCCGAGACCGACGGCGGCGTCGCGGCCGTCGGCGGGGAGTTCGTCGACGTCCGCGAGACGTCGCTCGAAGCGGTCGCTCGTCGATTCGAATAAGAGAAAACCGCCGACGGGGACTTAGAAGTCCATCTCGTCGAACTCGCCGCCCTTCTTCAGGTCGCCCGCGGCGACGACGTCGTCGATGCGGAGCAAGAGTTCGACGGCCTCGGTCGCGCTCTCGATAGCCTGGAGTTTGACGCGGACTGGCTCGACGACGTGCTGGGCCATCATGTCCGCCGTCGCGCCCGTGTAGACGTCGAGGCCGACGTTCGCGTCGCCCGCCTCGTGGCGCGCGCGGAGGTCGACCAGCGAGTCGATGGGGTCGAGCCCCGCGTTCTCGGCGAGGGTGCGGGGGACGATTTCGAGTGCGCCCGCGAACGCTTCGACCGCCAGTTGCTCGCGACCGGAGACGGAGTCCGCGAAGTCGCGCAGTTGGCGCGCGAGTTCGATCTCGGGAGCCCCGCCGCCGGCGAGCACGCGTCCGTCCAGAGCGGTGACGCGGACGACGCCGAGGGCGTCCTCGACCGCACGTTCGACCTCGCTGACGACGTGCTCGGTGCCGCCGCGCAGGACGAGGGTGACGGCCTTCGCGTCGGGGCAGTCCTCGACGAAGATGCGGGTCTCGTCGCCCATCTCCCGCTGTTCGACGAGGCCGGCGTCGCCGAGCGCCGATTCGAGGTCCTCGAACTCGCTGGTGATGGTCGCGCCGGTCGCGCGGGCGAGCGCCCGCACGTCGGACTTCTTGGCGCGCTTGACCGCCAGCACGCCCGCCTTCGAGAGGTAGTGGACCGCGAGGTCGTCGATGGCCTTCTGGCAGACGACGACGGTCGCGCCGGAGTCGACGATGGTGTCGACCATCTCGCGAATCTCGGCCTCCTCGCGGGCGAGGAACCCTTCGAGTTGCGCGGGTGACGTGATGTCGAGGGAGGCGTCGATGTCGGTCTCGCGGACCTCGATGGGCGCGTCGAACAGCAGCACCTTCGCGTCGGTGACGCGCTTGGGCATGTTCTCGTGGGCGCGCTCCTTGTCCATCACGACGCCGCGGACGAGGTGGGAGTCGGCGACGGAGCCACCGACGATGGGTTCGACGACGACGTCGTCGAGGTCGATACCGTCCTCGCTCTCGACGGTGCTGACCGCCTCGACGACCAGGTCGGCGAGCAGGTCGCGCGAGGACTCCGCACCCTTGCCGGTCATCGCGGTGATGGCGATCTCGCGCAGGGCGTCCTCGCCCTCGACCTCGGTCGCGAGCGATTCGAGGACGTCGCGGGCCTCGGCGGCGGCGAAGCGGTAGCCGTTGGCGACGACGGTGGGGTGGACGTCGTTCTCCAGCAGGTCCTCGGCACGGGCGAGCAGTTCGCCCGCGAGGATGACCGCCGTCGTCGTGCCGTCGCCGGTCTCGTCCTCTTGCGTCTGGGCGACCTCGACGATCATCTGGGCGGCGGGGTGGTCGACGTCCATCTCGTCGAGGATGGTGACGCCGTCGTTCGTGATGACGACGTTGCCCATCGTGTCGACGAGCATCTTGTCCATCCCCTTCGGACCGAGGGTGGTCCGGACCGCCTCGGCGACCGCTCGCCCGGCGACGATGTTCATCGACTGGGCGTCGCGCCCGGAGGTGCGTCGGCTTCCTTCGCTCAGAATGTAGATTGGTTGGCTACCAACGTATGCCATAATCAGCGCCCTGTTAGGGCGGCCGAGGAGATAAACATAGATTGAGTGACAGTAGTTCGCCTGCCTGTCCGTGTCTCACCCCCTGAGTCACCACCCAATCGGTGCATACTGATACCCCGAGTCGAAGGTGAAGACGCGGTCCCCCGACCGCCGAACCGGCCACCGCCGCTGGTCCCCAACCCAGGTGGCGGCGGCCGCTTCTCCCGTCGATACACGTGGAGCGACGCCCGGTCCCCGCTGGTCGCCGCTCGGTTCCTCCACGACTCTCGCTCGGTCTCTCGCGATTCTCGCTCGCTTCGCTCGCTCCGAATCGCGCCTACCTTGCATCCACCAGTTCGTACCCCACCGACCCCTCGCGCAACCGGTCGGTGTGCGTCGCGAGTTCGCGCGGCCCGACGAGCAACAGCACCGACAGGCCGCGCGTCGCCGCCTCCTGGACGGCCTGTGGGGTCCCGAAGCGCACGTCGGGGTCGCGGTCGACACGTCGCGCGGCCGCCAGCGCCTCGACGCCCGCCGTCGCCAGCAGGTCGTGGTCGGCGGCGAGCGTCGCCACCTCCTCGGCCGACACTGCGCGGCTCCCGCCCTCGCGGACGTCCGGGAGGACGACGACCGTCACCGCGCCCGTCTCGTAGTCGAGCAGGCCGTCGAACTCCGCGACACCGACGTCCTCGCCCGCCTCGGCGGCGGTGAGCGCGCGGGCGGTCGCGCCGCCGTCCTCGCTCCCCGAACCGGGGGCCGCGTGGAGGACGCCCTCGTGCATCCGGAGGCTGACGGTGTCGCCGGGTGCGAGCGTGTCGTCGGCCAGTGCGGTGTCGGCGTCGACCTGGCCGACGACCTCCTCGGTGACGAACTCCGTGAACTCCCGGAGGTCGTCGGTTCGGGAGATGAGCCAGTCGACGCCCTCCTTCGTGACCTCGTAGCGCCCGCGACCGTGTTTCTCGACGTGGCCGCCCTCGACGAGTTCCCGCACGTACTCGCTGACCGCCTGGGCGGTGACGCCGACGGCCTCGGCGATCTCCTGTTGACTCACCGCCGGTTGGCGGGCCGCGATGGCGACGAGTATCTGATAGCGCGAGGCGTCGCGTTTGTTCCGCAACACCGCGACGTCGCGTCCGTCCGTGCCGTTCATAACTCCACGTTGGTGGCGGACGCGCAAGAGCGTTGCCACCGTACTTGTCGTCACGGGCAAGCAGAGTTGGGTTCGAACGCTCACTTGAACGTCGGGCCGGTGTGTACGGCGTCGACCAGACCCCCTCGGGGGCTTTACTCGACCCGCGAGTACGGTGGGGTGATGTCACTGCAAGGAGAGCAGGCACCGGGGTTCAGTCTCGAAACGACGACCGGCGAGGAGCGGTCGCTGGCCGACGCCGTCGAGGACGGGCCGGCGGTCGTCCTCGTCAACCGCGGTCACTGGTGTTCGTTCTGTGCCGAACAGCTACAGACGTTCAGCGAGGTCGAGTACGACCTCTGGTTCAACGACGACGTCACCGTCCTCCCCATCGTCACCGACCCGGTCGGCGACCTCGTCGAGATGCGCGACCGCTACGACCTCTCGCTGCAACTGCTCGCGGACCCCGACGGCGAGGTCACCGAGCAGTACAGCGGCACCGAACAGACGAGCCACGGGCTGACGGGTATCGCGGCGACGTACGTCGTCGACGAGGACGGCGTGGTCCAGTACGAACAGGTCGCCGACCACCCCGGCGACCGGACGTACGGCAACTGGGTCCGCTACTTCGTCCGCAACGGCTACCAGGACCCGTTCTCGGGCTGACGCGAGGAGCCTTCAACCACCGACGGTTCCGGCAGCACCGCCCGACTGCTCGCCCGTCATCCGTCCACCACCCCTCCTCTTCGTATGGAGTTCGATGGCCTCGGCGTCGGCGGCGTCTTCTCGCTGTTCGGCGTCCTGCCCCACGGTGTGTTCCTCGCCATCTGGGCGGCGACCCAGCAGGCGTTGTTCTTCGGTCCCCCGTTCAACGGGGTCCTGTTCGTCCTCTCGGTGGTCGGCGTCGTCGCCTTCGGCTGGGGCGGCGACTGGGCGGCCCCCGACGGCTCCTCGAAACCTCCCGGGCGCGAGGTTCAGTAGTAGTAGACGTCGATGCGGTGGCCGCAGTCGTCACAGGCGACGCTCCGGCCGTGGAGGGTGTCCCCCTCGCCGCTCTCGTCTGGTTCGGCGACGACCGCTGTCGAACACGTCGGACAGTCCACGCGAACGCTGACGGACATATCGCTCGACTACGACGATTTACCGCTTAGTTACACGACACCTACGGCGTCGTGACACTCCTCCCGACCGACGGCTGTCTCGGGCGACACGCGTTAACACGACACTACGACTCGCTTGGGTCGCGCTACTGTCTCGTTCCCGGCCGGTCGGTCGACCGATGACGGGCGCGTGACCACCGTCAGACGGTAGGACAGAAGACTCATTACCCGCGCGAAAGCCCACTCTGACGGGCGAGTGTCACACTGCGCCCGTTCGTGCGGCCATCCCGGCCGTTCTCCCCTTCCGTCGCGCCTCCGAGCGGCCGGACCGATCCGCGGTCGCCCGGTGGGCCAACCGTTATCACGCCGAACGTGGTGGCTGGGTGTATGTCTCGAACGGTGCTGTTCGCGGGGACGACGCGCGACGCCGGTGTCTCGACGCTCGTCTCGGCGCTGTGTCGTCGCTTCGCCGACCACGACCGAGCGGTCGCCCCGTTCGCCGCCGTCGCGACTGCCCCCGTCGGCGCGACGGTCGCCCCTACCGTCCGGACCCACGCGCTCGCCGCCCGGGTCGACCCCGAAGCGACGTTCTCGCCGGTGTTGCGCGACCCCGAGGGTGTCCTGTCGGTCGAGGGGACGGCCGTCGGGTCGCCCGAGGGGTTCTACGACGAGCGCTGGGGACGCGCCCGTGCGGCCGCCGAGCGCGCTCACACCAGCCTCACCGAGCGCTACGACCTGTTGGTCGCGGCCAGCACCGACCCGCTCTCGGAGGGCGTCGCCGACGGCCCGCCGCTCGGGTCGACCGAACTCGTCCGGTTCGCCGACGCCGACGTGGTGCTCGTCGCCGACGCGAGCGACGGCGGCGCGTTCGCCTCGCTGGTCGGCACGCTCGAACTGCTCCCCGACGACCTCCGCGAGCGCGTTCGCGGATGTGTCCTCACGCGCGTCCGTGAGGCGGACGCGGACGCCCTCGCCAGCACCGTCGGGACGTTCGAGGCCCGAACCGAACTGCCGATCTGTGGGCTGCTCCCCGACCTCGGGTCGGACACCGTCGCCGAGGCTGCCCGGCGCGTCGACACGGCCGTGACGCTCCCGTTCGCCCCCTGAGCGCGAGATTCCGAGAACTTATCAGTCGGAAGGAACCAGTGCCGGTGAATGGTCGAGGCGTTCGCCGTCGCCTCCGGGAAGGGAGGCACGGGCAAGACGACGAGCACGCTCGCACTGGGGATGGCCCTCGCCGAGGAACACGACGTGACGGTCGTCGACGCCGACACCGGGATGGCGAACCTGCTGTTCCACGCCGGTCTCGCCGAGGTCGACGTGACGCTCCACGACGTGCTCGCGGGCGACGCACCGACCGACGCCGCGGCGTACGAGCGCTTCGGGATGCGCGTCGTCCCGTGTGGGACGAGCCTCGCGGGCTTTCGCGACGCCGACCCCGAGCGCCTGCGGTCGGTCGTCGCGGACCTCGCCCGCGACACCGACGTACTCCTCCTCGACTCGCCGGCCGCCCTCGGGTCGAAGAGCGCGATCCTCCCCGTGGTGCTCGCCGACCGCGTCGTCGTCGTCCTCAACCCGACGGTGCCCTCGCTGTCGGACGCGCTGAAGGTCCAGGAGTACGCCCGCTCGTACGGCACCGACACCGCCGGCGTGCTGTTCAACCGCGTGCGCGACGACGGGGCCATCGACCGCGTCGCCGAGCAGGCAGAGCGCTACTTCGACGGCCCGACGCTCGGGACGGTCCCGGAGTCCGACGCGGTCCAGTCGGGCCGGCAGGCCGGAGAACCGCTGCTCGCCCACGCTCCCGACAGTCCGGCCGCGCGGGCGTACCGCGAGGCGGCCGCGACCCTGGAGGTACGCTCGGGGGCCGCCGAGGACGTCGCCGCGCGCTTCCGGAGTGCGGTCGTCCCCGACCCGCCATGAGCGTCGGGCCGACCGGCCGACTGGCGGTCCCGCACGGCACGCTCGTCCACTCGCGAGTCGTCGAGAGCGTCGCCGTCGCGTTCCGCGAGGCGCTCGACCGCTCGCTGACGGGCTACGCCGTCCTCACGCCACAGGCCGCGCTGTTGCTCGAAGAGGCCGCGGGCGTGTTCACCTTCGAGGGGGGAGTTCCGGTGCTCGCCTACGACGTCGCCAGCGACGCGGGCGGGACGGACGCGCTGACGGCGTTCCCCGCCGGCGGTCCGTGTCGCGCCGAACTGTACGAACTGCCCGCCGACGCGCTCGACGCGGTCCACGAGACCGACGAGCTACGCGTTCCGCCGGGTGCACCCGCCGACCACCTCACCGGGGACACCGCGCTCGCCGACCGGTGTCGCGAGCGCGCCCCTGCCGACCGACGCGACGCGGAGGAGTCCGACCCGCTGGCGGCGTTCCTCGCCGACGAAGACCGTATCGCGGCCATCCAGGAGGAGGCGCAGGCCGAGGCCGCCCGACGCGCCGAGGAGTGGGGGCTGGACGACCACCTCGACGCCGACGACTCGGGCACCGAGGCGACCGACCGTCGGTGACCTGCCGGTCGTTCAGCGTTGCTGACTGGTCGGTGACAGGTTTTTCGGGCTGGACCACGCACAGTCGAGTATGCGATACCGTGCCATCATGCCCGACGGCGACATCGAGTGTGCGTCGTACGACCGGACGGAGAACGGCGTCGACTGTTTCCGGGAGGACGGCGAGTTCGTCGCGTTCGTCCCGTACAGTTCGCTCGTCGCGTTGCTCGACGAAGAGACGCTGACCCACGACGACCGCTCCATCGTCTGAGCGGCGCGCACGGGTCGGCCGGACCACGACGAGACGGTCGGTCAGTCGACGACGAGGTACGTCCGCCCGGGGCGGCGTTCGAGTCCGACGGCGTCGGTGCCGACCGCGTCACGCGCGTACGCCGCGACGGTCGCCGCGCTGACGTCCGAGACGTCCACGTACCGGCGGCGCACCGTGCGACCGGTGCCGTCCGTCGCTGGCACGTCCTCGCCGTCGGTCTCGGTCGGTCGCTCGGAGCGCGTGCGAATCGTGTCGATGGTCATGACTCCTCGATTCTACGCTCGGGACTTAGTGCTCCGCCGTGCGCGTAGTGAAAGTGAAACTGAGAGACGACGCCCGTGACTTTCGGTGCTGAACGTCCGCCAACGGGCACGACGAGCGCCGTCGCTGGAACTGGAGCGCCGAACGGCCTTCTGATTGCCCGAGTGACTTTATTTCTCTACTATCTAGTGTATTTTTAACTAATGCTGTCGTATCGAAAAGACGAGTGCAGGTGACGGCGACGCGGTGGTCGCGGATGACCCGTCACCCACCACCCAGCAGTAGCTATGATTGGAACCGACGCGTTCTGTCCGAAAAGCGGTGCATCGCTCACCGACGAGCGCCACTACGACGCTCGCGGCCGAGGGTTGCGAGCGGTCAGCGACGACGACGTGGCGCGCGCGGCCGGCACGACGGGTGAACTCACCGGCGGCGCGGTTCGCTCGTCTCGCTCGGCCATCGTCGCGTACTTCCGCCGGAGTCACGCCAGACACCACCCCGTCGACACCGACCTGTACGGGACGGCGGCGCTGGTCGTCTACCGACTGTTCCGCGCTCGCGACACTCAACCACTCGACACCGTCGTCTGGTACGCGCTCGAACGGCGACTTGCCGCACTCGGTCACGACACCGAGTGGATGCACGCCCACGCCGAACTGCGGTGTCCGGCGTGCGACGGTCGCCTCCGCTACGAGCGCATCGGCGACGAGATAACCGCACGCTGCGGCGTGCGCTGCTCGCCCGAGGGCGACGCCGCCCTCGAAACGATTCGGAACGACGTCGTCACGCTGTACGGCGACGCGTTCCCCGACGCCGACTCCCTCGCTGACGACGCGGTCCTCCACCTCTGAGCCCCACATGACTCGACGATACGACCCTCCCCACCAGCCCCTGCTGACGCCATGAGCGGCGCGCTCTCCCGCGAGGACATCCGCGTGGTGCAGGTGCTCGCGCTCTCGCCCGACTCCTGTCAGCGCGTCCGTGAACTGCTCGACGACGACCACCTCGACTACGCCGTCGCCGGCGACCCGAACGGGGCCTCGGCCCCGGCCATCGTCTCGGTGCCCGTCCCGGCGCGCTCGGTCGAACACCTCCAGGAGCGTCTCGCCGACGTCGGCGACGACCTCTACACGATGGTGCTCGCGCCCGAGGCGGTGCTCTCCTCGCGCTTCGAGGAGGACCCCTACGACGAGGTCGTCGGTCGAAACTACCGCGGCGTCTCCCGCGGCGAACTCCGCTCGACGGCCGACGACCTGCTCCCCTCGTTCGGTATCCACGTCCTCCTGACGGTCGTCTCGGCGGTCGTCGCCGTCGCGGGCGTGCTGCTGGAGTCGCTCGCGGTCCTCGTCGGCGCGATGGTCATCGCCCCACTCATCGGCCCGCCGATGGTCGCCGGGGTCGCCACCGTCGTCGACGACACCTCCCTGTTCCGCCGGAGCCTGGTCCGCCAGATCGGCGGCCTCGCCACCGGCGCGCTCACCGCGGTCGTGACCGCCTTCGGCCTGAAGTTCCTCGGGATGAGCGGGCCGACGCTCGCTGCCCTCGAAAACATCTCGAACCACGTCGAACCGAGCCTCCTCCTCGTCGTCGTCGCGATGGGCGCGGGCATCGCAGGTGCGGTCGGCCTCTCGACCGACGACACCCTCGACCTCGTCGGCGTCATGATAGCGGCGGCGGTCGTCCCGCCGCTGGGCGTCATCGGCGTCGGCGCGGCGTGGGGCTACCCCGTCGCCGCGTTCGGCGCGGGGGCCGTCGTCCTCGTCAACGTCGTCGCCGTCAACATCGCCGCCATCCTCACGCTGTGGTGGCTCGGCTACCACCCCGCCGAGTGGGCCGCCCTCCGACGGGCGCGTTCGACGCTGCTCGTCCGCGTGCTCGTCCTCGCGGTCGTCGCCCTCTCGCTGGTGGTCGTCCTCGGCGGTCTCGCCGACGGCACCTTCCCCGGGTGGTGGCCGTGAACCAGCGCGCGCTCGCGTGGCTCCGCAAGGGGTTCCTGCTCAGCACGCGCATCCTCTGGGTCGTCAGCCGCGTCGCCGTGATGGGCGTGCTGTTCGTCGGTACGTTCCTCGTCGACCCGAAACGTCGGACGAAGTTCCAGCGGTGGTTCCTGCTGGAGGGCGACCGGATGCGCATCGCCGGCTGGATGGTCGGCATCGTCTCCGTGGCGGCGTTCTTCCTCGGCGCGTTCGGCGTCGTCGGCATCGAGGACCACGGCTTCGTCACCTCGATGTTCGGCGGCGTCATCTCCGGGCTGTTCTCGTTCGTCCCCATCGTCGTCGCGGTGAACCAGCTCACCGTCTCACAGCTGTTCGGCTCGCCCGAACAGCTCAGACAGGAGATCCGCAGCGTCCGGACGTTCCGCACGGGTATCGAAGAACAGCTGCCAAACGAGGCCGTCGCGCCGACCGAACCCGCCGCGTTCCTCTCGGGCATCGTCGGCCTCGTCCTCGACCGCGCCTACGAGTTGCAGGCCGTCGTCGGGCGCGCGGCCGGCACCGGCGACCGTGCCCGCGACTGCAGGTCGGACATCGAGACGTACATCGAGACCGTCGAGGCCCAGTCCGAGGAGATCGAAGAACAGCTCGACGGCACCCACCAGCGACTCATCGAGGTGCTGTTGCCGATGATGGGCGACAGCTACTCCCGGAACGTCACCGACGCCCGTCGGCTGGGGGCCGTCCACGAGGAGGTGCTCTCCTCGCGGGCGCGGGAACTGCTCGACGACCTCCGCGAACTGTTCGTCTCGATGGACGTGCTGCGCCAGTACTTCAAGGCGCTGTACGTCCAGCAGGAACTCGCGAACCTCTCGCGGCTCATCGCCTACAGCGGTATCGCGTCGTTCCTGACGAGCGTGTTCCTCATCCTGCTGTTCGCCCGCGGGACGCCGCTGATGGGTCCGGTGTTCCTCGAGGTGCTCGTCAGCGTCTCGCTGGGCATCGCGTTCGCCCCGTTCGCCATCCTCGTCTCCTACATCGTCCGCATCGCCACCATCGTCAAGCGCACCACCGCTCCCGGCGCGTTCACCCCGCTCCGTGAGACCCCCGACTACCGCGAGATAGACCGCTCGTACGACTGATGACGATTCCACACCGACCCACCGTCCCGAGTCGCATCGCCCCTCGACTAGCCACCGCCACGCGGCCCGCGACCAGCGTTCGACCCGCGGACGCGGTCGGCACGCCGGTCGGCGACGTCCCGACGCCACCGCGGTCTCACCGCCCGTGGCCGGGGAGGCTCGTCCGAACATGACGACGACACGACGCGGTTTCCTCGCCGGCTGTGGCGGGGTCCTCGCCGCCCTCGCCGGCTGTTCGAGCGACTCGTCGACGCCCCAGCGCGGGTGGGTCACCGTCGACTCGCCGACCGGGGCAGCCCTCGCAGACGTCGTCATGACCGCCGACGGTCCCGTCGCGGTCGGCGAGGGTGGCGTCGTCGTCCACCGTGCCGACGGGGCGGACTGGGCGGTCGTCGACGAGGACGGCCCCGCCGACGCCTCGAACGGGCTGGTCGCGGTCGCCGCCACCGACGACGGTGCGCACGTCTGGTTCGTCGGTTCCTCGGGAGCCATCGGTCGCCTCCGGGTCGCGACGGGCGACGTGAAGGACTACTCAGCGCCGGCCGGCCGGACCTCCAGCTGGGAGGCCGTCACCGTCGTCGGCGCGGCCGGCAGCGAGCGCGTCTACGTCGCCAACGGGTCGGGCGAACTGCTCGTCGCCCAACTCCGCGGCACCGAACCGACGTGGGAGGGCCCCTCGAAACCGACCGGCGGCAACAACGCCGTCGCGATGGACGACGCCGACGGCGTCGTCTTCCTCGCTAGCCAGAACGCCGTCGCTCGCCGTGCGAACGGCCAGTGGAACCGCATCGACGCGCCGAGCGCCTCCATCACCGACGTCTCGGCGCTGTCGGCGTCGGTGCTCAACGCCACCACCGACGCCGGGACGGTCGTCTCCTACAACGGCCACAACTGGCTCCAGGCGGTGCAGGCCGAGAACCCGCTGACCGCCGTCGACCGCGTCGACGACCGCGGCCTCGCCGTGGGGGACAGCGCCGTGTTCATCCTCACCGGTGGGCAGTGGCGAAACGACGACGGGCCCGACGCCTCGCTCCGGGGCGTCGCGCTCGGTACCGCCCGATTCGCCGACGTCGCCGTCGGCTCCGAGGGCACCATCGCGGAGCGGTTCTGAGATGAACTGGTTCCTCGACTCGCTCGCCGCCGCGCTCTCGCTCGTCGCCGAGATGACGTGGGACACGTGGTGGGCGCTCGTCCTCGGGTTCACCGTCTCGGGCGCGGTCCACGCGTTCGTCTCCGAAGAGCGCATGTCCGCGACCCTGGGCGACGACGGCTGGCGCGAGGTGGGCCTCGCCACCGGCTTCGGTGCGGCCTCCTCCTCGTGTTCGTACTCCGCGGTCGCGACGGCCAAGACCGTCTTCTCGAAGGGCGCGTCGCTGGCCGCGACGCTCGCGTACATGTTCGCCGCGACGGACCTCGTCGTCGAACTCGGCCTCGTGCTGTGGGTGTTGCTCGGCTGGCAGTTCGTCGTCGGCGAGTTCCTCGGCGGCGTCGTCGCCGTCGCCGTCGTCACCGTCGTCGCCCGCCGGGTCCCTTCGCGGTGGGTCGAAGCCGCCCGCGAACGGGTCCTCCGCACCCGCGAGGCGACCTGCCCGACCTGCGGGATGAGCGTCGACGCCAGCGAGGCGTCGACCGACCAGACCATCGAGACGCCCGGCGGCACCGAGTACTTCTGCTGTCCGGGCTGTCTCGCCTCCTACGAGGCGTCTGTCGAGAACCCGCGTGGCGGCCTCACGACGCTCGGTGGCTGGAAGCGCGCCGCGAGTTCGACCGTCGGCGACTGGGAGATGCTCTGGGACGACATCGCACTCGGGTTCCTGCTGGCGGGGCTCGTCGGCGGGTTCGTCCCGACGAGCTGGTGGACCACGCTGTTCGGCGCGGGGACCGGGTTCGAGGGCGTCGTCTACACCGCCGCGCTCGCGACACTGCTCGGCGCGCTCTCGTTCATGTGTTCGGTCGGGAACATCCCGTTCGCGCTCGTGCTCTGGCAGAACGGGCTGCCGTTCGGCGCGGTGCTGTCGTTCGTCTACGCCGACCTGCTCATCCCGCCACTGCTCGGCATCTACCGCCGCTCGTACGGCACGCTGATGGGCGTCGTGATCACGCTGTCGCTCGCGCTGGCGGCCGTCGTCGCGGGTGTCGTGATTCACTACGTCGCCGTCGCCGGCGGCCTCGTCCCGACCGGCGACGTCGGCGGCACCGTCGACCACGGCTACACGCTCGTGCTCAACGGCGTGCTCACGCCCGTCTTCCTCGCGCAACTCGTGCTCGTCTACGGCGTCGACGGCCTCCGCGAGCGCGTGGTGGGGAAGGCTCGCGCCGTCCACGCGACGACGCTCGGCGCACACGGGACGCTCGCCGCGGTCCGTTCCTCGCGCTCGCTCGCGCCAGTCGCCGCCGCCGTCCGACGACGCGCCGACCGGCGGTACCGACACATCAGGAATCGCTTCCGGGACCGTCTCCGGGGTGAGTCGGAGTCGTGACCCTGCTCTCGACTGCGCGGTCGGTCGCCGTCCGCGTCCGGCCGTACCTCCCGGCCGAACGCGTCGTCGTCGCCCGCGCGTTCGACTGCGCGCTCGGGGCCGCGGCGTGGTTCGTCCCGGCGTGGCTGCTCACCGTCGGGACGCCGCTACCCGTCATCGGTGTGTTCGGCGGTCTGTGGCTCGTCCTCGGCCGCCCGGAACACGGTCGACGACTCCTCGCGGCGGCGGGACTCGACGCGACGGCGGTCCGGCACGCGCTAGCGGTCGCCGGCGTCACCGTTTGGACACTCGCACCCATCGTCGCCCCGCTCTCGGGGGTGCCGGTGTGGGCGTGGTTCTACCTCGGCGTGCTCGGCATCGCGCCCTACGGTGGTCGAGGGTCGCGCCCCGACGCGCTCACCGTGTTGCTGGGGTCGGCGCTCGGACCGCTCCTCGCGCTGGTCGCGCTCACGCCGCTGCTCGCGGCGGGCGGCCTCGTCGCCGGGCTCCAGACCGTCTTCGCTATTACGGCCGCGCTCGGCGTGCTCTCGCTGTCGCTCGGGGTTCCCCGCCGTCCGCTCGCCGTCCCGACGCTCTCGCTGGCCGCGCTCACCGAACGCGTCGAGCGCCTCTCGCGGGCCGACCGTCGCCTCCTGCTGGCCGACGGCTGGACGCGTGGCGGCCTCGCGCTCGTCGGCCCGGTGTTCGTCGCGTTCAGCATCCAGCGCCTCGGCGACGGGATGGGCGAGGGGGCCGCGGTCGTCGCGGCCTGTCTCGCGCTCGGCGTCGTCGCCGCCGCCACGGTCCACCGCCTCCTCCCCCGACTCCGAGCGGCGAGCGTCTGGACGCCCCCGACGCTCGCGGTAGGTGGTCTCGTCGTCTCGACGACCGCTCCGCTGGCGGTCCTCCTCGCGCCCGCGACGCCGCTCGCGTTCGCCGGGACGTTCCTCGCGGTCGGCGTGGGACAGGCCGGTTGGACCGTGCTCGCCGACGAGGTGGACGCCGTCCTCGGCGACCACCACGCCACCTACCGAGCGGCCCGTGCGGTCGGCCTCGCGCTCGCGGCGTCGGTCGGCGGCGTCCTGTTCGCCGTCGACCCGGCGGTCGCGTTCGTGCTGGCGAGTGCGGCGGGCGTCGTCGGCACGGGCAACTACCTCCGGCGGGTGGCAGCGTGAGCGGCCCCGCAGTCGAGTACCTCACCGCCAGACTCCGGGGTGCGTTCGCGACACTGCTCCGTGCTCTCGCGACCGCCGGCCGCGCTCTCGACCCGCTCGCCATCGACCACCTCACCGTCGCGCGCCTCTACGTCGTGTTCGGCACCGTCGCCGGCCTGTGGGGGGCGACCGACGCGATGGCGCTGCGCGCGGAGGCGCTGACGCCCGGTCCGGGCATCTGGCCCGCCGAGACCTACGCCGGGTTCTTCACGACCCACGGCGTGACGATGCTGTTCTTCTTCGCGACGCCGGTGTCGTTCGGTCTCGCGAGCGCGGTCCTCCCCCGACTCGTCGGTAGCGACCGCATGGCGTTCCCGCGGCTCCACGCGCTCGGGTTCTGGCTGCTCCCGCCCGGGCTGCTCGTCGCGCGTGCCCCCGCCCTGCTCGACCTGCTCGCCGACGTCGGCCTGCTGGGCTTCCGGGTCCGCCCGCCCGTGGTGGGGTGGACGCTCTACACCCCGCTGTCGGTCCAGGCGGGCACCGGCGTCGACCTCCTGCTCGTCGGCCTCTCGCTGGCGAGTCTCTCCTCCATCCTCGGCGCGATGGTCGTGTTCGTGACCGTGTTCGAAGAGCGGACCGTCCCGTGGGCGCGTCTCGACCTGTTCACGTGGTCGATGCTCGTCGCCTCCGTGCTGGTGCTGTTCGCCTTCCCCGTCCTGGAGAGCGCCATCGTCGTCCTCCTCTCCGACCGGATGCTCGGGACGGGCCACTTCGCCCCGCCGGGCGGACCGATGGCGTTCCAGCACCTGTTCTGGTTCTTCGGCCACCCCGAGGTGTACGTCCTCGTCCTCCCGTCGATGGGGGTCCTGAGCTACGTCATGCCGCGGTTCGCGGGTCGGCGGCTGTTCGGCGAGCGCGCGGTCGTCTACTCGACGCTCGCGCTCGGCGTGCTCAGTTTCGGCGTCTGGGGTCACCACATGTTCGTCACCGGCGTCGACCCGCGAGTCACCGCGTCGTTCATGGCCGTCACGCTCGCCGTCGCCCTCCCCTCGGCCATCAAGACGTTCGCGTGGCTGACGACGCTGTGGAACGGCGCGATTCGGCTCGAACCCCCGATGCTGTTCTGCCTCGGGGCGGTGGCGTGGTTCGTCGTCGGCGGCGTCACGGGCGTCCTGCTGGCGTCGATTCCCGTCGACGTCGTCTACCACGGGACGTACTACGTCGTCGCGCACTTCCACTTCATGCTCGTCGGGATGGTCGCGTTCGGCCTGTTCGCCGGCGGCTACTACTGGTTCCCGCTGCTGACGGGCCGCAAGATCGACGCTCGACTCGCCAGAGCGCACTTCTGGCTCTCGATGCTCGGCGTGAAGGTGACCTTCGGCGCGCTGCTCGCGCTGGGTCTCGACGGCCTCCCGCGCCGGATGGCGACCTACCCGGTCCGGTTCGCGCCGATGCAGACCGTCGCCACGCTGGGCGCGTTCGTCCTCGGCGTCGCCCAACTCGTGTTCGTCTGGGCGGTCGTGCGCGCCCTCCTCGTCGGCGACCCCGCCGGCGACGACCCCTGGGACCTCCGTGACCGGGCCGTCGAGGCCCGCGAGTGGTCCTCGCGCTGAGTCCCCGCTGACGCCCCTGTTCGGCGCTCCATCTCACACCCTCGCTGTCGCACGGTCCTACCCTCTCGTCGGTCCCCGCTGTCGCTACCCTCCGGTGCTGTCGGTTCCTCGCTGTCGCCTCCCTTTCGCGCGCTCGCGGCTCGTCCCACTCGCCGCTCGTGTTTCCGAGGCCTCCCTACGGTCGGCCTCGCTCACTCCGAATCACGCTGGTCAGGCCAGTTCCGGGTTCGACTCCCGGGCGTGACCTCGGCGGGCAACCGCCACACCTGTGATGTCTGTGAACCACTCGACTCCGACCGCTGAATCGCCAACCGACCGCTCCCCGTCGCCCATCGCCCGACTCACCGGGTTCCAGCGCGACCTGCTGTTCGTCGTCGCCAGCCTCGAAGGCACCGTGCCGACCGGCGTCACCATCCAGGAGGAGCTGTCCGACCAGCGCGGCGACCGCGTCAACCACGGCCGCCTCTACGGCAACCTGCGCGACCTCGTCGACGCCGACCTCGTCGAGAAGCGCCCCGTCGACGGCCGGACGAACACCTACCGCATCACCGAGAGCGCCCGCGACGCGCTCCAGGCCCACTGCAACTGGGAGGCGCTCTGCCTCGGCTTCGAGTCGGTGACCGACGAGGCGGCCGACGACGCCGACACCGAGGAGGACTACTGATGTCCGCGTGCTGTGACACCTGCCTCTGCGTCGACCGTGGCTGTGCGGACTGCACAGCCGCGGACTGTCCCTGCCAGGACGACCGTGACCGGACGGCGACCGACGGGGGAGCGTGCTGCGCGCCCGAGTAGATGTTCCTCGTCGACCTCCTCGTCGGGCTGCTCGTGAGCGTGTTGCTCACCGGTCCGGCCGTCTACGTCGGCCTCGCCGTCCGGACCGGGACGGCCGTGACCTACGCTTACGCCGTCGGCGTCGCGCTCGTGGCGCTCGTCCTCGGCGGCCTGACGACGCTCGTGTTCGGCTGGCTCCCGGTCGTCGGCGTCGTCCTCTCGCCGCTGGTCTGGGCGGGTACCGTCCGGGCGCTCACCCGCGCGGAGTGGCCCCTCGCGCTGCTGGTCGGCTTCGTCACGTGGGCACTCGCCTCGACGGTGTTCTTCGTCACGTGAGTCCCGCACCGACCGCCGACGGACCGACGTCCGCTCGCGGGCCACCCCCACGACGGCGGTCCGTCCTCCGGCCCTCCACCGCGCTCCGACCCCGTATCGCTCGCTCACCGCTCCAGTTCGACGCCCCCGCGCGTCCCCCCCACCGTTTCACACCATGACCCTCGAAACCGACATCGCCCTCGGACTGCTCCAGCTCGTCGCACTGTCCATCCCACCGATCGCGGTTCTGATCAAGATGCTCCGCGCCGCGGACGACCTCACGTGGCGACTCCGCAAACTCAGCTTCGGCCTCGCCATCACCAGCGTCATCTCGTTCATCGGCACCGGTGCGGCCGTCGTCGTCTTCCTCCTCGGGCAGGCCGCCCTCCCCGCGTCGCTGGTGGCCGCCATGTCACTCGCCGTGGTCGGCCTCGTCCCGTTCGCGCTGTTCACGGGCGTGCTGTACGTCGAACACAAGCGGTCGTTCGCCTAACTCCGCGCGAACGCCGTCGTCGCCGCGTCGAGGTGGTCGCGGGCGACCCGCCGCCCCCGCTCGGTCGGCCGGTGGTGGTACGTTCGCCCGTCGACCGGGGCGCGTTCGAGCGCGCCGTGGGCCTCCAGGCTGTCGAGGTTCTGGTAGACCCGCCCGTGGCTCACCGCCCCGTAGCCGTGGCGTTCGAGGTGCCGGCGGAGCGTCGCCCCGCTCGTCGGCTCCCCGTCGTGCTCCAGCGCGGCGGCGGCCTGCAGCAGGTCGCGTTCGAACCCGGTCAGTGCGGTCCACGTCAGGTCCGTCTCGGACGTCATAGCCGACCCGACGACGCGACCGGGGAAAACCGCGACCGGGTCGTTTCCGATTGTTCCGGGTCCGACGGATTCCGTCGTCTCGGACGCCCTCGCGACCACCGTCGACCCTTTCCGCCGTTTCCGGGTCCGTTCCGATAGCCCCGCCCTCTGACCCACACCGCCGCCGCCCGTCGGACCCGTTCCGGCGGCCGGCGTCAGCAGTCGTGGGTCGACCCGCCTCCCGAAGACGCCCAGCGAACGAATCCAGCGGACGAAACTGGCCGAGCGTGAACGCGAGCGCGAGGACCACGGGTGGGACCGCGACGTCGAACGCTGAACTCGGAAAGAACTGCCGAACGACCGCCTGGGCAGGCGGTCAGTCGTCCTCGCTCGCCGTCCCGCGTGCCGTCTCCGTTCCGCCCCGCGACCGGAGTCGAGCGGCGACCCGCTTCGACACTCGACCGCCCGCTCGTTCGCGGACGGTCCCGAGCAGGCCGTTCGGGACGAACAGGACGAACAGGACGAACAGGAGACCGAGGTACAGGCTGGCGTGGCCGTTGAGGAACGTGTCGACGGCCTCACCGACGGTCATCCCGTTGAGGATGACGGCGTCGAGGACGCTCTGGGGGAGGTACTCCTGGAGGAACGGCAGCAGGCCGCCACCGGTCCCCTCCTTCGAGAGGAACTCCCGGAGCAGTTCGTCGAACCACGTCCCGAACAGCGGGCCGGCCAGCGTGCCGAACCCGCCGATGATGCTGACGAGCAGCGCGTCGCCCGTGACGAGGAAGAAGAACGTCTCGTCGGGCGACACCGCCCGCGAGTAGCCCGCGAACAGGCCGCCGGCGACGGCGGCGAAGAACGCCGACACCGCGAACGCCACCAGCTTGTAGCGGTAGGTGTCGTAGCCCACGGCGCGGGCGCGCTCTTCGTTCTCGCGGATGGCGAGCATCACCTTCCCGAACGGGGAGTGGATGACCCGCTGCATCGCGAAGTAACAGACCAGCACGACGAGACCGATGCAGTAGTACGACACCTCGACGGTCGACAGTTCGAGGCCCGCGATGGCGAGCGTGTCGCCCGTCAGCTTCCCGATACCGAGTCCCAGCGCGTCGACGAACGGGACGCCGATCTCGAACGCGCCGGGGTGGAGGTCGAACGACACCGAGATTCCGTCTTTGGGGTTCGGTCCGACGTAGTCCCAGTCGCGGACGAACACGTAGACGACCTGCGAGACGCCCAGCGTAATCATCGCGAAGTAGACGCCCGAGAGGCGGAACGACACCGCCCCGATGGCGAACGCCAGCGCGACCGCGAGGAGGCCCGCGAGCACGAGCAACAACAGGAACGGCGTCCCCGAGGGTACGAACGGCAACAGCCCGTTCGCGGCGAGGACGACCGTGTACGCTCCCGTGCCGAAGAAGACGGCGTGGCCGAACGACAGGTAGCCGGTGTACCCCGAGACGAAGTCGAAGCTCATCGCGAACAGTCCGAAGTACAACACGACGATCATCGTGTCCACGCGGGGGAGCACCGCGTACAGCAGGTCCGGCACCCACCCCAGCGGGGCGGGGAGCGAGAGTCCGACCGCGAGCGTGTACAGCCCCGGGTACAGCGCGAGGAACGCGATGACCAGCAGGTGCGGGACGTGTTCGCGGCCGTAGCGGACGAGCCACGACTCCTCGGTCGTGGCCTCGGTCTCGGTCACGCCGTCGCCGCCGTCGGCGGTGTCGGTGGGTGCGCTAATGGCCCCCCACCTCCGCGCGACCGAACAGCCCCTGCGGGCGGATGACGAGCATCACCACGAGGATGAGGAACACCGTCAGCTGGGGCAGAGGCGGGAAGTCGACGACGCTGTTGACGAACAGCCACTGGGCCAGCGCGTCGGCGAACCCGACGATGACCGCCGCGACGACGGTGCCCCGGAACGTCCCGAGGCCACCGATGATGACGACGACGAACGCCGGCAGCAGCGTCTCGGTCGCCAGCGGGACGGACGCCCCCCAGTTGTTGTCCCACATGAGGAGCATGCCGGCGACGCCGGCCAACCCCACGCCCAGCGCGAACACCGTGGTGAACACGCGTCGGACGTCGATGCCGAGCGCCTCGGTCATCTCGGCGTCCTCGCTGCCCGCCCGCACCACGAGGCCGTAGCGCGTCCGGGTGAGGAACGCCCACACCGCGGCGACGGTGGCCGCTCCCAGCAGCATCTCGAACAGGTCCATCCCGCCGACCGAGACCGGACCGAGCACGAGTTGCTGGCCGAGGAAGTACGGTTTCGTCCCCAGCGCCTCCTGCCACTCGGTGATGGGCTGGAGACCGTAGAACAGCACCACGATACGTACGAGCTCGTCGATGACGAGCGTGATGCCGAACGTCAGGAGGATCTGGTAGATGGGCGGCCGGTCGTACAGCGGGCGGATGAGCCCGACTTCGAGGGTCGCGCCCAGCGCCGACAGCAACCCGAACACGACGACCAGGCCGACGAAGAAGAACGCGAGGCGCGTCCACGGACCGGTCGCGCCGGTGACCAGCACAACCATCACCAGCCCGCCGAGGTACGCTCCGAGCATCGTCAGCGAGCCGTGGGCGAAGTTGAGCACGCCCATCAGCCCGAAGATGAGCGTCAGGCCCATCGCGAGCATGGCGTAGACGGCGGCCTTCGACAGCGCGTCGAACAGCACCGAGGACAGCGCGTCGAAGGTGAACAGCTCCGCGAGCTGTAACGGGAGCGCCCCGACGCTCGCGGCGAACAGCGCGCTCATGCGGTGAGATACCCCCGGAGGTCGTCGTCGTCGGCACTCACGTCGTCGGTGTCGCCGGTCGCGACCACCTGCCCGTTGTCGAGCACGTAGAAGCGGTCGGCGAGGTCGAGCGCCAGCGGGAGGTTCTGTTCGACCAGCAGGACGGTCGCCTCCCGACTCGCGTCGGCGATGGCGTCGGCGACGTCCGCGACGATCTGCGGGGCGAGGCCCTCGCTCGGTTCGTCTATCAGGAGGAGGTCGTTCTCGCCCACGAGACCGCGGGCGATGGCGAGCATCTGCTGTTGGCCCCCCGAGAGCGCGCCCGCCTCGGCGTTCCGGCGCTCTTCGAGCGCGGGGAACGTCTCGTAGACCCGCGCGACGGCGGCGTCGACGTCGCCCCCCTTCGGCACCGAGATGCGGACGTTCTCCTCGACGGTCAGCGCCGAGAACACGCGGCGGTCCTCGGGAATCCAGCCGACACCGCGCTGGGCGACCTCGTTGGTGCCCAGGCCGACGAGGTCCTCGCCACGGTAGTGGACGTGGCCCTCGCGTGGCGGGGTCAACTGGAGGATGCTCCGGAGCGTCGTCGTCTTGCCGACGCCGTTGCGGCCGATGAGCGCGACGACCTCGCCCTCGTTCACGTCGAGGCTGACGCCCTCGAGGATGTGGCTCTCGCCGTAGTAGCTGTGGACGCCCTCGACGGCCAACAGCGGGTCGGCGGGCGTGCCCGCCCCCGAGTCGGTCTCTCCGTCCGTCTCGGTCGTGGTGTCGACACCGCTTGTGTCGTCGGCGGGTGCGTCGCTCGAACTCACGCCGACCCCTCCGCGGTGTCGCCGTCCTCGCCGCGGTCGGTCCCGCGGGCAGCGCCGGGTTCGTAGCCGCCGAGGTACGCCTCCTGGACCGCGGGGTCGTCGCGGACCTCCTCGGGTGTGCCGTCGGCGATGACGCTCCCGCGGTTCAGGACGACGATGCGGTCGGAGACGTTCATCACGATGTCCATGTTGTGCTCGACGAGCAGGACGGCGTGGTCGCTGGCGACGTCCTCGATGAGCGCGACGATGTCGTCGACGCTCTCGGAGGAGACGCCCGCGTTCGGTTCGTCGAGCAGGAGCACGTCGGGGTCGCCCGCCAGCGCGATGGCGACCTCCAGTTGGCGTTTCGCGCCGTGGCTCAGCGACCGGGCCGGGGTGTCGGCGCGGTCGGCGAGGCGCACCCGGTCGAGGATGTCGTCGGCCTCCTCGACGTAACGGTCGAACGCACCGGCGTTACGCCAGAGCGTGTAGGAGTCGCTTCCCGCCGCTTGCGCGGCGATACGGACGTTCTCGTGGACCGTCCGCTCGGGGAAGACGCTCGTGATCTGGTACGAGCGGTGGACGCCGCTGGCGGCCGTCGCGTGGGGCGGTGCCCCGGTGACGTCCTCCCAGGTGTCGCCACGCCGTCGTTCGACCGTACCCTCCGTCGGTTCGAGCACGCCCGTCAGCAGGTCGAAGAACGTCGTCTTGCCCGCGCCGTTGGGGCCGATGAGCGAACAGAGTTCGTCGCCCAGTTCGAAGTCGACGTGGTCGACCGCGGTGAGGCCACCGAACCGTTTCGTCAGTCCTCGCGTTCGGAGTCGGGCCATGCTCAGAGCGAACAGTTCATCTCCGAGGCGTCGGCCGGGATGGTGGTCTGGTCCTTCGAGATGGTGGCGACCGGTGCCGAGGGTTTCACCGGTGCGTTCCACAGGTCCTCGTCGTTCGGGACGACGTTCGCGACGGTCATCGGCGAGCGCGCCTGGTTGTTGTACTCCTGGAAGACGTACGCACCCTCGCCCTTCGGGGTGTCCTGGACGGTCATCCCGCGCATAGCGTCGGCGATCTCCGCGCCGTCGGTGGACCCGGCGGACTGCGCGGCCTGGACGATGGCCGACGCCGCGGTGAACGTCCCCGAGGTGAACAGGTCGGGCACCGCGTCGTAGGCGTTCGAGTACATCTCGACGAAGCGGTCGTTGATCTCGTTGTCGTACTGGTTCCAGTGGTAGCGCGTCGTGAACGGCCCGAGGTTCGAAGCCTCGACCTTCTCGGCGGTCAGCGGGTCGCCCAGCACCTTCTGCATCGTCTGGCCGACGATCTGGGTCGTGATCTGGGTGGCGAACCCGCCGAACACACTGAAGTCGTAGTTCCCGTTGAGGACGGTCGTGAACAGCGCGGGCAGCGTCGCGACGGTGAACCCGCCGACGATGCCTTCCGCGCCCGCGTCGGCCGCGTTGTCGAGCAGCGGCGTCCACTCGGAGTAGCCCTGCTCGACGAACCGCTCGCCGACGATCTCGACGCCGTTGGCCTGCAGGACGGTCTTGTAGTTGTTGACGACCGCGCGACCGAACGAGTAGTCCGCGCCGAACAGGTACACCTTCGAGACGTCGGAGTTCTCGGCGACGTACTTCCCGCCCGAGCGGGCGTCCATCGCGGTGTTCTCGCTGGTGCGGAACACCAGGTCCGTACAGGTCTCGCTGGAGGAGGTGACGTCCGCGGACGCCGCGGGGCCGATCATCGTCGGGACGCCCGACTGCTTGGTGACGGTGTTGACGACCTGCGTCGCCGACGCCGAGGAGGTACAGCCGAACAGCAGGTCGACCTCCTCGCTCTGGACGAGGTCGGTCGCGACCTCCTGGGCGGTCGACGCCTGCAGTTTCGTGTCCCGGACGTGCATCTCGACGTCGAGGTTGCCCACGCTCATCGTCTTCGTCCCCGTCGAGGCGTCGGGCAGCGAGGAGGCCTCTCCCTTGTAGCCGAGTCCCGAGTAGAACCCCCACAGCGCCTGCTGGCCGTAGTACTTCAGGTCGCCGGACACCGGCTGGACGATGCCGACCTTGAGCGTGCCCGAGACGTCGCCGGCCGACCCGGTGGTCGTGCCGGTCGTCCCGTCGCCCTCGGTCATCGAGCCACCGTTCGTGGGCGACCCGTCGCCGTTCCCGTCGGTCTGGTTGCCGTCGCCGTCGTCGCTGTCGTTGGTACAACCGGCCAGCGCCGTGACGCCCGTCGCGCCGAGCGTCGCGAGTACTCGCCGTCGTGTTGGCTGCGCATCCATGACTCTACGTGTGAATGACCGTACGGTGTGAAGCAACCCCGGGTTAACATGTTAACCTGCGACGGCGCGACCGTGAGCTGTGCTACGTCGAGCGTGCGTCTGAGAAACGACTGGAAACTCCACCGCTCGCGTCTCGGAGCGTCTCGCTCGCTACTTTCACGGTTCGCTGCGCTCACCGTTCGGACTCCGTGGTTCTCGGTCGTTCGCTGTCGCTCACCCCCCTCAAACCACGCTACTCCTCGTCCATCTCGTCGAGCGCCTGCGTGATGCGAGCCATCGTCTTCGCCTGTCCCCGACGCAGCGTCTTCGAGACGGCGGGTTTCGACACGTCGAACCGGTCGGCGAGCGTCCCGAGCGTCTCGCCGCGAGGGCTGTCGAAGTAGCCGCCGTCGACGGCCGCTTCGAGCGTCTCGCGTTCGCGGGGCGTGAGGTCCCGACAGCCCTCGACGAGCGTCATCGCCGCCCCGACGTTCTGGACGAAGCCGCTCAACTCCGTGATGTCGACGGGGTCCCGCGAGACGACGTCGTACTCGTTGTCGCGGTCGAGCGCCGACAGCGCGGCGTTGGCCGACCCGTCGCGGTCGAACCCCACGTGCCACAGTTCGCGGCCGTCGGCGATGCGAAACGGGCCGGTGATGTAGCCGTCGTGGTCGCGGATGGTGCCCATCGCGGCGGTCTCGTCGATAGCCGTCCGGACGTGTGCGACCGCGCCGCGCCGGGAGATGAGGTCGTACTCGCGGAGTCCGTCGTGGTCGCGCAGCACCCGCAGCCCCTCGTCGACGGCGTCGGGGGAGGCCCCCTCGACGACCATCCGGGTCTCTAGCCGGTCGTCGGTCGGGTCGAACTCCCAGTGAGCCGCGCAGAAACTGACGGCAGCACCGTCGCTGGCCGCGATGAACGGACAGTCGTACTGCTCCATGTCGAGGGTGAGTTCGAGCATACCCCGGTCGTCGCCAGTTCGTGTTCCGCTCGGAACATAAATCTTGCCGGACGGGTGACGGCGGCCGGCCCGACACCCCGGTTGGTGGCCGATTTCGGCCGAACGTTTCGGATACGTGAACAAAGTGTTTAGTCGGAGTCTCGTGTTGAGACCTTCATATGGCAACTGTTGCGGGGCTCACGATTCCCGCCCGTTCGTTCGCGCTCGCCGGCGCGCTCACCGCGCTTCCGGAGACGACGTTCGTCTGTGAATCGACGGTCGCCCCCGGAGAGGGTGGGGCACCGCTGCTCCGCGCGACCGGGGGAAGTCGGGAGCTTATCTCTGAGGCGCTGGCGGGCGACGACAGCGTCGCGTCGTTCACCTGTCTGGCCGACCACTCGACGGAGTTCCTCTACCACGTCAAGTGGACCCCGGAGTTCGACCTCGTCCTCCGGATGCTCTCCGGGACCGGGACGGTCCTGAGCGCCCGCGCGTCGGGGGCGAGTTGGAAGATACGCGTCCTGTACCCGGGACGGGGGGCGCTGTCGTCGGCCCACGAGACCAGCACGGACCACGGCGTCGCCGTCGAGATCGACACCGTCTCGCACCTCGACCCGGAGCAGCCCCAGCGGTTCGGCATCACCACCGAACAGCGCGAGGCGCTCCTGGCCGCCTGCGAGCGGGGCTACTTCGACATCCCGCGACGCATCGGTCTCCGGGAGTTGGCCGCCGACATCGGTATCTCCCACCAGGCGCTCTCCGAACGACTCCGGCGAGGCCACGACACGCTCATCACCGAGACGCTCGCCGAACGAGAGGGCGTCACGCTGTAGCACGCTAGTCGCCCTCCCCCTTCTCGCGAGAGCTGTCGGACGACAGAGAGAAACGCCCGTAGCGACCGCCCTCGACGCTTCAAACGGGTGATAACGACCGATTAATCGTTCGGGCGGCTCACTGGGGTACATCGGCCGTTTTCGACCGCAGTGGTGTGGTTTAGTGCCTACCTATCGACTAGATAGGCTTCGTGTAAATTCCCGTTCTGAGAAATACATGTGTTGGACAAAGTTTAAGCACAAGTAAGTTTGAACACCGGACATGTCGGGACCGCTCCGCTCGGTCGTTCCGGATTTCATCCGCAAGAGCTACGCCCGCAAGTTCGGGATCGTCCTACTCATCCTAGGCGTCTCCGTCGGACTTGTCGGTGTAGTCACGACCGCACAGATGCAGCAGCAGATGAACGCTGGTGTTGACGACCAGTACACGAGTTTCGCGGCCAGTGAGGCACACAGCCTCGAAGGCTGGCACGACAGAAACACCGGGTTCGCACCCGCTATCGCACAGTCGGACGTTATCCAGCAGGGTGAGGACACGTCCGCCGCTCTGACCGAGTGGCAGGCACGCCTCCCCGACGGAACGCACTCCGTCCACTACGTCGACTTCGTCGACGGGGACGTCACCTCGACGGACACGGGCGTCGACGGGTCGACGTTTCAGGCGCTCTCACAGCCCTGGAGCGACAAGGACGCCGTCTACAACCAGACCGTCACGGCGAACGCGTACTACACGCAGTACGGTTCGTACGGCGAGAACCAGTTCGTCTCCGAACCCCACCTCGTCCAGACCACGAACGGGACCGTCCCCGCGGTGACCTACGGGTCGCCCGTCAAGGGCGAGATCGGTGAGTACGTCTTCGTCACCATCCGATTCGACAGCTACCAGTCGGTCTCCATGACCGGCGACCAGACCGCCGCCGACATCGCGCTCGTCAGCGCGAACGGCGAGACGGTGATGCGCCACGCTCACGAACTCGGGCACGCCTGGCTCCCCGGCACGCTCTCGCGTGCGGAGATGGAGCAGCGCGCCGAGAACATGGGCGGCATGCACGGCGACATGGCGATGGGCGAGATGGACATGAGCAGCGTCCCTGCCATGTACCAGACCAACGCGACGACGCTCACGACCTACGAGAACGACGAGATCGTCGGCCTCGCGCAGTCCGAGGGCGGCTCCGGTGCCCTCCGCGACGGTGAGGCCCCCGGCGCGATGGCCGGGCTCCTCGCCGACGGTGGGTCGCTTCGCAACTACGCGGAAGTCGGTGACACCGGCTGGGTCGTCGTCACCGAGACGCCGATGACCACCGCGTACTCGACGGAGATTACGCAGTTCAGTCTGCTCGGCTCCGGCCTCGCAGTGCTGTTCATCGGTGTGTTCGGTGTCGTGCTCGGGACGAGCACCGCCCGCTCGGTCAACCGCCTGCGCGGCAAGGCAGAGCAGATGGAGCAGGGTGAGTTCGACGTCGACCTCGAGACCTCGCGCGAAGACGAGTTCGGTCGCCTGTACGCCGGTTTCGCCGCGATGCGCGACCGCGTCCGCGGCCAGATCGAGGAGACCGAGACCGCCCGTGCAGAGACCGAGAAGCTGAACCGCCGGCTGGAGAGCCGTGCAGACGACTATAGCCAGGTCATGCAGGCGTGTGCAGCGGGTGACCTCACCCGCCGCATGGACCCCGCCGACGAGAGCCGTGCGATGGCCGACGTCGCGACGGAGTTCAACGCCATGATCGACGAGATCGAGGCGACCGTCGACCGCCTGAAGACGTTCAGCGACGAAGTGGCGACGTCCACCCAGCAGGTGGCCGCCAGCGCCGAGATGATCTCCGAGGAGTCCGAGGACACCTCCGAGTCGCTCAAGGAGATCAGCGAGGACGCGCGAAAGCAGAACGAGACGCTCCAGACGGCGTCCGAGGACATGATCTCGCACCTGACGACCATCGAGGAGATCGCCGAGTCGTCCACGGACGTGGCGTCCATCGCCCGCGAGACCGCAGAGACCGGCCGGTCCGGTCGCGACGCGGCCGCGGACGCGATCCAGTCGATGGAGGAAATCGAGGCACAGTCCGGCGAGACCGTCGACGAGATCGAACTACTCGAACAGGAGGTCGCCCAGGTCGACGAGCTGATCGAGTTCATCTCCGAGGTCGCAGAGCAGACCAACATGCTCGCACTGAACGCGAACATCGAGGCGTCGCGTGCCGGCGAGTCCGGCGAAGGGTTCGCCGTGGTCGCGAACGAGATTAAGAACCTGGCCGAGGAGACCAAACAGACCGCAGGCGACATCGAGGACCGCCTCGAGCGCATCCGCGCTCAGACCGAACAGACGGTGACGGAGGTCCGTGAGAACAGCGACCGTATCTCCGAGAACACCGGCTCCGTCGAGAACGCGGCCGACGCACTCGACGAGATTGCGGCCTACGCCCAGGAGACCAACGACGGTATCCAGGAGATCTCCGAGTCGACCGAGGAGCAGGCGGCCTCGACCGAGTCCATCGTGCGGACGGTGGACGAGGCGGCCTCCATCTCCGAGGAGACGACCGTCGAGTCCGAGTTCGTCGCGACGGCCGCGGAGACCCAGACGACCGCGCTGCGCGAAGTGTCCGGCGGTGCCGGTGCCCTCGCAGAACAGGCGACGCGCCTGAGCGACGCGCTGGACCGCTTCGAGACCGGCGACGAGGACGACGCCGTCGACGTCGACGACGCGGCCGAGGTGGCCGACGAGGAGACCGCGGACCACGACGAGGACGCCGTTCCCGCCGAACGGAGTGACTGAACCGATGCGTCACCAGACCCGACCGGCCGGCCGCTGCGGGTGGTCGCAGTGAGCGAGGCCGAACACGCCGGCGCGAGCGAGACCCGCGAACTCGTCGAGTTCGTCACCGTCTCCGTCGGCGCGGCGGAGTACGCCTTCGAGGTCGCCCGGGTCGCGCAGGTCACGGACGTACCGCCCATCACGCGCATCCCGCAGACGGTCGACCTCGTCGCGGGCCTCGCGGGTGTCGGTGGCGAGATGGTCTGCGTGCTCGACACGCGGGTCGCGTTCGACCTGCCGCCGAGCGACCGGGACGGTAAGCTGCTCGTCCTCGAACGCGAGGACGACGAAGCACAGCGTATCGGTGTCCTCGTCGACGGTATCGGCGACATCGTGCGCTACCCGGTCACGGCCATCGAGCGGCCGGAGAAACGACCGAGCGCCGCGACGGGGCCGTGGGTCACGGCCGTCGTCGGTGCGGAGAGTACGACTAGTGGTGACGTTGCCGTCCTCGGCGTCGAGCGACTGGCAGCGAGCATCGCCCCAGACCTGGAGAACACAGCATGAGCGACACTATCGGCATCCTGATCGTCGACGACTCCGATTACATGCGGAGTCGTCTGAAGAACGTCCTCGACGACACGCGGTACTACATCGTCGACGAAGCACCCAACGGCGCGTGGGCCGTCCAGAAGTACAAGGAACACGCCGCCGACATCGACGTCGTCCTGATGGACATCGTGATGCGGAAGGCGAACGGCGTGAAGGCCACCGCGGCCATCAAGCACATCGACCCCGACGCACGGGTGCTGATGTGTACGTCGGTCGGCCAGCGCAAGAAGATGAAGCTCGCGGCCCGCGCGGGTGCGGACGGCTACGTCACGAAGCCGTTCGACGACGACGACATCATCGGGGCCATCGACGGCGTCCTCGCATGAGTCGCCCCTTCAGCATCGGTGTCGACCAGCGCGGACGGGAGGTGCGCCGCGGATGACCGTCAGCGATGAGTTCGTCCGTGAGAGCACGACCCAGCTCCGGGACCTGAGCGACGGGCTCATCGCCATCGAACAGGCGCCCGAGGACGCGGCGACGCTGGACGAGGCGTTCCGCACCGCTCACAGCCTGAAGGGCAACTGTGCGATGGCGGGGCTCGACGACGCGAGCGCGGTCGCACACGCCGTCGAGGACGTTCTCAGCGCCGTCCGCGCCGGCGAGGTCCGACCCGAATCCGACCTCGTCGACGCGGCCCTCGACGGGGCCGACGCTATCGAAGCGCTCGTCGAGTCGGCCCAGCGCGGGACGGCGGCCGACGCCGACACCGACACCGACGCCGTCGTCGAGACGCTCCGCGAGCGACTCGCGGCACGCAAGGAGGCCGACGCGGACGTCGAACCGCTCGTCCCCGAGGAGGGGACCGACGCGGAGGACGCCGACTCGCAGTCGGCCGAGGCCGACGCGCCTCCCGACGACCAGCCGGACGACCTCGACGCCGACGTGCTCGACGCGCTCGACACGGCGGCGGAGTACGACGACCTCGACGAACTGCTCACGTCGATGGACGACGACGGCGACCTCGACGAGATGCCAGACCTCCCCGAGGCGAAGGGCCTCGGCGAGGGCGAGCAGCTCGAATCGGCCGTCGCCGAGGACGTCCCGGACGCGGCCGACGCCTCCGGCGAGGGGCCGTTCGCGGTGCCCGAGGAGGACGACCCCTCGGCGGACTCGCTCGTCG
>NZ_JALXFV010000003.1:94976-95730 GCF_023699475.1 Halomarina rubra | reverse complement strand
GCCCTGTTCGCGGAACTGCAGGCGGAGCTCGACGGCGAGGAGGCGGCGGACTTCGAGACGCTCCAGGACGACATCGACGAGATGTCGTTCGGCGAGTTCGACGAGGAGGACGACCTCACTATCGGCGAACTCATCGAGGGGCCGGCCGAGGACGACGCCGGCGGCTTCCGGTTCGGCGAGGACCGGGCGACCGACGACGACGCCACGGACCCTCTCGACGCGCCGTTCGGCGAGGTCGACGAGGAGTCGCCAGCCGAACAGTCCCCCGACGCCGGGTTCGACGGCTCCGGCCCGTTCGCCGACGCGAACGGCGACGAGACCGCAGAGGAAGGGTTCGACGGCGCGGGTCCGTTCGCGTCCGCGGACGATACCGCCGCCGAGACACCGCCCGCCGAGGCGGCGTCCGGCACCGGCCCGTCGAGCGACGACGAGGACGACCTGTTCGCGGCAGTGCAGGCGGAGGTCGCGGACGAGGAGGCGGCGGACCTCGAGGCACTCCAGGCCGACATCGACGAGATGTCGTTCGGCGAGTTCGACGAGGAGGACGACCTCACTATCGGCGAACTCATCGACGCCGACGCGGCTCCCGACGAAGAGTCGCCGGTCGAAGACACCGAGGAGTTGCCCGTCGACGCGGTCGAGGAGCGAGACGAACAGGCCGTCGACACGGCCGACGCGGCCGACGAGTCGTCGGTCACACCGGTCGCCCCGGACGTTCCGACGGACCTCTCCGCGGCGGTGACCGCCGCGGAGG
>NZ_JALXFV010000003.1:0-94971 GCF_023699475.1 Halomarina rubra | reverse complement strand
GGGGGGCCGGCCCCGGACGTCCCGGCGGTCGGTCCGACGCCGCCCGAACTGCCTGCGGACCTCACGTCCGCGGTCGAGGCGGCGAGCGGTCCGGTCGACGTGCCGGCCGTACCGGCCGACGAACCGCCGGCCACGGACGACGCGTCCGAGGAGACGGCCGCCCAGGAGACGCCAGCGGTCGACTACGCGGCGTTGGACTGGGGCGACCTCCAGCGCCACGCCGGCGAGCGCTCGGTCTACCGTCCCGGGATGACCCGCGACGCGGTCGAGACCGCACTCGACGCGCTCGACGCGGGGATGGGGACGGAGGCGGCCATCGAGGCGGCGGCCGTCGAAGTCGCCGACGCGACCGAACCCTCCGAGGAGGCCGACACCTCCGAGGAGACCGAGGCCACGGACGGACCGACGACGCCGGAACCGCCGGCTCACCCCGAGGGCCTCACCGCGGCGGTGACCGCCGCGGAGGGGCCGGCTCCGGACGTCCCGGCGGTCGGTCCGACGCCACCGGAACTGCCTGCGGACCTCACGTCCGCGGTCGAGGCGGCGAGCGGTCCGGTCGACGTGCCGGCAGTGCCGGCCGACGACCTGTCGGCCGCGACGCCCGCCGACGAGGCGGAACCGGAACTCGACGCGGACGTCGAGGACCTGCTGTCGGACGACGGGTTCGACGACCTCGCGGCGAGCGACGAGGCGGACGAGGAACCGGAACTCGACGCGGACGTCGACGAACTGCTCGACGCCTCGTTCGAGGAGCGCGAGTCGGACGTCGAGTTCGCCCGCGACACGGCGACCGAGGCGTTCGAGAGTCGGTTCGGACAGCTGTTCGGCGACGACGAGGCGGCCGTCACCCGGACGGTCACCTCCCTCGCCGACAGTTCGGTCGCCGACGCGTTCGCGGACCCGGCCGACGAGCGCGGGCGCGTCGACCGCGACCGCGTCCAGTCCATCACGGTCGACGTGGAGAACGCGGAGGCGCTGCTGTCGATGGTCGAGGAGCTGACCACGACCCGCTACCGACTCGAAGGGTCGCTCGGCGTCTCGCGCGACGAGGACACCGTCGACGCGCTGTCGCGACTCCAGTCGGTCACGGCGAACCTCCGTCGGACCGTCATGGACCTGCGACTGATGCCGTTCGAGACGGCGACCCGCGACCTCCAGCGCCTCGTGCGTGACACCGCCCGAGCGCAGGACAAACGCGTCGCGCTCGACGTGAGCGGTCGCGAGGTCGGTCTCGACCGGTCGGTCATCGACCGACTCGGCTCGCCGTTGGTCCACGTCGTCCGCAACGCCGTCGACCACGGTATCGAGTCCCCCGAGGCCCGCGAGGCCACCGGGAAGGACCCGGAGGGGACCGTCGAGGTGCGTGCCGAACGCGCCCGCGACGGTGTCGTCATCGAGATCGAGGACGACGGCCGTGGCATCGACGTCGACGCCGTGCGACAGCGTGTCGTCGACAACGACCTGCTGAGCGCCGAGGAGGCCGCCGAACTCCCCGCAGACGAACTGTTCCCGTACGTGTTCGAGGCGGGCTTCTCGACGGCCGAGGAGGTGACCGACGTCAGCGGTCGCGGCGTCGGCATGGACGTCGTCGACCGCGTCACCTCCGACCTCGGTGGCAGCGTCGAGGTCGAGAGTACGCCCGGCGAGGGGACGACCGTCCGCCTGCGACTGCCCATCACCGTGGCCGTCGCGGAGGTCATGTTCGTCCAGTCGGGCGAGGAGCGCTACGGCATCCCGCTGACCGCCATCGAGGAGGTCGAACCGGCGTCGCTGCGCGACACCACCGACGGCGAACAGCACGTCGCCCTCGACGGGTCGGACGAGTACCCGCTCGTCCGCATCGAGGAGGCGCTCTCCACCCCCGGCTCCCACGAGGAGCAGGGCGTGGCGGTTCGCCTCCGACCCGAGACGCGACGGGCGGCGTTACACTGTGACCGGGTCGTCGAGACCCGCGAGGTCGTCATCCGTCCGTTCGAGGGGCCGCTCGGCGAGGTGCCGGGCGTCAGCGGCGCGACGCTGCTGGGTGACGGTGAGCTAGTGAACATCATCGACGTGGCAACGATATGAGCAAGACGAGCAATCCCAACCGACCGAGCCAGCGCCACCAGATCGACATGAAGTCGCTGGCGGTGCTCAACCGGCTCGGCGACATCGGCATCGGCGGTATCGAACAGCGCCTCCAGGGGCTGAAACACGACGCGAACGTCGTCTCCGAACAGGTCGCACACGGCTTCGCCCGGCGGGACCTGCTCGACGTGACGTTCGAGGACACCGAACGCGTCGGCGTGAAGATGAAACTGCCCGGCGCGCCGTTCGGGTTCGCCGTCGTCTGGTTCCCGATGGCGAGCGCGAACAACGCCGCCCGGATGATGCTACAGGAGGGGCTCGCACCGGGCGAGACGCCGAGTCACAAGATGGCCCGCAGCGCCATCACCGAACTCGGCGCGATGGTGGCCGCCGGGTTCGTCGACGCGTGGGCCGACACGTTCGAACAGGAGATCGACGTCGGCGCACCGTCGCCCGTCCAGGCGACCGAACAGGCGCTGGTCAACACCGTCCTCGACGAGGGTGAGGACCTGGGGCTGTACGTCTCCTCGGCGGTTCGACTGCCGGCGTACGACATCAGCCTCAACGTGCTGTTGTTCCCGCGCAACGCGGTGATGCTCAAGATCCTCGACCGTATCGACGTCCGGAGAGTCCGGCCATGATGCTGGACGTGGAGGCGCTCGGCACCTTCTACGAGATGGCTCGTGAGGGTGCCGAACTCGCCGCCGGTCGGCTGACGCCGATGACGGACATCCAGACGCGCGTCGGCGTGACGCGCCTGGACTTCACGACCGGACCCGCCATCCGCGCAGAACTCGACGACGACGTGCGGAAGGTCGGTATCCGCGTCGAACTGTCGGAGGGCGTCGAGGGCACCTCGCTGTTGCTGTTCGACGAGGACAGCGCCCGCGAGGTCGCCGCGACGCTCACCGCGGACATGGACGAGGAGAACCTGACCCAGAGCGCGGTCGCCGAGGTCAGCCAGATCATGAACAGCGGCTTCGTCGACGGCTGGGCGGACGTGCTCCAGACCGAGATCGACGTCTCGACGCCGGAGTACGTCGACGGCACCAGTCCCGACGCGTTCCTCGACGCCGACGACGTCGCGCCCGCGGACGAACTGGCGCTCGTCTTCCGCAGTCAGATAGAGGCCGTCGGCACCGAGTTCGCGTTTAAACACTACTTCATGCCCGAGCGCGACTCCATCGAGGCGCTGTTCGAGCGCCGGACGGCGGGCTACTCCCTGGAGTACGAGAAGCTAGTCGGCTTCGACCGGATGGCCCACCGCGGCGCGGAGACCGTCGCCGAGAACCTGACGAAGATGACGGGCATCGACATGGACGTCGACATCCGGCGCATCAACTTCGTCTCGCTCGACGCCATCCCGGAGGACGTGCCCGCCGAACCGCAGGTCAGCGTCGCGTTCAGCTTCGACGGCCTGCCGTCGGGCTACCTGCTGTTCCTGTTCAGCGAGCGCTCGGCCAACCAACTGGTCGAGGCGACCGTCGGCGAGTCGACCGACGGCGAGGGCCTCAGCGCGATGGGACAGGACGCGGTCCAGGAGCTGTCGAACATCATGGCGTCGGGGCTGCTCGACGGGTGGGCGAACCTACTCGACACCACCATCGACCACACGACGCCGACGTTCGCCCACGACATGGGTCCCGCAGTGGTCGACCCGCTCATCGTCGGGCTCTCGGAGGGCCAGGAGTTCGCGTTCGTCTTCGACACGCGACTGAAGGCGGTCGACACGGAGTTCGACCTCGACATCTACGCCATCCCGAACGAGACGGACCTCGAAGCCGCGCTCGAACGCCTCGACGTGACGAACGTCGAGTCCGTCCAGGTGCAAGCGGAGTTCACCGCCGCGCAGGGCGGGCCGAACTCCGACGACCTCCAGGAGATCGGCGACATCGAGGGGGTGGACCTGTGAAGACGTTCGCGTCGGGCTCCGACGACACCGCGGGTCCCGAACGGCTGCTCGTCGGCGTCTCGAACTACGTCGTCGGGACGGGCGAGCAGACGCTCGTCGCCTACGGTCTCGGTGCGTGCGTCTCGGTCGTCCTCTACGACGAGGCGGCGGGTGTGGGTGGGGTGACCCACGCGATGCTCCCGAGACAGCCCGCAAGCGGCGGTGCGCCCGGCAAGTACGTCGACGCGGCCGTCGAGTCGCTGCTGCGTGAGATGGTCGGCACGGGTGCCGGCTTCGGCGACGTGGAGGCGACCATCGTCGGTGGTGCGACCATCTTCGAGTTGCAGAACCTCGCGGCGGGGGCCGGCGCACGGAACGTCGAGGCCGCCCGCGACCAACTCGACTCGTTGGAGGTGCCGGTCGTCGCCGAAGCGGTCGGCGGCGACGTCGGTCGGACGGTCGAACTCGACGTGGCGACGGGCCGGGTCACGGTGTCGACCGCCGACGGCGAGACGGAGGCGCTGTAAAGGGCCATGGGGGGCGACGGGCGCGTCTACACCGTCACGAGCGCGAAGGGGGGTGTGGGGAAGTCGACGACGGCGGCGAACCTCGGGGCGATGTTCGGCGCGAGCAACCGCGAGACGGTCGTCGTCGACGCCGACCTCGCGACGCCGGCGCTCACCTCGCACCTCGACTGTTCTTCGAGTCCCTCGTTGCACGACGTGCTCGCGGGGGAGACCGAGGTCGACGAGGCACTCGTCGAGCACGTCGGGTTCGACGTCCTGCCCGGAACGCCCGGCGCGGCGGCGTTCGCCGGCGTCGACATCGCTCGCTTGCGCCCCGTCGTCGGGACGCTCCGCGAGCGCTACGACGTCGTCGTCGTCGACGGCGGACCGGGGTTGAGCCACGACACGGTCGTCCCGATGCAGTTGGCCGACCGCGTGTTGCTCGCGACGACGCCCGACGAGGCGTCGGTCGAGGCCGCCGCGACGACGGCGGAGGTCGCCGAACGCGTCGACGCTCGCGTCGAGGGCTGTGTGGTGGTGAAGGTGACCGACCGCGACCAACTGGACGACGTGCGCCGACGCCTCGACGCCCCCATCGCGGCGGCCGTCCCGCGCGACGACGCCGTCCCGCGGAGCCAGGACCTCGGCAAGCCGGTGGTCGTCGCCGCGCCCTCGGCCCCGGCCGCGAAGGCGTACTGGGCGCTCGCAGGGCGGCGTCCCGAGACCGACTGAGTTCGGCGTCGAACAGTCCGGGTTCCGACCGGTCCGGTCCGGTGAAGGTGTCAATAGAGGGCACAATCGTTTTGACCGCTGCTTGGTAACTACTTCCAATCAGCGCGCCGTCGGCGCGCGTGACACCACCATGGCAGACAAACCGCACCAGAACCTGGCCGTCATCGGCCACGTCGACCACGGGAAGAGCACGCTCGTCGGCCGTCTCCTGTTCGAGACCGGGAACGTCCCCGAGCACGTCATCGAGCAGTACCGCGAGGAAGCAGAGGAGAAGGGGAAAGGCGGGTTCGAGTTCGCCTACGTGATGGACAACCTCGCCGAGGAGCGCGAACGCGGGGTCACCATCGACATAGCCCACCAGCGATTCGACACCGACGAGTACTACTTCACCATCGTCGACACACCGGGTCACCGCGACTTCGTGAAGAACATGATCACGGGCGCGAGCCAGGCCGACCACGCCGTACTGGTGGTCGCCGCCGACGACGGTGTCGCCCCGCAGACCCGAGAGCACGTCTTCCTCGCCCGCACGCTGGGCATCGGCGAACTCATCGTCGCGGTCAACAAGATGGACCTCGTCGACTACAGCGAGGACACCTACGGAGAGGTGAAAGCGGACGTCCAGAAACTGCTCCAGCAGGTCCGCTTCCGCTCGGAGGACGCCAGCTTCATCCCGTGTTCGGCGTTCGAGGGCGACAACATCGCCGAGCGGACCGGCAACATGCCGTGGTACGACGGCCCCATCATCCTCGAGGCGCTCAACAGCCTGCCCGAGCCTCAGCCGCCGACGGACGCGCCGCTCAGACTCCCCATCCAGGACGTCTACACCATCTCCGGCATCGGGACGGTCCCGGTCGGCCGCGTCGAGACGGGGACGCTCAACGTCGGGACGAACGTCTCGTTCCAGCCCTCGGACGTGAGCGGCGAGGTGAAGACCATCGAGATGCACCACGAGGAGGTCCCGGAAGCGGGGCCGGGCGACAACGTCGGGTTCAACGTCCGCGGCATCGGCAAGGACGACATCCGCCGCGGTGACGTCTGTGGGCCGGCCGACGACCCGCCGACGGTCGCCGAGACGTTCCAGGCCCAGATCGTCGTGATGCAACACCCCAGCGTCATCACCGCCGGGTACACGCCGGTCATCCACGCCCACACCGCGCAGGTCGCCTGCACGTTCGAGTCGCTCGACCAGAAGATCGACCCCGCGTCGGGCGAGGTGAGCGAGGAGAACCCGGACTTCGTCAAGTCCGGCGACGCCGCCGTCGTGACTCTGCGCCCGCAGAAACCGCTCAGCATCGAGCCGTCGGGCGAAATCGCGGAACTCGGCAGCTTCGCCATCCGCGACATGGGCCAGACCATCGCCGCCGGGAAGGTCCTGAGCGTGAACGAGCGCTGAAGACACTCGACTTTTCTGCCGTTACGGGGGTGCGTAGTGACGTTGCGACCGCATGCCGTTCATACCCGCACTGCGGGGGCAAGCGACGGCACTTCCTCTCACTCGCGTGTCGCATTCGTCGACCATGTTCTACCACGAAGACACGCTCCAGTACGAGGTCGAGGTCGAGGAGCCGGACCCGCAGTTCGCGAAGATGCTCCAGCAGGCTATCGGTGGCGCGGAAGGCGAGATGCGCGTCGCGCTCCAGTACATGTTCCAGGCGTTCGCGGTCCCGCGCGAACACGAGGAGTACCGGACGCTGCTGATGGAGACGGCCGTCGAGGAGCTGGGCCACATCGAGATGCTCGCTACCGCCGTCACGAAGAACCTCGAAGGCGCACCCGAGGCGACCCGCGAAGCCGCCCGCGAGGACGCGGTCATCGACGCGATGATGAGCCACGGCCAGCCTCGGCAGGCGCTGTCGGCGGGGCTCCACGCGATGCCCGTCGACAGCAACGGCGTCCCGTTCACGGGCAACTACGTCGTCGCCAGCGGCAACCTCGCGGCGGACCTCTACGCGAACATCATGGCGGAGTCGACGGGGCGACTGCTCGCGACCCGCCTCTACGAGATGACCGACGACCCCGGGATGGAGGACATGCTGTCGTACATGATCGCCCGCGACACGATGCACCAGAACCAGTGGCACGCGGCCGTCGACTCGCTGGGCGAGCACCTGCCGGTCCCGGCGAGCTTCCCTCAGGAGAAGGAGAACCAGGAGTACAGCTACACGTTCATGTCCACGTTCGACGAGGAGCGTCCGGACCCCGAGATGCCGTGGACTCGGGGCGAGACCCCCGACGGGAACGGCGAGTTCGACTACGGCCGACAGCCCGGAAACGGGTTCGCCGACGTCGAGGCGATGCTCGAGGAGATGCACAACGAGGTGAACTGAGGTCTCGGGAGGTCCCGAAGAGTCCGTGGTCGCTCTCCCGACGGGTCAGAACAGCCGTCGCGTGAGCAAGAGGAGTCCGACGACGAGCAGTCCGATGCCCCAGTACAGCGAGTCGCCGGGCGCGTAGATGAGCGCGAGCGTGACGATTCCGGAGGTGAACAGCGACCAGCCGAGCGTGTCGGTGATGCCTGCCATGGCTGGTGGTTCTCGGGGCGGTCGGGTCAGTCCGCGGCCTGCCTCTGCGTCGGCGCGAGCGAGACCGCGGGGGTGAGCGACCGGGCGTCGCTCGCGTTCGCGTCCGCACCCGACGGCAGGTCGACGGTCACCGTGTAGGTTCCGGGGCCGTACGTGGCCGTCTCGAAGTCGACGAGGCGCTGTTCGCTGGCGTTGGCACGGCTCCACCCCGGCCCGGGCTTCTCGTAGCTCGCCAGCGTCAACTGGAGTTCACAGCCGTCGGCGACGGTGAACCGCATCGACACGGTCGGCTCCCCGAACCCGGGACCGGCCGACCGGACGACGACGCACTCCGCGACCGCCGGGTCGAGCGCGTCGGGGGGCGCGAGCGAGGAGCGGTCGAAGTCGCCCTGACCGTCCTCGACCGTTCCGTGGATGTACTCGACGAGTCGTGACTGGTCGTCGTAGAACCCGTCGCTGTCGGGCGCCCCGAACTGCTCGATGACCGGCCCGGCGGCGAGGTCGACCTGGAAGTAGGTGACGTTGGCCTCCGGTTCTGGCTCCGGTTCCGGTTCTGGCTCCGGTTTCGGTTCCGGTTCTGGCTCTGGTTTCGGGTCGGACCCGTCGCTCTCGGTGAGGAACGGGTCGAACCGGACGTTCGAGACGCCGGGCGTGTCGCCCTCGCTGACGGCGTCACCCGAGCCGTCGGCCAGCGCGCCCGTCACCGGGTCGGCGAACGGGGCGTCGCTGTCGTTCGCGGGGGCGCTCGACGGTCCGTCGGCCGCGCCCCAGTCGTTGTTCCGAGCGTCGAGGACGAGGGCCTGCCCGATGACCTGTACCCCGAACTCGTCGTTCCCGGCGATGTGGTTCCCCCGGAGTCGGACGTCGTCGAGGTCGCTGGCGAACTCCACCAGCACGCCGACGCGGTTGTCGGTGATGCGGTTGTCGCGGACGTCGACGTCGTAGACGCCGCCGACCGACTCGACGGGAACCACCGCGATACCGACGTCGTTGTCGCGGACGTCGTTGCCGGCGACGGTGCCGCGGGCCGCGAGGTACTCGATACCGGTCTCGGCTCCCGCGACGTGGTTGTCCCGGACGTCGACGTCGATACTCCCCTCGACGACGTTGATGCCCTCGGTCCCGTTCGTTCGGATGTCGTTCCGAGCGACGAGGACGTCCCGGGTCGTCCCGCTGACGCTACTGATCGAGACGGCACGGCTGGTCTCGTCGCCACCGAGGTCGAACTCGTTGTCGACGATTCGGGCACGCTGGACGCGTTCGTCGAGATAGACGCCGGTCTCACCGTCGAACGTGTTGTTCGCGACGGTGACGTCGAAGCCCTGCTCGCCGAACCTGACGCCCTCGCCACCGAGGCGGTTGTCCGTGATGGAGACGTTACTGAAGAACTGAGCGAGGACGCCTCCCTCGAGGTCGCTGTCGGTGACGACGACGTCGGTCAGCGCGAGGCTGGTGACCGCGTCGGCGGTCACGTCGCGCAGCGCGACACGTCTGGCGTCGAAGTAGTTGTCGTCGTTGTCGAGGGTGACGTCACCGTCGATGGCGAACCCGTTCCCGTCGATGGAGACGTTGCTGACCTGCACCCGCAGACAGACGCCGTCCGGGTCGTCGGTACCGATGTCGCTCCCGAGAACGTACGCGCCCGGTTCGGTGATGGCGGTACACTCCGTGATGGTCGTCGGGCCGTCTTGGGCGAGCGCCGCCGTCGCGGACGGAAGCTGGACGAGGCCCGCGACGCCGCCTGTGACGACGACGAGGACGAGCGCACAGCCGAGAAGTGTGGCACGTGTGGACATGGTTCGTCCCCCTGTCCACTCGTCACCGCTTCGTTATGTCCTATCGTCCCGACCAAAATCACCACTTACCGAGGACTGTCAGTCGAAGCGGCCGGACGGTCGACAGCGCCAGCCGCGGTCGGTGTGGTTCAGTCGTTCGCAGCCGTCGTCGGTGACGACGACGAGGTCCTCGATGCGAACGCCGAACTCCCCGGGGAGGTAGACCCCCGGCTCTATCGAGAACACCATCCCCGGTTCCAGTTCGCGGTCGTTCCCCGCGACGATGTACGGCTCTTCGTGGACGTCGAGACCGACGCCGTGGCCGGTCCGGTGGACGAACTGCTCGCCGTAGCCAGCGGCCTCGATGACCTCGCGGGCCGCGGCGTCGACCGCCTCGCAGGTGACGCCCGGCGCGACGGCGTCGACGGCGGCCTGCTGGGCCTCCCGGACGACGACGTGGACCTCTTCGAACTGCTCGGGTGGCTCGCCGTCGAACACGACCGTCCGGGTCTGGTCGCTGGGGTACCGGTCCACGACGGTCCCGAAGTCCAGCACGACGGGGTCGCCCGCCTCGACCTCGCGGTCGCCGTGGGTGTGGTGGGGCATCGCCCCGTTCGGCCCCGACCCGGTGATGGTCTCGAAGGAGACGCCCTTGCCGCCTGCGGCCGCCAGTTCGCGTTCGACGACGGCCGCGAGTTCGTCCTCGGTCATCCCGACGGCCTCGTCGCCGAGCGCGCGTACGGCCTCGACCGCCTCGTCGGCCGCCTCGCCGGCCCGTCGGAGCGCGTCGAGTTCCGCCTCGTCCTTCCGTACTCGCAGGGGGCCGAGCACCTCGCTCGCCAGTCCCATCTCGCAGTCGTGGACCGCCGCGAGGTCCTGGGTGAACCGTGCGTGCATGGTGTCGTCGACGAGCAGGCGGTCGCCCAGGTCGAGGTCGGCGAGGACGGCGGCCAACTCCTCGCGAGGGTCGTCGTCGTCGGCCCAGGTTCGGACGTCGGGGACCCACGACGTCTCGCGGATCTGCTCGCCGTACAGGTCGGGAACGAAGAAGACGGGGTCGCCCGAGCGGGGGACGAACAACAGCAGGTGGCGCTCGCCGGGGTGTTCCTCGAACCCGCTCAGGTAGGTGAGGTCGTGACTCGGGAACAGGACGAGGTCGGCGTCGTGGTCGCGGAGTCGCTCCTGGGCGGCGCGGGTGCGCTCCTCGAAGACGGTGGTCATGTCCTCGGGTTCCGTCGGTTCCGGATTAAGTGATACGGGCGAGGTGGAGATGTCGACGAGGACTGTTCAGCCGGAGATACTGAGGTCTCGAAAGCCCCCGAGTTCTGCGCTCGCGCGACTCGCTGCGCGCTTCGCTCGCTAGTGCTCGCTCCAGTGCTCGTGTCGTCGTGCAACGCGCAGAACACGGTCCCTTTCAGTCCGCCCGTGGGGACCGTCGAGACGGCTACTCCTCCCGTCCCCGGCGTTCGTCGGTGACGTTCCGCAGTTCCACCTCGCCGTCGGGCACCTCGAAGGCGACGAGCAGTTCGCGCTTGGGGTCCTCGGGCGTCTCCTTGTCGACGGCGTAGCCGAGGTAGGTACAGGAGTCGCGGGTGAACTCGACGACCGAGTAGCCCCAGCGATGGGCGTTGACGTACTCCAGGTGCGGGTTCATCAGGCTCACCAGCTTCGTGAGGAGGGGTTCGGTGAGCTTCGCGCGCAGACCACGAGAGAGGCCGATGGCCTCGGCGACGTTGAGACTGGTCGTCGGCGGGGCCATGAACTCGACGCCGAGGCGGTCGCCGGGGCCGTCCCCGAGCACCGCGTAGTCGGTCTGCTTGTAGCCCGCGAGGAAGGCGTGCATGTCGCCGGTGAGCGTGACGAGGTTGCGCGGCGGGTCGGCGGCGATGGCGCGGGTGAGCCGTCGGCGTTCGCGGGTGTAGCCGTCCCAGCCGCCCTGAACGGGGAACAGCGAGGCGCGACCGGCACCCATCCGGAACGGGATGGTGAGCACCTCGTCGGCCCACACCGTCCAGCGCGCGCTCGACTCGGTGAGGCGGTCGAGCAGCCACGCGCGCTGTGGGTAGCCGAGCATCGTCCGGCCGGGCGGTTCGCGGTCGGGGTCGACCGCCCGCCGGGTCGGGAGCGTCTCGCGGGGCGGCGAGCGATACAGGCGCTCGTCGGTGAGCGTCAGGTCGACGAGGTCGCCGAACGGGACCGAGCGCCACAGCTGGAAGCGCTCGTGGAGGTGTTCGGCGTCGGGGTCGTACTGGAGGCGCGCGGGCATGTACTCCCACCACGCGTGGAGCGCGTCGGCGACCAACTGGGTCATGAACTCCGGGTCGTTACTCCTGGGGTGGTCGCCGGCGGGCGCGCCCGTCTCGGGGTCCCAGTAGACGTCGTTGACGAGTTCGTGGTCGTCCCACGCGGGGATGAACGTGTGGCGCTCCTGGAGGCGCTGGAGGTGCTCGTCGTCGCGGTACGCTCGGTAGATGGCGCGGTAGTCGTCGACGTCGCGCACCCGGTCGTGGCCGTTGGGGAGCGTCAGGTCCCGGTCGGGGTACGACCGACTGCCGAGTCCCTTGAAACAGTCGCTCGCCGACTCGTAGATGAAGTCGCCGACGTGGAGGACGAAGTCGAGGTCCGCCGCGGCGACGTGGTCGAGCGCGCCGTAGTAGCCGAGCACGTAGTTCTGACACGCCAGCACGCCGAGACGAAGCGAGTCCGGCGACGAGTCGGGGTCGGGGAGGGTCCGACAGCGGCCGGTCCGGGAGGCGACGCCGTCGTGGACGAATCGGTAGCAGTACTCGGTGTCGGGCGCGAGGTGGCCGTCGAGGTCGACCTTCAGCGTGTGGTCGTGAGCGCGGACTCGCTCTGGACTGTCGACGACCCCGCGGAACGCGACGTCCTCGAAGGCGTCGTCGTGGGCGACCTCGACGCCCACCCCCTCGGCGGGGTCGTAGGCGTCGGGTGCGAGACGCGTCCAGAGGATGACGCCGGCCGGCGTGGGGCCGCCGCTGGCGACCGACTGGGGGAACGTCTCGCCGGCGTCGGCGTCGTCGGCGACGAACGCGTGGTCGACGGCGGTCGGTGCGCGCCCGCGGGCGAGGTCCGCGCCGGCGAGCAACGAGGCGAGTCGGTCGTGGTTCTCGACCGTTCGACGGCCGGCAGACCCTTCCATCTACTCGGACCGACGGCGCGGAGCGACGAACGGCTTACGGTGTGGCCGGACCGGTCGTGGGGTGGTCCGCGGCCGAGTCGCCCGCCGATGAGTGTGGTGGTGGTCTCTCTCGTCGGTGTGTCACTCTGTACCGTGTTAATCTATGTGCATATCCGGTGGTTTTATACACGTGTTGTCCTGCAGTCCGAATATGTCTCAGGGGACCGGACGACTTCCACCGAGTGTGGCCGTCATCGAGCAGGTGGCCACCGAAGAAGATGTTGACCCGATGCAGCTCGAACCACCGCTCAACGACGTCATCGACCCGGACGCGCTCGACGCGCTCTGTGCCGGCGAGTCGATGAACGGGTTCATCGTCTTCTCATACTGTGGCTACACCGTCACCGTCGACGCCACCGGTGGCGTCACGGTCGAGGAGCGGCCGTTCGACGCCAGCGTCGACACGCCCCAGCCGACGACGGCCATCTCCGACTGAGGGACTCTCGACGACTCGTTCTCGGAAAATCCACGCCGGAGAGCGTGCGGTGCGGCGCACGGAGGATGCGCCGCGCGGATGGAGGGCCGAAGCGTACGCGGTCAGGGGGACCGTCGCGTCCACACGTGGCCACCGGAGCCGTCCGGCGACCGGAGGCGCGAAGCGCCTGTCAGTCGCCGGATCACGTCCGGCTGCCAGTGGTGCACAGCACCACCCGGTCACAGCGGGGACGACTGACGTTCGCCGCGCGGCGTGCGAGCGAACTCGCACACGCCGACGACGCTGTCACGGGCAGCGACGTCGACGACCGCCTCGTCGGCGGGGTGCCCCTGTCGGGCACCATGTGTACCCTCTCCGCTTCGTGTATTCAGTACTGTCTCATGGGTAACCAGACCATCGATAGTATTCGAACCATCCATACTATCTGCACGACTGACTCGTCTCGCGGGCGGACTGTCGGTGCGTGCGGACGAGTACGGCGACGAGAACGTCGCGCGCCGGGGCTCAGAGCTTGTGGCGGAACGCCCGGAGCGCGTCGCGGCCGGTGTCGGTGAGCGTCACCTGCTTGCGTCGACCGACGCGCTCGACGTCGATGTAGCCGTCCTCGACCAGCGGGTCGACGACGTTCGCGTTCAACAGCGCGAACTTCGCCTTGTCGTTGGCCGGTTGGTTGTCGGCGATGAAGGAGAGACCCACCTCCTCGGCGTGGTCGATGAGGTGTTTCTTCTTGGCGGTGCGGTGGTCGGAGTTGGTCTCTTCGAGGAACGCCATCGTCGCCACCTGGTCGCGACTGGGCGACTCGATTGGGTAGGCGGGGAGCACCTCGTCGCCGGCGTAGCCGTAGCTCTGGCGCTCCTCGCGGTCGGCGTGGGCGTACCCCTCCGGGTGGACGTAGTACGGCGTCGCCTCGGTACACATGCAGGCGATGGCCGCCCCGACCGCCGACAGCTTCGACCCGCTGGAGACGTTCACCCGGACGATGTCGTCGGGGTGGTCGGCGGCCACCGTCGTCACCGCGCCGAGCACGTCGTAGATGTCCATGAGGTCGACCGTCCGCGTGCGGACCTCGCACTCCTCGTCGAGTTCGGTCTTCAACTCGTCGTGGTAGCTCGCGCGCTCTTCGGGGGGGCCGTCGTGTTCGAGCAGGTAGACCACGTCCACGCCGTACGCCCGCACCGGTTCGAGGATGCGGTCGTACTCGTAGCCCAGTGGGGCGATGTGGACCTCGTCGATGACGTGCACGCACTGGCGTTCGGGCGGAGTCGCTTATCCGTTTCCTCTGACACTGGCCGGCGACACTCCGCCGAGACTGTGAGTCGAGTCGGACGGTCGCCCGGGTTCATCCGCGTGGCGCGCCTCCCTCCGAGCATGTGGAAGTTCGACGGTCCGGACCCCGGGACGTGGGGGCGAGCGTCGGTGCCCGTCTCCGGAACGCTCTACGACGTCTGTGACAGCGCGAACGGCCCCGTCGTCGTCGGTACCGGCGGCGTCGTCCTCGGGCGAGCAGCAGAGGAGTGGGGCGTCGTCGTCGAGGACGGTCCCGCCGCTCGCGGGCAGACGCTCCGTACCGTGGACGCGACCAACGACGGCGAGCGCGTCTGGTTCGCCGGCGCAGGCGGCGCGCTCGGGTCGGTCGACCTGGCGACCGGCGAGCGGAGCGACCACTCGCACCCCGACGGGAGCGAGAACACGCTCTCGGCGCTCTGTATCGCCGGAGCGAGAGGGGACGAGAAACTGCTCGTCGCCGACGGTTCGGGCAACCTCCACGCCGGCGGCGTCGAGGACGACGAGGTGGACTGGGACGACCCGACGATGCCCACCGGCGGGACGGCGCTCGCTGCGCTCGCCGCCGACGGTCCACTGGGGTTCGGTGTCGACGGCGACGGCGACGTCTTCCGAACGACGCCCGACGGCTGGGAGTGCATCGGCATCGACGACGTCGACGGTTCGCTGACGAGTGTCGCCGCCCGCGACGACCGCCTGCTCGTGGGTGGTTCCGGGGGCCGCGTCTACGCCCACGAGGACGACTGGGTCCCGTTCGGCGTCGGCGAGGCGACCGTCCGGGCGGTCGACCACCGTGGCGATGAACTGCTCGCTGGCGGTGACAGCGCCCTGCTCGCGGTCGGGCGCGACGGCGACTGGGCGACCGTCGACCCCGACGGTGACGCGGCCATCCACGGCGTCGCGCTCACCGACCCCGCCGTGGCAGTCGGGGCGGGCGGCCTCCTCCTTGAACGGACGGCGACCGGCGACGCCGGTCGGTAACGGGCGGCGTGTTCTTCTGAGGCCTCTCCCAGCACGTGAGCGGCGGTCGTGAAAAGAGTCGGTCGGCGGGTCGTCGCCAGTCAGTCCGAGGTCTACGAGGGGGAGTTCCCGTCCCCATCGTGGTACTCGCCACGTCCTTCGAACTGGTCGCCGTCCTCGCTCGTCCCGGCCTGTCGCGCTTCCTCGCGGGGTCGTTCGAGCACCGTCGCGTCCGCACCGACGGCGACGTCCGGCTTCCCGAGGGCGACGTCGAACAGGTCCTCCTCGGTCGGGGCGTGGACCGCCTCCCAGCGGTCGCCCTCGACGCGCTCGTATATCTCGCCGCCGTTACCGAGCACGACCAGTTCGTCCTCGTAGGCGCTGAACGCGCGCAGCGAGGCGGTGTCGGTGACGCCGACGGGCGTCCAGTTCGCGTACGAGTCGTCGTAGCGGTAGATGCGCCCGTCGCCCGCCGCGACGTAGACGCGCCCTTTCTCGCCCGCGTAGATGTCGTAGAACTTCACCTGCGCGTCGCGGATGCCGATGCGCTCCCAGCCGTCTTTGGCGGTGGTCTTGAACACGTTGCCGCTGGTGTCGACGGCGTAGCCGATGCCGTCCGGTGACGCGCCGAGCGCGGCCATCGTCGAGCCAGCGCCCGCCGGTTTTCGGGCGATGCCCCAGTCGGCGTCGAACCCGTCCATCGTGAACGGGAGCACCTCGCCCGACCCGTTCGAGACGAGCGCCTTCTCGCTCCCGCGCGGGCCGGCGACGGTGATGGCCTCCCACGTCGAGGTCATCTCCTTGGGCATCGAGTAGTCGAACTTCCGGCGGCTCGTCACGTCGTAACAGCCCAGCGCGCCGGAGGACCCGGAGAACCAGACGCGCTCACCGTCGTCGGTGACCGCCAGCGCCCGCAGTTGGTTGTCCCGGGTGTGTGGCCCGCTGTCGAAGATCACCTCCCAGCCCTCGCCGCGGTCGGCGAGCATCGTCCCGCCGTCGCCGATGGCGAACGGACCGTCGGCGGTGCTGACGACGGCGAACAGGGTCTTCTCGAAGGGGACGTCGTCGACGACGCGCCACTCTGGTTCGTCGGAGTCGGGGCCGAGTTCCCACATTACGCTCTCCACTACGCCGCGTGGACGGATTAATATCGGAGAACGGACAGGTAGACGGACAGTCGAGCGAGACGGTCCCGTCCGGGGTGAGAGCTATGGCGGTGGCGGTCCGACTACCGGTATGACAGACGAGACGGCGAGGCCCCCCGACGCGCCGTCGTGGCTGGACGTGATGGAGGACGTGCTCGACGAGAACATCGAGGGTGAAGACGAGATTTCGGCGTCGCTCTCCGAGTTCACGCTCGACATCCCCGCCGAACTGGGCGAGGGGACGACCCACTACCGCTGGGGGTTCGACGGCGACGTCACCGTCCGCACCGAGGGCGTGCGCGCGACGCTCGCGGAGTGGCTCCACTACTGGGACAGCCGCGACGACTGACGGGGGGTCGGCCCTCCGGAGACCGTCCGTCGCGACGAGTCGACGACTCGGGAACTGGTTCGTGGCAGGTTGGTCACCGGCCGACGGCAACGGCCGGTGCCACGGATCCTTCACAAGGGAATGACAGACGGTAGCGACGGATCCATTCGGTGCTACGACGGAACTAAATAAGTCGGCTTGCGTAGTGGCAACAGTTGTCACGTCCTCGAATCCGTGAGTGTCTCCTGCCGCCGACGGGACCGCCCCGCCGTCGGCCCTTCGGGTCCGTCGAAACGCGAAGACGACGGTGTCGTCACTGGTCGGGAACCGTACTGGTCGTGGAACCGGTCGAAGAAAGTCGCGTGCAAGGTGTGTCGGCGGAGCCGACACGAATCGGTCCGCGCTCAGCCGAACAGCGGGGCCAGGGCCGAGGAGCCGTCCTCGGTGGTCGTCGTGTTGCCCTCTTCGGTGCCCTCCTCCGTCGTGCCGTCGTCCATCGTCATCGCGAGTTCGGGGTCGTCGATGGCGACGAACACTTCGAACGGCGCGTCGGCGGGTGCGTCTTCCATCACGTAGCCCGCGGCGAACGCGGTGTAGGGCGTGTCGGCCTCGACGGTCACGTCGACGCTCGCGACGACGGTCTCGGTGTCGTTCGCGGCGACGATGTCGAGCGTGTACTCACCGGCGGGTACCTCGACGTACTCCGGGTCGTCGCCGAAGCTAACGTTCTCGGCGAGGGCGGTGTCGGTGCCGCTGACGAGGACGCTCTCCTCACCCGCGTCGGGCGAGGCGTGGACGATGCGGACCGAGGCGTTGCCCGAGGCGTTCGTATCCTCGGTCTCGTTCATGCTCTCGGTCTCGGTCGCGTTCATGTCCGTGCCGTTCTCGGTCATGTTACCCGACTCCATCATCTCGTCCATCGTCCCGTCCTGGAGGACGAGCACGCTGAACGGTTCGGTGGCGTTCTCGCCGATCTCGCCGATGGCGGCGACGGTGTAGTTCGCCGCCTCGACGGTCACGTTCTCGGCGAAGACGACGTTGCTCTGGTTGCCGGCCTCGGTGATGGAGACGTTGTACTCACCGGGGGCGACCTCCGTGTACTCGCTGATGTTACCGTACTCCGCTCCCTCGAGGAACGTCTCGTTGTTCACGTAGACGTCCACCGCGGGCGCGTCGGGGGACATGTGCGCGACGCGGATGTTGGCCGTCCCGGTCGCGTTCATGTCGGTGCCGTTGTCGGTCGCTGTCCCGTTGTCCGTGGTCTCGTTGCCGGTGCCGACACCGTCGGTCGTCTCGTTGCCGGTCCCGACGCCGTCGGTGGTCTCACCGGCACCGTCGGTGGTCTCGCCGTCGAGGCCGTCAGTGGTCTCGCCGACACCGCCGTCGGTCGTGTTGTTCGACGGTCCGGCGCCACCGCAGCCAGCGATGGTGACCATGAGCGCGACGAGTGCGACGAAGACGACGCGGCGCGAACGGCCCGTCGTCAACCGAGTGAGTCTATCTGTTACCATACGGATGCTTGAGACGCTACATCAAGGGATAATCCCTGAAGGTCGTCCCATCCTCCCACTACTCTGTTGTACGACGATTGCACCGAGCAACAGTCCGTGTCACTCGGCAAGACGGCATTTATCGAGTGACCGTTCCAGCGAAGTTCCAGTCGAGTTTTCGTGTCCGAACGGGACCGTCACCCTACCATTACTGTCAAACGAGTGAGGATTTTCAGCCCCGTGTAACTGCCGAACGCTGGGGATTCGTCGGCGCGATGACCACCGTTAGCCTCGGCCCCGGGGTCGCCGACCGGACCGTTCGGTCGATGTGACGGTCTGCTTCAGTCGTAAACCCGGACCTAGTGAGAGCGTCGCTCACTCCTTCCTGACGGTTCGTTCCGCCGGAAACGAGTGTACCGATAACCGTCTGGTCGGCCCGACGGACGCTCTCGGAACGCTAGCGGTTGGCCGTCGCGAGCAGTCGCGCTCCGGTGTCGGTCAGTCGGGTCCGCTCGGTCAGCACCCCCTCGGTTCCCGTCGAGACGACCGTCTCGCCGACCATCGTCATCGTGGCCCGTCCACCCGCCCGTCCACAACGCTCGACGGTGTCGACGACCGGTTCCAGTCGGTAGCCCCGCCTCGCGGGCGAACACCGCCGTGACGCTCCCCGGTGCGAACGCACGTGTTTTCGTCCCCGGAACGTGTGCGGACCGCGACCAAAGTCCTGTCCGTGGCCGCCGCGCTCGACCATGCCAACTGTTACCCTCCCCGGTTCCGTGGTCGGGGTATGACTGCTCACGACCTCGTCCTCCGGGTCTCGGACCACGACACGCTGGACTCGGTCGCCGACCAGGCCCGTCTCGCCGAGGACCTCGGATTCGACCGCGTTTCCGCCGGCGAGACCACCGGCCGCGACATGGTGACGACGTTCGCCGTCGTCGGCGAGCGCACCGACACCGTCGGCGTCTCGACGGACGTGCTCTCGCCCTTTGGCCGCGCGCCGACCGTCCTCGCCCAGACCGCGCTGACGATGCACGAGGCCACCGGCGGCCGGTTCCGCCTCGGTCTGGGGACGAGTTCACCCGCCATCGCCGAGCGCTGGCACGGCGCGACGTTCGACCGACCGCTCCGTCGCCTGCGCGAGACCATCGACGTCGTCAACGCGGTGTACGAGGGCGGCCGGGTGAGCTACGACGGCGACGTGTTCGACCTCGGCGGTCTCTCCTACGAACGGCCCGTCCCCGACGACCCGCCACCCATCGACGTGGCCGCCCTCGGCCCGAAGGCCGTCGAACTCGCCGGCCGGTTCGCCGACGGTTGGGTCCCCCAACTGTTCACCCCCGACGGCCTGCGCGACCGACTCGGCGACCTAGAGCGGGGCGCGGACCTCGGCGACCGTTCGCCCGACGACGTGCGGGTCGCGCCGCTGATTCGCTGTTTCGCCAGCGAGGACGACCCCGCGGCCGCCCGCGAGGCGACCCGCTCGATGGTCGCGTTCCTGATGGGCGCGTACGGTCCGTTCTACGGCGACTCGGTCGCCGAACAGGGGTACGAGGACGTCGTCGCGGAGGTCCGTTCAGCGTGGGACGACCGCGACACCGAGGCGATGGCCGCCGCCCTCCCCGACGACCTGCTCGACGAGTTGGCGGCGTGTGGCACACCCGAGGACGTGCGCGAGCGACTCGATTCGTTCGCCGCCATCGACGGCGTCGACGCGATTCGCGTCGGCTTCGTCCGCGGGGCGAGCCGCGAACAGGAGCGCGAGACGATGGAAGCGGTGCTGGCGTAGCCGGCGCTCAACGGCGCTCTCGTGGCTCGTCGGTCGGCACTCCCAACTGCCGCCGAAGGCGACGGTACGCCCACTCGGCCCCACGCCGACCCACGCCGCCGAACACGAGCCAGGCGGCCAGTACGACGGCGACCGACCGGAGACCGGCCGTCTGCAAGTCGCCGAGTCGGCCGGCCACGACGATGGCAGCCGAGAGCACGACCACGAGGCTCACGAACTGTTCGACGAACAAGAACACGACCGCGACACGAAGCGACGGTCGGAACCCGCCGAGCCAGAGGGCACAGAACGCGACCGACCCGAGCAGGAACCCGACTTCCATCTCGGAGAACCCGAACCGCGTCGGAATCGCCCCGGCGAGGCTCAGGCCGACGCTTATCAGCGGGAAGCCGACGAGGACCCAGAGGGCCAGCATCCGACCGAACGAGTCGTCGTTCGTCGTTCCGTCCGGGGCGGTCGGACCGGTGGAGGGCTCGTTCACGACGAAACGCGTGGCCGGACCGACATCAAGGGTTCGTCGCTCGTGTCCGGGGTCAGTCCTCCAGTAACACCATGAGCAGCTTGTTCTGAGCCGCTCTGAGGTGTTCGTGGAACGTCGGCGCGGAGATGTCGAGCGAGTCGGCGACCTCCTCGCCCGTGCTCGACCGGGGCCACTCGAAGAAGCCGGCGTAGTACGCCGTCTTCAGCGCGCTCCACTGCTGGTCGGTGAGACGGTCGCGGAACGACTCCCACAGCTCCTGTCGGGAGGTACGGTCGCGTTCGCGTTCGCGCTGGGCGCGGAGCGTCGCGGCCTCGTACTTCGCAGCGAGCGCCTCGACGATGGCGTGGCGGTCGACGTCGTGGGGGAACTCGGCGGTGACGCGGTGGACGCCGTCGGTGACGGTGAGGCCGGTCGTCCGCCCCCCGAGGGCGGCGACGGCCTGGACGACGTGGTCGTCGGAGAACGCCATCTCGAACAGCGCCTCCCCGCCGTGGTCGCCGACGTGTCGGACGTGGTCGACGCGCGCGGCCTCCTCGCCGACCTCGAGGACGGTCTCCGGGTCGTTCGTCTCGACGGAGTAGTACTCCAGGTACGACCCGTCGGCCGTCGACACCATCCCCGTGAACTCGAAGGGTGCGTCGGTCCGGTCGGCGACCTGCGCGAGGAACGACTCCGACAGTTCGATGCCGAACTCCAACTCCGCGACACGGTCGGTCAACAGCGCTCGCTTGCTCTCGGCGGCCGTGATGGCGTGGCCGATGGTCTCGCCCAACTCCTCGAGGACGGCGACCTCGTCGGTCTCTTCGAACGCCGACGGCTGGTCGGCGTAGATGACGACGACGCCGTAGCGGGTGTCCTCGTAGACGATGGGGACGGCGATGGCCGAGGCGATGCCGTGGTCGGCGGCGCTCGTCGCCCACGGTTCGTCGTGGTCGGCCACGTCGTCGACGACGGTCGCCTCGCCGGTGGCGACGGTCCGACCCGCGGGGTCGCTCGCGGTGGCCCCCGCGCTCGCGGTGACGTCGTCGAGGTAGTCGTCGATGTCGCCGGCCGCCGCACGCGGGGTCACGTCCCGGCTCGTCGCGCTGTCGGTGCCGACCCAGGCGGCGACGTACCGGTCGACCTCGACGAGGCGGTCACACACCGCCTGCTCGATGTCCTCGCGCGTCGAAGCGCGGACGAGCGACTGGTCGATGCTCCGGATGACGGCGTTGAGGCGGTCGAGCGTCCGGAGGGCGTCGCGCTGGTCTCGCAACTCCACCGAGAGCGCCCGGGAGTTGAGCAGGTTGTCGAGGCGACCCTTCAACTCCGCCTTCTTGATGGGGGCGGTGATGAGTTCGTCCACGCGGTTGCGGACGACGGCGTCGATGCGTTTCCAGAGGTCGGGGCCGAGACGGTCGAGTTCTCGCTGGGAGATGACGAACAGGTACGGGAGCAAGACGGGGTTCTCGCCCTCTTTGCGGGCGACCAGCGCCTCCTCGTGGCGACTGAGCATCGCCCGGTCGACGATACACAGGTCGAACTCCTGGTCGAGTGCCGTGGCGTCGTCGCCCACGGCCACGTCGTACTCCGTCGACAGCCACTCCGCGAGCAGACGCCGGTTCTCGTCGGCTTCGGTGAACAGCAGGACACGACTCACGGTGTCGCCTCCTGACGGCGATACGGGCGTCCCGCGGGTCGACCCGCGGGACCGTCGATGGCTCCCGCCATCACGGCCTGTCTCGCTCGTCGACTCGGTCACCCGGTTGTCTGGTCGCACTCCGTTTCCCCGCCCGGTTGTCGTCGTCGACGAACACGTCGCGCGTGTCGGCGTGGGCCTGCTGGTGTGAACTCGACTCGAAGCCGATTTCCCCACGTTCGAAGGTCGGGTTCCCCGTCAGGATGCCCGTCAGTCCGTCGAGCGGTTCGCCGATGTCGACGCCGTACTCGGTGATGCGGAACTGCCGGACGTTGCGTTCGAAGTCGCTGGTACGCTTTTTCAGCACGCCGATGACCTTCCGCATCCGGGAGTTCATCTCGATGTGCTGGATGAACACGATGCTGTCGGAGAGGTACGAGAGACCGGCCTGGGTCAACTGGAACTCGCCGACGACGGTCGGAATCTCGTTCATCAGGATGACCGTCACGCCCATGTTCTTCAGGTAGCGACAGACGGAGTGGAGTTCGCGCGCGAGTTCGTCGTCCTCGTCGCGCAGCGCCTGCTTGTACCCCTCGACGCCGTCGATCATCACGATGCTCGTGTCGTTCTCCTCGACCTCCTGGCGGACCATGTGGGCGAACTCCGTCGCCGACAGGCGGAGGGCTTCGACCTCCTCTATCTCCAGGGTGCCCTTCTCCATCATCGTCTCGACGGGGATGTTGATGGACTCACAGCGGTGGACGAGCGTGTTCTTCGCCTCCTCGAAGGAGTAGACGACCGAGCGTTCGCCCCGGCCGGCGGCCTCCTTCATGAACTGGACGCCCGTGGTCGTCTTCCCGACCCCCGGCGACCCGGTGACGATGGTGACCGTCCCGCGTTCGATGCCGCCGTTGAGCAGTTTGTCGAGTTCGGGGACGCCCGAGGGGAGCGTCTCGCTGGGGAACGTCTTCTCGTGTTGCTGGGGGAGGAGTCGGGGGTAGACCTCGATGCCACCCTCGGCGATGCGAAGCGCGTGCTCGCCGTCGAGCGTGCTCGAACCGCGGAACTTCGGCACCGTCACGGTCCGCCCCTTGTTCGTGCGTTCGAGTTCGACGACGCCGTCGCACATGAACTGGAGGTCGTCGTCGGGGGTGAGTTCGGTCGCCTGCGAGGTGAACAGCACCGTCGCGCCCTGCTCTTTGAGGAACTGCATGAACGAGAGCACCTCCTTGCGGAACTGGTACTCGTCGGGCGAGAGGTGGCGCATCTGGGTGATGGGGTCGACGAAGATACGGTCGGGTGACTCCGACTCGACCCGTTCGGAGATCTGGTCGGTCACCGCCCCGCCCTCCACCTCGTCGGGCGCGAAGATGTCGTAACTGAGGTCGTCGGCAAAGAACTCCGAGTCGGGACTCAGGTCGAGGAACGCCACGTCGTCGACGTCGATGCCGAGCGAGGCGGCGTTCTGCCGAATCTCGTGTTCTGGCTCCTCCATGTTGACGTACATGACGTTCTCGCCGGCCTCGGCCCCGGCGACCAGGAACTCCAACCCGAGGATGCTCTTTCCTGCGCCCGGTTGGCCGCGAATCATGTAGGTACGGTTCTGCACCAGACCCCCGTTCAGCACTTCGTCGAGGCCGGTGACACCTGTCGAGACACGCTCGAGCGCCTCCTGCATGCCCCCACCGATTCTCGACTCCGTAATATGAGTTACGTCATCACTTCTTCTGTCCTCGACGAAAGGTTCCGTCGCATCCGAACGTCGGAAATCGACACACGGCGACGGCTTCTCTCACGGCGCTCACAGCCCGAATCTACAGAGTGGGGCTCTGGAGGCCATTTTCGGCAGTCTGGGCGGTTGTCTGACGGACGCGCCAATCTCTTTAGGGCGTGCGGATATGCCCCCCGACGAGAATGCGTTGATAGGGAAATTCAGAATGTCATCGCAGATCGCTGCCCAGTCGGTCACCGTCGAATCGACCACGCCGTCGCAGGACTTCGTCGGCCGCATCCTCTCGGACTCCCGCCGTCGCGCCCTGCTGTCGGTCCTCGAAGACCGCGAGGGCGCGCTCGAACTCGACCGCGTCGCGGAACTGGTCGTCGACGAGGAGCTCGACGGCGACTGGTCGGCGTTCGACGAGGAGAAGTTCGACCGCGTCGTCGTCACGCTCTACCACAACCACCTCCCGATGCTCGCCGACGCCGGGTTCGTGGACTTCGACCGGACGGACGAGGGCGTCTTCGTCACCCCGCACCCCGACACCTTCGAGCGGGTGTTCTGAATCACCGACCGTACCTGCCGCGCACCACTCTCCTCTGGGGCCGCAACTCGCCGAGCGACCGCTCTCCTCCGCCCGTCTCCTCGCCGTCTCTCCGCGCCGCTCTCGACTCACCCGTCGCGGTCACGCTCGGGGGTTCGTCGACCAAAACGTTGAGACCCGTGGGAACCGTACTGTAACCGATGACTACGTACCGGTGGCCCCGCGACCGACGGGTGCTCGCGCCGACCTGCGCGCCCCGACACGTCGGTGGGTCCGTCGACCGCGCCACGCCGCTGACCGCCCGCCGTCGGGCGCGCGGATGACGACGGCGCTCCTCGCGCGGGCCGTCGACCGCCCGCTCGCCGTCCGACTCCGGCGGTTCGTCCTCGTCGGCACCGTCGCCGCGGGCCTCCAGATGCTGTTGCTCTCGGCGTTCGTCGAGGTCGGGGAGGTGAACTACCTCCTCGCCGCGACCGTCGCCATCGAGATCACCATCCTCGTCCAGTACGTGCTGAACAACGCCTACACGTTCGGGGACCGCTCGAACGACGGCCGCCACGAGTTCCTCCGGGGGCTGCTCACGACGAACCTCGTCCGCGGCAGCGCCATCCCCATCCAGTTGGGCGTGCTGTTCGCGCTCGTCGAGTGGGTCGGTCTGCTCTACCTCCTCGCCAACGGCGTCGCCATCGTCGTCAGCGGCCTGTACCGCTACGTCCTCGACGCGCGGTTCACCTGGGGCGGCTGACGCTCCGAGCGGACAGGTGAGTCCCGCACCGGCCCCGCCACAGTGGCCCGTCGTACTCCGGTCGGAATTGGGTGAGAGTTCCGAGAGCTTCCCGGGTGAGTTCGGGCACATCCCCGTCGGAACTCGGAAAATCCCCTTTAGGCGGCGTGGACTCGCTTCGGACGCACGATGACCGCACCCGAACCCGACACCAAGACGACGCGCCGTGCCGTCCTCGGAACGACCGCGACCCTCGGCATCGCCGCCCTCGCCGGTTGTACGAGCGACGGTGACGACCCCGGTACCACCACGGAGACCGCGACTCCCACCGACGACCCGACGGAGACGGAGATGGGGGCCGGGACGGCTACCGACACCGACACCGCGACCGAGCAGCCGATGGCGAACCCGGACGTCCCCATCCTCAACTACGCGCTGACGCTCGAACACCTGGAGAACGCGTTCTACCGCGAGGGTCTGGAGACGTTCGGCGACGACGAGCTGATGGACGCCGACGCACTGTCGGGGTTCAACGAGACGCTCCGGATGGACGTCCCGGAGTACCTCGCGACGGTGGGCGACCACGAGGCGGCCCACGTCGATGCGCTCACCGACACGGTCGAACAGCTCGGTGGGACGCCCGTCCAGGAGGGCGAGTACGACTTCGGTTACGAGACGCCCAGCGAGTTCCTCGGGGTGGCGATGGCCCTGGAGAACACCGGTGTCGCCGCCTACGCCGGCGCGGCTCCGAAGGTGGTGAACAACGACGTGCTCGCGGCGGCCGCGGGCATCCACAGCGTCGAGGCGCGCCACGCCGCGTTCCTCAACCTCGTCAACGGTGAGGTGCCGTTCCCGAACGCCGTCGACGAGGCCCAGACCGTCGACGAGGTGCTCGAAATCGCCGGGCAGTTCGTCACCAGCGAGGTCGACCCGAGCGTCTACGAGACCGGCGGGGACCGGCCAGAACAGCAACGCAAGGCCGAGAACGACACCAGCGACGTCGACGTCCTCAACTACGCGCTGACGCTCGAACACCTGGAGAACGCGTTCTACCGCGAGGGTCTGGAGACGTTCGGTGACGACGAACTGATGGAGGCCGAGGCGCTCGCCGAGTTCGGTGAGGAGCTTCGGATGTCGGTGCCCGAGCATCTGGCGACGGTGGGTGACCACGAGGCGGCCCACGTCGGTGCGCTCGCCGACACCGTCGAGCAGTTGGGCGGAACGCCCGTCGAGGAGGCGACCTACGACTTCGGCTACGAGACGCCCAGCGAGTTCCTCGGTGTCGCGATGGCTCTGGAGAACACCGGCGTCGCGGCGTACAAGGGTGCGGCGGGCACCGTCGCCGCCGACGCGGTGTTCGAGGCGGCCATCGGTATCCACAGCGTCGAGGCGCGACACGCGAGCTTCCTCAACGAACTCAACCTCGAATCGCCGTTCCCGATGGCGGTCGACGAACCGCAGACGATGGCGGAGGTCACGGAGATCGCCGGCCAGTTCATCGTCGAGAACTGAGCGGCAACGCCGTGTCGGTGGGCTTAGGTGGGCCGCTCGTGTCGACTCGCACGGATGGAGGCTGTCCTCTGGTACGTGTTGACCGGGACGCGCGGTGGCGTCAACCGCGTCCGGATACTCCGGGCGCTGGACGACCGCCCGCGGAACGCGAACCAACTCGCCGAGGACCTCGGCCTCAACTACGACACGATTCGCCACCACCTCGACGTGCTCGCCGACAACGGTATCGTCCGCTCCAGCGGCGACGACTACGGTGCCATCTACCTCCCGACCGACCGGGTCCGCCAGCATTGGGACGTCGTCGAGACCATCGTCGAGAACGCCACGGACTGACCACACGATGACGAACGCGACACCAGACACCCGACTGCTCGACCACACGCACAGCCGTTCGCTCGCGGAGCCACGCCGATGACCGGTCTGGTCACGCTGGCACAGGTCGCCACCGCCACCAGCGTCGTCCTCCTGTTCGTCCTCGCGAGCGTCTGGGTACGCAACTACCGACAGCTCCGGTCGAAACACACCCTCGGGATGCTGGTGTTCGCACTGTTGCTCCTCGTGGAGAACGCGTTCGCGCTGTACGTCTACCTCCTCGACCCGAGGCTGTCGGCGTGGTTCGGCACGGCCGTCCCCGACGTCGCGTGGTACGCGATGCTCGGATTCCACGTGCTGGAGGCGCTCGCAATCGGCTTCCTGACGTGGGTCACGCTGGACTGAGGCTGGGTTCGAGCACACCTATCGAACGCGCACACGCCGTGCCAACCGCTATCCGCGTCGACCGTCTCCGAGCGGCATGCAACTCGGGGTGGAGATGGAGTTCTGGGTGGTCGACGAACTGGGCGACCTGTGTGACGGTCACGACCTCACCGAGGCCCACGAGCTAGCGATTCCGGAGTTCGTCGAGTCGCTCGTCGAGGTGACGACCCCGCCCCGCGGCTCACCGGCGGGCATCGCCGAGAGCCTCGCGGACGTCCTCGACACGCTCCTCGTGCGCGCCCGCGAGACCGACCGACGACTCGTCCCGCTCGGGACGCCGCTCACGACGACGGACTCGCCGGTCGTCTCCGCGCGCGGGGACGTCCTCGAACGCATCTACGGAGAGGGACTCGACGTGGCGAAGAACTGTGCGGGGACGCACGTCCACTTCGAGCAGGGCGTCGTCGCCCGGCAGTTGAACCTGCTGACCGCGCTCGACCCGGCGCTCGCGCTCGTCAGTTCCTCGCCGTTCTACGGCGGCGAGCGCCTCGCCACCTCCTCGCGGGCGTACGCCTACCGGTACAAGGCGGGCCACGACGTCGGGAAGTTCCGCGACCTCTGGGCGTACACCGACGACCCCGAGCAGTGGGACCAGCGGCTCCAGCACCTCTACGAGGAGCTACGGTCGATGGCGCTCAACCGCGGCGTCACCGTCGAGGAGTACGTCGACCTGTTCGACCCCGAGGACGTGGTGGTGACGCCCGTCCGCCTCCGCCGGGAGACGCCCACTGTCGAGTGGCGCTCGCCCGACACCACACTGCCGAGTCAGGTCGTGACGCTACTGGAGGACCTCGAACCGCTGGTGGCGAAGACCGCGGACCTCCCCGTCGAGGTCGGCGACCCCGGCGTCACGAACGACGCCATCGGCGTCCCGGCGTACGCCGAACTCCAACAGCTCAGTTCGGCGGCCATCGAGCGCGGCCTGGACTCGCCGTTCGTCTGGAAGTACCTCGAAGCGTACGGCATCGACACGACGCGCTACCACCCGCTGGCCGACCAGTTCTACGCGGGCGACACCATCGGCGAGGAGCGCGCCCGGCGGGTCCGTCTCGAAGCCGCCCGCCTGCTCGAACGCGACGTCGACGCGCTGTACACCACCGTCACCGAGCGTCGGTGACCTCGTCGCTCCTCGGGCCGGAGACCGACTCGTCGGCGTCGTCCGCATCCCTGGCGGTGTCCTCGTCCTCGGTCTCCACCGCGTTCGCCGCCACCTCGCCGGTCTCGCGGGTCATCCCCCGGGCGACGGCCGCGACGAGCGTCTCCTTGACGGCCTGGTACATCGGGATGTCGTCCTCGTGGAGCGTGAGGAACGCCACCGCCCGGACGGCGTGGGCGACGAGTTCCGGCGACGGACCGTCGACCCGGCCAGCGTCGTACCACGCCTGGATGTACGGCAGGAAGTGAGCGACGTCGCGCTCCTGTTCGGCGGCGTACTCCGCCTCGGAGAACTGCTCCCGGAGGCGGTCGAGTTCGTCGCCGACGACGAGTTGGTGGACCAGCGGGTTCGTCTCGATCTCGTCCATCACGCCGAGCAAGAACGCCTCGATGGCGGGTTCGGGGTCGTCGTAGCGCTCGAACGACTCCCCGAGCAGACGGTCGGTTATCTCCTCGCCCTCCTCCTCCAGCAGGTCGAGGTAGAGCGCCTCCTTCGAGTCGTAGAACTGGTAGAACGTGCTCGTCGCGATGCCCGCCGGGTCGGTCAGTTCCGAGATGGTGGTCTTGCGCAACCCGTAGCGGGCGAACAGTTCGCGGCCCGTCTCGCGTACCTGTCGGTCGATTCGCGAGCGTTCGGCCTCGCTGAAACTCCGCATCTACCGACCCTCCGGGACGGCCGGCCATTCGACTGTTGGTTCGCCCCGGCGACGACCCCGGAGCGCGGGTCCGAGGTGAGCGCTCACAGGTCGCTCCGGACGAACGCCGTCCGTGCGGCGACGAGCGCGGCGGCGGCGACGCCGCACAACAGCGCCGCGCCCGCGAGGTCGTACGTCCCGTCGAGGAGCACCGCCGCGGGGTCGAAGTAGCGCATCGGCGACAGCGTGCCGACCCAGTCGTAGTCGGTGCTGGCGACGAGCGACTCGCTCAGCCACGCCGCGACGACGAGACCGAGCGCGACCCGACTGGCGGTTCGGCCGCGGCGGACGACGACGCCCGCCAACAGGCCGACGGCCGCCCAGCACAGCAGGTACGGTATCGCCAGCGCGTGCAGCGCCGCGAGGTCGGTCAGCGACAACGGGTCGTCGATGAGCACCGACCCGGCGTACAACACCAGCGGAATCGCCACGTTGACGACGACGATGGGGACGAGCAGTGCGAGGAACTTCCCGAGGAGCACGTTCGTCCGCGAGACGGGCGCGGCGAGCAGCGTGTCCATCCGGTCGGCCCGGAGGTCGCCGGCGACGCTCCCGGCGGCGCTGTACGCGAGGTACCCCGCGAGACCGACGACCCACGAGAAGACGTAGAACTCGCCGGCGAGCAGCCCTTCGAGCGACCCGAGCGTCTCGATACCGAACAGTTCGCGGAACGCCGGGGGCATCGCCTCGGTCAACTGGTCGATGTCCGCGGCGGTCGTGACGTCGGGACTCAGCGCGACGAACAGCGCCCCGAACAGCGCGACGAGGACGACGATGACGCCCGTGACCCGGAGGCGGCGTTCGCCCTCGAAGCGGGCGACGTCGAGCGCGCTCCCGGTGTGTTCGCGGCGGTCGGTCCGCTCGACGGTCTCGGTGCTCATCAGACGTCCCTCCGGGCGAACCACGCCTGGCCCGCCCCGAGCAGGACGACGGCCGCGACGAGCAGTGTCGCCGCGCCCGCGTAGTCGTACTCGCTGGCGGTGAGGACGGCGACGGGGTCGTAGTAGCGCATCGGAGCGACGGCTCCGAGCCACTCGAAGTCCGTCCCTTCGGTCAGCGTCTGGAGCAGGAACGTCCCGACGAGCGTGCCGGCGGCGACTCCCTCCGCGACCTGCCGTCGTGGCGCGACCACGGAGGCGAGCATCCCGAACGCGCCACAGCACAGCAGGTACGGTATCGACAGCGCGTGGACGGCGACGAGGTCCGCGGCGGCGATGGGTTCGTCGACCAGTCGCGTCCCGGTGTAGACGACGACGAGGACGACGACGTTGACGACGAGGATGGGCACGAGCAACGCGAGGAACTTCTCGACGAGGACCTGCCCACGCGAGATGGGGGCGGCGAGCAGCGTGTCCATCCGGTCGTCGTCGATGTCGCCGGCGACGCTGCTGGCGGCGCTGTAGGCGACGTAGATACCCAGGACGAGGAGCCAGCCGAACCAGTACAGTTCGAGCGCGATGAACCCCTCGATGGTGCCGATGAGTTCGAGGTCGAACGCCTCGACCATCGCCGGCGGGTACGCCTCCAGCAGCGACTCCAGGTCGACGTCGTTCAGGATGCTCGGCGCGACGAGAATCATCATCGCGGCGAACGCGGACAGACCGGCGGCGACGACGGCCGACCCCGGGAGGCGCTGTCTGGACTCGAAGCGGGCGGTCTCAAACATCGGCGGCCTCGAGTTCGGTGTCCTCACCCTCGGCGGCGCGACGCTCGCGTTCGACGCGTTCGACGACGGCCTCGGCGTCGTCCTCCCCGTAGAAGCGCATGAACACCTCCTCCAGCGGGGCCTCCTCGATTGCGAGGTCCCGCAGGTCGTAGCGAAGCAGGTGGCGCAACAGCGGTTCGTACGCGCCGGTGTAGGTGAACGTCACCAGGGTCTCTTCCCCGCCGTCGGTCGCCGTCTCGTCCGGAGTCGTCTCGCCGCCGACGGTCACGTCGTGTGCCCCCTCGATGGTGAACTCCTCGGGAGTGACCGTCCCGCCGACGCTCGCGCGGACGAGTTTCCCCGTCCGGTCGATGAGCGACTCGACGTCCTCCAGTTCGACGAGGAAGCCGTCCCGGACGATGCCGATGCGGTCACACACCTTCCGGACCTCCCCGAGGATGTGACTGGAGAAGAAGAACGTCTTCCCGCGCTCGCGTTCGGCGCGGACGAACTCCAGGAACCGCTCCTGTTTGAGTGGGTCCAGCCCCGAGGTGGGTTCGTCCATGATGACGAGGTCCGGGTCGTGCATGAACGCGAGGACGATGGCGAGCATCTGCCGGTTGCCTCGGGAGTACTCCCCGACCTTCCGGTCGAGCGGCGGTTCGAACAGTTCGAGCAGTTCGTCGCTCCTGACGTCGCCCCGGAGCGCGCCGTGGTACTCGATGAGGCGTCGGCCGGTGACGTTCTCGTTCAGTCCCGGGTCGCTCGGCAGGTAGCCGATGCGCGCTCGGGCGGCCCGGAGCGCTCCGGCGTCGCGCACGTCCGCACCGAGGACGGTCGCGCTCCCTCCCGTCGGCGAGAGGAAGCCCATCAGCGTCCGGATGGTCGTGGTCTTCCCGGCCCCGTTCGGCCCGAGGAAGCCGAACACCTCGCCCTCCTCGACGCCGAAGGTGAGGTCCTCGACGCCCCGGACGTCGCCGTAGTACTTGCTGAGCCCGTCGGTTTCGATGACTGCCATGGTGGTCTCTCTCCGGTCTCTTGAATCCGTGAACGCATCTCTTTTTCGTTTTTTGAGATTCGAACCCGGCAGGATGGCTCCCCGAACCGAAGCAGTTATTCAGACTGAACGGTCAGTCAGTACGTCGGAGGGGAACCACGTCGGCCCGGGCGGTGGCCCTGACATGACCCGACCGCATCCACCGCTCCGACGTCTGTCGACCCTGAGACCTCGCCCCTCCGACTCCCTTCTCGACGAGCGACCGTACCGACCGCGCTGAACGAGCTGTCGAACGCGCAACGCTTATACTGACCGAACGTTCAGTCAGAGTGTGAACGACGCTCGAACGACCCGACGGCCGTGGCTCGCGGCCGTCCTCAGTGTGGCGGTGACGGGACTGGGCCACCTCTACCTCCGGCGATGGGGCCGCGCGGCCGCGTGGCTCCTCGTCGTCGCGGCGACGTCGCTGGTCGTCCCGCAGGCGGCCATCGAGGCGCTGGCGGCCGGCGAGGCGGTCGACGTCGTCGCGCTCGCACCCGTCTGGTTCGCCTCCACCCTCTGTGCGCTCGACGCCTACGTCGTCGCCCGTCGCGACCACACGCCGCGGACCACCGCCGCCGCCGACACCGCTCGCTGTCCGCACTGTGGCGGCGAACTGACCGACGGCCTCGACTTCTGTCACTGGTGTACGACCGAACTCGACGACGCGCAGGTCGCGTCCTCGGGGGGTGGCTCGCGGTGAACGTCGACCCCGCCGACGGGGCCGACGGGGCCGACCGAGGTGACCGGGCCGACGCTGGCGATACCGGCCAGCGCTCGACCGAGGAGCGCATCATGGAGGCGACGTTCCGCGCGCTGCTCGAACACGGCTACTGTGACCTCTCCATCGCCAACATCGCCGAGGAGTTCGAGATGAGCAAGTCGTCGCTGTACTACCACTACGACTCGAAGGACGACCTGCTGGTCGCGTTCCTCCGGTTCGCCGCGAAGCGGTTCGAGGAGACCACGCTCTCTCGCCCGCCGTCCGACCCGATGGCCGACCTCGAACACCTGGTCGAGAAGCTCCTCCCGCTCGAACAGCGCGCGGAACAACGGGAGATCCAGACCGTGATGAGCGAACTCCGCTCGCAGTCGGTGACGAACGCGGCGTTCCGCGAGGAGTTCTCCGACATCGACGACCTGCTCGTCGCGACCATCCGCGACATCGTCGAGCGCGGTATCGAAGACGGGTCGTTCCGCGAGGTGGACTCGACGCGAGTCGCCGAACACGTCGTCGCCACGCTCAACGGCGCGCGGGCGGCACGGGCGACGACCAACCGTGAGACCGCCCCCGCCGCCGTTCGCGTCTCGCTGGCGTCGTACCTCGACACCACCCTCCGAGGGCGACGGTGAGCGGCCGCGACGTCGACGTCACCGACGGCGAGTTACTGAAACCGCTGGTCGTGCTGGCGCTGCCAATCGTACTCGCCCAACTGCTCCAGGTGGGGTACAACCTCGCGGACACGTTCTGGGTGGGTCGCCTCGGCCAGGAGGCGGTCTCGGCGCTGTCGTACTCCTTCCCCATCGTCTTCCTGATGATATCGGTCGCCGGCGGGTTCACCGTCGCGGGGACGGTGCTCGTCGCCCAGCACAAGGGCGCGGGCAACGACGACCGGGTCGACTACGTCGCCGGCCAGACCATCGCGTTCGTCTTCCTCGTCGCGGCGGGGTTCTCGGTGCTGGGCTACCTGCTGACGCCGACGCTGATGTCGCTGGTGGGTGCGTCCCCCGGCACCCCCGAGTACGCGCTGGCCGTCGAGTACACCCGGACCATCTTCGTCGGCATCGTGTTCATGTTCGGCTTCTTCGTCTTCCAGGCGCTCCTCCAGGGGTGGGGTGACACCCGGACGCCGCTGTACCTGATGGCGCTCAGCGTCGCGCTCAACGTCGTCCTCGACCCCTTCCTCATCCTCGGGTTCGAGGGCAACGTCCTGTTGACGTCGCTCGGTCTGGACGGCCTCCAGACGTGGGCGTTCGAGGCGACCGGGTTCGCCGGCTTCGGCGTCCAGGGGGCGGCCGTCGCCACCGTGTTTTCGCGGGCGGTCGCCACCGTCCTCGCGATGGCGTGGCTGTTCTCGGGCGCGGTCGGCATCCACCTCTCGCTCGACGACCTCAAACTCGACCCCACGATGGTCAAGCGCATCGTCTCGCTCGGCGCGCCCGCGAGCATCGAGCAGTCGACGCGGGCGCTCGGCATCACCGTCCTCACCGCGCTCGTCGCGTTCGCGGGCGACGACGCCGTCGCCGCGCTGGGCATCGGCAACCGCATCAACTCGCTCGTGTTCCTCCCGGCGCTCGGCCTCGCGCGTGGGACCGAGACCGTCGTCGGCCAGAACCTCGGGAGCGACCAACCGGAGCGTGCGAAACGCGCCGTCGGCTACAGTTCGGCCATCGTCGCGGGCGTGCTCGCCGTCGCCGGACTCGTCGCGTACGCCTTCGCCGAACCCATCACGGCGGTGTTCATCCCCGACTCGCCCGACGTCATCGCCCTCGGTGCGGACTACCTGCGCATCATCGGCCCGACGTTCCTGTTCATCGGCGTCTTCCAGGTCGTCCAGGGCGGGTTCCGCGGGTCGGGCAGCACGCGCACGGCGATGGTGTTCGCCATCCTCTCGCTGTGGGTGTTCCGCCTCCCGCCGGCGTACGCCTTCCTCACGTCGCTCGACATGGGAGCGACGGGCGTCTGGTACGCCATCGCGCTGTCGAACGTCCTCAGCATGCTCGCCGCGGCCGCGTGGTTCCTCCGCGGGAGGTGGGCCGACGGCGTCGTCGAGGAGTCACCCGGCGTCGCCCCGACCGACGATTGAGGGCCACCGACGGCCGTACGTGACCGTTCCGCAGGAGGTAGAACGGAGACAAACGAGCGACACGTTCCGGTGGTGTCTTATACACCTCGGCTGTTAGTAGGCGACGAACAACAGTACAGTCACTATGATGTTACTCACACTCTCTGCTTCCGACGAGGTGACGCGGTGAGCCGCGTCGACCGCTTCGTCGGTGCCATCACCGGCCACACGCGCATCGCTATCGCGCTGATGCTCGTTGCCACAGTCGTCCTCGGTGCCGGTGCCGGGATGATCGAACAGTCCTCCTCGCTCGACCAGTTCCAGAGCGACTCCCCCGAGTCCGAGAAGCTCAGCTACATCAACGGCAACTTCTCGACCGGGCCGAACAACACGACGACCGTCCAACTCATCGTCAGAGACGACAACGTCCTCGACAAGGAGTCGATGCTCGGTATCCTCGCGCTCGAACAGGAGTTACGCGAGAACGAGACCATCGAACCGACGCTCGCCGACAACAACTCCGTCGTCGGTATCCCCAACATCGTCGCGACCGCCGCCATCCAGCAGGAGGTCGGCGGTGACCTCCAGCGGACCAACGCGGAGTTCCAGCGGCTCAACTCGAGCGTCGCACAGGAGCGGGCGGCACTCGAGAACCGCTCGCAGACGCTCAACGCGACCGCGAAGGACCTCCAGCGTGCGCTGGCGGCCCTCCAGCAGAACCCCGACGCCTCCGTCGAGGCGGCGTTCGAGCAGGTCCGGTCGAACACGAGTGTCGAGCTGGACGAAGAGGACTTCGGGACGTTCCAGCAGGCCGCCCAGGGCGTGCGCAACGCTCAGAACCAGTCGCAGGCCCAGCAAGCCTACCAGCTCGGAACCCAGGGCGTGCTCGCCGACCAGTACCAGAGCCTCCAGCAGCGCGGTGCGGACCTGCAGGAGGACGGCGAACGCCTGCGCGAACTCGGCTCGGAGCTCCAGGCGCTGAACGCCGAGTTCCAGAACGCCTCGACCCCGACGCTCGAAGAACAGCGCGCACAGCTGGAGTCGATGAACGAGTCGGAGATCGACCAGGTGCTCGGGCTGTTGCTCGGTGAGAGCGACGACTCGGGGGGCAGTGGCGGTAGCTTCTCCGCGTTCGCCTTCATGCCGACGAGCTTCGAGGAAGGCTCGACCGACGCCGAGGCGACGATGCTCGTCGTCACGCAGGTGAGCGACAGCGGGTCGACCGCGGAGGCGACCGGCCAGTCGAGCGACGCCATCACGAACTCACAGCTCGCGATGCAGGACCTCGCCAACGAGAACCCCACCGAGCAGTTCTCCGTGAACGACGTGCTCGTGTTCGGCTCGGGCATCATCGCCGAGGAGACGACCCAGTCGATGACCGACAGCCTCGCTATCGTCGGGCCGCTCGCGCTCCTGTTCGTCGTCGTCGCGCTCGTCGTCGCCTACCGCGACGTCATCGACATCCTGCTCGGCCTGCTCGGCATCGGTGCCGTCCTCGTCTGGACGTTCGGGTTCATGGGCTGGGCCGGCATCGCGTTCAACCAGCTGTTCGTCGCGGTGCCCGTCCTCCTCATCGGGCTCTCCATCGACTACGCCATCCACGTGTTCATGCGCCACCGGGAGGAGCGCACCGGCTCGACTGGCGCGAGCACCGACACCGTCCGTGGCTCGATGCGCGTCGCCCTCACGGGCGTCGGCATCGCCCTCGTCTGGGTGACGGCGACGACCGTCATCGGGTTCCTCTCGAACCTGACGAGTCCGCTGCCACCCATCCAGGAGTTCGGCGTCGTCAGCGCGTTCGGTATCACCGCCGCGTTGCTCGTCTTCGGCGTTCTGATTCCCGCCCTCAAGATCGAGATCGACGGCTTCCTCGAAGGCCGGGGCTGGAACCGCAAGAAGCAGGCGTTCGGGACCGGCGGCGGGCGGTTCTCCTCCGTCCTCGCCGCCGGGTCGTCGGCCGCACGCCGTGCGCCGTTCGTCGTCATCCTCGTCGCGCTGCTCATCAGCGCGGGTGGCGCGTACGGTGCCTCGCAGGTCGACACCAGCTTCAGCCAGGAGGACTTCCTGGCCGACGACCCGCCGGAGTGGACCTACGAGCTCCCCGAACCGCTGAAACCCAGCGACTACTCCGCGAAGGAGAACCTCGACTACGTCAACGAGAACTTCCTGCGTCAGGACTCCCAGGCGCAGATCCTCGTCGAGAGCGACGGGACGAGCGTCGCCAGCGCCGCGGCGCTGGAGCGTATCGACACCGCACAGACCGCCGCCGCCGACAGCGACGTCACCGTCGTCCTCTCGAACGGCGAGGTCGACGTGCGCAGTCCGCTGTCGGTGATGCAGAGCGTCGCGGCGACCAACGAGACGTTCAACGCGACGTTCGCCGCCGCGGACACCGACGGCGACGGCGTCCCCGACCAGAACGTCGCGGACGTCTACGACGCGCTGTTCGCGGTCGCGCCCGACCAGGCCGCCGGCGTCATCGCCCAGAACGGCGACGGCGAGTACGAGGCCGTCCGCCTCGTCGTCTCCACGAAGGGGTCGGCGTCGATGGACGCCGTCACCGAGGAGATGCGCGCCATCGCCCAGGAGGTCGAAGGCGACGACGGCGGGCTGACCGCCACCGCGACCGGGCAGACCATCCTGTTCAAGATCGTCTCCGACCAGCTACTGGAGACCGTCGTCCAGAGCCTCATCATCACGCTCGTCGCGACGTTCCTCTTCCTGATGCTCACCTACCGCATCACGGAAGGGAGTGCGACGCTGGGGGCCGTCACCCTGCTCCCCGTCGCGCTCAGCGTGACGTGGATTCTGGGGACGATGTACCTGCTGGGCATCCCGTTCAACATCCTGACGGGGATGATCACGAGCCTCACGGTGGGGCTGGGGGTCGCCTACTCCATCCACCTCTCCGAGCGGTTCAACCAGGAACTCGACCGGACGGGCGACCTCTGGGAGTCGATGCGCCGTGCCGTCACGGGGACGGGTGGCGCACTGCTCGGCAGTGCGGCGACGACCGTGGGCGGGTTCGGCGTGCTGGCGTTCGCCATCCTGCCGCCGCTCCAGCAGTTCGGCATCATCACCGGTCTGACCATCATCTACGCGTTCCTCGCGAGCGTGCTGGTGCTCCCGAGTCTGCTCGTCGTCTGGTACCGCTACCTCGGTCCCGGGCGCTCGACGGAGACCGGGACGACCACCGCGACGCCCGCGGAGGACTAGATGGAGGAAGCCGACGCCCTCGACGCCCTCGAATCGCTGGGGCTGACGAGCTACGAGGCGAAGGTGCTCGTCGGACTCCAGAAGCTCCGGACGGCGACGGCGAGCGAGGTCGCTCGCGTCACCGACGTCCCCCGCTCGCAGGTGTACGGCACCGCCGACTCCCTGGAGGCACGGGGGCTGGTCGAGGTCCAGAACGCCTCGCCGACGCGGTACCGGGCGGTCGCACTCGACGAGGCGATGGCACGCCTCTCCGAGCGCTTCGAGCGCGAGCGTCGGCGCGCGAGCGAGTACCTCCGTGAGGTCCAGGGGTCGCTCGCGGACGACGCCGACGAGCACCGCCCCGACATCTGGGTGACCCGGGGGACCGACAACATCTCCCGTCGCGTCGAGGACCTCGTCGCCGAGGCCGACGAACGCGTCGTCATCGGCGTGAGCGACGTCGACCAGCTCACCCCCTCGCTCGTGGCGACGCTGCAGTCGCTCGTCGATGCGGGCGTCCACGCCGTCGGCGCGAGCGAGGCACCGGCCGCACTGGAGCGCTTCGGGGAGATAGAAGGGATGGAGGTGCTGCGCATCGCGGACGACCGCGGCCCCGACGCGGAGGCCAACCGACTGCTCGCCGTCGACGGACGGACCGTCCTCATCGGGATGCTCGACGAGGGCACCGGCAGCGAGGAGACGGCGATGTGGAGCGCGAACACGCACTTCGCGGCGATGCTCTCGCGACTCATGGAGAACGGCCTCCAGCAGTTCACCGTCGAGCACGTCGACGACTGACGCGAGACCGGTCGTCGACGCGGACGGTCACGCCCTCGGTGCTATCGAACTTCGCAAGGCGTGAGCGTATCTGTTACGCGTGTCGACTCAGTTACATCGAGCGGGTCACCTCGCCGCCGGACCGGCCGACGGCGACGGCACGACCCACCACTCGACCCGACCATGCCACAACGGACATTCGTCAGGTGTGTCGACTGCCGGCGACGGTCGTCGGCGGTCGTCCACGACGACGGTAGTATCACGCTCCCGACGGCCGACTCCCAGTGTCGGTGCGGTGGGACGGAGTTCATCGAACTCGACGAACTGCTCACGACGACGCCCTGAGATCGCGTCGCTGGCCCCGCCGTGATGCCCCTTCTCCTGTTGCTCACTCCCGGTCGCCCGACGGGTCCGCGTCGTCGCCCGTCGCGCCCTCGCCGGTCGCCGTGTCGTCGAGCGTCGCCGGTCGGTCGTCGGTCGACGAGCGCGCCTCCAGTTGCCGTTCGTCGCGGGCGATGACCTTCGCTGCGACGTACGTCAACAGCGCGAGCAACACCAGCGGGACGACGGTGAGCAGGTGGCTCATCCCCGACATGAACAGACTCGGCGGGAACGGCGAGTACACCAAGGACAGTCCGATGAAGAACAGCAGGATTCCCATGGGGATGAGGTTGACCGTGATGTCGAGCAGCGTCTCACGGTCGAGGTCGGCTCCGGTCGGTACGAGCGGTCCCATAGCCGAACGCTGACGGCGCACGTGGATAGCGGTAGTGCCGGCGGACGCCGACCGCGCGTAGACGGCGTGGAGCGTCGGTCTACGTGCAGATTCGAAATGACGCGACGGTACGCTGACGACACCGTTCGGGCGGCCCGGCGTCCGAAAGCAGTCAAAACGTCGTCATGCACGTCTGAGTACCACACACTGACCGTCACGATAGGTGGTCAGACCAACCCATGCAACTCCCCAGTCTCATCACCGTCGAGGGCGCGTACTGGTACTTCATCACACTCCTGCTCGCGATAGCGTTCGGGTTCGCACTCTACATCGCCGCGGGAGTGCTCGGTCTCGTCCCGGGGCCACAGGAACTCGTCCCTGGTGGAGCGTCGCTCTTCCTCACGGCTTCCCTGAGAATGTCCGCGTAGCGCCGTTCACGCCACGCGCTCGTCGAGCGACCACCCGCCGGCCGCGGCGCTGTGCATCGTCGTGTCTCGCCGAGAGCCTGAGAAGGCGAGGACTCCCGAAACCGTCTTGCCAACCTCGCCCTCGATTTCCGTTGTGTCTCCGGTAGAATAACGTTTCTGAATTCGTCAACGCGGATGGGTTTCGAGCGCCGTACCGTGGTTTGCGGGAACAGGTACCACGATTCGCCCGTCGCTCACACCCGTCGCGAGGGGTGGTCCAGCCGCGGTCCTCGACCGGCCTCTGGAGGGGTGACCTCACCGTTCGTTGACGGGTACGCCGTGCGTATCGGGAGTTATGTTGTGCCCAGTCGTCAGGGGTGGTCGTCGTAAGCCGACGTTTCACGCGTTCCAGACGTTCTGAACTGCCTCTGTGGGAGGACCGTTTTCCGGGTGTAAATGTCGGGTTCGTTCACGAAACGGTGTAGGAACGTGTTCAACCAACCGTCGCAAGGGTCGGTACGGTCGGCCCGGTTTATCCGGCTCCTCGGAGTCCGAGCAGAGTGCAATGAACTGGAAGCCAACCCGACGGACGGTTGCTGCACTGCTCGTGGCCGCGCTCCTGCTCGTCGCAGGCTGCGCAGGCCCGAGCGGTGGGAACAACACGACCGACGCCGGTGGCGTCGAGGACGCCACGCCCGCGGAGGAGCCGACGACGATGGAAGAGGAGGACACGACGATGGGCGAGGAGACCTCGGAGATGCCCAGCGAGGAGACGACGGAGGGCAACATGACCGACGGTGAAACCACCGAAGGGAACATGACCGACGGCAACACGACCGACGGCAACATGACCGACGGCAACACGACCGAGGGCAACCTCACCGTCGGCAACGAGACGACCACGTCCGAGTACTAAGGCGACCGCGTCTGAGTACACGGTCGACGCCCACCGGCCACGCGGTGTCGACGCCGCAGCCGAGTGAACCGTACCTGTCGATTCCGCCACCGATTTTCGTGCCCGGCCCCGTCTTCGGGGCCACTCCGGTGGCAAGACACTACTCGCCCAGTGGCGACACCGGTGCTCCGCCGCGTCTGGGCACTCCTTCTCCGACGCATACGGGTCAGCCCACTACCCGGGCTATCACCGTCGCGGCGTACTCGCCGCGGTCGGTCGTCACCCGCACGTCGAACGCGGCGGCCACGACGGTCGTCTCACCCGCGCGCTCCTGGACGACGACGCCGTCGACCGCTTCACAGGTGCCGAACGCACGGCCGTCACCACGGGGACAGTGCTCTCGCGCCCACGCGCGAGCGGCCGCCTCGTCGTACTCGACCGCGTAGGCCACCCCGTCTGCGACGCGCGACCCTTCGAGCGTGCGTATCCTGGGCGCGAGGTCCGTCCGGACCCGTTCGACGACGCGCTCGCGCGCGCTCCAGTTCGCGCCGGTCGCGTTCGTCCCGGCCGCGTGGAGGCTCCGGGAGAGCACCCGGTCGGCGTCGGCCAGCGGCGCGTCGTAGTCGTCGTTGGCCGCGGCGTCGGGGTGGTAGCCCAACTGGAGGTACGCGAGGACGGCGGGTGCGAGCGCGACGGCGACGACCGCGGCCGCCGCGAGGACGAACTGCGCACGGTCGCGACCGAATCGCCCGGCGTCGTCCCCTGCGTCGTCACGACTCACGCGTACCACACCCGTATCGTCACGGGACCGTTCGCCGTCGTCACGGTGGTCGTCCCGACGGCCACACCCGCCGGACGGTCGTAGCCGACCGTCCCGTGGGGCGTCTCGACGTGGTACATGAGCGAGTCGGGCAACAGCCGGTCGACCCGTCGGTCGAGGGCGGCCCGCTCGCGCTCGAACGCCGCCTCGGAGCGTGCGACTTCCGCCAGTCGCGTCGTTCCACGGTGTCGCGGGGGTTCGGTCCCGAGGACGGCCGCCGCGTCCCGTGCGTACGCGTCCAGTTGGGTGTCGCGGGTGTCCGGTTGGGGGACGCCGAGGACGAACCCCATCGAGACGGCGAGAACGAGCACGACGCCGATGCCCGCCTCGACGACCGACAGCGACAGTTGGCCGCGCTCGTCCGCCCTCCTCGTTCGTGACGTGTCGGCCGAGTCACGCATCGACGGTCACCACCAGTTCCGCCTTCGTCGTCCGCGCGGGGTAGTACGTCAGGTCGACGGTTGCGGGGGTGAACGGCCCGCTGTGTTCGACCGCGAGCGTCGCCGTCTCCAGTCGCGACAGCGCGACGTCGTAGCTCCCGTCGAGCCCCGACGGGTCGTGGAGGACCACCCGCCCGTTGGCACGGACGGCCGTCACCGTCGTCGCGGCGGGCGGGTCGACGTCGAGGGTGACGCGCGGCGTCCGTCGCGGGAGCGTCACGCGGTCCGTCGGGAGGTCGAGCGTCCGCGACTGGCGCTGTTCGAGCAACACGACGCGGCGGACGGTCGTCCCGCCGGTCGGGTCGCCGCGCTCGACGACCGTCTCACCGTCGAGTCGAATCCGCACGTCGCAGCTCTCGGCGACCGGGAACCACTCGTCGAGGCGCGCCGCGTCGAGGCGGGCGACCCGCGTGCGGTTCAGCGTGTTCCCCCGGTTCGTCAGCGGACCGTCGGGAGCGACGAGTCGTTCCGAGAGCGACACCGCGACGTGGCGTTCGCCCGGCGAGCGCTCGGCACCGGCGAACGCGCCGTCGGCCAGCGCGAGTCCGAGACCGGTCGCGGCCGTCACGACGAGGAGGGCGACGGCGAGCACCGGGAGGTTCGCCTGGCCGCGGTCGCCAGGGCCGTCCCGACCCGAGTCGGGCGTCGGGGTGCTCACGCGTCCACCTCTCCGAGTTCGACGACGACTCGCCCGTCGGTCGCGTCGACGCGGACGGCCGTGTCGTCGGTGCTCTCCCACGCGCCCTCGATGCGGACCACCCGGTCGGGGAGACCGAGGGCCACCCGCCCGTCGACGTCGTCGTGGGGGTGGTCGAGGACGAGGGTTCGATTGTCGCTCCGAATCGTGTAGTGGTCGCCACGGATGGTCTCCGGGAGGTCGACACGGAGGCTGACCGCGGCGTCGTCGGTCGCCGGGACGGCCTGCTCGACGCGGGCGGCCGCACCGGCCAGCGTCCGCTCGCCGACCGCGTCACCGGCCGTCGAGCGGTAGTCGGGAACGACGCCGCCGAACAGCGTCGTGGTCAACAGCCCGATGAACAGGACGACGATGGCCGCTTCGAGCGCCTTCGCCACGACGGGCGTCACCGCCCGGTCGTCGGCGATCAGGTCCGTCGTGGACGCTCGGTCGCTCACGTCGACACCTCCGTCCGGAGGTCGTGGACGACGAGGTACGCCGTCCGTCGCCCCTCGAATCGGGCGACGACACTCGTCACACCGTCGCCGTCGATGTCCCGTCGTTCGACCGTCGCGCCGCGCTCGGTGAACCACCGCTCGAACGCACCGGGGGTCTCGGTCTCGATGGCGACGCGCCAGTAGCCCTCGCCGTGGGAGACGCGGTCGTGGCTGACGTTCGTCGAGACGGTGAGCGAGGCCCGCTCGCCGCCGACGCTCGCGGGGTCGCCCAACCGAGGCGCACCGACGAGGAGGACGCCCCCTTCGCCGCGCGAGGCCGTCACCAGCGGCGGGTCACGGAGCGTCGCGCTCCCGTTGGTCCCACGGACGATGGCTCCGCCGACGAACGCGACCCGCTGGTCGCCCGCCTCGAACACGAGCGCGTCGGTCCGCACGCGCTGTGCGACCCGGTCGCCGTCGAGTCCTTCGAGCAGGCGGACGTCGCGGGACTCGGTGTGGAGGCGGCCGTCGGTGAACGAGACCCGACCGCGGTGTCGACCCGTCGCCTCGACCGGGTCGAGCGCGGCGTCGAGGTCGTTCGCGACGCGGTCGGCGTCTGCGGCGGCGGCGTTCTGGTCCAGCACGGTGCCGATGGAGGCGGTGAGCGTCCCCATCGCGACGACGGTGATGCCGAGTAGGAGCACGACGCCGATGACGTGTGACTGCGCGCGCGAGTCGGCGAGGCCGGTGTCCGTCTCCGAACGGGGCCGACTCACAGCAGCCCCACCCCCGCGTAGACGCTGTAGGTGAGGACGACGAGCACCGAGGAGTGGAGGAGCGCCTCGTACCAACCCCGGGAGGCGGTGCCGGCGAACCAGCCACACGCCAGCATCGTCGCCTGCGTGATGACGTAGAACCGCAACCGGTCGCGCTCGGGGTCGACGGCGTTCGGGTCGAGCGCCATCCCCCCGTCGGCGACCGTCGAGAGCTGTGCGAACCCGTCGAGGACGTGGACGTTGACCGCGACGGTGATGCCGACGACCAGCAGGGCGGTCGTCCAGCCGACGGCGACGTACACCATCAGCGACGACCGCAGCGCCTTACGCTCGTGCACGAGGCGGCCGACCTCGGTCTGGAGCGTCTCGAAGACGTCCTCGGCGTCGCTGCCGACGTCGAGCGCCCCCGTCACGAGCCCCATCGTCTGTTCGGCGAGCGGGGTGCCCACGCGATCGACGAACCGGTCGAGTGCGTCCGCGCGGACGTCCTCGCCCCGCCCCGTCATCAGCGCGGTGTTGAACGCGAGGTCGTCGACGTCCGCTTGCAGCGCGCCGAGGTCGACGTCGCGGGCGACCCGCTCGACGGCCGTCGAGAACGGCCGACCGAGGCTGACGTGCCCGGCGACGGCGTGGACGAAGTCCTTCAACTCGCGGTCCTTCGCGTCGTCGCGTCGTGCCCGCCGGACCGAGACGAGGCCGACCGGCAGGCCGAACGCGGCGTAGCCGAACAGGGTGACGTTCACCGGGTGGTAGCCGAGGGTCCAACAGCCGACCGCGACGAGCACGGCGACCGGCGCGCAGACGACGGCGGCGCTCGCTGGGTTGGTCGGCGTCTCGGTCAGCACGTCGGTGACGCCGTCGGGGAGCGCGTACGACGGTGGGGCCTGGTCGGGCGGTCGGAGCGCGTCGACCAGCCACGCCGCGCCGACCCCGACGACCAGCGAGAACGCCGCCGCGCCGTAGACGAACACCGCCCGGAGCGTCGTCTCGCCGAACGGCGTCGCGACGGGCGCGGAGAGCCCCGGCGAGAGCACCGCCATGACGGTCAGGACGATGACCAACAGCGCCGGCAGGACGAGCAACACGATGAACAGTTCGGCGAGCAGTTCGAGGAAGTCGCTCGCGCGCTGGCGGGCACGGGCCTGCCGGTGTGAGAGCATCCGCGACTCCAGTTCGAGGTACGCGTCGAGTGCGTCGTCGCCCTGTCCGGCGTGCTCGCGGAACTTCAGGAGGAACGGCGACAGCAGGTCCCGCGAGGGGGTGTCCCGTGACACCATCCGTAGCCCCGAGTCGAGACTCCCCGTCAGCGCCGCCCGGTTGAGCACGCTCCGGAACGCCACCGCTGTCTCGCCGTAGGCGTCCTGTTCGGCGACCTTCCGGAGCATCGTCCGGGGGCCGTCGCTCCCCGCCGACAGCGCCCGAAGGTACCGCACCGCGCCGGGCATCGTCCGCTCGATGTTGCTCCGGCGCGCGCTGGCGGTCCACCGGAGGTAGAGACTTCCGCCGGTGACGACGAGTCGCTTGACGAGTAGACCGCCGACGACCGCGACGGCGACGGCGGCGTACAGCCGTGGCACGTCGGGGGCGTGGAGTCGGTTCGCCACCGGGAGCGCGGCGTGGAGCGTCTCGCCGAGGGTGGTCCAGACGCCCGCGGGGACGGCGAGCGTCAGTGCGGCGACGCCGACGGTCGCGACCCCGAACGCCAGCCACGAGACGCCGTAGACCCGAGCGAGGAACACGTCGAAACTCGGGCCGACGTTCGCCGCCCGGAACCGTCGCCGGTCCCGGTCGTGGCGGGCGCTGTCGGCGTGCCGGGAGAACAGCGCGTACAACCCTCGGTCGAGCGCCTCGGTGTGGTCACTCGTCGCCATCGTGGTCCCTCCGGTGGTCGCTGCCGCCGTCGGCCGCTGCGGTCTCCGACTGCCGTGACCGCTCCCGTCTCGCGGCCGCCCGTTCGACGGTCGCCGTCTCGTTTGCTCGGAGGTCCGCGAGGAAGCCGAACAGTTCGTCGACGTCGTCGACACCCTCCTGGACGAGATACTGGACGTAGCGGTGTTTCTCGCGGAACTCGCTCTCGACGGCCTCGACGGGACGGTCGGTCCGGTCGGCGATGCGCTGGACGGTCCGCGTCGTCCCCGCCGCGTCGGGGCCGAACCGGACGTCGAACCCGCCTTCGGTGGTGCGTTCGAAGACGGTGTTGTAGTGGACGGTCGCACCGGGGCGTTCGACACGTCCGTCGTGAGGGTCGCCCTCGTCGACGAGTTCGACCACCTCGCCGACGTAGCGCTCGCCGTCGTTGCGTCGCGGGAAGACGACGAGGTCGAGTTCCGCGAGCAGGTGTGGCGGGAGACCCTGTTCGATGACGCGGTTGACCAGTTTGTCGACGTCCTCGGCGTGGGTCGTCCCGAGGACGCCGTGACCCGTCGCGAGCACCTCGCCGAACGTCTCGAAACTGGCGGGCGTGTTTATCTCGGCGATGATCTCGACGTCCGGGTTGAGATAGTTCGTCTCCGTCATCAGGTCGGCCATCGAGATGCGCTTGTACCGACTCTCGTGGTCGCGGGTCTGGAGCGACACGCCCGTCTCGTGGGGCAACCGTACCTCGCGAGAGCCCTCGTCGATGCTCACCGGCCGGTCGTCGTAGGGGATGAACGGCACGTGGGCGTTCATCAGCGTCGTCTTCCCGACGCCCGTCGGCCCCGCGAACAGCACGACGCCGTGGTGTTCGTACAGCAACCAGAGCAGGGTCACGAGTTCGGTCGGGAGGCTGCCGCTCTCGACGAGGTCGACCGGCGTCAGCGGGTCGCGAGACTGCTTCCGGATGGAGATGTGGGGGCCGCCCTCGCTGATGGTCGGGAGGGCGACGGCACAGCGGATGGTCTCGTCGATACCCTCCGGTTGGAGGTTCACCTTCGCGCTCGGGGTGGAGGCGTTGACCTCGACGCCGTCGGCGGCCGCGAGCTGGGTGACGACGTTGACGAACGCCGTCTCGTCGTCGAACGCGAGGTTCGTCGGGACGCGCTCGTCGACGCCGCGGGGGACGACCTTCACGCGTTCGCCGACGCGGTTGGCCTCGACGTCCTCCAGACGCTCGTCGCGGATGGGGACCGTGAGTTGGCCGTAGCCGACGTAGTCCCTGAGGACGTAGTAGACGAGGTCGTCGAGACGGTCGGGTGCGTAGCGGTCGTCGACCGGCGGGACCGCGAGGTCGTACTCCGCGAGCGTCGAGCGGAGGCGATAACGGGTCGCGTCCAGCCACGCCCGCGTGCTGTCGGCGGTGAGTCGCCGTGCCAGCACGCCCTCCGCACGCTCGCGGACGAACGCCGCTCGCTCGTCGGCCGCGACGACGCCGTCGACCGGGGCCTCCCAGATGCGCTCTTTGCACTCCTCGATACGTTCGCCGTCTCCGGGTAGCAGGTCGGGTTCGCGGACGGCGTACTTCGTCGTGAACGGGTCCGCGCCCAGGACGTGTTCGCGATACAGGACGACGGGTACGTCGAAGTCGAGGAACGGGACGGTGTAGCGGGCGATACGCTCGTTGGCGAACCGGTCGGCGTGGGCTGCGTCGTCCAGGCCGGTCCTTGCCGGCGCGAACGACGACGTGTGGACGACGACCTCGCCGTCGCGTTCCTCGGCGACGTCGACCTGGTCGTCGAGCGCGTGTGGCGTCAGGTCGCCGAGACAGAACACCTCGGCGAGCGCGTGGTACTCCAGTCGTCGCCGCATCGACGGCGAGAGGTCGGTGAGTCGGTCGACGGCGCGGTCGTACTTCGGCGAGAACCCCTCGGCCATCCGTTCTGCCGCACCCTCGCGGGTGAGCGGGCGGTCGACGCTCGCGCCCGCGAAGTATCCGGTCACGTCGGCCAGGGCTTCACGGCCGTCGGCGGACAGCGACGGAGTCCGGGTGTCGTACTCGAACTCGTCGCGACCGCCGCGGACCGTGACGACGACCCCGGGGTGGACCGCCTCCTGCCGGCGGACGTCCGGGGCGTACCACGCCTCGGGGTCGGCCGGTGGGAGCGGCGCGGGGACCGTCGGCGACTCGGCGTCGGCGTGACGACTCGACTCGTCCATTGACGGGCATGCACTGGTTCTCGCTCTTAAATGTTATGAGATAATGAGTAAAACGAACTGTCGGTCGCAGTCGACAGCGCTCGGGACGGTTTCGGTACGCGGGAGACGGGGTGGTCTCGACTACCGGTCCCGGAGATGGATGCCGTCGTCGTCGCGCCGTTCGACGTGGTCTCGCTGCAGGTCGTGGTGGTCCTCGTCGTCGTCCCACCCGAGCATCTCTTTGACTTTCTCGGTCAACCCGTCGCTGTCGTCGTGGTCGACCCGAGCGGTGTCTTCGTCACGAACCTCGCTGACGGTTCCGAGTCGGTCGCCACGTGACGAGAACACTGGCTTGCCGACGTCGGGTTCTCCGAATCCTCGTGTCATTGCATCTGTGACCTCTCCCGGACGACGGATGGTGCTCACGCCTGCCTGCGCCGGCAGGTCACTACCGACTCTCCACGACCGGCATCCCGTCTGCGAGAAGTCCGTCGACCTCCTCCGACCCGGTCGACGGTGGAGGTAGCTACTTGTACTCTCTCGTATCTCTCGACGACCTGGATGCGTCCCTCGACACGACTCCTCACGTCGACGACGGAAGCACTCCCGTCCGCGGTGGTCGCGGCGGTCGCCAGTTGGACGTTCGCGAGCGGTGACCCGTCGTTGGTGGAGACGCGGAGCGCGTTCGTCGCGTTCGTGACGCTGTCGGTGCTGGTCGTGATGATACTGGCCAGTTACAGCTACGCAGTTTGCGCCGAGAAACACTTCCCCATCGCGAGAGTCGTCGTCGATACGTTGCTGTGGGTGTGAGACGGTCGGGCAGCGGTTTCGTTCAGAGGACGATACTCTTCGTCGTCGTGAACGCCTCGATGGAGTAGCCGATGCCCTCGCGGCCGATGCCGGAGTCGCCGACGCCGCCGAAGGGGATGTCGCCGAGGCCGTGGGACGGCGCGCCGTTGAGGCGGACGGCACCGGCTTCGATGCGGTCGGCGAGGCGCATCGCGCGGTCGTGGTCGGCGGTGAAGACGCTGGCGTCGAGACCGAGGTCGCCCTCGTTGGCGAGGCCGACGGCGTCCGCCTCGTCGGCGACGCGGGCGACGGCGGCGACGGGGCCGAACTGCTCCTCGTGGAGGATGCGGGCGTCGTGGGGGACGTCCGCGAGCAGCGTCGGTTCGACCGTCTTGCCGTCACGCTCCCCTCCCCGGACGAGCGTCGCGCCCTTCTCGACGGCGTCGACGACGAGTTCCTCGACCCACGCGGCCTGGGACTCGCTGATGAGCGGGCCGATGGCGGTGTCCTCGTCGAACAGGTCGCCGGGTTGCCAGTCGTCCATCTGGGCCTCGATGCGTTCGACGAGTTCGTCGTGGACTTCGTCGTGGGCGAGGACTCGAGAGACGGCCGAACAGCGCTGGCCGGCGTACTTGAACGAGCCTTTCGCACAGTCGGCGGCAGCCGCGTCGAGGTCGGCGTCGGGGAACACGAGCGCGGGGGCGTTCCCGCCGAGTTCCATGTGGAGGTGGACCATCCCCGACTCGCGAGCGACGTGTTTGCCCGCGTTCGAAGAGCCCGTCAGGGCGACGGCGTCGAGGCGGTCGTCGCCGGCGAGGACGTCGCCGATGTCGCTGGAGCGACCGGCGACGAAGTTGAAAGCGCCCTCGGGGAGGTCGACGTCGTCGACGACCTCGGCGAGGATGGCTCCGCTGATGGGCGTCTTCGTCGCGGGCTTGCAGACGACGCTGTTGCCAGCCGCGAGCGCGGGCGCGACCTGCAGTGCGGTCGTTGCCAGCGGGTAGTTGTACGGCGTCACACAGAGGACGACGCCGACCGGTTGGGGTTTGACGATGGCCTGCCAGCCCTCATGGCCCTCGGTCGTCCCCTCGACGAACTCGCCTTGCTGGTTGCGGGCCTCCTCGGCCGCGCGGCGGAACCGCTCGGCGGCGGAGTCGACCTCCCCGCGGGCACTGGAGATGGGCTTGCCGGCCTCGCGGACGATGACCTCCGCGAGCTCCGCCTTCCGGGCTTCGAGACCGTCGGCGATCTCCTCCAGCCACCCCGCGCGCTCGACGATGGTGCTCTCGCGCATCGGGCGTTTCGCTCGCTCGGCGGCGGTGACGGCCGCCGTCGCCTGCTCGGCGGTCGCGCTGGCGATCTCGGCGAACGTGCCGCCGTCGGCGAGGTCCTCGACTTCGATGCGGGCGTTCGATGGCTCCCACCGACCACCGATGAGGTTCGTCTTTCCGTCGTGTGCGGTTCCCACTGCCATGCGTTGACGTAGTCGCTCCTCCTTCAAGTTATTTACTCACAATCGAGTACCTGTTTGGTAACCGGGGGTCGAACTCCGTCGAACGACCGTGATGGATAGCTCGAAATCGGGGCGCTCGGACGCCGTGTGGTGGTATCGCGGAATTTGCGACGGCGTGGTACGCTTTTGGTCCTGTGGCCCACTCGTTCGGGCATGGATGACACGCGATTGCATAGCAGGGGTGTACGCCAGGACGTTCGGGAACTCGGGGCGTTGCTCGGAGACACCGTCGCCGACCTCTCGACGCCCGGCGCGTTCGAGACGGTCGAGGAGGTCCGACGCGCCGCTATCGCCTATCGACGTGGGGAGGCCGACTCGCCGGCGAACCTGGAAGCCGCGCTCGCGGACCTCTCGGCGACGCGGCAGGGAGAGGTCGCCCGCGCGTTCACCACCTACTTCGAACTCGTCAACCTCGCCGAGGAGCGCGAACGGGTGCGCTCGCTACGCCGCGACGAACAGACCGAGACGCTCGCCGACGGCGTCGCAGAGGCGGTCGAGACGCTCGCGGCCGAGGGGGCCGACGCCGAGCAGGTCGTGAGCGTCCTCGACGACGTGCTCATCGAACCGACGTTCACCGCCCACCCCACCGAGGCCCGTCGGAAGACGGTGAAGTCGAAACTCCGGGCGGTCGCCGACGGACTGGAGGACCTCGACGAGCGCCGCCTGACCGACGACGAGCGCGACCGCCTGTGGCGGGCGCTCGACGCCGAGGTGACGAGCCTCTGGCAGACCCCCCAGGTCCGCAAGCGAACCCCACAGGTCACCGACGAGGCGCTGAACGTCCAGTGGTACCTGGAGAACACGCTGTTCGACGTCGTCGGCGAGGTGTACGACGAGTTGGAGACCGAACTGGGCGAGCAGTACGGCATCGCCGACGTTCCGAAGCTGTTCGAGTTCCGGTCGTGGGCCGGCAGCGACCGCGACGGCAACCCCTACGTCACCCCCGAGGTGACCGACGAGACGCTCGAACGCCAGCGCGCGGTCGTCCTCGACCGCTACCGGCAGGAACTCAAGCGCATCTCCGGGGTCGTGAGTCAGGACGCCACCCGCGTCGACGTCGGTGATGACGTCCTCGCGCGACTGGAGCGCCACGCCGAGACGCTCCCCGGTATCGCCGACCAGGCCGAACTGCGCTACCCCGACGAGCCGTACCGCCAACTGTTGAAGCTCCTGCGCGAACGCGTCGTCCGCGTGGGGAGCGTCCGCCCGGGCGGCTACGAGGAGCCTGCGGACCTGCTGGCGGACCTCGACGCGCTGGCGACCGACCTCCGGGCGAACGGCGCGGACTCCGTGGCGGCCGCCCACGTCGACCCGCTCCGGCGGCAGGTGTCGACGTTCGGCTTCTCGCTGGCGAGCCTCGACCTCAGAGACCACCAGGAGAACCACACCCTGGCGGTGACCGAGACGCTGGAACGCGAGGGCATCGACTACGCCGCGCTCGACGAGGCCGAACGCGTCGACCTGCTCACCGAGGCCATCCTCGAACCGGACCCGCTCGTCGACGTGAGCGACCGCGACGACTGCTCGGAGACGACGGCGAAGGTGCTCGAACTGTTCGAGTCGACGGCGGAGTGGCACCGCGAGTACGGCGTCGACGCCATCGACACCTACTGCATCTCGATGTGCGAGGAGCCGAGCCACGTCCTCGAAGTGCTTTTCCTCGCCGACCAGGCCGGCATCGTCGACCTGCCGGGGTACTCGGGGCTGGACGTGGCTCCCCTGCTGGAGACGGAGTACGCCCTGTCGGGTGCCCGGCGCATCATGGGGACGCTGTTCGAGAACGAGGCGTACGCCGCGGCCGTCGAGGCCCGCAACGGCACTCAGGAGATAATGCTGGGGTACTCCGACTCGAACAAGGAGAACGGCTACCTCGCCGCCCAGTGGTCGCTCCACACCAACCAGAAACGGCTGGCGGCCATCTGCGACGACTACGACGTGAACCTGCGCCTGTTCCACGGGCGCGGGGGGTCCATCTCCCGCGGTGGCGGCCCGATGCACGACGCGTTGCTCGCGCTGCCGGCCTCGACGGTGACGGGACAGGTGAAGTTCACCGAACAGGGCGAGGCCATCGCCGAGAAGTACGCCAACCCGCGCATCGCCGAGCGGGAACTCGAACAGATGCTGAACGCCCAACTTCGCGCTCGTCACCGCGCGCTCGACGGCGACCGGGTCCGCATCAGGAGCGAGTGGCGCGAGGCGATGGAGACGGCCGCCGACGCCGCCCGCGAGTCGTACCGCGACCTGCTGGAGACCGACGGGTTCGTCGCGTTCTTCGAGCAGGCCACCCCCATCACCGTCATCGAGAACCTCAACCTCGGGTCGCGCCCGGCCTCGCGGTCGGGTGAACGGTCGGTCGAGGACCTTCGAGCGATTCCGTGGGTGTTCTCCTGGACCCAGGCGCGGTGTATCATCCCCGGGTGGTACTCGCTGGCGGCGGGTCTCGACGCCTACCTCGACGACGGCGGCGACCTCGACACGCTCCGGGAGATGTACGAGTCCTGGCCGTTCTTCGGGACGATGCTCGACAACGCCGCGCTGTCGCTGGCCCGGACCGAGATGGAGATCGCCGCCGGCTACGCCGACCTCGCCGACGAGGACCTGCGCGACGCGTTCTTCCCCCGCATCCGCGCCGAGTACGACCGCGCCTGCGAACTCGTCTTCGAGGTGACGGGACGAGAGCGACTGGTCGACCGCGACTGGCTGGAGGAGAACCTGGGCCACCGCAACCCGTACGTCGACCCGCTGAACTACCTCCAGATGACGCTGCTCGGCCGGACCCACCGGACGCCGACCGAGGACCGCACCCTCAGACTCACCGTCAAGGGCATCGCCGCCGGGATGAAGAACACCGGCTGAGCGGGTGTCGGGCCCCCCGGCCCCCCTCGACCCCTCCGTTTCGTGTCGACTCGGCGACGGTAGTTTCAACTCCCGTCGTGTCCCGTGCTACCCATGGACGACAGCACGCCCCACCGGCAGTGGGCCGTCATCCGAGGTGAGTCGCGGTGAGCTACGAGCGGTCGGTGTCCGCGCCGGACCACGACCTCGCCCCGGAGACGGTCTGGCACGTCCAGATGCCACAGATCCGCTTCGGACGCGACGCCATCGAGGAACTGCCGTTCCAGTTGCGCGACCTGGGCGTCGACGAAGACGCGACGGGACTGGTCGTCACCGACGAGGGCCTGGTCGCGGCGGGTCACGCCGAGCGCGTCGAGACGCTGTTGAGCGAGGCCGGCCTCTCGGTGGACGTCTACGACGACGCCCGTCGGGAACCATCGGTCAGCGACGTCGAGGAGTGCGTCGAGTTCGTCCGCGACGAACGCGGCGAGGCGGGCTACGACTACTACGTCGGCCTCGGTGGCGGGAGCTGTCAGGACACGGCGAAAGCCACCCGCACCGTCGTCGCCAACGGCGGCAGTCCGCTCGACTACGTCGCCGAACCGACGGGCAACGGGAAGGCCATCGCGGAGTCGGGGCCGCCGCTCGTGCTCGTCCCGACGACGGCGGGGACCGGGGCTGAGATATCGCCGGTCGCCATCCTCTCCGTGGAGGAGAAGAACATCAAGGAGGGCATCTCCAGCAACCACATCCGCGCGGACGCCGCCGTGCTCGACCCGGCGCTGACGACGACGCTGCCACCGGGGCAGACGGCCAAGACCGCGATGGACGCGCTGGGCCACGCCATCGAGGGCTACACGACCCACGAGTACGACGCACTGTTGCGGCCGAGCGACCCCGCCGACCGGCCGGTGTACGCCGGGCGGACGCCGCTGACCGAGATGTTCTCGGAGAAGGCCATCGACCTGCTGTCGAGCAACGTCCGCACGGCGGTCCACAACGGCGACGACCTGGAGGCGCGCGCGAACATGCTCCAGGGGGCGCTGTTCGGAGCCATCGCGGGGCTGACCGCGGGCGCGACGCTCTGTCACGCGATGGCCTACCCCGTCGGCAACCGCTACCACACGACCCACGGCGAGACCATCGCCGTCCTCACGCCGGCGAGCACCATCGACTACAACTCGGGGAGCGACCCCGCCCGGTTCTCGCGAGTCGCCGAACTGTTCGGCGTCGAGACGACCGGTCGGACCGACCGCGAGGCCGCCGACGCGCTGAAGACCCAGTACGTCCAGTTACAGCGCGACCTGAACGTCATCCCGAGTGGTCTCGCGGAACTCGCGGGCATCACCGCAGACGACGTCGACTGGCTGGCGGCCCAGACCGTCGACACCCAGGAGCGTCTCCTGCGGACCAACCCCCGGCCGGTGACGGAAGCCGACGTCCGCGACGTGTTTCTCGACGCGCTCCACAACTGGGAGTAAGCCGAGCGCCGTCGGACCCCCCGCACCTCCCGTCTCGCACGAACCCCTAAGTCGGTCGACAGCCCTTCTCGGGTATGGGACTGTTCGACCGGACGACCGAGGCGTTCGAACGCGAACTGAACCGCCTCCTCGACGACCTCGAAGACCCCCAGGAGAACCTCGACTACACCTACGAGCGGCTTCGCGACGAACTCGCCCGCGTCGACGAGGCGCTCGTCGACCTCGTCACCCAGCGCAAGCGCCTCGAACGCGAGGCCGACCGACTGGACGACCGCGTCTCCTCGCACAACGACCGCGCACGCGAGGCGGTCGAGGACGGCGAGGACGCCGTCGCCCGCGACCACCTGTCGGCCAAACGCGACGACATGGCTCGACTGGACGACGTGGAGGCGCGCATCGCGGAGCTACGGGACGCCGAGTCGTCGCTGAAGGGTCGCCGGAGCGAACTCGCCGAGCGCGTCGAACGCTTCCGGACCGAGCGCGCGGAGTTGACCGCCCGCCAGAGCGCCGCCCGCGCCGAAGCGTCGGTCGCCGACGCCCTCGGTGAGGAGTCCGAGGCGGGGTACGCCGACCGCCGAGTCGCCGACGCGGCCGACCACGTCGAAGAGTCCGAGGCACGGGCCGCAGCCATCGAGGAACTCCGTTCGGAAGGGTTCTTCGCGGACGACCGGACCGCCGACACCGGTAGCGACACCGTCGAGCGGGCGCGCATCGACGCCGAGGTCGAATCGGAACTCGAGACGCTCCGGAGCCAGTATCGCGAGGACGACGCCGACGCCGTCGACGGTGACGACGCCGACAGCGACGACCGGGGTGACACGACCGACGCAGACTCCGCCGATGTCGCCGATGCCGACAGCGACGGTGACGACGCCGACGACTCGTAGCGCTCGTGGGTGACAGTCGGCGCTCGTCTCGGTCGCGAACCGGTCCGCGCCGCAGTAGCTCACGGCGCGGTGGCTATCCGTAGTTATTCGTCGGTAGAATCCCTGGCCGCCGATGGCGGGGTGGCCGATGGCTGTCAGAGGCATCGTCTCGTCGCGGCCGCGCCCTCGCCACACGCCGAGAGGCGTCGAGAGGCGTCGGAACCGCATCCCCACCGTCTCCTATCTCTCGGGTTTCGAGACTAACGGTTCGCGTTGCGTGCGCGTGGCACTTATGTCATGCTGTCGCACGACTGACGGGAGAGCGCCCGTGAACCGCATTCTCCGGGTACTCAGTCGTCGGTCGCCGGCGACGTACCGCTCCGGTCGGTCGCGGACTCCGCGTCGTCGCGGACGTCGGTGACGACGCTGTCGTTGGACGTGCGGACCTCCACGTCGCCGCGTTCGACGAGACGGTCGACGTGAGCGCTGAAGCGGTCGGATTCGAGCATTTCGCGTTCGTTCCGCAGTCCGAGGTACAGCGTGTAACAGAGCACCAACAAGACGAGGGTGAACGGGAGGCCGGTCGTGATGGCGGCGGTGCGGAGGGCGCTCAACCCGCCACCGATGAGGAGGACGGCTGCCACCGCACCCTCCGAGACGGCCCAGAACACGCGCTGTGTCTTCGGGACCTCCCGTTTCCCGCCGGCGGTCATGTGGTCGACGACGAGCGACCCCGAGTCCGAGGAGGTGACGAAGAACGTCGTCACCAGCACGACGGCGACGACGCTGGTGACGGCCGTGAGCGGCAACACCGCGAACAGTTCGAACATCGCCGTCGCGACGTCGTTCTCGACGGCCCCCGTCAGGCCCCCGCCGCCGTTCAACTCGACGAACAGCGCGCTCCCGCCGAACGTCGCCATCCAGAGGAACGAGAACAGCGCCGGGAGGACGAGCACGCCAAGCAGGAACTCCCGGACGGTCCGACCCCGCGAGATGCGTGCGATGAACATACCGACGAACGGCGACCACGACACCCACCAGCCCCAGTAGAAGACGGTCCAGGTGTGTTGCCAGGTGGTCCCCGAGAACGACTCGCTCCAGAACGCGAGTTCGGGGAGGACGCTGACGTAGAACCCCAGCGTCTCGACGAACGTCCCCAGCAGGAACACCGTCGGGCCCAGCAGCAACACCGCGCCGAGCAACAGGCCCATCACGTAGAGGTTGAGTTCGCTGAGGCGTTTGACCCCCTCGTCGAGGCCCGCGACGACCGACAGCGTGGCGACGGCCGTGATGAGCGCGATGATACCGACCTGGACGAGCGTCGATCCCGGCACCGCGAACGGGAGGTACCGCCCCGAGAGGAAGGTCAGCCCCGCGTTGATCTGCTGGACGCCCAGTCCAAGCGACGTCGAGAGGCCGAACAGCGTCGCCACGACCGCCAGCACGTCGACGAGGTCGCCCATCCAGCCGTAGATACGCTCGCCGAGCAGCGGCCAGAACACCGACCGGAACGTCAGCGGCAGGCCGCGGTTGTACGCGAAGAAGGCCAGTCCGAGGCCGACGAGCGCGTAGATGGCCCACGGGTGAAAGCCCCAGTGGAAGAACGTCGTCCCGAGGGCGGCCTGCCCGGCCGCAGCGGTGCCGGCCTCCGCGCCGAAGAACGGCGGAACCGTCCCGAGGTGGGTGATGGGTTCGCCGACGCTCCAGAACATCAGGCCGATACCCATCCCGGCGCTGAACAGCATCGAGTACCACCCGAAGTTACTGAACTCCGGTTCCGCACCCGGACCACCGAGTCTGACGTCGCCGTAGCCACTCAGTGCGAAGAACAGTACGACGACGATGAACAGGTTCACCGCGAGGATGTAGAACCACCCGAACGTCCCGGAGACGGCCCCGAGGACGGCCCCGAACGCCTGCTTGGCGGTCATCGAGGAGCCCTCGATGCCCGTGACGCCGACCGACGCGAGGACGTCGGTGACACCGAGCGTCGTCAGACCCGCCACGGCCAGCGAGAACGCCTGCTCGAACAGGAGCGTCAGCACGACGAACACCACGACGAGCGTCGCGGCCACCGGGAACACCCGCGGGTGGACGTCGAAGCCCCACCGCTGGACGTTCCCGTCGCCGGGCGACCGCCCGGTGTCGGCCTCGAAGATGCCGTCGAGCGGTCCGTCGTCGTCCGGTCCGTCAGCCACGTGTCGATACCCCGCTCCGGTCGTCGCGTCGATTGCGCTCGCTCATTGGTGTGTTCGAACTGCGAGACGGGTCGAAAACGGCGTTGACGCCGCCGGTACCCGACGAGGCACCCGTTTCTACTCCCCCCGACTCGACCCACTCGGGTCGTCGTTCTGCTTGCACCTGCACCACCGACGGACACGACCGCCCGCCCCTCCCATAGAGCGGCTGTTTGAAAGTCGATGATAGTTCTTAATTTTACATGGCTGGGAAAGATATAATACGGGTGCCGCCCTGGGTGTTCGTGTGGGTCGCGTGTCGGGACCTTCCCCCCCCGTCCCGGCTCGCACCCCCACAGCAGACGGTCCGACGACCGTCCGTCCCTTTCCCCCCTTTCCCTCACGTCTCGCCGAGTCGATAGCTACTTGATAAGACTCACACACTGTCCGTGTGAAGATATGTCCGCGCTCGAACTTCGTTCCCTCCAGAAGCGTTACGGCGAGGTGGTCGCGTTGCGCGACGTCGACCTCACCGTCCGCCGTGGCGAGGTGTTCGGCTTCCTCGGCCCCAACGGGGCCGGGAAGTCGACGACCATCGACATCGTCCTCGACTACGTCCGCCCGACCGACGGCACCGCGACGGTGTTCGGCCTCGACGCTCAGCAGGAGGGTGAACGCCTCCGCCAGCGCGTCGGTGCGCTCCCCGACATGCGACTGTTCGGCCACCTCACCGCCCGCCAGCACGTTCAGTTCGTCGCCGACGCCAAGGGCTGCGACGACGACCCCGTCGCACTGCTCGACCGTGTGGGCCTCGGACGCGTCGTCGACTACACCGCAGACGGGTTCTCGACCGGGATGGGCCAACGCCTGAAACTTGCGATGGCACTGGTCGGAGCCCCCGACCTGCTCGTCCTCGACGAACCGTCGACGGGTCTCGACCCGAACGGTGCCCGCGAGATGCGCGACATCGTCCGCGAGGAGAACGCCCGCGGCGCGACCGTGTTCTTCTCCAGCCACATCCTCGAACAGGTCGAGGCGGTCTGTGACCGCGTCGGCATCCTCTCGGACGGCGAGATCGTCGCCGAGGACAGCATCGAGAACCTCCGTGACGCGACGGGGACGCAGGCGACGCTCGTCGTCAGCGTCGACTCGCTCACCGAACGGGCCGTCGCGGCCGTCCGCGACCTCGAGGACGTCTCGGACGTCGTCGCCGACGAGAACCGCGTCCGGGTCACCTGTCCCGACGAGCGCAAGGCGGCGGTCGTCGACGCCGTCCGGACCGACGACGCGACGGTGCTCGACATCGAGAGCGACGACGCCTCGCTCGAACGACTGTTCGCCACCTACACGGGGGGCCTCCGATGACCGACACCGCCACTTCGGACGACACCGCCACCTCGGACGAGACCACGAACGGGACCGGCAGGCCCCCCGACACCGCCACCGACACCGCCGCCGACTCGATTACCGGCCGCCTCGGCGCGCTCTCGGTGCTCGGCCGTCGGAGCGCGCTCGACCCCGTTCGCTCAGGGAACGGCTACGTGACGGTCGTGTTGTTCCTTCTGGTCGCCGGCCTGTTCGCGTACACCCAGGCCGACAGCCCCCAGGTGACGTTCTCGAACATCGTCGGTATCGTATCCATGGTCGCCCCGTTCCTCGTCGTCGTCCGGTGTGCGGACGCGCTGGCCGCCGACCGCGAGAGCGGCCGCGTCCGCGGCCTGCTGGCGCTCCCGTTCTCCCGCCGACAGGTGCTCGTCGGCACGCTCCTCGGGCGACTCGCGTGGTTCGTCGCGGCGGCGTTCGGCACGCTGGCCGTCGCGCTGGCCGTCTTCCTCGCCCGTGGCGGGGTCGTCGACCCGACGGCGTCGCTCGTCGGTTTCGGACTGCTGTGCCTCCAACTCACGGTGTACGTCGGCGTCGCCGTCGGCGTCTCGGCGGCCGTCGCGACGACCGCTCGCGCGGTCGTGGTCGCCAGCGCCGTCTGGCTGGTGACACAGCTGTTCTGGACAGAGCTTCCGGTGCTCGTCAGCTACCTGCTCAACGGGTTCGAGGGGGCGACCCGTCCCGAGTGGGCCGACACGTTCGTCGCCCTCGGACCGCTGGCCGCCTTCGAGACGCTGTCGACCGCGTTCGTCCAGGGAGGTTCGGTCCGGCCGGTGCTCGGCGGCGAGCCGTGGTCCGCGCTGGTCGTCCTGTTCGTCTGGTTCGCCGCGCCGGTGCTGTTCGGCCTTCGACGGTTCGAGCGCGCGTCGCTCTGAGCGACCGCCCCCCGCCCGCCTCCCGAGCGAGGCCCGAACGCCCATCTCCCTCCACGGTGTAGCTCGCTCGTGGACCTGACGACGGCCGCACTCGACCTCGCGCGCACCTACGGCTACCTGTTCGTCCTCGTGTTCGTCTTCCTGGAGACGTCCATGCTGTTCCCTCTCCTCCCCAGCGAGGTCGTCCTGCCGGCGTCGGCGTCCATCCTCGTCACGACGCCCGCCTCCCTGGGACTGTTCGTCCTCGCGGCCACCGCCGGTGCGGTCCTCGGCGGGGTCGTCGCCTACGAACTGTTCCGCCGCGCCGGCGAACGCGCCGTCGACAGCACGTGGCTCCGCGTCGAGGCGGCCGACGCCGAGCGCGCCCGTCGCTGGTTCCGCCGGTGGGGGAGCCACTCGGTGCTGTGGGGGCGACTCCTCCCCGTCCTCCGCTCCATCGTCTCGATTCCGGCGGGACTCTCGGGGATGCACCGGGCGCTGTTCACGGGGTACACCGCCGTCGGCGCGTTCGCGTTCAACGCCGCGGTCGGCGGCCTCGTCTACGCCGGCGTAGACGAGTCGGTGTACGACGCGACGCTGACGCTCGCCGGGGACCACCCGCTCGTGGTCGGGGCGCTGACGCTCGCGGCGCTCGTCGGTGCGGCGATAGCGTACCGAGAATCGACCGGGGAGTGGCGCGACCGGTGGAGCTGACCGGGCGACCGGTGGTGCCGGTGCGAACGGCGGCCGGTTGTCCGCGCCTGCGGGTCAGCTCTGTTCTTCGAACGGCGAGCGGGCGCTCTCGGGTTCGTCGCCCGGGCGGGCGATGAGGTTCTCACGGCCGATGGATATCTTGCGGACCTCGCCGTCGGCCTCCATCTTCGAGAGGAGACGCGACACCTTCGACTTCGACCAGTCGGTCTGCTCGACGATGTCGGCCTGGCGGATGCGGCCGTCGTTGGCGTCGAGCATCTGCCGGATGCGGTCCTCGTTGGTCATCGGTTCGGGCGTGGCGGCGACCGTCTCGCCCCCGTCGCTCCCGCCGTCGGTCGGCACGTGTTCGGGAGCGGCCGGCGCGTCGTCGCGCGTCCGGCCGACCCAGATGATGGCCCCGACCAGCAGCGCGTAGGCGACCAGCAGCCCCAGCACCATCGGCAGACCGTTGACGTCGAGGCCCGTGTTGCCGACGCCCTCTGCGGGGTCGGAGCCCTGCTCGACCTCCTGGCCGTCGGGGATGCCGTCGCCGTCGGTGTCGGGCTTCGTCGGGTTCGTCTCGTAGTTGTTCAACTCCTCGCCGTCGCGCAGGCCGTCGTCGTCGGTGTCGGGGTTCGTCGGGTTCGTCACGTAGCCGTTCTCCTCGCTGACCTCGAGGCCGTCGGGGATGCCGTCGTCGTCGGTGTCGCGGTCCGTCGGGTCGGTCTCGTAGTTGTTGACCTCCTGGCCGTCGGTGAGGCCGTCGCCGTCGGAGTCCTCGTTGGTCGGGTCGGTCTCGTAGCCGTCCGACCCGTTGACGATCTCCTCACCGTCCGCGAGGCCGTCGCCGTCGGTGTCCTCGTCGGCGGGGTTCGTCCCGAGCGAGGTCTGTTCGCGACCGTCCTCGATACCGTCACCGTCGGTGTCGGGGTTCGTCGGGTCGGTCTGGGGGCTGTTCTCGGTGCTCACCTCGTCGCCGTCGTTCAGTCCGTCGCCGTCGGTGTCGGGGTTCGTCGCGTTCGACCCGTGGACGTTCACCTCGCTACCGTCGGTGAGACCGTCGCCGTCGGTGTCGGGCGACACCATGTTGGTCCCGCGCTGGGCCTCCGCCTGGTTCGACAGGCCGTCCTCGTCGACGTCGCCGCCGGGCGCGAGCACCCGGACGGTCCGCGTGACGCTGTCGACGGTGCCGGAGTTGTTCCTGGCGACGACGGTGAGCGTCTGCTCGCCGGTCGTCTCACCCCAGTCCGAGACGCGTAAACTCACCGACCCCCCGCCGGCCGTCCGGCTACACGAGAGGTCGCGGGCGTCGTCGCCGGCCCCGAGTTGGGCACAGACCTGGACGGTGTCACCGCCGGAGAGGCCGACGGTGATGGTCTGGGTCTGCCACGCAGCGACGTAGGTCACGCCGTTGTCGGTCGCGATGACGCCGTCCCCGGAGAACTCGACGGAGTCGATACTCACGGGGACCGCGCCGGCGACCGCCACGGTCGAGAGGAGGAGACAGACGACTACCGCGATGGCACGGCCGGTCGTCGTGGTCGGAGGCCTCGGCATATGCTCGTAATCTATCCCTTAACGTCCGATACCATAGACCTTTTTTGTCGCGAATCAGACCGGTTGTCGGACGGGTCGGTGGGTCTCGGGCCGTTAAGCCGGTCCTCCGGGGTGAAACGGTCTGCAACGGTGGTCGTCGGCTGCTGCAAACGTCGGGACGACTGACCCGGTTTATTCGGTGGGCTATCGTCGGAGCAACTGCACATGAGACCGACTACTCGAACCGTCCTCGCCGCGGTGCTCGTCGTGGCAATGCTCGTCGTCGCCGGCTGCGCCGGCCCAAGCGCGAACAACTCCAGCGACGGGGCCGCCAACGGCACCATCACGACCATCGACCCCGCAGACACCCCAGCCGCCAACGACACCGGCGGCGAGTCGGGTGACGTCAGCGCACCCGACGGCGGTGCGGCGCTCGTGACGGGCGACGCGGTCAGGTAGGCGAACGGCCGACTCCCCTACCACTCCTCGCAGTCCGAGTAGCGCCGCGGGTGGCACGGTGCCACCCGCGGCTTCTTCACTTTCCGCGCGCCAGCCGTCGAGCGGTACGCTCGGGGAGACCGGCCGCCGCGACGGCCGCCTGGACGCTGTCGACGTCGTAGTCGACCCGGTGGTCGGTGACCGACGGCCGCCCGTCGTCGGGCAGGTCGAGGACGGCGAACGCCGCCCGCGGGTCGCCGTCGCGTGGCTGGCCGACGCTGCCGGGGTTGACGACGAGCGTGTCGTCGACCCACTCGTGGTGCTGAACGTGGGTGTGGCCGAGCACCAACACCGACTCCTCGCCGAGGTGGTCGGCGAGCGCCGGGAACCCTTCCGGGTGGACGTACCGGTCGCGCTCGACCGGGTGGTCGTGGACGACGCGCACCCGCCCGTCGGCGAGCGTCGCCTCGACCGGGAGGGCGTCGAGCCACGCCCGTTGCTCGTCGTCGAGTCGCTCGCGCGCGTAGCGCAGGCCGGCGAACGCCATCTCGTTGTGGCGGTAGCGTTCGGGGTCGGCGACGGCGCGGTCGTGGTTCCCCTGGACGGTGGTGACCGTCTCGACGCCGACCTGCCGGGCGGCGGCGTCAGAGCGCAGCGCCTCGACGCACTCGGCGGGGAAGGGGTTGTACCCGACGACGTCGCCCGCACAGACGAGTCGGTCGAGCGACGCTTCGGCGAGCGCGTCACGGACGGCCGCGAACGCGACCGCGTTGGCGTGGAGGTCCGAGACGAGACCGATGCGCATGCGACGCCCAACGAGCGGCACGGGTTTCAGGGTTGGCACGCCCTGGCGCTTGTCAACGCTTAAACCGTGAGGACTGCTACCTCGCCCGTGGAGAGAGAACGCCTCGCACCACTCTTCGTCGCCCTCCTCGCCGTCGTCGCCCTCGCGGTCGGCGCGGCGACCCTCGACTCGGCGACGAGTGGACCGGTCTCCGGGTCCGGTGACGGCCCCGGCATCGGCGACGGAGAGAACGAGCGGTTCGACACCGGTGCGGCCCCGCCAGCGGAGGACACGGACGCGCCGACGATGATCCCTCGGCTGGTACTCCAACTCATCCTCGCGCTCCTGTTCGTCGGCGGACTGGCCGGTCTGCTGTGGTGGATCAAGCGCGACGGACTCGACGCGGTCAAGACCGCCGCACTGGCGGTGTTCGGTCTGACGGGGATACTCGTGTTCTTCTACTACCTGTTCAGCGCGCTCGGGGGGTTCCCCGGCCGCGACGGCGGCGAGGGTGGCTTCCTGGGCCGGGAGTTCGAGATTCCGAGCGGCGGCGGCGGTGGTACCGACGGCGGCGAGGTCGCACAGGTCGCGACCGACCCCTCGGCGGTGTTGCTCGCGGTCTTCGCGCTCGTCCTCGTCGGAGCGCTCGCCGTCGTCGTCACCCGCTCGTCGAGCGAGACCGCCGACGAGGAACCGCCCGAGGCCGACTCCGACCCCGAGGCCGACCCGAGCGTCCAGGCGGTCGGGGAGGCCGCCGGACGCGCCGCCGACCGCATCGACGACTCCGGCGACGTCGAGAACGCCATCTTCCGAGCGTGGCGCGAGATGACGACCCCGCTCGACCTCCCCCGCGAGACGACGACACCCGGCGAGTTCGCCGCGGCGGCCGTCGACGCCGGGATGAGCCGCGACGACGTCGCGGAGCTGACCCGGCTGTTCGAGACGACGCGGTACGGCGGTCGGACCGTCGACGCCGACCGCGAGGAGCGAGCGACGACGGCGCTCAGACGCATCGAGCGGACCTACGGTGGCGACAGATGAGGGCGCGGGTCGTCCTCGGGACGCTCGCCGTCCTCGTCGGCCTGGTCGCCACCGCCGGCGTCGTCAGCGTGTCGCTCCCGCCGTCGTTCGTTCCGCTCGTCGGGTTGGCCGCCGTCGTCATCGCACTCCAGGCCGTCCGCGACCTGTCCGGGCCGTCGGACGCGCCGATACTCCCCGAACCCGAACGGCGGCACGTCGCGACGGTGCCCGGCGACGCCTTCGACGACCTGCTCACCTCGGCGTCGCTGTACGGCCGCGTCGACGGCTCGTCGGACCGCCTCGCCATCCGCGACCGACTGGAGACGGTCGCAATCGACGTGCTGACGCGCTACGACGGCGACACACCCGAGGAAGCCCGGACGCGTCTCGCCGAGGGGACGTGGACCGACGACCCCACGGCGGCGGCGTTCTTCAGTTCGACCGTCGAGGCCGACGTCAGCTTCCTCGACCGGTTCCGGTTCAGCGCGACCAGCGACTCGCAGTTCCGACGGGAGGCCGCCCACGCCGTCGGCGCGCTCGCCCGGCACGTCGAGGGAGGCCGATGAACCCCATCACCCACCGGACCGGCCAGCGAGAGCGGATGACGGCGGCCGCCCTCGCGCTGGCCGGCATCGGCGTCCTCACCGGGCAGGCGGGACTCCTGCTCGCGTCGGTGGTCGCCGTCGCGCTGGCCGCCCACGGCCGGGCGGCGGTGTTCCCCGACCCGTCGTTGACGGTCGGCCGCGAGGTGTCGACGACGACGCCCGACCGCGAGGAGACGGTGACGGTCACCGTCACGGTGACCAACGAGGGCGAGTCGACGCTCCCCGACCTCCGGTTCATCGACGGCGTGCCCGACACGCTGACGGTCGCCGACGGGTCACCGCGACACGCGACCGCGCTGCGGGCCGGCGAGTCCACGACGTTCAGCTACGACGTCACCGCCGAACGCGGCCACCACACGTTCGACCCGCTGTACGTCGTCGCCCGCGACTCCAGCGGCAGTGCGGCCCATCACAGCGACGTCGCGGTCGCGACCGAACTGGAGTGCGTCCCGCCGCTGCCCACACCCGCGGCCCTGCCGCTACGACCGACGGCGGCGGGCATCGTCGGCGAGACGGCCACCCCCGAGGGCGGGTCGGGTGTCGCCTTCCACGCCATCCGGGAGTACCGTCGGGGCGACCCGCTCAACCGCATCGACTGGAACCGCGCGGCCCGGACGGGGACCCTCTCGACCGTCGAGTTCCAGCGCGAGCGCTCGGCGACGGTCGTGGTCCTCCTCGACGCCCGCGAGGAGGGGTACGTCGCGAGCGAGGAGACCGACCGGACGACGCTCGAACGCTCCATCGAGGTCGCCGGAGCCGTCTACGAGGGACGCCGGCAGGTCGGCGACCGGGTCGGCGTCGCGGCGCTCTCGCCGCGGGACTGCTGGCTCGCACCAGGGACCGGCGCTGGCCACCGCGCTCGCGTTCGCCGACTGCTCGCGACCCACGAGGCGCTCGCCCCGCTCCCGAACGACGACCCGTTCTTCGGGACGCTGAAGACCGCCAGACTCCGCCGACAACTCCCGAGCGACGCGCAGGTGGTGTTCTGTACGCCGCTGGTCGACGACTTCGCGCTGCGGACGGCCCGCCGCATCGACGCGGGAGGGAACCCGGTCACGGTCGTCAGCCCCGACCCGACCGTCGGCGGGACGGTCGGGCAACGACTGGCGAACGTCGAGCGCTCGCTGCGCTGTTCGGCGCTCCGCGAGGCGGGCATCCCGGTCGTCGACTGGGGGGAAGAGTCGTTCCAGGCGACGGTCGCCAACGCCGTCCGGCGGTGGTCGGCGTGACCGACCCCGCCATCGACACCCGCCCGACGGCGGACGACGCCGCGGTGGTCGGTGCCATCGCACTGGTCGGTGCCATCGCGCTGGTGGGGTCGGCCAGTGCGCTCGTACTCGCCTTGCTCGGCACGCTCCTGCTCGGCGGCGGGACCGCCAGTGGCTCCCCGCGTCTCGTCTCGCTCGGAGCGGTCGCCGCGCTCGGGGGCGTCGTCGTCGGCGGTGTCGCCGGCGTCGCCGTCGTGTTCCTCCTCGTAGCGACGGTCGGGGCGCTCGTCGCCTGGGACGCCGCGATTCAGGCGCTCGACCTCGGCGAGACGGTCGGCCGGGACGCCGACGCCCAGCGCGCGCTCACGGCCCACGCCGGCGTCGCCGGCGGCGTCGCCACGCTCACCGCGGGTCTCGGCTACGTCGTCTACTTCGCCAACGGTGGGGGCCGGCCCGTCGGCGCACTCGTGTTGTTGCTCGCCGGAGCGGTGTTGCTCGCGGCGGCGCTACGCTGAGCGGTGTCCGCGGGCGGTGTTTGCGGGATGTGTTCGCGAGCGGCAGTCGTGACTCGCCTCACCTTTCGTCTGCGGGCCGACGGTATTCGGTCGCTCCCGGAGTACCGACGCCCCATGACCGACCTCTCACTGGGGTACACCCTGTCGAGTGAGGAGCACGACCCGATGGCGCTCGTCGAGCAGGCCCGCCGCGCCGAGGCGGCGGGGTTCGACTTCCTCTCCATCTCCGACCACTACCACCCCTGGGTGGAGGCGCAGGGCGAGGCGTCGTTCGTCTGGAGCACGCTCGGTGCCATCGCCGCCGTCACCGACGACGTCGAGGTCGGCGTCGGCGTCACCTGCCCGACGGTCCGTATCCACCCGGCCATCCTCGCGCAGGCGACGGCGACGGTCGCAGACATGTTCGACGACCGGTTCGTCTTCGGCGTCGGCACCGGCGAACGCCTCAACGAACACGTGCTGGGCGACCACTGGCCCGAACACGCCGTCCGCCTCCGGATGCTCGAGGAGGCAGTGGAAGTCGTTCGGAGACTGTGGAGCGGCGAGCAGACCAGCTTCCACGGCGAGTTCTACGACGTCCAGAACGCCCGCCTGTTCACTCTGCCCGAGGAGTCTCCGCCCATCTGCGTCTCGGCCTACGGCGAGCGCGCGGCGACGGCGGCCGCCGAGTTCGGCGACGGCTTCTGGTCGGTCGGTCCACAGGAGGTCGTCGAGACCTGGGAGGACGCCGGTGGGGAGGGGCCACGCTACTGTCAGCTCCACGCGTGCGTCGACGAGGACGTCGACCGCGCCGCCCGCACCGCCTACGAGCAGTGGCCGAACTCGGGGCTGCCGGGCGAACTCAGTTCGCAGTTGCCGACGCCGACGCACTTCGAGCAGGCCTGCGAGATGGTCTCCGAGCAGGACATCCGCGAGAGCTCCATCATGCTCGGCGACGACGCCCAGCAGCACGTCGACAGCATCCAGGAGAGCGTCGACCGGGGGTACGACCACGTCTACGTCCACCAGATCGGCGACGACCAGGAGGCCGCCATCGAGTTCTACGAGGAGGAGGTGCTCCCGTCGTTCTGAGCGGTCGCTCGGCGGACTCTCCGGGGGGCGGCGAGAACGGAGGGACGCGACTCAGACGGTGGGGACCGTCACCGAGTCCAGCACGTCCGCGACGACGTCGTGTTTGTTCACGTTCTCGACCTTCGCGTCGGGCGTGAGGACGAGGCGGTGAGCGAGCACCGGTTGGGCGATGTGCTTGATGTCGTCGGGCGTGACGAAGTCGCGGCCGTCGAGGACGGCCTGTGAGCGCGCGGACTCGAACAACCGCTGGGTCCCACGCGGGGAGACGCCGATCTCGACGCGGCGGTCGGTGCGAGTGCCACGCGCGATGTCGACCATGTAGTCGAGCAGGTCGTCCTCGACGCGGACGGTCTCGGGGACGGTCCGGAGTTCCTTCACCGACTCCGTGTCGAGGACGGTCTCCACGTCCGGACTCCGGGTGACACGACCCGAACGACGCATCAGCAGTTCGACCTCGCCGCCGTGGTCGGGGTAGCCGATGGAGGTCTTGACGGTGAAGCGGTCGACCTGCGCTTCCGGGAGGGGGAAGGTCCCCTCCTGCTCGACGGGGTTCTGCGTGGCGATGACGAAGAACGGGTCCGGAAGCGGGCGCGTCTCGCCGTCGACGGTGACCTGGTGCTCCTCCATCGCTTCGAGGAGGGCGGCCTGGGTCTTCGGCGGCGCACGGTTGATCTCGTCGGCGAGCACCACGTTCGCGAAGATGGGACCGGGTTGGAACTCGAACTCGCGGTCCTTCTCGTTGAACACGTGCGTCCCCGTCACGTCGGACGGGAGGAGGTCGGGGGTGAACTGCACGCGGGAGAACGACAGTCCCAGGGCGGTGGCCACGCTGCGGGCGGTGAGCGTCTTCCCGGTCCCGGGCACGTCCTCCAGCAGGACGTGCCCGCGGCCGAGGACGCCGAGGAGGATGCGCTCGACGAACGTCTCGTCGGCGATGACGCCCGAAAGCACGGAATCGGTGACCGACGCACACTCGGCGGCGGCCGTCTCGATGTCCATGAACCCGCGTTGGTGTCACTCGGTTTCAAGTTACCGCATGGCAGTCGGTGCCGCCATCGGCGTGAACCGAAACGAACTAAGTGGACGACGCTGAACTGTGGGGTAAGCCGAGGTAGCCTAGCCTGGCCAAGGCGGCAGATTCGAAATCTGCTGTCCTCACGGACTCGGGAGTTCAAATCTCTCCCTCGGCGCTTCTGCTGGCGCAACGTGACGAGTGTAACGAGTCACCAGCGCCAGCGAACGCCCACGAAGATTCGAATCAGGAAGCGAGCGACCGTGGTTCAAATCTCTCCCTCGGCGCTTCTCGGCGACCTACGTACCGAGCGACCGCGTAGCGTGTCGCTCGAACGGTCTCGGGTCGTCGTGGGACGCTCAGAACACCCGTCGTGGGTCGACGCTCAGGCCAACTCCTCTTCGACTGCGGTCTCCTCGACCGTGTCCTCCTCCTCGTCGACGCGGTCTCGGGCGAACCCGGTGCGGAAGGCGATCCAGCCGAGGACGCTGATGAACAGGATGGGTGGGAGGATCATGAACCCCCACAGCGGGTCGAGACCCCACCAGAGGAGCAACGCCACGTCCGCGAGGCCGAGCAGGACGAACGGGGTGATGGCGACCGTGGCCTCCTTGCGCGAGACGGAGAACTCCGTGGCCATACGTGTCGTCGGTCGCCCAGCGGCAAAAACGCCGCGACTCCACGGTTCGACCGCGTCTCCCCGCGCATACACTTTTCCTCCCCGTGTGTGAACCCGACGACATGAGCGACGACCTGTGGCGCGTACCGGCGGTCGAGTTGGTCCGTCGAATCTGGCGAGGTGAGCTCTCGCCGGTGACGCTCGTCGAGTGCTGTCTCGACCGCATCGAAGCGCGCAACGAGCGGACGAACGCGTTCGTGACGGTGCTGGCCGACGAGGCGCTCGACCGCGCTCACGAGGCCGACCGGGCGGTCGAACGGGGCGAGGAGTTGGGGCCGCTCCACGGCGTCCCGGTCGGCATCAAGGACCTGACGTCGGTCGCGGGCGTCCGGACGACCTACGGGTCGACGGCGCTGGCCGAGCACGTCCCCGAGCGCGACGACCCCGCCGTCGCCCGACTCCGCGAGGCGGGGGCCATCGTCCTCGGGAAGACCAACACTTCGGAGTTCGGTCACCTCGCGACGACCGACAACGACCTGTTCGGCTCGACGGGGAACCCGGTCGACCCGACGAAGACCGCCGGTGGCTCCTCCGGTGGGAGTGCGGCCGCCGTCGCCGACGGTCTGGTGCCGCTGGCCCAGGGCACCGACGCGGGCGGGTCGGTTCGGATTCCGGCGAGCGCCTGCGGCATCGTCGGCATCAAACCGTCGTTCGGGCGCGTCTCGCGGTTGACCCGTCCCGACGCGTTCACCGACGCCAGCCCGTTCGTCGCGACGGGGCCGCTGGCGCGGACGGTCGGTGACGCTGCGCTGTTGCTCGACGCGATGGCGGGTGTCGACCCGCTCGACCCGTTCAGCCTCCCGACGGCCGACGAGAGCTTCGTCGACGCCACCGACGCTGCCGTCGACGGGTTCCGGGTCGCGTACAGCCCCGCGCTCGGAGCGTTCGCCGTCGCGGAGGCGGTCCGCGAGACGGTCGAGGACGCCGCGGACGCGTTCGCCGACGCGGGGATGGCCGTCGAGCGTGCGGACCCCGACCTCGACGGGGTGTGGGAGGAGGCGCGCGAGGCGTCGCTCGTCACCTTCCAGTCGAAGATGGCGACGACCGTCGCGGGGTCGGCGGCCGCCTTCGGCGTCGACCTCGGCGAGCGCCTCGACGAGTTGAGCGGCGTCCTCCCGGCGATGGTCGAGCGAGGGCGCGAGCACAGCGCCGTCGACCTCGGGCGGGCGAACGCCGTTCGGACGGCGGTGTTCGACGCGATTCAGGCGCTCCTGTCGGAGTACCACCTGCTGGTCGCGCCGACGCTCGCGGTGCCGCCGTTCGAACGCGAGTCGTTCGGTCCCGAGCGCATCGACGGTGAGCGCGTCGACCGCTACACCGGCTGGTATCTCACCCAGCCGTTCAACATGACCGGCCACCCTGCCGCCTCGGTGCCGGCCGGGACGGTCGACGGTCTCCCGGTGGGTCTCCAGATAGTCGGCCGGCGACACCGCGACGCCGACGTCGTCGCTGCGGCCGCGGCGTTCGAACGGCAACGGCCGTGGACCGAGCACGTCGCCTGAGCGGGTGTCGTCGGAGGACTCGCGGTCGCGGCACGTGGGCCGCGCTCAGACGTCCTGGACGAGCTCTCCGAACTCCTCGGTCGGGAGCAGTTCGTGGGTGTGCATGTCCAGGCCGCGCCGTTCGACGACGATAGCTATCTGGAGGGCGGTCTGGTGGTCGGGGGCCTCGAACAGGATGAGGAAGTCGTGGTCGCCGAGGATTGCGTACGAGTCTTTCATCTCCCCGCCGACGTCGTCGATGTCGTTCCGGAGGTCACCCCAGATGCTCGCGAGTTCCTGAGCGTTCTGCACGCGCGACTCCACCACGTCGACCAGCGCCATGTACGAACCCATACTCGCGAGCAGTCGGGGCGAGCGTAAATGGGTAGCGCCCGTTCCACCCTGGCAACTGTTTCCAATCGACACTACCGGGAGTAGGACCGCCACTCGCCACCCCTGGTTGGTCCCGACGAACGGGGTCTCCGGGCGTGTTCGACACCTTTCGCCCGCGACGTGTCCTTCCGAGAGGGACGTGAATTTTGGCTATCCGTTCGAGGGCTAACCTTACATACTCGGTTGGTGAATACCATACCATGTCACCTGATGCCACGGTTCGCGGCGTGGGGGTGAGCGTCGACGACGGCGGCGAGCGAACGCCCGTGGTGATGCTCGACGTCGGTGAGTCCGTGGTGCCCATCTTCGTCAGCGACGACCAGGCCCAGTCGATTCGACTCGCACTGGAGGGCGGGTCCTTCGAGCGACCGCTGACCCACGACCTCCTGCTGGAGATGACCGCCGAGTTCGGCGCGGCGGTCGACCGCGTCCGCATCGACGACCTCTCCGAGGTCACCTTCTACGCGAAGATCGAGACCGAGCAGTACCGCGACGGCGAGCGTCGGACCCTCTCGTTCGACGCCCGCCCGAGCGACGCCATCGCGCTCGCACTCCGTCTGAACTGTCCCATCGAGGTGTCGCCGAGCGTCGTCGAACGCGCCGGTCGTCCCTCCTCCTCGTCGGCGTAACCGACCCCAGTCACCGTGGGCAGTGGGCCGTGGCCCGTCGCCCGTTACTCGCGAGTGACCGAACCGTTCAACACGGACTGTCGAGTAGCCGCCCGCCATGGAGTTCGACGAGCGCGAACGTCGCTACGGCCGCGAGGAGTACTACTGGGGGACGACGCCGAACGACCTGGCGAGAGAGACCGTCGAGTACGCCCCCGACCGCGAGACGCCGACGCTCGTCGACGTGGGTGCGGGCGAGGGTCGGGACGCCGTCTACTTCGCCGAACGGGAGTTCGACGTGCTCGCCACCGACGTCTCGCCGAACGGCCTCGCGAAGGCCGAGCGCCTCGCCGCCGAGCGGGACGTCTCGATACGGACGCTCGAAGCCGACGTGAACGACCTCACGCTCCCCGAGTCGGTGGACGTACTCTACTCCTGTGGTGCCATCCAGTATCTCCGACCGGCGAACCGCGACGAGCAGTTCGCCCGGTTCCGTGCGGCGACGACGCCCGGGGGGCTCCACGTCCTGTTCGCGTTCGTCGACCACCCCGACGTGCCGACACCGCCCGACTGGACCAGCGAGGAACAGTTCTACGCGCCCGGCGAGGTGCGCTCGTACTACGACGAGTGGACGGTGCTCGACGAGCGAGAACTGGTGTTCGAGGACGACTCGGGCGGGGAGCCACACGAACACGCCGCGGAGGTCGTGCTGGTCCGGAAGCCGACGGAGTGAGGCGGAGAGAACCGAGAGAAGGGTCGAGCGGTGGTTACGACGGGACGACGGTTATCTGCTGGCCGCGGTCGATGGCCTGTTCCATCTCCTCGGCGATGGCGCTGCCGCGTGAGACCTGAATCTCGCCGCCCCGCGAGACGGTGGCGGTGAACAGGTAGTCGCCCTCGGCACGGACTTCGACGGTCTCGCCGCTCCGGCCGTCGACGGGGACGATGATGTGTCGCGACGTTATCTCCGGGGTGACGACCTCGCCGGCGTGGCCCGGCCCTTCGTTCACCCTACTCGCGTTTCCCGACCCACCGCCACCAGCGCTCGCGCCGCCGGTACTCCGGTGGTGGTCGGGCCGTTCGTCGAGCGTCCGGACGTCGATGTCGATGCCGAGCGCCTGCTCGATCTGGTCGATGCGACCGCCGCCCTTCCCGATGACGTAGGAGATGTCGTCCTCCTCGACGTAGACGATGGCGCGGTTCTGACTCTGGAGTTCGACCTGAACGTGGCCGCGAGCGACCGAGCGAACCTCGCGTTCGATTTCGTTGCGCGCGAGGCGGTCGACGCCGGTCTCGTCCTCGCCGTCTGCGTCGTCGAGCGGGACGGTGACGACCTGCCGGTTGAACGTGTATATCTCGTACGCGGGGCGCTGGGTCTCGTGGTCCGAGACGACGATGACGGGCCGAGCGAGGTCCTCCTCCATCAGGCCGTGGGGGACCTTCACTTCGGTCGAGACGTCGTAGACGGTCTCGACGTCCCCCGCCTCGATGTACGCGACGGTGTCGACGACCTGGGGAATCATGCCGAGTTCGACCCGGCCGATGAGACGCTGGAGCGCGTCGATGGCGCGGGTGGCGTGGACGACGCCGACCATCCCGACGCCCGCCAGACGCATGTCCGCGAACGTGCGGAAGTCGTGGGTCTTGCGGACTTCGTCGTAGACGGTGTAGTCCGGTCGGACCATCAGGAGGGCGTCGGCGGTCTTGTCCATGCTCCCGTCGAGTTCGGTGTACTGGGTGATGCCCTCGTCGACCTGGAGGTCGCGGGGTTTCTCCATCGTCTTCACCGAGTAGTCGGCGTCGGCGAGGAACTGGGCGACGGCCTGTGCGTACGTCGACTTCCCGGCCCCCGGCGCGCCGGCGATGAGGACGCCGCGCTGGTGGTCGAGCAGGCGCTCCTGGATGTCCTCGCTGTAGGCGTAGTCGGCCATCGTCGTCCGGGCGACCGGGCGGACGGCCGTAATCTCGACGCCGTCGGAGAACGGCGGTTCGGCGATGGCGATACGGTAGTCGCGGAACTGGACGATGGTCATGCCGGGTTCGGAGAGTTCGGTGAACCCGTCCTCGGAGGCGTCGGCGGCGTTGCGAACGTCGCTGACGTACTCGCGCATCGTCTCGTCGTCCAGCACGTCCTCGGCGATGGCCTCGTAGCGCACCTCGCCGACGTCCCCGCGTTTCGCCATCGGGCGGACCCCCGTCTTCAGGTGGACCGACATCGTCTCCTCGTCGAAGTACGACTCGATGGCGAGTTCCTCTATCTCGTCGTCGTACGGTTCGAGGTACTGGACGTCCAGTCCCTGTGCCTTCCCGACCTCGCTCTGGACGATGTCGCTGGTGACGAACGTGGCGTCGTGGTCGGCGGCCACGTCGCGGATGAGGGCGTCGATGGCTCCCGACCGGGCGCGCTCTATCTCCTCGGTGGTCGCGCGTCGGCCGACGTACTCCAACTGGATGCGCCCCTCGTCGGCGAAGGAGGCCAGTTTCTGGAGCTCTTCGAGGCCCTGCCAGCCGATGTCCCGGCCAGAGTTCGCCTGCGATTCGAGTTCGCCGACGACGGCCTGTGGCACGTATATCGTCGCGTCGGCGAACTCACCGCTCTCGATACGCTCGGACACGCGGCCGTCGACGACCACGCTCGTGTCCGGAACGACATTCATACTGGCCATTCGGACGGCGGGCCTGATAAGGCTACGTAACGCACGGTGGCACGGTCCACGCGCCCTCGGGTGGTCCGTCGGCGTCGCCCCGCCGTCGCGAGTGACCTCCGCCGCCGACCACCACCGTGGCCCGAACGAGCAGGAGTGTTTTCGACGGTCCACGACGAGAGGTGGGTATGAGCGAACTCTCGGACTTGACGCGGCGACTCGTCGCCACGCCGAGTCACGACGACGAGACGGCCGCCGGCGCGGTCGTCGCCGAGTGGCTCCGCGAACACACCGACGCGACGGTCGACCACGACCCCGACGGGGCGGGCGTCGTCGCCCGCAAAGGGGACCCCGACGCGGCCGACCGCATCGCACTGGTGGGCCACCACGACGTGGTCGCGCCCGACGCCGGACAGGTGACCGACGACGGCGCGTACGTCGTCGAGGAACGCACCGAGGCCGACGACACGCGCCTGTACGGCCGCGGGACGGCGGACATGAAGGGCTCCGTCGCGGCGGCGATGGTCGCGTTCCGCGACGCCGACGCACCCTGTACGTTCGCGTCGTTCCGGGGCGAGGAGCGCGGTGGCGTCGGCGCGCGCCACGCCATCGAAGCGGGGTTCGCGCCCGAGTACGCCATCGTCGGCGAGGGGTCGACGAGCTACGCGACGCCGGGCGTCACCGACGTCGTCGTCGCGCACAAGGGTCGACGCGGGTCGACCGTCACCGCCCACGGCCGCGCCTGTCACGCCAGCGAACCAGACCGCGGGGAGAACGCCATCTACCGTGCGAGCGAGGCCATCGAGGTCGTCCGGTCGCTCGACACCCCCGAGGCCGACGTGCTCGGCGTCACCCAGTCCGGGAGCCTCGCGGTGACCGAAATCGAAGGCGGAAGCGGCTGGAACGTCGTCCCCGAGCGGTGTTCGTTCACCGTCGACGAGCGCACCGTCGCGGGCGAGCGGGCGGCGCTCGACGCGGTCGAGACCGTCGACGGCGTCACCTGGACCGTCGACCAGGACCTCCCGCCGATGGCGTGTGACGACGAGTGGTTCGCCGACGCGGTGCTGGCGGCGGCGGTCGACGCCCAGGCCGGCGAACCACGACACGTCTCGAAGCCCCACGCGACGGACGCGGGGTGGCTGGCGCAGGCGGGGACGACCTGTGTGGTCTGTGGTGCGTCGGAGCCGGGAGAGGCCCACACCGCCGAGGAGAGCGTCTCGCTCGCCGTCGTCGAGCGCTGCGCTCGACTCTACCGGGACGCCGTCGAGCGGGTCGCCGAGAGCTGACGGCTGCTTTGTATATCAGCCACCACAGTTAAGACGGTGACTGCCACCAATTAACAATCGGGGACACGATGAAAGAAAGTCCGAAAACGGGAATTTCCGGGGGGGAACAGAGTGACGAACATCGGACTGTCCTGGCGGACCGTCGACGACGGTTCGTCATGGACGACCTGCTGGGTCGGGTGTGGCCGGTCGCCGTCTACGACCTGACCGACCGACTCCTGTCGTGGGAGGCCGAGCGGGGGAACGACACGGAACCGTTCGACGTCGTCCGGGCGAAACTCGTCGACGTCCACCTGCCGAAACTGGTAGAGGCAGGGCTGGTCGACCCCGTCGACGGCCAGCGGTACGAACTCACCGAGGCGGGGTTGACGCTGGAGGCGAACGCCCGCGGCATCGACCTCGCTGCCGTCGAGGAGGACCCGGAGTGGGTCCTGTCCGACTGACTTCGCGTTCTCACGCCGCGGTGGCCGCCGCGAGCGCGACGACCAATCGGTCGCGAGGCGTGCCGTTCGCGGTAGCGACCGGCGGCCGGCCCCGTGTCACGAGGCGTTCTCGGTGGCCCCGACGCGAATCCTGACGCCGTACTCCCGGGGGTCCTCCCCGGGCGACCGCGCGAGGTCGCGGAACACGGCGCTGTCGTTCACGAAGTACCGGATGGTCCGCTCGCCACCGTCGCTCACGCCGACGGTGCCGTTCGAACAGACGCGCGTCGACTGCGCCGTCTCGACGGTGACGAACCAGCCCTCGCCGGTCCGGTCCACCCGGTCCGGTTCGGGGTCAAACGCGACCTCGACGTGGTCGCCGTCGGCGTGCCGGCCGTAGGTGTACGCTTCTTCGAGGTCGGCGACGAACGCTCGGACAGTCTCGTTCGTGAGCGTCGCCGGCCGGTCGGGGTACGGGACGGCCGTTACGCGCTCGTCCGGGCAGTCGTCGCGGGGGGCGGCGCTCGACCAGCCGAGACAGCCACTCGTCAGGAGCAGTGCGACGACCGCGAGCACGAGGCAGGAGTCGGAGGGACGCGAGGGAGGGGACACACCGCGAGGTCGTGTCGTCGAGCTATCAGTGTTCGGTCGCGTGTCGCCGACCTCTCGGTCCGTTCACCACTCCGAACGCAGGAGGCCGTACGCGAGCATGTCGTGGTACTCGCCGCGGAACCACGCCGCCTCCCGGCGGGTGCCCTCGTGTTCGAAGCCGAGCGACTCGAGCAGGCCGACGGAGGCGTCGTTGAAGCTTCCCACCTCGGCGTGGAGTCGGCGGAGGTTGCGGTCCTCGAAGGCGTACCGAACCAGCAGTTCGGCGGCCTCGGAGCCGTAGCCCTGTCCGTGGTGGTCGGGGTGGAACCAGTAGGCGATTTCGGCGGCCCGAGCACGCGACGTCTCGCTCGGACCGTACTGGGACTCGGTCAGCGAGAGGAGCCCCAGGGGTTCCTCGTCCACGCACGCGAGGCAGTGGACACCCCCCTCGCCCGAGACGACGCGCTCGAAGAACTCGGTGCAATGGCTCTCGTTCGTCGGGTTCACGTCGAGCGCGGGTCGCCAGACGCGGGGGTCGTTCATACAGCGCTGGAGGAACGGGACGTCGTCGGGTTCGGCAGCGCGGAGCGTGACGCGGTCGCCTTCGAGGAACACTGGTCCGGGCATGTTCGAGCGTCCGGGAGGACGGATAAATGCCTTCCCGTGGTGTGTTCGTGGCTCTCTACCGTGGCGGGCCGTGTTCGCCGCCAACCGCAACCCCTACCCCACCGCCCCGCACAGCCCCGGGTATGCAACTGGGAGTCGTCGGTCTGGGGCGGATGGGCCGTATCGTCGTCGACCGCACGCTGGAGGCGGGCCACGACGTGGTGGCGTTCGACATCGACGAGGGCGCACGCGAGGCGGCGGCGGAAGCGGGAGCGACCCCCGCCGACTCGCTCGAAGCACTCGCCGAGGAACTGGGCGAGGAGAAGCGCATCTGGCTGATGGTGCCCGCCGGCGACGCCGTCGATGCCGCGCTGTCGGAACTGGAACCGTTCCTGGACGACGAGGACGTCGTCGTCGACGGCGGCAACTCGCACTTCGAGGACTCGACGCGCCGGGCCGAGACGACGCCCGCGGCGTACCTCGACTGTGGCACCTCGGGCGGCCCCGCGGGCGCGGAACTCGGCTTCTCGCTGATGGTCGGCGGCCCCCAGTGGGCCTACGAGGAACTCTCGCCGGTGTTCGACGCCGTCGCGACCGGTCCAGCGGGCCACGCCCGGATGGGACCGGTGGGGTCGGGCCACTACGTCAAGATGGTCCACAACGGCGTGGAGTACGCGCTGATGCAGGCGTACGGCGAGGGGTTCGAACTGCTCCACGAGGGCCGCTACGACCTCGACCTGGAGGCCGTCGCGGGCGTCTGGAACAACGGCGCGGTCATCCGCTCGTGGCTGCTCGAACTCTGCGAGGAGGCGTTCCGCGAGGAGGGCAGTTCGCTGGGAACCGTCGCCGACCGCATCGAGGGCGGGTCGACCGGGACGTGGACCGTCCAGGAGGCGCTCGCCCAGGAGGTGCCGCTGCCGCTCATCTACGCCGCGCTCTCCGAACGGTTCGGCTCGCGGGCCGACGAGGGGCGGTTCTCGCGACGCCTCGCCAACCGTCTCCGGTACGGCTTCGGTCGCCACGAGGTCCAGCGCGTCGACGAGTAGCGGACCGCGTCGCACTCCCGGTCACCTCCTCCCGCCACTATCGTCCGTTCACTACCGCCCGTTCGTCGTCTCCCGTCCGCCACTTCTCGCACGCGCCGTCCGTTCGCCACCGCTCGTCTCCCCTCGGAGACCGTTCCAACGTCGAACTGTTCGCCGAACGAACCTAACGAACGTTTATTATGTTTCTCGGGAAGGGTGTAACGGGGCAGGACCATGGTAAGCGTCAACACACGAAAGCGGATGTACGAGACGATGGTGACCGCGCGTCACTACGAGGAGCGTCTCCAGGAGGAGTATCTGGAGGGGAAACAGCCCGCCTTCGACATCTCGGCGGGCCCCATCCCCGGCGAGTTGCACCTCGCGGCGGGCCACGAGGCCGCGGCGGCGGGCGTCTGTGCCCACCTCCGACCCGAGGACACCGTGACGGCGACTCACCGGCCACACCACGTCGCCATCGCGAAGGGCGTCGACCTGAAGCGGATGACCGCCGAGATATTCGGCCGGCGGACCGGTCTCTGTAAGGGGAAGGGCGGGCACATGCACCTGTTCGACCCGGACGTCAACTTCGCGTGCAGCGGCATCATCGCAGAGGGGAGTCCGCCCGCCGTGGGCGCGGCGCTCGCCGCGAAGAAACGCGGGACGACGGACGTCGCCGTCTCGTATCTGGGCGAGGGGGCCATCAGCCAGGGTGGGTTCCTCGAATCGCTGAACCTCGCGGCCGTCCAGAACCTCCCAGTCGTGTTCGTCATCGAGGACAACGACTGGGCCATCAGCATGCCGAAAGGCCGCGTCACGGACGTCGAGAACGGTTCCCAGCGCGCCGACGGGTTCGACATGCCGGGGGTGCGCGTCGACTACGACGACGCGCTGGCGGTGTACGAGACGGCCCACGACGCCGTCGAACGCGCCCGGGCGGGCAACGGCCCGACGCTCATCGAAGTGCAGGTCCACCGCCGGATGGGCCACTTCATGGGCGACGCCGAGGGCTACCGCCCGAAGGAGGACGTCGAGCGCGCGAAGCGCCTCGACTGCATCGAACGGTTGGCCGACGACCTGCGCGAGGAGGGCGTCACCGACGGCGACCTGGCGGAGTTGACCGACCGCGCCCACGAACGCGTCGAGGAGGCCATCGAGTGGGCGAAAGAGCAACCCGAACCGGACCCGGAGGAGGCGTTCGCCGACGTGTTCGTCAACCCGCCGGTGCGGGGCGAAATCGTCTCCGACGGCGGAGCGGACGACGCGGACGATTTGGAGGCGACGGACGCCGAACCACGGGAGAGCGACGCGGACGACGGAGGTGAGGACCGATGACCCAACAGGTAGCCAAACGCGAACTGACGATGAGCCGTGCGATGGTCGAGGCCATCGCCCACGAGATGCGCGAGAGCGAGGACGTGTTCTACATGGGCGAGGACGTCGCCGACTACGGCGGCATCTTCGACTCCACGCAGGGTCTCCTCGACGAGTTCGGCTACGACCGCGTGATGGACGTGCCCATCAGCGAGACGGCGTACATCGGTGCCGCCGTGGGGGCCGCTCAAGCGGGTATGCGCCCGATTGCGGAGCTGATGTTCGTCGACTTCTTCGGCGTCTGTATGGACCAGATCTACAACCAGATGGCGAAGAACACGTACATGAGCGGCGGGTCGGTGAACGTCCCGATGGTCCTGACGACGGCCGTCGGCGGCGGGTACAACGACGCCGGCCAGCACTCCCAGACGCTGTACGGCACGTTCGCGCACCTGCCGGGGATGAAGGTCGTCGTCCCCTCGAACGCCTACGACGCGAAGGGGCTGATGCACAGCGCCATCCGCGACGACGACCCGGTCGTCTACATGTTCCACAAGCGCCTGATGGGTATCGGCTGGATGCCCGCCCCCGAGGGACCGAAGACCGACGTGCCGGAGGAGGACTACACCGTCCCCTTCGGCGAAGCGGCGGTCAAGCGCGAGGGCGACGACGCCACCGTCGTCACGCTCGGTCTGCACGTCCACCGCGCGATGGAGGCCGCCGAGGGCTTGGCCGACGACGGCATCGAAGCGGAGGTTATCGACCTGCGGACGCTCGTCCCGTTCGACACCGAGACCATCGTCCAGTCGGTGCGGAAGACCGGCCGCCTCGTCGTCGTCGACGAGGACTACCGCTCGTTCGGCCTCACGGGTGAGGTGGTCGCCCGGGTCGCCGAACGCGCCCTCGACGACCTGGAGGCAGTCGAGCGGGTCGCCATCCCGGACGTGCCCATCCCGTACGCTCGCCCGCTGGAGCAGGCGGTCAACCCCAGCACGGCCGACATCGCCGAGGCGATTCGCACCGTCCACGAATGAGTGCGTCCGAGACGCTCGTCGACTCCGCGGCCGTCTGGCCCGCGGACTCGATGGACGTGGACGAAGCCGTCGTCAGCAACTGGTTCGTCCGCGAGGGTGGCCACGCAGACGCCGGCGACACCATCTGTGAGATACAGATCGAGAAGGTCTCCATCGACGTGCCGATGCCCGTCGCCGGCACCGTCACCGAGCGACTCGTCGGCGAGAACGACGTGTTCGCGCGTGGCGACCCGCTCGCACGAATCGACCCGGACTGAGACGGTTCGGGGGTGCGGTCGCGGTGCGGAGCGGTTGCGGAGCGGTTGCGGAGCGGTGCGGTGCTGTGCGGTCACGTTTTTCGACTGTACCGCGAGCGAACGAGCGTAGCGAGTGAGCGAGCGGGCCGACGACTGAACGGAGCGAGAGCGGAGTGAAGGAGGAGCGCTTTTGGTCCAGGTTTTGCCAGTGAGCCGCTGGCGGCTTGGCCGCCAGCACGCGAACGCAGCAAAACGTGGTATCGCAATGCTGTTAACGCCCCCTCGCTAACCCGCGAGCATGGTAGACGCACTGGGACTCGGCCTCGGGGCGGGCATCGTCCTCCTCGTCGTGCTCCTGCATTTCTCGCGGGGGACGGAGTGGACGCCCACCGAGGACATCTCCAACGAGTTGCTCGAACGCCGTGCTTCGACGGTCCCCGAGACGGACTTCCCCGAGCCGATGAACCGCTCTATCGGTGGCGGCGGTGTCGCTGCGGGTGCGGTCGCGGCCGGCTCCGAAGGTGAACTGGAAGAGGGCGAGGACGAGGCCGAAGAAGCCACCGACGACCCATCGGCCATCCCGGACGACGAGGCCGAGACCTACGAGATCGAGTTCGTCAAGGAGGGGACGACCATCGAGGTCAAGGAGAACACCACTGTGCTCGAAGCGGGCGAAGAGGAGGGCTGGGACCTCCCCTACGCCTGCCGAGAGGGTCAGTGTATCTCCTGTGCAGGTCACATCACCAGCGGCGGTCACTCCGAGGACTACATCAAACACCACACCAACGAGATGCTCGGCGACGCCGAGATGTCCGACGGGTACACCCTGACGTGCGTCGCGTACCCGGTGTCCGACTTCTCCATCGAGACGGGCGAGAGCCCGTAACTCCGCAGTTCGCTCTCACGTTCTCTCGCCGTTCATCGCTCGGCCGTCGAGCGTCCGGGTTCGCCGGAGCGCTCTCCCAGTGCCATAGCCACTCCTTCTCACGCCAGTCCTAAGACGACGCACCCGAACCCCTGACGAGAGTGAGTCCTCCGTGAGTCGAGAACGTAGCATCACCGAGGGTGGGTTGGCGTGGCCGCTGTTCACGCTCGCGTGGCCCATCGTCGTCACCGAACTGTTGCAGGTCGCGTACAACCTCGCCGACACCATCTGGCTCGGGCGGTACTCCGCGGCTGCCGTCGGCGCGATGAGCCTCGCGTTCCCGCTCATCTTCCTGTTGTTGTCGGTCGGCGGCGGGTTCACCGTCGCCGGGTCGACGCTGGTGGCGCAGTACACCGGCGCTGGGAGCGACGGCGACGCCGACTTCGTCGCCGGCCAGACGCTGTCGTTCGTGACGAAACTCGCCGTCGTGCTCGGCGCGTTGGGGTTCGTCGCGACCGGACCGATGCTGGGCGTGTTGCCGACCGACCCCGAGACCGCCCGCGAGGTCGTGCCGCTGGCGGCCGACTACATGGAGGTGTTCTTCCTCGGGACGCCGTTCCTGTTCGGCTTCTTCGTGTTCGCGGCGCTGATGCGCGGCTACGGCGACACCCGGACGCCGATGCTCGTCATGCTGCTCTCGGTGGTGTTGAACATCGTGCTCGACCCCATTCTCATCTTCGGATTCACCGAGAACCCGCTGTTCGGGATGCTCGGCGCGGGGGGCCTCCAGGCGAGCCTCTACGCCCAGACCGGTTTCACCGGGATGGGGGTCGAGGGGGCGGCGCTGGCGACGCTCATCGCGCGGGCGGTAGCGACGTTCGTCGGCGTCTACGTCCTGTTCGCCACCCACCTCGGCCCGGACCTCCGGGTCGAATACCTGAAGACTGACCGCGAGAGCGTCCGGAAGATAGTCGACATCGGCGTGCCGAGCGCGCTCGAACAGTCGACCAGCGCGCTGGCGATGATCACGCTCACCGCGATGGTCGTCACCTTCGCGACGCCCGTGGTCGCCGCTTACGGTCTCGGGAACCGGCTCATCTCGCTGGTGTTCCTCCCCGCGATGGGCCTCGGTCGTGCGACCAACACGATGGTCGGCCAGAACCTCGGTGCGCAGAAGGCCGGACGGGCCGAGCGCGCCGTCAGGCTCGCCGCCAGCGTCGGCGCGGGGGTGATGTTCGTCGTCGCCGTCGTCGCCTACCTGTTCGCAGAACCCGTCGTCTCGGTGTTCATGGGGACGGGGACCGAAGACGCGGCCGCGACTATCCGTCACGGCACGGAGTACCTCCGGATTCGTACCGTGGAGTTCGCGTTCATCGGCGTGTTGCAGGTCGTCCTCGGGGCGTACCGCGGCGCGGGGAACACGAAGACGGCGCTCGCCTTCTCGCTGATGGCGCTGTGGGTGGGTCGGGTTCCGACGGTCGCCTACCTCGTGTTCGTCGCGGGGTGGGGTCCGACGGGGCTGTGGGTCGGGATGGCGCTCGGCAACGTCGTCGGTGCGTTCGGCGCGGTGGCGTGGTTCCTCCGCGGGACGTGGAAGGAGTCGGTCGTCGAGGACCGGCCGACCGGCGCGACGCTCGCAGAGGACTGAAACTCACAACGGTTATGGGCGGCGGTCCGGTAGTCGGGGGCACAGGGCCCGTAGCTCAGTGGATAGAGTGCCAGGTTCCGGACCTGGTTGTCGGGGGTTCAAATCCCTCCGGGCTCGTCGGTTCTCTCTCGAACGAACGTGAGAGAGGAATCGACAGACAGCCGGTGGGTTTGGACCAGAGAGCGAACACGGTGAGCGACCATGGTTCGAAATCCCTCCGGGCTCGCTTCTACTCCGGCCGTCCACGCGAGGAGCGATGCGGCGACGAAGGATTCCGAATCGACGAGCGGCGTGACCGCGCTGCTCGGCGTTCGATTCGGTCCCGAATCACGCGAGCCCGACGGTGACGACCCTGCGTCTCACCGGGTCGGGTCGCTGCGGGCCCGCGCTCCCGAACGACCGTGTGTCAGGTACCAGAACGCGGCGTTGAACGCCAGACCGCCGACGAACAGGGCGATAGTCGCCCAGAACGACTTGTAGTAGAGGACGTCAACGTAGACGACCGGTCCCTCGACCAGCGGCCAGAGCACTTCGAGGCGTGTCGACTTGTCCGGTGCCGAGAGGGTGTCCGCGAAGAGGTGTGAGAGTCCGGTCACGAACACGACGACGACGCCGAGGGGGACGGCACGTGCTGCTGCCTCGCTGGACAGCCACTTCGTGTCGCCGAACAGTCGCCGCATCGCGAGTCCGAGCAGTGGGCCGACAGTCGCCGCCGCGAGCACGACGAACAGGACGGTGTGGACGACGCCGTGGTGGTGGACTCCGAGCGCGTCGATGGACGAGAGGACGAGGTCGGTGTCGGGGAGCATCCCGAACCAGAAGCCGACGGCCAGTACCGTCACCGCCGTTCGTTGGTCGTCGATGAACAACCAGCACGGTGACAACCATATCAGCGCCATCCCGAGGTGACCGAGCACGTCGACCATACACCCCCGACCACGCCGGGACTGATAGTTCCCTACTACCGACTCCTCCGGACGAGTGGTCGTCGAGCGCTACACTCGTCGCTCGCGCTCGGTGGTCGGTGCTTCGAAAAATCGAGAGAACTCCCGCGGCCGCCTCAGATCTCTTCGATGTCGAGTTCGTCGTCGTCGTCGCGCGAGCGCAGTGCCGACAGCGCGACGGCGGCGGCCCCGAGCAGGATGGCGACGGTGCCGAGTCGGCGGCCGGTGCGGCGGGCGTCCGCGAGTCGGGCCCCGATGGCCGTCCGGCGGCGTCGCTCGACCGTCGCGACGAGCTGACGACCGTCCTCGGTCTCGACCGTCGAGAGGTCGGTGATGGTCTCGCCGCTGCGGGCGTCGATGTCGAACGTCTCGGCGAGCGACCCGGCCGCCTCGCCGAACGTGACGGCACGTTCGCCCTCGAACTGCTCTTCTTCTGGCTCCTCCTCGCCGGTGGCGACGCCGGGGTCGACCGCTTCGGCCTCGACCTCCTCGGTCGTCTCCTCGTCTTCGATTTCGATGTCTACCGTGTCGGACATACCCGCAGGAAGTAGCGACGAGGGGAAAAGCGTGATGGCGGCACAGCGTGCCGTTCTCGGCGTCGTGAAAGTCTCTCTCCTCGACTCGGTGCCGGTCTACGCACCCAGTCCCCGCAGCGCGACGATGGCACCGACGGTGAGCACCGACAACAGCAGTTGGAGCAGGCCGCCGACGCGGGCGTAGTCGCTGAACTTGTAGCCGCCGGGGCCGTAGACGAACAGGTTCGTCTGGTAGCCGACGGGCGTCAGGAAGGCCGTCGAGGCGGCGAACGTCACTGCGAGGACGAACGCGAACGGGTTCGCGCCGACGCGGACGGCGGTGTCGACGGCGACGGGTAACATGAGGACGACGCTCGCGTTGTTCGAGATGACGTTGGTGATGAGGCTCGTCGCGACGTAGAACACCCAGAGGACGCCGATGGCGGGGAGGTACTCGCCGGTCATGGCGACGAGCGCGCCCAGCAGTTGTGCGCCGCCGGTGTTCTGGAGGGCGATGCCCAGCGGGATGACGCCCGCGAGCAGGAAGACGACGTTCCACTCGACGGACTCGTACACCTCGTTGGGGCGGATGACGCCCGTGACGAGCATGGCGACGACGCCCGCGAGCGCGCTGACGACGATGTCGAGGAGGCCGACGGCGGCGACGCCGACGACGGCAACGATGATACCGACCGCGAGCGGGATCTTGTCGGTGCGGTAGGCGGGCGTCTCGGGTTCGCGGGCGACGATGAAGTCGCGGTTCTCCGCGAGTCGGTCGAGGCTGTCGGGGGTGGTCTGGACGAGCAGCGTGTCGCCAACCTGGATGGTGATGTCCTCCAGGCGGTTGCGGATGAGCTCCCCGCGCGAGCGGAACGCGAGGACGTTCGCGTCGTAGCGCTGGCGGAACGTCGAACTCTCCAGGGTCTCGCCGACGAGGAACGACCCGCGCGGGACGACCACCTCGACGAGCTCTGGGTCGATGTCCTCGTCGGTCTCGGTGAGGTCGGCGTCCGAACGAGGGCCGCCGAGCAGGCTCAGGCCGTCGGCGAGCATGAACCGTCGGAGCGTGTTGCGGTCGGCGCGGACCCGGAGGGTGTCGCCCGCCTCGATCTCCTTCTTGCCGAGCGGTTCGGCGAACGTCTCGCCCGCGCGTTCGAGTTGGAGGATGTCGGCGTCGAACAGCGTCTCGTCGACCGCCCGCGAGACCGGCATCCCGACGAGGATGGAGTCCTCGTCGACGACGACGTCGGTCAGGAAGCCCTCTATCTCGTACTCCTCGACGTAGCCCTCCTCCGGGGGGATGCGTTCGGGCGTCAGGCGGTAGCCGACGGTCATCAGGTACACCGACCCGACGAGGAGGACGACGACGCCGATGTCGGTGAACTCGAACACCGAGAACGCGCGCAGTCCCAGGCCCGCGTAGCGCTCCTGCTCGCCGAGCGACGCCGCGGTTGAACTGGCGAGGATGTTCGTCGAGGTCCCGATGATGGTGAGCATCCCGCCGAGCATCGACGCGAACGAGAGGGGCAACAGGAGCTTCGACGGGGAGGTGCGGCCCTTGTGCGCCAAATCGGAGATGACCGGGACGAGGATGGCGACGACCGGCGTGTTGTTGATGAACCCCGAGGAGACGCTGGTGACGCCGATGGTCGCCGCCAACTGTTTTCGGCGGTCGGTGCCCGCGAACTGCGCCATCTTCCGGCCGAGAATCTGGACGGCCCCGGTCTTCGAGATGCCCGCAGAGAGGATGAGCATCGCGAGGACGGTGATGGTCGCCGGGTTCGAGAACCCCGAGAGGCCCTGTGTGACCGTGACGCCCGTCAGCGGTTCGAGCACCATCAGCGTCACCGCGACGAGCAGCGCGGTCACGTCGATGGGGAGGGCTTCGGTCGCGAACAGCACCAGCGCGAGGAGGACGACCCCGAAGACGACGAGCATCCCCGGGGTCACTGCCGGGACCGTCACCGACGACTGCACGAGAGGGGCCGTGTTCACGACCCCTACGTTGCGCGCAACTCGGATTAAACACTCCCCTCGACCGACCAGACGCGAGCGGTGACCACCCGTCGGCCGTGAGCTGTCGGCGGTCGACACAGTCTCCGGTAATACACATAGCCGACCGGACCGGTCGGGGTTCGACTATGTAGCGGCTACCGAGATGGAGAACGGGTCGTGACTGTGTGATACGTCCGGAAACGGACCTTGCCCGGAAACGGGCGTTGGCACACACACAATCATGGCACACGAACTGGCACGCGAATCGGGTGAGGAGCGGCGATGGGGCTGACCCGTCGAGCGTTCCTCCTTTCGGCAGGCGCACTGGGTTCGGCGGGCGTCACTGGCACGGCGCTCTCGGGTCCCGAGGCGGAGGTGAACGTGAAGATATGGTTCACCGAACAGGCGAGCGACCACGTGGCGTGGAACCGACTGCGCGACCACGTCCAGCGAGCGTTCGACCCGACGGGGAAACTCGTCGCCGTCGAGTTCGGCGGCACCGTCGAGACGTCGAGCGAGAACGCGTACGAACTGGTGACCGGCGGCGAGTGGCCCAAGAAACTCGCGCAGGGCACCGTCGGCGGCGAGGCGAAACCCGCAGACGACGTCAACCTCCTCGTCACCGCGCGCTCGATGTACGAGTTCCCGACCGGCGCGGGCATCCCGCACGTCGCCTCCGTCGGCGGCGCGGAGGCGCTCGCGAACCTCCCACCCGTCGAGGACTGTCCCGACGTCGTCGGCTGGTCCGACCCCGCCTACGCGCTGCAGGTCCTCCTCCACGAGTGCGGTCACGCCCTCGGCCTCGACCACGAGGACGGCTACATGGAACCGGCCGGCGACGAACTCGTCGTCAGCCCGATGGTCAGCGGCTACCCCTGGGAGTCCGACGAGGTGAAAGAACAGCAGTTCGACACCCAACAGGGCACCTGTGGCTGTGAGTTCGTCGACCCCGAGGGCCGCGACCCGCGACTGATGCTCACCTTCTCCGAGTGCGAGCGCGAACGCATCCGCGAGTACGACGGCGGCTACGCCCCCTGGTGACCCGCTCGCTCGGACCGCCGCTTCTCTTCACTCCTCGACCGCGCCGTCCTCCCAGCCCTCGGTGAACACCCGCTCGTCCGGGGCGTCGAGGGCCGCCAGCTCCTCGGTCGTGTCGACGACCATCTGGGGGACGCCACAGACGTAGAAGTCGCGGTCGTCGAACGAGTCGAACACGTCGTCGAGGTGGTCCTGAACGTGGCCTACCCGGCCGTTCCACTCGTAGCTCGAATCGGAGAGTACGAGCGTGTAGTCGAGGTTCGCGTGTTCGCTGGCGAGCTGTTCGAGCGTCTCGCGGTAGATGACGTGTTCCTGGTCCTTCTCGCCGTACAAGAAGTGAACGTGCCCGGAGCCGACCTCGAGGTACCGCTTGAGCATCGCTATCATCGGGGTGATGCCGGTGCCGGTCGAGACGAACGCGACGTCCTCGTCCGGGTCGTCGACGGCGAGGTTCCCCTCGAACTCGCCGATGGTGACGGTGTCTCCGACCCGGCGCTCGTGCATGTACGCCGAGGCGAGACCGTCGTCGTACACCTTGATAGCGAGGGTGACCTGGTCGCCGCCGGGGGTGTTGGTTGCGGTGTAGGGCCGGACGACGGTGTCGCCGGGCTCCGCGTCGCCGACGGCCCCCTCGCCGTCGAACTCGAACTGGACGGTGGTGTGCTGGCCCGGGTCGAAGTCGAACTCGTGGTCGGGCACGCGCAGTCGGAACTGCTTGACCCTCGGCGTGAGACGGTGCACCGCGACGACCTCGGCCTCCTCGGACATGGAACCGACGACTCGCGGAATCGGCCTAAGGCTGTGGCTGGCTTCTGCGGGTCGCCGCGACCCGACTCCGGGACTCTCTCGAAGCCCGCCGCTTTCGGTACGTTGATGCGCTCGGCAGCGGCGTGTCAACACATGCCGACCATCGACTGCGGGACGCTCGTCGACGGTATCGCCGACGAGCCACGCCACGACGTTCGTATCCGGGTCGCCGAGGGGCGCATCGACGCGGTGGGTCCGCCCGAGGACGTCGACGCCGACGATGAGCACTTCGACCACGACGTCGTGGTACCGGGCCTCGTCGACGCTCACATCCACCTCGCGGGGAGTCGCGTCATCGACCCGATGCACTGGGTCACCGAGGACGTCGCGACGCTGACTGCACGGGCGACGGCCGACTGCCGCAAACTGCTCGCCGCCGGGTTCACCAGCGTCCGGGACGTCGGGAGCGCCACCGGTCTCGGTCTCAAGCAGGCCGTCGCCGAGGGCGAGATTCCCGGCCCGCGAATCTACACCAGCGGGAAGAGCATCTCCCAGACCGCGGGCCACGGCGACACCCACTCGCTCCCCGTCGAGTGGGTCGCCAGCGACTCCGGGTTGGCGACGCTCGCCGACGGCGAGGCCGAGTGTCGCAAGACCGCCCGACAGCGCATCCGCCAGGGCGTCGACTGTCTGAAGATAATGACGACCGGCGGCGTGCTCTCGGAACTCGACGCGCCAGACCAGAGCCAGTTCACCGACCGCGAGATTCGGGCGTTCACCGAGGAGGCCCACCGCGTCGGCATCCCCGTCGCCTCCCACGCCCAGGGGACGCCGGGCGTCGTCAGCGCACTGGAGAACGGTGTCGACACCATCGAACACGGCTTCTACCTCGACGAGCATGCCATCGCGCTGTTCCACGAGCACGACGCGACGTTCGTCCCCACCCTCGCCATCATGCACCGCATCGTCGAACACGGCGCGGACCACGAGATGCCCGAGTGGGGCCTGCGGAAGGCCCGCGAGGCGTACGAAGCGCACGTCGACTCCGTCCGGCGCGCCTACGAGGCCGACGTTCCCATCGCGCTGGGGACGGACTTCATCGGCCCCGACCTCGTCCCCCACGGCGAGAACGCGCTGGAAGCCGAGTTGCTGGTGAACGAGATCGGCCTGAGCGAGATGGAGGCCATCCGGGCGGGCACCAGCGTCGCCGCCCGCACCGTCCCGGACGACGACATCGGTCGCGTCGAAGAAGGAGCGAAGGCCGACCTGCTCGCACTCGGTGCGGACCCGCTCGACGACATCTCGGCGCTGCGTGACGTCGAGACGGTGTACAAGGACGGCGAGCGGGCGGCGCTGTAACTCACGACCCGATTCGTCCCTGTGGTTCGGACGCGGTCGACGTGTTCGAAGACGGCGTTCCGGCAGCGTTCGCCCGGTCGTCGTGTACTCTCCTGCACAGCACTAAGTCGGCTGTGGGCGAACGAGCGGTATGGGCCGCGTAGACCGCTGGGGTCGGAACCATCCACGAATCAACGCCGTCGGTGGCCTCGTCGTCGGACTCGTACTGTTCGTCCTGGGGGTGCCCGCCACGCTCTGGTGGGTCCTGTTCGGCTTCGGACTCGCGCTCACGGTCGGCCTGCTCGCCCGACGACTCTTCGACTGGGAGTACTCGGGAGGCGACCCGGTGGACGGTCGCGGCGGGGGCGTCGCCGTGACGACGTTCTCCCTCGCGATGGTCGTCGAACTGTTCTTACTCGACATCCCGCTCCACCCGCTGGCGACGGTCGACACGGGGACCGAAACAGTGCCCATCGGACTCCTCTGGGTCTGCGTCTCCGTGATGCTGCTCGTCGGCGTGCTGCGCGCGCTCGCAATCGAAGTCCTGTACCTCACGACGAGTCGATTCCGGAACGACTCGCCGTGACTCGACTCCCCGGCGGGGCTGGCCGCTTCAGAACTCCTCGACGTGTGGGCGCACGTCGAGTTCGAGCGTCCACGCCGAGCGGTCCTGTTCGACGAGGTTCCAGTACGTCTCGGCGATGGCGTCGGGGTCGAGGTACTGCTCTCGTTCACTCTCGTCCAGTCCCTCGCGCGCGCTCGGGGTGAGGATGCCACCGTCGACGACGACGTGGGCGACGTGGACGCCCCGTGGTCCCAACTCGCGGGCCATCGACTCGGCCATCCCCCGACAGGCGAACTTCGCCGCGGAGAAACCGATGGCTCCGTCGCGTCCTCGTTTCGAGGTGGTCGCGCCGGTGAAGATGACCGTCCCGCCGGCCCCGCCCTCGCCCGACAGCATGTCGGCGACGGCCTCCTGCGAGCAGTACAGCGCGGCCTTCGGGCCGGTGTCGAGCGCGCGCTCGAACGACTCGTGGGTGACGTCGAGCGTGCCGTCCCAACTCGCCGCGCTGGCGTGGTTGACGAGCACGTCGACGGGACCGAACGCCTCCCGGACCGTCTCGAACCCCGCCGCGACCTGCGCGGGGTCGGTGAGGTCGGTCGGGACGGCGAGCGCGTCCGGTCCCAGCGAGTCGGCGAGGTCCTCGACGTACGCCTCCGAACGGGCGAACAGTCCGACCTGACAGCCTTCGGTGACGAAGCGGCGAGCGAGCGAGGCACCCAGACCGGGGCCGACCCCGGCGACGACGGCGGTTCGTGGCATAGGTTCCGTTCGGGGCCGACGGTGATGAGAGTCACCGACGGGTATTTGTATTCGAAAACGTGACAGTCTCACGAGATGGAAACGATGACAGTCGCGCTGCTCGGCGGCGCAGTGGTGCTCGTGGCGCTCGTCGGCGGCGGACTCCTCCTCCGGGCGAGGCGAGCGTCCGGCGGTTCCACGGCGCACGCTCGGACCGAGACCCCCCGGCCGACCCGCGACAGCACTGGCTCGACCGCTTCGAAGACCACCGGGTCGACCCAGGAGTCTTCCCGGTCCGCTGCTGCGGCGACGGACGCGTCGCGGCCGGCCCAGGAGCGCGGGACGAGTCTCTCGGCGGACATCGAAGCACAGCTCTCGGAGTCGCCCTCGACCGAAGCTACCACGGCGACCGCTACGACCACGGCGTCGTCGACGCCGACAACTGGTGGGTCGTCGGCCGAGGACGACGGCAGTCTCGACGACCTCTGGGACGACTCGACGACGATGGAGGGTGACGGCGACGACCTCTCGGCGGCCTCCGAGGCGCTGTTGAACGCCGACGACCTGAGCGACGACGACTGGTCCACCGACGGCGAGTGCGCGTCCGGCGACGGCGACGACCTGTTCGCCTCTTCGGACGAGTCGTCGAGCCGGGACTACCGTGCGGCCGACCCGGACGCCGGCGGCGACCCGGACGACGACCTGGACTCGTTGTTCTCGTGAGTGAACGCAGTGAACGAGCGAGTGCCAGCGAGACGAGCGACGCGACGGTCGACGGTCGACGGTCGACGGTCGGTCAGCGGTTCTCGCCCTGGTAGTCGCCGTCGTAGGTCTCCTCGTGGTCCGCGCGTGCGAACACCAGTTGCGCGATACGCGCGCCGGCCTCCAGTTCGAGTTCGTGGCCGACCTGCAACAACCCCTCCCCGCGACCCTCGTAGCCGGCGTCCCAGACGGCGGTGTTGAGCATCGCCGAGTTTCGCAGTAGCGACGAGCGAGGGTAGACGAACCCGACGTGGTCGTCGGGGATACGGATGACCTGTTCGTAGCGGACGACGTACGCACCCGGAGAGAGCCGGTAGACGGTGTCGTCGGGGCCGGACAGCGCTTCGACTCGCTCGCGCTCGCCGACGCTCTTTCCGCCGCGAGCGACCCGTCCGGGTTCGACCTGCTCGAACACCGCTTCGAGGGTGAGGTCGAGACCGTTGGGCTGGACCTGGCGCTCTCGAACTGGCTCGCACTGCTCGGCGACGAACGCGCCGCTTCTGAACATGGCCGAGGTGACGAGGGCGACGGCAAGACGCTACTGGTTCTCGGAGCGCGTCGAAGGGTCGCACGCCGACACCACACCGCGGCCGTCCCGTCGTGCGATGCGGTGCCAATCCAACCGTCAAGAACGTTCGTGGAGGTTCGGCGGTTCTGACTCGGCGCAACGGTCGAATTCGACTGTTTTAGGCCGTCCTAACGCAAGCGTGGCCGGACACGGGTGATTTATATTTGTGGCCGGGCGACGTTCGGGTGATATGGGACAGACGCTTACGGAACAGATTCTCGACGACCACCTCGTCGAGGGCGAACTCGAGACCGGCGAGGAGATCGGTATCGAGATCGACCAGGTGCTCACACAGGACACGACCGGGACGCTCGTCTGGCTCCAGTTCGAGGCGCTCGGACTGGACGAGGTCCAGACGGAACTGGCCGCCCAGTACTGTGACCACCAGACGTATCAGTTCGACTTCAAGAACACGGACGACCATCGCTTCCTCCGTTCGGCCGCGGGCACGTTCGGCGCTCACTTCTCGCGTCCGGGCAACGGTATCTGCCACAACGTCCACAAGGAGAACTTCGCCGCGCCCGGCAAGACGCTCCTCGGTTCGGACTCCCACACGCCGACGCCCGGTGGCCTCGGCGAACTCGCCATCGGTTCGGGTGGCCTCGACGTCGCCGTCGCCATGGGTGGCGGCCCCTACTACATCGAGATGCCCGAGGTCGTCAACGTGCGACTCGAAGGCGAGCTCCCCGCGTGGTCCACCGCGAAGGACGTCATCCTCGAGATGCTCCGACGCCTCTCCGTGAAGGGCGGTGTCGGCAAGATCTTCGAGTACACCGGTCCCGGTGCGGACTCCCTCAGCGTTCCGGAGCGCACCACCATCACGAACATGGGGACGGAGCTCGGCGCGACCTCCTCGCTGTTCGGCACGGACGAGAAGACCGAGGAGTACCTCGCCCGTCAGGGTCGTGCAGACGAGTACGTCGAACTCACCCCCGACGACGACGCGGAGTACGACGACGAGATCGTCATCGACCTCTCGGACCTCGAACCGCTCATCGCGTGCCCGTCGATGCCCGACAACGTCGTCCCGGTCCGCGAGGTCGCGGGCGAGGACGTCGAGCAGGTCATCGTCGGCTCCTGTACGAACGGTGGCTACGAGGATATCCTCCCGGCCGCGAAGATGCTCGAAGGCCGTGAGATCGACATGAAGACCGAGATGATCGTCGCGCCCGGTTCGAAACAGGCGTCCGAGATTCTCGCGCGTGAAGGCTGGACGGCCGAGATGATGGCCGCTGGCGTCAACTTCTCCGAGGCGACGTGTGGGGCCTGCATCGGCATCGGCCACGTCCCCGCTTCCGACTCCGTCTCGCTGCGGACCTTCAACCGCAACTTCGAGGGTCGCTCCGGTATCGAGGACGACAACGTCTACCTCTGCTCGCCGGAGGTCGCCGCCGCGGCGGCCATCAAGGGCGAAATCGTCGACCCGCGTGACCTCGCGGACGAACTCGGCGACATGGAAGACCCCGGCTTCGAGATGCCCGAGAAGTACAACGGGTCGAAGACGGACCTCATCGCCCCCCAGGAGGCCGTCGACGACGGTCTCGTCAAGGGGCCGAACATCGGCGACGTCCCGCTGAAGGACCCGCTCGACGCCCACCTCGAGGGCGAAGTCCACCTCAAGATGGAGGACAACATCACGACCGACCACATCATCCCTGCCACGCAGGACATTCTGATGTACCGGTCGAACATCCCGAAGCTCTCGGAGTTCACGCTCTCGCGTGTCGACGACACGTTCGCCGAGCGCGCACTGGAGGGTGACGGCGGCTTCCTCGTCGCCGGCGAGAACTACGGCCAGGGCTCCTCGCGTGAGCACGCCGCGCTCTGTCCGATGTACCTCGGTATCGAGGGCGTCCTCGCACAGAGCTTCGCGCGTATCCACCGCGCGAACCTGTTCAACTTCGGTCTGCTCCCGCTGACCATCGACGAGGACACCTACGCGAAGATCGAGCAGGGCGACGACATCGAGATCGTCGACGACGTCGCGGAGGCCGTCGAGTCCGGCCAGGAGGAGTTCACCATCCGCGTCAACGACGACTGGGAGGCGACGGGCAACCTCGACGCCTCCGAGCGCGAACGTCGTATCCTCTCGGCCGGTGGCAAGCTGCCACTGACCCGCCAGCAGTACCAGGACGGCGGCAGCGGCGCGACGCCCGCCGACGAC
>NZ_JALXFV010000002.1:605392-746529 GCF_023699475.1 Halomarina rubra | reverse complement strand
AATACGCCGGGGAGACAATCTCGGTGGCGGTGGTCGAACATGACCGCTAGAGAAGGACGCGCTCTGTTACCCCACGATTCAAATCCATTCGAACGCGTGGGGTAACTCTCAGCCCTATCGGAAAGTATCGGAACATCTGGCGAACTTCTGGCGAACCGCTCTCGCGCGCATCAGTCGCCAGTAGCGACGCTCTCTCGCGATAGCGCCACGAGTATCGGAACTTTCGGAAACGACCCCCCAGCGCCTATTATGCACTCGCCAGACTGTCAGGATGCAGGATGGATGACTCAACGAACCATAGCCGGTCACCCGCCACCGAGCTTGCGCCGTATCATCAGCTCGAACTCGTCGTTGGTGTCGTGGCTGTACTCGTCGATGTGGTCGAAGGCCAGCCTGCCGAGCGGCGTGATGCGATAGACGCCACGACCGATGTTCTCGACCAGCCCGTAATCTTCGAGGTGCACTAACCGTGTGTTCACATGCTTCGCGTCCCGCGCGATCTCGTCGGCCACATTCGACGGGAGGTTCTGCCCCTCACCATCGCGTAACTCCCGCAATATCTCTTCGTCCGTTGGGAGAGACAGGCGCATTGAGTCGTCCGTGGTGGCCATCACACATCTTACTAACGGTGTGGTCGTACTTACCACCTTTGTCCACTACGTCACAGGAACCACGTATGTCGGACACACCATCGGTAGGATTAAGTGGTAGCGCTACACATACACGTCCGAAGTCGTAAGGCTCGCTGACATACACGCCTCTGCAAAAGAGGCCCGGAAGGGGCCATGTCCTCGGCGTACCAGCGCCGGGGAGCGACTTCATCACCCGAGAAGGGCAATGTTCGCTCGGGAGGCTAGAGGCGCTTGCCCCTGATAACGGCTCTGCATCGTTGCACGGAAACGATGTGTTAACCGTTAATAATGAATGGGGGACCGACGCGTCGCTCCCGAGCGAGCATTGTCTTCGGGAAACCGCAAGACAATGAGCAATTCACGCTCCACGGGGATAAACACCCCCGATACGACGGCCGACACGAATCGTAACGACACCGACCTGACGGCGTTCCAGCGCGAGTGCCTGCGCGTCATCGCCGTCCTCGACGCCGAGGCTGGCGACTGCTACGGGCTGGCCATCAAACGGGCGTTAGAGGGCCGCTACGGCCACGAAATCAACCACGGACGCTTGTATCCGAACCTCGACGACCTGCAAGAAGCGGGTCTCGTCGAGAAGAGCGCGCTCGATAAGCGCACCAACGAGTACCTGCTGACCGCGCGCGGCCGCGGGCTGCTCGCCGACGCGTTCGATTCGTTCCACGACGATCTCGTCGCCGCGGGCATCCTCGGAGGTGGCGAGTGATGAGTCTCGCCGGCCGGGACGACGCCGACGACGAGCTGCCCGAGAACTACGCGCCCCAGCACGACCTGCACACCGACCCGCTGTTCGAACTCCAGCGGGCGGCACTGACGACGCTCGGTCCCAGCGGCAACCACTGGGAACCCGAGCAGCGCTGGGCCAACTGGGCGTGGCACGCCCTGGGCACGACGCCCGGGCTGTTGTTCCTCGACGTCGAGGCCGACACCAGCCACGAGGACGTCATCAGCGGCGTCCCACCACGGGCCATCTGGTGTGCGGATGAGGACACCGTGGAGGTCCGCCGATGAGCCAAACGCCGTTTTTCAAGATGTTCGTCTACGTGACAGCCTGCTATGCCGTGTATCTGGCATTCGAGGTCGTCCAGTTCTGGATGGCCGGTCAGTTGTTGTTCGCGGCGGTCTGGGCGGTGTTCGTCGTTGGACTGGCGAGCACAATCGGTCGTGCGTTCAAAACGCGCCAGGAGGTCCGCCGATGAGCGCCGACAACGACCACGCGCCCGGGGGGATACCATCGACACTCGCGCGCGACGTCGGGACGGCCATCGGCGACGTCGAGATTCAGACCGGCGCGGTCTGTCTCTGTGAGGAGTGTCTGTTCGTCGTCGACCTCGGTCGTGACTGGCGGACCCTGAGCGACGACGACCGCGAGCACCTCCACGATCTCGCGGCCACCCACGCCGACGGGCAGGGCCACCGCGTCGCCACGCTCGGGCTGTCGCTGATGGACCCCGAGACGGCCGTGGTGTTCCTGGGCGATGACCGCCCGCGACTGCTCCACGACGCGACGGAGGGGCAGTGATGCCGGGGCCGAAGTGCAAGTCATGTTCCAAGCCGCTCGGCAACTCCGCGGACGGCCGGTGTCACGACTGTGGTGGGAAGACCTACCGCGGCGGCAAGCCGTTCAACACTGGCGCGGGTTGGAAAGCAGAAATCGGTCTGCTCGGGAAACTGCGGTCGATTCTGGGTGGTGACGATGACGAGTAAGTCCGAACTGGTCGACGAACTCGGCCGTATCGCCAAGGGCCACGTCGTCGAGACTGGTGACGTCGAAGAGACGCTGGCCGCGCTGGACGAAGTCCGCGAGCGCGTTCGGTCTGTCGCGGGGGAGTCGCCATGAGTGGGTTGTGGATGGCGACTTTCATCGCCGCTATGTACTTGCTGGTGGCTCTCGCCTATTTGCTGTTCCTCGCCACTGCGGTGTTCGTGGTGGTGGTTGTGCTCCAGATGCTTGGCGTGCTCCCACTCTGGGTGATGTTGCCATGACCGCCGCGTTCGCGCGGTTCACCATCGCCTGGGTCATCGGGCTGGCCATCCTCGCCGTGCTGACCGGCGACGAGACCGCCGGGGAAGCGACCATCTGGGCGACACTGCTCGCCGCGCTGGCGTGCGTGCGCGCGCTCCGAGGAGGTGAGACCCGTGCCTGAGCGTCAACTGCGGACCTGCCCGTACTGCGGCGAGGAGTCCCTGCAGCTCCCCGCTCACATCCGCTCACAGTGTGAGCACCTGCCGGCGACCAACTCTCGCGGCGAGGTGGTTCGCGATGAGTGAGTGCCCCACCTGCGAGCGTGACGACTTCGTCTCGGAGACGGGGATGAAGCGCCACCACACGATGGCCCACGGCGAGAGTCTCGTCGACGACAGCCCGGCGTGTGACTGTGGGGCGACGCCCTCGAAGGACGCGAGTGGCCGGTATCGCGAACAGTGCGACGACTGCATCCACGCGGCGTCAGCGGCCACCGAGACGACACCCGACGAACGCGCGGCGTTCGAGCGCCGACTGGCCGCCCGCTTCGAGGAGGGCGAGCAATGAGCCACCCGACCGGCACGCACGTCGACGAACATCTCACCGCAATCGAACGCCATATCCGTGCGATTCGAGGCGAACCACTCGACGTCACACCGTGGGACTACCGCCTCCCCAGCCCCGAAGAGTTGCGAGCGATGCGGAAGCGGTGTGGACTGACTCAGACAGAACTCGCCGAGCGAATCGACAGCGACCAGTCGTACGTCTCGGCAGTCGAGAACGGGAAGTACCCCCCCGGTAGAGGCCACCTGACCAAACTACTCAGACTCTACCGCCTGGAGTGGCCGGAGGGCGACGAATGAGCGCGAAGACGCCCACTCTGTCGGACCACATCACCAAGCCCGGCCACGTCGGCGGGCGGTGGGACCAGCGGACGGCTCCCGACGCGCCGAGTCCCGAGCAGGCGTTCGCCGACAGCCGCTCGGTCGGCCTGCTCCGACATCATCCGTGGTTCGACCAGGGCGGCTACCCGCCGGTCGACGTCCGCGTCACCGACCTCGGCCGGTCGGTTATCGTGTTCATCTGTCTTCGGTACTACGTCCCCGAAGGCACCCGCGACAAGGCCGTCACGTGCTACGACGCGCGTGTCATCGACGACACTGCCCTTCGCTGGGCGTGCATCGCCATCGCCCGCGCCGGGGGTGAGACCGATGCGTGACGGCATCCACATCCACCGCGACGAAGCGACGCTCCGGTATCTCTACTGGGAGCGCGAATGCACCCTCGCCGAGACCGCCGCCCACTGCGGCACCGACAGCGAGGTCGTCCGGCGCGCGATGGAACGGCTCGGCATCGACCGCCGACCGGGGTGTGGCCCACACGGCCCGATCTCGGTCGCCGAGTGCGAGGAGATGCGCCGCCTGCGCGAGCAGGGGATGCGAAACGCCGCCATCGCGAGGACGCTGCGGCGCAATCGCAGCCGCGTCGCCGTCCACGTCAACGGGCGGTGTCACCACCGCGAGGAAGCGCCGACGTGCCCGCTGTGTGGTGACGACGTGGGCGTGCAACTCGCCCACCACCTCCCCGACTGTGACCACGCTGGCGGGCCGGCCGAGTGGCCGGAGGTGGAGGGATGAGCGACTACCGTGCCGCGCTGCACTGCAAAGCTCGCCATCGTGCCCGCGAGGTGTTCTGGGGCGTTCACGACCGCGACGCCTACCGCTGCCCGTCGTGTGGTGGCCGTGGTCCGTTCGAGGTCCACCACCGCAACGGCGACTGGCTGGACAACCGCCGACAGAACCTTATCGGCGTCTGTCACGCCTGCCATCGGCGGGCGCACCGAGAGCGAAACACCGACGCCCGACTGGCTGAGTGGAAATCCGAACTCGCCGGTCTACAGGAGGGAGCGTAGCTGTGCTCGATACACACGACATACGGTTTATGGCAACAGTTGCCGGTATTCTCCGGCGTCAGACGTCGTCGGCTTCGCGGGCGATGAGGTCGCGGACGGCCTGTCGGACGAACCGCTGGGAGCGCTCGCCGTACGCGACGCCGAACGGGGCGTCGTCGAGTTCTTCGTCTGCGGCCATGCCGAGGCGGACCCACTCGGCGAGGACCTGTGACCGACTGACGCGGTCGCCCGGTTCGCTGCGTGCGTGGGCGATCTCGTCGGCGCGGTCGACGATGGACTGCTCGATATACAACCCGGTTTCCGTTTTGGACATGACCACCTACAGACTTCAGACTCACAAAATAGCAGGGGGTATCGACCGATGACTGACGACCGCGACCACGACGTCCACGGGATGGTCGCCGACATCCCCGAGGAGTACGACTCCGCCGAGGAGTTCGTCGGGGCAGCCATCCGCCTCTACCGGTGGCTCGACGACCCGGAGGCTACTCTTCGGCGGGCGAGGGCCGGGGGTGAGGGCGAATGAACGGGTCTGCAGACTTTAGCCGTGCCACGAGGACAGACCTGCAGACTTCAGCCGCGAATCGCCACACGGCGAGGGGGCGAGGTCCCCAGCGTGTCGTCCCACGAGCGAAGCTAAGGTGCATTATCCACGCCCGTGGGACAACAACTAAGTTCGTACCCTCACAGCGCACTGTATGACCGACGACGAGCGGACCGTCGTGAAGACGTACGTTCCGCGCTCGCAGAAAGAGGCGTGGGTGGAACACGCCGACGCACTGGACATGAGTCAGAGCGAGTTCCTCCGAACGATGGTGCAGGCCGGCAGACGAGGGTTCGACCCCGTCGACGAGGAGGCCGGTTCTCCGGACGCGACCCCTGGGGGTCAAGCCCTCGAAGAACGGGTCCTCTCGACGCTCTCGGCGGCCGGGGTCCTCGACTGGGGAGAGTTGGTCGACCGACTCGCCGGCGACATCGAACGGGACGTCGACGACGCGCTGGAAGCGCTCCAGGACGCGCGGGCGGTTCGCTACAGCGGCCGCCACGGCGGCTACGTCGTCACCGGCGACGACTCGCGAGCGGAGTCGACCGACCGAGCCGACGGCGACGTCACGAGGGAGTCGAGTGACGGCCGCGGGAGTCGCGAACCGCCCCGCTCCGAGGGCAGACGGGAATCCAGACGACCGGCCCCGTCGTCGGACCGCGAGCGCCCGGCGAGTCGCCGGGACCGGTCCAGCTCCGAGCGTCGCTCGGACCCCGAACGGTCGCCCCCCGAGTACGGCGAGCGCGGAGGAACGGACGGCCGTCGCCGCGACGCACCTACTCGGCCTCCGGAACGCGCCCGCGGGTACGACGAACCCCCTCGACGAGCCGAGGGGTCGAGTCGGGGAGACCGCGGGCCGGACCGCCGACCGGCACGCGAGCCTGAGCGTGAGCGTCCGACCGACCGTCAGCCCCCGCGCGACCGCCAGCCACGCCGGGCCGACGAGGACCGCCCGCCGATAGACTCGCTCCGCGAGGCGCGCGAGTCCCTCGACCGAGACGGCGACCGCACGGACCGCGAGCGAGCGACCGAGGACGACCGGGACGGCGACCGACGGTCCGTGAACGACGAGCGACGATACGATGAGTACTGAGCCGGTCGAGGACCCGGTCGCGTACTTCCTGGAGGACCTGGAGTACCACGGCCGGTCGGGCCGGACCCGCACCGCGTACGAACGTGTGCTCCGGCGGTTCGAGCGGTTCGTCGCCGAACGCGAGGCGACTCCCGGGACGGCGACCCAGCGCCACTGTCTCGCGTTCGTCCACGACCTGCGCGGGGAGTACGCGCCGAGTACGGTCGCCACCTACGCGACCTACGTCCACCGGTTCTACGACTACATGCTCCAGACCGAGACGCTCGACGGCAACCCGATGGCCCTCGTGATGGCCGAGATGGACGAGTCCATCGACACCGACCCCGACCGTCGGGAGGTGAGCGTCGAGGGGATGCGAGCGTTCGTCGGGAGTGTCTCTCATCCGCTGGAACGGGCGCTCGTCGTCACGCTGCTCAAGACGGGGATGCGTGTCGGCGAACTCGTCAACCTCGACCTCCGCGATCTGGCGCTCGACGGCGACGTCCGGGCCGGCTACGACGTTTCCCCCCGGCCACAGCTCGACACGCGGCCGAACTCCCTGTACGTCGACAGCGAGGTCGCACGCGACGACTCGGTCAACGGCGAGGTCAGAACCGCCTCGAACAAGCGCAAACGCGCGACGGTGGTCCCCGTCGACGGTGAGTTACGCCGCGAACTGACCCGCTGGCTGGCGATTCGTCCCGATGCTCGCTCCCCCGCCGACCCCCTGTTCCTCGACACCGGTGACGAGTGGGGCCGGCGACTCACGACCGGGCAGGTCCGGACGGTCGTCCGCCGCCACGCCGAGGCACGCGGCTGGCACCGCGAGGGCGGTGGCGCGAGCGAGAACGTCACGCCACACTACTTCCGGCACTTCTTCACCACCCATCTCCGGGACCGGACCGGCGACCGGGGCGTCGTCAAGTACCTCCGTGGGGACGTCGCCACCGACATCATCGACACCTACACCCACAACTGGGGCGACAGGGTCCGCGAGGTCTACGAGCGGAACGTCTACTCGCTTTTGTAAGTTCGTCCGTCGATTCGGCTGCTCTCTAGAATTCTGTCGTCTTTGGGAGTCACAAATTCCGTCTGCACTACGACTTGTAAACCGTATATCGCTGCATCAAATGAGCGTCATCTCGGATGTTCGAGAGCGAACACCGAGGGCGGGTTTCGGGTGCGTGACGAGCGCTGGCGGTCGTCATCGGGATTGGTGACTCGACGGCTCGACGGCCGCGTCAGACCGAGAGCAACACGGCGGTGTAGCCGAGCGCTCCGAGGAGGAACGCGCCGAAGCTACTGGAGGCCGGGTCGGGGAGTTCCTCTTTCATCACGTTGAACAGGACACCCCCGCCGAGGAAGGCGAACAGCAGTGCGAGCGGTCCCGCCGGGATGCGAGCCAGACTGCCGAGGACCGCCCCGACGAGGATGGCCGCCGCGAGAACCCACCGGCCCACGTCGTCGTAGACGGCTCCGTGGTGACGACGCAATCCGGCGTCGGTGACCAGCACGTGCAGGCCCATCGCGACGGTGTACGTCCCGACCGAGGCGAGCCCTGGGAACTCCTGGTGGTAGACGAGGATGCCGATGAGTGCGTTGTAGAGCGCGAACGAGGTGACGTGCATCCAGAACACGAGGGAGGTGCGGTCGGTGTCGCCCGTGGTGGTTCGAGCGGCGAGCGCGTGGACGAGGTAGAACAGGAGGAAGCCGAGGAGGACGACGACGTACGCCTCGACCTCGCGGCCGAACACCCCGACCGGACCGGCGGTCGTCTCGACGACACTGCGGACCGCTCTGTCGACCTCCGGGAGGAGGTGGACCAGCACGTACGCGAGTGATGCGCCTCCCGCGGCGGAGAGGACGTCGGGTCGGTACTCGCCGTCGGTCCAGAGCCGACCGGCGAACAGGTGGACGACTGCGAGTGCGACGGCGAACAGCCCTACACCGACCGGAGGCGTCACCGACCGCTGGAGTAGCGACCCGACGACCGCACCGAGGGGGAACGATAGCGGACCCATGTGCGTGTCGGTGCCGCCGCAGAGGCTATCACGGTTTCGCCGAGTGGCGTCGATCGAGGGACCGACGTGGCGAGCGCGCGCACTCCCGCTCGCGACAGGGCTATCTCTCCGGGCCGCCCACCGCCACCATGGCCGAGCGAGTGCGACACCCCCGACTGTTTTCGGCGTTCCGGGCCGCACTGTACCTCTTCGCCGTCGCTCTCGGCGCGCTGCTCGCGCTGGTCGGCGTCGGTGCGCTCCTCGCAATCCTCGTCGTCGGCGCGGTCGGCGTGGCGACGACCGGCGAGGTGAACCTGCTCGCGGTCGGTGGCCTCTCGGTGCTCGTCGTCGCCGTCGTCGCGCTCGCACTCGCGGGACTCCGCCTCGGCGTCCGCCACGTCGAGACGCGGGTCGCCGACGCCGACCGACTACCCGACCCGCTCGACGAACTCACGACCCAGTACGTCGAGGACGCCATCGACGAACGCGAACTCGAACGACGACTCGACGGCGTTCTCGACTCCGCCGACGGCTCGACGGTCCGCCGTCCGAGCCACTCGGACGAGCCCCGGCGACTCGAAGAGGAGCGCTCGACCTGACGGGCCGAGCGGGGGCGTTCACGACATCCGTGGTATCCGCGAGTTGATGCGTCCCCACACCGTACGATGGTAGCAATGACCACGACCGTCGAACTCCCGGACGACCTCGTCGCGCGACTGGACACCCACCTCGAAGACGACGAGACCTACCCGGAACTCATCGAGGAGTTGGTCAACATCTACGAGAGCACGCGGTTCGTCCAGGAGGGGTACTCCGAGTGAGGTGTCGGCGGACGCCGAGTAGTTCGCCTCCGACGACGCGGTCTCACACCGTTTTTACCCCCGCCGGACACACGCGAGGTATGCAGACAGCCGTCCTCGGTGCGGGGAGTATGGGCCACGGCATCGCGCAGGTGCTGGCGATGGCCGGACACGACGTGACGATGCGCGACGTCGACGACGAGCGCGTGCAGGCGGGCCTGGACAGCGTCGAGGCGAACCTCTCGAAGGGCGTCGATCTCGGGAAAGTGAGCGAGGCCGACCGGGAGGCGACGCTCGACCGTCTCGCGGGCGCGACGGACCTCGATGCGGCGGTCCGGGACGCCGACCTGGTCGTCGAAGCCGTCCCCGAGGAGATGGACCTCAAGCGGTCGGTGTTCGCCGAGGTGGACGACGCCGCGCCCGCCGACTGCGTGTTCGCGACCAACACCTCCTCGCTGTCGGTGACGGAGCTCGCCAGCAGCGTCTCCCACCCCGAACGGTTCGTCGGAGCGCACTTCTTCAACCCGCCGCACCTGATGGACCTGGTCGAGGTGATCCGGGCCGAGCAGACCGACGACGACACGGAGGCGTTCGTCGTCGACCTGCTGGAGGAAGCGGGCAAGACCTGCGTCGTCGTCGAGGACTTCCCCGGGTTCGCCACCTCGCGACTCGGCGTCGCCATCGGTGCGGAGGCCATCCGTATGGTCGAGCAGGGCGTCGCCGAACCGGCCGCCATCGACCGGGCGATGGTCGAGGGGTACAACTTCCCGGTCGGGCCACTGGAACTCACCGACCGAGTCGGTCTCGACGTGCGCCTCCACATCCTCCAGTACCTCCGCGAGGAACTGGGCGAACGGTTCCACCCACCGGCGCTGCTCAAGCGGAAGGTCCGCGCGGGCAAACTCGGCGTCAAGTCCGGAGAGGGGTTCTACCGCTGGGAAGACGGCGAACGCGTCGACCGCGACTGAGCGAGCGGTCCTCGGGGGTCCTCTCACCGGGTCGAACTGTGCGTCGAATCGGACTGACTCGCTACACGGTACACTTATTTTATCCCTGCTAACCTTGTATGAAAGAATGAAATGCGAGAAATTAACCCCGCAGCCACCCTCGGAGACCACCCCCAGCTCGTCGGCGTCCTGTTCGCACTCGTGCTCGCGCTCTCTCGTGTCAGTGCCGCCGCCGCCAACGCCGGCAGCGCCGTCTCGGGGCCGTAGTCGACGGTCGAAGACCCCCGCGTCCTCACGAACGCCTCGGCGGGCAGTGACGGACACAGAACACCCTCCACTCTCCACTGTCTTCCGACGTCCCCTCCTCTCTCCAGCGGTCGACCGTTCGAGCGGAGGCGTCAGATGTCGTCGACCGAGAGGTCGTCGCTCCAGTGGACGCCCTGCTCTCCCCTGAGCGACACGGGGAGCCGTTCGAGCGCGAACAGTTCCTCCACCTGCGACCGGGTCGCCGGGAGCGACACCATCGGCCCGCTGCCGAGGTAGCGCCGGTCGTCGTCGTCGTGGACCGTGGGTGCGTAGATGCTCCCGATGTTGACCGCGGTGGTCGGGTAGGCGTGGACGGTCGTCTCGAACCGCTCACCTGTCCGGTCGACGGCGACCCGGACCGGACAGCCGCTTCGACACTGTGCCACCGTCAGGTTGTGGTCACCGACGACGAGGTACTGACCGCCCATCGCCGTCTCGCTGCCGAGGACGTCGAGCGCACCGCCGAGGGAGAAGCCGGCGTTGAGCAGTCGCGCCAGCGTCCGGCCGAGACCGGTCGCCGCCACGTTCTCGACGTTCTCGACGGTCGCCAGCCCGCCGATAGCTCCGGCGTCGACGAGGTGGTGGGCCTGGACGTACGACCGACAGGCGTTGAGCATGAACGCCCGGACGTTCACCCCGTCGAGCGAGGCGGCGTCGAGGTAGCCGTCGGCGCACTGCATCCCGCGTTCGTCGACGTGCCCGATGTAGTGGAGGAAGTCGAGGTCCGTCGCGAGGAGCGCGGCGAGTTCGGCCCGCGTCGTCTCCTCGTAGCTGTCGACGTCGAACGCGACCAGGTCGCGCAGGCCGTAGAGGTTCGACACGTCGAGTTCGTCGAGCATCGCCGGGTCGTTCGCGACGACCGCCACCTGGATGTCGCCGCTGGCCGTCGCGTCGAGGCGGCGGTGGCTCGCGTCGAGGACGGGTTTGGTCGCCCCGACCGGGTAGCCGTCGCCGACCCAGACGTGTTCGATGCTGTCGGTCGCACGCGGGACGACCACGCGCTCCTCGCCGAGCGTGGTCGGCGGGGTGGCCGTATCGCCCGTCCGGTCGACTCCCCCCGGCGCGTCGGTGGTGACTCCGCCGTCGGAGCGACAGGCGTCGGCTGGCGTGGCCGGGCCGTCGGTGCTCCGAGGCGGCGAGCCGCCACCCCGGACGAACGCGTCGATGGCGGGACGTTCCGGGGACGGTTCGGGACGTGGCGTCCCCGACAGACACCGGACGACGCCGAGGTCGTCGACGACGAACGGGAGGTGGTTGAGGCTGTCGTAGCGTGGGACGACGTCGGCGGTGAGCTTCCAGCGTGGGACGGCCGCGGCGACCACCGAGAACGGCACGTCGAGGTACGCCATCGTTCGCTCGGCGAGCGAGGCGTCGTACAGCGCGGCGAAGTCGAGCGGGTAGCCCGCCTCGGCCAACCGGCGCTCGACCCGCCGGCGCTCGTCGAGGTCGAACGGGTAGAGCCCCTCGGTCCGGGCGACACAGTCGAGGACGAACGTCTGTTGCAGGGTCCGGGCGACCCGTTCCTCGAACGGCCGAGTCTCGGTGGTGTCACCGTCCGCCGGTGCGGTCACGGGAGACGTCGCGTCGACGGTGCCCGGTGGCGGGCCGTCGAGGGAGTAGGTCCACTCGTGTGCGTCCGCGCGCAGGCGAGGCGTCGACCCGAGTTCGACGCGGGCGTCGAGGAAGAACGCCAGCGAGGCGACGGGGTAGAGGTAGCTCAGGTCCGGCGGGACCTCGACGACCAGCGACGGGGGCGCGCGCCCGACCGTCAGTGACTCGGGCACGTGGAGTTCCTCGCCGCGTTCGACGAGCGGGGGGTGGCCGCGCAGCGTGGGCCAGGTCCGTTCCGGGGAGGTCGTCTTCAGCGCCGACCCGAACTGCGAGAGGGCGGCCGCGACGCCGGCGGGCGTCTCGGGTGCGGTGACGGTCGCCGCTGGCTGTTCGTGTCGCGAGCGCACCCCCACGCGGAACCGGGTCGCCTCGGTCGCGGTGACCGTCCGACCGTCCGCGTCGGTGTCGGTGACGAACGCACCTTCCACGTGGAGGTAGGTCTTGACCGCCGTCGAGGTGCACTCGATGGTCCAGACGCCGGGACCGACGCTCCGCCGCTCGCGGGGGGAGATCTCGTGGCTGACCTGACCAGTGCCGTCGCGGACGATGAGCAGGGGGTACTTCGGGAGTCGGACCGTCCTCGTCTCGAGGACGACGGCGCGGTCGACCGGGAGGCAGAACGGGGCCGTCGAGCAGCGCCGCGGCTCGACCGCCGTGGGTGTCTGGAGCCGTGTCGTCACGCCCATGATGTCGTCGGCGACGACGACGCCCGTCGGCGACGACGTGGGCGCGACGCTCAGCGAGTCGGCCATCCGTCGGGGACGAGACGGCCGGTGGCCACGGGGTGACGATGCTGGGTCGCGACTGGAGACCTCCCGGTCGACATTACTTTTATTCGTACGTCGTTACTGTAAATATAGCTTCGTACTATCTCTCAGACGGTACTGTCTCCTCGACGATATGGACGGCCGCCCTTCCTGGGTGTCTCTCGCCGTCTACCGCAGTATCGGGCGTCGGTGTGGTCGAGGACGAGGTGGACTGTCCGATACGATAGACAATGTTTCGTATCTCTCCAAACCATTATTTACACTGTCGTAGTATCGAAATATGTAATGGCCGAGTTCGCCGACTCCCCCGACCCCGAAACGGTTCGCCGTCGCTCGGTGGCGACGACCGACGACACCTCCGTCGTGACGGACGACTCCCGGTTCGGCGAGGCGCTCCGTGACCTCAAGCGGCGGGGCTGTTCGCTGCTCGTCACCGGCGAGGTTCCGTTCGAGACGCGCGCCGCCATGTCCCGCCGCCTGTTCGGGACGCCCGACGAACGCCGCTATCGCCTGCTGGGTGTGACCAACACCGTCGGCCTCCCGGTCGACCGCTACCTCCCCTCCGGCGTCGCCCCGGCGGGCGACGACGTGACCGTCGTCGACTTCGCCGACGAGTTGCGGGGTGCGACCGCCTCGGAGTCCCCGACGTCGGCCACCCCTCGCCCGACGGTCCGGACGGACGACGTCGACCGACTGGCGACGCTCCGGACCTCGATGACGTCGGCCATCGACCGCATCGGCGACCGCGTCGGCCCGTTCGTCGCCGGGGAACTCCGCGTCGGTGTCGCCTCGCTCCGTGGCCCGTTCGAGGACGGAGGTGACCACGCACGGGCGACCATCGAGCATCTCGTCGAGGACGTGGTTGGCCACCGGGGGATGGTCCACTGTCACCTGCTCGGCGGGACGGCCGCCGTCGCCGACCTGACCGACGCGTTCGACGTTCGTATCGAACTCAGAGACCGCGGGACGGGCGTCCCCGAACACCGCTGGGTCGTCCCCGACCGGTCGGTGCAGACGCAGTGGGTCGCACTGTGACGCGACCGCTCACCGTCGAGGCGCGGTCGGACACCCCTGGCGTCTCGCTGGTCGACGACATCCAGGGCGTGACCGTTCGCTTCGAGACGCCGACACGGGTGACGCCGACGCCCGAACCGACCGGCGACGTCGACGTCCCGCTCGACGCGCTGGTCCGCCTCGACACGACGGCACTCCGAGTCCCGAAACTCGTCAGCGCCATCGTGCGCGACGAGACGGGGACGGTCGTCGCCGAGGCACGCAACGGCCGGTCGGCGTGGCTCCCCGAGGGGTCGTACGTCGTCGAACTGGAGAGCCTCGACGTGAAGACGTACCTGTTCGCCGACGGAGCGCTCGACCTCCGGACGGACGGGAGCGGGCGTGTCGTCTCGGTCTCGGGGGACGACTCGCTCCGCCTCGGGGTGCGCTCGCTCCACGAGTTCCCCGCCGCGACGATGACGACCACCGACGACCCCGGCGACGTGATGGCAGTCGTCTCGCAGTTCGGGTCGGCGCTGAAGACACTCTCGCCCGAACGCTCGTGGCCCACGCTACGCGGCCACCCACCGCTCGTCGAACGCGGCGAGGAACTCCACGTTCCGGCGGAACTCCGCGACGACGGCGAGCGGCAGGTGACCATCCGTGTCCCCGAACGTCTCGACGCCGTCTACCCGGTCGCGCCGCTAGCGTTCTACCTGAACGCGCGCGTCGAACCCGGAGAGACTCCCGAGTTGCTCGCCGACGGCGAGCGGTTCGCGCTCGACGACCCGGACCTCGAGACAGGGGTCGAACGGACGCTCCGCCACCTGTTCTTCCTCGACTGCCTCACCCGCACCGAGGGGCTCTACCCCATCGCGTTGGCCGAGCGAGAGGCCGCCGAACGGACGGGTCTCGACCTCGACTTCGCGGCACTGTACGACTCGCCCCTCGGCGAGCGGACGCGACGCTACCTGGAGGTGCCGTTCGACACGCTCGCCGACCACCAGCCGCGCTGGAAGACCACCGCCGACGTCCGGCCCGTCTCCTCGTCGGTCGAACAGCTTCCGTTCCTCGTCAACGACCTCTGTACCATCCGGTGTCCGGGGCCGCGGCGCGACCCGGTGACGTCACCGACCGCCACGACCGTCCGGGAGTTCGCCCGGGGCGACCCCACCGAACGAGTCGGCCGCTGTATCATGAGTGACGGCGGGACCGCCCGGTCCAGGGCGACCGACGCGCCGGGGGGGCCGGAGGGGCCCGCAGGGGCCGACCGCATCGTCGGCCTCCCCAAGACCGGGAGCATCGAACACGTCTGGGTCGGCGACGGCTACCGGATGGGCGCAGCGAAACCGACGGTCGCGGCCCGAAAACGACGGCTCGCAGCCGCTTCGAGCGGCCCCATCGACGTCGCCATCGTCGTCAACGACGCCGAGATGCGCGCCGAGAGCGACGTCCAGGACCTCTACGGCCTGCGCGAACTCGTCGAGTTCGAGGTGTCGGTGTACGACGACCTCACCCGCGCGGACCTCCGGGCGCTGCTGGCCGACGAGCGCGACTTCGTCCACTTCGTCGGGCACGTCGACGAACGCGGGATGCAGTGCGCCGACGGCTACCTCGACGCCGCATCACTGGAACACGTCGGCACCCGCGCGTTCGTCCTCAACGCGTGTCAGTCGTACCGACAGGGCCAGCACCTCGTCGACGCCGGGGCCATCGCGGGCGTCGTCACGTTCGTCATGATCGGCAACGACTCGGCGACGCGCATCGGGCGGACGTTGGCGCGACTGCTCAACGCCGGCTTCTCCCTCGGCGGTGCGCTCGACGTCCTCGGCGACGCCGACCTGTTCGCGAAACACTACGGCATCGTCGGCGACCAGAACCTCACGCTCGCGACGTGTCGCGCCGCGACCCCGGTCAGCGCGGAACTGACGGCGCTCGGCGACGACCGCTATCGACTCGGTCTGTACGGCCACCCGACGGGCCGGATGGGTCCGGGGTCGGTGTACTCGCCGAACGTCCCCGACGACGGGCGTCGATACCTCAACGCGGGCCACGTCGGGGATTTCACGGTCGACGACGAGGAGTTGCGAGCGTTCCTCGACCTCGACCGGTTTCCGGTGTTCCTCGACGGTGCGCTCCGCTGGAGCGACCTGCTGTCTGCCGAGGAGATCGGTCGGGAGGACGAATCGAGGCTGGGGTGAACGAACGGTCGAGAAGGGGGGTGTCGGGCGGGCGGACGCGTCGGTCAGGGACCGCCGAGGGTCGACCCGGTGGCGGCGGCCGCCGCCCCCACCTGTGAGAGGGCGAGCAACGCCGCGAACAGGACGCCGGTCAGTTTCGGGTGCTTCGACACGCGGTCCGCGATTGTGGTCCGAGACATCACGTCTCAGAGCACTCCGCATATATAATTGAACCTATCTTAATAAATTCTAGACTAGACTGTCTAAAAAAACCACCATTTCGTATAGAACAATAACCAGTCGGGAGAGTACGACGGGACCGACGGTTCGGCGTGCGGGACGGACCGGTGTGACCGGGAGGGAGAGCAAGAGCCGTCGAGCGGACCGATTCGAGCCGAATGAGTGGTGACGGTGACCGGAACAGACCGACGTGAGCGACTCGTCGGAGAGGCGGGGGCCTTAGCCCCTCGTCACTGGACGGGCAGTGCCGTCTCTACCGGGTCGAGCACGCGTTTGAGACGGTCGTCGACCGGACCCGACTCGTGGCGGTTCTCCAGCAACACGGTCTCGGAGGGGAACAGCCGCTCGCCGAGGACGAGTCCGTGGTCGCGGGCGGTCGACCCGCTGACGGTGACGTAGACGCCGAGTCCCGCGTCGGCGATGGCCGCCTCCTCCTCGACGGCCTCGCCGGGGTAGGTGAACGTGACACCGTCGAGCGCGTCGGTCCCGACGACGGCCTCGACGAGTCGCTCGTAGCGCGGCGAGATACAGACCGGGCCGGTGTAGTCGGCCACGAACTCGCGGTCGAGGCTACCGTCGGCGACAGACGGGGCGGCGAGCAGTGTGTGGTACACCGTGTCGCCGAGACCGCTCACGACCCGGACGTCAGTGTCCAGCGGGTCGATACGGTCGTTGACGTCGGCGATGTCGCGGAGCGGGTCGGGTTCGAGGCCGACGACCTCCTCCAACACGAGGTCGGCGCTGTCGAACCCCAGCGCGAACTCGTGTTTCCGGAGCGCGCGAAACGGTTCCTCGCGGCCGACGAGGTGGACCTCGTGGTCGCCGAGGTCCCACGTCATCGAGTCGAAGACGATTCGCCGGGGGAAGCCGGCCCGACTGTCGCGGTACAGCGTGTACTCGGCGTTGCCCGTGCTGTACTCGGCGAGGCGGTCGTACACCGACTGCTCGACCGACTGACTGCCCTTCGTGACGGCCTTCTCGTAGCGGAGCGTCGAGACCACCTCGTCGGCGAGGTCGGTCGCTCCCGTGTGGGTCGCCAGCCGGTCGAGGACGGCTTCGAGCGGACGACCCTTCCGCGGGACGGCGACGCTGATGGCTGCCATTACCAGTTGGAGTCGCTCCGTCGGTAAAACGCGTCCGATTACCGTTGTGTCACCTGTTCACGACCGGCAGGCCAGCCCGTTCACTCTTCGGGCGCGTTGCCGCCGAACACGCCGGCCATCCGCTCTTGGAACGCGTGGAAGTCCTCGAGTTCGTCTTCGGCGTCGTCCATACGCTCGTCGAGCGCGTCGAGCCGTTCCAGCGTCGCCTCCAGGTCGTCAACCCGTCCGTTCAGGTCGTCGAGGTCGTCGAGCGAGGCTTCGAGGTCCTCCAGACGGTCGGCGACGTCGCCCGCCTCCTCCAGGGTCGTGTCGACGGTCTCGACCCGCTCTTCGGTCGCTTCGAGACGCTCGACGGCCTCGCCGAGGCCGTCGATGGTCGTCTCCAGTCGGTCGGCGACCGCGTCGACGTCCTCGGTGCTCGCGGCCTCCCCGCGGAACGTGTCGAGGTGGTCGCGGAGCGTCACGAGGTCCGAGCGCACCCCCTCGACGCTGGTCTCGACGTCGACCAGGCCGTCTTCGAGGTCGGTCGTCGAGTCGTCGAGTGCCGCGAGGTCGGCGGCCGCCTCGTCGGTCCGCTCGTAGAGGTCGTCGACCTCCTCGCGGACTGCATCGAGTTCCCGTTCGACCGTCTCCGCGTGGTCGTCGACGGCGTCGACACGGTCGGTGACGGCGTCGAATCGCTCGTCGGTCTCGTCGGCGTGGTCTGCCAACTCGTCGACGTCGGCGTCGAACGCCGCCACCTGTTCGGCCACCTCCCCGACACGCGCGTCGACTTCCGTGACCTCCTCGCCGACGGTGTCGACCTGCTCTTCGACGCCCTCGACCTGGTGCTCGACGTCGGCGACCGTCTCGTCGGTCGAGCCGAGGCGGTCGTCCAGCGACTCGACGTCGGTCTCCGTCGCTTCGACTCGACCGGTCGTCTCGTCGAGGCGGCCATCGAGCGACTCGGTCCGCCCGGCGACGGTCTCGACGCGCGACTCGATGGAGCCGAGTTCGCCACGCAGGTCCCGGAGGAGGGTCTGGGCGTCGCCGTTCTCGTCGAGGAACGCCTCCAGCGCGTTGACGTACGCGCGGAGTTTGGTCACGTCCTCGCGGATGGTCGCCAGCTGTGCCTGGTCGCTCCCGGAGGGGCCGTCCGCACCGAGCGCGGCACGGAGCGCGTTCTCGACGCGAGGCTCGACGGTCCCCTCGTGGAGTTCGCGTGCAAGCGCGGCGGCGACGCCGCTCGCTGCCGGCGCACCGTCGGCCGGTTCGGGTTCTGCGGGTGGTGCGGTCGACGTAGCGGCCGGTTCGCCGCCCGGCGACGAAGCGTCGTCCTCCTGGCCCTCGTTAGGGTCGCTGAGTTCGATCGGCTCGATATCCTCCTCGTCGTCCGCGTCGGCGATGTCGACGGCTTCGGCCTCCTCTTCGAGCCCCGGGACGGTGTCGGCGTCGCCGGCGATGACGTCTCGAACCACGTCGCCGCTGTTCGACCCGAGCACATCGGCCGCGCTGTCGTCGACCTCGACCGCCGGGTCGCTCAGGAACTCCTCGGCGGCGTCGAGGTCCTGGTCTCTAAGCGCGTAGACGGTCGTCACGGTCTCGCCCGCCGGGAGGTCCCGTTCGAACACGAGGTCGCCCTCCTCGACGGACCAGAACTCCTCACCGAACTCGGGGTGGAACCCCACGTCGTCGGCGGCGACGTCCTCGGGTAACTCGTCCACGATTCGCACCGTCACCCGTTCCTCGCGCTCGGACGCGACGACGAACGCGATGGCCGGAACGGGGTACTCCTCCGGTTCGAAGGTCTTCTCGACGGTGACGCCCTCGGTCGCGACGACACCCGCAGCAAGCTCACTCATTGTTCGACTGTACTGCTTTCCGATAATAAATGTGTTCGTGAACTGTATAGCCCCCGACGTGTCCGAGACGAGAGAACCGTCAGACGACGGTGCTGTCACCGATTTCGAGCAGTTCGAGTCGTCGCGGGTACTCGAAGCCCCTCACGTGGGGACCGAGCGCCGTCGGGTCGGCGGTGAGACCCTTCCACATGTCCCAGTGGGTCGGGAGGAACCGGTCGAGTCGCAGTTGCCGGGCCGCCTCGACGACGTCGTTCTCGTCGGCGTACCACTGGGTGTCCTTGGGGTCGCCGGTCTCCTTGTCCGGGATTCGGCCCGCGCTCCCGAACGCGAGCGCACCGAGGTCGATGTCGTAGCGCTCGCCGATATCCGCGAACTGCTCGCTCGGGCGGGCGTCCCCGCCGTGGAAGAACGTCCGACCCGCGTGTTCGACGACGTACGAGACGGGGTGTTCGGCGTCCGGGTCGTGGGCCGGTTCGACGTGGACGGTCACCTCCCCGACCTCGACGCTGTCGCCCTCCGAGACCTCGACGAACCGGTCGTCGTCGAGGTCGTACGCCTCGCGCCATCCCTGTGCCTCGACTTCGGCGAGCGAGGCGTCCGGCGCGAAGTACGGCGCGTCGGTGTTCGCGAGGATGGGGGCCTGACTCGGCCCGTCGACGTGGTCGGAGTGTTCGTGCGTGGCGAGGACGGCGTCGGCCTCCCGGACGTCCGCCGAGTCGAACGGCACCGGAACCATCCGGACCGTCCGCGGCGGGTCGCCCGTCCCGAGGTACGGGTCGACGAACAGCGTCGTCCCGTCGCTCGCCTTCACGACGAAGCCGTTACAGCCGAGATACCAGACCGCCAGTCCCTCGGGGGCGCTCCCCTCGACCGCTCGGAGGAGCCAGTCGCCCCAGTCTGAGTGGACGTCGTCCATATCCGTCGAACCCACGCCAGCCACGTAACTCCACCACCTTCGGCACACGGCGTCGACGGGGTCGTCTCGCTCGTCTCGCACACCGACGGCGACGTGGTGTTGATATCTCTCCCCCTCGTCCGGGACGGTATGTCGAGAGTACTGGGTGGTCTCGTGGGTGTCGCGATGGTGCTGTTCCCGGCGAAGCTCACGGTCCTGATGCAGGAACTCGCCATCGAGAACCCCGACTCGTTCACCGAGCGGCGGTGGCTCACGCCGTACGTCCGTGCGGAGGGTGTCCTCATCACGCTCGTCTGTCTGGTCGGCGGGAGGCCGTACGAAGCGTTCATGAAGTTCATCGGCAGCGTGGGTGCCGTCTTGCTCTGCTTCCCGCGGCAGTACGTCGAGTTCGGAAACAGAGTGGGGTACGACGGGTCGGACCCGTTCGAGTGGAAGAAGAACTACTTACCGGGATTGAGGGTACTCGGAGCGTTCCTCCTCGTCCTGGCGTTCCGAGCGCTGCGCCGACCCGACGGTACCGAGTGACGGTTCAGTCCTGACAGCAGCCGCCGGCCTTCTCGCCGAAGTCGACCGACAGCGGTGCGGAGATCATCTCGTTGAGCTCCTGGAGCTGGAGTTCGAGATCCGACTGCGTGCGGAGGTAGTCGCTCATGACGTCGATGTCGTGGAGCTCCTCCTGGGCGGCCTGTAGCTCGCGGAGGTCGTCGTTCGAGGCGTTGCCGGTCTGGCGCGCGAGCATGAACTCCTCGCGCTTCTGCTCGAAGGTCTTGATCTTCTCCTGGGCCTCCTCGCTGTCCTCGACGGCCTGCTTCGCCTCGGCGAACTCCCGGTAGGCGGGGAGTTCGGCGATGGCGTCGCCGAGGTCGCTCGCGAGTTCCGTGACGCGGGCGGCGGGGGGCAGGTCGTCGGACTCCGGCGTGGTCTCGATGCTCATACACCGGGTTGGGACTCGCCGGGTTTAGGTTTGCCGAAGCTTCGGGAGGTCGGCGGCGATGGCCTCCGCGAACGCCGTCACCGCGTCCCAGTCGGTGTACTCGTAGTCCCGCGAGGTGTCGGTGTCGCCGCCCTCCTTGCGCGCGATGCGGCGCATCAACACGCGCTTGAGGAGGCCGTACTGTGAGTACGCGAGCGCGCCGGCGAAGCTGGCGACGTGGTCCGGGTGCCAGCCGGTCGCGTCGAGGAACTCCGTGGCGAGTGCCTCGGCCGCCGCGACGTGCTCGGGGTCGTCGCTGGCCGCGGAGAGGCTGAGCTGGAAGAACGCCGAGTACCCGTCGTTCAACGTCTCGCGGTGGCGCTCGACGAACGCGCGGACGTAGCCGTGGTGACGACCCAGGTGGATGGGGTCGCCGACGACCACGGCGTCGTACTCGGCGGTGTCGAGGCCCTCCGGGAGCCGCTCGCCGTGGACGAGGTCGACGGTGTGACCGTGTCCCGTGAACACGCCAGCGAGGTGGTGTGCGACCCGCTCGGTCTGTCCCTCGGACGTGCCGTACACGAGGAGTATCGAGGCCATGTGTTCGTGTCACATCCCGGCGGGCAAACCGTTGCCGTCGGACCACCACGAGCTGCTGAAAGACTCGGAAACAGGAGTCTGAAGACTCGTATCGGCAGTAGCTTGATGCCGACGGAGACGGTTCGAACGTGTATGGCAAACGATATCAGACACACGACGGTGAAACCCGGTCAGCAGGTGTTCGACGAGGCGGGCAACGAACTCGGCATCATCCACGGATTGACCGAACGCGGCTTCCAGGTGCGCATCGACGAGACGGTCGAACACATCGAACTGGAGACCGACCCCGGCCACGAGTTCGGCGAAGGCTACCTGATGTGGCGCTGTTCGGAGTGCGGGGAGATGGGACGACTCGACGGCGGCTACCCCGAGGAGTGTCCGAACTGCGGGACGCCGAAACGCGACATCTACGCCTGGCTGGAGGACTGAGCGGCCGACGAGAGCGACTCTCGACCGGCGCGCCTGCGGTCGGCGTGCCTCGAACCCGCACGGTCACTGCCGACCGCACACGTTTTCAGCGTCCAACCGTTGTCTCCGGCAATGAGTCAGGAATCGCGGAGCGAGTACTCCGAGGGCGACCTGCGCAAGACCGGGATGGCCCTCAAGCACGAGCGGACGTGGGACTACGAACTCGACCGAATCGTCGAGGCAGTCGAGGAACGCGGCGCGGAGAAGGTCGGACTCCAGTTCCCCGAGGGACTGAAACGTCGCGCGCCACACGTCGCCGACGACCTGCGCGAACTGCTCCCCGAGGACACCCGGGTCCTCATCTCCGGCCAGCCGTGTTACGGCGCGTGTGACCTCGACACCTACATGATGCGCCGGACGGACGTGTTCGTCCACTTCGGCCACTCGCCGATGAAGGAGTCGGACAAGATCATCTACGTCCCGCTGTTCTCGAACGTCGAGGTCGAACCCATCATGGAGGAGTCCCTCGACGAGCTGTCGGACCCCGAGGAGGACCCCCACGTCGGTCTCGTCACGACGGCCCAGCACATGAACAAGTTCGAGGAGATGAAGGCGTGGCTCGACGAGCGCGGCTACGAGGTCCACACCCGGCGGGGCGACGACCGACTGACCCACGAGGGGCAGGTGCTCGGCTGTAACTACGCCTCCGCGGACATCGACGCCGACCAGGTGCTGTACGTCGGCGGCGGGAAGTTCCACCCGCTCGGGCTGGCGATGGAACACCCCGAGAAGAACGTCGTCATCGCCGACCCCGTCAACAACGTCGTCACCATCGCGGACACGGAGAAGTTCCTCAAGCAGCGCTACGGCGCGGTCCACCGCGCGATGGACGCCGAGACGTGGGGCGTCGTCTTCTGCACGAAAATCGGCCAAGGGCGCTGGGACGTCGCCAACGACATCGTCGAGAACAACGAGAACGCCTACCTGCTGACGATGGACGAGGTGACGCCCGACCGCCTGACGCAGTTCGGCTTCGACGCCTACGTCAACACCGGCTGTCCGCGTATCACGACCGACGACGGCCCGCAGTTCAAACAGCCGATGCTCACCCCCGGCGAGTACCAGATCGCCGTCGGCGAGGAGCCGCTCGACTCGCTGTCGTTCGACACGTTCCACGGCACCTGGTAGACGGTAGTGCTGCGGTCTACTCGTTCTCTTCTGCGCTCATCTCGTAGCTCCGACCGTCGTACTCGAACCGGCCCGTCGAACGCACCCCGAACGGAGGTGTAGAGCCGGTCGTCCCCGTCAAGCGTACCGACTCGACGCCGTACTCGGTCGACAGGGCGAGCGCGTCGCGGAGCGGGCGTGGGTGGACGTTCGGTTGGAGCACCTGCTCGGTGATGAGTCGGTGGTCGGCGTTCTCGTCGACCCGCGTGAGAACGAACGTCGCCTCCGAGGAGTACTCGCCATCGTGCCCACCGGTCCACCGGGCGGAGAGCGTCTCGCCGTCGACCGACGCGTCGTTCACGTCCCCGGTGGTGGTCAGTTCCGCAGGCGGTGCATCGATGTCGACCGTCGCGACCGTGGCAGTCTGCCCCTCGTGGTCATCGTTCGAGAACCAACCCACGTTCCCGAACGCGTAGCGACCGCCACCGAGTCCGCCGACAGTCACCTCGTCTGCACCACCGCCGGTCCCCCCGGGGTCTTCGGAGTGTGCGAGCGAGACGGACCACGTGTAGCTCTCGCCACCGGGCATGACCATGAGCGGTTCGGGCCAGCCGTTCGGTGCGACGTGGAACCACTCGCCGTCGACTCGTTTGTGAAGCCTCCCCGCGAAGTGGTTGAACTGGTACTCGGCGTCCGTATCGTTGTGGAGCGTGAACTCGACGTCGGCCGGGAGTTCGACCGACGACTGCGATGCGGCCATCCGCAACGGGACGCCGTCCGGTGCGGCGGCCGTACAGACGACTCGTGACGCGTCGTAGGTGGGGCAGTCGCCGGGGTACGACTCCAGATTCGGCGGGGCGGTGTCGTCGGTCGCCGGTGGGTCGGTGGGTTCGGTCGCCTCGGGCCGTTCAGACGTGTTCGTCGGGCCGGTCGTCGTCCGGGGCGTGCCCGTCGCATCGTCTGTCGTCCCATTCTCCGTGGCGTCGCCTGGCGAGGAGTCGGAGAGACACCCAGTCAGACCGACCGCCGCGAGCGCGAGGACCTGTCGACGTCGCATACGGGGACGACCTGTCGTTCCGATAAGTGTCTTCCCGTGGCTCAAATCGACGCCGAGAGGTCCGCCACGACGTCGTCGGCGAAGAACGACTCCACTATCCGGGCGTCCTCGGCCGTGAGCGCGTCCGTCTGTGGTCGGCCGACGGCGACGGGGTCGATGACGGCCCGTGACTGCCAAGGCGCGGTTCCGGAGCGAGTCAGTAGGGTTGATACGGTACACGGACCGAGTCGGCGTATGTTCGACGACTACGCCCCCGACGGGGCGAAGTACGCTACACTCGCGCTGGTGGCGGGACTGCTCGGAGCACTCCGCTCGCGTGTCGCTGGCGTTCTCGGCGTCGCGCTGGCCGGGTTCGTCCTCCAGTTCTACCGCGACCCGGACCGACAGACCGCGCCGGTGGGCGTCGCCTCGCCCGCCGACGGCCGCGTCTCGGTGATTCGCGAGGAGGACGACTGCCTGCGCGTGGGCATCTACATGAGCGCGACCGACGTCCACGTCAACCGCGCGCCGCTGGCCGGCACCGTCCAGGGGGTCACCCACCGGCCCGGTGCGTACAAGCCCGCGTTCTCGAAGGAATCGGACAACAACGAGCAGTTGCAGGTCGACTTCGAGGCGTTCAGCGTCGTCCTCATCGCCGGGTGGTTCGCCCGGCGCATCCACCCGTACGTCGGGGTCGGCGACCGGGTGGAGAAGGGCGACCGCATCGGCCACATCTCCTTCGGGAGTCGTGCGGACGTCCTGCTCCCGTCCGAGTACACCGAAGAGGACCTGGCCGTCGAGATGGGCGACCGGGTCTACGCCGGGCAGACGGCACTCGCCTACAGCGCCGCGGAGCGCGAGTTCCTCGACGAGCAGTAGCCACGCCTCGGGACCAGTCGCGTGTCAATTCCCATAGGCCCAACAATCATATACTCCAACTCGTAAGGGCCTGTAATGAGTGACGAAGGCGGTATCGAGACGACACTGGTCGAGTGGTATCGACGCTTCATCGGGGAACCCGAGCGGCAGATAGACGTCTACGCCGGGTTCGCGCTCTTCTTCGGCGGGTTGGCGCTCGGGCTCGTCGGCTTGACACTGTTCGTCGCCGAGCGGGTGGCGTTCGGGGCCGAGAAGACGTTCTGGCTCCGCGAAATCGCGTTCGCGGTCGGGGCCTCGGGGCTCCCGACGCTGTTCCTCGGGGTCACCGTCCTCCTCCCGCTGGACAAGCGGGCGCGCATCGGCGCGCTCGCGGGCGAGGCGTTCAGTCTCGTCGCCATCGCGCTGTTCGTCTGGGCGCACCCGTCGCAGTGGAACGCGGACACGGGAACCGACTACAGCGTGGAAGGGGTCGGTCTCTACGCGCTGGGCGTCGTCGTGGTCGTCGCCGCAACGTTCGCGGCGCTGGTGAGCTACCACGTCGAACGTGCCGCCCCCGACGAGGTCGTCGCACAGGCGACCGAGGAGGAGACCGGTCCCGACGTGACCGACGAGGACGTCCGACGCGACATCGACGAGGCGATGAAGAACACCGAGATGACGTGGGGCGGCGTCCCGAAGGATAACACCCGCCGCATCAGCCTCGAAGCCGACACCGAGGGCCTGGACACGTCCGGGTTCGACGGTGTCGAAGCGAAGTCCCACCGCTCGGGGGGGAACGCCGTCGACGCCGCCGTCGCCGGTCTCCAGGGGATGCGCGGCGGGGACTCCGCGCGCAAGACCGCCCGCGGGTCGAGCACCGACGACCAGGCCGCCGCGCTCGCCCAACTCCAGGAGCAGAAACGCCAGGACGAGGAGCGCGAGGAGAAGATGGAGAAACTCAACAGCGGCGGCGTGTTCGGTCGCCTGAAGTCGCTATTGAACCTCGGCTAGCCCGACGAGAACCGCAGTCACGAGCCGCCTTCGCGCTACTTTTCGAACGTTTCGCTCGTTTGAGCAACGGCAGACGAGATTGTTGAATGCGAGTCTATACGAGTAGAGAGAAACTTTATATTGGTTTACTCATAGCACCGAACATGGCGAAAGGCCTCGACGTTGGTACGATGAACATCATCTCCGGGAAACAGGACGACAGCGACACCGTGTTCGTCCAGCAGCGCAACTCCTTCGTGGAGATCGAACACTCCGATATGGCCGAGCAGATGCTCTCTCGCTCGGACGTCCTGCACATCCGCAAGGACGACAACGTGTACGTCGTCGGTGACGACGCACTCAACTTCGCGAACATCTTCAAACAGGAGACGCGCCGTCCGATGCAGCGCGGTATCCTCTCCTCGGACGAGAAGAGCGCCATCCCGATGATCAAGCTCATCATCGAGCAGGTCGCCGGTGAGCCGGACTACCCCGGCGAGCGCATCCACTTCTCGACGCCCGCGGACCCCATCGACTCGGACCTCTCGACGCTGTACCACCAGAAGACGTGTGAGTCGTTCCTGTCGGACATGGGCTACGAGCCCGAACCCATCAACGAGGGGATGGCCGTCATCTACAGCGAACTCGCGGACAACAACTTCACCGGTCTCGGCGTGAGCTTCGGTGCGGGGATGACGAACATCTGCCTCGCGTACTACGCGGTGCCCGTCATGACGTTCTCCATCGCCCGCGGTGGGGACTGGATCGACGAGCAGGCCGCCCGCGCGACGGGCAAGCCCGTCGACAAGGTCACCTCCATCAAGGAGGACGGCTTCGAACTCGACTTCAAGACGGACGTCGGCGGTGTGGAGGGCGCGCTCGCCATCTACTACGAGAACCTGCTCGACTACGTCATCGAGAACATCGCCCGCGAGGTCGACGACGAGGACGTCGAGGAAGGTCTCGACGTTCCCGTGGTCGTCACCGGCGGCACGGCGTCGCCCGACGGCTTCGAGAAGCTGTTCGAGGACCACCTCGACGACGCGCACCTGCCGTTCTCGGTCAGCGGTGTCAAGCGCGCCGACGAACCGCTCTACAGCGTCGCCCGTGGCTCGCTCGTCGCCGCCCGCTCCGAGGAGGAGCGCGAGAAGCCCCAGAAGAGCCAGCCCGTGAAGTCCTCGAACTCCAACGGCAACCCGTCGAGCAACGGTAACTCCTCGAAGGGCAAGTCGAAGTCCGCGAAGTCCTCGAAGGACAAGAACTCGAAGAAGAGCAAGTCCTCGAAGAAGCAGAGCCAGTAAGCGGTTTCGAGCGACGGTCTACGAACGACTTTTTCGGCGGAGTACGGTTCAGGTGTCGTTGAAGCGGTCGAGCGCCGCCTGCCACGATTCGATCTCTTTCGGCTCGCTCCGGTGTTCGACGGAAACCCCCAGATACCCACAGCGTTCGCACGTCACCGCTCGCTTGCCGGCCAACGTGTAGGATTCCAGCGGTGACTCACAGCGCGGACAGTCCATACGCGCCCGTTCGAGTGAGGGGGTATGAATCTAACTTGTGAGCCCGGCGTCACGAATCGAGGGTCGTTCCCCGCCCCACGCCGCCGTCACGGCACGTCCCGGAACCCTTTCGCACCACGGCGGCGAACCCCGGCTATGGACCGCGGGACGCTCGAACGACGACTCCAACGACTCGACGGGTTCGCCGACCCGCGCGTCGAGTTCGAGCAGTACCCGACGCCACCGGACATCGCCGCTCACCTCGTCCACCTCGCGGCGCTCCAGGGCGACCTCGCACGCCCGGTCGTCGACCTCGGGAGCGGCACGGGCGTCCTCGCGCTCGGGGCCGCGCTCGCGGGCGCGCCCTCGGTCGTGGGCGTCGAACGCGACGCCGACGCCATCGCGACCGCCCGCGAGAACGCCGCGCGACTCGAACTCCCGGCCGACTCCGCCGTCACGTGGGTTCGCGGCGACGCGACGCGCCCGCCGCTCTGCCCCTCGGCTGTGACCGTCGTCTCGAACCCGCCGTTCGGTGCTCAGCGGGGGAACGAACACGCCGACCGCGCCTTCCTCGCCGCGACCGCCGACCTCGCGACCGTCTCGTACACGATTCACAACGCGGGGTCACGCGGGTTCGTCGAGTCGTTCGTCGCCGACCGCGGCGGCGAGGTGACCCACGCGTTCGCCGCCGCGTTCGACGTCGACCGACAGTTCGCGTTCCACACCGACGACCGGCGGACGCTCGACACCGAAGTGTTCCGAATCGAGTGGTGAGCTCCGAGGCGGACGGACGACCCTGATGGAGACCACTCAGCCCTCCAGCACCGACCGGAACTGCTCGTGGTCGGCGTGCCAGTCCTCGACGGTCTCGGGGTCGCGGTACGCGACCGCCAGCGACTCGTGGGACGGGTCGACGTCGCCCCCGACGACCCGACACCGATACGGCAACTGAAGCTGTCCGTGCGGACCGTGCGCGCCGGGGCGGCGCGTGAACACGCCGAGGGACTCGACGGCCTCGACGACCAGGCCGGTCTCCTCTCTGGCCTCGCGGACGACGGCTTCGGTGGGTGACTCGCCGGGGTCGACCCAACCGCCGGGGATGCCCCACGTCCCGTCGTCGGCGCGGTGCTGGAGCAGGAGGCGACCGTCGTCGTCCGTGACCACGGCGATGGCACCGACCTTCGTCGTGACGTGGCCGACCTCGTCGGCGAACCGGTCGCGGACCTCGTCCGCGGGGAGGTCGAACGCCTCGCCGTAGTACTCGCTGGTCAGTGTGAGGACGCGCTCCCAGCGTTCTTCCTCCCACGGGTCCTCGGCGTATCGGCGGCCGTTCTGTGCGAGCGTTCGGAGTTCGTCGAAGAGCGGCGCGGGGTCCATCGGTCGGTGCTCATCGGCCGTCGTAAAGAGTGCTGGGCCTCGTAGTGGGTGTACGGCGGGTAGCCGTCGGGTGGCCCTCGGGTCGCCGGGCTCAGTTCCGCGGGCGGACCGCCACCGTCACGCGCGTGCCGTCGTCGGTGGTCGCCACCACGCGGCGGTCCTCGCGGACGAACGTCAACCCACCGGCGCTGGTGGAGTTGTTCCCGACCGGCACGGGGGCCTCGCCGATGACCTCGTCGCCGCGGGTGACCCGCAACGAGAACTGCCGGCCGGGGACGACGGTGACGTTCCGCCCGGTGATGGTCGGGTCCGCGCGGGACGGTTCGGAGACGTACGCGAGTCGGGTCGCCTCCTCGTGGTGGAGGTAGACGACGTACGCCGAGCGGTTGCCGACGGGGGCCCACGAGACGTAGTCGGCGGTGATCGACTCGCGCCAGCCGACGCCGCCGACGCGGACGAGCGCCCGACCGCTGTTCGCCAGTCGGTTCGTCGAGGTGACGGGCCACCATATCTCGCGGTCGTCGCTGACGACGATGACGCCGCTGGCGTTGACGTTCGAACTGACCGCAGAGGAGTCGATGGCGACCGACGAGATGTACTGGTTGGGGACGTCGTGGGCGTAGAAGACGGTGTAGTCGCCTACCTCGACGCTGTTCGTCTCTGTGACGCCCGCGTCGGGGTTCGCGACCGTGAACAGGTTGTACGGGACGGCGACGACCGCGAGCGCGACGGTCACCGCGAGCACCAGTCCGATGGCCGTCTCGCGGTAGCTCAGGTCGAGTCGACCGACGAACGAGCGGTCGGCCGCCCGGACCGCGCTGGTCACCAGCGCCGCGAGGACGAACACGAGCGCCGCCCCGGCCGCACGGTACAGTTCGTAGCGGCCGCCGTCGAGCGGGGCGTACACCGCCCACATCCCCTGGGCGACCGAGAACAGCAACGCGCCGGCGAACAGGCGGAGCGCGGGCGGCCGCTCGTCGACGTGCCGGACGTAGAGGATGCCGAGCACGGCACCGAGGAACAGCCCCAGCGCGTGCCCCTGGATTGCGATACTCGCCCACCACGGCGTGATGAACGCCGACCGACCACCCTGCGTGAGGATGGGGTTCTGGACGGCGGAGTACAGCAGCGAGACGACGCCGCTGGCCGAGAGCGCGACGACCGTCGAGAGTGGGTAGCGCATCAGCGCGAACCCGGCGAACGCGAAGACGACCCCGGAGAAGCCGATGGCGGGGCCGAGCGCGAACACGCCCGTCAGCACGCCGACGGCGAGCGTGCCGACGACGAACACCGCGATACGGCCGAACGGGTTGGTCAGCAGCGAGGTGAACGTCTGGATGCCGCGTTCGCGGGGGTAGTGGCCCCACGCGTACTCCGCGACGGAGGCCAGCGTGAGCGTCGCGAACAGGTTCCCCGTCAGGTGGCCCAGGCTGGCGTGAGAGAACGGAGCGGTGAGGATGCCTTGCGGATAGAAGTACGACCACGCGCGGAACGGGATGACCATCGGGGCGTTCGGGCGCTCCCACCCACCCTGGACGACGAAGTACACCGCCAGCACGAACCCGGTGACCAGCAGCGTCCCCCAGGGGACGCCCAGCAGGAGTCGGCGTCGGAGCGTCGCGCCGACCCCGCCCTCCGAGAGGGCGTGGACGACGGCCAGCGACGCCAGCATCGCGCCGAGGAGACCGAGCGTGTGGAGCGTCTCCGTCCCGGGGACCGCGACCATGGCACTCCTCTGCATCCGAGTGCCTTCAGTGGCGTGGTCGGCGTCTCCGCCGTCGGTTTCGTCTCCCGTCGACCGAACGCTTAGGGCCGTCCGGACGAACGGGCGGTATGGTCGAACCCTCCACCGTCGTGTTCGGTTCGCTCGCGGGTCTCGCGGGACTCGCGCTGGCGACCAACGCCGAGACCGTCGCGCGGTTCGAAGAACGACTGGACGCCGTCGGCAGTGCCCGAGACGGACCCGTCGCCCCCGCCGAGTGGAAGGTCCACGGTCACCGGGCGCTCGGCGTCGTGCTGGTGCTGGTCGGTGCGCTGTTCACCGTCGCCGGCTTCCTGCGCTGAGTCGTCGGGAGAACCGTCTGGACCCTCAGAGCGGTTCGTCGCCCTCGATGATGCGCGTCGCGCGGTCGGCGAGCGCCGGGACGCGTTCGCGCATCGTCGGGTACATCGGGTCGTCGGAGTTGCCCTCCAGGAACCGCCGGAAGAACATCTCGCCGAGGCCGGCGAGTTTGTACACCGCGAGCGCTCGGTAGAACCGCTCGTGCTCGAACTCGAAGCCGGTGCGTTCCTCGTAGCGTGCGACGAGGTCCTCGCGGGTGAGGTACTCCTCGCCCTCCATGAACTGCGCCGTGAGTTCCGGGACCGACGGGTCGGGGTCTTTCGCGTCGCGCCAGTACGACAGCATCCACCCGAGGTCGGTGAACGGGTCGCCGAGCGTGCTCATCTCCCAGTCGAAGACGGCGACGAGGTCCGGGTCGTCGCTCGGCCCGTACATCACGTTGTCCAGTTTGTAGTCGCCGTGGACGAGCGTGCTGGGAGTCTCCTCGGGGACGTTGTCCGAGAGCCACTCCATCACGTCGTACAGCTTCGGCACCTCCCGCTCCTCGACGGTGACCTCGAACGCCCACATCAACTGCTTGGTCCAGGTGTCGACCTGCCGCTGGGTGAACCCCGGCGGGTAGCCGAACTCCTCCAGGCCGGCCGCTTCGTAGTCGACGTCGTGAATCTCGACGAGGCCGTCGACGAGTTCACGGCCGATAGCCGCCTTCGCCTCGGGGGTCTCGAAGCGCTCGGGGATGCCCTCGCGGAGGACGTCGCCGTCGACACGGTCCATGACGTAGAAGTCGCTCCCGATGATGTCGTGGTCCTCGCTGGCGGCCACCGTCGTCGGGAGGGGGATGCCGGTGTGCTGGAGCGCGTTCATCACCTCGTACTCCCGGAGCACGTCGTGGGCGTTGTCGGCGATCTCGCCCGGCGGCGGCCGGCGAATCACGAGGTCGCGAGCGCCCCAGGTGACGAACAGCGTCTCGTTGGAGTGGCCCTCCTGGTGGTGTTCGACGTGGTACTCCTCGGCCGAACCGAGTTCTCCTTCGAGGAACTCGGCGAGGCGGTCCACGTCGACGATTCGGTCGAAGTACTCCCCGTCGCTCATTAGCACACGAGTCGGAACCGAACGACGAATAGCTTCCGGCGCGGTCGGCGGGGTTCGACTCCGAACGCGTCCACGCGGCGTCAGTTCCAGGGGGCGCGGTCGGGGTCGAACCGTCGAGTCCGCTCGTCGATGGCGTCCAGTCGGCCGAGCGCCGACTGCGGGAGGTCGAGGTCCTTCGCCTCGAAGTTCGCGCGCAGGTGGTCCTCACCGGTCGCCTTCGGGATGGGGACGACCTGCTCTTTCGAGAGCGACCACGCCAGCAGGAGTTCGTAGACGCTCACGTCGTGTTCCTCGGCGACGGCGACGACGGTCTCGTCGTCGGTGACCGCACCGCGAGCGAACGGCCCGTACGCGACCAGCCAGTGGTCGTCGTCGCGAGCGTACTCGCGCAGTTCCTCTTGGGGGAGGAGAGGGTGACACTCGACCTGGTGGGCGAAGATGGGCGCGTCCAGCACGTCGCGCGCTTCGTCGAGCAGGTCGGGCGTGAAGTTCGAGAGACCGACCTGCTCGACGAGACCCTCGTCGACCAACTGGTCGAACGCGGGGAGGGTCTCCTCGGCCTCGTAGGCCTTCGTCGGCCAGTGGACGTACAGCAGGTCTATGGTGTCGACGCCGAGTCGGTCGGCGCTCTCGCGAGCGGTCTCCAGCACGTCGTCGTGGCCGAGGTTCTCGGGGAGCACCTTCGTCGCGACGAACACCTCCTCGCGGGCGACGTCGCTGGCGTCGAGCGCCTCGCCGACTGCCGCCTCGGTGTCGTACATCTGGGCGGTGTCGACGTGTCGGTAGCCGACGTCGAGGGCGGTCTGCACGCTCTCGACGCACTCGTCGTGGCCGTCGTAGCCCGACGTGCCGAGGCCGGGTCGTGGCAGGTGGTCCATACGGACGCCACTCGCGAGACGAGTAAAAAGCCGGGCCATGCACGCAAACGGTGGGGGGTATCGGTGCCGGGCCGGTGGTGGGAACTGCCGTCAGCGACACGACCGGCGGGGAGGACCGACGGAGCGACCGCGCTCACCCGACGGTGTCGAGGTCCAGTTCGGTCGGCGACGTCGAGCGGTCGTCGAGCGGCGTCGAGTCGCTCTTGTACGCCTCGAAGGCCCGCTCGGCCCACTCCCGAGCGGTGCGGTCCTCGGAGTCGACGAACACGCGGAGCGTGCCCGTGTCCTCGTCGTACCCGCCGATGCCGACGCAGTCGTCGAGGACGAGAAGCCCGTACGGGAGCGCGTCGCGAGCGTACAGCGCGAGTCGGCCCGAGTCGCGCAGGTCGTCGATACGGTCGGGGTACGCCGCCGCCAGCGTGTCGATGGACGCGGGCAGACCGACGAGTTCGGCGTTCGCGTCGAACAGGCGGTCGTAGAACTCCGGGACGCCCGGCGGGACCATCGCCGTCGCATTGAACCCCCGGAGCGTCGTCGAGTCGGCGACGAGGTCGAGGATGCGCCGCATCGGCCGGAACGGGTCGCCGGGGTCGGCGACGGTGACGGTCGCCTCCGCGAACGGTTCGACGACGAACTCCTGGTGGTCCGCACAGACGTGTTCGAGCAACGGCGCGAGGCGGTGGGCGGCCGAGACGTTGTACTCCAGCCTGAGCACCTCCTCGGCGACGACCTGGCCGGGACCCGTGAGTTCGAACCCGCCCGCCACGCGCCGGAGGTAGCCCTCCTCGTCGAGCCAGCGGGTGAACCGGTGGCTCGTCGCCCGCGAGACGTCCAGTCGGGCCTCGATGTCGCGGTGGTCGAGGGGGCCGTCGAGGACCAGAGCTTCGAGAATCGGCCCGTGGCGGACCACCTCGACCAGGTCGTCGGTCGAGAGGCGCTCGCCGCGCTCGGCCAGTCGATAACCGATGTTCCGCCGCGCCACCACCTCCTCGAAGAACTCGTCGAACAGTCGGGATGTCATGCGTGTGGTAGCCCGACCGCTCGGGCCACCCCTCCGTGTGAGTCGTTGTGCGAGCGTGCGGATAACCCTATCTCACGGCTCGATACCGGTCTCACGCGGAGAGAGTCGTCTCACGCTGGGGACGCTCGAACCGCCCGCGACCGTCCGCACGGTAGGTGACTACAACCTGAGAGGTCGCTTACGAGCGCTCATGGCGACCACTGACGAGACGGCCACCGACGCGTTCGCGGAGCGACTGTACGAGGCCGCCGTCGGGGCACTGGACCTCTACGGCGTCTACCTCGGCGACGAACTCGGGTACTATCGCGCGCTCGCCGACGGCCCGCTGACCGTCGCCGACCTCGCGGCGCGGACGGGGACCGACGAGCGCTACACCCGGGAGTGGTGCGAACAGCAGGTGACGACCGGTGTACTCCGAACCGAGTGGACCGACGACACCGACGACGCCGACGAGCGGCACTACGAACTCCCGTCGGCGTACATCGAGGCGCTCGTCGACGAGGAGAGCCTTTCGTTCGTCGCCCCGTTCGGGCAACTCGTCGTCGGAGCGATGGCACCGCGCGAAGCCATCCTCGACGCCTACCGGACGGGCGCGGGCGTCCCGTTCGAGGCGTACGGTCGGCCGTTGCGCGAGGGGCAGTCGCGTATCAATCGGCCGGCGTTCCTCACGCTGCTGGGCGAGGAGTGGCTCCCGGCTCTCCCGGACGTCGACGAGCGACTGCGCTCGACCGACCCCGAACCCGCACGCGTCGCGGACGTCGGCTGTGGCGGTGCGTGGTCGTGCATCGGGATGGCCCGGGCGTACCCCGAGATTCGGGTCGACGGCTACGACCTCGACGCGGCGTCGGTCGAGATGGCCCGCGAGAACGTCCGCGAGGCGGGGCTGGACGACCGTATCTCCGTCCACCACGCCGACGCGAGCGACGCGCTCGACGGCGACTACGACCTCGTGACGGCGTTCGAGTGCGTCCACGACATGGCCGACCCGGTCGGCGCGCTGGCGACGATGGCCGACCTCGCGGGCGAGGACGGTACCCTCCTCGTCGTCGACGAACGTGTCGGCGAGACGTTCGGCGACCCGACGGACGTCGAAGCGATGATGTACGGTTGGTCCATCGTCCACTGTCTCCCGGTGGGTCGCGAGGACGACCACTCCACGGCGACGGGGACGGTGATGCGCGCGGACACGTTCCGCGAGTACGCCGCCGCGGCGGGAGTCGACGAGGTCGAGGTGCTCCCCATCGAGAGCGACTTCTTCCAGTTCTACCGGCTTGACCCCGGCGCGCCAGAGACGCGGGACCGACGCCGCGAACCGGGGATGCCGCGATGAGTTCGACCGTCGCCGAACGGACCGCCCGCATCCCGTGGGACTCGCCGATGGTCCGGGTCGTACTGGCGAGTACGTTCCTCGCGCCGCTGGGCGTGCCGCTCATCAGCCCCGCGCTCCCGGTCGTCAGAGACGCCTTCGGCGTCGGCGACGCCCAGGCGAGCCTGCTCGTCTCGGCGTACTTCCTGACGGGCATCCTGCTGTCGCCCTTCATCGGCGCGCTCACCGACCGCATCGGCCGTCGGCGCGTTCTCGTCGGGAGTCTGGTCCTCTTCGGCGTCACCGGCGGTGCTATCGCCGTCGCTCCCACCTTCGACGTCGTCGTCGGCCTCCGAATCGTCCAGGGGACGGCCGCGGCGGGTATCTTCGTCACGACGGTGACGCTCATCGCCGACGCCTACGAGGGGGCCCAGCGCAACGCAGTCCTCGGGGCGAACATCGCCGTCCTCTCGCTCGGTGCGGCGGTGTTCCCCGTCGTCGGTGGTGCGCTCGTCGCGCTGTCGTGGAACGCGCCGTTCGTGCTCTACCTCGTCGCACTGCCGATGGCGCTCCTCGCGTGGGTCACGCTGGAGGAGTCCGCAGTGGTCGACGGGGCACGTGGGCTCGCGTACGTCCGCGACGCGCTCTCGTCGCTGCCGGTCGTCGACGCCGTCGCGCTGTACGGGGCGGCGTTCGGTCTCGAACTGCTGTTGTTCGGCTCCATCGTGACGGCCGTCCCGTTCTTGCTCGCCAGCGAGGGCGTCCTCCCGGTCGTCGTCGGCGTCGTCCTGCTCTCGACGGAACTCGCCTCGATTCCGGTGTCGATGCTCAACGGTCGGTTCGCCGAACGGACCACGAACGAACTGCTCATCGCGGGCGGGTTCGGCTGTTTCGCGGCCGGCCTGTTCGTCCTGTGGGCCGCGCCGTCGGTGCTCGTCGTCGCGCTGGGTGCCGCCGTCTTCGGGGCGGGGCTGGGCCTGTCGATGCCGGCCATCGACGCCGCCGTGAGCGGCCTCGTCACGACCGAGCACCGAGCGGGCGCGCTCAGCGTCCGCAACAGCGCGACGTTCCTCGGCCGCGCCACCGGACCGGTGCTGTTCGCGGGCCTCGCGGCGACGATGGGCTACGGACCACTGTTGCTGGCGGGTGGCGTCGTCGCGCTGCTCGCGGCCCTCCTGGCGCTGCTCGCGGGACAGGTCACGCGTCGTCGTGCGCGCGTCGAGGAGGGCGAGCGCCCTGCGGGTGGGGCCTGAGCAGTCCCACCGCGCCGCCCCCGCTCGATACGGCCATCGTGTTTTTCTCCTCGGGTGACATCGGACGGGTCATGGCAACCGGAACCGGCGAGACGGTCGAGGAGGCGGTACAGCAGTGGGCGTCCCAGCGCTTCGCCGAGCGGCACTCGGTCGACGGCGTCGACCCGGGTGGCCCGACGGAGGGAGACCACGAGGTGTCGGTGACGCTCGTCAGGACCGGCGAGACCCAGCAGTTCACGCTCGCCGTGACGGAGTCGGCGGGCAACTGGGTGGCGCGGGACGCGTAGCCGAGCTTTTCTCTCGGACGCCCCAACGACCACCCATGACCGACGAGTCAGGGACCGTCGACTCGCTCGCTGCCGAGATTCGCGCCGCCGACACCGTCGTCGCTTTCACCGGCGCGGGCGTCTCGACGGCCTCGGGCATCCCCGACTTCCGCGGCGAGGGCGGCCTCTGGAACCGCTACGATATGGAGGACTTCCACGTCCGGCGGTTCCGGGCGGACCCGGCGGGGTTCTGGACCGACCGCCTCGACCTCGCCGAGGAGCTGTACGCCGACGCGGGGCCGAACGCCGCCCACGACGCGCTCGCCCGTCTCGAACGGACGGGCCACCTCGACGCCGTCGTCACACAGAACGTCGACGGGCTGCACCGCGCGGCCGGGAGCGAGGAGGTGGTCGAACTCCACGGCAACGGCTCGCGGGTCGTCTGCGTCGACTGCGGGGAGCGCAGCGACGCCGAAGCCGTCCGCGAGCGCGTCCGAGGTGGCGAACGCCCGCCGACGTGTGACTGTGGCGGCCTGCTGAAACCCGACGTGGTGCTGTTCGGCGAACAGTTGCCCGAGGCGGCGATGCTCCGGGCGCGCTCGCTCGCCCGCGAGGCGGACGTGTTCCTCGCCGTCGGCTCCTCGCTGTCGGTCGAACCCGCGGCGGGACTCCCCCGGACCGCGGCCACCCGCGGCGGGACGCTCGCCATCGTCAACCTCGACCGGACCGCGCTGTCCGAGCGCGCGGAGTACGACCTCCGCGCGGACGTGACCGACGTGCTCCCCCCTGTGGCGAAGCGCGTCGTTGGGTGACGTGGCCACCCCGGCGAGGACGACCGACTGGCCGGTTGAGTTATACGTACGAGTTGCGTGAGCATCTCGCATGGACTACAGCATCGTCCACACCGACGACGTCGACGTCGTCGACCTCTCGACCGTCGAGGAGATTCCGCCCGACCACGACATCCGCCCCATCGACGACGCGCTCGGTGCGGAGAACACCCGTCTCAAGCTCTGGTACATCGAGCCTGGTGAACAGATAGGCTACCACGCCCACAGCGAACAAGAGGAGCTGTACTACGTCATGGAGGGGACGTTCTCGGTGAAGATCGGCCGGTCGGGCGAGGAGGAGGTTCGGGAGGTCGGTCCGGGGACGTTCTTCCGCGCGGGGCCGATGGTCGGCCACGGGTATCGCAACGTCGGCGACGAGCGCGGTGTCGTCCTCGCCGTCGGTGCGCCCGCCGTCGAGGACCCCGGACTGGACCCGCACAGCCTCGACGAGTAACTGCTCGGGACGGACGAATCGGCGCGGCGACGCCGCGCCAGGAGTAATCAGTTGCCGCGAGAGGACCGCGCCTCGCGGATCTCCGCGCCGTCGCGGAGCTTGTCTTCACAGTTCGGGCAGACGCGGACGGACTCCATGCCGTCCGGCGCGAACACCCGAACGTACGCCTCCGTGACGAACGAACTGCAGTTTTGGCACCGGGCCATATCCCGACTTTCGAGTAGGCACGTAAATAGCTGTGTCACTCGATTTGAAACAACACCCCTCGGTGGCCAGATCTGGTGGAGAGCGCCGCTCAGTTGGCGTAGGAGGTGTCGAGGTACTCGACGATCTTTTCCGATTCGGCCATGGTCAGCCCCCGCGAGTCGTCGACGAGGACTGGGACGCCGCGCTGCCCGGAGACGCGTTTGACCTCGTCGCGCTTGGAGTGGAGGCCCTCCACCCAGACGCTCTCGAAGTCGAGGTCGAGGTCCTCCATACGGTCGACGACGAGTTCGCAGTACGGACAGCCCTCGAGTCGGTACAGGGTGAGGCTCATACCCCACCCACGGAGCGCGGGAGCAAAAACCCACGCGCACCGGGTTTTTTCTCCCGGCCGAGCGAGGGGAGTCCATGCCACCCGAGGTGGGCGACGTCGCCCCCGACTTCCGGACGCTGCTGTGTGACGGCGAGACGTTCCGTTCGACCCCGTTCGCCGAGGTGTGTGCCGAGACCGACACCGGCGGTGCGGTGCTCGTGTTCTCGGCGCACTCCTTCTCGGCCATCGCCGAGAACTGGTGGAAGCGCTACGAACGGGCGGGGTGGGACGAGTTCGACGTGCCCGTCGTCGGCGTCAGCCGTGACGGCCCCTACGCCCAGAACGCGTTTCTGCGGTACCTCGACAGTCCGTTCCGCCTCTACGCCGACACCGACGCCGTCGCCGGCGAGGCCTACGACCTGATGACCGAGCGCCACGGGATGGCCGGTGTCTCCACGCCGATGCGCTCGACGTTCGTCGTCGACGCCGACCGCGAGGTACGCTATCGCTGGGTGGCCGACGACTGGATATCGCCCGCCCCTCGCGACGAGGTCGCCGACGCCGTCGCCGGTCTGGAGGAGTGAGGGGACCGGCCGTCGTCGAGCGGGGGACGAGAGACGACGTCCGACAGTGGAACGTCGAAAACAGCAGAAGAGGACGAGAGACGGCTCAGAGGCCGCCGCTCGCACCCGCGCCGGGCACGTCGGGGTCGGCCGTGGGTGCCTCGGGAGGCTCCTCGTCCTCGGTGGTCAGGGTCCGGTAGGCCGTGGTGAGGATGGCGAGGCCGAGGACCGTCGTGATGGCCGAGGACGCCTGCGTGAGGACGAGTTCGACCGGCCCGCCGACGATGCTGACGAGGCCGAACGCGATGCCCACGCCGATGCTGACGAGCACGGCGACGACGCCCAGTGCGAACAGGCTGAGGCGGTTCCCGCGGGTCAACCCCCAGCTCCGGCGCATCGCGGTCAACAGGTTCTCGTCCTCGACTGCGACGAACACGGTCCAGAACGCGAGCGCCACGAGCAGGAAGAACCCGGGAATCACGAACGCGACGAACCCCAGCGCGACGACGAACGCGTACACGATGGTTCCGACGAACACGTTGAGCCACGCCCAGCCCATCCGTCGGGTGAACGCCTCGCGGGGGACGGTCTCGGTGTCGTCACTCACGAACACGCGCGTCGCCGCGATGATGACGACGAGACTGAGCACCCCGAGGAGGAACGACAGCACCCCCAGCCCGAACGCCGGGGCGGCGACCTCTATCGAGGTCGGGTCCGCAGGGTCGAACGTCACGAGGCTCGCGATACCGACGTCGAGCAGCGCGCTCAGGAGACCGATGACGAACAGGATGCCCATGAACGCGAGCCCGTTCCGGGTGACCGCCCGACGGATGCCGCGCTCTGCAGTGTTGAGTACTGGAATCGACATAACAAGCATCTAATGGCTTTCCGAGTATATCTCCCTATCGCTACCCGTAAGTGGCGCTGTAGTGGGTCTAGAGCAATCGGTTCTCCGACAGAACTCGGGTCACGGGTCGGTCGGGTCTCGAATCCAGTTGTAGCAGTGGAACGTCTCGCGGTCGGTCGTCAGCGCCTCGATGGGGACGAACCCCCGACCACCCCGAGCGCCGGCCGCGGCCGCGTCGGGGTCGTCGGCGACGAACATCGCCTTCGCGCTGAACCGGAACGTCACTTCGAGGTCGCCACGGCAGTCCTCGTCGGGGTCGAAGGACATCTCGACGGCCTTCGGCCCGACACCGAAGCGGACGTGCCCGTCGGGCGTCTCGACGGCCACGTCGTGACTCGACAGGCCGCCGGCGAGGTCGCGGAGCCACGCGCTCACGCGGTCCCGGTCGGCCGCCTGCGAGATGTCGAAGCCGCCGTACTCGCCGACCTCGCCGTCGTCGAACTCGAACGTGGGGTACTGGAGGGCCTCGGGCGCGAGCGCGTTCGCCGCTGGCTCGATGCGCTCCGGTGTCTCCTCGGTCAGTGTCTCCTCGGAGGGAGCCTCGCTCGGTTCACCGGACTCTCCCGGTTCCGTCGGTCGGTCCGCGTCGTCCATGGGTGACGCGGTGGACCGACCCAGGAAGCTGTTTCGGGTCGTCGCTCGGTTACTCGACGCCCATCTGCTTCGCGACGGTGTTGAGCTGAATCTCGTCGGTTCCCTCGACGATGCGGAGCAGACGCGCCAGCTGGAGGTGGTCCATGAACGGGTTGTCCTCCGAGAGGCCGTTCCCGCCGTGGACCTGGACCACGTCGTCTGCGACGTCGAAGTAGGCGTTCGTCGCGACGTACTTGAACGAGGAGGCGTCCCGGATAGCCTGTTCGCCGGCGTCCATCTTCCAGGCGAGGCGGAGGCCGAGCGCGTCGGCGGCGTCGACGGTCGCCCGACCGTCGGCGAGTTTGTGCGAGATACCCTGGAACGTCCCGATGGAGCGACCGAACGCCTCGCGACTGTTGGCGTACTCGGTGCCCAGGTCGAGCAGGTGGTCGGCGTGTCCCACCGCCTCCGCACCGAGTTCCATCCGTCCGAGCGAGAGGAACCCCATCGCCTCGTAGAACGCGCCGTCGACGGTCCCGAGCACGCGCTCTTCGCCCAGTCGGACGTCGTCGAAGTGGACCTCCGACTGCATCCCGACCGAGCCGACGGCGTTGTTCAGGCTGCCCACCTCGTACTCGTCGCGTTCGACGAGGAAGCAGGTGATGCCGCCGTAGCGGCCCGCCTCCTCCTGGGGCGTCGTCCGGGCGAACACCTGCAGGAAGTCGGCGTAGGGGGCGTTCGTGATCCACTGTTTCGTCCCGTTCAACACCCACTCGTCGCCGTCTCTCTCCGCGCGAGTCTGCATGTTCGGCGAGTCCGACCCCGCTCCGGGTTCGGTCTGGCCGAACCCCGTCGACCGTTCGCCGCGGACGACCGGTTCGAGATACCGCTCGACCTGCTCGCCTTCGGCGTTCGCGAGCAACGGTTTCGGCCCCTCCGGACCGGCGAGCACGTGCGAGACCAGCCCCGTCCCGTGGCTGGCGACGTGGCGCTTCGCGCGATACCACGTCACGTTCGAGACGCCCTCGCCGCCGTACTCCTCGGCGATGTTCATCGCGTAGAAGCCCGCCTCGGCGCTCTTCTGGCGAACGGTCTCGACGGCCTCGATGGCCTCGTCGACCCAGCGGCCGTCGGCGTCGTGGCGCAGCCGTGGGTTCGACCACGTCTCACCCAGTTCCTCTTCGAGGGGTTCGACCTCGCGTTCGACGAACTCGTCGAGCGAGGTGCGAATCAGTCGCCACTCCTCGGGTTCCGCGAACGAGACGCCGTCGGTGGGCGTGTCCTGTGTTGCCATGTCGGACCCTGCACACGAACCGGCTTAACCGCTGGGTCCGACGGCCGGCCCCTCGGACGAATCTCAGTCGAGAAGCGCTCGGTAGCGCCGGAGGAGCGTCGCGTACTGTTCGGTCGTGGTGTCGGTCAGTGCCGCCTCCCGCGTGACGGGGACGTCGCGGTACTCGGGTGCGTCGTCGAACTGACCGGCGGTGAGGTCGTAGCGCTCGCCGTCGATGCGGTTGTAGAAGTGCGCCTCGTCGCCGACGACGGTCTGTTCGATGGTCCCGCCGTGTATCAACTGGACGACGAGGGCGGTGACGCCACACTGCCCGCGAGCTGGGGTCGCCGGCGAGTACCGCGTGCTGGTCTCGGCGGACCACGCGCTCTGGAAGCGGTCGAGGGCCGCGTCGGGGTCGAACGGTTCGGACCTCAGCGACATACGACGTTCAACACGACGAGACAGTACCGTCTTTGGGCTTGCCTCGGCGTGGTGGTGGGGTGCCGAATCGGGGCACGTCGAGGTCGGGAGTGACGAGCGCGAGGCCGTCACTCCGGCCCGAGGCGGACGTCGTCGTACTCCTGCCGGAGCGCCATCTTGTCGAACTTCCCGGTGGAGGTCCGCGGGATGGCCTCGCGAATCTCGTAGGCGTCCGGGAGCCACCAACTCGGGAACCGTTCCGCGAGGTGGTCGTTGAGGTCCTCGCTCGACACCTCGTGGCCCTCCCGAACGACGAGACACGCCATCGGACGCTCCTGCCACTTCTCGTGGTCGATGGCGATGACCGTCGCCTCGGCGACGCTCTCGTGAGCCATCAACTCGTTCTCCAGGTCGACGCTCGATATCCACTCCCCGCCGGACTTGATGACGTCCTTCGTGCGGTCGACGACGTCGACGTACCCCTGCTCGTCCATCGTGGCGATGTCGCCCGTTCGGAGGAACCCGTCGGCGGTGAACGACTCGCGGTTCGCCTCGGGACGCTGGTGGTACTCGTCGACGACCCACGGGGCACGAATCTGGAGTTCGCCCATCGTCTCGCCGTCACGAGGGACCTCGCCGCCGTCCTCGTCGCGGACGCGAATCTGGACGCCCGGCACGGGCATGCCGGCCTTCGCGCGGTAGCGATACTGCGTCTCGGGGTCGGCGTCCCGGAGTTCCTCGCGGAGGACGCTCAGCGTCCCCAGTGGCGACGTCTCGGTCATCCCCCACCCCTGGAGGATGGGGGCGTCGAACTCCTCGTCGTACCGACGGATGAGCGACTCCGGTGGCGCGCTCCCCCCGACGGTCAGTCGGTCGATGTTCGAGATGTCGACGTCGGGATTCTCGTCGAGGTAGTTCGCCATCTCCAGCCAGATCGTCGGGACGGCAGCGGACATCGTCACCCCCTCGGCGTCGATGAGATCCGCGACGGAGCCGGGGTCGGTGTGGACGCCCGGCAACACCTGTTTCGCGCCCACGAACGTCGCCGCGTAGGGGATGCCCCAGCCGTTGGCGTGGAACATCGGGACGACCGGTAACACCACGTCGGACTCGCCGATACCGTTTGCGTCGGTGTGCCCCGACATGAGGCTGTGGAGGTAGATGCCGCGGTGGCTGTAGGCGACGCCCTTCGGTTTTCCAGTGGTTCCCGAGGTGTAGCACATCCCGCACTCGGCCTCCTCGTCGAGGTCCGGCCAGTCGTAGCTCGTCGGGTGGCCGTCGAGCAGGTCCTCGTAGGCGACGACCGGCTCCAGCGAGGTCTCGGGCACCTCGTCGGCCAGCACGACGTACTGCTCGACGCTGTCGAGTTCGTCGGCGTTCGCCTCCACCGTCTCGACGAACGCCGGGTCGACGAACAGCACCCGGTCGTCGGCGTCCGCGACGATGTACTGGAAGTGGTCGTCGGGCAGGCGCATGTTGCACATGTGCATCGAGCGGCCCGAACACGCCGGCGCGAAGTACAGTTCGAGGTGGCGGTAGTTGTTCGCCGCCACCGTCGCCACGCGGTCGCCCGCTTCGAGACCGAGGTCGTCGAGCGCGTGGGCCAGTTGCGCGACCCGGCTGGCCATCTCGGCGTAGGTGTACCGGTGCAGGTCACCGCCGGGCGTCTTCGTCACGATCTCGCGCTCGGGAAACAGGTCGACGGCCCGCGCGAGCAACTGGTCGAGGGTCAGCTGAACGTCCATCATGGTCGATGACAACAGATGACACGCACTCGGTCATATGCGTTCGGGGGACGGATTCGGTCTCCGGTGGCTCACACCGGCCGCACGGAGGCCGTGTGGTCGCGTGGGAACGCCGGCACCGACGTTTATGCCTCACCCCCACCACGCGGCGGTATGCAACTCACTGACGTACGAGTGCTCGACCTCACCCGTCTGTTGCCGGGGCCGTACGCGACGCAACTGCTCGCTGACCTCGGCGCGGACGTGGTGAAGGTCGAGGACACCGAGGCCGGCGACTACGCCCGCCACATGCCGCCGATGGTCGACGGCGTCGGGGCGGTGTTCGACGGCGTCAACCGCGGAAAGCGCAGCGTCGCACTCGACCTCAAACGCGACGCCGGCCGCGAGGCGTTCTACGCGCTCGTCGAGGCCGCCGACGTCGTCGTCGAGTCGTTCCGCCCCGGCGTCGTCGAGCGCCTCGGCGTCGACTACGAGACGCTCCGTGAGCACAACGAAGCTCTCGTCTACGTCTCGCTGACCGGCTACGGCCAGACCGGGCCGCTCGCGGACCGCGCGGGCCACGACCTCAACTACGTCGGTCGCGCCGGACTGCTCGACCTGACCCGCGAGGACGAGGACGAGACTCCTCGGGTCCCGGGCTACCAGGTCGGCGACCTCGGCGGCGGCCTGTTCACCGCGTTCGCGGTCGCCTCGGGTCTGCTCTCACGCGAGTTCGGCAACGGCGGGAGCTACGTCGACGTCTCGATGGCCGACGTCGCGCTCACGTTCGGGCAGGCCCACGCCGCCGAAGCGTTCGACGGTGCGGTCGGCGGGGAGGCCGGGCCTCGCCCCGGCGAGACCGCGCTGACGGGGGCGTACCCGTGGTACGACGTCTACGAGGCCGCCGACGGCTACGTCACGCTCGCGGCGCTCGAACCGCAGTTCTGGGCGGCGTTCTGCGAGGCGGTCGACCGCGAGGACCTCGTGAAGTACCACATGACCGACGACGGGGCCGAGCGCGCCGCACTCCGCGAGGAACTCGAGGGTATCTTCGCCGAGCGAACTCGCGACGAGTGGGCCGACCTCGGCCCGCAGACGACCGTCGAACCCGTGCTCACCATCGGCGAGGCCGTCGACGACGAGAGCTTCCGCGAGCGTGTCGTCGTCGACTCCGAGGACGCCCGCCCCCGCCTCGGCTTCCCCGCGGTGTGTGACCGCCCGGAGACCGACGAGTCCGCGCCCGGCCACGGCGAGCACACCGACGCTCTCCTCGGCGCGGTGGGGTACGACGCCGCCGACCTCGCCGACCTCCGCGAGATGGGGGTGGTCCGATGAGCGCCGACTCCGCGGACGACTCGCAGGACGAGGGGTCGACCCTCGACCGCGTCGGTATCCTCGTCTCCCCGTCGCTGGAGGACCCGACCGGGTTCGCGGTGCGCGCCGAGCAGTTGGGTTACGACTCGGCGTGGACGAACGAACTGTGGTACGAGTCGGGCGTCGTCCGCGTCACCGACATCGCGGCGAACACCACGAGTATCGACCTCGGGACGGCCATCCTCAACGTCTACTCCCGGTCGCCCGCGGTCCTCGCCATGACGGCCGCGAGCGTCGACCGCCTCTCCGACGGCCGGTTCACGCTCGGCGTCGGCACCTCGACGCAGAAGGCCATCGAAGACCTCCACGGGATGACGTGGGACGACCCGAACCCCGTCCGGCGCGCCCACGAGACCATCGAACTCACCAAGGAGTTCCTGAGCGGGAGCGGCCGCGTCGAGTACGACGGCGAGACGTTCGAGGTGGCGGACTTCCCGGCGCTCGGACAGGACGTCCCCATCTACCACGCGGCGCTCGGCCCGGCCAACCGCCGGGTCGTCGCCCGCCTCTGTGACGGCTGGATACCCCACAACGTGCCGTTCCCGGACCTCGGCGACGCCTTCGACTACATCGCCGAGCACGCCGAGGAGGCGGGCCGCGACCCCGACGACATCACCGTCGCGCCGTACGTCCCCTGCTGTGTCGCCGACGACGCCGACACCGCCCGCCAGCACCTCCGCGAACACGTCGCGTACTACGTCGGCAACGGCGAGGGCTACCGGAAGGCCGTCGCCCAGCGGTTCCCCGAGGGGGCCGACGAGGTGGCCGAGAAGTGGCGGGCGGGCGACCGCCCCGACGCCGCGGCGGCCGTCACCGACGAGATGGTCGCGACGCTCGGCGTCGCGGGCACGCCCGAGGAGGCCCGCCAGCAGTTGCGCGACGTCGCGGCCATCGACGCCATCGACCGGCCGCTCGTCGTCATCCCGAACGGCGCCGAGGCGCGCGCCGACCAGACGCTCGAAGAACTGGCCCCCGAGAAGCTCTGAGCGGGCGCGAGGGCGGTCCTTGTCCGCGCTCGTGGGCCTACTCCTCTGCGGGGACCAGCACCGACTCGTCGAGGTCCCGCACGCTCGTCTGCCCGAGGTTCGAGAGCGTGATGTCGACGTCCGCGCGCAGGTTCGAGAGCACCTCCCGGACGCCGTCGCGGCCGTCGATAGCCAGCCCACAGACGTAGGGCCGACCGACCATCACCGCGTCCGCGCCGAGCGCGAGCGCCGTCAGTACGTCCGCGCCGCGTCGAACCCCGGAGTCGAAGGTGACCGGGACGCGGCCCATCGTCGCCTCGACGACCGCCGGGAGTGCGTCGAGCGCGCCGACGGCGTTGTCGACCTGCCGGCCGCCGTGGTTCGACACCGAGATGGCAGCAGCCCCGCGGCGGATGGCCTCTTCTGCGTCCTCGGGGTGGAGGATGCCCTTGACCACGACCGGGAGGTCGGTGGTCGCGACGAGGTCCTCGAAGTCGTCCCAGTCCATCGACGGGTCGCCGAACACGTCGAGGAACTCCTGCATCGCCATGTCGGGGTTCTCCTCGGGAGTGACGTCGAGGCGCTCGCGGAACACGGGGTCCGCGAAGTAGTTCGCCATCCCCTCGCCGTCGAGCTGTGGGAGGTAGCCGCTCTGCAGGTCGCGCTCGCGCCAGCCGAGGATGGGCACGTCGGCGGTGAGGACGATGGCGTCGAAGCCCGCTTCTTCGGCCCGTTCGACGAAGCTCTGGGTGATGGCGGGGTCGCCGGAGGCGTACAACTGGAACCACTTCGTGGTGTCGCCGAGTTCCTCGGCCACCTCCTCCATCGTGTAGGAGGCGACCGAACTGAGCACCATCGGGACGCCGAGGTCGTTGGCGGCTCTCGCCGACGCGAGTTCGCCGTCCTCGTGCATGATGGTCTGGATACCGACGGGCGCGAGACAGAACGGCACGTCCCAGGTGTCGCCCAGAATCTCGACCGAGAGGTCGCGTTCGCTCACGTCGCGTAGCATCCGGGGGAGCAGTTTCCAGTTCGCGAACGCGTCGACGTTCTCGCGCATCGTCCGTTCGCCGCCGGCCCCGCCCGCGAGGTAGTTCGCCGCGCGGTCCTCCATCGCGTCGAGCGCGACGCGTTCTACGTCCTCGTAGCGCACCGGGAGCGACGGCGACTGGTCGGCGAGCATCCCCATCGCGTAGATGTCGCGCTGTCGGTCCTGTCCGTAGGGGTCTGATGGAGCCATGGCGAGCGGTCGTCGCGCCGACACATAAGCGGTGTGTGGACACGGGCCACCCGCGGGTCGGCCGGCCGGAACTACGCCTCGCCGCCGGTCGCCCGTTCGCGAGCGAGCGCCCGGATGGTGTCGGACTGGACGAGGAGGAACCCGGCGAAGATGACGAGGAAGCCGAGCAGGGTGAGCGCGGTGATGCGCTCGTCGAGCAGGACGACGCCCGCGACGGTGGCGACGACGGGCACGAGGTACGAGACGAGGTTCGTCCGCAGCGGCCCGTAGTCACCGAGCAGCGTGAAGTAGAGGACGAACGCGAGCGCCGTCGCCAGTACGCTGAGGTAGCCCACCGCGAGCAGCACCTCCTGGTCGGGGAGCGTCGTGGGAACGGTCTCTCCCGTCGCGAGGCTCCCGGCGTGGAGGACGAGCGCCCCCGCCCCCATCGCCCACCCGGTGAACCCGACGTCGTGGAGCGTCGGGCCGAACCGCTGGACGAGGACGCCGCCGAGGGCGACGCTCGCCGCCGCGACGACGACGAACCCCTTCGCGACCACGTCGGCGCTCAACAGCGCGTTCGGGTCGGGTCGCGCGACGATGGCGACGCCGACGAGGCCGACGGCGATGCCCAGCAGTTGGACGGCCCCCATCCGCTCGCGGAGCACGACGAACGCGAACCCGGTCGTGAGCAGCGGGATGAGGCTGTAGAGGATGGCCGCCACGCCGCTGGCGACGGTCTGCTGGGCGACGAACAGCATGCTGTTGCCCGCGACGAGGAACAGTCCCCCCGAGACGATGGCGGCGACGTCGTCGCGCGTCTGGGGAATCCAGCGCTCGGGACCGAGCGTCACCAGCGCGAGCGTCAACAGGAGGGCCGCCGCGATGTCGTAGCGGATGGCGGCGAACAACAACGGGTCGAGCGAGTTCAGGCCGACGCTGATGGCGGGGAACGACAGTCCCCACAGCGACGCCAACCCGACGAACAACCCGACCGCACGGAGACGTGACACGTCGGAGTCTCGTCGTCCGGTACCAAAACCGTCGCGTTCTCCCGACGGGCGCGGAACGGTCTCCTCGCTGCCACGAGTTACAAACACGCTTATACTTTCTGCTGACCCATCGTCCCCGTGCGTTCCCGTCACTCGCTGCTCGTCGTGCTGTTGGTCCTCTCTACGGGGTGTCTCGGGAGCACCGGTCCCGTCGAGACGCCGACACCGACTACGGCGGCCGACGGCCTCGCCGTCCCGCCGATGCCGGGCTACCCCGACCGAGTGACCGCCGCGTCGGTCGCCGCCTACGCGAACGCGAGCGAGAGTCACCGAAGCTACCGGACGGCGGTCGCCGACGGCGCGACCGCGAGCAGCGTCGCGTGCACGGCGACGACGCTCGGGTTCGCGGGCGACGCCGGGTACGCCCTCGTCGACTGCGCCGGCACAGTCACGACCGGAGGGGTCGTCGAGAGCGTCTCGACCACGACAGCCTACCGCGTGAACACGAGCGGGGACGCCCGCATCGAGCAGGTCTCGACGCTCGACGACGGCGGCGAGACGGCGCTCCGACTCCGACTCTACAACTTCGACGCCACCTCACGCTCGCTCGGCGTCACCGTCACGCCGGCGGGCGAGCGGACCAACGGGTCGGCGACGTACCAGTACCGTCTCGACCCGGCCGCCGGCGCGACGACGACCGGCCTCCGCGTGGCCGACGCCGACGCGTACGACGTCGCCATCGTCGAGGACACCGTCGCGACGTTCTCGACGCGGTGGGCCGTCACCGCCGACGGTGGGCCGGAGACGCCGGTCGGTGTCGTCGTCCTCGCACCGGAGGGCGACCTCGTGTGGGGGAGCGCTCCCGCCTGAGTCGAGTCCGTGACGAAGTCTCGAGTCGTTCAGCGGTCGCGGCTCAGAAGCTGAACAGGTCGATACCACCGGTGACGCCGACGACCTGGCCGGTGACGTAGCTCGACTGCTCGCTGGCGAGGTACGCGACCATGTTCGCCACGTCGCGTTCGCGGCCGAGTTTCCGCATCGGGGTGGCTTTCGCGATACGGGCGAAGTGCTCGTCGAACTGTTCGAGTTCCTCGATGCTCATGTCGGCGAACTGCTCGACGACGATGTTGGGCGCGATGACGTTCGAGGTGACACCCTTCTGTGCGCCCTCCAGCGCGAGGGTCTTGCCGAAGCCGATGAGGGCGGCTTTCGTCGCGGAGTACGACGCCTGGCCGAACCCGCCCTGCCACCCCGCCATCGAGGACATGTTGATGACCCGGCCCCAGCCGCGGTCGCACATCCCGGGAAACACCTGCCGGGTGACGTTGTACGTCCCGGTGAGGTTGATAGCGACGTCGCGGTCCCAGACGTCGTCGTCGTAGTCCTGCATCCGCGAACGGGCGTCGACCATCCCCGCGTTGTTCACCAGCACGTCCACTCCGCCCGTCTCCTCGCGGATGGCCTCGACGGTCGCCGCCACGTCCTCGCGGTCGGTGAGGTCGCACTCGACGGCGAACCCCTCGCCACCCTGCTCTTCGACCGTGTCGATGGCGGTCTGGGCCGCCTCCAGCTTCACGTCGAGGGCGACGACCGTCGCCCCCTCCGCGCCCAGCACTTCACAGTCCTCGCTGCCGATGCGCCCGCCGCCGCCCGTGACGAGCGCCGTCTTGTCGTCTAACCCGAAATCCATGACAGCCCTCACAATGGGGAGGGGTCACAAATAGCTACGCGCCGCGGGTGTCGCGGCCACCGTCGGTCGGTCCCGGCACGTGGAGGACTGCCGCGGTTCTGCGTCGTCGGTACACTCCCCGTCAGCGGTTTCCGGGTGCTCGGCGTACGACGCACCCATGAGCGAGCACACTTGGCGCGAGAACCTGTCCCAGCAGCGTGCCCGGAAAGACGAGTACTTCGGCGAACACCCTCACTCGCCGATTCCGCAGACCGAACGCGACGACTTCGACGGCCTGTCGTACTACGACCCCGACGCCGCCTACCGCTTCGAACTCCCGCTCGCGGAGTTCGACGACCACGAGACGCTGACCGTCGCGACGACGACGGACGGCGAACGCGAGTACCTTCGGTGGGGCGAGTTCCGCTTCGACCTCCACGGCGAGGAGCGGACGCTGACGGCGTACAAGGCCGACCCGACCGACGACCGCCTCTGGGTGCCGTTCAAGGACGCGACCAACGGCGAGACGACGTACGGGGGCGGGCGTTACCTCGACCTCGAATCGGACGCCCACCACGAGGACGGCCGCTGGACCCTCGACTTCAACGCGGCGTACAACCCCTTCTGCGTCTACTCCGACGCCTACGAGTGCCCGCTGGTGCCGTTCGAGAACCGCCTGGACACGCGTGTCGAGGCCGGCGAACGCGTCGACTACTGACGCGCCGAGTCGCGGACCGCGTGGGCCTCACACCACGCCGACGATGTCGAGCAGTTCGCGCAGGTCCGAGACGGCGAAGTCGACGACGTCGTCGGGGTCGTCGGCCGCGTTTTCAGCGGCGGTGCCACCGTGGGCGACGGTCGTCAACCCCGCCCGGGACCCACCGCGCATGTCGTGGTCGTAGCGGTCGCCGACGTACAGCGAGCGCTCGGGAGAGACGGGAACGTCAGCGAGCGCCGCCTCGAACATCGCGGAGTGGGGTTTCGTCCGCCCGACGGCCTCGCTGGTCGTCACGCGGTCGAAGCGGTCAGTGAGACCGAACCGGTCGAGCATCCGGTCGGCCTCCGCGGTGTCGATGTCCGAGATCACGCCGAGATAACAGCCCGCGTCGTCGAGTGCCCGGACCGTCTCGACGGCCCCCGACGTGGGCCGGACGTGCTCGTCGGACGCCTGCTCGAACAGCGGCCGCCAGGACTCGTCGGGGACGGTGGTAAGCACGTCCTTCTGGCCGCTGAGGAGCTCCTGACGGGTCGTGGAGTCCGATTCCCGAAGCGTCGCGGCGACGTCGATAGCCAGTCGATAACCGTCGAGTGCCGACCGAAACCGGGTCGCCTCGCGACTGGAGAAGTGGTGGCCGAGCGCGGCCCGCCAGTCCGAGACGAGCGCCTCGACGTCGTCGTACCCCTCGCGCTCGGCGAACCGACGGAGGAACGCCTCGTGGCTCCGCCGGACCGACGCGAGGTCGAGCAACACGCCGCCGATGTCGAAGAACACGCCCTCGTAGCGCAGGTCGTCCATACCCCGAGCGCGGCGGCGGAGCGGTTGAGTCTGCTGGTCGCGCTACGGTGCGGTGCCGATACCGCTACCGGTGCTCGGTGGCGGGCGCTCGCCGAGGGTGACGTCGACCGTCCGTCGACTCCCGTCGCGCAGGACCGTGACCGGCACCGAATCTCCCGGGTCGGTCTCCAGGGCGAGTCGACTGGCGAACCCCTCGATGGAGTTCACCTCGACGCCGTCGAAGCCGACCATCACGTCGCCGCCGACGGGCACTCGCGACCCATCGACGGTCCGGGCCGAACTCCCCTGCAGGACGCCGTCGGCGGGGCCGCCGGAGACGACCTGCTGGACGATGAGTCCTCGCGCCTCGTCCAGGTCGTTCGCGCGGGCGACCAGCGGCGTCACCGGGGCCAGCGAGACGCCGAGGTAGGCGTGCTGGTACGCGCCGGTCTCGACGAGTTCCGGAATCACCTGCTGGGCGAGCAGCGCGCTGACGGCGAACGCGATGTTGTCGCCGCCACCCGAGGAGACGACGCCGACGACGTCGCCGTCGAGGGTGACGAGCGGTCCGCCGGAGTTGCCGGGGTTGACCGCCGCGTCGGTCTGGATGCCGTTGGGAATCGGTACGCCACCCGGCGACGGGATGAGGCGGTCGACGCCGCTGACGATACCCGCCGACACCGACCCGGTGAGGCCGTAGGGGTTGCCGATAGCGACCACCTCGCGTCCGATGGCGGGCGACCGGCCGAGCCACGCCAGCGGTACGGCGTCCTCGGGCAACGAATCGACGCGGAGAGCCGCGAGGTCCGAGTAGACGTCGCTCCCGAGCACCTCCGCGGACAACTGCTCGCCGTCGCGAAACCGGAGGGTGACGCGTTCGGCGTCGGCGACGACGTGGTGGTTCGTGACGACGGTCCCGCCGCCGGTGTCGACGACGAACCCGGAGCCCTGCCCGGTCCCCTGGGCCGTCTGGACCCGAATCTGGGCGACCGAGGGCTCGACCTGTTGGTACACCTGCGTGTAGACGCTCCCTTCGCCGGCCGGCGTCGCCTCCTGGGCGGCCAGTTCGGTCGCCGTCCCGTCGGTCCCGGACGGCGTCGGGGACGACGCCGTCGTGGAGGTGCCGCCGGTCGTCGGGTCCCCTTCGTCTCCGCCACCGTTGCAGCCGGCGAGGACCGCCGCGCCGGCGACGCCGAGGAACCCCCGGCGAGTCAGCCGTGACATACGATGTCGGACGAGCGCCGGGACCGAAAGTACCGGGGGCTCACACCGTCGAGAACCGGCGAATGTCGCCGTCTCGGTGGACGTCGAGCCGACCGGTCGCCTCGAGGTGCCACAGCGCGGCGACGACCTCCGCGACGATGTACTCCGTCCCGCGAGTCCTGGCCCGGCGCTCGGCGACGGCGGCGGCCGTCTCCGCCCCGTCGGCGACCGCCTCGACGGTCCGGTCGAGCATCCGGTCGAGCGACGCGCGGTCGCGCGCGACGGTGTCGGCGAACGACTCGTGGACGGGGCCGTGTCCCGGGTAGACACGGTCGACGTCGAGGTCGGCGAGGCGGTCGAGCGCGTCGTAGAACGCGCCGATGGCGTCTCCGACCTCCCGGTCGAGACCCGCGTGGAGCACGACCGGGCGGAACGGGTCGATGACCATGTCGCCGGCCAGCAGCGTCCCGGATTCGGGCGCGAACAGACAGCAGTGGTCGGCCTGATGGCCGGGCGTGTGGACCACCTCGACGGTCGTTCCCGCGAGGTCGAAGGTGTCGCCGTCGGCGAACCAGGTGCCGACCGACTCTACGGGGAGCAACTCGCGATTGCGCCGGAGCGACCCGACGGCCATCTCGACGGCACGTTCGACGCCCTCCTCGTCGAGTCCGGCCGCGGTCGCGGTCGTACGGACCGTCGCCGCGAGGTCGTCGGGGTCGCGGGCGAAGCGGTCACGAACGCCCGCGGGCGCGTACACGTCGGGGTCGGCCGCCTCCAGCACCGTCGTGACCTGACCGACGTGGTCGACGTGCGGGTGGGTGAGCAGGAGGTGGTCGACGTCCGCGAGCGTCGCGTCGCGGTCGGCGAGCGTCTCGCGGAGTGCGACCTCGCTGTCGGGGTCGGGCATCGCGGCGTCGACGAGGGCGAGTTCCCGGTGGTGGGGAGTGCCTAACTCCACGAGATAGGCCGCGACGTGCCCTGGCGGCCAGTCGACCGGTGCTTCGATTCGGTGGACGCGCCCGTCTGTCATCGACTCACCCCTCGTCACGCATCGCGAAAAAGTCCGTGATGCGGGACGGTTCCGGATAGAAATCACCTGCTACTCCGACGGTTGTGTGCGACTAACTATTGGCAGAAGGGAAGATGAACGGGGTATGCAACGGCGACGGTACCTCGCACTGTGTGGCACCGCAGCAGCAGGCCTCCTCGCAGGCTGTAACGAAGGCCCGGGTGGTAACTCCGACTCGGCGAACCAGCAGGGGACGGTCGAAGGCCCGGCCCAGTTCAACAACGTCCTCATCAACGCGCCCCAGCAGGCGGCCATCGGGAGCGAAGTCGAGATGACCATCACGGCCCGCAACTTCGGCGGCGAGACCGGGAGTTACACGGACCGTATCGTCACCGTCGACGGTGACACCGACTTCGCCCAGGACGTCTCCATCGGCGACGTCCCAGCCGGCCAGACCGGCGAGACGACGGTGAAGGCGAAGGTCAACAGCGCGGGCGACTACCGCTTCAAGCTCGAAGAGGCCGAGGTGTTCACGACGGTGCAGGTCACCGCGGAGGCCGTCGAACTCGGGAAGATGGTCGACGTCGGCAACAACCTCCAGTTGACGTTCACCGACGCGTCGTTCCAGAACGGCGTCTACTACCGCTACGTCGACAACGTCGGCTACACGACCGACATGTTCACCGGACAGCAGGGTAACAAGTACATCCTCGGCGTGTTCCGCGCGAAGATGAAGAACGCCGGGTCTCAGGAGACCCTCATCCTCCCCGACCAGTTCAAGATCGACGGCGGGACCGTCCACGCCACCATCGACGGCAAGCCGCTGACGACCGTCGAGGGCCTCGACGGCAAACCGCTGCTCGGGTCGCCCATCAAGTCCGGCGAGACCATCGACGGGTGGGTGCTCGCGAGCATTCCCGTGGAGAACGTCAACAAGAACGGGGTCGACATCGGGTGGGCGCTCAACAAGAACAGCGACTCGCCCGACCGGCTCTGGTCGTTCCCGCCACGCGCCCTGCCCGACTGGCAGCAGTTGGAGTTCCGCCTCTCGGAGAAGTCCAGCGACGGCATGCTCTCCGGCGAGGTCACCATCCGCAACCAGGGGCAGGTCGAGGGGACGTTCTACGGCCTCGCCGAGTTCCACTACAAGGGCATCGGCTGGGAGCCGGGTGCGTACCCGACCGGCACCATCGCGCCTGGCGCGACCAAGACGTTCAGCTTCGAGTACGCCTGGCCGTACGTCCAGCAGACCGAGTGGCGCGTCCAGCCGTTCGAGGGCAAGCGCCAGATCGTCGAAGGTGGCCCGCAGAGTCTCAGCTACGGCGACCAGACGCTCGGCATCGACGGGTCGCAGATTCGCCTGTCGAACCCGCGGCTGATGAACAGCTACGGCTACACCGCGACCGACTCCTCGAACTCGGGGACGAGCCAGCAGGTGACGAAGCGTCGCGAGGCCGGACAGGGCAAGCGCTTCCTGTTCGTCGACGTCGAGGCGACCGTCGGCACCGAGGGCGGGCAGGTCCCGATGCCCTCGACGTTCGTCGCGGAGGCCGGCGGGTCGACCGCCAAACCGTTCACCGGTCCGACGCCGACCGACCCGGACGTGTCGTTCTACTCCGGTGCCAACGGTGGCAAGAAGGGCGACAAGTCCAAGGGGACGCTCGTGTTCGTCGTGCCCGCCAGCGCGTCGAACCCGACGGTCACCTACAAGGAGGACTTCAACCTCCGGACGACCGAGATCTCCTGGCAGTAACGCCGGCGACACCCTCGCCGTCACGGCTCGCTTCTTCGGTTCGACCACCCGCCGAGCGACGCCTCCCGCACGGCCGACCGTCGGAGTAAAGTCCCCGCCGGCGGTTGTGACGGCCACACATGCCACGAGGTGTCTCGTCGTGAGTACCGAGCAGTTCAGCGTCGCCGGCCAGACCGTCATCGTCACGGGGTCCTCACAGGGTATCGGTGAGGTCACCGCTCGCCGGTTCGCCGAGGACGGCGCGAACGTCGTCGTCTCCTCGCGCGACCAGGAGAAGGTCGACGCCGTCGCGGAGTCCATCAACGACGCCGACCCAGCGGGTCGGGCGTACGCCGTCGCCTGTGACGTGCGTGAACGCGACGCCGTCGAGGCGCTCGTCGAGGCGACCGTCGAGGAGTTCGGGAGCCTCGACACGATGGTCAACAACGCCGGTGCGTCGTTCATGGCGGGCTTCGACGACATCTCGGAGAACGGCTGGAAGACCATCGTCGACATCAACCTCCACGGCACCTACCACTGCTGTCAGGTCGCCGGGGAACAGATGCAAGACCAGGAGGACGGCGGGGCCATCGTCAACTTCGCGAGCGTCGCCGGGCAGAAGGGGTCGCCGTACATGAGCCACTACGGGTCGGCGAAGGCCGCCGTCGTCAACCTCACGAAGACACTGGCCTACGAGTACGCGCCCCACGACATCCGGGTCAACTGCATCGCGCCGGGGTTCGTCGCCACGCCGGGCGTCGAGACCCAGATGGGCGTCAGCGCGGGTGACATCGACCGCGACAGCGTCGAGCGCAACATCGGGCTGAGCGAGGAGATTAGCGACATCGTCCAGTTCCTCGCGACGCCGGCGTCGTCGTACATCGTCGGCGAGACGCTCACCGCGGCGGGCGTCCCCGACATCATGGAGGAGACGCCCCAGTCATGAGCGACGCCGCACGGGACGTGTTCCTGCCCGTCGCCGCCCAGCCGAGCGTCGAGGCGCTGGTCGAGCAGGCCCAGCGCGCGGAGTCGCTGGGCTACGACCGGGCGTGGCTCCCCGAGACGTGGGGTCGAGACGCGGTGACCGTCCTCACCAGCATCGCTCGCGAGACCGACGACATCGGCATCGGGACGAGCATCATGCCGCTGTACTCTCGGTCGCCGGCGCTCATCGGACAGACCGCGAGCACGCTCCAGGAGGTCAGCGACGGGCGGTTCCGCCTCGGACTCGGACCGAGCGGCCCCATCGTCATCCAGAACTGGCACGGCGTGGAGTACGGCAACCCGCTCAGGCGCACCCGCGAGACCGTCGAGGTCGTCAGACAGGTCGTCTCCGGCGAGGAGGTCGAGTACGACGGCGAGTACTTCGACCTCGACGGGTTCCGACTCCGGTGTGCGGCCCCCGACCCCGCGCCGGCCATCGACGTGGCGGGGATGGGGCCGAAGTCCGTCGAACTCGCGGGCCGGTTCGCCGACGGCTGGCACGCCCTGATGCTGACGCCCGACGGACTCGACGACCGAATCGCGGACCTCGAACGCGGGGCCGAGTTGGGCGACCGTGACCCCGACGACGTCCGCGTCACCCTGTCGCTGACGTGTGCGGCACTCGACGACCGCGACCGTGCCCGCGACATCGTCCGTCAGCACACCGCGTTCTACGTCGGCGGGATGGGGACGTTCTACCGCGACAACCTCGCCCGGCAGGGCTACGAGGAGGTCGCCAACACGGTGTACGACGAGTGGAACGGCGGCGACCGACAGGTGGCGCTCGACGCCATCTCCGACGACCTGCTCGACGAACTGGCCGTCGCGGGGACGCCCGAGGAGGCACGCGAGCGTCTCGACGCGTTCGCGGCACTCGACGGTGTCGACGCCGTCTCCGTCTCGTTCCCCCGAGCGGCGACGACCGAGGAGATCGCGACGACCATCGACGCGCTCGCCCCGCCCTGACCGGCGACGCACCGTCCGTCGATTTGACGGACCGCCGCGTCGTGACGACGCGGGCTCCTCTCCGAATTCGTGCTTAAGGAAAGTTCAGCGCCCGGTTATCGTGCCTGAGCGTCTACATCTGTTCGGTGTTAGCAATGAGCACTACCGAACTGAAACTCGAGCTGTTCGCACTCGCAACGACCTTCCTCGTCGCCGCGGCGTGGCCGAACTTCGTCTGACGGAGTGATGCTCGCCGAGACGCTCCTGGTCGTGACGACGTACGCCCTGGTCGTCGCGCTCCTCGTCGTGGTACCGCTGCTGGTGGTGCGTGGCGTCGGCGGGGCACTGAACGGGTCACTCGACGCCGACTGGCGCGCGACCCACGTCGAGTCCTACGCGCTACGGCTGGGAGAGACGACCGACGACTCCGAGGACGGCCCACCGGACTTCGGCGTGGAGCGGCCACGACCCCGGTGAACCACCCCCGCTCGCTGCGCTCTCTCTCGCGTCACCGACCGCACGGCTCGCTGTCACTCGACGGCGAGGACGTCGAACGACTCGTCGAGCGTGAGTCGCAGTTCCTCGTCGGCGACGGCGACGGCCAGTCTGACCCTGAACGGGTCCTCCGAGACCACCGTCGTGAACGACTCGTCGACGACCCACGGAAGCTCCCAGCGGGGCGTCGAACGCAGGTCGACCCCGTGGCGGTAGTAGAGGTCGACGACCAGCGGGTGGTCGACGACGAACTCGCCGGGAGTCTGGTGCGCCCAGACCGAACAGCGCCGACAGACGAACCAGAGGCCGAACGCCGAGGAGTCCGTGTCGAGGTACGGCGAGGCGACCGGGACGTCACTCCACTCGCGAGCGAGCGTCTGGTCCATCACGCCGTTGCACTTCGGGCAGATGCCGGCCCCGATGGTCGCCACGTCGGCCCGCATCACCCGTTCCCAGACGAGGACGGCCTCCTCGGGCGTTCGGTCGCGGAGCGCACCCGGCGGGAACCAGCCCAACCCGTAGAGCCGGTCACAGTCGGTGCACTCGACGAAGAACATCTCGTCGGCGTAGCGTGCGGACAGCGGTCGCTCACAGCCGAGACAGTGGCCCGTCGTCTCGAACGGGTCGAGTTCCGGGTGCTCGGTGAACGACCCGCTGCGGACCGCCCAGACGACCTCCGCGCCGGCGTGGCGGACCCCGTACTCGCCGTCGACCTTCTCGATGAACCCCGCTTCGAGCAGTCTCTGGAGGTGGTAGTTGAACTTCGAGCCGTCGCGGATGCCGACCGCCTTCCGCAGCGCCGCGAACCCCATCGGCTCCGCCTCGTGCGCCCCCCAGAGGGTGTCGAGGATGGCGAGGCGTGTCTCGTTGCCGATGGCTTTGAACGCCGCGTCGGGGTCGAGCGAGCGGGGGAGGTCGCCCGACCCCGTGCTCACCTCGATTCGACTCCGCGCCGGTCCGTCGTCTGCTCCCATAGAGCGACCGTCGACTACGCCGGGGACGCGGTTCTACCTGTCGCTACCTCGACGTGAACGCGCAGACGGGAGGCCCGTCACCCCTCGCACGTAGGTATTTCACCCCGCCACTCACACTCGTGGTATGAGCGACCAGTACACGGGGGCCGACCTGTTCGTCGACGCGCTCGAACAGTACGGTGTCACGCACCTGTTCGGCAACCCGGGGACGACCGAACTGGCGGTGATGGAGGCGCTCGCGGACTCCTCGCTGGAGTACGTGCTGGGTCTCCACGAGGACGTCGCGGTGGGAGCGGCCGCGGGCTACGCCCAGACGCGACGGTACCACTCACACCACGACGAGTCGGTGCTGCCCGTCGGCGTCGTCAACCTCCACATCACTCCCGGACTCGCCCACGGTCTGGGGAACCTCTACGGCTCGAAGTGGACCGACGCGCCGCTCGTGCTCACTGCGGGGAACCACGAACTCGACTTCCGCCACGAGGAACCGCTGTTGACCGGCGACCTGCAGGCGATGGTGAAGCAGTTCACGAAGTTCGACGCCGAGGTGACGGACGTCGACGCGCTGCCGGGACTCCTCCGGCGTGCGTTCCGCATCGCGCTGACGCCGCCGACCGGTCCCGTGTTTCTCGCGCTCCCCCAGGACGTGATGCTCGAAGCGACCGACAGCGACCCCGAACCGCTCGGGCCGATTCCGACCGCCGGTCGGGGGGACGCCGCGCAGGTCGACGCGGTCGCCGAAGCGCTCGTCGAGGCCGACGACCCGGTGTTCGTCCTGGGCGACGGCGTCGCACGCTCGGGCCACGAGGCCGTGAGTGCGGCCGTCGACCTCGCGGAGGCGACCGGTGCGCGCGTCCACGGCGAGATACTCGCCAGCGAGGTGAACTTCCCGACCGGCCACGACCAGTTCCTCTCGTACATCCCGCCCAACGAGGGGTTCGCGTCGATGCTGATGAACACCGACACGCTGCTGTTCGTGGGCTGTTCGACCAACACGACGCTGTTGCGCCACGAGAACCCGCTCGTCCGGGAGGACGCGACCTGCCTCCACGTCAGCGACGACCCGACCGAACTGGCGAAACACCAGCACGCCGACGCCGCGGTCCTCGGGGATCCCAGTGCGGTGCTGGCCGAACTCGCCGGTCTGGTGGCCGACCGACTCGACGACGAGGAGCGCGACCGTCGCCTGGAGAAGGTGCGCGGGACGAAGCAGTCGCTCGCCTCGACCGTCGAGTCGATGGGTGTCGACGAGACGCCCGAGGGCGAGACCCGCCCGTCGAAGGCCGCCCTCGTCGACGCGCTGCGCGAGACGGTGCCCGACGCGTTCGTCGTCGACGAGGGTATCACCGCGAAGTACCCGCTGCTCACGCGCTGGGAGATGGACGCCGAGGGCATGCTCTCGAACAAGGGCGGCGGCCTCGGCTACGGTCTCCCCGCGAGCATCGGCGCGGCGTTCGCCGAACGCGAGCGTGGCGAGGAGGGTGGCGACCAGCGCGAGGTGATGGGCTACATCGGCGACGGGTCGTACCTCTACTACCCGAACGCGATGTACACCGCGGCGCGCCACGACCTCGACCTGACGGTCGTGATTCCGGACAACCGCAACTACCGCATCCTGAAGGACAACACGAACACCATCTTCGGCGGCGACGACGACGACCACGCGTTCGTCGGGATGGACTTCGACCCGCCGGTCGACATCCCCGCCAACGCCCGCTCACACGGCGCGCAGGCCGGGCAGGTCGAGCGCCCCGAGGAACTGCCCGGCGCGATCGAGGAGGCGTTCTCGACGCCCGGTCCGTACGTGCTCGACGTGCTCGTCCACGACTGAGTTCGGTCCGGGGTCGGTCTCCGGCGACACCGCTCGCTGCTGCACGAGCCATCGAACCCCGCGAAGGAGGAGGTCGTCTACGAGTTCTGTTTCGCCTCGTCGAGCCACGCCGGCAGGTCGGCCGTCGCGGACCCGACGTTCGAGAACCGGACGTTGACGGAGATAGTCGACTCCTCCCCGGCGCTCGTCCCCTCGATGTCGTAGGTGTACTGACGGACGACACCGTCCTCGCCGACGAGTAGCGTCGCACTCGCGGACTGGACGGAGTCGAGTTCGCTGGCCCCCGTCTCGGTCTGTTCGGTCAGCGTCGGGAAGTTCTCGACGCCGCTCGCCTCGTAGCGGGTCACCTCGACGCCGTCGACGGTCTCGGTGCCGACCGCTCGCCAGGTGACGTTCTCGGTCGTGCTCAGGATGGACGCACCGACGTCGCTCGTGTTGATCGGTGTGACGCCCGTCGTCTCGTCCTCGCTGGAGGCGTACTGCGTCGGGTAGTTCCCACTCGAGGTGCGTTCGTAGGTCGTCCCGTTGTCGACGAACGTCAGTCGAGCGGTCGCGACGTCTATCGTCTCGTTACCCTGGACGAGTTCCGTCGTCTGGTTGGTGAGCGCGATGCCGTTCTCCCGGTCGACGACGCCTCGCTCGTCGAGCGTGACCGTCCCGTTCGGGAGGTCCGCCGTGGCGGCGAACGTGTACTCGTAGGACGTGTCGCGCAGGCCGTCGCTGTGGTCGGCGACGACGGAGCCGTCCGCGAGCGCCGACTGGGTACCGGTCGACGCCTCCTCGGTCGTCGCCGAGCTGTCACCCGTCGTGGCGTCAGTGGTCGTGGTGGCCTGCGTGGACGGGACGGTACTGGTCTGTGGCTCCCCCGTAGCGGGAGTGTCGGTCGACTCCGCCGGTGCCCCGCCACAGCCGGCGAGCACGACGCAGACGACGAGCAGTGTCGAGAGGAGTGCGCTCCTGTTCATGCTCGTCACAGAGAACGTTTTCGTAATAAAGAGTCCGCTCCGTGCCGACAGGTCGGGCACGCTCGGAGACAGTGGCGGCGGCGGACAGCGCGCAGTGGCCGCGAACACTCTCGATTCCCGACCGCTCGTGAGACCTCGTCGGAGCTATCGAGGTCGCATAGCAAATATAAGAACGACCCACTCGTCTGGCTAGGCAGTGGCAGCGACTGTCGTGCTGATAACGGTTGACTCGCTTCGGGCGGACGCGCAGCACGCGATGCCGACCCTGCAACGACTCGCCGACGACGGGACGCGCTTCACCCGCGCGTACGCCCGAGGCAACTGGACGCCGTTCTCGTTCCCGAGTCTCCTCGGCGCGGACCCCGTCTTCGCCGACGGTCCGCGGGTCGGCCCCTCCGCGCGCGAGACGCTCGCCGAGTCCCTGCAACGGGCGGGCGTCGAGACCGTCGGGCTGAACGCCGCCAACGGCTTCCTCACCGAGCACTGGGGCTACGAACGCGGCTTCGACACGTTCGAGACGTTCCTCGGCGGGTCCCGGTGGCTGGCCGCCCACCCGACCGTCCAGGGGTGGGTCCAACTCGCCGCCGCACCGGGACGACGACTGCGCGCGAAACTCACCGGCGACGACGACCGCATCGCCGTCGACACCTCCCACCTCAAGGCGCTGGAGGACTACGCGACCGCGACCATCGAGGACGCCGACGGCCCGCTGTTCTGCTGGCTCCACTACATGGACACGCACACGCCGTACCTCCCCGCGCCCCGCCACATCCGGGCGGTGTCGGGCGGCACCGGGAGCGGGACGATGCTCCGAGCGCACGTCAACGCCGGTCTCGGTCGCGAGGTGGGCGACCGGGCGCTCGACGACCTCCGGACGCTGTACCACGGCGCGGCCCACCAGGTCGACGCGAGCATCGGGCGCGTGCTGGAGTCGCTCCGCGAGGCCGGCCGGGGCGACGCCACCGTCGTCGTCGCGGGCGACCACGGCGAGGAGTTCCAGGAACACGGCCACCTCGCACACTACCCGAAGCTGTACCGCGAACTCGTCCACGTCCCGCTCGTGGTCGGCCGGGCGGACGGCGTGGGCGAGTCGCGAACCGCCACGGCCCCGGTCGGACTCGACGCCGTCCCGGCGACGGTGCTCGACGCGTTCGACCTGCCGACCGCCGACACCGAGGGCGACAGTCTACTCCCGATGGTCCGCGGCGGCGAGCAGGTCGGCGGCGACCCCGTCGTCTCCGTCGCGGTTCGGGGCCCCTCGGTGACGAGCCAGCCGATTCCCCGACGACTCGACGACGGGGAGGTGCTCGTCAGCGTCCGCGACGAGCGGTTCACCGCCATCGTCCACGTCGACGCCAGTGTGACCGAGTTCTACGACCGCTCGTCGGACGACGGCGAACAGGCCGACGTGAGCGGCGAGGAGCGCTACGCGGACGTCCAGGAACGCTTCGAGCGTATCGCCGCGGAGCACGCCGCGACGCTCGGTGGCGACGGTGACGACGAGGGGCCGCGAGCCGTCCCCGACGACGTGGGGGACCGCCTGAAGGCGCTCGGCTACCGCTGAACCCAAAGCGCTCCGAAGGGACGAACAGACTCGGCACTGTGACGCTTTCAGTTCGATTCTGTCGAGGGAAGCGTCACTGGAAGGTTGGCTCGTGAGGTCGCGAGGCGTTGTCTGAACAGACCCGAGTCTTCTCGTTCGTAGTAATCGACGACGATCGTGGAATCGTTCCAAAGGTCGGGCGAGTCGATGACGACGTACTTCGGGACCGTCCCCGAGGTGACGGTGACGTTCGTTCTGTATTCGACGGTTCCGACCCGCTCCGATTGATACAGGCGTCCTTGCTCGTCGTACAGGAGGACGGTGACGTTTCGATACGTCGGCGGGTTCGATTGGATCTTGTCGTTGGTGACGACACCAGTCATCTCGAACCCGTTCTCGACCGAGAACCTCCCACTGAATCCGACCTGATCGTCTCCATCGCCTTCCGTGAAGAGGAACAGACTGGTCATCACGAGTGCCGCGACGGTAGTTGTCACGAGTAGCGTGACGGCTGCTGCAACCAACACGTACCTGACACCGCGTCGCATTCACCCGGCCTCATAGAGTGCCACGAAATTCACGCATACGAACACGTGTACGAACGACCGCGGTGCAACCGGATGACGTTTTGCCTCACTTCGCTCTCGTCACGGTCCAAAGGCCGACTGGTCCGTCAGTCGTCGGCGTCCAGTCGCACGCGCCCGCCCTCCAGCGTCTCGGGGAACATCTTTCCGGGGTTGAGCGTGTCGTTGGGGTCGAGCGCGCGTTTGACCCGGCGCATCGCGTCGACGCTCGCGTCGCCGTGTTCGAGGAGTAGGTACTCGCGTTTGCCCATGCCGATGCCGTGTTCGCCGGTGCAGGTGCCGCCGACCTCGATGGCGCGTTCGACGATGTCCCGGTACACCTGCTCCCCGACCTCGCGGACCTCGGGGTCGTCCGGGACGAGCACCGAGTAGTGGAGGTTCCCGTCGCCAGCGTGGCCGAAGCAGGGCACGGGCAGGCCGTACTCCTCCTCTAGCTCCTTCGCGTAGCGGATGATGCCCGGGTACTCGCTGATAGGGACCGTGATGTCGCCGGGGTGGAGGGGCTGTTGTTCGGGGTCCCAGGCGCGGGCGGCGAACGCGAGTTCCCGCCGGGCCGCCCACAGTTCGTCCATCTCCTCCTCCTCGGCCATCTCGAAGCGTTCGACGCCGTGTTCCTCGAACACGCTCTCGCAGAACGCGACCTCCTCCTCGACGCCGTGGTTGGCGTGGAACTCCAGGAACGTCATCGGCGCGTCGGGGAGGTCGCTGCCGAGGTAGTCGTTCGCCATCGTCGCGCTCAGGCCGTCGATGAGTTCTATCTTCGCGACGTCCACGCCCGAGCGGACGGCGTCGAAGACGGCCTCGGCGGCGTCGTCGAGCGTCGGGAAGATAGCCCGGCCGCCGCGAATCTGCTCGGGACGGCCCTGGAGGGCGAGCGTCGCCTCGGTGACGACCGCGAGCGTCCCTTCGCTGCCGACGAGCAGCGACTTCAGGTCGTAGCCGCTGGAGGTCTTGACCGCACGCGACCCCGAGCGGACGACGCTGCCGTCGGCGAGGACGGCTTCGAGTTCGAGCACCCAGTCGCCCACTTCGCCGTACTTGACGGTCTGCATTCCACTGGCGCTGTTGGCTATCATCCCGCCGATGGTCGAGAGGTTCCCCGAGGAGGGTAGCGGCGGGAAGAACAGGCCGTACTCCGCGACGGCGTCGTCGACGGCGGTCCCCATCACGCCCGGTTGGACGTCGATCTGGAAGTCGTCGGGACGCACGTCGACGACCTCGTTCATCCCCATCAGGTCCATGCTGATACCCGCGAACGCGGGGACCGCATTACCCTCCAGACTCGTCCCCGCGGCGTAGGGCGTGACGGGGACACCGCGGTCGTCGGCGGCCGCGAGCACCGTCGACACCTCGTCGGTCGACTCGGGGCGGACCACCGCGTCGGGGCGAGTCTTCTTGTCGGTCTCCTGGGTCCCCCAGTCGGCGGCGTGACTCTCCAGGTCGCCCTCCTCGAACGAGACGGCGACTTCGAGGTCCGAGAGGAACGAACAGTCGTATGGCATGTGCTGACAGGTGCGTTCGCGCAGTGATAACTCTAGGCGACCCGTGTGCCGGGTCGGACCCCCTCGCCGGGGAGCGGAAACTCCCCGCGGTGCGTTCGCAGTTCCGACCGGCTTTATGCCGGTCCCGGCCGGAGGCCGACCATGCAGGTCATCGAGGTGACCGAGTTCGGCGACACGAGCGGGATGCAGGTGAGCGAACGCGACGTCCCCGACCCCGGCGAGGGCGAGGTCCGCATCGAGGTCCGCGCGGCGGGCATCAACTTCGCGGACATCATGCAGCGCCGTGGGCACTACCAGGGTGGGCCACAGCCGACGTACGTCCCCGGGATGGAGGTCGCGGGTGTCGTCGACGCCGTCGGCGAGGGCGTGGGCCGCTCGGAAGGTGACGAGGTCGTCGGGATGGTCGACGGCGGGGGCTACGCCGAGTACGTGACCGCCGACGCCAGCGGCCTGTTCGACATCCCCGACGGTATGAGCTTCGAGGAGGCCGCGGGCTTCCCCGTCCAGTTCCTCACGGCGCACAACTGCCTCCACGAGTGGGGCGGCCTCGAAGAAGGGGAGAAGGTGCTTATCCACGCCGCGGCCGGTGGCGTCGGCACCGCCGCGGTCCAGATCGCCAGCGAGGCGGGCGCGGAGACGTTCGGCACCGCGAGCACGCAGGAGAAACTCGACCTCGCGAGCGACCTCGGTCTCGACCACCCGATAAACTACACCGAGACCGACTTCGCCGACGAAGTGAACGACCTGACCGACGGCGAGGGCGTCGACCTCGTGCTCGACGGTATCGGGAGCGAGACGACCGAGGAGAGTCTCGACTGCCTCGCGCACTTCGGCCGGATGGTCAGCTACGGCGCGGCCAGCGGCGAACCGGGACGGCCCGACACCGCCTCGCTCCTGTTCGCGAACCAGCGCGTCATCGGCTACCACCTCGGGCAGGCGATGTACCGCGCGCCGGGGAAGGTGATGAGCGCGGTGCCACCGCTGACGGAGATGCTCTCGACGGGCACGCTCGAGGTACAGGTCGGCGAGACGTTCGCGCTCGAAGACGCCGTCGAGGCCCACGAGTACATCGAGGACCGCCAGTCCAGCGGCAAGGTCCTCCTCGTCCCGTAGCCCGGTGTTCCGTCCGACCCGTACCGTCGTCGGCTACGCCCTGCTGTTCGCGGTCCCCGTCGGTGCGGGACTGGGTGTGGCCGTCGAGACGGCCGGCCGACCGACGGGCCTCGCCGTCACTCTTGGAGGGGGCGTCGCACTCGTCTTGTTTCTCGTTCTGCTCGCGGTGTTCTCGGCGGGGAGCGTCGAGGGCGAAGCGTGACTCGCTTCGGTCGCCACCCACCGGGGCGACGGCCGCCTCACTCGACCGGTAGCGCGCTCGTGTCGATGGCGTCACGGCGACCGTCCAGCACGACGAACCGCTCGTCGCGTCGCCGCTCCAGCCAGTAGAGCAGGCGTTCGGCCCACGCGAGTTTCCGGCGTTTCTCGGCGTCGACGGTCGGGTCGTCGAACGTCCAGCCCGGAAACACGAGCGACCCCGCTCCGAAGTGGTCGGCGAGGAACGCCGCCCGGTCGCCGTCGGTGAACCCGCCGACGTTCTCGACGGGACCGACCGGTTCGGCTTGCGTCGTCGGGAGCGTCCACTCGTCGACCAGTTCGGGGACGTACGCCTCGACGAGCGGTCGGTTGTCCCCGTGGGCGTGGACCGCGACGGGCGTCCCCTCGCGGGTCAGTTCGACGGCCGTCTCGGGGTTCTTGTCGAGGTCGGTCACCATGCAGTCGACGGCGACGCCCGCGTCCCGACAGGTGTCGACGGCCGTCGAGGCGGCCACGACCACGTCGGCGCGGCGAGCGAGGTCCAGGTCGTCGGCCAGCGAGGGGGCCGCGCCGCAGACTGCGACGGCTGCCCCCTCGAACAGGGGGAGTCGGTCGTGGTCGAACGACGTCGTCAGCGTCGCGAGGCGGTCACGGACCCGTTCGTCGCCGGTTCTGTCGTAGCCGAAGTCGCGGAGGATGGCATCGTAGACGGGGCTCCAGTCGCTGTAGCGCATGCTCAGTGTGTGATAAACCGTAGGTCGGGCGGCCACCAAGTACCCCTACCCGCGTGGCCGACCGACTCGCATCCGTCGATATTTACGGAGGAGGTATAAGTTTTCTCTTAGCTGTCGGCTGACCGGACGACGGGCGTCAGACGCTGCCCGGAAGCGACTCAGAGACGGCCCGTAACGGTCGGTGAACGGTGACAACGAGGGGCGGTTCTCCCGTCGCGAGAACACCCCTCGGAACTTATCACCGAGAACGACCAACCCGGGGACATGAACTGGTCCCTCGACCGCGACCTCCGACGGTGGATGGTGCTGACGCTCCTCGCCCTCGCGCTGGCGACGCTCGTGTTCGGCGTGGGACTCGCGTTCGTGCTCGCTTGGGGGGCGACGTGGCTCGCCGGCGTGGTCGGCCACCCGCTGTCGCCGCTCGCGGCGTTCGGTCTCGGCGCGCTGGCGACGGTCGTCGGTGGCGTCGTCCTCGTCTACCGGGCGCTCCAGCGCGACGCGGCCGAGACGTTCGACGCCGAGGCGGTCGGTCCCGACGCGTACCCGACCCTCCACGCGGCGGTCACCCGGATGGCACAGGCGGCGGACCTCCCGACGCCGAGCATCCACGTCGCGGACCGGGAGCGCCCGTTCGCGATGACGACGGGGCTCTCGACGGCCGACGCGCGACTCGTCGTCTCGACGGGTCTGCTCGACGCGCTCGACGAGCGCGAACTGGAGGCGGTGGTCGCCCACGAACTCGCCCACGTCAAGAACCGCGACGCCACCGTCATGACGCTGGTCGAGTTGCCGCTGTCGAGCGCGCGTGGTCTCGCGAAGGGCCTCCAGCACAGCGGTGGTGTCCACTTCGTCCTGCTCGCCGTCGCGGCCGCCTCCTACGCCTTCTGGGGAGTGGGGCGGACGCTCGTCGCCTCGCTCTCCCGGAGCCGCGAACTCGCCGCCGACCGTGGCGCGACCGCGTTGCTCGGGGACGCTGCGCCGCTCGCGAGCGCGCTGGACACGCTCGCCGCCGACGGTCGAACGACCCCCGAGACCGACGCCCGCGAGAACGCACTCGCGGCGCTGTCGGTCGTCCCGGCCGACCGCGGCGAACCGGGGCCGAAACTCACCTACGAGAAGCGTCGGCCGATACTCTGGGGCCTGCGACTGCCGGTCCGACGCGCCCGCCGGGCGGTGAACGTCCGGTACGTCCGCCCCGCACTGGCGACCCACCCCGCCACCGCCGACCGCGTCGACCGACTGCGCGCGCTCGAACGCGAGCAGCTAACCCGGTGAGTCCAGCGGCCGGATGAGTTACGACCCGAACCGGAGCGTGCAGTGGCCGCGTGCGTGGTCGCTCTACCTCCGACTCGTCGTCGCGCTGCCCGTTCTGGTACTCCTCGGTCTCGCGACCCTCGGCGTCGCCGCGTTCGTCCTGATCCTGTTCGGAGCTGTGGCGACTATCGGACTGTACATGTTCGGCATCGGACCGGTGGCGGTCGGCGCGGTGGCGACCGGCGCGACCGACGTCGACGCGTGGGGGACCGTCGAGTGGGGGGTGACGGGGGGCTGGCTGCTCGTGTTCGTCCTGTTGCTCGTGCGGTTCACCGCGCATCAGGTACGCTCGTGGCTCGGTGGAGTCGCCGAGTGGGTCCGCTCGCTGACCGACACGGTCGACGCGCTGTTCCCGGAGACGCCGACCCGTCCGGTGACCGACGAACGACTCGTCGCGACGACCACCGCGCTCGCCCAGCAGGCCGACCTCCCGACACCCGACCTCGTCGTCGCCGAGACCGAGACGCCCGAGGCGCTCACCGTCGGCTACCGGCCCTCGACGACGACGGTGGTCGTCACGGACGGTCTCCTGGAGACGGTCGGCGACCGCGAACTCGAAGCGGTGGTCGCCCACGAACTCGCCCACGTCAAGAACCGCGACGCGGTGGTGATGACGCTGGTGTCGTCCGTCGTCGCTGGCGCGACCCTCCTCTTCGGCTTCGTCTGGGGGACCGACCGGAGTCACGACGGCATCGACGGGTTCGCCCCGTACGTCTCCGTCGTGTTGCTCCCCATCGTGTTCCTCGCGCGGGCGGTCGTCGCCCTCGTCGCCCGCGTCCGAGAGCGGGCGGCCGACCGGGGCGCGGTCGCGCTCACCGGCGACCCGGCAGGGCTGGCGAGCGCGCTCGACACGCTCGACACGACGCTCGACAGTCCACCAGCCGAGGACCTCCGCCACGAGGAGCTCGTGGCGCTCTCCATCGTCCCACCGCCACGCGAGTCCGTCGAGTCCAAGCTCTCGTGGGAGCGTCGTCGCCCGGTTCTCTGGGGCCTCCGCAGGCCGGTCAGACGCGCGTTCGTCCTGGGCTACCGACGGGCGTACTCGACGCACCCACCGACCAGCGACCGCATCGAGCGGCTACGGAGTCTCGAACGAACCGCCGAACGCACCTGAACACGCGTCCGCCCCTCGACCGAGTGTTTTTGTCGTCGGCCCCGAACGGCCCGTATGGATTGGTCTCCGGACCGTCATCTCCAGCTACGGATGGCGGCGACGCTGTTCGCGCTCGTACTGACCGTCGTCGTCGCGACGCTCGCCGTCTGGGGAATCGTCCTGGCGATGACCGCCGTCGCGGGGGCCGTCGTCGGTGGCGTGCTCGAACGCGAGGGGCTCCTCCGCGCGGTCGGTGTCGACTCCCTCGTGTCCCTCTGGGTCGCCAGCAGCGCGCTCCTCACCATCGGACTGGTCGGGTACGTCGCACACAGACAACGAACCGCCCCGGACTACGCCGTCGCGACGACCGGTGCACGGCGCGTCGACCGCTCGGACGCACCGGCCCTCCTCGACACGGTCCGGTCGGTCGCCCAGCAGGCCGACACGCCGGTCCCCGACGTCTACCTCGCCCCGACGGAGACGCCGCTGTCGCTGGTGACCGGCTACGCCGAGTCGAACACCCACCTGGTCGTCTCGACGGGCCTGCTCGACGCGCTCGACGAGCGCGAACTCGAAGCAGTGCTCGCCCACGAACTCGCCCACGTCAAGAACCGCGACGCCACCGTCATGACCACGACGGGGCTGCTCACCATGGCTGCCTCGCGGGTGTTCGAACTGCTCCGTGGACCGACGGCCGGTGTCGAACACGGCCGAGTCAGTCGGGCATCGTACGCCGACGCCGTCGTCACCGTCGGGTTGCTGTTCGCCGCGCCGGTCTGGGCGGTGGGTCGCGTGCTCGGCGCGTCGCTCTCCAGAGCCCGCGAGTTCGCCGCCGACAGAGGGGCCGCCGCCATCACCGGGGACCCGGCCGCCCTGGCGAGCGCGCTGCGGAGCGTCGAGGAGCGCCTCGCCGAGCACGACGCTCCCGACCGCCGGAGTCCGGTCGTGGCGTCGCTGTCGATCGTCGGCCGGTCGCCGCCCGCAGGCTCGACGGTGCTCGGGCCGGTGTGGCGACTCGGACGACGAATGCTCGCGAGCCACCCCCCGACGAGCGCCAGAACCGAGCGACTCCGACACCTCGAACGCCGTCAGGAGACTACAACAATCACAGATTCGGACTAATCGACCGAATTGACAGTTTTTCCCTAACCCATTAGGTAGCCTCACTTAACCACTGGCTGATGTCGGCCAGTACAAGGATGGCACACCCACAACCCTCCACCGAGACGCCGGTCGGTTCGCCCTCGGCGTCCACCGGCGGTATCGCGATGGACCACCTGTTCGCCGCGCTCGACCACCGCTGGCGACGCCGTGCAGTCCGCCGTCTCGCCGACGAGTCCGCCGAGGAGGACGTCGACGGCTTCGTCGGCGCGCTGGTAGCCCACCACCCGCAGTCCGACGCCGACCTCTCGACCGTCCGCGTCGAGTTCCACCACGTCCACCTCCCGAAACTCGCGGACTACGGTGTCGTCGACTACGACCCCGAGCGTGGCCGCGTCGCACCGGGGCCGCACTTCGAGGAGACGGCGGCGTGTCTGTTCGCCGTGCAAGAAGAGCGCGCGTACGTCCGCGAGAACTGAGTCAGCGCCTCCGAGGTCCCCCGCAGCCGAGTGCATCCCTTTCTCGTCGACGCTCAGGCCGACTGGTCCTCGACGACCGACGAGAGCAGTTTGCCGAGGCCCACCTGGAGGTGCTGGTGGAACGTCGGCGGCGAGATGTCGAACGACGCAGCGATGTCCGTCCCCGAGGAGTCACGCGGCCACTCGAAGTAGCCCGCGTGGTACGACGCCTCGACGATGGAGCGCTGGCGGTCGGTGAGGCCGGCGAGCGGACTCACGTCGGGGCGGGCGTCGACCGGGTGTTCGACGGTCCGTTTCGCCAGTAGCTCCGCCGTGGGGTACGACCCGCGGACGGTCGCGATGAACTCTCGAACGTCCGTCTCCGGGGAGACCTCGACGACGACGCGGCCGGTTCCCTCCTCGACGACGGCTTCGGTGACGTTCGCACCGGCGTCGGCGAGGGTGGCGACCGCCGAGTCCTCCGAGACGATGGCCTCGAACACCTGCTTCCCGTCGCGTTCGGCGACCGCCTTCACCCGGTCGATGGCGGGGATGGCGGCGGCCTCCTCGCGGACCCGGTCCCCGTCACACCCCGAGAACACCAGGTAGAGGATGGCGGTGCCGGAGGCGAGCGGGACGAACCCGTCGAGGCGGACCGGGCAGTCGACCCGCGCCGAGAGGTCGACGATCGCCGACGTGTCGACGGCGAGTTCGAGTTCGACGACGCTGTCGGCGTTGAGCAGTCGGCGGTTCTCCAGGGCGGTGATTGCGTAGCCGACCGTCTCGCCGAGCAAGCCGAGTGCGGTCCGCTCGGACTCGGTGAACGGCGTGTTTCGGGTCGTGTGTACGATGAGCGACCCGTGGGTCGTCTCGTTGTACGCCATCGGGACGACGACGTAGCCGGAGGCACCGGACTCGAAGACCGCCTGCGAGAGGGGGTCTTCGGGGGCCGTGTCGGCCAACTCGTGGTGGACACAGCGCTCGCTCGTCGCGATGCCGACGGCGCTCTCCGCACGCGTCTGGTGGGAGAGGTCGCCGGCCGCGTCGAGGAAGCCGTCGTCGTCGCCCGCGAACGTGCGGGGTCTGATGCCGTCGTCGTTGACGTCCCGTTGGGTCGTCCAGGCGAACGAGTAGAGGTCGTCCTCGACGACTAGTCCGTCACAGAGGCCCTGTTCGAGCTGTTCGCGACTGTCGGCGTCGAACAGTCGCTGTGTCAGCCCGCGGATGAGTTCGCCGACGCGGTTGCTCGTCTCCAACTCCTGGTTGTGCTGCCGAGCGCGCTGCTCGGCGAGCTTCTGGTCGGTGACGTTCAGGTGGAGGACGAGCACGAACCGCTCGCCCTCGTGGACGAACCCGACGGCACGCATCGTGAACCACCGCTTCTCGTCGGGGGCGTGACACGGGTAGTCGAACGCGAACTCCTCGCGCTCGCCCGCGAGCACGGCCTTCAACCCCTCGGCGGCGGTCGTCGCGGACTCGTCGTTCGCCGTCTCGGTGACCGAGAGGTAGTTGGACCCGATGGTGTGGGGGTCGCCCTCGATGTCGTTCGCCTCCCCGAACTCGCGCCACGCCTCGTTGGTGTAGACGATCTCACCGTGACCGTCGAGGATGGCGACCTGTGTCGGGAGGGTGTCGAAACTCGCGCTTGCGAGCGGATGGGACCGAAAGACCGAGCGCGTCGTGGGCGCGCCCTCGGCCGAATCCGACTCAATGTTGTTTCCGAAGTTGCTCACACTTCTCCTCACGCCGGTCGGTCCGACTTGAACGACTTATGGAAGGGCCGAGGAAAAGGGTGTGCGTTGCACACCCGACGAAACACGTCCCTTTTCTCGCCGCGTCGGGTACGACGAGTATGAGCAAAGTGAGCATCGGGCTCCGGGGTTGGCGATTCGACGAGCAGGAGATACTCGGCGAGGACGGAACGCTCAAGCCGCTCGCGCAGATTCCGCCCGAGCCACGCGAGCGCATCGCCCGTCTGGCGACGCTCGTCGACCAGCCGTGTGACGTCTGCTGGCTGATTCACGGCGAGGAGGAGAAACGACGTTGCAAGCAGGCGAAGGTGGTGTACGGGGAACCGCTGGGCGAGGTGTTGCTCTGCGACGACCACGAGCGGGAGTTCCTCTACTGGTTCCGCGAGGTCGGCGGCGCGGACCTCGCGGGCGACCGTCTCATGCAGAACGCCTTCCACCAGTGGTTCGTCGCCGAGGGCGAGGTGCCCGACGACTACGGAGGGATGGAGCACGTCGACACCGACCCCGACGAACTCGTCCAGCCCGAACCGAACCCACAGCTCGACGACCTGGAGACCGAACTCGCCGAGATGAGCGAGGAGGAACGGGACGCACTCGGAATCGACTTCTCGGACCTCGACCTCTGAGGTCGGCGAGGCACTGCCGGCGGGACCGCCGAGACGCGCCGTTTTTCACTAACGGCCGGCAACTCCGTCCAATGAACGTCGCGGTCGCCGTCGTGGACGCCCAGACCCCCGGCAACGTCGGGACCATCGCACGGGCGATGAAGAACTTCGGCCTCTCCGAACTCCTCCTCGTCGACCCGCCGGAACTCGACGAGGACGGCGAGGCCTACGGCTTCGCCGGACAGGCCCGCGAGGACGTCCTCCCGGACGCCCGCGAGGTGAGTCTCGACCACGTCGTCGAGAACTACCACACCGTCGGGACGACCGCCGTCACGAACGACGACGAGCGTCGGCACGTCCGTTACCCGTTCCGGACGCCGCGCGAACTCGCCGAGTCGCTCGAAGGCGTCGAGACCGACGTCTGCGTCGTGTTCGGTCGCGAGCGCGTCGGCCTGCACAACACCGAACTCGAACGGATGGACGAGGTGTGTACCATCCCCGCCAGCGCCGACTACCCCGTCCTCAACCTCGGGCAGGCGGCGACCATCGTGCTGTACGAACTGCGGACGCTCACGCTGGAGGAGTACCAGCACCCCACGGAGGTCGACCGCGCGCCACAGGAGGACGTCGTCGGTCTCCACGACCAGTGGGCCACGTTCGTCGAGACCGCGGGTATCGTCGAGGAGCGCCGCCAGCAGACCCGTCGCATGTTCCGTCGCCTCGTCGGTCGCGCCCACCCGACGACCCGCGAGGTGAGTACGCTCCGGGGTATCCTGCGCCGGGCCGAGAACCGCATCGAGGACCCAGAGCGCTACGAGTAGGCGGTTCGCCCCGGCGGGACGGTCAGAGCAGGAGACCGAGCAGCAGGTAGCCGCCGACGGTGGCGACGACCGACGTCACCAGCGACCGGAGGTAGTGGTTCGGGACGCCGAGACGGTCGAGACTCCGGTAGGTCGTCCCGACGAGCGCGAGCGAACAGGCAGCCAGCAGGCCGAGCGTGAGGGTCGCGTCGAGGAGACCGGAGACCATACCCTACCGTCCGACCCGACCGGGGTGAGCCTTCTGCCGTGACCGTCACCGGCGCATAGCTTCTTGGTCCGCGAGTGTGTCACTCGACAACAATGAACGACGAGACGGACGTCGAGCTGTTGACCGACGAGTACGGCGTGAGCCACGTCTACGCCGACTCGCGGTACGCGCTGGGGTACGGCCAGGGGTACGCACAGGCTCGCGACCGCCTGTTCCAGATGGACGTGTTGCGACACGTCGGCTACGGCGACAGCGCGAGCGTGCTCGGCCCCTCGCAGGTCGCCTCCGACCGGCAGGTCCGCCGTGACCTCTACACGCGCGCGGAGCTCGAACGGCAGTACGAGCGCGTCCCGCCCGAGGCGAGGGCGGTGCTGGAGGGGTTCGCCGCGGGGGTCAACCGGCGACGCGCGGAGGCGATGCGCGACCTACCCGCGGAGTTCCTCACGCTCGGCCACCTCCCCGAGCCGTGGGAACCGCTCGACACCGTCGCCATCCTCGCGTACATGATCGGCTTCTTCGGCACCTTCGGCGGCCACGAGATCGGTAACGCCGCGCGGTTCGCTCGGCTCGAAGAGACCCTGGGCGACCGCGAGACGGCGTACGAGGCGTACGGCGACCTCAACTGGCTGCGGGTGCCCGACGACCACACCGCGACGCTCGACGATGCTCACGACGGCGGCGAGGACCTGCTCCCGTTCGAGGCGGTCCCCGACGAGCAACTCGACCTCGCGAGCGCGGCGCTCGGCGCGGTGCCGTGGGGCGAGCAGGAGGGGAGCGTCTTCGGCCTCCAGCGGGCGCGCGGCGAACTCGCGGGCTTCGAGTGGGGGTCGAACGCGCTCGTCGTCGCGGGCGAGCAGACGGAGACCGGGTCGCCGCTCATGTTCGGCGGCCCCCAGATGGGCTACTTCCGCCCGCCGGTCATCCACGAGGTCGGTCTCCACGGTGCGGGGTTCGACTGTGCCGGAATCGCCGTCGTCGGCACGCCCGGCGTCGTCATCGGTCGCACGCCCGAGTTCGCGTGGTCGGTGACCAGCGGCTACGACGACATGCGCGACACCGTCGCCGTCCGACTCCACCCGACCGACGACGACCGCTACTACTGGCGTGGCCGCTGGCGCGAGTTCCGAACCGAGGAGGTGACCCACTCGCCGTCGCGACTCGGAGCACTCGCCGACGGCCAGCGACCGGCCGGCAGCGAGACTCAGCAGTTGGCGTGGATCGAGGCGGGCGGGGCGACGATGCCCGTCGTCGCGTGGAACCCGACCGAGCGCGTCGCGTGGGCGCAGCGGACGACGACCCGCGGGCAGGAACTCGAAGCCGCGCTCTCGTGGGCGGAACTCGGCGCGCTCGACTCGCCCGCCGAGGCCGAAGCCCACCTCGCGGAGTTCCCGTTCAGCTTCAACTTCCTGTTCGCCGACGACGAGGAGGTGCGACACCTCCACACCGGGCGCGTCCCCGGACGACCGGACGACGTCGACCCCCGCCTGCCGGTGCCCGCCGACGCGTTCCGCTGGCACGGCACGCGCGTCGGGGCGGGTCTCGAACTCTCGGGGACCGACCCCGAACGGGGCTACTTCTGCCAGTGGAACAACGCCCCCGCGACGGGGTGGCGAGCGGGCGACGCCGAGGGACGTTGGGGCTCCATCCACCGCGTCGACCTGCTCGACGACGTCGTCCAGGAACACCTCGCCGACGGGCCGTTGTCGCTCGGCTCCGTCGAGGCCATCCTGAAGGAGGCCGCCACGCGTGACCCGGTGGCTCGTCACTCCGCGCCGATTCTCGCCGACGTGGCTCGCGAGAGCGAGGACCCACAGGTGCGAGCGATGGCCGACGAACTCGACGCGTGGCACGAAGCGGGCTACACGTGGGCGGAGGGGGCGGCCGACCCCGACGACCCCGAACGGGACGGCGGGTTCGATGCGGACGGCGACGGCCGTTACGACTTCGCGGCGATGGCGATCTGGGAGGAGACGCGACAGGAGCTACAGGCACGCGTGTTCGGTCCCGTGCTCGGCGACCTGACGCCCGAACTCGTCTTCGACCCGCCGCTGGACGTCCACCCCGAGGAGAACGAGGACCCTCACGCGGGCGACCACGCTCGCACCGACCGCGACGTGGCGCTCGTGGCGGCACTCGAAGGCGAGACCGCACACGACTGGTTCGAAACTCCCGAATCGGCCGACGATTCGCGAGCGAACCGGGACGCGGAACGGTCCGGTGGTGGGGACCGAGACAGCGTCGTCCTGGACGCGATGGGGGCCGCCGCCGAGACGCTCACCGAGGAGTTCGACAGCGACGACCCCGCCGACTGGCGACGCGACCTCCGAACGACCGGGTTCTCGCCGATGGGTGGTCTGCCGGTCTGTGAGATTCCGATGGTCAACCGCGGGTCGTGGAACCAGGTCGTCTCGCCGGCCGAGGACCGAGGGCGAGGGGTACTCGCACCCTCGAACGTCGGCCACCTCTCGGCGCGAGACCTCGCGGGTGCGGTCCGGGGGTCGGTTCCCGAGCGACTCGAAGACCAACTGTCGCTGTACGAGGAGTTCGACTACAAGCCGTTCCCCGTCGCCCGGCGTCGGGTCGAGGAGCGCGCCGAGCGCCGGACCACCCTCGACGCCGAACCGCCGGGGAGACTGCCGCGGCTGCGGGGGCTACTGGGACGCTGACGGCAGAAGACGGGTCGGCGCCCGGTCTCAGGCGCGTTTCTGAATCTCCTCGCGCAGGACGGCGCTGACGAGTTCGCCGTCTGCCTTCCCGCGGAGCGCGCCCATCGCCTCGCCCATCAGCCCGGAGAACGCGCCCATCCCCTCCTCTTCGACCTGGTCGCCGTTGCGCTCGACGACCTCGGCGATGGTCTCGCGGACCTCGCTCTCGTCGACGCCGGCGACGCCGGCCTCCTCCGAGGCCTCTTCGACGCTCATCTCGGGGTCCTCGGCGAGCGCCCGGAGGACGGGGTCGACGCCCTCCTTCGCCAACTCGTCGGACTCGACGGCTTCGAACACGGCGAGGAAGTGGTCGTCGCGGAGGTTCTCCACGGACACGTCGTCACGGCGGAGTTTGGTGACGGTCGACTCCAGCGTCCCGGCGGCGAGCGTCGGGTCGACACCCTGCTCGACCGCCGTCTCGAAGACGGGCATCCGTCGCCCGAAGGCGACCTGCTCTGCGAGCCCCTCGCCGAGGCCGTACTCCGCGACGTAACGGTCGACGCGCTCGGTGAGCAGTTCGGGCGTCTCGACCGCACCGAGGTCGAGGTCGACAGGCGGGACGTCCGTCTCGGGGTACATCCGGGCCGCGCCGGGCAGTGGGCGCAGGTACCGGGAGGTGCCGTCGTCGTTCGCGCCGCGGGTCTCCTCGGGGACGCCCTCGACGGCGACCTCGGCGCGCTCCGCGACGGCGTCGATGGCGCTCTCTGCGACCGACGCACTGGCCGCGACGAGCGCGACGGCGTCGTCGTCGCTCGCGTCGACGGCCTCTCGGAGAGACGCGACCTCCTCCGCCGTGACGCCGTAGGCGGGCAGTTCGTCGGTGTGGAAGATACCGCCCGCCCCCGAGCGTTTGACGTGGTCGGAGAACTCCGTCCCGAGGCGGCGGTCGGGCTGGATCTCCCGGCCGACCAGACCGTCGAACCCGTAGAGGGGCACGGCCATCACCTTCGCCGCGCCCGCGATGACGCCGCTGTCGGTGTCGGCGAACGTGTCGCTCACGTCCCGTGGGTCGCCGACGCTGGCGTCGCGGTCGGCGAGTTCGTCGCGGATGGCGACGAGTTCGACCTGCCGACCCACCTCGTTCCGGACGATGTCGGCGATGTCGGCGAGACTCTGGACGCCCTTCAACTCGACGCGCGCGCCCTCCGCGATGGAGATGTTGACGTCCTGGCGGATGGTTCCCAGCCCGCGTTTGACCTGGCCGGTCGAGCGGAGCAACATCCCGATCTGGGCGGCGGCCTCCTGGGCCTGCTCGGGCGAGCGGATGTCGGGTTTCGTGCCGATCTCGACGAGCGGGATGCCGAGCCGGTCGAGCGCGTAGGTGACGCCGTCGTCGCGTTCTTCGACGCGGCCGGCGGACTCCTCTTCGAGCAGGAGGTCGGCGACGCCCACGGGACCGTCGTCGGTCTGGATCTCGCCGTCGGTGCCGACGAGCATCGAGCGCTGGAACCCGGAGGTGTTCGACCCGTCGACGACGAGTTTACGCATCACCTGCCCCTGGTCGACGGACGTCGCGTCGAGCAGGGCGGCTATCTCCTGGACGACTTCGAGCGCTTCGTCGTCGATGCGGTGGGGCGGTTCGTCGTCCTCCTCGACGAGACAGGTCGTGTCGAACGCGAGGTACTCGAACGCGCGGTCGACGCGGCTCTCTTCGAGCGCGGCGTCGTCTATCTCGCCGAGTTCCGAGCGTGTCGGGTGGAGGTAGCGCGTCACCGAGCGCGTCGCCTCCTCGGGTTCGCGGCGGGTCGTCGGACAGCCACAGAAGAGCTTCGTGGCGGTGTCGAGTTGCTGGTGGATCTCCAGCCCCGCCACGAGACCGAGGTCCTCGTAGTCGTGCTCCGGGGTACTCATGGCCGGGAATCCGCGACGGGACGGTAAAAAACCAGTCAGTCGCGGTCGCCCCCGCCGCCCAGGTCCGGGGACCACCATCGACTCCTCTCCCGGTGAGCGACTCGGTCGCGAGACTGTCTGAATCACGGTGAACGCTTATCTTCGCGTTCGTTGTACGACTGCCTCATGCAGCGAGCGGGGGTGTCGCTCGTGCTCGTCGTCCTCGTGGTGCTCGCCGGGTGTAGCAACGCGGGTAGCACCGCTCCGGCGGTCACGCCGGCGGCGGTGCCGGACGACGAGGCGACGGCCACTCCACAACCGGCCAGACTGACCGCCGAGAGCGCCGCGGACGTGGACAGGGTGGCGACGGCCCATCGAGCGGCGACCGCGGGTCGGTCCTACACCGCACACCTCTCCGTGCGGACGGTCACCACCGACGCCGAGGGCAACCGGTCGCGCCTGCTGGAAGGGCGGGCACTCGTCGAGGGTAGCGACCGCCGGCTCGACAGCGAGTCGGTGATGTGGTCGATTCCCGGCGGCGAGGGCCACGCCGACGTCCGCGAACGGTTCGTCGACGGGTCGGCCCGACTGACGCGACACGTCCAGGACGGAGCCACCGAGTACGCCGGCGCTCCCGACGAGTGGAGCACGGTCACGAACCGGTCGCTGACTCGCCTCGTCGACCTGTTCGCGGGGGACGACGCGACCGTCGAGCGACGGGAAGGGGTGGACGGGACACGGTTCGTCGTCGAGACGACGACACCGCCGCCGCAGTGGAACGTCTCGTCGTTCGACGCGCGACTCGTCGTTCGGGAGTCGGGGCTCGTCGAGCGACTCGACGCGTCGTACGTCAGGACCGTGTCGGGGTCGGTGGTGGCCGTCGAGACGACGGTTCTCTACTCGGCCGTCGGCACGACGACGGTCGAACGACCACCGTGGTTCGACGAGGCTCGGCGGGCGGCCGCGAACGGGTCGAGCACCGACTGAGAAACGACCCGTTCCCGAGGGGATCCCACGCCCGAGGCGCGGCGAGTGCCGGTGACGGCCGGGAGGTGGAGAAGAGCGATTCGGGACCTCAGACCAGGCCCAGACGTCGAACGAACGACACCTGCCGGTAGAACCGACAGCCGACGCAGATTCCCGTGACAGCCGCCAGGCCGGCGAGCACGGCGACGACGGCCGCGAGGACGGACCCCACCAGCGCGAACCCCGCGAGGAACGCGAGGCTGGCGAGGAGCGTCATCCCCGCCCCGACGAGGCGGGCGAAGCGGTGGGGAGCGGCGGGTTCTCGGTCGGCGGGGCGGCCAACGAGCGGGAGCATCCCGCGTCGCCACAGCGTCGCGTAGGCGTCGACACGCCACCCCGAGACCACCGCGAGGACGAGCACAGTCGCCACCGCGTAGACGAACGCGGGTGTGAGCGCGATACCGAGAACCATCCCGCTCGCGGTGAGCGCCTGTCCGAACCGTGGGGCCCGGGGGTCGACCATCGTCACGTCGGGGGTCGAAGCCGCCTGCCGGGCCGTCGCAGTAGCCATTACCAGTTCCAACAGCCCCGAGCTATAACCCCTGTTCCGGTCGTGACCAGACGGGTGCACAACCGTCCCGGCCGACGTCGTCGCTGACGGGCGATACGGCGCGTACTCAGTCGTCGCCGAGGATGCCGGGGTCGGTCATCGCCATCGGGTCGAGCACCTCGTCGGCCTCGTCTTCGGTGAGGTAGCCCTCCTCGACGGCGACCTCGCGGACCGTCTTGTCCTCCGCGAGCGCCTGTTTCGCGACCTTCGACGCCTTGTCGTAGCCGATGGCCGGGTTGAGCGCCGTCGCCAGCGCCATCGAGCGCTCGACCTGCTCCTCGCAGGTCTCGCGGTCGGCCTCCAGTTTCGCGACGAAGCGCTCGCCGAACGTCTCGGCGCTGTTGGCGAGCATGTTCGTCGACTCGAGGAAGTTGTGCGCGAGCACCGGTTTGTAGAGGTTGAGGTCGATCTGGCCCTCCGCGGCACCCGAACTGACGGCGGCGTCGTTGCCGACGACCTGCTTGTGGACCTGGTTGACGGCCTCGGCGACGACCGGGTTGATCTTCCCGGGCATGATGGAGCTTCCGGGCTGGTTCTCCGGCTGGTCGATCTCACACAGGCCGTTTCGCGGCCCGGAGGCGAGCAGACGGAGGTCGTTGGCGATCTTGTTCATCGACCCGGCGACCGTGCGGAGCGCGCCGTGGCCCTCGCTCATGGCGTCGTGAGCGGCCTGTGCCTCGAAGTGGTTGTCGGCCTCGCGGAACGGGAGGCCCGTCTCCTCGGCGATGTACTCTGCGGCCAGTGGCGGGAACTCGGGGTCGGTGTTCAGTCCCGTCCCGACGGCGGTGCCGCCGAGTGCGAGTTCGGCGAGGTGGTCGGTGGTGTGCTCGACGCGCTCGATGCCCTTCTCGATCTGGGCGCGGTAGCCGCCGAACTCCTGTCCGAGACGGACGGGCGTGGCGTCCTGCAGGTGCGTGCGGCCGGTCTTGACGATGTCGTCGAACTCCTCCTCCTTGGCGGCGAGTTCGTCGCGCAGCGTCTCCAGAGCGGGAATCAGGTCCTTCTCGACGGCCTCGAGCGCGGAGACGTGCATCGCCGTCGGAATCACGTCGTTCGAGGACTGCCCGAAGTTGACGTGGTCGTTGGGATGGACCTCGCGGGAGCCGATCTCGTGACCGAGGATCTCGGCGGCGCGGTTGGCGATGACCTCGTTGGCGTTCATGTTCGAAGAGGTCCCCGACCCTGTCTGGAACACGTCGACGGGGAACTGGTCGTCGTGGTCGCCAGCGATGACCTCGTCGGCGGCCTCGACGATCGCCATCGCTTGCTCTTCTTCGAGGTTGCCGAGTTCGGCGTTCGCCTGGGCGGCCGCCTTCTTGACGACCCCGAGGGCGCGGACGAACCGTCGCGAGAAGGTGATACCCGAGATGGGGAAGTTCTCGACCGCCCGCTGGGTCTGTGCACCCCAGTAGGCGTCGGCGGGCACCTGCATCTCTCCGAGACTGTCGCGTTCAGTCCGATGCTCGTCGGTCATGGCTGGGGCGACGCCCGGCCGTGGCGTAAAACCCACCGAAACCCGTCGCGAACCGCCGTGACATCTTCTTTCGAATCTGAGTAAACCTTTTGTGGATACAGTCTAAGGGGATACTATGAGTACGAGAGTTGGTGCCACGGAGTCCGAGCACGCGACCGCCGAATCGAGCGTCGGCGTCGGTATCGAACTCGCGGGGCTCTCGCTCGTCCGAGCGGGCGTCTCGCGCGACCAGATGTCGCTCCCAGACGGGGCGACGGTCGTCGACGCCGTCGAACGCCTCGCCGAGAAACACGGCGAACCGGTCCGTCCTGCGCTGCTGGAAGGTGCACGCCTCCGCCAGGACACCGTCGCACACCGCCGGACCCGCGAGGGTTGGCAGCGCGTCCCCGGCGGCGAGCGCCTGCACCACGGCGACCGTATCCGCTTCCAGGTCAGCGACTGACCGCGTCGACCCGTCGACGAACCGCCGGCACCGGCCGGAGCGCTCGCCACCCGCGAGTACCATCCGGCCGACCACTCTCACCAGTTCTCGTCGTTCACCCCGACATCCGGACAGCACCGCCGACCGACCTCGCTCGACCCACGATGCCCGACTCGTGTAGCGAGCACGCCCTCCTTCTTCCCCCTCAGTCGAGGCCGGCGAGTCGGTCCAGCGCGTAGGTCATCCGGAGCATGCTCGCCGCACCGTCGCGTTCGAAGACGAGTTCGTCGGTCGCGAGGACGTGGTCCAAGACGACCTCCGAGGCGTGATGCGGGGCGGCGGCGATACCCGCGTCCTCCTCGGCGACCCACTCCATCACGCGCAGGTCGGACTTCGAGTCGCCCATGACGAGCGAGAACGGGTCGTCGATACCCAGCACGTCCAGTGCGGCGTCGACGCCCGCGACCTTGTCGAGTTCGTAACTCCCCAACTCGGCGGCGTCGCCGGGGTAGTAGCCCACCTCCAGGCGGTCGAGGCGCTCGCGGAGGTCGTCCGGAATCTCGGCGTCGGGAACGCCCGGCCCGCGTTCGAGGACGCCTCGAATCTCGGGGTCGGCGTGAGCGTAGAACGCTCGCGTCTGCTCGGCGCTCGCTCCCTCCAGTACGTCCCCGAGCAGGTCGAGCAGGTAGACCAGCGCCTCGTCGATGACCTGTATCGCCCGTTCGCTGCCGGTCTGGAAGTTCGGTTTCAGCGTGACGGTGAACTCGTTGCCCTGGAGGTGACAGCACTGGTTGACGCGTTCCGGGGCTTCGGGGAGCACGCGCGAGCGAATCTCGTCGAACGTCCCCCGGACGTCGGGGGCGAGGTCGTCGTACAGCAGGCGTTTGGTGTCCGGGCCGTGCCCTGGCGTGAACACGCCGTTGCCCGCCTCGTAGACGATGGAGAAGCGCCCGGAGTGGACGAGTTCGTTCCCCAACCCCTGCGTGATGAACCCCTTGACGTTCTCCAGGGTCTGACCCGTGCAGATGACGATGGGCATGCCGTCGTCGTGGAGTTTGGTGAGCAACGACAGCGTCTCGCGGGGTATCTCGTTGTCCGTGCGTCCCGCCGAGCGCAGCGTCTCGTCAACGTCCAGGACGAGGACGTTGACCGCACGGCCGTACTTGCCGAGCAGGTCGAGCGCGGTGAACGCCTCCTCGCGGGAGGCGTGGGCTGCGACGGCCGCGAACGTCTCCCCGACCGGGAACGACTCGCGGATGGCCCCCTTGCGCTCGTCGAGTTCGTCGCGGACCTCCTTCCACTGTTCGAGGGCGACGCGCGACCCGATGGCCGGGAACACGTCGGCGAGTTCCTGGTACGCTCGGAGCGTCTCGGCGTCGAACTCGTCGTACAGTTCGTAGAGGGCGTCGTAGCGCTTCACGCCCCTTCGCCCCCGATGTCGGCGCGTTCGACGTGAATCTCGTGGGCCTCGACGTCCTCGTGGGCGGCGACCCGGCCACCGACGCTGACCGGGCCGTCGTCGGTCTGGACGGTGAGCGTCGCCACCTCGTCCGAAGCCCCCAGACTCATCTCGCCGACGGTCCCCGTGACGCGGCGGTTCGCCCCCGTCAGCACGTCGCGGCCGACGACGGTGACGGTGAACTCGCTGTCGGCTTCCCGGAGGTCCTTGAGACACCGGCGGATGGAGGCGTAGCGGCGAGGGAACGCCTCGACGCCTCCGGAGACGAGCGACTCGGCGGTCGTCCACAGGACGGTGTTGAAGAACCCGCCGACGAGAAAGCCCAGCGCCGAGCGATTGAAGATGACGCCGTAGCGTTCGCTGCCGTCGGTGAGCGCGTCCTGCGTGGCGTACACCGAGCGTTCGCCGTCGGCGACGGCCATCACGGGCGTCGTGATGCCACGACGGACGCGGACCTCGGTCGCGACGTCCTCGTAGGCGAACTCCTCGACCGAGAGCGCGTCGCTCGCGGGCGTGACGATGAGCTCCACCGAGACGCCACGCGAGACCGCCGCGGCCAACTCCGCTTCGAACCGGTCGAGCAGGTCGGGCGTGAGCGAACACGACAGTTCGTACTCCGCGCTCTCGACGACGCTCTCCAGGTACCGGAGGATGCTCGGTCGGGACTTGACGAGCGAGACGGCCTCGGTGTCGCGCGCGGGGGCGGTGTAGCGCGCCGCGAGGTCGGTGACGAGTTCGTCGAGCGACTCCTGGACCGACGGGAACACGTCCTCGGGGTCGAGGGCGACGACGCGCATCGGGCGTGACTCACGGACCTCGACCATCCCGCGGTCGCTGAGTTTGCGGACCGTGTCGTACACCCGCGGCTGGGGGATGTCGGTGTGGTCGGCGATCTCGCTGGCGGTCAGGTCGCCGTGGTCGAGGACGGCGAGGTACGCCTCGATCTCGTACTCTCCGAAGTCGAACCGGTCGCCCATCAGTTCGAGCGTGCGACGTAGGTCGGTGGAACTCATAGCTTCGCTTCCGTGCGGCCGTCTAAATGGTTTACTCTGATTCGAGTGCAACGGCGTTCGGAACGAGTGGAAAAGTCAGACGGTCGCGTACGAGCGGTAGGGAGCTTCGAGCGACGGCGGGTGGGGGGCAGCGACGGCGTCTCAGCGACCGAAGATAGAGGAGAGGGTCGTGGTGAACCCCGACCCCGAGTTCCCGCGGTTCGCACCGCTCGTGTCGTCGGTCGACAGCGGCGTCTCGTCGAGGTACGGTGCGAACGCCTCGATGAGTGGGTTCGCGGTCACGGTCCCGCGGGCCTGGTCGTACTCGACGATGTCGTGCTTGGCGAGTTTGGGCATGTGGCCCTGGTAGAGCGAGATGTAGACGCGCTTTCGCCCGTCAGAGGAGAGCTCGTCGGGTTCGCAGCCGTTCTCCTTGGCCGCGACGAACTCCGCGAGTTCGCCGAGTTCGGTCGGCCCGTCGTTGTCGAGGAGGTACCGCATTACCTCGCGGCGGCGGCTGTTCGACAGCAGGTGGAACGCGTCGTCGCGCTCGACGGCCACGGACGACGTCGGCTCGGGGGCGGTCTCGGACGGGGTTTCCGTGAGTCGCTGTGAACTCATACTCAGTGCCATGAAGGTCACAGGGATAAACCGATGACTCCGTTGTCAGAGCCGCAACCGTTGCGGTCCGTTGCACCGAATTCGTTCGTACCGTTCTCCGTTCATCACTGTTCAAAACTCTTGTTTTTCCGCGTTTCAGAGGATGTCTGACGGGCGGCCGACAGTTCGAACGGGGTGATTCGGAAGCCACGTCGCTACTGACAGCGATGCGAGTGTTCGGTTCTCGTTAGGACGTCGACAACCCCACCCGACGTTCATTTACGAACCTTCGAAACGCGGCGAGGACCTCCGTCGAGGGATGTGACGGCGGTTCTGACCCCTGTGGTGCGTCGCTTCGAGCGTGGTCGACGGAGGCCGGTCTCTTCCCCCCGACCCCCCGGAGTGAGGGGCCGAAGACGGTGTTCGGTAGTGATAGAATACGAAGGAGTTCGGTGTGAGGGGGGATGGTGATCGGCGACGGACGTCGTCGAGGACTCCGACGAGGGGAACGACCGACCGGGGGTCGAACGGGACGAATCAGCGGTTCGCTGGTTCGACGAGACTACGCTTCGTCGAACAGGCTCTCGCCTTCGACCATGTTCTCCTCGACGACGTCCATGTCGAGGGTGACGCCGAGTCCCGGCTTCTCGGGAATCTCGATGTAGCCGTCCTCGATGACCGTCTCCTCGACGAGGTCCTCCCACCAGCCCAGTTGGTAGGAGTGGTACTCGACGGCCAGCGCGTTCGGGATGGCCGCGCCGACGTGGGCGCTGGCCATCGTCGCGACCGGCGAGGCGACGTTGTGCATCGCGACGGGGACGTAGTAAGTGTCGGCCATGTCCGCTATCTTCCGCGTCTCGCGCATCCCGCCGACCTTCGGGAGGTCCGGGGCGACGATGTCACAGGCCTGCTCTTCGAGGAGGCGGCGCTGGCCGTGTTTCCGGTAGACGTTCTCGCCGACGGCGATGGGGGTGGTCGTCGACTGCGTGACCTCGCGCTGGACGTCGTGGTTCTCGGGGGGAACCGGGTCCTCCAGCCACCACACGTCGTAGTCTTCGAGCGCGTGCGCGAGGCGTTTCGCGGAGCCACCGGAGAACGTCCAGTGGCAGTCGAACGAGACGTCCGCCCGGTCGCCGACGCGTTCGGTGACCGCCTCGACGATGGCCACCTTGTGTTCGATCTCGGGGTTCCGGAGGTGCCGGTTCGCGCGGTCTTTCTCGTGGCCCGAGGGCACGTCGAGGTCGAACTTCAGGGCGTCGTAGCCCAACTCCTCGACGACGCGTTCGGCCTCGTCCGCACACGCCTCGGGGTCGGCTTCGTCGGCGGTGTGACAGTCACAGTAGACGCGCATCTCGTCGCGGTACTTCCCACCGAGTAGCTGGTAGGCGGGGACGTCGAGGAGCTTCCCGGCGACGTCGTGGAGCGCGAGTTCGATACCGGAGATGGCGGTGACGGTGACGCCACCGATGGAGCCCTCACCGGACATCTTCTGGACGAGGTGTTCGAACAGGCGGTCGATGTCGAGCGGGTTCTCGCCGACGACGAACGGCGTCATCCGCTCTACGAGTTCGGGGACGCCCGCCCCCCAGTACGCCTCGCCGGTGCCGACGACGCCGGCGTCGGTGTAGACGCGCACGAGCGTCCACGGGAAGTTGCCGTCGACCATCGTCGTCTGGACGTCCGTGATCTCGACGTCGCGCGCCCCGCGGTCGTTCGAGAGGCCCATCGTCGCAGACGAGAGGTCCCGCATCGTGTACTCGGCGTTGGGGTCGTGGAGCGACCCGTAGTCTCGACTCATAGCTACGTGTTCACTCGATGTTTAGTAAAACGTTGGGAGCTACGCACAGGTCACCGGCACCTCGCGGGTCAGTTCGGTCTCGACGCCATCGCCCGTCGCCACGACCGAGATAGTGACCGTTCTGGTCTGCTCGGCGTCGTCCGGACAGATGAGCTCCGTATCGACGACCGACAGCTCACCGCGACCGAGAGCGGCGGTCTCCTCTGGGACGTCGGGTCCGAGAGGCGCGCGTTCTCGTCGTTCGCGACGGCGACGCGCATCCCACGGTCGGCCGACACCGACGAGGACGGACCCGTCCCGCCGACGAGACAGCCAGTGCGAGTACGAACAGGACGTAGTAGCCGCGGAGGCTCACGACTCTGACTCTGGTGAGAGCGTCGTCGAACCGATACGTAATCGCCTGGTGAGGAGGGTGTGGACCGCCGCGGAGACCAACAGCGAGGCGACCACGAACGCGAGCCACGACACGTCGGGGAGCCACGCCATCGGTGGGAGTCCCGCGACGACCCCCACGAAGACGCCGACGTTGATGCCCGTCAACCCGAGGTAGTACCGACTCCACGGGATGTCGCGGCCCGGCACCACGTCGAGGTACACCTCCAGGTCCGTCGCGGGCTCCGAGAGCGTGACGATGGCCCGCCGGTCGTCGTACTCCACGAACCCACAGTCGTCCATCTTCGGGAGGTGGAACTGGTGGAGCGCCGTCGAGACCCGGTTGCGCTCGGTCGACGTGAGCGCGTGAACCTCCTTCCCACACTCCCACGCGGCGACGTTGTCGACCAGTTCCCGAAGCGGCAGTTCCGGGTCCTCGGCGTTCTTCAGGTAGTGGTACGCGTACCGTCGCCGTTGGTTCGACAGGACGTCGAACACGTCGTCCTCCGAAAGTTCTCTCGCTGTCCCCCTGACCGTCCCGACCTCCGCGTTTGCCATGTGTCGTCTCCCTCCAAGTTCGTGCAAAACGGTTGAGCAATCGAAGTTAGTTATACAGTCGAAATACGGTCTCTAAAGCCACTGAGACGGGTTGTAGTATATTTAGAGCCACGACGTTCTCGTGTTAAGGATGATGTTTACGATTTGACGGTACTAAAGCCGGTCTTATCGATTTGCCGGGGTGTCTATTGAGCGAACAGGCGTGTGCGCTGAACTCTCGAAAGGACGTACCGAAGAGTGCAGTTCGTCTTCGTCGCTCGCCGACTTCGTCGACCTGCCCATCGACACGAACGACGGCGTCGTCGAGTCACCGGCGACCGGAGCGACTCCTCGAACGAGTGGGACGGTGAGTCCTTCGGGCCATCCTCCGGCGAGGAGTGACCCCACCGTGGTCGGACCCTGGCCCGGCGTTCCGTGGCGTCGCCTCCCCGTGGAGATATACGCACCCCCGGCCAAGTTGAGATGTGCGGGCACCGGACACAAATGTTTAACTCGTAACCGAGTAACTTTGTAGACGAGAGGCGACACCCATGGACGCGATAGCACTCCACAGAGACGAGGACGGACCGCGGCGCATCGACCTCCCGCGCCCCGAGCCATCGCCCGGCGAGGCGCTGGTCCGGACGCTTCGCGTCGGCATCGACGGCACCGACCACGAGGTCATCTCGGGGGGGCACGGGACGTTCCCCGAGGGGTCGGACCACCTCGTGTTGGGCCACGAAGCGGTCGGCGTCGTCGTTGACGCCAACGACACCGCCCTCGACGAGGGCGACGTCGTCGCCCCGACGGTCCGCAGACCCGCTCCCGACGGAACGGGCAACGAGTACTTCGCGCGCGGCGAACCCGACATGGCTCCAGCGGGGACGTACCACGAACGGGGCATCGTCGGCGCGAACGGCTACATGGCCGAGTACTTCGTCTCGCCAGCGCGCGACCTCGTCACGCTCCCCGAGCGTCTCGCCGAGCGGGGGTTCCTCGTCGAACCGCTGTCCATCAGTGAGAAGGCGTTCGAACACGCCTACGCCTCGCGGTCGGCGTTCGACTGGACGCCCGAGAGCGCGATGGTGCTGGGAAACGGTGCACTCGGCCTGCTCACCCTCGGGATGCTCGTCGAGACACGGGGAATCGCCCCCGACCGGGCGTACTGTCTCGGCCGTCGGGACCGCCCGGACCCGACCATCGACGTCATCGAGGAGTTGGGAGCGACGTACGTCGACTCGCGGACGACGCCCGTCGTCGACGTCCCCGACCGCTACGAGGCGATGGACCTCGTCTACGAGGCGACGGGGTTCGCGAGACATGCCTTCGACACCGTCGAGGCGCTCGCGCCGAACGGGGTGGGCGCGCTCGTCGGTGTCCCCTCCCCCTGGAAGTTCGAGGTCGACGGTGGGGCGCTCCACCGAGACCTCGTGCTCTCGAACAAGGCGCTGGTCGGGACGGTGAACTCCAACGTCTCGCACTTCGAAGCAGCGACGACGACCCTCGACGCGCTCCCGGAGTGGCTGCTCGACGCGGTGGTGACCGACGTGGTCCCCGTCGAGGAGTTCCCCCAGGCGTTCCGCGAGGACGACGCGACTATCAAGACGGCAATCGAATTCAGCGAGCTATGAAGAACGTAGACGACCTCATCGAGAACGCGACCGCACTGGCAGAGAAAGGCCTGTCGAAGGGAGAAATCGCCGACGAACTCAATGTCTCGCGCGAGACCGCGCGATGGCTCGTCGAGCGCGGCGACCCGACGACGGACGAACCCGAGAGGGAACCGACTCGCGGCCCCGACGACATCCACGTCGACTGGTCGCGCGTGGGTACCGACAGCGACCGACTGGAGTTCGTGGGACGCGCGCTCGCGGACCTCCTGCGCGACGAGAGCGGCGTCCCGGAGGTGGTCGTCGGCGTCGAGAAGGCCGGCGTCCCGCTGGCGACGACCGTCGCCCGCGACATGGAGAGCGACCTCGCGACGTACACGCCCCGGAAACACCAGTGGAACGAGGGCGACATCGAGGACCTCGGCGGGAGTTTCTCGCGGAACTTCGCCCCCGTCGAGGACCGCGACTGCGTCGTCGTCGACGACACCGTCACCAGCGGCACCACCCTGGGCGAGACCATCTCCGCGATCAAAGAGCGTGGGGGGACGCCGAGCGCCTGCGTCGTCCTCGTCGACAAGCAGGGCGTCGACGAGGTCGAGGGAGTGCCGGTCTACTCGCTCGTCCAGGTCATCCGGGTCTGAACTCCCACTCTGTCGGTGCCCCGGGGTCGAATAGAACGCTTAGGTCGCTCCTACTTCTCTCACTCGCTGGAAAAGTTAACTCGGGGCATAGTTAACGGAGGCAATTATTAAGTGGATAGTCCTTCATTGCTCGTACAACCTTCACAAGGGACAACAGTATGTCAAAGGACAACAAAGGGAAACGGTTCTCGCGACGGACGGTTCTGATGGGTGCAGGCGCAGCAGGTGCCGCAGGACTCGCAGGCTGTATCGGCGGCGACGACTCCAACGACGGGGGGAACAACAGCGACGGTGACGGGACGGGCAACCAGAGCGGTGACGGGAGCGGCGGAAGCTCCGGTGACATGCAGCCTATCCAGTTGCTCCACGCCTGGTCCTCGGGCGACGGGAACGCCGCCATCGGGGCGCTCATCGAGGGGTTCCAGGAGGCACACCCCGACGTCGAGTTCGGCGAAGAGCCGGTCAACGGGGCCGCTCGTGGTAACCTCGACCAGGTCATCAGCAACCGGCTCCAGAGCAACGACCCACCGAGCACGTTCCAGACGTGGCCGGGCAAGACCCTCCAGAAGTTCGGCGACGCCTACGAGAGCATCGAGGAGGACGTCTGGACGGACGACCTCACGAACAACTACCTCGAAGGGCCGAAGACGCAGGCTCAACTGGACGGGACGTTCGTGACGGTGCCGCTCAACATCCACCGCATCAACAACCTGTTCTACAACGTCAGCGTCGTCGAGGAGGCGGGTGTCGACCCGACATCGCTCTCCTCGCCCGCGGACGTCGTCTCGGCCTGTCAGCAGATCTCGGACAACACCGACGCCGTGCCGTTCGCACAGCAGACCAGCGGCACGTGGTCGACCACGCAGCTCTGGGAGACCGTCCTGCTCGCACAGGCCGGCATCGACGGCTACGAGAGCTTCATCAACGGCGAGGGTGACAAAGCGCAGGTCCAGTCCGCACTGGAGAACGTCGTCGAACTCAGCGAGTTCTACCCCGGCGACTCCTCGTCCATCGACTTCACCGAGGCGAACACGATGGTGATGGAGGGAGACGCCGCATTCATCCACCAGGGCGACTGGGCAGCGGGTGCGTACCGTGGCAAGGACGGGTTCAACTACGGCGAGCAGTGGAACCAGGTCACCTACCCCGGCACCTCCGGGAGCTACCTGCTGAACATGGACTCGTTCCCGTACTTCGCGAACAACCCATCGCCCGAGGCGACCAAGACGTTCCTCAGCTACTGTGGGACCGCCGAGGCGCAGGTGCTGTTCAACGCCGAGAAGGGGTCGATTCCGCCACGCGGTGACGCGGACGTCTCCCAGCTCGACACGTTCCAGCAGGACCAGTACGACGACTTCAACAACGCCGACAACCAGCCGCCGTCCATCCAGCACGGTCTGGCGGTCGTGCCGGCCATCAAGACGAACATCGACGCCGCGTTCAGCGGGTTCCTCGAGAACTACGACGCCGCGACGACCGCTCAGGAACTCGTCGACTCGTTCAAGTAAACCCCCCTTTCCCCCCTCGTCTCGCATGCGCAATCCTATCGCTCTACTCAGACGCCGCTGGTCCGACAGTGACGACGTTCGCACCGACGGCGGGACCGTCGACAGCGGCCAGTCGTTCTGGAACCGTGATTCGGTCCGGTCCGCACCGTTCTGGCTGCCGCCGTTCCTGCTCGTCGGCCTGTTCGTCTACGGGGCCATCCTGTGGAACATCGTCCTGTCGCTGACGGACTTCCAGGGTCTCGGCAGCCCCGACTACTCGAACCTCGACTTCGAGAACTACCTCGCCGCGCTCGCGGACCCCATCGACGGTCTCCTCTCGGTGCTCCCGTTCGTCAACGGTGGTGCCGTCGAGGCCCGAAGTCCGAGTTGGGCGCAACTGTCGGTCGAACCCATCTGGAACTCCGCGTGGAACACCGTCGTGTTGATGGTCGGGTTCACCGTCGTCTGTCTGGCGCTCGGTCTGGCGCTGGCCATCCTCGTCGACCATAAGATACGCTACGAGAACACGTTCCGGACCATCTACCTGCTGCCGATGAGCCTCTCGTTCGTCGTCACGGCCAAGTTCTGGCTGTACATGTACAACGTCGAGACCGGGCTCATCAACGTCGTCATCACGTCGCTGGGGTTCGGGGCGGTCGAGATCGTCCAGAACCCCGACCTGAAGCTGCCGGCGGTCGCGTTCGCGCTCGTCTGGCAGTTCAGCGGCTACGCGATGATCGTCTACCTCGCGGGGTTGCGGGCGATTCCGACGAGCCACTTCGAGGCCGCGCGTATCGACGGGGCGAGCACCCTCCGGATGTACCGGCGGGTCGTTCTCCCACAGCTTCGGACGGCGACCGTCAGCGCGCTCGTCGTGTTGACGGTGTTCGCGCTGAAGGCGTTCGACTTCCTGTTCTCGATGTACAGCGGCTACCAGCCGGGACCGTCGGCGGACATCCTCGCGACCCGGATGGTCCGCGAGGCGTACGCCAACCAGAACTGGGCGTACGGGTCGACCATCGCGGTCGTCCTGTTCGTCATGGCGCTGTTCATCGTGACACCGTACATCTACTCGCAGTACCAGCGAGGTGAGCTATGAGTCAACCGACCGCGACCGACGACCAGACGGGCACCGAGACGGGACTACTGGCGGGCTACACGCTCCGACGCATCACGCTGTACGTCGTGTTGCTGGTGATGGCGGTGTTCTACCTCGTCCCCATCGAGACCGGGCTGATGACGTCGTTCACGGACCCGGACAGCTACACGGGACAGGCTCCGTTCTTGCCGCCGCTGGAGCCGCTGATTCCCGGCTCCGGGACGTTCTCGGCGCAGCCGTGGACCAACGCGTTCGACATCCTCGGCCAGGGGCTCGTCAACAGCCTCATCCTGGTCGTCCCGGCGACGGTTCTCTCGGGGCTGCTCGGGAGCATGGCCGCCTACGGCCTGACGAACGTCGACTGGCGCGGACAGGTCGGCATCTACATGCTGTTCGTCGCGGGCATCTTCATCCCCTACCAGGCGGTGTTGGTGCCGCTGACGCAGTTCTGGTACAACGTCGTCCCGCTACGGACGACGTTCGTCCCGGTCGCGGAGGTGCTCCCGTTCATCCACGCGTACCACTGGAAGCTCGTGGCGCTCATCGTCACACACGTCGCCTACGGGCTGCCTATCTGTACGCTGCTGTTCAGGGCGCACTACAAGAAGCTCTCCGACGAGATGCTGGAGGCGGCGCGTCTCGACGGCGCGTCCATCTCGCGCATCTACCGACGCATCGTCCTGCCGCTGTCGATTCCGATGTTCGCGGTCGTGTTCATCTACCAGTTCACGCAGATCTGGAACGACCTGCTGTTCGCGCTCACCATCGTCCAGTTCGGTGACGCGGCGGTCGTCACGCAGGACCTCGTCGGTCTGGGCGTCTCCCAGTCGGGGACGAACTTCCCGCTCCGGATGGCCGGGGCGCTCGTCGCGGCGTTGCCGACGCTGGTCGTCTACGTCTTCTTCGGCGACAAGTTCGCGCGAGGGGTGGCGGCGTAAGATGAACACTGCTGGACACACAGGTGAATACGAATGGCAGAACTGAACCTCGACGGCGTAACGAAGGTCTTCGGTGAGGGCTCGGGCAACGAGGTCCTCGCGGTCGAAGACGTGAACATCGACATCGACGACGGCGAGTTCCTCGTCCTGGTCGGCCCCTCGGGGTGTGGGAAGTCGACGACGCTGCGGATGGTCGCCGGGTTGGAGTCCATCTCCAGCGGCGAGATTCGACTCGACGGGCGGCGCATCAACGAGCAACCGCCCGCCGCGCGGGACATCGCGATGGTGTTCCAGAGCTACGCGCTCTACCCGCACATGACGGTCCGCCAGAACATGAGCTTCGGGCTGGAGGAGTCGACGGACCTCGACGACGACACTATCGAGTCGACGGTCACCGACGCCGCCGCGAAACTCGACATCACGGAGTTGCTCGACCGCAAACCCGGTGAGCTCTCCGGGGGCCAACAACAGCGCGTCGCGCTCGGGCGAGCCATCGTCCGCGACCCCGCGGTGTTCCTGATGGACGAACCGTTGAGCAACCTCGACGCCAAACTCCGCGCGGGGATGCGCACGGAACTCCAGCGCCTCCAGGAGGACCTCGACGTGACGACGGTGTACGTCACCCACGACCAGACCGAGGCGATGACGATGGGCGACCGCATCGCCGTCCTCAACGACGGTCAGTTGATGCAGGTCGGCTCGCCGCTCGACCTGTACCACCGGCCGGCCAACCAGTTCGTCGCGGGGTTCATCGGCGACCCGTCGATGAACTTCTTCTCCGTCACCCACGAGGACGGCCGCCTCGTCGGCGAGGGGTTCGCCTACCCGCTGTCGTCGGAGACCGAACGCGACGTCGGCGACGTCGAGGACTGTGTCCTCGGGGTCCGACCGGAGGACGTCACGCTGGTCGGCAGCGAGACCGACGCCCACGACTTCCAGGTGGACGTCGACGTCGTCGAGCCGATGGGTAACGAGAACAACGTCTACCTCTCGTTCCCCGATGCCGACCCGGACGTGAGCGGCGACGGCCCCGGCACGTTCGTCGCCACCGTCGGCGGGATGCGACAGGTCGAACGCGAGTCGACCGTCGTCGCCCGGATTCCCGAAGACGCCATCCACGTCTTCGACGCCGAGAGCGGCGCGGCGCTCCACAACCGCGTCCTCGACGAGAGCGTCGAGACGCAGCCGACCGTCAACTGACCGCGACGCTCCGTTCTGCCGGAATTTCGAGAGTTCAGTATCAGGCGAGCGGCGCGCTCGTCACTCGCCGTGTTTTTCGTACGCTTCGGGGGTGTAGGTCTTCAGCTCCAGTGCGTGGATGTCCCGGGTCATGTGCTCGCCGAGCGCGTCGTAGACGAGTTGGTGCTGGGCGACGAGGGACTGCCCCTCGAAGGCGGGGGAGACGACGACCGCAGCGAGGTGCGTGTCGTCGTCAGGGTTGCGCGGACGGAACACGTCGGCCTCGGCGTCGTCGATACCGGCTTCGATGAGGTCGGCGACTTCCTCGGGTGTCATACCGACGCGTCGGTGAGCGGACGGAATAAACGCCATGGGTCGGCGCGGTCGCGGCGAAAATTGAGGTGTGAGTGGACTGGGTCAGCGCCGGACCTTCGAGGCGCTCTTCTTGACCCGTGTCGTCAGCCCCGCGGCCTCCTCTTTCTGGTGGGGGTGGACCGGGAACGCGAGACGCACGGTCGTCTTGTACTGGGCGATCTCGCCGTCGATGACGTCCGCCGTCTGGTCCGTGATCTCGATTCCGTGGATGTCGTCGATGGTCTTGGTCGCCTCCTTCACGGCCTCGCGCGCGGCGTCTTCCCACGATTCGTCGGACGTCCCGAGCACCTGTACGATCTTTACAGCGGTCATGGTCACGTCGAGGTAGGCACCCCAGGGATATGTCGGTAGCTAGCGTCTGCCGTGCTGAGACTCCCAGTCTTGGACCGCTCGGTGCTCAGAGCCAGTCGTCGAGACCGGTCTGGGTGAGCGCCTCCTCGATGCGGTCGAAGCCACGGTCCACCTCGCTGGCGGGGATGGCCCACTCATCGCAGACGAACGCGCGGGCGGCGTCGACGTCCGGCGAGAGGTCGGTGTCGACGTCGTAGTCGTCCGTCGTCGCGGGGTTGAGGAACAGCGACCGGATGCGGTCGGCGTTGTCGATGTACTCCTCGCGGGCGTCGAGGACGCCCCAGAGGTCGCCGTGTTCGTGGACGAGCTTCACGGCGGTCTTCGGTCCGACCCCCGAGAGGCCGTCGTTGAAGTCCGTACCCATCAGGATACCGACGTCGACGAGCTGTTCCCACGTCAGGTCGTGGCGGTCGAGGGTCGCCTGGAACTCCATCAGTTCCGGGTTGCCTTTGCTCGTCAGTTGGCGGAGCGTCCGCGGTGCGCCCAACAACAGCGCGTCGTAGTCTTCGCTGCCGACGTAGTCGGCGTCGCCACGACGGGCCATGTAGCTGGCCTGCGCCTCCCCTTCGGCGGGCGCTTCGACGACCGGGACGTCAAGCAGGTCGAGTAGCTCCTTCGTCGTCTCGACGATGAGCGGGGTGAGTCGTTGTGTGCGCGATTCGAGCGTGGCGATCTCGGCGGCGTCACCGCGCTGGCGGGCCTCGTCGAGTTGTTCTTCGTAGCGCTCGCGTTGTTCGCGGCGCTCGTCGACCTCCTCGGATTTGAGTTCAGTGACACCGCCGTCGAAGACGAACACCGGCGTCAGGTCGTTCTCGACGAACTTCGGGAGGCCCTGAACGACGCCGATGAGGTTGGCGACCTCCTGACCGTCTTTGGTGTACGCCGCGCTGTTCGTGAACCGGACCGTGGTGGTGAGATATCGGTAGAGCCAGTTGTGCGCGTCGACGGCGACGACGCCCGAACAGTCCTCGAACGAAACGTCCTCGATGACCGCGAGCTGTCGCAAGTCCGCGTTTCCCATTGTCGGAGAGTGGTGGGTGGCGGGCTTGAATCTCCCGAGACCAGACCCGGACTCACGCCGTCAGTTCCAGCCCGACGATGCCGACGACGACGACAGCGATGAACAGCCCACGGAGGGCCGTCGCGGGCTCCTCGAACAGGACGACACCGCCGACCGCGGCCCCGACCGCGCCGATGCCTGTCCAGACCGCGTAGGCGGTACCGATTGGGAGGTCCTGGACGGCGCGGGCGAGCAACACCATACTGACGAGCAGGGCGACGACGGTGACCGCGGTGGGGACGGGCTTCGAGAGACCGTCGGAGGCCGCCAGCGACAGCGCCCACACGACCTCGAACAGCCCGGCGACGAGCAACACGAGCCACGGGTTCATATCCGTCGTCGTGGACCGGGCGATGAAAGCCCGCCGGTTCGACGTGGTGGGTGCCGTCTCACCGACACCGCCTCGGCCAGCCACCTCTCGACGGTCCACAACGTTCACATTCTACGTCGCAGAGTCTCGCGGTATGGTCCGCGAGTACGACAAGCTGGTTCGGGACGACGTCCCCGACGTCGTCGAAGCGAACGGCCAGCGACCGGTCGTCCACACCGTCGACGGCGAGGAGTACCACGACCGACTGGTCGACAAACTGGACGAGGAGGTCGCGGAGTACCGTGAGGACCGCTCGGTGGACGAACTGGCCGACGTGCTCGAGGTCGTCTTCGCACTCGCGGAGATACACGGTGTCGGCAAGCAGCAGTTGGCCGACCGCCGGGCACAGAAGGCCGAGGAACGTGGCGGGTTCGATGAGGGAGTCGTCCTCGACCGGGTCGAAGAGTAGCTCGGGTCACTCGGGGGAGACGACCGGGGGCGACCCTCGCTCGCGTTTCTCGCCGAGGAAGGCGCGTTCGTCGTCGCTCAGGTCGCGCTCGGCGAGCAGCGCCAGACCAGCGTCGTAGCGAGAGCGGTCGCTCGGGTGGACCATCACGAGTTCGGCGAGGCCCGTCTCCCGGCCGGTGAACCCGAAGCCCGCCTTCGAGAGCGCCTCGTAGCTGTAGACGTTGTTGACGGCGATGCGGACCGTCCCGTAGCCTCGCTCGTGGAGTCGTGCGGTGGTCCACGCGGCGAGGCGGGTGCCGATGCCCTCACCGCGACGGTCGGCCCTGACGGTGACGTAGCGCAACCAGACCGCGTCCGGGTCGGTCCGGTCCTCGGAGAACGCGATAGCGGCGAGGATGCCTTCGGCGTAGTCCTCGCGCGGGTCGGGGAACGTGGGGGCGGCGTCCTCGGCGAGCGCGACGGCCTTCCCGCCGGGGACGACGAACTTCCCGGCGTAGGCGTAGCGCTCGTGGTCGAGGCGGAACGCGGCGTCGTCGCGGACCACGAACTCCATACCGGTGTGAGCGAGGCGAGCGGCTTAGCGGGTGTGGTCGTGGCCCGCGAGCGCGCCGGGGGGTGCAGCGAACGCCAGCACGGACAGTGCCAAGAGTGGTTGGCGGCGGCGGTCGAGTGACGAACGCGGGAGTGAAGTCCCGCCCGCCCCGAGACGAGGGTATGGCATCGTCCACCAGTGCCCTCCGTGGACGTATCGATCCCTCACCGGCGACGCTCGGGTTCGTCGTGGGCGACCTGCTGCTCGTCGGCGCGCTGCTGGCGACCGGCGTCGTCAACCACGGCGGCGACCCGCTGGCACAGGTCGGCGCGTTCCTCGGGACGGCACTGCCGTTCTACGTCGGCTGGCTGCTCACCTTCCCACTCGCGGGCGTCTACGCGCTGGAGACACGTCGGTCACCCCGTGCGGCCGTCCTCCGGGTCGGTGGCGGGTGGGCGAGCGCGGCCATCGTCGGGTCGGCGCTGCGAGCGACGGCGTTGTTCTCCGGGAACGCACCGCTGACGTTCGTGGCGGTGATGGTCGGTGTCGGACTGGCGGTGCTCGTCCCGTTCCACCTGCTTCCGTTCCTGTCGGGAGCGGTGGGACGGCGCGGGACGGGCGAGTCGAGTAACTGAACTGGCAGTCGGCGACGTGGAGGCAGAGGAGGCGGGTCGTTCTCAGGCGCTCGACGGCGAGGAGCGACCGCGAGCGCGACTGTAGAGGCCGAGTCCGAGCAGACCCGCGAGCAAGCCGAACCCCGCGAGGATGGTGAACAGGACGGGCTGGCTGAACTCCGCGAGCGCGACGCCCGCGACGGTCGCGCCGAGTGCGCCGACGCCGAACACGCCCAGGTAGGTGTAGCCGTACGAGAGGCCGCGTGCCTCGGGCGGGGTGTACTCGGCGACGGTCGCCTGGTAGAACGGCTGGACGAAGAAGAGGAAGAAGCCGAGCAAGGCGCTCAGAACGAGCAGCGGGAGCAAGCCGGCTTCCGCCGCGGGGAGGTACGCGAGCGCGATGACCCCGAGGGTGCCGTAGCCGACGGCGAGACCGAGTTCCACGTCGATGCGGTCGGTGAGCTTCCCGCCTGCGTACTGCCCGGCGACGCCGACGGCGAGTAGGCCGGTGTAGATGTAGTTGCCCGGTTCGAGTTCGCGGCCGGCGAACTCGACTGGCTGGATGGCGTCGAAACCGCCGAACAGTTCGGGCAGGAAGGTGAGCGCGCCGCGGTAGTACAGCCCCGAGAGCATCACGACGGCGAAGACGACGACGAACCCACCGACGAACAGGTGCCGAGAGGTGGCGAGGAACTCGCCGAGCGAGTCGACGCCGGGGTCGGCTTTCGATCCTCCGTCGGAGCCACCGTCGGCGGCGACGGCCGCGGTCTCGTCGACGGAGACGCGAGTGGCCGCGAGCGCGCCCGCCAGCGCGGGGAGCGCGAGGATGCCGGCGACGAGTTGCCACTCGTTGCTCAGCGCGAACAGGAGGATGGTCGTCAACAGCGGCCCGAGCGCGGTGCCGACGTTGCCGGCGGTGCCGTGGTACGCGAAGGCGTCACCGCGCTGTTCGACCCCGCGGGTGATGAGCGACAGGCCGGCGGGGTGGTAGACGCTGGCGGCGGTCCCCCAGAGCACGAGGGCGACGGCGACGACGCCCAACTCGGGGGCGACGCCGATCACGGGGAGCGATTCGGTGCCGAACAGGCCGGCGATGGCCGGGGCCGCCCCGAGCAGGAGGAACGACCCGCCCATCCCGACGAGACAGACGACGATGAGTTCCTTCGACCCGTACCGGTCGGCGAGGACGCCGGCGGGGAGCGAGCCGAGACCGAACAGCGAGAGGCCCAGGGTGAGGACGACGCCGATGACCGCCTCGGTCGTCCCGAACTGCGAGAGCCAGATGGGGACGAACACCGGGAACGCGAACTCGTAGGTGTGGACCATCGAGTGCGCGAGCATGACCAACCCGGTAATCGCCCGGTCGTTCTCGTTCACGACACATCTCCTCAGAGAGCGCGTTTCAAGCCGTCGGTTCGGGCAGTGTTCACGCGAACCTGTCCAGACTAGTCGGTGAGTGTGAGTGTAACCCCACCGTGACTAACGGACGTATATAGCCTTTGTGGCTAAAGCAACTCATAACTTATGAGAAACACACATAGTGACTATGCTGGTATCACAGATTGGGTCGGTCGATGGATACCCGTCGATATGAGGGCAAGATTTATACCGAAGGTAACCATACGTGATGTTAGACGATGACTGGATACTATGATATCGTCCTCGGCCTCATTCCGCTCGCGCTTCTGGGGATCTCTGGGGGACTCTACGTCGCCGGCTTCGCCGTACCAACGGCAGTGAGCATCGCCGGCCTCGTCGCCGTCACGCTCGTCGGGCACGCACTGTTCGTTCGCGCCCCGACCGACCCCACGCCCGTCGCTCGCGACAACGCGCCCGTCAACGCGGACTGAGCCTGGATTTCGACGCCCGCCGCTGCCAGCCGAGTGACCACCTTCCTCGACCGTTCGCCTCGTTCCGCCGAGTCGAATCACCCTTCCCACCAACGCTAAGCCGCTCGCGTCGGTGGGTGGGTGTATGACGGAGCTGTTGTTTCTCACGAGCGAGGACGTCGCCGGCCTCGCAGACGTGGCCGACTACGTCGACGCGGTCAGAGCGGGGTACAGAGAGCAGGGGCCGGCCGAACCACGGACGAAACTCGTCAACGAGGAACCGCCCGGGATGCTCACGAGCTACATCGCCATCCTCCCCGAGACGGGCGCGATGGGCGGGTACACCTACGCTGCCGGGTTCGGCGACGCCGACGTCCACTTCATGACGCCGCTGTTCGACGCCGAGTCGGGCAAGCCCCTCGCGATGCTCGACGGCGCGAGCATGAACCCGTTCAAGACCGGCGCGGTCGGCGCAGTGGGTATCGACGCGCTCGCACGGACCGACGCCGAGACGCTCGCCATCATCGGCTCCGGCGCACAGGCGCGGGGCCAACTCCGCGCGGCCGCGACCGTCCGCGAGTTCTCGACGGTGAACGTCTACTCGCCGACCAAAGAGAACCGCGAGTCGTTCGCCTCCGAGATGAACGGCGAGATCGACGCGGCCGTCGGCGCGGTCGCCTCCTCTGACGCCGCCGTCGAGGGTGCGGACGTGGTCGTCACCGCGACGAACGCCAGCGAGCCGGTGTTCGACGGCGACCTGCTCGAACCGGGCACCCACGTCACCGCGATGGGTCAGTACGACCCCGAGAAGCGCGAACTCGACGCACGGACCATCGAGCGTGCGACGTACGTCCCGGACCTCCACGCTCGCGCGACCAGCGACGCGGGGTCGTTCCTCCAGGCGATGGACGAGGGCGTCGTCACCGAGGACGACATCCACGGCGACCTCGGGGCGGTGCTCACCGGTGACGTGCCCGGCCGCCAGTCCGACGACGAGATAACGGTGTTCGACTCGGGGGGAACGGGCATCGAGACCGTCGCCGCCGCTTACATGCTCTACGAGAAGGCCGTCGAGGCCGGCCTCGGCCAGACCATCGACATCGCGCCGGGGAGCGAGGCGCTCACGGGGCGCTGAACGCAGGCCGGACGACCATCTCGAGTTCGCTGGGCCGGAACGGATCCGAATCAGGGCGACGACCCGCCGTTCGGGGGACCGCCAAACAGGCGGAGATACCAGTAGACGCCACCGACGGGGACGAGGAGTATCGCGAGGAACCCGACCACCCCGAGGAGAAGCTCGTACCACGGCGTCAGCTGTTCGGACATACCCTCCATCGAGACCGACACGGCAAATAGCTACGGACGACCGCTACTCCCGGTTCTCAGAGGTACTGTGCGAGGCCGAGCGCCTCCAGCAGCGGGACCCCCGCGAGCACCGCGCCGACAAGGTAGCCACCGATAGCGCCGCCGTTGAGCAGTGGGAGGCCCGCGTGGGCACGGCCCTTCATCACGAATCGGACGAGCACCAGGAGGCCGACGAGCGTCCCCACCAGCGCCGTCAGCGCCGGCAGCGTCATGACGGTGTTCTCGACGAGCGCAGGCGTATCCTCCAGGAAGACACCGGCACTGACGACCAGCACGGTCGGCATGACGGCGTCGCCCAGTCCGATGTAGAACGCGTCGCGGTCGGCAGGCTCCGGTCGCTCGCGGGCGCTCGCTTTCATCGCGTCCTCGCCGTCGACGGCACCGTCTTCGCCGTCCTGTTCGCCGCCGTCGGTCGCCGTCTCGCCATCGAGGTAGGAGTACGACCACGTGAGCGGGACGACGAGTACGACGGGCACTTTCAGGTCCATCACGCCCGACGCCAGCGAGAGCATGTGTTCGGTGCCGTAGACGCTGATGGCGTCGTAGACGGCGAGGACGGTCAACAGGAGGATGGCCGGCAGCAGACCGAAGCTGATGCCGAACAGCGCGGCCGCACCCATCCCCATCAGGACGCCGACGGCGTCGATGACGTACCACTCGGGGTAGACGAGCAGCGCTACGGCGAGTGCGAGCGCCACGACGACTGCGGGGCCGTTGTAGCCCGCGAGCGTGAACGCCGCAGGGAGGACCACCGAGAGGGCATAGAACGAGAGCCACGTCCCCGAGAAGACGACGAGGCCCCGGATGAGCACGTCGGCGTCGTACTTGAACGCCGCGAGCATGAACGCTGTCGCGACGAGGATGGCACCGACGTAGACGACGCTGTTGGTCGGGTCCGAGGGGTTCTCGACGGTCTGGTAGCCCGCGTCGACGAACGGGTTCGCGAGCACGAGGGCTCCGAGTTGGACGAGGAGGAACAGCGCGAGCGTCGCGCCGGCAGCGACGAGGGACCGTCTCATAGTCGGGGGTTCGGTGCCGGACGCTTGGGCGTTGCGTTACGTGGCCTACTCGCAGGCCATATCGGTGGTCATCGTCCGGTCCTCGGCAGACGACTCGCGCACCGCGACGCCCACAGACCAGTCGTTGCAGTCGAACTGCTCGCTCGGGATGGAGACGGTGTGCTCGACATCTCCGAGTCGAATCTCGGCAGTGTAGTCGGCAGCACTGTGGAAGAAGAGTTCGAGGTAGCCGTCTTCGGGGAACTCGTGGCTCACGTTCAGGAGTTCGATATCTCCGCCAGCCGTGAGGACGAGGCGGCCCTCACGAGCGCCCGCACCGTTCCAGATTTGGAGTCTGTCGTCGTACTTGCCGTCGCCGACCTCGTACCACTCGACGAGCGGGCCACCTTCCACGTCCGGGAACGCCGAGAGGCCGTGGGTTGTCTCCGGGCGGTATGGCCGTTCGCGGGCGGTCGGCGGTTCGTCGGGTGTCGGCGACGCTTCGCTCATCGGTGGTGAGGTGGTCAGTACGGGCGTCTCCGTCACCGGCGTGCCACGGTCGGTCGGGTCGGACGACTGGCCGTCAGTGGAGAGACAGACAGCGACCGACCCGACGAGCAGAGTTGCGGAGCAACGGAGAACGTGACGACGGGAGGGCATCGTCCCGACTCCGGCGACCGCCGATAAGTGCTTTCTCCTCTCAGCGGGCGTACAGGACGTTGCCGAGCAGCGTCGGGAGGTGGACGCCCGCGTCGGGTGTGACTGCGAGATACGGCTGGCTGACGGGACCGAACACGTCGACGACGCGGCCCACGTCGTCGAGGTTCTCGTCGAGAACCATCGACCCGATGTCGGCGTACTCCTCGTCGGGGGCGCGGACGACCGCGAGTCCCTGTGCAGTGCGGACGACCTCGCCGACGCGCTTCATGTCCGGAGCGCGCCGACGTAGGCGGCGACCGCCTGGAGGAGGTCGGACTTCCCGGCGTCGTCGGCGTTCTGGACGATGACTCGCCCGCGCGTCTCGAACTCGCGAGGGTAGCGTTTCTCACGTTCGACCACGGCGTCGTAGCCGACCTGCTGGACGGCCTTCGCTATCTCCTCGACGGTCGGGTCGGCGACCGCGAGGTCGAGCGAGACCCGGCGGCCCTCCGCGCGCGAGCAGTTGGCGTCGAGCGCGGCGGGCCAGATGACGTTCTCGACCATACCGTACGGTCTCCGCGGGCGAGGCAACTAGCTTTCGGGACACGGCGAGCGCGCGAAAGTCGAGAAGAGCAGCGCGCGAGGTGGTCAGTCGCGACGGGCGAGCAGCGCCGTGGCGAGCAGTGCGAGGAGCGCGGCGGCGACGCCGAAGCCGGGACCGCTCCCGGAGGAGGTGGTCTCTGCGGTCGTCGTCGAGCCGCCCTCACCAGTTTCGGCGGTCGTCGTGGCCGGCACGTCGCTGGTCGTGCCGGTCGTTGCTCCCGGCTCGGTTCTGGTCGCGTTCTCCACGGGCGACGTCGTCTCGTTCGTGAACGCCTCGGGGTGGAGCGTCTCGGCGACGTTCTCGATGGCGACGGCGACGCGCGGCGCGGCCTGGCTGACGTAGTTCGCGTCGACCTCGAGCGTCTGGTTCTGCTGGACGGCGGTCGTCCCGGCGTACGCCTCGTTGTCGGGGATGGCGGTCCCCGAGGGGTAGAGGATGTAGTCGGGGTTCGCCGCGGCAACGACTTCGGGGTTCAGCTGGCCGAACCCGGTGATGTTCTGCTCGGCAGCGACGTTGGTGCCGCCGGCAGTGGTGATGATCTCGTCGACGAACGTTCCCGAGCCGGCCGTGAAGCCCGAGGAGACGTAGAGCACGTCGGGCTGCTCGCTACCCTCGACGGCCGAGCGGACCGCCTCGACGCGCTCGCGGGTCTCGGAGACGGTCGCGTTGGCCTCCGCACAGGAACCGACGAGGCGACCGACGAGGTCGGTCTTCTCGTAGATACCGTCGATGGAGGTCGGGAAGCCGGTTCGGTAGACGGTCAGGCCGGCGTCACGCAGCTGGTCGACCGTCGCGTTGGGGATGATGTCCGGAGCGATGACGAGGTCCGGTTCGAGGTCGACGACCGTCTCGACCTGGACGCTCAGTCCGTCCTCGGTGTAGACGTCCGTCCGGGAGTCAGAGCCGTTCAGGTACGCCGTGTACGAGCGAACGGGCATCCCGACGACCTTCTCCTCGGCGTCGACCTCCCACATGATCTGGGCGATGTCGGCACCGAGCGCGACGACGCGGTCTGGCTCTTCGTCGAGTGTCACCTCGGTGCCGGTGACGTCCGTCGCCGAGTACGGGTAGCTACACTGTCCACTGTCCTGTTCGACCGGGTTCGACTCGACCGTCGCCCCGAGGGCGGTCGCCGGCGAGACGACCGCCACGAGGACGAGGAGACAGACGAGTAGTGTTCGTCGCATCGCTTTCGGGTGCACGCCAGTGCAACAAGTATTTACCTAATCCAACCACGCTTGAGAACGTGCATCGGTGGCGACGCCTCGGCGCGTGGTGTGGCGGCCTAGCGGCAGCGCTGGTCGTCGCCTGTCTCGCGAGCGTCGCCTACGGCGCGGTCGACCTCTCGCCGGTGGTCGTCGCGAAGGCGGCACTGAACGCCGTCGCGGTTCCCGCGGGACTGTCGCTCGCGGTGTCGTCGGTCGGCGTCCCCGCCCTCGGGCAGGTGCCGTGGCTCGCCCCCGACGTCCAGTACGTCCACCCGTTCGCGTTCGCAGTGCCGCAGTCTGCCCAGACCATCGTCGTTCAACTGCGCGCGCCGCGGGTGGCGCTCGCGGCGGTCGTCGGCTTCGCGCTGGCGAGCGCGGGCACCGTCATGCAGGGCTTCTTCAGAAATCCGCTGGCGGACCCCTCCATCATCGGCGTCTCGACGGGCGCGGCCGTTGGCGCGGTGTCGGCCATCGTCTTCCCGGGCGTCGTAGCCGCGCTCCCGTTGTTGGGGCTCGTCCCGTTCGTGGGGTCGTTGCAGGTGTTCGCGTTCGTCAGCGCGCTCGCGACGGCGTTTCTCGTCTACCTCGTCGCCACCGACGGGGGCCGGACGCCCGTCGCGACGCTCCTGCTCGCGGGCGTGGCAGTCCAGGCGCTCCTGGGTGCCGTCGTGTCGTATCTCCTCATCCAAGCCGGCGAGAGCGTCGACCAGGCGCTGTATTGGCTCATGGGCCACCTCTCGAACGCCTCGTGGAACGACGTTGTCGTCACGCTCCCGCTGGCGCTGGTCGGCTTCCTCGTCCTCGCGGCGTACGCCCGCGACCTCAACGTCCTCCTGATGGGCGAGGAAGACGCCCACGCGCTGGGTATCGAAGTCGAACGGACCAAACGCGTCCTGCTCGCGGTGTCGACGCTCGTCACGGCGGCGGCCGTCAGCGTCGCGGGCGTCATCGGCTTCGTCGGTCTCATCGTCCCGCACGTGATGCGTCTGCTGGTCGGTCCAGACCATCGCAACCTGTTGCCGACGAGCGCGCTCGCGGGCAGCGTCTTCCTCGTCGCCACCGACGCGGTGGCGCGGTCGGGGCCGACCGAACTCCCCGTCGGCATCGTCACCGCGGCGCTGGGTGCGCCCTTCTTCCTCTACTTGCTGTGGAGCCAGGAGGTGCGTGCGCTGTGATTCACGGTCAGGACGTCACGCTGTCGCTGGGCGGCGCTCGAATCCTCGACGACGTCTCGTTCGGCATCGAATCGGGGACGTTCACGGCCGTCTGCGGACCGAACGGGGCCGGGAAGACGACGCTGCTTCGGACGGTCAACGGCGCGTTATCCCCGGACGCCGGCCGGGTGGTCGTCGACGGCGAGGACGTCGCGACGCTCTCGGCGAAGGCCATCGCACGACGGGTCGCGACCGTCCCCCAGGACACGAGCGTCGCGTTCGACTTCCCGGTCCGAGACGTGGTGGCGATGGGCCGGACCGCTCACCGCGGGCGCTTCGAGCGGGCGACGGCCGACGACCGCGACGCCGTCGACCGGGCGCTCGAACGCGCACAGGTCACCGAGTTGGCCGACCGCCCCGTCGGGACGGTCAGCGGCGGGGAGCGCCAGCGGGTGATGCTCGCCCGCGCGCTCGCCCAGGAGACGCCCGCGCTCGTCCTCGACGAACCGACGGCGAGTCTCGACGTGAACCACCAGATCCGGACCCTGTCGCTCGTTCGCTCGCTCGTCGAGGAGGGCAAGACCGCACTCGCGGCCATCCACGACCTCGACCTCGCCGCACGGTTCTGTGACGAACTGCTCGTGGTCGCCGACGGCCGCGTCCTCGCTGCGGGACCACCGACGGACGTCCTCACCGAGGACGTCGTCGAGCGGGCGTTCGGCACGCGCGTCGCCGTCCGGACGAACCCAGTGACGGGGACGCCGACCGTGACGACCCTCGGCAGCGGGACGCACACGCAGGACCTCACGGAGCGTTCGGTCGCGCCATCGGCGCACCGGCCCGACGGCGGCCACGAGGAGTGAGCGCCCACGAACGGGGCGACGAGAGGAGAACGGCATACCGCGCGGCCAGCCCCCGACACACCGTCACTGCAGTTAGTTCCGAGCGAATGTATGTATCCAAAAGCTAGATGTATCCCGAGGCTAACGACACCCCATGGTAAACAAGGTCCTCATCGTCGTTCTCGGGGCCGTCGTCCTCGCCTCGCTGGTCGTCGGTGGGCTGCTGGGGATGCAGCTCGCCGGGAGTGACGGCAACGACACCCTCACGACCGCACCGACAGCCACCGACGCGTCGACGCCGACGCCCGCACCGAACACGACGCCGACACCGAGCGCCGCGACCGCGACACCGACGCCCGCCTCGACCACCACCGAAGGGGCCGCCTCAACCCCAGCGACGACTCCCGAGCCGAAGTTCTCGCCGTCCTCGGTGAACACGACTGCCGTCGAACTCGAATTGCGTGCGCTCGTCGACGAGGAGGTCCGGGCGGACCGAGGGCCCCTCGAGAGCGAGTCCGTCCTTGACGAGATGGCGCAGTTCCACGCCACGAACATGGCAAAACAGGGCTACGTCGACCACACCGCTGGCGGGTACAACACGAAACAGCGCTACGAGAAGTTCGAGCGTTACTCGCACTGTCGCGTCCCGACCAACGACAACAGCGGGCTTCGCGACGGCCAGGAACTAGAGGTCAACAAGCGCGTCTCCATCAACGTGAGCGGTGACTGGACCGAGGAGGACATCGCACAGCAGGTACTCGCAGAGTGGCGTGCCGACGAGGACGCCATGGAGCGACTTCGCTACGCGAACGCCGAGGAAGCCGGGATGGGCGTCGCCGTCTCGCAGGACGCCCGCGTCTACGTCGCCGTCGACCTCTGTTGACCGCGCCGTCGCGACGGGAGGCGTGACCGCTCTCCAGCACCGCTTGCTGTCGCTCCGCTGTCGAAGTCGAACCCTTCTATCGTTCTACCGTCGATCGTCGTACGGATGAGAACTCCGCGAGCGTCGGTCGTGGCCGTCGTGATACGTCTCGGTATCGCTGCTGGTTGCTGGAGGATCGTGGTGAGTTTCGGGGTCGTGAGTCCGCGGGGCTCTCACTTGGGCCGGGCGTACAGTTCGCGCGCGTCGTCGGGCGTCACATCGAGGTAGACGACCGTTCCTGGGGGCTGGACCGCCAGCCACACCGCACCGACGATGTCACCGGCCGCACAGGCCGTGTTGACGAGGACGGCGAGCGTGCAGGCCGCGACGACGAGCGGGTGGGAGACGGTCAGCGCCGCCGTGAGGGCGACGCCGCCGACGACCACCGCGGGTGCGAGGAGGACGGCGAGGTTCTGCCCGCGCGCGACGTGCTGTCGAAGCGGGGCGGCGTGAGGCGTCGGGAACGCCCAGTCGATAGTCGCCGAGAGCCCGAGCGACCGGGCCGTGAAGTAGTGTGTCAGTTCGTGTGCGACGAGCACCGGGCCGATGCCGAGGAGGATGACGGTCCCCTCCAACAACGAGATGCCGTCGAGGACGGACCCGACGGCAAGGAGTTCCCAGCAGGTGGCAGCGAGCGCGAGCGCGACGAAGTCAACGGCCGCACCGCCAACGGGGTAGCGTCGGTACGGTTCGTACCCACCCGGTGATTCGACGTCGTCCATCTGACCGGAGGGCAGTCTTTCCCCCACAAATACGTTGGGGTTCCACTGCTCGGCGTCGCGGGGGTGCCTGGCGTGAGCCACCGCAGGCGCTCGGCGGTGTGAGCGGCCCCAGAACGGTCGTCTCCCGTGTGGGTCGACCCCACCGGGTGACGCCGGTATGCAACGTGTGGCGAGAGAACGCGTGTGGCTAGACCTTTCCCCCGCGAACAGTCCTATGTGGTTCCACAGTATTGTTATCCGGTCTCTTCCGGGTGAGAAGCCTCTCGATACTCCGGTCGTCACACGACGTCGACCGACCACTCTGACCACGCGACCGCGAGACGACGGCTGACCTCCATTTGGAAGAATTAGAGCGTCTGAGACTTCGTGGGACAGTTCGAGCGCCAGACAGCCTGTGAGTAGGGAGTCACTTTCGAGGTGGAGAGCGAGACCACGACACTGGCGAGGTTCACATGTGAATTCGCCAAATCCACACCCGTAACGTGGCAACTCGCTGACTGACAAGGGACGAACCAGAGTCACCGTTCGGTGACGGTGAGGACACATTGGCGCTTCGGGAGGCGCGGTCCGACAGGGGCCGGAGCACGAAGCTTTTTGAATCAGACCGACGTCAGTCGAAACGACGACCCCAGGCACGGGATCGTCTCGATGTCATTCGCAGTGGCCGGCGGATCTCCGCCGGCGCTGTTTCGTTTCTACGGTCGACAGTTCGGAGAGCGACAGCGCTCGGCGGCGACACGACTACCCCGTCGGGAACGTCAGTGCGACGACCCCCACGGCGAGTAACGTGACGACCGCTAGTGCTCCCGGTCCGAACGTGTAGTCCAGCCACGACTCGACGTAGCCCCGCGTCACCGGCAGGATTGTGGCCGCTCCGAGGAGTGCGAGCAAGCCACCCAGCGCGCTCAAGAGGGTTCCCGCGGTGAGACCGCTGATGGCCACCGTGAGGACGAAGAAGCCGGCGAACCACGCCATCGCGCGGCGCAGTTGGTAGCGCCACAGGCTAGCGAAGTCACCTCCATCCGGCGACGACGGTGAACCGGTCGACATGCCTCTTTGTAGCGGGCATCGGGACGTAAACTATCGGGTCGACGCTCGTCGAGGCGACGAGAGCGGTCGGCGTTCGAAGAAGAGACACAAATTCGAGGCGGAGCCCACGACGTGAGTCGGGGGAGGAAGCCGACCTACTCGATTCGCCGCCCACCGTCTGCCTCGACTCGCCGTTGTGTAGACTGACCCTGCTCTTCTCGCTGAATCGCCCCTAGCTCGCCGGTTCGGTCGGGACTCGTCCACTCCAGGTCCGGCGAGATGAACACGTCGATGACGCTCTTGAGCATCACACCGTCGAGGAACTGTCGGTACCCGAGGACGAACAACGGCGAGTACACCGCGAGCTCGAGGTCGTCGTCGCCCAACCGGAGTGCGAGTACCGAGAGGAGCGTTTGGAGGAGCGTGAAGAACGCGAACAGCGAGGCTACTCGGATGAACGATCCCGTCAGCAGTTCCACTGCGACGGAGATTAGGACGGCGATGCTGACGATGGGGACGATGGCGACCGTGAACGCCTCCATGGGGAAGGCGAGACTGTGGGTGTACCCGAGGCTGGGGCGAGAGAAGACGTCGCGGTGTTTCAACAGTGTCTGGACGGTTCCGCGATACCACCGTAGGCGCTGTTTGTACAGGTCGCGAAGCGTGTCGGGGGCCTCGGTGTGACACAGCGCCTCGCTCGCTTTCGTCACGCTCCCGGATTTCAGAATCTCGACCGTTGCGTCGCGGTCCTCGGTGAGCGTCTCGCCGGTGAACCCGCCGATGGCTTCGAGCGTCTCGCGGCGGTACGCCCCGAATGCTCCCGGCACGACGATGACCGTACTGACGGCGTCGTAGGCACGGCGGAACAGTTGGATACCGACGATGTACTCCAGTTCTTGGACCTTCGTGAGCAGCGAGTTCTGATTGACGACCGTCAGGTTCCCCGCAATCGCCCCGACGTCCTCGTCTCGCTGGAACGTCCCCGCGACGGTCCGTAGCGTGTCTCTCTCCAGCAGACTGTCGGCGTCGACGGTGACGACGATGTCCCCAGTCGAGTGACAGAGACCGTGGTTCAACGCGGTGTACTTTCCTCCGTTCGGTTTTTGGAGGATGGTGATACTCTCGTCACTGGCCGCCTGAGCCTCCTGATAGGTTCCGTCGGTACTCCCGTCGTCGACGATGACGATCTCTCGTTTCTCGGCCGGGTAGTCGGTCTCTCGCAGAGCACGGATGGACGCACCGATGCAGTCCTCTTCGTTGTACGCCGGCACGATGACGCTGATAGTGGGGTACGGCGCTTCGGCGTCTGCCTCCGGTTCACACCGACTGACGTGATAGAACGCCAGCGGAAGGAACACCGAGTAGTAGAAGAAGATAAAGGCGAGGCCACCGAGCAACACGAGCGACACAGGCGAGAGCACGCCCCACTCCAGTTGCAAGGCGGTGTAGCCGAGTGGGACGAACAACAGGACAACGAGCGCGAGCGACGCGGCTCTCGTCGCGGTCGTCTCCGCGTTCGTCACGAAGAATGGAAGCAGGCCGACGAGCGCAGCGCCCACCCCAACGACCGCCGTGATGAGGAAGATATCCGTCGAGATGATGTGGTAGAGCACCGAGAACAGGACGACGAGGAGTGCCGTGATTCCGATGAACTCCTGCTCGTCGGTCAGTGAGCGTCCGACCATCTATTGACGATTCAAACTACTTCCCTACAATAAACCATACGGAATGTTTGTGAAATTATCTCCGAGGTATCCATTTCAATATTCCATTTTTCACGAGACTTTCTCGTCGGCTTCGAACATGTCGGCTGTGCCATCTATTGGGTCGAGAGCGAACCGGTAGTCCGGAGTCGTTGAGACGACACCGGAGGATTCGCCGAGGAGCAAGAGCGTGTCCATCTGACGACGGCGTGGCTGATGGCTCGGCGACTCAACGTATCACCGGACGCGTGGTGACTACGCCACCGACCGACATCGGAGACCGGTCTCACGACGGAACATCTACGATGAGAACCTGATAAATCGCGAGACGCCAAGGCGAGTCCCCAGGGCGTCCCGAAGGAGGTCAGTCCATCGCGAGGACGACCGCACCCACCTTGTGCCCCGTGTCGACGTAGCGGTGGGCCTCGGCGATTGCCTCGAGTGGGTAGGTCCGGTCGACCACCGCCCGGAGTTCGCCCTGGTCGAGGAGTTCTCGGAGCACCCCGAGGTTGACCTGCTTCTCGCTGGCCGGTTTCACGCCGGTCGCCGCGAACTTCGCTCGTCGCCCGCCACCGAGTCGCGTCCGAGCCACCCAGTAGCCGACCCCGGCCGACGGGACGGTCGTCAGGTAGACACCAGTCGGCGTGAGTGAGTCCCTACACTCGGGGTACGAGCGTTTCCCCACCACGTCGAAGACGACGTCGTAGCGCTCGCCCGTCGCGGTGAAGTCCGTCTCGGTGTAGTCGAGGACCGTGTCCGCACCGAGCGACTCGACGAGGGCGACGTTGTCCGTGCTACAGACGCCGGTCACGTCCGCGCCGAAGTGGGCGGCGAGTTGGACCGCGAACGTTCCGACGCCCCCGGACGCGCCGTTGACGAGTATCGACTGGCCGGCCCGGAGGTCGACTACGTCCCGCAGGAACGCCAACGCCGTGAGCCCCCCGTCGGCGACGGTCGCCGCCTCCCCGTGGTCGACACTGGACGGCGTCACCGCCAAGACGGCGTCCTCGGCGAGACAGACGTACTCCGCGTGCGCCCCCGTCTCGGGGGCGGTCGTTCCGAAGACCCGGTCGCCCTCGGCGAAGCGGGTGACGGTCGCTCCGGTCGCCTCGACGACTCCTGCCAGCGCGTCCCCCGGTATCGCCTTGGGTCGCCGAAGTCCCGAGAACAACCGAATCGGCGCGGGCGACCCCTCTCGCGTCGCCGAGTCCGGTGGGCCGACGGTCGAGGCGCGCACCCGGACCAGCACCTCGTCGGGAGCGGGCGTCGGTCGCTCGACGTCCGAAACCTCGAGGACGTCCGGCGACCCGTATCGCCGCGCCGTCACCGCCCGCATCCGCCCGCTCTCACCCGCCGCTCTGTCGGTCGTAGTAGATGCCATCTCCGGCGCGGGATACGCCATCGGTGGTCGTAAAGCGAATCCACGCCGATGAGAGTCTCTCGGGACCGGGCGCGCTCGGTCGGAGCGATCGGCACGACGACAGTCGAACGCCGTCGAACCCAGTAAGAACCGTCCCCCGAAGAGCTATCCGTTCGATCTCCAAACAGTCACCGATGCGTCACCCCGTCGAATCTGTACTCCGCGGCGCATCCGGGTCGACCTGTCGCGCCGCGAACGTCGTGGCCCTCTCGCTGGTCGGGTTCGTCGTCACCTTCGCGCTCTACGCCGTGGGTGTGTTCTCCGTTTCGGGGGGTGTCGTGTTCATCCCCTCCCACGCGGCGGTCGTCGGAATGCTCGCCGCCGCAGCTGCCGGCCTCGCTCGCGGCGGGCTGGTCGCGGCGTGGACCGTCTCATTCGGCGTGTTGTACGGCTTTCGCGCCGACCACGTCTTCCTCGGACTGTCGTACCGCCCGCTGCTCGGTCGCGTCGCCATCTTCGTCGAACCCGAGAGCCTCGCCGTTTACGGCATCGAGGCGGTCATCGTCGGGACGATACCGTTCGTCGTCGCTCGCGGTCTGCGGTACGGCGTGACGTCGCTTCGTGAGTAGTCGCGACACCGCGGCTGAAACCACTGGTGAGCGATGTCGCTGTATCCTCTCACTGCGGTCACCGACTGCCATCGAGGAGCGGCGCTGTTACCGATTCGCCGCTGCAGTAACCGACGGGGTCGTATCGTCGCGAAGGAGATGGGGGAGAACCTCGTCCAACGTGGCGTTCTCCTCGGGGGTGTAGAACCGATACCACTCGCCGCCAGATTCGACCTCGACCCGGACGCGGTCGGACTCGGTGTGACGATCCTCGTCGAGGTGTTCACGAAAGACGACCGGCCACACACGGTGAGTGGGGAAGCCATCGCCGCCATCGAGGGGGTCGAGAAGGTGTTCTTCACGATGGGGAGTACCGATTTCATCGCGCTCGCACGACTCCCGAACAGCGACTGCGTCGAGCGACTGGTGTCCGACTTCGAGGCACTCGACGAGGTCGCCCGGACGGACTCGACGTTCGTCATCGACAGAGCGCTCGACAGCCACTACCCGCTCCAGCAGTACGACGTCGAGACACTGCTCGACGTGCTTGACTGAGACGGGTGAGGGTGCCGCGGTCGGACGACAAAGGCCGCATCGTGACGACGGACCGGCCCTCGAACCGCTGGCGACCCTGTGCATCGCCACACGTAGCACACGTCACCGAGACAGCAGTGACGGTTCAGCATTCGCCGTAGAAAAGAGGCTTAGGGCTGCTCGGAGAATACTTTCGCCGAGAACCAGATGCGCGAACTTCGGAACATCGGCGGCTTGCATCCCAGCGACTACACACGCCGGCAGTGGTTCGTCCTCCTCTACGCACTCGGACTCGGCTCGACCGTCCTCGTCTTCACGCTGGCCTACTGGTGGGGGATGCGAACGCTCGAGAACGATCCCCGAACGATCTATCGGTCGCTGAACGCCGTCGTCGCGACGATGACCACGACCGGGTACGGAGCCGACGCACCGTGGCAGACACGGACGATGAACGTGCTCATGGTGACGATGCAGCTCGGTGGCGTCGTCATCGGGTTCGTGACGTTGCGCGTGCTCGTCATCCCGCTGTTCGAACGAGCCCCCCTCAAACTGGACGACCGACTCTCACTCAAGGACGACCACGTGGTCATCACGGAGTATCAACGCGACACGGAGGAGTTGCTCGACGAACTCGAACGGCTCGACGTCGGCTACGTGTTGCTCGAACCCGACCAGACCGAGGCGAAACGGCTCTCGGACGAAGGTTATCAGGCCATCAACGGCGACGCAGAGTCGCGTGGCGACCTCGACCGTGCGAGCATCGAGAAGGCGTCGTTGCTCATCACCGACGCTGGAGACAGGACTGCGAGTATCGTGTTGACGGCACGTGAGGCCAACGAGGACCTGCGCGCCGTCAGCTTCATGCAGTCGACCCGCCGACGGGCCGCGCTCGAACAGGCCGGTGTCGACCGAACCGTCGCACCGCACGCACTCATCGGGCGACGACTCGCCGAGAAGGCGACCACTCCGATATCGGTCGACGCACCGGGTGGCGACAACGACGGCTTCGTCATTCGAGAGATACTCGTCCGGCGAGACAGCTCACTCCACGGTGTTCGCGTCGGCGACTCGCCGCTGGCGGACCATCCGTCGTTGACGCTCGTCGGCGGCTGGTTCGACGGGGAGTTACGCCTGCCGGCGTCACCCGACGACCGACTCGCGCCAAACACCGTCCTCCTCGTCGCCGGCCATGAGAGTGCAATCACCGACGTCATCAGCGAGACCGCGGGAGTACAGTCGCCGCGAGTCTCCGAACCCGCCCGTGTGGTCGTCGCCGGACTGGGTGAGGGGGGCGCTGCTGCGACCGAGGTTCTTCGCGACCACGCGTCGGTGACGACGGTCGACGAACGACAGGCGGCCGACCCGGACGTCGTCGGTGACGTCACCGAACCCGAGACGCTTCGCGCTGCCGATATCGACGACGCCGCTGCGCTGGTCGTCACCGTCGACGACGACTCGACGACCCTGTTGACCGTCGCGTTGGCCCGGTCGCTCGCGCCCGACCTGGAGATTCTCGTACGCGTCACCGATACGGAGAAAGCTGCCCCCGCGTTCAGAGCGGGTGCCGACTACGTTCTCTCGATTCAGCGAATCTGCGCACGACTCGTCGCAGCCGAGGTGCACGGCGAGCGGGTGATGAACCCCGTCAGCCAGGTTCGACTGGTTCGGAGCGACGCGGCGCCGTACGCGGGGCGTCGTCTGGCGGACGTTCGTCGGAGTACGGACCGCGACTGGACGGTGTTGGGACTCGTCCGCGACGGGTCGGTCTCCACCGCCGACCGAGAGACGATCGAAGCGGACGACGAGATTCTCGTCGTCGGGAGCGACCAGGCCATGCAGCGGTTCGAGCGCGAAGAGTCGGCCTCTTGAGTGAACGACAGGTGACACGCCTCCGCTCCGTCGAGGCCTGCGAACCGACCCACGGTTCACTCGCGGCACGTTCTACCGACTGTCTCACGGCAGTCGAACACGAAAGGGGTTCGTCGCGTGGGTTGTCGATATCGGGAGCCACAGCGCGTGGGTCTACCGCGAGCCTGCTGCTCCGGCCAACGTTAGCGGCAGGGAGGCGTCAGTCACCCTCGGAGAGATGACGCCCACGAACCGCGTTGCGGTCCTCCGGGAACACGGTCTCGAAGGCCGCGAGGGCTACGGAGAGTGCCGTCAGTGCGGCGAGCGTCACGAAGGCGACGACCTGGAGCCCCACGTAGATAAGTCCGAGCGAGACCGACGACGATGAATACAGCTAGACACGCTGACAGCAGGTGGGAATCAGTGTAGTCGGTACAGATACGCTGGTAGCGCAGTCGGTAGAACCATGGCAGAGAGAGTCACGATCGATCTCCTCGACGAGTCCGGCAGACCCCGCAGTCAGTTCATCGACGCGAACAGCGCCATCGAGGCTCGAAAACTGGCCGTCACCCGTGCGTGGATACGGGGCGTCATCACCGGGGCAGTCGGTGTGTCGACGGTCCTCGCACTGGTGAGGTGGCTCGGTGACGAGGAGTGACTGCGGCCTCGGGTACTCGGACCTCAGGCCGACGAGCACACGCCGACAGCGAGTGCCTCTGCTGTCCAGTGTCCGACGTTGCTGAGGAGTCGACGTCGTATCGACGATAAAGACGAATCGCGTCGAGTGTCGAGGGAGTCGTCGCTACCCCTCGGTCGCCCGACGCCGTGCTGATTCGGCGATTCCGGCGTTCGCCGAGCAGTGTGGACAGGCCATCACGTCACCGTCGTTGTCGGCGAACACGCTCACGAACCGCTCGGAGATGTGTGCCTGACAGTGATCACAGGTAGGCATATCCACCTTCGAGAAGACACCTCGGACGGAAAGTGGTTGCTTTCGGCGAGTAAATTTCCTGTAAATTTTCACGAGGTCCCCACCGACAGAGTGTCCCGACGGCGATACACCCCGCCCAGTCGAACGGTGCGCGGGTTCACGCGAGGACGTACCACTCTGACGCACCGAGTCTGCTCGCGGCCGCTCGAAGAGTGGTCGGTGGACTGCTGGCGCTCACTCCGGGGGAAACCTGGTCAGTGGACGACGAACTGGTTCTGCGAGCCAGTGGCCACGTGTCAGACCGTGGGTTCGAGTTTGTTTCTCGCGAACGTCTGGAAGCGGAACCCCCGACTATCGAAACTGGAGGACCGGTCACCGACGGCGTCAGCGGGAACGAGGTGGAGGCAGGTATGGACCGAACGCCTCCGTAGTGCCACGTGCTCGTGCGAGCCCTTCACAACTCGCAGGTGAACTGTTCGGCGATGTGATAACAGGCGTTCCGTCTATAACTGTAGCCACGGACTGTCCAGCGATCAGAGTCGTCGGTCGTGCAGTTAGACGACGAGACCCGGGTAGCAGTCGAGCCACAGGTATCGCAGGTTGCGGATTGGACGGGGGCAGGACGGCTCGCTCTGACATCGAAGGGTAGCGGGTGAGGTGGTCGAACTTCGGAACGTCGCGTGGCACTGGTACGACGAGCACACCTCGATGTCGCTGACGGGGGGTCGGCAGTGGTGGTCCTGCGTTCGTCGCAGAAGCCGAGAGTTGCTCGCTGCGTCGTTTCTGATTCCTCCGTGATGGCCGGGGCTTCCGACCCCTCCTCCGCACCTACAGTTCTCGTGGCGGCGTCACGGTCGCTCCGTCCCCAGTGGTCGACACCCCACGAGACGAAATCGGACGGCCCCCTCGTCACAGAGCCGTCGTTCTCGAATCCGGAAGTAGTATCGGACCGTGCATTCCGGTTAATTTATCATCACGAGCGCGGTTGCACTTTACAATGAGCGCTTCGCCCGAAAGCGACGACCCCACTCGCGGAGGCCAGCGTCGCTTTCGGGAGTCACTCCTCGAACTGAAACGGGAGGGCTGTCGCATCCTCATCACTGGTGAGGTCGACGCCTCGATTCGAGCGCGACGGAGTCGACAACTGTTCGGAGAGGCGACAAATCGCCATCGGATACTGGCCTCGACGACCCTCGGTGAGGACGACATCGCCGAGCATCTCCCAGGTGAGCACCCACTCTCACGGTCCGGTACCGAGGTGATCCGACTCGACGATATCCGGTCGGTGAGCGTCGCGGAGACGTACTCGACGCCGTCCCACCTCGAAGCGAGCAACGAGTTCGCCGCGTTCCAGTGGCGAATCATCGATGCAATCGCACGCCACCGCGTGGACCACGCTCCAGCGCCTGCGGAACTCCGCGTGGGGGTCGCGACACTCGCACCACTCGTCGACGAGTACAGCGCCGAGACGATTCGTGAGTTCGTCCACCTCGTCGGGAAGGAGACGGTCGAGTCCCGCGGGATGGCCCACTTCGCGCTCGGACTCGATGCACGACGACCGATCGCGAGTCGTCTCCTCCCTCTGATGGACATCCACGTCCAACTTCGGCAACGAGAGGGCGAACCCCCCGAACATCGCTGGACCCTGCTCAACCACAACATACACACCGAGTGGTTACCACTTCGGTGACAATGGCAGTCTCAGGACCATCTGCCGAAATAACAGATGGTCGGCTCAGAGTCACGGACCCTGGAGAAGGTGTCACGCTATCGTTCGGGGGAACGTTCAACTCTGAGACAAGTCCTGCGGACACTGAGCGCTTTTACGTTCCAATCGAGACCGCCGTTCGACTGCAGTCCAGCGAACTCCGGATTCCGAAACTCGTCGACCTCGTCATCATGACGACCGAAGGGGAGGCGATCGCTGAGGCAGTCAACAAGCAACGGGTCACTGTCCCGGACGGGCAACACCTGATCCAGATCACGTCGATCGGGGTCGTGTGTTATCTCCGCGTCAACGGCCCGGTTGAGACGTTCGTCGCAGATGGCGAGCGAGTGCTCTCGTTCACTGACGAGACTATCGAGGTCGGACTCAGGTCACGCCACGAGTATCCGAAGGCGACGGTCCGAACGACCGACCGACCACGGGACATCATGCGCGCGATTTCGTGTTTCGGCTCGGCACTCCAGACGACGAGTCCCGAGCGGTCCTGGCCGACGCTTCGTGGCTGTCCGCCGTTCATCGACACTGGTGCTGACGAGTTCGAAGCGCCCGCCGGACTCGAACGGACTGAGACTCCCGTTCATATCGAAGTGCCCCCCGAACTCCAGTACATCTACCCGGTCGCCTCACTGGCGATGTACCTCGACGCGCAGGTCGTCCCTGGACCGGACCCTGTGCTCGTCGCGGACGGCGTCGAACACGACCTGGGAGGGGCAGGCAGATTCGAACGGACAGTCCAGCGAACGCTCGAACAACTGTTCTTCTTCGACTGTGTCGCTCGGACGGACGGACTCTATCTACTCAACCTCCACGAACGGTCGGTCGTCGACGAGCGCTCGGAACTCGACTTGACCGCACTCTACGACCGCTCGCTCCCAGAGCAGGTCAACGCCTACCTCTCAGAGCCGTGGTCGCTCATCGAGGACATCGTCCCGACGTGGAAGCTCACTGCAGACGTCGCCCCGCGACCAGTCCACGCCGGGTATCTCCCGTTTGCGGCGAACGATCTCGCTCACATCCGAGTACCGACGGACTGTGTCGAGAGGAGTGGAGACACAGCAGACGAGAATCTGGCCGGTGTGATCGCCGACTTCGAGCGTACCAATCCAATCGAGACGCCCACCGAGTTCCAACCGACGGATGCGGCACAACCCCCCATTGTGACCACGTCTGCTGTCGAGAGTATCGAGCATGCGTGGGTCGGTGAAGGCGTCCCGATCGGTGCGTCGAAACCGACGATCGAAGCCTGCCGCAGGCAACTCAACCCAATCGGTGAAGGACTGGTCTCCGTCCAAGTAATCGTCAACGACGCATCGATGCGCGACGAGCGCGTCGTCTCAGAGTTGTACGGCCTTCGTGACCTCATCGAGATGGAGGTGAGTATCGACGAAGGATGTACGATCGCTGAGACACGTTCACTGCTCGAAACAGAGGCCGATTTCGTCCATTACATCGGTCACGTCACTGATGCAGGATTACAGTGTTCGGATGGCTATCTGGATGCGAGGACGCTCGACGAAGCAGGAATGCGAGCGTTCGTACTCAACGGGTGTCGGTCGTACCAACAGGGCCGAGCGCTCGTCGAATGCGGAGCAATCGGCGGTGTCGTGACGCTCTCTAACGTGACGAACGTTCCCGCGACAGTCGTTGGCCAGCAGATTGCACAATTGCTCAACGCTGGGTTCTCACTCAGTGCTGCGCTCGAGGTTATCGGACGAGAGACGGTGACCGGACGGCAGTACGTCATCGTTGGTGATGGCAATGCTGCGCTCACAGCACCTCGGTCGGGGGGTGCATTTCGTCTCAAATTGAACTCCACGGACAGCGGATATATGCTCTCGTATTACTCCTACCCAGTCACAGGGTGGGGTCTCGGAGCGACAGCAACACCCAACATCGGAGACAACACTCAGCAGTATCTCACTGGAGGCCATGTGGCGACGTTCTCGGCGACAAAAAGCGAGACTCGGGACCTCTTTGATACCAATGTCCGATTACCAGTTACTGTCGATGGTACTTTGCACTGGAGTAACGAGATTGACGTCGATACTGTTGTCGACTGAGTTACGGTCCTGCGCGGGTGCTTGCGACGGATTCGATCAAGAATCCACCTTCAGATCCACCCAGGTACAACAGTGCGACGTAGGTCATTCCCATCAGCTTGGGATGCTGTGCGAGCAACGCTTTCACGGAGTGTCCTTTGGTGGACATACATGATTTCGTGTCGCGCTCCAACGAAAATTTTTCTAAAAGAATTGAACAGTATTGCTGTGCAATATTAATCTAAAATCGGCGAGCGTTGGGGCAGCGGGTCTGTAGAGAGCATATTACACGACGAGTGATTGTCGGCTATCCAGTAGCGGGCTTGAGAGCACCGTTCGTCGCCTGCTCAGTGGTTGGGACCAGCTTTGACCTATCCATTTAGGCAACTGAATTACTCTCTTGTACGTCATTCTCTACTGTATGAGTTACACTGATTCGGAGACTCCACCCGGTGAGGTCGCTCGGTTGTTGGAGACTGATACCCGTCGACAGGTGGTCGCGTTCTTGCTCGAGGTCGGGGGGTCGTGGGACGTCCGGACGCTCGCCGACGAGCTCGTCCGACTCGACCCCGCCGTCTCCCCCGATTCGACCGATAGTGAAGACGCGGTCGAGCAGCGAGCGATCACGCTGTATCACTGTGCGCTCCCGAAGCTCGCGGCTGCGGAGGCCGTCGTCTTCGACCGCAAAGAACAGACGGTCACACCAGGAGACCGCCTCGAAGAACTCGGGGCGTATCTCGGCGACGAACCCGACTACTCCGGTCTCGACACGCAGTCCGGCGGCCTCTCTGCCAGCAGCTAATCCACAGGCCGGTCGGAACGCCCTCCGGCGGTCGTCTGTGGTGGCGAGTCGACCATCGCGAAATCCTCGATGTAGGAGGGGTCTCCGACGAACGGTCGAGTTCGCTGGTGACTACGCGCCCGGTCGCTCGCCGTTCGGGTGGTGTGAGCGGACTCGCGGCCGAGAGGAGCGGTCGACGGTGAAGTCGTACCGCCCCCACGGTCCTCGTTCGAGGAGTCCGATCGAGAGAATTGGTCGAGACCGACCGTCTACCCTGCCGGTGACTCTGGGTTTTTCAGTCGCTCGTCCGAAGCTCCGCCGATGACTGAGGACTCACAGCTCGGATTCGTACAGCTCGGCGACACGGGACTACAGACGAGTGAACTCCAGTTCGGCACGTGGCGCTTCGGCAAGGAGACCGAAGAAGGGAACATCGAGATCGGCCAGGAGCGGGCACACGAACTCCTCGATGCCTACGCCGACGCTGGCGGGCGGTTCATCGACACTGCCGACGTCTACGGGGGCGGGGACTCCGAGCGCTGGATCGGCGAGTGGCTCGAAGAGCGTGACCGCCAGCGCTACACCATCGCTTCGAAGATCTTCTGGCAGATTCGCGAAGGCGACCCCAACTCGCGAGGAAACAACCGCAAGAACATTCGCCATCGACTCGACGCCCTGTTGGACCGCCTCGATACCGACTACGTCGACATTCTGTACATCCACCGCTGGGACGACGATACCCCGACGCGCGAGCTGATGAAGACGCTCAACGGACTCGTCGAGGACAACAAGGTCAACTACCTCGGTACGTCGACGATGCGCCCGAACGCCTGGAAGGTGGCCAAGGCGAACGAAATCGCCCGCGCGGAGGGGTGGGAGCCGTTCACGGTCGCCCAGCCACGCTACAACCTCGTCGACCGGGAGGTAGAAGGCGACTACCTGGAGATGACGCGGCACTTCGGCATCGCAGTCTGTCCGTGGAGTCCGCTCGGCCAGGGCTTTTTGACGGGGAAGTACAGTCGTGAGGAGGGACTGACCGGAGAGTCACGAGCCTCCGAGTCGAGCCGGTTCGAAGACGCCTACCTCACCGAGGAGAACTTCGACGTTCACGACGAACTCGAAGCGGTCGCCGAAGAGGTCGACGCCAGCCCCGCCCAGACCGCGCTCGCGTGGCTCATGCACCGCGACGGTGTCACCGCACCCATCGTCGGCGCACGTACCATCGAGCAACTGGAGGAGAACCTCGGTGCCGCGCGTATCGACCTCTCCGAGGAGCAGGTCGACCGGCTGACTGAATCGAAGGCCGGTCCGTACGGCGGACTCTAAGGGCCGGGACTTCGGGGATTTTCCCAGAGGTACATCAAAAGCGAACGGCATCAGCCGTAAACAAGCTGGGTAGGGTAGTTTCTCCTCCTCTCTATGACAGTTGAGTCAGCACGAACAAGCGAAAAAGAAACTGCTCACGTCGATTGCCGGTATTGGTAGACAGAGAGCGTGAGTCTATCGCTCAGTCATTCAATGGGACCGCTGGCTTGGCGGACGAAAACTGATGCCATAGGAGAATTTACATGGAATAATGTCCAGCACAGGCACCGTCTCTCAGCGGAAGTTAGCGCTCATCGCTATCGCTACGTTCGTAGCCGGTAGTGCCCAAGCAGCGAGAATTGTCATTGGCGAAGGTGGCGATTTAGCGCTTGTCGCAGCGGTGTGCTTCATGCTCGTATTCCTTATCTCTGCATGGCAGTTCTTCCGGAACTCTCGCCACCCGCCACAGACTGCGACTGCAAGATAGGCGGCACGTATCTACCAGCTGCGTCACTACGACTCGGTCTGAAAATAACGCCGCTCGGTGTTTGCCGGTTTTGTTAGATGCAGAGCGTGGGTCTAACTGTGGAGAGTTCGACTTCTCGAAATTTTGTCGATTTTATCGTGCTGCACACAGGGCGCATATTCAGCAGTTCAATTGTTCAGTCCGAAATTCACGTTGAGCGTTCGATGCAGTACTGGACGGTAGCACTCGTCGAGATACTCTGGTTCAGCGGATAGGCCACAAATCCTTCAGACTGGCTTATCGTGCTATAAGGCGTATCTGATATCGTGATTGGCCATGGCTACACCCAACGAGAACAAGGAAGTTGTGCGACGGTACTACGAAGTGGCCTTTAACGAGGGGCGGATTGATTTGCTTGACGAACTGATTGCAAAGAGCGTCGTCAATCATGATCCTATCTCGGACGAAACACTCACTCCGGAGGAGGCGAGGGGATTCGAGGGATTCGTCCGTCACGTTGAAGCCGCACGTGCGGCGTTTCCCGACGCAATGGTGACGATCGAAGAGATGCTCGCCGAGGACGACAAGGTCTTGGTTCGGTTTACGTTTGAGGGAACGAACGAGGGGCCGTTTGCTGGGTTTGAACCCACAGGCAACCATGTCAAAGGGTCGAACATGGTTCTCATGCGACTCGCAGACGGGATGATTGTCGAACGCTGGGAGGAATCCGACAATTTGGAGTTCCTCCAGCAACTCGGCATTCTCCCCTCGTCAGAAGACCTCATCAAAACGGTGGCCTGAGAGGATAACTCTCACCTCTGTGCGGCGGTCAATGGCCACCACACCTAGGGTTGTTCCACTGTGAACCTGCCCCGAGGTCAAGTCTCGGGGCTTCCTGCTTCCACGACGCGCTTTGCAGCCACCCGCGAAGGGTGAACACAGGGAGCGCAGTCTGCACAGGCGTTGCTTCGGAGCGTCCCGCCCCTAACCGCTTGCGACCGCGAGAACGGATGTTCTTCGCCGCATTCAGGTCGCGGTCTTCCTCGTAAATACCTTCTGCGAAGAGTGAGGGATTCACGGCAGGGGGTTGCCAGAAGAACGAACGACGCAGGCACTGGGGTTACCCGTCTTTCCACCCTCTTTGTTGAGCATGGCAGGTTTGATCCAGCGAACAGCACAGTCCATCGACGATATGTGGCACTCAATCTGGCACGAGTCGAGTCGCACCGAGAAGATCATCATCGCCATCGCATTGCTCGTCACCGGCCTGGCCATCCCGGTGATTCCAATCGTCTGGATTGCTCGATTCATCGCTAAGTGAAGTCGTGCTCAGGCGAGCGCAGTCTGGTACAGTTCTCGCACTTTCGAGACAAGCCCATTCACGAGACTGACGGCCAACCAGTTACTGATCAGGCCGAAACACCACCGCAGTTTCCACACATGGTCCAAACCCCCGCTAGAAGCCCCTACAAAGCCACCTGTGGAAATGCCACCACCGCTAGCGCCCCCATCTACACTGGTGATTACCACGCCACAGTCGGCCATCGACTGAAACCCCCGAATGCAGGCGATAGAAGAGGTCAATCGAAGCTGTGAGAGCGCACCTCAGCCCAGTGACGACAGCGCGAAATCGCTACAGGGTGGCCAATTGTGGAACTCGATTCGGGTCGAAACGTCGCCGTTCGGTGGCGTTTCTGCCTCGGCTGTGTGTGACCCAATATCTTGAATACCGCGACTACAGCCATTCAGACGCCAGTATCTTCAACCGTGACGATGGAGTACTGGCCACTCTGGCGGTGCGTGTGTTGATGCGATAATCGCCATACTGCGACCATGTGTGGAACTTTGAGCCCACGATTCGCGTTGAACGTCCTGCTGGAGTGTCAGCCGACGACTCGACGCATCATTCGAAAACCGCGATGAGAGGCCCCAATAAGCCCGCAAACAGTAGTTAACCAGGTTCGTGTATCTCGAATCACCTCCCTTCATGGCCACGCACACTGTGGCCTTGAGGCCACCACCTGATCCACAAACAGTCAGAGGAGTCTTCTAGCGGGGATTCAACCCATGTGTGGAAATATTGGCTGTAGCCATCATGACTGTGAGTTAATCATTGCATCTAGTTGGTAGGCTGGTGTGTGGAAATCGTACACGACTCAGTGTGGTTTCGACAGTCTCGTTTCCCCCACGCCAATACCCAACATTCATCAGTATGTGTTCAAACCGAAGGTCATGATGATTGGTAAACAGTCACGTGTCCTTCCTCTCCTCCTCAATCGATGTGTCCGAGACGTCTTCGGTGCCCTCCTCGCTCTGTGGGTGACCCTCGAAGCCGGTGTCCTCCCCAGTTCTCTGTACGGGTTGCTCACACCGCTCTGGATTCCTTCGCTTCTCGCCTTCGCGGTCGGCACGACTGTCCGTGACATCGCTCCCTTCGCCGCAGGAAGCACCCTCCTCTTTGGTGTCGTGGTCATGTTCGTCACCTACGTTGAAGCCGTGGTGCTCGCGAGTCTCGTCCGATACCTCCGAGGGATGTACAGGACGAACCAGCACGGTCAATCCGAACGAACGGCGTCCTGAGAAGGCAAAAAACGAATCAGCCATACAGGCACATCCGATTAGAGTTCAGATTCTGTGTCGAGAATATCGCAGAAGCTGGCCAGGGGGCTTTCATTTCGCGACGTCTTCCGTGAGCGGTTCCGCCATGCGCTTACACGAGATTAAGGAGAAAGCCCACGACGTCAGTCGTGGGATGAATCACGAAGCCGTGAGCGTGCTTCGTGTACCGACAACAGCCGCCGTATCGAACACGGCCGTAGAGGACAACCCATCCATATCTTCCACACTGGCGGATGTGATCGAGTTCGCCCCGATACGAGTCACACCGTGGGTGGACACTCGCACGTTCTTCAACGAGTGGTACCCCAACGAGCAATGTCTCAACGAATAGTTCACGATTCGCCCGCTTGGAGCTGCTCACCACGCTTCTCGAGTGCGGCCTCAAGCGCCTTCAGAGCGACCCTGAGCTCGGCGGCGACTCCCTCTGGAGTGTTGGGTGAACATTTTCCGCCCGGAGTCTATCGTATCGACTTCGGAAACAACCGCCGAGACGTCCTCGTGGGTAATGGTATATACTCGCTTGCTCCCGTTGACACCGGAGGTCTCTTTGTCGAGGTCGGTCGCGCCCACAATACCGTACACGTACAGATTTCCTTCAGACATGGGCACTCAGAGGTGTGATTCTCAGCCAGCAGTCCGCGCGGACTTCGCACATCTCCCCATGAAATGCGGCAATCGAGACAAGGTGTCTGGCGGATGCTAAGTAGTAAGACGGTATCGAACACAAATACCACACACCTCATTGAATATGTTCTAATTATCCATTAATAAGCATAGTAAAATTACATTCGCCCATTCTTGTCGTCAGTCTGATACACGTTGGGCTCTGAGAGGGCCTTTGAGGCTGATTCCATGACACAACGAGCACCCGAATCGTCAAGTCTGGCAGACGCCCTCGACAGAATTCTCGATAAGGGCATCGTCATCGACGTCTGGGCCCGTATCTCAATCATTGGTCTCGAACTGATCACCATCGAGGCTCGCATCGTTGTCGCCTCTGTCGACACGTTCATCCACTACGCTGAAGAAATTACGACGTTAGAACAGGCGAGTGCCGAAGGCGAGTTAGACACGGGAGGGAAAATAGCGATCGACGAGCGAGAGGAGACAGAAACCAGGCCAAAGGGAACCAGAACCCAACCGGCCACGTGAGTCCCCCCACGACGTCAGCAGCGACTCACACGGCTCGAAGAACACGACCATCTCACCAACCTGTACGGTGTCGGGCTGGATGAGCTCAAAGGAGACCCACGAGAGGATACCATCGACAGAGCAGCAATTTTTGAAGACAATATTATACCCCATGTCAAGAAGGGTCACCAGTCAAGTACGCAATGAGTCTGGCGTACCACAGCGTCAATTCATCGATACAAGCCGCGCCCTCGAATTGTGGAAACGAGCTGCTGCACGGACATGGAGGAATGCGAACTCCGATTCAACGAACCTTGCTTGAGCCGTCTCTCAGGACTTACACTGTGCTTTGATTAGATTGGATTTGGACATCAATTGGATTTTCTTTAGCAGCCACCAACCAATCATGTAAACCTGATTGAAAATCTGACATTACTAACAGGGTTTCAATAAGTTTTATCAGTGCGTAAATTTCAGTTGAAATGTCTATGTCGGGAGAAACTAAGACGCCAGGACCAAACGAAGAATTTTGTTCGTCTTGTGGCAGTGTGATTAAGAGCGCGGCAGAAATTTGCCCCGAGTGTGGGGTACGAGTCAGCGAACCAGCCTCTGATGCCGGTGATTCTGACAAAGACCGAACGACAGCCGCCATCTTTGCGCTCATTCTCGGTGGACTTGGGGCACACAAGTTCTACCTCGGTGAAACTGGATGGGGAGTGCTCTATCTCGTCTTCTGTTGGACGTTTATCCCGATGCTTCTCGGGTTGGTCGAAGGAATCATTTACTTGACGAAATCTGACGAAGAGTTCCAACGCAAGTACGTCAACTAACCATGACCAGAGACCACGGGTACGATGAGAAGTTTTGCAAGTCCTGTGGAGACACAATCAAAATTAAGGCAGAAATCTGCCCAAGCTGCGGCGTTCGAAATGGTACGTCAGCATCGTCTTCGGACCCAACAGCTTTCTGTACCTCATGTGGTGAAGAGGTGAATGCCGCAGCGGAACTTTGTCCGAACTGTGGCGTCCGTCAAAGCGGAAATCAGAGGTCAGGTATCAACATCTCCGATATGAACATCGATGTTGACTCACAGCCGATCATCATGATCGTACAACTCCTCGCTGGCGGGTTTTTCCTGTTAGCGGGAATCGGAGCGTTTGCTGATGCCGGTGAGTCTGGAGTTATCGTGTCAATCATTACGGGGACGCTGTTGATAGGCATCGGAGTCGTGCTCATTCCCCAGTTCAGACAGCGACTGCAGAGCGAACACAGCGTGTTTACATTCGGTGAGACGGCTTCGGTTGACGAAACGACCGTTCAGTCTTCTTCTAGTCCGTGCACCTCCTGCAATGGGCCAGTCGCTCCCGGGCTCCGTCGGCAGTATAAAAAAGAGAAGGTGTTCTTGGGTGTCACGCTCAAAACCATCGACTCCGGTGAAAATGTTTACTGCCAATCCTGCGCTAACGCCGAAGTCTCTCCAACCACGATCCCTGCGGCTGTCGGTGAAGCGTCGTCCTAAGCCGCTGCCCTCTATTCTTTGGGTCAATATAGGATTAGCTCACTCGTATCCCTCTCCAACTTTCTGGCCAGGGCGATATTTCTCGAGTTGTTTAAACAGAGATTTCCGAAGCTTGGAGAAGACGTTCACCCTCTACTCCACGTCCCCCACAATCGGCTCCAGACCACGAACTGCGGCTTTTCCATCCGGTTATACGACACTCTATCGTCCAGTAAGGGTGTCAGATACGACAAGCCATAAGCTAGTGGAAATCGTAGTATAGCGTACAGAGCGCGGTCTCGCCAGGACTCATCAAACCGACTCACAGCGCGCGATTCGTGACATGCGATACAACTCGCTGTGAGTGTGAGAAGGATGGGAAATGGCCGGGCGGTAGGACGCCCGACCGCGCTTTGGCAGGACCAAAGCAATGCTAGAGACAGCCCCAACTACCGAAAGGTTTGCGCAGTCACAGAGAACGACGGTTGAATACGCAGAGTGGATGGCTCGCTCGTTTGGAGCGAGCGATAAGTCGAGCGTGGAACGTGTCGAGGCAGGTCGATTCAGTGACTCACAGCGCTCCGACAGCCCTATTTTGTCGTCGGGCACGACGGGCGTGCCCTCAATAGGCATCAACAAGCGGGTTGCACAGCAATCAAACGAGACGGCGGCACAATTCTTGCGTGGTTCGGAGTTGCAGGTTGAAACGCCAGGAGAGGGGGACACTCGGTAATGCCCGGGATTCCTGAGGAAGATCTGATCGAAGCACTCCGTGAACTGGCCGATGAGTTGGGCAAGACGCCCACTCAGACCGAAATGAACGAGTCTGGGGAGTTCTCGTACCGTCCCTATTACACGCAGTTTGGTGGGTGGAACGACGCGTTAGCGGCGGCCGGGATGAGTCCCAACCACCGGAATTCCGTGAGCGAAGAGGAGTTGATCCAGGAGCTACGGGAGGTCGCTGAGCGGGTTGGGCGCGTTCCGCGGATGGCCGACATGGACGAGCATGGCAAGTTCTCGGCGTCGGCGTACCATCGGCGGTTCGGCTCGTGGCCTGCAGCGCGGGACGCTGCAGGGTTGCAGGAGCGAACGGAGACAACGCGGAAGATTGGACGGGATGCATTGCTCGCTGCACTCGTAAGGTTAGCTGAAGAGGTGGGGAGGCCACCGTCCCAAGAGGAGATGAACGAATACGGCGAGTACAGCTACCGGCCCTACTACCGTGAGTTTGGAACGTGGAGTGGGGCACTGGAGGCCGCGGGGCTGGACCCTAACGCAGGGCGAAGTAAGGGCACCTCGGACGAGAAGTTGCTCAGAGCGCTGCGTGAACTCGCCACTGAGTTGGGGCGTACCCCCACTATTGACCAATTAAACGAGCTGGGGGAGTACTCCATCTGGCCGTATATCCGTGCGTTCGGGTCGCACAACGAAGCGGTCGAGGCAGCGGGCCTCACCATTAACAAGGAACACGGAACGGTCGAGGGAACCGTCGAGTATGGCGTCAACTGGACTACCCAGCGGCTCAAGGCGTTGGAGCGTGACGGTTGGACCTGTCAGGACGAAGATTGTGAGATGACCGACCACGAGCATCGCGTCCAGCACGGACAGGGGTTGGACGTCCACCACCTGCAGAAGGTGCGAACATTCGACTCGCTCACGAAGGCGAATCGGCTGGAAAATCTCGTGTCGCTCTGTCGGTCGTGTCACGTCCAGTGGGAAGAGAGCAAAGCACCAACGTTTGGAAAAAGCCACAACGAATAGCTGATTTCTACGCTATGAGGAAGCGGAGGGCAAGCCAGCGTGCGATGGGGATTACGAAGTCTCCTACAGAGGCGAGGTGACTAAGATTCGTAAGCAGGATGAACGTCGTGCCAGCAGCGACTGCCAGCCCGATGCAGACGGCTCCAAGACGAGAGGAACGTCGCTTCGTCACCGAGAGCAAGGCCCATCCTCCAACGAGAGTGGCGACACCGAGCCCAATCCACGCATGGGTTTGCAATAGATCGGTACCAGTCGTATCCGATATAATGAGATAGATTAGGAGGGACTGTCCACCGATGAGAACGCCACTCGCAGTGGTCCAGTAGACCATTCGGGATTGTTTCTCGAACACCTCACGTATAATCGAAAGCCGAGCGATACCGTAGAGGCCGAGTGCATACAGTGGAATCAAGTATCGAGCTCCTATCTGGGCGTGGAGGGGGAGCTTGGGAATATAGACGAGGAAGAACAGAATAGCGAAAATGAAAACGAACACGTCAACGGCGAAAACTGGGCTTTTCCGGTCCGGAATAGTGAATCCGTTCTTGACTTTGACGAAGAGCAGTGCAGGGAATGCGACGAATACCCCGAGAATTGGTGCCGTCTCAACCATCGCAAGTTCAACTTCCGCGTTCCCTTTGTCAATGAACGGCTGAGCCACGCTCCCGCTCCGAAGGAATGTTCCAACCAATCGGAGTGGCTGCTCGAACATGACAGTGATTCCCCTCCCGAAGAGGTTGGTCAATATCAGTAGTTTGCTACTTGCGCCTCCACCACTGTTAGAATTAGATCGTCCACTTTGACCGGAGGACACAGTACCTCCATCGTATGCGGGCCACAGGTGAGGAGGTTCGATTGGGCTACCGATGACGAGATAGTTGGTCAAGAAAAACGGCACAAGCGAGACCGAAAAGGCGATGACAGTGATTATTGCAGTCCGCAAGTCGTTCGAAGGTGCTGTTGGAATGTCAACCGCAAGGAGGGTGATGAAAATCACCAACCCTTCCATCGCATTGACCCAAGTCACCAAACCAACCCAGACGTATGCGAGCGCGCGGAACTGCCGCATCTTTCGCGTGTCACCTGCCTCCCGCGACCGATACAGGCAGTAGATTGTCGCGAACAGCAAGCAAGTGACTACTGCGTGTCGCTTAGGAATTGATGACCAAAATCCGAATCCCGTAGCGAGGATGGTGGTCAAACCCGCGAACACGCCAACGCGGCGTGAATGAATACGGGCAAGAAGGCGATAGAGCAATACGGCGACGAATGCGGAGGCAACAACTGTACTCAGTTCAAGAGCAATCAGTGGGAACCACTTCGGATCGAGGGGAGTTGCTACCGCCAGATTACCTGCGAATATGAGTAGCGCAAGACCGCTTCCAACAACAGAGAATTCCGTCTCGTAGTTGAATATCGTACCCTGCAGGAGCACAAGTCCGAGAAGCAGAAGGCTCCAGAGAGCGGCGAACGCAACGCGTGGGTCGGCAACTTGTGATACTCCTTCGAGTGCCCAAAGGAACGGGAGTGCAAAGAACACGTGACCAAAGTTTCGGCCATAGAGATCCCCATCAACGAGGAATACGCCGGGGGAATCTGCTACACCATACCGAACTTCGTCAATCCAAAGGTGGCCGTCTGCAACACCAACCAACGTATTGGCGATGGTCCAGTTATCATTGATGAAAAACCCCTGGCGAACGAACATCAGTCCAAACAAGACCACTGCTAGAAAGACACTAGCTCCAATCCGGTCTCCGAACAAAGCGAAGAAAACCTTCTTCAATCGAGTTGAGGCATCTTCTGGATAGCTGTTCAAACGGCTACTGAGAGCAGAGGAGATGCTCATTTGCGGACCTCCACAGTGATGTTTGATGTATGGATTTTTTCTGCTTTATCGCGGGAACGTAGCTCTAATTCTACGACTGCGTTGTAGGTCTCGTTCTGAACCTCTTCAGATGATAGAGAACCATTTGGTGTATCAAGAACCACAGTGGAGTCGCTTTCAGATAGATATTGCAGACCAGTGTTGTAGTATTGTAACTCTGGGATGTGAACTTTGTATACGAGTACGGGGCTTCCACGGACGTTGCTCACGTTGGCAATAACGGGAGGTGTGTCAAACCGCAGATTCGACTCGTTTACTTGGTCAATTGTAGCCGAGCCTGGTGCCTCGGTGATACTGACTTCCCCCCACGGCTCGGTAGTGAAGTCTGCGAGTCCGATTACTGGTCCTGCGATTAGTGGAGTTGTCACTAATAGGGATATCGTGACAAACAAGATGCTCTTGGGTATGTCGCTATTCATTGAAAGTGGGAATGCAGTACCAGCTGCGGTCTAACGAATTAGACCGACTCGGTGGTCTGCTGAATGACGGTCTTCGAGTCGCCCTTGTAGGCGACCACAGTCACGCGGACCTCGTCACCATCCTGAAGGGAACCAGCACCGAATGTTTCAACCTGGCCCACTTCGTCCATCGTCGCGGAGGAAGAGGTGAACGTTCCGGAGACATCCACTTCCTCAACGGTGACAACAATTTCGTCAGCGTTGCCTGCGGTTGTGTACGTCACGTCAACCTGGTTGTTTGCATCGTCAAAGTTGATGTTTGCACCAGCGTTGACGTTCTCCTGCACGGAGTCGCCGAGACCGAGCGTCATCGATGCGATGACAGCCGCCAAGATTACAGTGATAGCGACCATCAAAATAACACCAATTACTGGGCTGACCGCACGATCATCGCCAACGAACGTCGATTTGATTTTGTCGAACATTTGTATGTACCTGTCGCGACCCACGTTGCCAGGAGTCCAGCCGCTACGCTTATGGCGCAAGGCACAGTAATGCCTGGTAGAGCGCGAAAGCGCGGCGATTACGGGCTCGGTGGGTCACCCCCACCGGCCTTCCTTTCACTTTCGTCCTGAGCGTCGGGTTCGCTTCAGTTACACCTGAGAGACTCCGGGAATATAAGTCTATCCTAAATATCGAACTTTCATGGCTCGCAGAATATCACGGGCTTAAACAACGGTGTTCGGGCCTTAATACGACGTTATCGGGTGTTTGGGGACTTCTGAGACACCTCTGAAGTCGTGAATGTGTAAATGGCTCTTTATATTTCTGGCGGCTAGGGCGTGATTTTTCGTGTGATTTGGACGGTCCTAACGGTTTGAATCGACGCCGGAGATGGAGGTTCGTGATTTTCGAGTGATAGGAATGTCGTGGAGTTTCTGGTTGGGGGAGTCGTGGAGCGCGCATACAGATGTGAACGGTGAACGGAGTCGTCTGAGCGGTGGGGGATCTGCGCGGGCCGTCGGTATGGAGTCCGTGTGGTGAAGCAGGGAGACCCACAGGGGGTCGGAACCCTCGAGTATTGGCCCGGGGAACCACCGGTCTGAGAAGGGGTGGTCAGATGAACATCGCGATGGTGGCGAGCGTTTTGAGTATCGGGACGATGGGGGCTGCTTTCTCGAGGACCGTCTCCGAGGTATCGATGATGGTGTCGATGGAATTGACGATGTCTTCAGCAAGTACCCCGAGTGTGCGCACCTTCTCGAAGTAGGGTTCGACTCCCTGTGCGTTCTGCACCTCTTGAGCGGCGGTCTCTAATCGGTCTTTGTCCTCAGACGGGAGGTCTGCGTCGGGAAGTTCGGCGAGGAGGTCTGCAATCTGGAGGTCGATGTTGTGCCTGAACTCATTGACGATATCGACGGTGACGTCGGCGGTGGCCGTGGCGTCCGCCCAGGTCTCGACGTGGACGTCTAGTCGGTTGATCTTATTGACGAAAGTGTCGACCATGAGGTTCAGTTCGCCTATGACCGCGTCTCGCTCACCTTTCAGTTCCTTCTCATGGTTACACTGGACGATGAGTATCGGGACAACCTCGTTTGCGTAGTTCCGCAAGAGGGTGTAGTACTCCGAACTCGTCGGGAGGTTCGAGCCCAACATCAGCCCTGCGGCGTGGTCGAACTCGGTCTGTGCTTCTCGGTACTGCTCGATGGCACGGTCGTATTTCATTCGTTTCTGCAGGTCCAGTCCTTCACACTGGCGTAGTCGGCCGGTCGACAGCCCGAGTAAGCTTGGCCAGATCGCTGCAATACGCTCTCTGACTACCGGTGGGACCTCACTGGTGTCAGCATCGATAGCAGGAAACATGTCCTCGATGACGGTTTTGCACGTGTTTCGTGCGGATTCGAAATGTCGAATTGCGGTACCGTAATCGCCTTGCTGGTGACTTCTGGTCGCTCTCGCGACCTGTTCGAGATACCCACAGATAGCGATTTCCGAGTTTAGTAACGCAGTCCCCGATTCTTCAAGTTCGTCGGTGAAGTCGTCGGTGAGGTTCCGGAGGCGAAACGCGGCTTGGTCGAACAGATTTGCTGCTTCCGCGAAGTTCTGAAGGTAGAGCGCGTGGTTACCTTGACAGAGTGTCTTGTACGCAGCACTCATCTGTGCGAGTAACTCGTTTTCGCCTGCGGCTAGCCTCGTTTCGGCCTCTTCGAACAGGTCAGCTGCTGCTCTGGTGTTGCCGGTCAGCAAGGCAGCATGGGCTGCGGAGAATCGGTGCAACGACTCCCCTTCACTGTGGAGTTCCTCGTAGAACTGCAAGTCAGATTCAGTTCGTTCGACCAACGTGTCGAGTCCGTTCTCGGTCGCGATGGTGTGAATCGACTCAGTCGTGTCGATGACGGTGCTGAGTGCGGTGAGCGAGACGTCGAAGTACTGTGTTGCCGAGGCGTGATTGCCGCTCACGAACTCCACGATTGCGTGTTCTTCTTCGGAGAAGTACGCGTACACGTCTGGGAACACCCGTTCGATGAACGAGCTATCGATTCCCTCCTGCTCGAGTATGCCTGTGTACTCTTCGAAATCAGTGATCCAGATGGTCACTGCGTCCGTGGTGTCCGACTCGGCGAGGGGGCCACCACTCGTGAACTCCTCAGTGATGAAGTCACCGGGGTACACGGGCTCGTCATCAGGGTGACCAGCGTCTTCATCGTGTTCCATGCTATATGGTAACGGAGCACAATAGCATAAAGTTGTCATATAGTAATCAGAAAATGGGTGGGTCTGTTCGAGGAGGCAGTGAGAATGGTTCGTCGGGTCTGGGGGAATCAAGCGAAGGACCTGAGTCATGAGCAAACGGAGTGTAGCCAGTAGCCCACAGTACGGACGTTGCTGGAATCGCCCCTCTCGCCCGTGTTGTCACGAGGCGTGGATTCATCACAGCCAACTGAGCCCCAGATGTGAGACGAGTGGGGTCGAGAACGGGTAACGACCCGACGTGGGCGCAGATCTCCATTGCTCATCGGCCTGCTTCACTCACCCCATCGATTCAGTTCCCGGTACGCGCCGAGTGAACGAGTCGAGCAAGTCCCTTCGACGACTGAGCAACAAGCTCAGAGGTGCTCCCACAGGAGGGCAGCAACCGCTTTACTCTAACTCAGATAGCGTGTGTCGACCCAATGGAGGTGTGTCTAAATGCCTCCGACCAACCCCATGACGCGACGAGTCTGTTCGTGGTATCGGACGGACGGAACACCGAGTGAACACGTACAGGGAGCTTGCTTTGTGCCCGTGTTCTGAGAGTGATCTTCCGGTGAGCGGGACTCGTCGGACCAGGGGGTCGTGATACAGAAAGCGGGCCGATTGTGACTGTCAGCGCAACGCGTTCGTCTCGACGAACGTCTCAAAGGTAGTGTGGTCGACGGTGAGGAATCGACCACCGCTGAACCCTGCGTTGTGCATCATGAGCAACACGGACGAGTGAGGCGACAGTGAGCGGAGTCGATGGGTCGTTCAGCGGTCCTCACAGGCGCGACCATCGTCGTCGCCGTCGAGTCCGTGGGGGTCGGTGGTGTCTCGTTCGTAGATACGTTGGGCTGCTTCGTGCGATGAGAAGTCGTCGCAGTTGTAGTCGCCATCGGGAGGAAGCGGTGGGATGCCGTTCGGGTCACTGAGAGGTGAGGAGGTGGTAGCGAGGGTAGGCTGTTGGGTGTTCAAGGTTGGTTCTGTGGTGTCTGGAATCGGCTGTGGGGTATCCGAGGTCGGCTGTGGGACATCCGGGGTCTTTCGATCAGTAGGAGCGGCGTCGGTCGGCGGGGCGGTCGAGACGAGAGTTTGGTCTGGTGACTGTTCTGCAGGGGACGCCATCGTAGACTCTGTGCGTGGTCTCGCTGTTGGTCCAGAGGTGGCTGGCGAACTCACAGGAGGCGCTGACGGTTCGGCGGTGACGTCCTCTTGTGCGGTGGTTGAGCGACCAGCACTGGCGGGTGAGGATGTCGCAGACCTGCGAGTGGTCACGCTGTCTGGTGAGATGACAGTAACGGTCACGGTGCTGGCTTCCTCTTGGAATTCCTCATCCAGGGCGGGCCCGGAGTTGCCGTCGATGTCATCGAGTTCCTCGAGGGCTCCGGTCAGCATCCACAACCCCCAGCTGAGGATAGCAACAGTGACGATCAGGGCAAGCAGTACGACCACCAAGACGCCCTTCCAGAACCCAGCCATACTATCACGGGCGTCGTTCAGAGTGCTGATGATTTAGTTACAACTTCGTGTCTGGTTCGAAAGCTCGCTGTATTGTGAGTGTGTGAATCTCCCGGACAGTCGACATGGCAGTCGGTCGCGGACAGAGGTTTAGACGTGTGTGATGGCTTCGTGCACGCGCGGGTGATATTGGAGGGTAATGGAGGGTATGTTTGTCTTCGCCCTCCCAGCCCTGACCGCACTCCTCATAGAATATCAAGGCGGAAACCCACGACTTCAGTCGTGGGAGGAAGCCGACATGATTTGAAGCTGTCCACGAGCAGTAGCCTCCCGACAGCCCCATGTCGTCGTTCACTTTCACACCACAGCGACGGTTTAACACTCTATCACCCGTTCGCTCGGGCATGGGCGACGACCGGCCGAAACGAGCCGTGCTGATTCCGCTCGTCGTCCCTGAAGAACGCATTAACGACCTCCACTGGACACGATTCAAAACCGCCCACTGCCAGCAACGAACGAGCGACCTCGGCTGGGACGCCCCGAAACGACCCGACGACCTGCTCACTGACTACGAAGACGCCAACGACGCCCTGTACGATCCGCTCCGCAAGGAGACCAACCAGTTGCACGCGAACCTCGTCCAGGCTGCGATGCGCGACGTGACGAGCAACCTGTCCTCGGCGAAATCGAACTGGAACGCAGGCGACCGCGTCAACCAACCCACGTACTCGATTTGCCGCGAGGATGGCTCGTACGTGATAACGTATGACAAACGAGCGGCGACGTTCCACAAGCACAAGGTCTCGCTCGCTACCGTGAGCGGGCGTGTCGAGTGTCAATACGTCCTGCCTGCAGAACTGGACGGGACCCCGTACGAGCGGTACGTCCTCGACAGTCGCTGGTCGTTTGGCACGTCGAAACTTGTTTTCGACGGGGAGCACTTCTGGCTGCACGCCGTCTGCAAACGACCACGACCTACCCAACCAGTGTGGAACAAACAGTCAGCCGCTGACTACAATGGTTCTGACACGCAATCGAGAATCAGACTTCTCGGCGTGGACCGCAACGTCGACGGCTACAGCGTCGTGACGAGCGTCGCAGGCTTCCACGGCAACGCCGACGCGTTGAACGACCGCCGTGAGCAGTTCGAACGGGTTCGGGGTGGGCTTCAGCAGACTGGGACACGCTCAGCACACTTGACGTTCCACGAGATGAGTGGTCGTGAGTGGCGACACTTCGACGCATACGCTCACGCTTGTGCGAACGGTATCGTTTGGGACGCGCTGTGGGCGCGCTGTACGCACGTCGTGTTCGAGAACCTCACCCGGATTCGTAAGCGCATCTCGAACTTGCCGAAGTTTCAGCAGTGGCTGTTCAAACGGATTCGGCGCTACGCTGAAGACAAGTTGGAACTGCTCGGTATCGAGACTGCGACGGTGAATCCGCGCAACACCTCGAAACGGTGTTCGAACACCGAGTGTGATTCGTGTTCGCGGTCGAACCTCTCGGGGAAGGACTTCGAGTGTGTCGACTGTGGACTCAAATTCAACCGAGATTACAATGCAGCGCGGAACGTCGCGTTGCAGTGGTTTGCGGAGAACGACCATGGCCAGTCGAGCCAAACGTGCTCGGCTGGTCGGGCCACGAGTCAGCTGGCCCTGAAGTCAGGGACGCTTTCACCGAGCGGCGACTTCACCGCGTGGGACTGGCTGTCCACTGACAAGCCCACGGCTTCAGCCGTGGGTCGCTGACTGTGCTCAGTCGTCGTGGCCGAGCAGACATCCACTGGAGAGGAGGACTATGGGAGAGATATGGGAAAGAGTGCAGCGAGCCCACCATGAACAGTGACCCTCGGGCCAGTGTTACTCGATGGTTCTGTGTCTGCAACGCGTGGAGGCCACTCGTGGTCGTATTTCGATGTGCAGACTGTTGTAGACAATCGAGTACCGTACGTCGCGTCTCGCCACCTCAGCGCCTTCCCAACGAATGGCTGTTCGCACGACAGGGTGTCATGGCCGGTCGGCTCATAGCCCGGATCTCGGTCAGGCTTGCCCGCGGGCTATGAATGCGGCTCTGGAACGGCGGGCATAGAGGCCGAGAAAGACGAGGACGACAAAGGAAGTGAGCACGATGAGAAGTGCCATCCGGCCGTGGCCTGCAGCGATAGCTCCATAGCCTGGTTGTGGTTCAATCGGTGGCAATCCGTATGCACTCAGCATCTCGTCGAATACGAGACGAAACGCCAGCCAAAGCCCGGAGAAGGTGAGTGCAGCCGGGATGAAGACGAACAATAGAAGATCGTTCATCAACTCGGCTGGATCATCGGATTCAAACATAGCCATTAGAGACAGTCTATAATTATTGAACGTTTCGCCACGAGTCACGATGCCAGAGGGTGAGTGAGCGGGCGCGCGGTGAGCTAGATATGGTTTCAGTTGTGAAGTGGGTTGAGTTCGCCGTGGTTGATGGCGCGTGGAAAGGGATTGAGGAGATTTTCGCGGCGTTTGGTTATTGGTCTCGGTGACCGACTTCGCGGACTATAGGAGGACCTGACCGAGTTGTTCGATGTTGACTGGTTCCTCACCTGGGGGCGTTCCCTGGTCGGTGTAGTCAAGGACGAACAGACACGGCTCTGGGGGGATGGGGACGGTGAACGATGTCCCTCGGGTATCGAGGACGCTGAGGTCGTCGCGGATGGGGACGTCGCGGTTGCCATCGACGAACGGGTCCCACTCATCACGGTCGATGAACAGACAGTCGACGGGATGGGAGCCATGGACTGTGAGTTCGTAGTGAAGGTGGCGGTCGTCATCGCCCGTGTTACCGTGGAGGTAGTGTGCGCTGTACTCACCGGGAGTGAGGGTCGCGAGGCCCTCAGTTGTTGTCTGCCAACTTGAGCTGACGGTGTAGTACTCAGGGTTGTCGGGGAACTCATCGCCATTATCGGGGATGCCATCGCCATCACCGTCAGGAGCTGGTGTTGGGGTTGTGGGCGAGTGTTGGCCGAACGTGGTGCAGCCAGCGAGGGTGGTGAGCGCTCCGGTGAGGAACGCACGGCGGGAGGGCGCCATCGTGTTTGCTCACGATGTCACACGGATAACCATCACGGGTCTGCGCTCCGAATGAAGACGGGGTGGCGTCTGCGTAGCCACTGGTCGGTTCGTTGCTGGTCAGAATCTACCAGCTCGCCGGAGTCAGTCCGTGATGTGCATTGAGAACTGTAAGGTCTATATCAGTGAATTTCATCTCGGGGAGTAGATGAGTGTCAAGCGAGGATTCGTGGTGGTGCTGTTGGTCATTGCGGGTATCGGGAGTGCGTCTGCGCTCGTGGTTTATCCGATTGCAGATGAGTACTTCCCAGCGAAGGTACCGGGGGGACAGACAGGGGTGCAACCGGAGATATTCCACCCCGATGACCCGGTGCCGACGGACTTTTCGTATGGTGATGGAGACGGGCAGACGTATCAACGCGAACTGGCAAACGGGACCGTCGTCGAACGGCCGATTCCTGAGTTCCAATCGTCGAGGATGGAATCGCAGGCCCGTGAACAGTTGATGGTCCGGTACTGGAATATAAACGTGACACAACCGATGGGTGGCGCACGTCTCGGTAGTGTCGCGCGTGTCCACAGCTACCGGATGGCCACCGAGGGGTTCGTTGGGCCACGAGGTCCAAACGAGAGCCGACTGGTCGAACAATACGAGACGGGGGCGGCCGCCTGTGAGGCCGTTACCCGGGTGACGGTCGTCGAGGAGTTCGAGATGTACGAGCGGCCCTACACGGGGTTTCGCGATGAACCGACGAACATGACGTACGTCTGGCCGGCCAGCATCGAGATGAACGAGTCCCGTACCGTGTGGGAACAACGAATCGAGTCCGCCTTACACCCTGAACTGC
>NZ_JALXFV010000002.1:598690-605345 GCF_023699475.1 Halomarina rubra | reverse complement strand
CCCGGAGATTCGCCCGCTGTTGATGAACTCGACTGACACGGGTATCGGACTGGGAGTGTACGTTGTCGAGCCGACTACAGACGCCCCGGAGACGTTCAGGGCGTACGTGACGATGGACTTCTGTCACGGCTATGAATGGCGTGATGATACGAGTCAGGAGGCAGGATCTGAACGACTCCAGACTCGATAACCGACTGTCGCCACGACGATGATTCTAGAACAATTTGCTGAGTAGACGAACCGGTATGGATAGAGACTGCTTGCGCGTGTGAGATTCCAGAGTAAGCGAGACGCCCCCAGTTCTGCACAGCATCTCATGTGGTCGGCGAGTTCCAATGTGCTTACAGCCGTGAATCGGGCAGTCGGGCACTCGCTTGAAAATGATGTGGCGGCCAGTGGAGGCGAGGAACGTGTCGGTTCGTACAGAGGGCTACAGGAGTTGAATCATCGGGCTGCTCGGCTATGGAATGCGAAGCTGGCGAGAACGGCACCATAGCCGATGAGTGCGGTAGCGACACCCGCTTCGGAGAGCACCGTGGCATTGCTGAACGAGAGATTGGTGACCCACACCGATGTGGGTGCCCCAAGTGCGGTCAGTTGGCCGATCGTGGCGAGACCAACACCGCCAGCCAGCGTCTTGGTGACTCGTCGGCGCGTGGCTGGGTTGCTGAGCGGGTATCGATAGCGGAGATACGCATAGACCGCGGCGATGAACAGGAGTTGGACCACCACAACCACGACACCGAGCTGGAAGAATCCGGGACCCATCGTCTTGCTCTGTGAGTAATCACACTTGAGCGTACGGGAGACGAGCAAGAGAAGACTGCCCCCTCGACGCGTAGTTAACGCGATCGCGACTCCACTCTCGACCCTTTCAGTTCGTCAGGGATATGGTGATTCTCCTTGGGCCAGGACAGACCGCGTTCATCCAGCCAACCCCATCTGGCGCATCATGAATCGCCCTCAAAGCGGTTGTCATAAGACAGTATGTGGCGTCTTGCTATCATCTGGCGGCAGGTTCTCCGCGCTATTCGTCCGGCTTCATTGTGGATTTGGGGAACGAGGCGACCAAGTCCGTTCGGAGACGTGCTCAACGCTGTTCAGAGGAAGTATGGTAAAGGTGGCAATCTCCGCCTACGGAGACCCTACGGGCGATTAGTCCTTGACGGCGAGGTTTCCTTCGTAGGGTGTTTGCCCCCGTGACCGACCATATCACGATGGCACCCCGTAGGACATCATCCGATGAACGTCCCCTTCCCCAAGGCGGACGGAATCAATCGTCCCCGAATGACGGGGGAGACTGCACTCCTCGATTGCCAATTATCACTTGGCAGCTGACGAGCATCAACTTGTCGTATATTAGATAATAATACGGGCAGTGATAGCGGGTGTGACAAAAGCTAGCATGGATTCGAGGATGGAACGTCGGTGAAGGCCATCTCGACCAGTGGCTCGCGAGTTGCTGGTAGCGTGGACGTCATCGCAGGCTCGCCAGTACCTGTCGGCGAGCGGCGGTCTGCAAGCGGCGACCCGTTGGACGACACCGCTCATCGAAATACGAATATGAAGCCCCGCGATGAAGGTCGGGGATGGATCCGACGATACCTCACGCAGGGGTCGTCGTCGTCGGCACGTCCGCGTGTATCTCCAGCAGCGACCGACCCAGGACGATCCAGGCGAGGCCGAGCGGACCGCCGAAGGAGAGCCAGCCGATGCTCGTTGCCACGCTTCCACCGAGAGCATCGAAGACGACCAGACCAGCGATGAACAACACGAGATTGATCATCAACAGGCCAGCGCCAAGGCGGACCACGTTGGCTCGCCACAACACGACGCCGTAGCCGGTCATCAGGATGAGGGTGGCGAACATCGCCAGCCCCCAGATGGTGCCACCGAGCGTTGCGCCAGCCTGGTTGGGGTCAGCGAGGCGCGGGAACAGCGCGTTCGTGGCGTTTCCCAGCACCATCATGGCGAGTGAGAGTGTAATGAGTGCGACGAGCGCGCCTCCGAGACGACCGTACTCTTCACGGTGAGTGGAGTGAAAGCCGTTCAGTGCGACTCCGAGGAGCGCGTAGCTGGTCAGTGCGACGGCGACGATAAACGCGAAGCCAAGTGCGTTCTCCTCCCTGGTGAACAGGGAGAGGGTGTTCTCGAGATAGCTGAGCGCGTACAGTACGCCGCCAGCGATGCCAGCGACACCCGCTATTCGGACCCGGCTAGGCGTCCAGAATCTGGCAGGCGAATTGGTTGAGCCGATAGTTCTCATTGACGTCACGAATCTGTTGTACAGAATCACCAGTTGTACGACGGCTCAGGAGATAATCCTGTCTCTCAGTCAGAATACCAGTGGAAGTAGCCCCTTTGTGCTATCAACTCCTGTGAATTGCTCAGGGGTGGCTTCGAGGCATTCAGCTTATGTCGCCTGTCAGTGCTCTGTGGCACGGGCCGGACCACGAGTACCGATTGTGACTGCAGAAAGTCACCTTCCGAACGTAGGCGCTCTCACCAGCCCATCCCTGGATTCTCGGCGGCTTGCCGGATCCAGGCGGCGACCTGGTTCTCGTCCAGTGTGTCTGATTCCTGCAGGTCGAGGGCCTGTCGTTGCGGACCGGTCCCACTGGGTGGCTCCGGGTCGAGATACGATTCGGAGATAAAGGAGAGTTTCACGTGCTTCGAGAACGCGCTGAACGACGCGAACCATCCCTGACCCTCGATGCCGTAGAACGGCTGGTGGTACTTCACGGCGCTGCGCACCTCGGGTAGTTCCTCTCGGACGAGGTCGTCGAACTGCGTCGCGACCGCACGCTTCCAGCCCGGCAGTGCGGCGATGTACGCGCTCACCGCTGGCGAGCCGTCGGTGTCGTCCGTCCGTCGCACCGCCTGGTACTGTTTCTCCCGTTCGGCCCAGTCGTCCTCACCTGGAACCTTCGCTAGCACCTCGATGGCTCCGAACTCGTCGTCGTCGATGGAGGCGTCTCCCGCTCGGCCTGCGATTGCGGTCACGACGATAATCGGGTCCGACTCGTCGACGTCTGTCAGGAGGTCGAAGTCGATACGCAGCGTCGCGCCTCGCCAGTGGCGAGCGAACCCCACCCAACCTTCGGGGTGGTCCTCCCGGGTGGCGTGCTCGACTCGGAACAGCCCCAGCATAGCCGGAACGACGTCGGCACCCCACTGGAGCCCTCGGTCCGGGTCCGTGAACTGGAGTTCCTCGTCGTGTTCTTTGTGGTAGTAGGGCGCTCTGATAACCCGGTTCTCCAACACGAGGTCGGAGACGCGCTGAGCAGTGAGGGGAGTGGATACGCTCATGCTCGCCAGTCAGAAGTGTGCCACCATCAACATTTCTACGGTCGAGAGCGCGATTGCTCGGTCGCGCTCGATGGAGGTCACAGCGACCGGATGCGTCACAGTGACGGGATACAGTGGAGTTCGTCACACGGGCACGCGAGCAGAGACTACTGGCTAGAAGACGGGCGACGTCGTGTCCTCATCGCTCTGCAGGAGAGACCGATGACTCGTCGGCACCTCTCGTCGACGCGTCGCTCTCCTCGAGGAACGCCCGGATTGCGTCGTTGAAGAACGTGGGGTTGTCCCAGGGCGAGGCGTGGCCGGCATCAGGGACGACCTGCACCGTCGCATCCGGAATCTTCGACTCCAATAGCGGCGCGTGTCGGCTGATGATCGACGTTTCGTGCTCACCGTAGAGGACGAGCGTCGGGACGGTAATCGAGTCGAAGTCGACGTCGACCTCGTGGAAGGTCGCGACCGCTCGAAGTGAGTTGACGGCGGCGTGGGTCTCCATCTCCGGGAACGCCTCGACACGCAGACTCTCGGTCTCGTCACCTTCGAGTTTCCGTCCGAACCACATCATGAGTCCCTTGGCTCGATTGTAGCCGACGAGACGCAGCAGGCCGATAATCGTGTTCATCAGCGTGGTTCGTTCGATGCGGTCACGGCGACTGACGAACGCTGGCGTGAACGCATCGGCGAGTACGAGCGCACCGAGGTGGTCGGGATAGCGACTCGCGTACACCTGAGCGATCATCCCACCCATCGAGACACCACAGATGACGGGGCGGTCGAGGCCCAGCACGGTGATGAACTCGTGGAGGTCGTCAGCCAACTGGTCGACCGAGTACGGCGTGTCGTCTGGGTTCGCTGTCTTGCCGTGGCCTCGGACGTCGTACGCGATAGCGGTGTATTCATCGGCGAACGCCTCGATTTGCTTCGCTGCAGCCGTATGGTCGGAGAGTGAACCATGGACGAAGACGATGGCTGGGCCATCCCCTCGGAGTTCGTAGTACGTCTCGACACCGTTCGTCAGAACCGTCGGCATATCGCCACCAATACGTCACTTGAGGAGATGAACTCGACGCTGAGCGACATGTTGTGGGTCACGAGGCGCGTCTCTCCAGCGCGTGTGCGCATCGCGGGGAACGGCGGTCTCGAAGAGAAACCCTATGTAGTGGATTTGAGGAGGACTTGACCGAGTTGCTCGATGTCGATAGGCACCTCACCGGGGGGCGTTCCCTGCTTGGTGTAATCGAGAACGAATAGACACGGCTCTGGTGGAATTGGGACGGTAAACGACGTCTGTGTGGTATCGAGGACGCTGAGGTCATCGCGGATGGGGACGTCGCGGTTGCCATCGACAAAGGGGTCCCACTCATCGCGATCGATGAACAGACAGTCGACAGGGTGAGCACCGTGGACTGTAAGTTCGTAGTGGAGGTGACGGTTGTCGTCGCCCGTATTTCCGTGGAGGTAATGTGCGCTGTACTCGCCGGGGGCGAGCGTCGCGAGGTCCTCGGATGTCGTTTGCCAACTCGAACTCACGGTGTAGTACTCGGGGTTATTCGGGAACTGATCGCCAGCGTCGGGGACGCCATCACCGTCCGAGTCTGGGTGTGGCGTTGACGTCGTGGGAGACTGTTGGCCGAACGTGCTGCAGCCGGTGAGGGAAGTGAGCGCTCCAGTGAGGAACACACGGCGGGAGGGCGCCATCATCATTGATGACAATACTACACAGATAACCGTCACGGGTCAGCGTTCTGGGTAGAGCAAAAAGAGAGCTTATGAACAATCGCTGGGCCATCTGCGAACAAGGCTGGAATCCCGCCGTTGACGGCGGGGAGGACGTCACCAATCAGCAAGAATACGCGAAAATACTAAGCAGAGATTCATCGGGCTGCTCGGCTGTGGAGTGTGAAGCCAGCGAGGACGGCGACATAGCCAACGAGGGCGAGGGCAACACCGGCTTCGGAGAGCATCGTGGCGTTGCTGAACGAGAGATTGGTGATCCACAGCAATGCAGGGGCCCCTAGGGCTGTCAGTTGACCAATGGTGGTGAGACCCACGCCGCTAACCAACGTCTTGTTCACACGCTGGCGCGTGGCTGGGTTCCCGAGCGGGTATCGATAATGGAGGTAGCCATACGCGCCGGCGATGAACAGGATTTGGACTACCACAATCACCATACCAAGTTCGAAGAATCCGGGACCCATCGTCTTGCTCTGGGAGTACTCACCCTTGAGCGTGTGGGAGGCGAGCAGCAGTTCACAAACCCGCAGACGCGTTATTCAGTCAAAGACCATCGCCGAATCGTGGCACGTGCGTCAACAGTCTTGTTGGGTGTCGGAGCTCCAAACGCAAAAGGAGATTGTGAGTGTTCGCTGATGGGCCGTACCGGGTGGACGGAAAGTGCTGCCAAGACCGCCGACCAGGCTAATCCGGTGGTAGATACTCAACGTGGAGCGTTCAATCTGCGTTTTCGACAGTAATCTCGTTGTGACTGATGTGGAGATACGTAAGCGGAACGCCGCCCCCACCGACGAGGTCAGGGTCCTGATTTTTGAGAACGAAATCGTAGTGGACTGCTGAATTCCCTGCGACTTTACTCACGCTTCCAACGAGTGCGCCGTAGACGTTGGAGCTACCTGCAACCTGAATGTCCTGATTGCCCGGTGCATAGATAACACCGTAGAACTCGGCGGTCCCTTTGATGTCGACTGTGGATGAACTGGAGCCGTAAATCCAGATTTGGTCACCGCGTGAGCCTTCACTGTCCCAGGTGGTCTTGATTGTAACATCGCCGCCGGTGTAGATGTGGACACGGTTCGAGCCGATGACGTCGATATCAGTATTGCCGCCGTTGGACGTAACATCTCCTGCAGTCGCGATTCGAATCGGTCCATCACGAGTGTCGAACGTGACTGGCGTGTTGTGAAGGTCGAGTTTATCGAAGTAGTATGTTCCAGCCGTGATTGTACAAGGGTTTGCGGTGGTGCACTGGCCGTTGGCCAGATCCACTGCATCCGTTCCAGCATTGTCGTTCGAGTCACTGTATGCATCGATTCGGGCGGTGATGGTCGGGTCGATGGGTGTCAACTCAGGTGGCACGAGGTCTGCTGCCTCGCTTACTGCGCTGAGGTCTAGTGACGAGTAATGCGGATGGACGTTAGAGGGCGGTGTGTTAGATTTCTTGGCGCTGAACCCGTCGCCGAGGTAGACTTCGCCATCCAAGGTGTTGCCCTGCCAGTCCAAACCTCCACCAGCGATGATATCACCGTAAATATCGACGCCTCCCTTGGTATAGACATCTCCAGCGACGGTCACGGGCCCGTTGATTGCATCGCCGTGAAAGGTGAGATCGCCA
>NZ_JALXFV010000002.1:550420-598633 GCF_023699475.1 Halomarina rubra | reverse complement strand
GATGAGCCGGCCGGTCACGTCAACACCCCCACCACCATCGTAGTCTCCATTGACGCGCATATCGCCAAGTATCTCACCACCACCTCGTTCTGTTAGTCCATCTCCGACGTAGACACTCCCCGAATCTCCTTTCGTATCTGCGTATGACCCTTTCGAAGAGTCATAGCTGTCGACGGCTCCAGACCCTTTCACGGATAAGGGCTGTCCATCGGTTGCGATGCCGTCGGCAATTTCTCGACCTTTGTTTGGAATCGTGAGCACTGCAGTAACGGTCTGGGCGTCTTCATCGACATCGACGGTCTCAGCACTGGTCCGGTCTCTGAAGTAGGTCTCCCAGCCTTGGTAGAATACACTCTCGATAGTGACCTTGATGCTCCCTGATGACAGGGGGTTTCGCAGGTTTGCTGCCTCGTTGGGGAACAGCGATGTCGAACTCCCCTTGGTCAATTGGGCCTGCCCCGAGATATCCTCCGAGCCACTGACTGTGACAACGGGGAATGTCAGCGTTGGATTTGTCGAGGGGTCTTTGCCCCACGTGTAGTGAAACTCAGGGGGCGATGTCATCGTCGTGTGGTCACCGTTCGTTCGCCAGACTCCACCACCTTGGAAAGCGACAGTTGTCGACCCGGTAGTGTACCGGACTTCGCCGAGAGACGTCTGAAGGATTTCATTCGGGCATGACCCACAGCCGATTTGGCTGATTGTGATCGTGCCTGCCGTCTCATCGACGGATGCGGTTCCCTCGCCACTGAACTGAAACTGCTTACGCTCGGAGTTGCCCAGTGAGACTTCACTCACTTCGGAATCGAACTGTGACATCAGTATCTCGGCGTTCTCAGCGTTACTTGCTTCTGTGAGACTATCCAGTGCCCCACCGCCGACGATGAGTAATGTCGTCACCGAGAGCACGACCATCCCGATGAGCAAGACGAACCCGAGAACCTCGCTTTGACCGCGGGAAGGGGGACCAATAAATCGCATTGCCTATTTGTTCACAACTTCGGGTAAATCAATGTTTCTGGTGGGTTCGGAATCTGGTTTTGCGACCGGCCTTCACTGAATGACCTCCACTTTCGCCCGAAAGTTCGGGGATTCGATCGCAGCATGTGTCATTCTATGGTTAGATTGGCTGTCGACTGTTACTGATTTGTGCGTCTGTGACTACTGGTTCTGCGGAGCGTCGTAGATGTTTTTGGCGTTGTTCGATGATGCCGCGAGCAGAACGGAAGCATTCGATGCGAGGCGGCCTCAGTGCACTGCAGTGTGCAACTGTTCTCGGATCGCGGTTTCGAGTTCGTCTGGGCGCTCACTGCCGACCAGGATATCACGGTCGCCGTCTCTCGAGACGAAGACGCCACGCGAGCCACTGACGCTGTACGCGACCGTGCCCGGTCGCCAGCGAATTCCCCACCCGCCGTACTCACGGAGCGGCCGATAGCGCACTGCTTCGGCCGATTCGATAGCTGTCCACGGAACTCGCTGGAACGACCGCTGAAGCGGCCAGAGCTGGATGTAGAGCCCGTCGTTCCGGACCTCGGTCGTCAGACTCAGCGACCAGACGAAGACGACGATACCCCCGGCGACGAGGATACCGATAGGGCCGCCCGAGACGACCGAGACCAGACCGACGACGCCGAGAATCGCCCAGAGCCACCACTGTCGGAATCGTTGTACCTCCCGGAAGTGAGTGGTGGACGCCACGGTAGTTCACTCTCGGAGACACGCGCGGATGGCAGTTACGCACGACTGCTGGCGTGACACCGCTGTGAACCTCTGTCGGTCACTCGGTCCGATTGCCCATCATCGCTGGTGGTGGCTCACCTGTTTACTCGGTCATCTCGAACCGATAACCGATCGCTCTCTCCCCGAGGCCCCAGTAGACGAAACGGTACGTTCCGGTGGCGAGGGGCTCACAGACGGCGTACGGGACGTTGAACTGTGTCGCGTGGGCCAGTCCGTCTCGTGTTGCGGTGAACGACCACTCGAACCACGTGAGTGGTGGGGTCTCGTCCGATTGAGCGATGTGTGCGAGACTGGTCCAGCCCGCGTCCGGTGGGTCTCGGATACTGTATATCGACTGCCAGCCGTCATCGGTCCGCCGGTCGATAGTGAACAGCTCCTCGTTGCCCGTCTCCGGAGCTTCGCCAGTCGATTCGACCCACCTGAGCGCGAACGTGATGTCCGCGCCGTGAGCCACCGTCTCTGCACTCGCCGTCAGTTCGAATTCGTCGACCGGGTCGTACGATACTGGTTCAGTCGGGCGATTCAGCCGAACGAGGTCCTCATCACACGCAGGCGGTGATATCACCGAGACCTCCTCGGCGGTGGGCGAGGACGTGGCCGTCGGAGTCCGCGTCGGTGAGGTGGAAGGAGGTGTCGTCGACGTCGTCTGCGGAGGTGTAGAGTCGGTGCTGGAGAGGGTCTCGTGCGGTTGGTCACCGGCACAACCTGTGAGAACCGCAACTCCCATCCCACTGAGTCGGAGGACGTCACGCCGGGACCACGGTTTCGCCATCTTTCAGCACAACTGAGAGGTTTTCGTATAAGCTTTCGGTTCACGTCGATGGAGGCGGCACGATACGCATGCGACACGTCGCTTCCTGCCGAACCACACTGTATCGGGGCGGAAGAGAGCCGTGGTACGAACCGCCGATGTCGGCAGGCAGAGCGCGTGAGTCGCCCAGCCCGATTCTACGGTGGATTGCGTCTCAGAGACGGTCGAAGACCACGACTGCACGCCGCAACATGATGGGTCAGAGGTGGGACTCGACCGAGTAGAAGGCGAATCGATAGCCGACGCTTCCGTAGGGACGGATCTAATCGTTGCCGGGAGAAGCCGTCTCTCGGACTATCACCCACCAAGAGCGTCCGACGAGTGAGAGCCCACCAGCGACGGCACCACCGAAGAACGTGTGTACCAACACCCACTGCGTCAGAAACGTCCGATTCCAGTCGGCAACGAACCCTGCAGAGGCGTGTGCGATAGTCGAGAGGGGGAGACTTCCAATCCATCCAAGCACGCCGAGTGTCGTCGGCACCACCACGACCAGAGCGAAGCTGCTCGCCAGCGGAACTACGACACAGTAGAGGAGTCCCGTGAGGGCGGTCGTCGACGATAGTAGCGGGTGATCTTCGAACGTGTGCTGACGACGCTGTGCCCACAGTAGCACGACCACGAGGACGACGACTGGGAGAAGTCCCGCATCGGATTCTTCCCAGTACAGGAATGTGAGATAGGAGAGAGTGAGCAGAAACGACTCGACGAACACGACGAAAGAGAGGAGGCCTGGAGACAGTGCGGAGACCATCGTCCATCGAGTAGTGATAGTGTGCATAAATTTTTCTGAATTTATGACACCAAGGCTGTTAGAGGCACATCAGGTGCCTATCAGCCGAGCCTCCGGTATTGATAGATAGTGGGCGTGAGTCTATCACAGAGTGTTGTCTAGCACTGAACCATTTTACAGCAGACCTCACAGACGCGATTCCGTTTGAACAAGAGTCGCCATCGGACAGCGTCGATGGACTGTCAGAGGCACCACGCCTGCTGCCCGATGACCGGACACACTCGCAGGACGTGCCGGAACTCTTCCACCTTCACGGCATTCATCAATTTCGAAGTAGGTAGGTCGACCACACTTCGCACACAAGGTGAGTGCGTCCATCACCGTCTGCGCCACTATGAAGTGTTAACCACCTGCCTTGTGTGCCATGTAGATGGACCCGGACATTTCTTGCCTCGTGATAGACTCATGATACGGGCCAATTATCTCCGGGAATCCGTAGACAGACAGCCTCTGCCTCGCATTCGTGGTTCTTATTCGTCTCTCTCGGGCGGGAGCTGCCAACGCCCGTGGTTCAGCACCTTCGCCATCGCGCGTCGGAGGTGTTCGGTAACCTCACGGTCGGAGACGCCGACCTCTTCGGCGAGCGCGACTATCGAGATGCGGCGCGGCACCTCGAAGTACCCTCGATCGAGTGCTGTCAGCAACACCTCACGCTCGTGGGGAGTCAGCGGTACCCCATTCAACTGGTCGTCTTTTCCCATCGTAGTTGGTTTGAATGACAGCTTTTTTTTATCTATGGGCGACATCGGTCACAATCCGTTTAACAGGTGAGTCACTAGGAGATGGCTGTCACTGAGGGATGAGAACAAACGGTATACCTCTGGCACTCGTGAGTTGATGTGAACGATTGACTCACGGTTCCTGTCGACCGTGGCATTCCCCTGTGGAGACCGACTTCTCTGTGAACTGCCCCTGAATCCTGGTTTGCTCGTTCACAGAGAGTTCTATGTCCGAAATACCAGTCACCATCGAAACCAGAGGCCAGTTCCACGACCGACTCAGCGACCTCGTCGACGCTGCCGAAGCGGGCGACATCGACATCCGAGGCGGATACGTCATCGAGACCACTCGCGACCACAACCACTACGACGTCGAAGTGATCGCTGTCGACCCCGACCACGTTTGAGACACACGCGGCACAACACTACCAGCCGAATCAGCGTCCTCCCAGTGTGAAACGAACTCGCCCACTGGTCGCTGCTTTCGATGGACGGAGAGCGTGAGACTGTGATTCACTTGTCGTTTCGGCTGGCGAATACTCCCAAGTTGTCGGTACTCGAAACCTGCCACGACGACCTCCCAGAATCCGTGATGACGCCTTCGAGGACGTTTCCGTGGTCCCTGTCGGGCGGTGCTGGATGGTACGCCGTCCGTCCGTTTTCGGTCGAGCCATCGAACGAGAACTCGACGTCGTACCACACCGGCTCGCTGAAGATGGTCTCGAAGGGTGTCGTTTCACCGGGGCCGACAGTCGTCGTTGTCGTGGCGCCCACTCGCTGCGTCCTGCCAGAGACATCTCCCGTGACTCGCGTGCCGTTCTCGTACGCACCCGACGACGCGAGAGACGAGCCAGCATCGAGAACGGTGAGCGAAACGAGATGCGGGAGGTCGTGCCGGTTGATGAACCGGAGACTACCAGCCGGGAGCCCCTCCTCGCTGGTCGATGAACAGCCTGCAAGGGTGGTCGCCCCGAGAGCGCCGAGCGACGAGAGGAGGGTTCGCCGATACATACACGCAACCAGTTCATGTCTGATAAATATCTTTTGTCGCTGGACACTCTGGTATTTAAGGAACCACTCGCGGCACGGGTCCAGGGTGTGTCGTTGAGAACCGGCGTGAAAGCCACTATTCGCTTCGATAGCCGGATTTGGTAGACAGAGAGTGTGGGTCTGTTAGCAGGGGCATGTGTCTCCGACAAAATATTTTAGAGTAAATCCATGACTATCTGGTATGAATCGACGGTCCGCGCTGGCGACTGGCAGTGCGATGCTCTCTACTGCGCTTGCTGGATGTGCGGCACTCGGGAGCGACACCAACTCTGGCCCAGCGCCGTTCCGGCTGGGGCACATTCAACTCGAAAACACGCTTCAGACTGCCCAGAGTATCGGTCTGCGGGTAACTCGTGGCGACGAGCGGGTTCACGAACAGACGTATCAGCTTGAGGCGGCACCAGACGATGGAGTCACAACGATGTACGCCCCAACTGACGATTTCGGCTGTCAACAGGGCTCATATACGGTATCTACTCGTCTCAACGAGGGTAATAGGACACAGGTAGAGATTCCAGCCCAATATCACGGCCATCTAATCGAGTTGGCCGTCGAAGAGCATGGAGACGGGCCAGCACTGTCGCACAAAGTCGAGACGAAGGAACCTCGTCAGCGTTGCGAGGAGCCGACCGCACAGAGCTGATTCAGTACCCGCTCTGTTAGACTCGCGGCACGCGTCCGACAGCTGAGTCGTTCCGAACTGACTCCGAAGTGAACTTGTTCGTCGATTCTCAGCGATGGAAGACGGAGAGCGTGAGTCGACTAGTGGGTCGTTTTCGATCGTCGAATCGGTGTCTTCCGGCTGCTCGTGAGCCGTGTGCGTGATTAGACTGGGGGACCTCCAGGCATCGTGCGTCAGAATACGGCCTCCGTGTGTTCGATGAGTCCGTCGCGGTCGATACACTGGTCGCGTTCAGTCGTCGCCGACGGAGAACTCCGCGACCGTCGAGTCCGGGCTGGAGGACGTGGACTTGGCCGGAAACAGCCGTTCGCGGATGCCCGAGCGGAGGTAGGCGAGCAGCGCCCACATCAGACAGCCCAGGCTCGCGCCGACTGCCGGCGACGTCATCCCCATCGACCCGAACATCAGCGTCTTCACGAAGAGCCCCACCGTCGTCAACCCGGACGTCGCGAGTGGGACGTGTGCGTTCTGGTCACGAATCGTCGGGATAACCGAGACCGTCAAGACGAGCGTCACTGCCGTTATGATGTACTCTTGCCACATTGATGTCGAACCTCGCCGAAACCCAGAGACCACCGTACCGAGAGGAAGCGAAACCGGGCCGCGATATCTTTGCTCGGCATCGAATGAATATAACGCTTAACTTATACAACCGTGAACGATAGCCCGTCTCACGAGAGACTGAGGCACGGGCCACGCGAATCTGACGGAGACACTTCGTGAGAGGGTATGGGCCTACCAGCCGATTCAGAACGTGGTGACACGAGAGCGGTGGTCACACCGGCAGTCGGCGTAGTGAGAGCGCGCGAGGCTCCCACTGTCCCTCACTGTCGGGCGGGGTCGAACGCGACCTGCTGCATCCGATTGCAGCCACCGAGGACTGCGACCTGGGACATCTCACGGCGCGGGAGGCGAGGACAGTCGATGCCCGAAACCACGAAACGGACCGTACACGAGTCGGACCGTGCTATCCGAGACCCTCCGTGGAGGGCCTCACTCCGGTTGGGCGACGGTCACGACCGGGACGGGAGCAGAGCGGACCGTCTTCTCGGCGACACTGCCGAGCAGGATGCGGTCCGTGCCGCGTTTCCCCGTCGTCCCCATCCCGACTGCGTGGACGTCGTTCGATTCGATGCTCTCGAGGATTACCTCCACGGGCGAACCGTGTTCGACGTGACGGACGGTGTTCGACACCCCGTGGTCCTCGGCCATCGTGGCGACGGTCTCGACGGCGTCGGTGGCGGCCCGTTCGTTCTCCTCACGGGCGGCCGTCGACCCGACGTCGAGTCCGAGTGTCGTGTCGTCGACGACCGACAGGACGTGAACGGTCGCGTCGAGCGACGCCGCGAGTTCGACGAGTCGTTCGGCGGCGTTCATCGCGGCGTCGCTTCCGTCGGTCGGGACGAGGATGTTCTCGTAGGGAAACTCGAGCGTCTCGTCGGGCTGCATGCGGACGGTGAGCACCGGCACCGAAGAGAGCCGGACGACCTTCTCCGAGACGCTCCCCACGAGGTATCGCGAGATGCCATCGCGGCCGTGGGTCGGCATGACGACGAGGTCTTGCTCGTACCGCTCGGCGTACTCGACGATCGTCGGGGCGGGATTTCCCTGGACGACGTCGGTGTCGTACGAGACGCCTAGCGTGTCGAGCGTCTCTGCGGCTTCCTCGACGACGTCCTCTCCCTGCTCTGCGAGCGCGTCGACCGTGTGGCCCTCGACGACGGTGACGCTGTCACGCGACGTGTCGGCGACGTAGAGCACCTGGATGGTCGCATCGGCCCAGTGAGCGATTTCGCTGGCGTGATGGAGGACCGCTGCTGCGCCATCGCTACCGTCGTACGGGAGGAGGATGTTGTCGTACATCGTTCGAAGACACCGAGCATCTTCTCTGGCCTCCCTAATGGATTTCACCCATCCCTCGAAGCCGAGGTGTCCCACTCCGGGAGGCCGCTCCCGACCACACGCCCTCGTGGTCGTGCAGGCCGGGAGCGAGGTGCCCGCTAAGCAGTCAGTCGGTTCCGGCCCCGTCGGCCGGTGGGTCTCCTCCGGCCGGGCCGGTGGGGCCGCGGTCGACGGTCACTCGTACCTTCTGGATGCGGGTGTCGTCTACCCGCTCGGCTTGCAGCGTCACGTCCTCGTAGTCGAACTGTTCGCCCTGTTCGACGAGGCGGCCCGCGCGGTTGAAGATGAACCCGGCGATGGTCTCGAACTCCTCGCCCTCCGGGAGGTCGATGCCGAGTTCTTCGTTGACCGCATCGACGTTGACGTCGCCGTGGACCACCACCTCCGTCTCGTCGACGGTCTCGATGGGGTGGTCCTCGTCTCCGACCAAGATTTCACCGACGATCTCTTCGAGCACGTCCTCCATCGTGATGAGCCCCTCGGTGGCTCCGAACTCGTCGATGACGAGGACCATGTGCAGCCGCTCTTCGCGCATCTCCGTGAGGAGTTCGTCGACGTTCTTCGACTCGGGGACGTGGAGCGTCGGACTGACCACGTCCTCGACGTCGATGTCCGAGGAGCTGTCGTAGTCGGTGCCCCGAAGGTCTCGGATGTCGAAGACGCCGACGACGTTGTCCAGCGAGTTCTCGTAGACCGGCAGGCGGGCGTGCCCCGACTGGATACACGCGTCGATGGCCTCCTCGACGGTCGCGTCGGTGGCAATCGCCTCCATGTCGAGGCGAGGGGTCATCACCTCCTTCGCGGTCGCGTCGGTGAACCGCAGCGCACGCTGGAGCATCCGACGCTCCTCCTCTTCGAGGATGCCTTCGCGCTCGCCCGTCTTGATCATGTTCCGAAGCTCGTCGCGAGTGACGTACGACGACTCGATGGAGGCGTTACCGCCCGTGAGTTTGTTGATGAACGTCGTCAGATAGTAGAACAGGGTGATGAGCGGCCACATCACCTTCCCGAACAGTTTCAGACCCGGAGCGACGGTCCGTGCCCAGGAGTCTGTGTTCTCGACGGCGTAGGACTTGGGCGCGCTCTCACCGAACAACAGGACCATCGACGTGATGCCCAGCGAGGAGACGATGACGGCCGTCCCCGCGTCGAAGTAGATGCCGACGATGGTCGTCGAGATGGAGGACATCGTGATGTTGACCATGTTGTTTCCGACGAGAATCGTCACGAGCAAGCGGTGTGGGTCGTCTTTGAGCGACTTGACGAGATGTGCACCGCGCTTGCCCTCCTCGACCATCGCGTCGACCCGGTGGGTCGGCAGGGAGAACAGGGCGATCTCAGACGACGAGAAGAACCCCGACCCCATGATGAGAAACAGAATCAGGACGAGACCGACGATGGTTACTCCCCGATCCCCCAGTTCGATGCCAACGAACAGCACGGAGTGCAGCGTGTCGCTGGCCTCGAACGCCGCCGCAAGCGCGGGTGACCACATTGTACGGGGCTTTCTCGGGGTGGAAAAGTAGTCCTTGTGGAACGACGCGGCGATTTCTCACCGTGGCTCCTGCATCTCGCCGTCGGCACTGTGCTATCGTCCAACTCGTCTACGAAAGGCTGCCCAATTTTCAAATTCTGACGGGTCGGTCCGGACCGTCAGTCGCTACGACTCGGAGGCGAACCCCCCAATACGGGCGCACCAACGTGAACGGACTCTCGACTGGGCGTCCGACCTCTCCAAGTTGGAGACGAATCCGATACAGTCTGTTCGACAGTTCATCGATTCGAGTAGTGCGTTCGCCGAATGGACCAGAACCCGTAATCGAGCACTCTCTGTACCGACAGTCGCAACATGGCCCGAGATACGTCGTCGAACCCGGAACCGTCCAGTTCGTCCAGCCTCGACCGCCGTCGATTCCTCGGCAGAGCGGCGGGGGTTGGTGCAGGAATCGTCGCTATCCCCGCCCTCAGCGGCGTTGCAGCGGCGCACTTCCCGGTCGAGTTGGACATCGACGTTCATACCGGGAAACGAGGAGAACTTCGTCGAGGTCGACGAACACGACCAGGTCTCCGTCGCGGTACGTCCTTCGGAGTTCCTGAACTCGGACGGTGAACGAGAGACGTTCGACCCCACCGAGCGCGACGTGCGGTATCGTCTCGGCTCTTGAACCGCGCTCGACGACGGTGCGGGGGCCCGCCCCACTGACGACGGTGAGATCACGGAGGAGACGACGGGCCACGGAGACCACGAGCGCACGACGGAGGTACTCACACTGACGTTCCCCGTCGAACAGACGGGTCTCGAACGAGGGGACGACACGGTCTGGCTCTACTGGGAGCGCGACGACTCCGGCGAGCATGGCTACTCGGGTGTCGATACGGTCTCTGTGTACGGTGGGGCACCCTCGTCTCGAGACCTCAGACAGCTCATTCGATGGTTGTTGAGCCGCGGACGCGGCTACTGAACGGCGAGGTGACGCCACCGCTCACCAGAGTCACAGTACGCGGCTGACAGCCCCGCCACTCCTGGGTGACGCGGAGCTCCTCGGTAGGTGGTCTGTCGAGGTTCGGATAGAGTGTGGACCTCCTTGGCCCTCTTCGAGTGCCGGTTCGACACGAGAACGAGCGACAGCGTGCCCACGGCGAGGAGCACGATTCGGAGGGCGTCGTTCGTCGACTGACGGTCTGATACGGTCATAGCGTAGCCTGGCATCTCTCTGCTGAACCGTTGCAGAGTGCCACGCGAGGTCGCTCGGTGTTTCGCCGAACCCGTGGTATCGGAGGGACTGCTTCGGTCCGCACGTCACGATGCACCCCTCGAAGGGACTTCCCAGGTGGTCCCCTTCCGTACCAGAAACGCGTCTCTCTCGGTCTCGAGATGTGGACAAGACACCCCATGAGGTCCCTCCGCCAGCGTACGATTAATAGATTGACAAGAAAGGCCCCTTGTATCGTGAGTGGCCGAACTACCAAGTCGCTCTGGCAGTCACCGGTGAGTCGCGGCCCACTCACGATTGTCTACATCGTCTCACACGCAGTACGGGACTGGCAGGTGCGTCGGTGCGAATCGAAGTGGCCGTCCCCCCGTTGATTGCCACTTCCACGAGTTGGAAAGCGTGCATCTGGCAACCACATCGCTCTAAACCCCGAAGACCCCACAGAGACAGTTCGGCGAACGGCGTTCGGTGGTTCGGGGTCGTTTCGTTCGAACTGGCAGTCTCGGCACGTTGAATTGTTCTTACGGTAGAATATCGGCCGATTTGCATCCCGATTGGAAGCGTTAGTTGTAGAAAGATATTTCCGGACATTCAATGAAGCGGGGGTATGTCAGGGGTTAGTCAGCGGCGGGCTGTCGACTGGTTGAAACGCTTCGGCCTGTACGGTGCGGCGACGTCCGTCTTGAGACTCCGCGGTCAACTCCAGTTCCGTCTCGCCGACGACGTCGGGACCATCACTATCGGGGACGCACACGCCGATTTCCACATGACGACGCCGAACGAGTTCAGCGCGGTGCGGGACTCACCCGAAGAGGTCGTCCTCGCGGACGTCCTCGCGGCACTGCGACCCGGAGACGTGTTCTACGACGTCGGTGCCAACATCGGTGTCTTCTCGTGTCTCGCGGCGTCGGCCGTCGACTCGGAGGTCGTCGCGTTCGAGCCGGAACCGAAGAACGCCGCTCGACTCCGCGAGAACGCACAGCTCAACGACGCCGACGTCGGCGTCCACGGGGTCGCGCTCTCCGACACGAACGAGACCCGTGAGCTGGGAATCACCCACTTCAACGGGACGCACCAGACCGGTCCGGCGGGACACTCCTTCGTCGAGGACGGGGACGCTGTCGACGCCACCATCAGCGTCGACTCCGTCGTCGGTGACGAGTACGTCGAACAACAGGAGTTGCCGATCCCGAATGTCGTCAAGATCGACGTGGAGGGGGCGGAGGGGGCTGTCCTGTCGGGTCTCGAATCGACGCTGTCGCACCCGGATTGTCGGACGGTCTACTGTGAGGTCCACGAGGACCGACTCCAAGCACAGGGCAGTTCGGTGGCGGACATCGAGGACGAACTGGCCAGTATGGGGTTCGCCGTCGACGTCCCGTTCGAGCCGTACGGGGAACCGTTCCTCCGGGGGCGAAAGTCGGGAGGCGACGCGTCTTCGTGAGGAGGACGATGGCCGGCGCTCAACAACACGGGTCCGCGTCGGTCTCCGGTGGGGATGCCGACCCACCGTAGACCTGGTCGGTCATTCGGGCCCAGAGAGCGTAGTGGTCGTCTCTGTAGGCGAGATACGATTCGTCTCCCGCTAATCGATTGGAGAACGACCACATGGCGCTGGTCGCTTCGTCCTCGTCGTCCAAGCACGCCCGGACGACGCCGTCCTCGACTCCCGTCCGAAGAATCGACTGCTCGGAGGCGGGTAACTGGGAGAATCGGATGATCGTCGCTCGTTCGGGCACGGAGTCGGTGCGTTCGACCGCGATTGCTCCGTCGTGTGGCATCGAGGTGCCGAACAGTCCCTGACTGCAACTTCCCGAACAGCCAGCGAGCATCGAGACAGGGGCGAGACTGAGAGACGCGAGGAGGGACCGGCGGTTCACGTTCGGTTCTCGACATCGACTCGGCAAGTGTCTTCTGTTGAATCGAAAGTCAGCGGTATATCCGCGACACTGGTCGGCTCCGCGAGCACCTCGAATCACGGGGCGACAGACTCTCGCCCGCCGTAGAAATGCTAAGCTCCTCGCCCCCCTACGTGGCACATGACCGTCGATATCACCACGATTCAGTTCCTCGCCCTGTCGGCCCACCGCGTCGGGGTCCTCGAAGCGTTGGCCGACGGGACGACCGACCGTCGAGCGCTCTGTGAGGCCACCGGTGCCTCCTCGCCGACCGTCGGGCGGGTGTTGGCCGACTTCCAGGAGCGAAAGTGGCTCGTCAGGGATGGCCCCACCTACGGGCTGACTCACCTCGGCGAGTACGTCGCCGACCAGTTCCTCGCCTTTCGGGACGCGATGGAGATCGAGGAGAAGCTTCGAGACGTCTGGTTGTGGCTGCCACGCGAGATGCCGGGGTTCTCCGTCGACCTCTTCGCCGACGCGGTGGTGTCGTACCCCGGCCCCGCCTACCCCTACGAACCGGTCGAGCGCCTCGGTCGACTCATCGCGTCGACCTCGTCGTTACGCGGGTTCGACAACATCGTCTTCAAGTCGAGTAACCTCGAGACGGCCTGTGGCGCGGTCCTCGAGGGGATGGCGTTCGAGTACGTGTTCACGCCCGAGGCACTCGAGGGGACGTTCGCCTGGAATCCGGAGCGCATCATCGAGGTCGCTGGCTGTGAGAACGCAACCGTACTCGTCCACGAGAACTTACCCGACGGTAACCGGTGTGGCCTCGGCATCGTCGACGACCGCGTCGGCATCTGCTGTCACGACGCGTCGACGGGAGCGCTGGTGGCGGTCGTCGACACGGACGCGCCGGAGGCCCGCGAGTGGGCCGTCTCGGTCTTCGAGCAGGTCCGCGAGGGGGCGACGCCGGTCGACCCCACCGCCTTCGAGTCCCGAGCACCGTCGTGACGTGCCACAAACGACCGTCGTCGTGAGAGTGGCCCCCCGGTCGACCGAAGTCACGGACAGAGCGAGACTCGGGCCATCCCCGAGATTTCACCCCCTGAAATCCTGCACGCGACATCATCACTTCCCGTCGGTGCCTACACTCGCCGAGGAGTCAGGGTATGACCGAACGACACGACACCATCGTCATCGGCGGCGGGCAGGCTGGATTGGTGACCGGGTACTACCTCAAGCAGCACGACGACGACTTCGTCATCCTCGACGCGGGCGACCGCGTCGGCGACCCGTGGCGGTCCCGCTGGGACTCCCTCCGGGTGTTCACACCAGCACGCTACTCGTGCCTGCCGGGGATGGACTTCCCCGGGTCGCCCGACGCCTTCCCCACGAAAGACGAGGTGGCCGACTACCTGGAGACGTACGCCGACCGGTTCGACCTCCCCGTCGAACTCGGCGTCCGGGTGGACCGGTTGGAACGGACCGGCGACGGGTTCCTCGTGCGTGCCGGCGACCGCCGATTCGAAGCGGACAACGTCGTCGTGGCGATGGCGAGCTACCAGGTCCCGACGATTCCAGCGTTCGCGTCCGAACTCTCCGAGGACGTCGTTCAATTGCATTCGAGTGACTACCGCAACCCCGAGCAGCTACGAGACGGCCCCGTACTCGTCGTCGGAGCGGGGAACTCGGGAGCGGAGATCGCCCTCGACGTCGCCGACGGACACGAGACGTTGCTGTCGGGCCGGGACGTTGGTCACGTGCCGTTCCACATCGACTCCTGGGTCGGCCGACACCTCGGAGTCCCGTTCGTGATGCGCGTGCTCTTCCACCGGATACTCACGACGAGTACACCGGTGGGCCGCCGGGTCCGCCCGACGATACTGTCACAGGGTGGCCTGCTGGTCCGGGTCAAGCCGAGTGATATCGACGCGGCTGGCGTCGAGCGGGTGCCTCGCACGACCGGCGTCCGCGACGGTCGCCCGGTCGTCGGTGAAGACAACGTTCGCGACGTCGCGAACGTCGTCTGGTGTACTGGCTTCCGTCCCGAGTTCTCGTGGATCGACCTCCCGATCTTCGGTGGAGAGGAGAAGCCGAAAGAGCCCGTCCACAGGCGCGGTCTGGTCCCGGACCAGCCAGGCCTGTACTTCGTCGGGCTGTTCTTCCAGTACGCGATGACGTCGGGGCTGTTCACCGGTGTCAGCAGGGACGCGAACTACGTCGTCGACCACCTCTCAGCGAGGACACGCCACCAGCCCCGTCCGAACGACACGACGGCAGTGGACGGCGTTCCACAGCAGCCGTAGTCGAAGACGAGCCACTCGCGGGACGACGCTGCCGACCGAGTCGGTCGGGGGTGTGGTCGTCGACGACTCGACGCCGGTGTATCGAGGAGTCACAGGGCTGGGGTTCTTCTACCGTGGTCACGTCTGCTGGCCCAGCCACGCGGGCTGTGGCGACCGCGCCGAGTGCTCCAATGAATCGACACGACATCGACTTCGACAGAACCGTTCACGCGACAGAGGACCTCGGCTGGGACGCAGACGGCGAGAAGCCCATCGACGTCCCGACCGACGACGGTCTGCTCGTCGAGGTCCCACCTGGCGAGTACGCCTTCCCGCTCGACGACGGCGACGAACCGGCGTGCGTTCGAGGCGACCTCACCGACTGGGGTATCCGAGGCCTCGGCGAGAAACCACAGGACGTCACCTTCCGCACTGTCAGCGGCGAGTCGGGCTACTTCGTCCGCGGCGGGTACAACTCGGAGGGGATACTCCTGGAGAACCTCGCGTTCGACAACACCGACGCCCGCGAGGGCGGCGACGTCGGCAACTGGCTACGCGCGAAGGACAACGTCGAGGTCCACGACGTCGACCACGTCGGCTTCTCCGGGCGCGAACCGTACTGCCGGTGGTCCATTCTCCCGGCCATCACTTCCGAACACGGCGAGGCGACCATCGTCCGCTATCGCAAGACCGGCCCGTCGGTGTTCGCCGGCCACGGCGCGAGCGACGGCGGTGGTGGCGTGTTCGACCACGAGGGCCACGCCACGTTTCGGGACTGTGAAATCGCGAACCAGGGCGGCGACGGTGGCCTCTACACCGGCAAGCACGACGGCTCGGTCCGCTTCGAGGACTGCGTCTTCCGGAACAACGACATGGCCGCGATTCGGATGGGTGCGGGCTCGGAACTCCGCAACTGCGAGATCGTCGTCGACTGGGAGAACGCCCACCCCGAGAACGTCGTCGACGACGCCGAACCGCCGACGGGGACCGCAGGTGTCTACGTCTCCAGCGCACAGTACGGCAAGTCCGGCGGCGGCATCTACGGCTGTACGATTCGCCTGCGTTCGACGTACGGCCGTGGGATGGCGGGTATCCTCGTCAACCCCTCCGACGGAGCCATCGACCTCCACGACACCACCGTCGAGTGTGCGTTCGACATGCGCCCGGTCTGGTTCATGGACCCACGCGAGCAACGCTTCGACGGCCACACGACGCCCGACGAGCCGTGGGGAGTCGACATCCGGAACCTGACCGTGACGGGGTCGAGTCCCTGTCGCGGGCAGGCGGCGGTCGTCCTCGAGGGCCGCCACGGTTCGACCATCGACGGACTGACCATCGACGTGCCGAACGCCCCCGCCGGACTCGACGTCCGCGAGAGCGAGGGCGTCCGGTTGGGCGCACACGACGTCCGCGTCGACGGCCCGACCGTCCGAGGCGAGGTCCACGTCGACGGTGGCGGCGATAGCGATGCCCGTCCCGATAGCGCCGTGGAAGGTGGCGAGACGGTCGGTGGGGAGCGTCGCTCGCTGCGTGACCGTCTCACGTCGTTGTTCGGACGATAGTCACGAGTTTTCAGGCGAAACGCGGTGTGGGTCCACCCGAGTAGTCGATGAGTCTCCACGGAGGGAGTGGTCGAACCTCGCCATCACGGACCGGTCTCGGGGGCAGCTCGCGGTCCCTGCCTGCTCGTGGGGCGTGCTACTGAACAGTTATCGTGAATCTCTCGACAGTAGTCGTATGGCCCAGCCCACAGCAGAAGACGGTTCGTCGACCACGCGTGGTGCCGGCATCGGCGTCGGCATCGCGATCGGCGTCGCGACCGACAACATCGCCACGGGAATCGCCCTCGGTGTGGTACTCGGGGTCGGGGTGGACCACTACTCGGAACACGGCTCTGTGAATTGGGAGAAACAGCGCCGTGTTGTGGCCGAGCGGCACGCCGACCTGAAGCAGAAGCGTCGTGACTTCTTGCACAAACTCTCGAACTACTACGCCCGAGAATACGACCTCGTAGCCGTGGAGGATTTGGACGCGAAGGGCTTGGTGGAACTACCGGGCAACTCGCGGAACCGCGCAGGAGCGGCGTGGGGAACGTTCCTGCGGATGCTCGAATACAAGTGCAAGCGGGGGGACGCACTTCGTGGCGGTCAATCCAAGAGGGACGACCAAGGAGTGTGCGTCGTGCGGCGTTTCGACGGAGAAGCCATTGTGGGTCCGTGAACACGCCTGTCCGGCGTGTGGGTTTGAGGCGGAGAGAGACGCGAACGCGGCGTGGAACATTCTGTCTCGTTGTATCGAGAGGCGGTTAGGAGCGGGACACTCCGAAGCAATGCCTGTGGAGACCGCGCTCCCTGTGGACACTGTTGTGTCTGCAAAGCGCGTCGTGGAAACAGGAAGCCCCACCCTCAAGCGCGAGCCGTCAGGCGAGCGCTTGAGGGTGGGGTAGTTCACAGAGGGAGACAGGAATCTAGGCGACACAGACGTTTCTGGCGTTCGGGTGCGGTACAGTTCGGCACCTCCCTGGAGTTCAGTTGCGTGGCCAGATTGAAAGAACTCCCCGTAGGGCGGTTCGAGAGAGTACGTTTCGTCTGTTCGTTCTGGACAGTGGAGGTTGTGAGAGCGGGAATTCGGGACATCTCGGTGTTCAGAACAAGCGGTATCGAGAGTCGACGAACTCGTTCGTCTCAGCGAAGTGCGTTCGTGTCGACGAGTGCATCGAGGGTGGTGCGGTCGACCGACAGAAAGCGACCGCCACTGAATCCTGCGTTGTGCATTCTGAGCACTACCGCATCGTCGTCCCCATCGATCGATGGGCCAGCTGTTGTGAGTCCACGACAGCGAGCTGCATCTGTTCGGGAATCAAACACTTCGACGTCTGTTGCAGACCGCATCGCACCAGGAATCGTTTCGGACACCTTCTGTGGATTGGCGATAGAATGGGTTTCGAAGGCCATACGAGGCAGTTTGACTGATTCATAATAATGGTTCTAGACTCGGCCGAGTACATGTCAGAATCAATTGAATGACGACGCACACTGTAAGCGAGTGGGGCAGTGAGAGAGTACGTTTCGTCTGTTCATCTCCTACACTGCGGGGGCCAATCAGTCGCCGACTATACTTCGAACCTACAGTCCTTGACATCGGGAATGTGGACGAGGAGGTGTTGATTACCGGGTCGACCGTTCAGAAGCAGAAAAATGTTCGTCGCTTTTCAATCCCACTGTCGAAGAGAGAGAGTACGTTTCGTCTGTTCGATCCAACAGTGAACACTGGATGAGCGCCGAGTGGTTCGTTCTTCATCGACAGTTCACTCTATTGACTAACAGACGAAACAGACGAAGGAATGAATTATATACCTGCCTACTGGACTCGGAGATAGAATTGATGTCCGGCCCATTCAGTGATATTACGGACACAGTCTTCGCCGATAAGAGCGTTCTGCGAGAGGAACACCAACCCAACGAGATACTCGAACGGGATGAGGAAATCGACGAGTACCGCCACGCACTTCGTGACGTCCTGTTCGGCAACGACCCCGAGAACGTGATGATATACGGGAAGGCCGGACTCGGGAAGACCGCGGTGACGATGTACATGATGGATGCACTCCTCGCGGAAGTCGAAACGCGCGAGGCCGCAGACGACCTTTCGGTCCACACCGTCAACTGCAACGGCAAGTCGCTGTTCATCGTCGTCCGGACGCTCGTGAACGAACTGCTCCCAGCAGATGCGAGTCCGTTCCCGCGCCGAGGACTCGGGACGGGTGACGCGTTCGAGACGCTGTACGACCAACTCGACCGCATCGGTGGGACACACCTGTTCGTCTTCGACGAAATCGACCACATCGACGACGCGAACACCCTGCTGTACGAACTTCCACGTGCGCGTTCGAACGGGCACATCGAGAAAGCACGACTCGGACTCATCGGCATCAGCAACAACTACACGTTCCGGAAGTCGCTCTCACCGAAGGTCAAAGACACGCTGATGGAAGTCGAAATCGCCTTCAGCCCCTACAACGCGACGGAGCTCCAGACTATCCTTCAGGACCGGGCTGAAGACGCATTTGTCGAGGGGGGATACGACCAGTCTGCGATTCGTGCGGCCGCTGCAATCGCTGCCCAAGACGTCGGCAACGCAAGACAGTCCATCGACCTGCTCCGGGTCGGTGCAGAGGTCGCAGAGAAAAACGGTGACTCGAAGGTCACCGATACACACGTCTCGCGAGCGCGGTCGCTTGTTCAGCGCGGACGGTTGCGCAATCGAATCAGCGACCAGACCAAACACGCACAGTACGTGCTCGAAGCGGTCGCCCGCCTCGAACGCGACGGTCAGACACCTGCCCGGTCGAAGCAGATCATGACGACCTACGAAGGGGTCGCCCGCTCGTGGGGCACGGACCCGTTGACCACGCTCAAGAGTATCCAGGGCCACCTATCAGAGCTTCACATGCTCGGCTTTTTCAGTCAACACGAGCGAAACGAAGGCCGCAGCGGTGGACACTACTTCGAGTACGAACTCGACCTCGATGCTGCAATCGTTCTCGAAACACGCGAGTCACTCGAGCTAGGTGAAGACCCAACAGCGAAGCCACTCGAGTGATCAGTGGCAATCGTTCTGGTCGGCACTCGTCACCACTTATGTGGGGTTCACTGGGATGAATCCGTCCTGAAAGCAGTGCGACCGTTCTCAGCAGTCACCCACGCTCAGGAACCGAATAACAGACGAAACGTACTCTCACTCACGGCCCCGCTCGAGACGCGCTGTTCGACGTGCCTTCTCCACGAAGTCCGAGCGACCGCCAAGCGAGTCGGCCACTTCAGCCCACTCTACCAGTAGTCACCTATCCACGGGCCCAACCTCCTCTCCTCGCCACGAACAGACGAAACGTACTCTCTCCCACTGGGAATTGGGGGTGACCGAGGAAGAGTACATTTCGTCTGTTTACCGCCACCACACCCTTCAGACTGCCCTAATGGACTGTCTCGAGAATCTCAAACAGGAGCCAACGGAGGCAGCCGTGTGCGACGGCGTCGTGGCCGCGAAGGCGACTCCGGACTGTGGCTGTGGCTTCGTCGTCAGTCTCCCACCCCCGACCGCTCACGGGGCTTCCGTCGTGGATGGACTCGTCGGTGGCGCGTCCGTCGGTGGCGGGGTTTCGGTCGGCGTCGGTGATGGTGTGGGGGTCGGCGTCGGCGTATCGGTCGTGGGCGACGGGGTGTCGGTCGTGGTCGCCGTCTCGGTGGTACCCGGCGTTTCCGTGTCGGTCCCGGGGTCGGTCGGCGTCTCTGTCGTCTCGTCGTCGGGAGCGTCAACACCGCTGCCACCGCCACCGCCAGGACCGGCGACCGGTTGGCCGTCGTCGATGCTCCACAGCCCCAGTGCGAACGCTGCGACGACGAGAATCAGCAGTACGAGCAGTGTCGCGAGGACGCCCTCCCAGAATCGAGCCATCGTCTCACCGGTCGCCCTCGACCGTCCGCGCGGTTAGTTAGTCGCAGTTGTCACGAGTAAAGCTGGGCGTCGGCTGAGAGTCCGCTCGGTGGAGTCGACGGTCGCCGAGACTGCCGGGGCGGTGCTCCCACGATGCATCAGTTGACCGGAACGACACCGGTATCTCCTGAGCGCGCGTCTCTACGTGTGGCTTGGTGTGACGGGTGAGGAGACGTCGCACACGGAGGTCGAGAGCAATGAGAGCGGTGCGATTCCATCCACGGGGGGTCCGGCGGCCGGTGGTCCGACCACCGGCGGTGTACGGCGACAGCGACAGCCCACGACACGCGACGTGGCTCGAACTGTTCTTCGACCTCGTCTTCGTCGTCGCGCTCGCGGAGCTGGGGCTGTTCCTCCACCACCACTTGACGCCGATGGGGTTGGTCCAGTTCGCGGGACTGTTCGCCATCGTCTGGTGGGTGTGGCTCGCCATCAGCTACTACTGTGACACCTACGACACCGACGACGGCCTCTCGAACGTCGTGCTGGTCGTCGCGATGTTCGCCGTCATCTTCCTCTCGGCGACCATCGAGGACTCGCTCAGCGGCGGGTCGTTCGCGTTCGCCGCCGCGGTGTTGGCACTCCGGGGTATCACCACGGGCCTCCACCTCCGCGCGCAGTATCTCGACACCGAGGCTCGGCCGTTCGTGCTCTCGTGGATCGGCCTGGAAGTGCTGGTGACCTCGGTCTGGGCGCTGTCGTTACTGGTGCCCGAACCCGGACGGTTCGGCCTCTGGATCGCTTCGTACGTCATCAGCCTCGCGGGTATCTCGGTGGTGTACCTCGGGTTCGAGACCATCGTCGTCCAGATATCGCACTTCCCCGAGCGACTGGGGCTGTTCACTATCCTCGTCCTCGGCGAGACCATCCTGGCGGTCGCCGTCGGCACCTCCGTCCCCGAGTGGGGGCCGCGCATCCTCGTGCTCTGTGCGAGCGGGTTCGCCATCGCCGTCGCCGTCTGGTGGCTCTACTTCGAACACTTCGACGACGAGGTCATCGACCGGGTGCTCACCGACGACGGCGACTGGCGACTGGCGAGACAGGAGGGCCTGTCGTACATCTTCGCGCACTACCCCGTCCACGCGGGCATCATCGCCATCGGCGTCGGCGTCGAGGCGGCCATCGAAGCCACACTCGGCGGGACGACGATGGGCCTCAGCGAGCGCGTCGCCATCTGTGCGGGCGTCGGTGCGTTCTTGCTCGGGAGCAGTGTCGCCCAGCGGGTCATCGAACCGCCGCTGGGACTCGACGACCGGTCGCTCGCGGCACGACTGGGCGTCGTCGTCTTCCTCGTCTTGCTCGGCGTCCTCGGCGAGGGACTGGTGTCGCTCGTCGTCGTCGGTCTCGTTGCTGCCTCACTGGCCGGCCTGATGACCCTCGAACGCACCGGCGGCCGCGCCGAGCAGTCGCCCGCTCGGGTGGAGATATGAACGCGACGAGAGCCGTACGAATGTCGAGCGCGGTGCGGGCCACGAGAGCGGTACGAGCGCCCGGAACGGTGCGAGCGACGGGAGCGACGCGGGAGGCGGAGCGATGAGAGAGGTCGTCGCGATGTGGCGGAACGCCCAGATGGTCGCCATCACCGTCGTCATCGCGGCGCTGTACATGACGGCGCTCATCCCGTCGAGCGGGCTGGTCATCGTCCCGGGGTTCACGACGGTCCGTCCAGCGACGGCCCTGCCCATCGTGTTCAGCCTCATCGTCGGCCCGGCGGCGGCGTGGGGAGCGGCGTTCGGTAACCTGCTGAGCGACGCGTTCAGCGGCCAACTCACCAGCGGCAGCGTGTTCGGGTTCGTCGGGAACTTCTTCCTGGGGTTCGCCGCGTACAAACTCTGGGGCAACCTCGGCCCGCTGTCGAGCGGCGAGGAACCCGACATGCGCTCGCCGCACCAACTCCTCGAGTACCTCGTCGCCGCCTTCGTCGCCGCCGCGGGCACTGCCGCCATCATCGCGTGGGGCCTCGACGTGCTCGGCCTGTTCGCGTTCTCGGTGTTCGCGACCGTCATCACGGTCAACGACTTCGTCGCCGCCGCATTCCTCGGCCCGCCCATCCTCTATCTCGTCTACCCGCGGGTCGCCCGCGCCGGCTTTCGCTACACCGACATCATGGACCGGGGCCACCTCCCGCGGCGTTCGCGGCGTCACCAGCGACTCGCCGCGTTCGGTATCGCTACCGTGACCGTGACGTGGCTCGTCGTCGGCGTCGCGTTCGATGTCGTCGTCGAGGGCGTCGCGTTCGGCGAGATTCCGACGGGCCCGAACGCCGCGACCGGCGGGTCGCTCGTTCAGGCCGTGCTGGGGACGGTCGCCTTCGTCGCACTGTGCGGGCTGGCGGCGATGGCCGGCGAGCACCTCTCCTCGCTGTGCGAGGAGCGCTCGCGGTGGGCCGAACGACACGACGCCGGCGGCGAGGGACTCGAACTCTGACCGCGGCCTCTGACCGACCGCGCCTGACCGGCCGCCTCACGCCTCCGGCAGCGCCTCGAGACTCCGAATCACCTTGTCGATTCCGTCGAGTTCGTCGTGACGCTCGCCCACCGCCGTCGACAGCGCGCGGAGTTCGTCCCGGGGGTCGCCCTCGGGGTCGAACCGGTAGAACCCGAACGGTGGCCCGGCGTGCTTGCCGGTCCCATCACCGAGTGGCTGTCGGGTCAGGTAGCGTGCGAGCGGTCGGAGCACCTGTGCCATCACGCCGTACAGTGACCAGACGAGGCCGTCACGGGTGGCCTGGTCGAGCGGCGAGTAGATGGCGTCCATGAGGACGAACAGGTAGCTGTAACTCGCGTCGAACAGGTCGGCGACGGGCCGGAGCGACGGCGGGAACGACGCCGGGTCCGGGTTCGTCACGACGGGCCGGGTCGCTCCGAGGTCGTACGTGCCGTCGACCAGCCGCTTGAACTTGTAGTAGTGGGTCATCTCCTCGTGGGCCGGGTCGGCGTACATGTGGTCCGGCCGGAACCCCTCGCCCTGGTCGATGATGATGTCGATAGCCTCGCAGGCGGAGTCGACGTCGACGACCGGGAACAGCCCACCGCTGTCTTCGGCGTCGTACTCGACGGGTGCGTAGTACCGCGGGTCGGCGAGCTGCCGGGTCGCACTCTCGGGGTCGAATCTCGCTGGTCCGCCCGGGCGTTCGATGGCCTCCTCGATGGCGAGGTAGAACTGCTCGATGGTCGCGTAGCCGTCGTCCTGGGGCAGCGCTTCGGCCGACTTCGGCTTCTCGATCTCGACGAACACCCGCTCGACGACGTCGGTCGTACACTCCTCGAGTTGGAGGACGATTTCGGGCTCGTGGTGAGGCAATGCCATCGGATACGACGGAACCACCGACTCGTCGTAGAACCGCGGGCGACCACCGACGGCGGTCAGGACGTTCGCCACCAGCGCAGCGTGGAGCATCTCCTCGACGGCGACGCTCCGGACGAGACCGTAGGGCACACCGTGGGCGTCCTCGATGGAGTACATCGAGTACAGGTACGTCGGAATCGTCGCGAGTTCGACCTGGATGGCCCACTGGAGGTGCTCGCGGAGGTCCTCGATACTGTCGATGGTCATGTGACACACAGCCGCCACGACGGCTTAGCTGTAGTCGCCGTCACGGCGTGCGGACCGTCCGCTCGGGAGGAGAGACGTCGAGAGAGAACTACAGCGGAGCGTTCAGCCGAACCTCGAAAGCCACAGTGGAGCAGTCTGTGTGATACGGTGGGTCGCGAGTGGAGGGGACGGTGTGGTACCAAACGACGAACCTGACATATGGGGCAGGGGAACTATTGTGTCGTGTGTCCTACCTGTTACTGCGAGGCAAAAGGCTGTCAGAGGCCGTCTCCGACTTGGGCACGGGAACCAACGTCGACCGGTGGCTTCCACCTGTTTTGCGTCATCGTTCGGGACGACGTCGCGGTGTTCACGACGACCAGCGCACGCTACCGATAGTCCTGTCGGCCTTTCTCTCCCGCCTACTCGCGGGTTCGGTCGTTCCACCTCGAACGATTTCGCTCTCGTAGAGACGTCGTATCCACGCCGTTCTCCCTAACCGTTATACCGGCTGCCTCAAATCTCACCTATTGATGTCGGGTGAAGTCAACTCCGGAGGTCCCGTAATCGTCGAGTACACGTTCCAGCAGCCGACGTTGATGACCGCAGTGCAGCAGTTCCCCGACGTACGCATCGAGTGGGAGGCGTCGAGCACCACCCCCAACAACGAACTCTTGATGTTGTTCTGGGTCACCGCCGACGACTTCGACGCCTTCGAAGCGGCGATGCACGACGATTCGACGGTCACCGCACCGAGTTGCCTCACCGAGTTCGCAGACCGCAGGCTGTACCAGGTCGAGCAGATCGAAGAGGGACGAGCGAAGTCGATCTACGACACCCTCGTCGCCGTCGGTGGTATCGTCGACGAGTGTGTCGGGACCCACCGTGGCTGGAGGATGGAGGTCGAGTTCCCGAGCAACGATGCCCTCCAGCACTTCCACGAGACGTGTCGCGAGTTGGACCTCGAGTTCGACCTCATCAGGAAGTACGAACCGGCACCGGACAACGAGGTCTCGAACCACTACGGCCTGACGCCGAAACAACGCGACGCCCTGGTCTACGCCGCGGAGATGGGCTACTTCGAAGTGCCACGCGCGGTCGACCTGGACACCATCAGCGAGAAGATGAACATCTCCCACCAGGCTGCGTCGGAGCGTATTCGCCGGGCGATGGACATCCTCATCGACCACACCGTTGCCCCTGCACGGACGGACGACGGCTGAGTGCTCGGTGACGTGCTCCTATCGCTCACACAGCGTCGACCGCGGAGACGAGGACCTCGAAGTCGTAGCGGTCGACGTCAAGCCGACACGACCATGCCCCCTCCACGTCGACGCCGTTGCTGCGAGCCGAGGCGACGAGTTCGTCAAGCTGGTCTTTGAACTGTTCTTCGCTCGTTACCGCAGAGCCTTGTCGTGACATACGATTACACCCTCAGCAGCAGGTATCCGACTGCTACCGCACGGCTGTTACGGGGTCGCTGTGGGTATCGTCACGGCCTGCTCACTCATGTATCGTGTTCGTCAATCGGGACTCTCGCGAGTCCGTCGGTGACACTCCTGATCTCCTCGGTCGTATCGGGCTTCTGCGAGGACGGACGCCAGTGGGTCGGAGGGCCACTCCTCGTCTCCCTCGAAGGCGGTCGGTTCGCCCGCACGACTATCTCGTCGTTCGGGAGAAATCCTTCGTCTCCGGGCGTGATTCGACGGGGTAAGAAGAGCCGGTGGGGGGCATAGAACCTCGGGTGCAAATCCTTGAACTTATAGTATATACGTGAGTGGCAAACCCATGGCTGCCCCAAGCGAGGCGATTGAGCGACTCCGAGAACGTGCTGAAACCAGCGCGGATCTCGTCGAGGCCGACCGCGACGTCCTGATTCGGTTCTCCGATGAGCTGTTCGTTCGGTCCGTAAATTACTCTGACCATCGACATGAGAAGTTGCTTCGACACTGTGTCCGCATCGCCGAGGAGACCGACGGACTGGCTGCCGTCCTCGAAGATGAGGCTGCGGCCAAGCGCGTCGTCACCTGGATCAACCGGACGTACGACAACGAGGAGACGAATCGCGACTATCGCGTCGCGCTGCGCGTGTTCGCCAAGCACGTCACCGACGGCGAGGACGTCCCCGAGTCCGTCGCGTGGGTGAGCGGCCAGACCTCGCGGAACTACGACCCGAAGCCCGACCCCAGAGAGATGCTCCACTGGGAGGAACACGTCCTCCCGATGATCGAGACCTGCCACAACAACCGCGACAAGGCGATGCTCGCCGTCGCGTGGGACGCCGGTACGCGCTCGGGGGAGTTCCGCGACTTGCAGGTCCGTGACGTCACCGACCACACGCATGGCCTGCAGATCACCGTCGACGGCAAGACCGGCCAGCGGTCGGTGACGCTCATCCCGAGCGTTCCGTTCCTCCAGCGTTGGCTCGCCGACCACCCCGGTGACGAGTCCTCGGACCTCTGGTCGAAACTCCACCAGGACGACGACCTCAGCTACAACGCCGTCAAGAAGGTCTTCGTCAGCGCCGCCGAGCGTGCGGGCGTGACCCGACCGGTGACGCTGACGAACTTCCGGAAGAGCAGTGCGAGCCACCTCGCCAGTCAGGGAATGAACCAGGCCCATATCGAGGACCATCACGGCTGGACGCGTGGCTCGACAGTCGCAGCTCGCTACGTGGCCGTCTTCTCCGGGGACTCCGACCGCGAGCTCGCGAAGGTCCACGGTCTCGACGTCGAGGAAGACGAGCCCGACCCCATCGCACCGGTCGCGTGTCCGCGCTGTGATCGGGACAACCCCCACGACGTCGACGCGTGCGTCTGGTGTGGCCAGGCGCTCGAAGCCGGCGCGGTCGAACGTATCCGTCGCGAAGAGCGGGAGGTCCGCCGGGACACCCTGAAACTCGCCAAGGAGAATCCCGAACTTCTGGAAGACGTCGACACCCGCCAGGAGATCATCGGAATGCTCGAGGACAACCCCGAACTCCTCCAGCACGCAAAACGCTTTGCCGACGCCCTCGAAGCCGAGGACTGAGGCAGCGCACGGCGTGGGGGCAGCCACTTCCATCGTCACGCGACTGCCTCACCTGCCTTGATGCGGCGGAGTTCCTCTTCGATCTGTTCGAACGCGACGTCATCACAGTACTCGTCGAGTAGCGTCCACGCGCAGGCGCGGGCAAACTCGTCACTTCCGTGACGGAGAACCCGCACCAGCTTCTCACGGTTCTCGCGGACGTATCGTTCTGGATTGGTGGTCGAGTCGTAGACGTTCATGACGTGAGAGTGGCAACAATCTCCCCGGTCTCCTCCGGGGTAGTTAGCGGGTGAGACTCCTCACGACCGAACAACCGAATGCCCTGACGACGGAGGTCGTCACCGGTCGGTCGGTGTCGGGTCGGCTCGTCACAGTGGGGACAACCGATGCGGATGACCTGGCCGACGAACTTGTAGGCAAGCGGGAGCGAGCGGAGGGCTCGACAGCCCATACACTCCAGTTGGAACGCGACGTCAACGAGGTCTCCCGACCGCCGGGTCGGAAATCGGATTTGGTGAGACGTGTCGGTGAGGTCGTGGCCGCAGTCGTCGCAGCGCCAGGTGCATCGCGAGTCCCGGCCGCAGGCACGGCAGTAGCGGACGCGGGTCACTGGTTGACCCCTGGTCGGTCGAACTGGTCGCGAACGATGCGGTGGACCGTCGCGTTCAGGTTCTCGTCGACGGCGAGTGCGCCGGTGACGGTGAGCCCCCGACGGACGAACACGACATCCGCACCGACGTGGTAGCGGACCTCGTCAGCACAGAGTTCGCGTTCGAGCGCGGTGACGCGACAGGCGCTTTGCCATCCGACCTGTGGTGAGCAGGACACGGCTGAGCGCTCCCACCATCGCACCTTGGCGTGGGGTGCGATACGAGGGGCGTTGACGGGGGAGGTGCTCACTGGACAACGCCCTCGCCCCAGCGGCGGTCGTCGCGTGCGCTCGCGAAGCGCTCCTCGACGTCACCGAACAGCTGCCACTCAGACTCGTGGCGTTCGAACAGCGCCTTGACGCCGAAGCGACCGTGGTTCGTCCGGGCGTACTCACCGTCGTCGTCTGGCGCGAGGAGTTCGAACCCGGAGTGCGGTGGACAGCGACGGATGAACACAGGCTGGTCATCGACGTCGAAGCTGGCGACGAGCCAGCCGTCGGTGTGGGTGATCGTCGAGAGGTGGTCGCTCGCGGTCGGGACTGCCCGCATCCCCATCGCCTCGCGGGCGACGCGTTCGATGCTTGGGTGTTCGGTCTCGTGAGCGAGTTGGGCGAGTCGGTCGGCGAGTGGGTCGTCACTGCTCGGGGGCAGGCGGACACCAGTACTCATCGGAGGTCCTCCACGTCGACGATGACGTTCGTCGCGATGCCCTCCAACAGCGGAATCTGGAGGTCAGTGACGTTGTCGTTCGCGCGGAGTTGTTCGACCGCATCGGCGCGTTCCTGTGAGAGGAAGACGACCGAGCCGTCGTCACAGTTGACGGTGACGTACTCGACGTCGTTGGTGGTCGCAGGGGCACGCCCACGCGTGGTCATCTGTGGTCGGAGGGTGTTCACAGCGCGGGCTGCTCGGCGCTCGATATCACGCATCGGCGGCCTCCGTCTGCTGGTGGTCTGAGTCGATACTGCTAACTGCTGTGTTGGTGTTTTGCGTCATGGCTCTCGGTTTCATCAAACTGCGAGAGAGCCCGCGACCGAGCGCCGGACGCACTTTGGCGAGTGAGGGTCCGGCGCTGCAGTCGCGAGGTGTTCTGCGGGCGATTCCTTGGTGAGCGCCGCGAGGGTCCAGTCGAAGTCAGGGGGTCGAAACGTCGGGTTTCGGTCGAATCCCAGTCTATTCGGGCCGTGAAACTATGCCCGCAAGGGCCAACCATCGAACCGAGCGTCGTGGACATCATGACTACGAACCACCACGGCGCTCCACTCCTGCCACGATAGCACGAGCGAGCACCTGCTCAATTCTCTGTGCTCACCTCCAGCTCCTGAACGAGTTCTTCCCACTCGTCAGAATCTTCGAGGTAGAGACGCGCTTCGACAGCCTCCCTAATCCACTCACTACGAGGTTTCGTGCTAGAGCGGCGCTGGTCGATAACCTCGACCATCTCGGGAGGCATCGTCACGCCGAGGTTCTGAGTCCCTACCATCATTGGTATCATACCAATAGCATCTACTTAATATTGCTGGTACCATACCAGCACTGGCAGCTTGTCAACCTCACAGCTTCCTAGACACTTATGATACCAGCATACCAGCATACCAACATGGCCAACACGAGCATCGTCATTCCCGACGAACTTCTCGATAAGTTCGAGGACAAGATGATTCAGATGAAGGCTCGTGGCGAACTGGACCGGGATATTACCCGCAGCGAGATGATTCGTCGCCTCATGCGAGATTGGGCCGAGGAACCAATCGACAGCGCTGATGAGGGAAACCCGAGTCCGGCGGTTCAAGCGGCTGACTGAATCGCCGATAGCCCTCCACCCAGCCATCTCTAATCCCACTGCTCCTCGATATCCACGTATCTCAGCACCGCCCGGAGCCAGCAGCGGGTCCGTTCGGACGAGCGCTCACAATCTCGTTCAGATAGTTCGGCCACGCCGTCCTCGACGCTGAATCGGAACACCTCGACTGCTGAGCGAATCTGGAGGTTTACCTCGAACGGACCGCGCCGGAGGTCGACAGAGACGCGATCTGGCGCGAATCGGTCGGTGACGCCGAGTTCGGTGAGTGGCACTTCGAACGTGGTACCCCCACGAAGTGGCGTGCCGGCGAATCGACCTCCTGCGATGTATCGACGCTGCGCCATCCCTGTTTCGTAACGCATACTCTGACAATCGAATCACCGTGTAATGGGGCTGGAGGGGTGGTGTCCGAGATGTCCGAGAGAGCTAATTGTTTGGAAATTGCCTCAGAACACAACGGAAGAACCGAAATATCTCGGACATAGTTGTTTCCGAGAGCTAATCTGGATGTGCTCACTGAATCTTTAGCAGGAAATACTATTAGACGTGAGATTACTATTAACATACTAAGATGAGTGACGAGAAAGAGTGCTTCTTTATTGCACCAATTGGCGATGAAGGAAGCGAAGTCCGTGAACGGTCAAATAAGGTTAAAGAGTTCATCGTAGAGGAGGCCGTTTCTGAATTCGGATACTCTGTTACAAGAGCCGACGAACTGGAAGAGCCAGGAAGTATCACTAATCAAATTATCGATAAAACTGTTGAGAGCGAACTGGTAGTTGCGGACCTGACAGACCACAATCCAAACGTCTTCTATGAACTCGCGGTGAGACACGCTACAGGAGAACCGTATATTTCTCTAATCACATCAGGTGAATCAATCCCATTTGATATTTCCGACTTTCGAGCTATCTATTATGGGTTGGATGTCGCAGATGCCGCTCGTGCAAGAGATGAGATCAAAGGCCATCTGTTGTCAATAAAGGAGGGGGATTCAATATCTGAAAACCCAATATCTCAATCGGCCGAATTGAAATCACTGCGGGAAAGTGGAGATCCGACAGACAAGGGGCTTGCAGAGATGCTTGAGTCTGTCGGAAGGCTAACCACGAAGGTAGACCGATTGGAGCAGAGCATAGAACACATAAAGGAAAATACAGGCATTGACGAACGTAATAGCACTGAAGCAAGGACCCCAGAGGATAGTGAGAATATCAAAATTTCTCGGGGGTTTGGAGATGAAGACTATGAGGGAATTCTAGAAAAGGTAAAACTCATCAAAAAGAGTAACGGCAGAGATTCAGAACATGACGGCAAACTGGTGAAAGCACAATATGACGGTTAGAGGCGTATTCAAAACGGATACATCTGTACAAGGAGCCAACGCTCACTCTTTCACCTGGTAGGTCCGCCAACGGTTTTCTCCCCCAGACTCGATAAATCCGTACTCTTCGAGCTTCTGCATGTACCGCCGTACCTGTCGATTGCTCATGGGCTCGTTCACCCGTGCTTCGTAGCGCTCATAGACGTCGGTCGCTGCGACCTCCGTCCCGGCGTTCACGACGATGTCGAACAACACTCGGTGGTGACCAGACAACCGATCCATCGCTCGCTCGCGCAACTCACCATCCACGTCACGCAGCGCTGCGTCGATGTCTTCGTCATGGATCGAGGCGTGGTCGTGCAGGTTCGCCTGTGAGAACGCCATCGCGAGCGTCCCGATGGCCGACCGCGCGTTTCCATCTGCCGCGCGAGCGACACGTTCGATCTGCTCAACGCTCACCGAGCCGGGGACGAACCCCTGGTTGACCCGTGCGTCAAGGATGTCCACCAGTTGCTCTGTGGAGTAGCGAGACAACTGCACCTCTTCGTAGGGCGTGAGTCGCGACTGGATGCGGTCGGGGAGATCGGCGAGAATGTCCTGGCGGTGGTTGCCCACCAGCGACAGCCCGATGCCCGGCATCTCATACAGCACCTGTAGGAGGATGTCGTCAGGGACTTGGTCGGCCTCGTCGATGATGACCAGGTGCGGATGGTCACGGTCGACGCGGTCCCGGATGAATCGCTCTAAGTCCCCAGCCGACCGCGACGTCGTCTCGACGGCGGGAGCGAGTGACCGACAGATCTGCTGGAGGACTTCTCGACGAGATTCCCATCCCATCACCCGAGTGAAAAACGGGTGGTCGACCTGCTCGCCAGCCCGCTCAGCGACGAACAGCGAGAGACACGTCTTGCCCGCTCCAGAGGGACCGGTGACGAGACTCGCCGGTGCGCGCTGGCCGTGGAGGACCGGCCGGACAGCGTGGGAGAGCTTCTCGAGCTCGTCGTGACGATGGGCGATCTCGGAGGGAACGAAGTCCTCTTCGAGGACGCGAGGGTCCGTAATCATGTCACAGCGGATGGCTGGTTCACTGATAGCTCTCAGGGGGTCGCTTCCGAAACCACCAGAAGCAGTCACACGATCCCGCGGAGAGACGCGCTTGACAGTGTGATTCGTAGCGAGAGCCGGTTTCCGATTCCGTTTCCGATTCTTCCGGGTTAGTTCCTAACCAATCAATTAGATTTCTAACCTGCATCCTTGGTTAGCACGAGAGTGATTAAGGAGAGGGTGTGCCCACAGAACTTATTACAGACAATTAAATTCAATATAGTATGCCAATCGACACCGGTTCCGAGGAATGGAGGAATGCTCGCCTGGAAGACTGGACCGAAGTGTTCCTTCTCCAGTTCTTCGACCAAAATCCAGACTGTGCGTTCACCGTCAAAGAAATCGCCGAGCGACTGGCAGAAGAGACCCCCGAGGTGTTCCCGCAGACCATCCGCGGCGACGAGAGCCTACAAATCTCGTACATCGCCGCTGGCTTAGATCGGATGGACTGGAAGAGCCAGGTTGAGATGAGGACAATCGAAAAGGAGGGCATGGTGGAGTCGTACTACTCAAAGAAAGAAGGTGCGAGCTACCCGATGGCCCAAATTGAGGACGAATTCCCCAGAAGGCTCGATAGTCTTGAAGAGAAATTGGAGGACGAAGGTGAGGGACTAGAAGATCGTGTCGACAGTCTCGAGTACCGTGTCTACGAACTTGAGAACGACTGGTAGCTAGGTCCACCACGGACAATTTTCCACGAATCCAGTCTCATGGTAGTGCCGACTATTAGCGTACAGATGAGTCGGTCTTCGTTTGCCTCCGGCTCTTGAAGGGTTTCGACATCCGTCAGTCGAAATCCCCGAAACCCAACTGATCTGAGTCGAACTCATCAACAGCCCGCTGGAATGCTAGTTCGCCCATCTCTTGGGGAGCTTTTGATTTGAAAAATTTCCTCTTCACCATCTTCTTGATGTCTCCTGCTTCGTCAGATTCCCATTGTATGCGGTATTCTCTCTCTTTCAGGTCATCAGGATTGTCCGTGACAATCCCATACTCAAGCGCAGTGTCAAGGAGGTTGCCTGTCTTCGTGTCGATTATATCGTCCAGCCCGTCCCGGTCCTCTCCAAAGTACACGTGCTCTCGATATTCCTCTTCGAACGCACCCTCAAAGAATTCCTTCGGTTCTTCTTTGCCCGTGTTGTCCAGATATATGCCTAGACAAACCTCACCAATTGGAATTATGGGATGAGTGTTCAAGCAATACTTGAGGTCGTAATTTACAGCACCCATTGTATCAATCCCCTCACGACCTATGTCTGCTAAGTCTGAGTGTTCAATGTGGCCTTCTCTGTGCCGAATTGTACGCTCAACTTCTTCATCAGACCCCTCATCTCCAACCTCTGGTGGGACGACAGATTCAATTAGCTCCCAAATTGCATAGAAGTTCGGCGTACCAGTTCTCATTACATCCATGTCAATGTCAAAGACGTCCTCTGCTCTCGTCAATGTCAAATGCTGAACTGTACGAATTCTTAGGTCAGAACATTCGATTTGCCGTTTGAGCTCTTCTCTGTGGTCATCCGGTTGGATGAGGGCTTCGGTTCTGGCCACCTCCTGTCGCCACTCTTCGTATCGCTCACCGCTGACTCTACATGAAACAAAGCAGAGGTGAACTCCAGTAGGCGCACTCATCGCCAGTAAGACATCCGCCCCACTGTCTCCAAACTCTGCTAAGGGGTTAGCGATTGTAGCTTCGAAACCAGAATTGCTACCGTGTGCAGACTGGTTTGGCGAGAATGCGTTTACAACGTCGCGAAAGAGCCTGTACTGCTGTTCGGATGTCGACTCCCAATTTGTCTTATAGCTGTTTATTGCAAACTCCTCGTCGATAGCTCGATATTTCTCAGCGAACAGTTTATCAAACTTTTTTCGCTGATTTTTCGCGATCTGGTCAAGGACGCCGTCCTTATCAAAGGGCTCCAGATCTCTCATACAATCTTAACAGGGGTACAGTCCGATTCAAAGTGATCGCTCACGAAATTGAAGAGTCGAATAGACTGGTCGATGTCTGTGAGTTCACGGGGGAAAATTCTAATCTGGTTCCCACGAGTCTTCATCGTCGTTCGTTCTCTTGTGGTATCATCAATCAACTCGGCATCAAAAATATCACTCTCTGGATTGACATAGTATTCAGAAAGGCTGAATTCCCAGAAGTCATCTTCAAGTTGCTCTGGGAGCGTCTCGATGTGACTGGCGTCGATTCCCTTTTCGACTTGTATTCCCCATGGTGTGCTAATAGAGAATCCTTCCTCACGGAATCGAGAGGTCTGGTTTGCAGTGAACCCTCCTGTGTTTGCACACTCTTTCATCGCATTGACTCTCTCAATTTGATTTTGGAAAGCATCCCACACTTGGTGGAATGTTCCGTGCTGGTGGACAAAGGTCCCATCTGATTTGACCCTGAATTTAAACATCCCGGGGAGTTTAAACGTCATTATCTGAGGGAGAATGCCGTAGTTGTACCGCATTTCTCGATAAGTTGCCAATCCATCAATTGCACGGTACTGAATTGAGCGATCAACGTTTGGCCGGCGCTGAGCACCAATCAGTGAATCTCTGGATCGTCGAGCGCTGAAATATGGGACTACCAGATTATCAAACCTACTCGACAGCGATTTCCGTATTCCATCCACTTCACGCTTCGAAAGCATGAGGCGTCCAACCCCGTGTTTAGTGTGGAGAAATCGCTGGATTGTCTGAGGAATCTGATCTGTCTTGTTTGCAGTCGTTAGGAAGATCGGGGCGTCCGAATCTGCCCAGACGTAGCTGTACATTGGGTCATCATCAACGGTTGTGAATATCCGGTATAAATCGCCAGACGAGTGGAGCATCTGGAACTCATCCGCAAGCAAGTCCATGAAATGTTGCTTGCTGTCTTCTACCCCATCGGTATGTCCGAGGTTGTTGATCGCACCGATGATATTAAACTCGCCTTTTATGGAACCACTAGTGTACTTCTGATTAATGTGATTTGCCAACTGTTGGTGGTTCTCAAAGTGCTTTTCACCAACTTCGAGGAAGTCAGATACATCGTCAACCATTTTCTACCCCCTCAATACGACACGGGGATGTTCGCTACGATGCGGACGAGGGACTATCATAGTGATTGTCCGACGCTACTTCCAATAATTCTTACGTCTACATTATACCAGTACAGAGTTGCGGCGCTATAATGCTACTCGCCATCCTCCTCCGAATCATCATCGGAGTCGTGGTCAATTAATGGGGCTTCAAACTCTTCGTTTTCGACGATTCTATAGCGGACTTCTGAAATAGTCTCGATATGATCGTACAAATCCTCCTGGTTGGTGTTAGATACTTCTTCCCCCTCGCCAATACGCTGAATGATGGACTTGTATCTTAAGACTTCAGAGTAGAACGAGACAACATCCGAGAGTTCAGCAGGATTACGCCAGGTCTTAAGTAGGCCAACGTTCCCCGCATTGTTTTCGTAGATGACTGTTGGGATCGTCCCCGTAGCCGGCATATCTTCTGGTTTCAAATCGCGCGATGCAGGTTCCGAAACCCGGTTCATCTGGTTAGCGCACTGCTTGAGGCCATCCATCTGACTGACTTCAGTAACAAGGGCTTCATGCAGCTTTGCTGCCTCCCAATATTGCCTTGCGGTATAGACGATGATAGCTGAAAATGCTGAAACGATAACTCCAGTGACTGTTGAGTCAGGTAACGTTGATGAACTAGGCTCAGGCGTTGGAGTCCACCACGTTGGTGTTCCCGCCTGGGCGCACAGATTGGCAAGTGTCTGCAGCAAGGGGTCTACAACGTGAGCGAATAGCATCAAGTCAATAGGTAGATGAAATCATTTCCCCAGACTTGTTAGTATCGTTTTTGGTGAATGAGATACACCGAAGACTCCAGCTCAACCCAGCCGATCATTAAGTAGTTCTCCGCCTTCAATGATTGAGAAACTCAGGGCAGTCGTGCTCTTCGATGCGTTCAGGAGTGCCTATTGCTTGACAGACAGGACGAATTCTAAACTCTGGCCATAGTCTTCACCCATCTATCAGAGCCACCCGCGCTCGTGAGCGACGTAGGCGTCCCACTCCGCGACGGTTCGTCCCTGGGCAGCGAGTTCCTCGACACGCTCAACCGAGCCATCCATCGCGACGACGGTGACCGTCTTCGTGTGCGCGTCAAAGTGGTGAGTCGAACCCTCGATGTCGATGCCGAGCGTCCGCGAGAGCGAGTTCTCGAACGCCTCGGCGGCGTCCTCGTAGATGACCGTGTGGCGGGTCGTGCGGAGGTTGCGCTGCTGTACTTCCGAAAGGCTTTCTGGGTTGGTGACTTTCGTTGCCATTGGTTCTTGCTCCAATGAGAACCACGAGGTTCGGTGCTCCAACACCGCCCTCACTTCCTGCGAGGCGTCCCGTGTTCCTCATCAGTAGTTACTACCTATAGTCACATAAGTGTTACTGGGTGCAGTAACTACTTGGTAGATGCGACTGAATACAGTCATGTATGAGCCACGGGAAAGCCAATTCAGGAATGGTCGATGACCAGTACCGAGGTATTCTCACTGAGCGCGAACGCGAAATCCTCTCAGGGGATGCGGACGTGTCGGATAACTACCGCTACCGAGTCGTGAGTCGAGTCCGAAACAAGATCGAAGCGCTGGAATCTGACCTCGAGCTTCTCGACGACGTCCACTCTGGGCTTGCGGATGAACTACGAGACGCAGTCTGCGAGACCGATGAGTAGTCTGGAGTAGCCCGCTGGATTCAAGCGGACACCCGCTGGTGAGCGCGAGCGCAACAACAAGTTCCAGACGACACTCGGACAGACAACCAGCGATCTCGAAACCGAACTGGACCGCCTCGAACCCGACGAGTGGCGGTCAAGCATCGGTAACCAGCACACCAAGTCGAGGGGCCTCCCACTTCACAACGCGAATCCCGACGACCCAGGCTTCGTCCTTCGGTGGAGCAAGGACGGCGAGCAGTTCGCTGTCGCGTGTGACCGCTACGACCGACTCCACGACAACGTCCGGACGGTCTATCTCTGGGTCCACGAGACTCGGATGCGTAGCCAACGGCCAGTCGTCACTGGTGACTCAAAGTTTGCGGCTGCCCGCCTCCCGAGTGGGAACGAGGACGTCGTCGTTGCTGGATCGGGTGGACAACGCGCTCCGCACGAAGTCCTCGGTGTCGCACCGGACGCGAACGACGGCGTAGTCCGTGCCGCTGCTCGCGGACTGAAAAAGCAACGACACCCCGATTCCGGTGGAACTACTGCTGAGTTCCAGCAAGTAGTCAAAGCCGAAAATGCGTTATTGAGATGACTTGAGCTACAGAATATCGTCGATAACGATATCTACGAGAATCAACATCCCCATGACGATGAGGGCATATCCAGCGGTCCCAAAGACTAGCAGTGCGAGTACTGTTGATACTGCGATTTTGCCGGTCGGTCCGAGTCCCATGAAAGTATCGAGAGCTTTCATATCCGCCCTCGCTGCTGCCCGATAATAAAAGCTTGTCAGACGAACCATAGGTTGGGATTCAGTGGGTATTGTTGGGATTCAGTGGGAAATATATGGAAATACTGATTGCCACACTGGTAGACTGACCAACACACTCATGTGCCAATAGGTCTCGGTCGTTGATAGATGAGCGAGGTTCACGACGACAGTGATCGCCCGCAGCAGTATCGGACTGAGTGTCCGGAGTGTGGTCGACCCGCGAGCGACCAACTTCGGATGCATTCGCACCTCCAAACACGCCACCTCCAACTCCTCGGGTGGGACGAGGGAGAGATCGAGGGCGTCTCCTCGAAGACGATGGTCCAGTGCAACCAGTGTGGCAACGTCAAGGAGTTCCCCGGATGATTGACGAGTCGACGAAGCTTGTCTGTCTGTTCAGTAGCGTCGCAACGTTGGCGGCGACAGTCGCAGTCGCGACTGGTGGCCACACACCAATCCGAACTGGTTTCGCGGCTATCGCTGTTGGTCTCTTCTCAATATGGGTGGTTTCCACAGCAATCCGAGTGGAACAGCGCCCATCCAAAGGCCGGTAGACCGCGGCGCTACCACGAAACGGCTTCGCCAACCGAATCCGCAATGGGCCCCAGGGAATCTGCAGGGATATCACCTTGAGCAACAAGTAAAATCGCTACCAGCAGTACGAACAGACCGAAAAATTTCACTGCACTTTTCACCGTCTCTTTGTCGGGTCCGTCATTCCCCATAGCGCCCTTCGTAACTGCATATTGAAAAGTCTCTCGCTGACGTATATTTTCATAATTATTAATGGCACTATCTGGACTCATTTGGTGCTGTTCAGTGTCGGAGATGCCCGTTGATTACGACCATTCTGGCTCAATACGGACGCCACGGTTGGCAAATCGACTTCGCGTCATTTGCACACCCTTCTTCGCGTTGAACCCTACGTTGTCCAGATGCTTCCAGGGATGTCGACGCCGCGATCGCTCCCAGTGTGCATACACGTCGACACCACCCTCGCCGCTGTAGAGCGTGAGGTGAAGTTGCCACGAAGCAAAGAACGACTCGCGGAGCGCCCACGATTCCTCCGAGATATCTCCATTCGCACGGCTCTTCAACGCCGCTACGATGTTCCGCTCGAAGCCCATCGCGACTAACTCTCGCTCCAGTGCTTCCTCGTCGAGGTCGACCGTTCCGACGTACTGGTCCTCCCCGGTGAACGCACACCCGTACCCACCGACCAGTTCGAGATACGGATGCAGCCGAGGCTACCAGGTACGACGGAGCGATTCTATCCAATCATCGTCTGCGTCGCGAAGCTCACGTCGCCACAGGATGATGCCAATAGCGGTGAGCAGCAGCGGAGCGATGTGAATGAGCGATGCGACTCGGGGGATAGTGATGGCGAACATAGGTAGACGTCCAGTGGAACAGCGTGTTCTATGCGCGAGACGACGGAGTCACTGCTCAGGAGACGCAGTGTTCACTCAGTCAACGGTGAGACAGCCCGCTATATCAATCGCAGGAACACTTTCCAGAAGAGGTGGGTTGGCAATTTGAGGGAGTCCCACCTCATTCAATACGAGAATTTACTCTGCCATATATATTGTGGTATGTACAATTGATTTATATATTTCTAGAGATTTTCAAACAAGAATGGTAGTATCTGCCCAATCAGTTTATTTCTACAGCTTCGCCTTGGTTGATTGCGAATCTCTAGAAATTCAGACGGAATAGCCTCGATATCCTGAACGAATGGTCAGTCTCCAGTCCCATCAGAGAATTTGTTCTGGGCTGTCATGAGTGTAACAGTGCGACCTTCAGGTTGGTTGGCCTTAACTCTCGAAGTGATTGGCGAGTGGAACCCCGGCGCAATCATAACAGTTATTCACACTTACTCAAAGAAAACGACTGAGGGCGAGGCTGGTAAGCACACTGCAGGGAGTCCTCGCCCTCATTCTGATTACAGACTCACCACGGTGAGTCCCCACCACCGCTCAGACCCGGCGAGAATTCGTCTGGATGCGGTCACGGAGCTGCTGAACCGCTTCGGAGACCGTTCGGCGTGTCCCGAGCGTCAGCGACGTCTGGCCTGGCACCAACCGAGCCTGGCGAAGATGCAAAGACTCGCCGATGGGCACACCCGGAATCGAGAGCTCGTCGATGACCGACCACCCCGTCGAAGACACGGGCAGCGTCACCTCAGCTTCGACCTGCGGCACAGACAAATCCTCAACGAGGCGTTCGGCCAATTGCTCACACATCCGGTCGTTGGTCGCACCGGGGACGTCCCGAACGATCTCTCGGCCCGTGACACCCTCGGCGGTGTAGCTGCCGCGCGGCTTATAGCTGTAGTCGGCCAATACTAGCTGACCGTCAGCGAGGGTTCCCTCCCCGTGAGCGGTCACGATTCCTTCGCGATACCCGACCGAGTAGTCCAGACCCTCCTCAAACACCTCGTCTGTGTCGGGGTCGTAGACGTTCACCGAGCCCTCCTGGACGAGACCGTGGTCGAGCGCGACCGCCTGACCGACGGCTGCCGTGATTGGCTCGCGGACGATGGCTTGGGCAGCACCATGCACCTCGGCGCTCGCGATGAGGTTCTCGCGACTCCGTTGGACGTCGTAGTTGCTCGGGTCAACGTCCACAGTAGAGGAGCGCTGGCCGATGCGGGTCCAGTGGACCGCCGGGCCGTCATCCCACCGGAACTCGAACGCCGACGAGGAGACGTCGGCGATGTCCCGGAGCGCGTCGAGTAACGAGCCATCGTAGGAACGTTCGACGACAAGCGGCGTCTCGTCGATATCGCCTCGCAGCTCGAAGCCCGCGAGGTGGTTGCCCTGGTAGTTCTCCGTCGGTGTCTGCCCGCCGTTCGTGCCGGTCGCCGTCAACGTTGTGCGGAGTCGCACCTGATTCGACAGCGAGCCGTTCGTCGCTGTGTGGGTCGGCGCTCCACCCGAGGACCACGACACGCCATCGTCAAACGAGAGTTCAAGCGTCTGGCCGGTATCGTCGCCGAGGTCGAGCGTCGCGGTCGCCTCGTCGATGGCCTTCGTGACGACGGCGTCCTCGAACTCCAGTTTCCAGTCGGTTGCGAACAGCGGCGGATCGGCCATGTAGTTGCCGTCCCGGGTGTTGTCGAGGCCGCTGGCGTTCCCGACGTACCGAGCATCGACGATGCCGAGAACGTCGGAGTACCACTCCTGGCCCGAGGAGTAGTCATCGACGAACACCTCAACGGTGTGCTCACCGGGCTGGAGGTCACCACCGGTCCACCCTGGCCCGGAGATGTCTGAAGCGTACCCCCAGTTCAGGTTCTTCCCAATGCCGTCGGCGAACGTGATGTTACCGACCTCCTGACCGTCGAGTCGCCACGAGACGTTCAGCGCGTCGGAGTCAGCTGACCCGGACCGAAACAGCACCCGGACGTGCTCTTCGGGGATGGTGTACTCTGTGGTGAACGTGTGGCGAATCCGTCCGTCGATGCTGTTGAGCCGAGCCGCCCCGTTCGCGCTCCAGTCCTGTGTCTCGTCGATGACCGCACTCGAGGAGTCCAGCGTGTCCGCGTTCTCGGTCTCGACGATGTACGAGACGGGGAGCTGTTCGAGCCGGTCGTTCTGGTACGCGAGCGGGTCGGTCTCGCCAATCGCGTCGACGAGCAGGTCGCGGATGCCGGCTTCGCCGTTGGCGTCCTGAAGAATCTCGTCCTCGCGAACGCCAAGCGCTGGATCGTCGACGACGACGTCGACGTCTGCCCCAACGGTGTCAGTCAGCAGCGACTCGGCGGCGACGTGTGCCTCCTCGACGTCGAACTCGGCGGTGACTCGTTCCAGGAGGTCGAGCCCGCCGCGCCCTTCCAGCACTACTGACTCGGGAGTGATCAACGTCGCCTCCAGGCGCTCGATGGGCTGGCGCTCACCGTCGTACCAGACGCGGAGTTCGGCATCGTCCCACTCGTCGGCGAGCCATTTTTCGTCGCGAGGGACGGGAATGCGGATACGGGGAAGGTCATTGACCGCCGGTTCCCGTTCGGGCTCGCCGACGACGCTCGGCCGGATGATACGGCCCGTCGACGGATGGACAACCTCGACGTGCCACCCCCGCCGGGGCGCTCGGCGCTGCCCCTGGGTTGTCGATGGTGTCGTCGTCTCGGCCCACGTGCTCGTCGATGACCGGTGTTCAGTTTGAGCTTGAACCCGGTACTGATACGTGGTAGAGGGACGGGAGCTGTTGTCTACGTAACTCGTCGTGCCTTGGCCGAGTGTCTCGACGTCTTCCACCAGTCCATAGCTGCCGGCGACCTGTTCGGCTCGCTGGATGACGTAGTGGTCTTCGTTGTCCACACGGTCCGACCAGGACAGCGAGACGCTCGCCTCTTCGGCTGCATCGATAGCGATATTTCCGACGGACGGCATCGCGGTGATGTCGTTGAGCGTCGTCCACGGCCCGGTGACGTGTTCAGTCTCGACCCGGGAGCGAACGTCGTATTTCTCACCGTCTACGAGCCTCCCGAGTGTCACGCTCGTCCCGTTGGTCACCGCGTTGAGCGGCTCAGACACCATCACCGAGGGGTTTGCAATTCGTGTGGTGAACCCGGTCGTCTTGTCGGCGTAGTACAGCCGAAAGAACTCATCACGGGCGTTCTGCGCGTCGTTCCGGAGGACGTAGCGCTGATAGCGGTCGGAGTCCGGCTCGGGGTCGACGACCCACTCCCCCTCTGCCCCCCACTTCGGACGCTGGGGCCACTTCGCGTAGAAGGTCATATACACCGTTGTATCGGCGGGGAGGTTCAGCGAGTCCGTCGTGAACTGACTGGTGAATATGTCGTTGTACGTGCCGCTGGTGGTTGTTATCTCGCCGACGGCGGCGAACCCGTCGGCCGCCCCCAACTCGGTCACGTCGTTGTTCCACCTCCCGCCGAACCGGTTTTCGGTGACGGGGATGAACGTCTGCTCGCCGCTGACGCGGTACTGCACCCGGACGTCGCCGTAGTCCAGCCCCGTCGGAACGTCCCAGCTGTGGCTCAGCTGGTCCTCGGTCGACGAGTCCAGCGTTCGGTCGGTGATATCTCGAAGCTCTGTGGTTGCTGTGATTGGCATTAGTCGCGTCCCTCCTGTCCGTCTGCCGAGTACGTTTCAGCGGTGAACGTGTACCGCTCGCCGTCCAACAGCGGCGGGGTGCTGAACCCTATCGGATACATCGGTGGCACCTGCCGACCGCCGTTCACCGTGAGGCTGTGTCCGTTGCCCGATTGGTCGGGGACCGAATCGCCGTCTCCTTCCCCCATCTCGTACGCCGCTATCAGTCCCGTGGGGTCGACACTGCCGCCGTTGCCTTGGTGAATCATTGTTATCTCGGATGACGAGAGTGCGCGGGAGAACACCCACAGCCGCCCGGTCCTCCCGTTCATGGTCCGCGTGTAGCTACCGTTCGACAGGATGTGAGGAGAGAGGACGCGGGTGGTGCCGCCGTAGCTGTCGTCCGTATCCACCACCTCCCCGTCGAGGTAGCCGGTGACGGAGGGGTTACCGCCGTCAACGTACACTTGCGCCCACCGAACAGGCGTCCCGTATTCGAGTGGGATGTTGAGTATCACTTGGTTGCTACCCCCCGCATCGGCGTTTCCGCCTAACCGGACCATGATTTCGTCCGACTCGGCTTGCGCCCATGACTCGGTGCCCCCCATGGAGAACATCCGGGGGTAGCCGTTGTCGTCGTTCGACGGACCGTCGACCGCGAACTCGTGAACAACGGTGAGCTCGGAGAGTCCCCCGGCGTCGAGGCTGTTGTTGGAGAGGCTGTCGTCGGTCCCGGATTCGTTCAACCGGTATGCTCCAGTGGGCGGAAGGTCCGACCCGACCTGTGTGTAGCCCGCCCCGGTGATACCGCCCGTCCCCGCCGAGTACAGCGAGAGGTCGTTGCCGTAGCCCGACCGGTCTTCGAGGCTGTCGAGCGGGTAGTAGTACCGCCGAGCCTCTTCGGCGGGCGGGGTCGTCCCGATGACCGAGTTGACGAGCGCCTCGCTCTCGGACATGGCACGGTCGTAGATGGCGACGTTACGGATGGTGCCGCGAACCGCCCCCAGATACGACCGCCCGACCGCCAACGGCTCGTCGCCCGTCCCCGGTTCGACGTCCGCTTGGGTGGGGTTGTTCGGGCTCGCCTCGCCGTCGACGTACACCGACCACTCACCATTGGGGGTGTTGTCCATCGACCGGACGAGGACGAAGCGACGGGTCGTCCCCGCCTCCATGACCGCCCACGGAAACTGTGTCGCGTCGTGGACCGGGCTCTCGCCGTCGCGGTTGCCGTGGTACGCCTGCAACCCTCCTGCTGTCCGGATGTTGACCGCGAAGTCGAGGTTGAAGTGCGTCCCCATGATGCCGGTCCGTTCGGGCCCGCTGCCGTCGTCCGGCCCGATGACGTCGGGGGTGACCGTCGCCATGAGCGTGATGTCCCCCGAGAGGTCGAAGCGGTTGGGGTCGTCGGTGAACGCCCCGCCGTCTTCGCCCGGGGCGGACAGCTCGGCGGGGGGCTGCTCGCGCGAGGCGTAGACCCGGTAGCCCGCCTTCTCGGCGGCGTTGTCGATGAACGAGAGGTCCACCACGTCCTGCTGCACGTCCTCGACGGCGAGGTCCGACGGCGACGGGAGATACGTCGTGGTAGTGTCGCTCACCACCCCGGAGTTGAAAAACAGCTTCGAGCCGTCGGCGTTGTACCGGCGGATGTACGCACTGACCCGAACCTCGTAGGTCGCTCCGTCGTCGAGCCCAGTAAATGTCGCCTCGTCGAGGTTGCCGCCAACCTCCTTGGCGAGTTGCTCGCCTCCGCGGTAAAGTAATCCTTGATTCGCACCGCCCGCGTTGAACGTCATGGTGTTCGTCCACTCCGCTTGGACGGTCCCGCGTCCGTCGAGGTATACCGACAGGTCGGCGGGTTTGCTCGGGGTGGTCAACTCGGGACGCTGGGTGGCAACAACGATGTTGTCGAAACAGCCCGAGTCGCCGGCGTAGGCCCGCCCGCGGAGGCGCAACACGCAGTCGGTGCCGAGGTCGGCATCGGGGACGCGACAGGCGAGTTGGACCCATCCCTGTCGGTTGTACTCCCATTGGTTCGACTTAAGCGTCGTCCACGTGCTTCCGCCGTCCGGCGACCACTGGACATGCGCCGACTGCCCGATGTTCTCGGAGTCCATAGAGCCAGTCGCCATACTCGCATACACCAATACGTCGCTGTGACCGGTGAGGTCCCCGAGGGTCCGGGACACGCGGTCGTCGCTCTGAAGCGCGAGGTAGTGCGACCCGTCGTCCGGGCCGGTGATGCCGCAATTCTCCGCCTGTATGAACGAGTCGTCCGTGTAGAGCCCGCTGTCGGGGTCGTTGAACCCGTCGGTCCCGTCGCTGGACTTTGCGGTCCACCCTGAGAGGTCGCCACTGTCGAACGAGTCGTCCATGATGGACCCGGCCCCCCACGGGTCGGGCTCGACGTAGACCCAATCACTCATGAGGTCCGCGTTGGTGGCGTCGTTCGTCCGGCGGACGCTCCGGAGTCGGAACTGATAGCGGGCGTCGCGCTGGAAATAGTCGGTGCCGACGCTGTGATACGGGTGGCCGACGACGCACCGAATCGTCTTTCGCTCGCCCTTGGCCGCGCCGCTGTTCACCCAGTCCTCGTCGAGACCGTCGCCCCACGCCCCGGTATCGTGGCCGAAGTTACCAACGCCGGTCCACGACTCCCAGCCACTCCCGGTGTCACGGCGGGCCTGTAGTTTCACGTAGTCCGGTACGTCCGTCCGGCGCTCCCATGACACCTCAATGGTGTCGCCGTCGGGGCGGGTTATCTGCGGGTCGTGGGGGGCAACCGACGATGTCTTGACCGACCCGCCACCGTTGAGCGCCCACCCGCTGCTCTGTTCATCGCCCGAGCCGTCGGTGTTGTACGCCTTGACGCGGAACCGAAACGAGGAGTCCACACCGACGACCTGCTCGTACGGCTGGTCGGAGCCCGGACCGTACGACTCCGTGTAGGTCGCCGAGCCGTCGTCGGTCACGTCGGCGACCCCTGCCGGCGAGGCACTCATCCACGCCCCACCGTCCCTTCTAATCTCGACGTGGTACCCCTCAACGGGACCCGCCGAGCGGTCGGCGTCGAACGAGAGGTCCAACTGGTCGTCGGCAACGTACGTGAGGTCGACGTTATCGGGGACCGCTGGTGCCTCGGTGTAGGAGATAGTGACCTCCCCGGCACCGCCCGGGGCCGTCCCGCGTTCGTTTGCCGAGACGGTCGTGAGTGCATCGTCATAGTTGGACCCACCACCGCCGGTCGAGGGGTCTTGGAAGTACGACCCACCACCGCCGCCGCCGTAGTATCCACCACCGCCACCACCGCCACCGTGGTTGTCGTATCCTGACGAGTTAGACCCGCCGTCACCACCGTCTCCCAACGAGCCGTCTTCTCCGTTGCCACCGGTGTCGATTCCGCCCTCACCACCGGCACTCTGGGTTCCACCGGTGCCTGGCTCTGGGCCACCCTGTCCCGTCTGCCCGGTGTCCGCCCCACCGTCGCCGCCGTTCCGGGAGTAGTACGTCCTACCGCCACCGCCGCCCGCGACGACCACACGGTCGGCGAGCGCTGTTCCGCCCTGTCGGATGTCGCTCGCCCCACCACCGCCCGCACCGTCCGGGGAGCCGTGACCTTCCCCGCCGTTTCCGCCGCCGTTGTACCCACCGCTCTTCGTCGCCCCCTGTCCACCGACGCGGATGGTGAGCGTCTCGCCGGGGGTGACCGGGAGTGTCCCTGCGACATGCCCTCCGAGGCCACCGCTGGACTTGCCGCCCTGAGCGCCGTACAGGTCAACCTCGACGCTTTCGACGCCCGATGGGACCTGCCACGTGTACTCTCCTAAGGAGCTCCAAGTCTGCTCGACCATTAGGACTCACCTCGTCGGGTGAAGATTGCTCGAAGCTCCGCCTCTGTCGGTGGGCTCGGTCGAACAGACGGGTCGGCCTTGGCCGGTAGTGAGTCAAGGTCGGCGACGATCTTCGGACCACCCTCAACAGTCGAGGTGTCGACGCCGAACGTTGTCTTGAGGAACTCCTGAAACGCCTCGGTGAGCGCCGGTGGCGTATCGGTGTGGTCGAACGAATAGCGGAACTCATGCTCGCTCTCGCCGACGCGTTCGATCACCGCTTGGACGACGACGCGTTCAGTTGCCGGGTCGGTGCTATCGGTTGGGTCGGGAATTGTCCGAGAATTGGACGTCATGTGGCCACCTCATCTCTCGCGACCAGTACGTCGGTTGCACCGGCGTCCATCGCGATAGCCGACGCTGTCGGCACAAGGTAGTCTTTCAGCGAGGTCGGAGTCGGTTTGGTGGCGTTCTCAGGGCGGGTCCAGCGGACAGCGTCTGCGCCTCTGGCGACCGTCGCGTTGAGCGTGTAGAACGAGCCAGCGTCGTCGACGAACTCACAGCGAGCCTCGACGCGGTCAGTACCACAGCGACGAAGATCAGCATCGAACAACGTCCAGCCGTCTGGATTCGGGCCGAGCGCGGCGTCCGACCACGCCGCGCCATCCCAGTGTGCCTCTGACAGGCCAGCACTAGTCTCGTCGAGTTGTAATCTGATTAATCCGTTGTCCACGACAAGACTGCCCTCGAACTCGTGTCCGGTGTCGAACACTCGCGCCCACTGGAGCACGTCCTCATCGGAGAGTTTCGCGACGCCACGGTCGTCCCACGCCGTTGGATCGGTCTTGCCCTCCTCCGCGTAGTCGAGCTCGAAGATGAGCGTCGGGTCCTCGAACGACGACGCCGTCGCGTCGACGACGTCGACGTCGCCGAACTCTCCCGAGCGTGTTTCGAGGATGGTTGCCGGTTCGACCTTGCCCGCCGACTCGTCGAGCCACCGGACCTTCGTGGCGGCCGCCGGGACGCCGACCTCGGCGGTCAAATCGTTGCCCAAGGGATTCACCACCTCGCCGGGATTCGTCTGGGTTGCTCGCCAGTGAGTCTGTGAGGTGCCCTTCTTCGTGATACGGCCGTCGAACGCGACGGCCTCCCCGAAGCGCGGGTCGACGTTGCCGACGCCGAACTCCTCCAGGGCGTAGTACCCCCGGAGACCGTCGGCTGTGTCGGTGTAGATCGGGACGGTCTCGACATCGCCCGCCGAGGAGAGCTCGGCGAGTTCACGGCCCATCTTCTTGGCGAGTGCGCCACGGTACTGACCACGGAGTGTCCGTTCACCGGGTTGTGAACCAACCGATTCGACGGCCGGGGTCGACCCGGAGAGGGCGTTACTGGCGGCGACGGCACGCCGCTGGCGCTGCTCGCCGGCTTGCTGTGCGCTGTTCGGGATGACAAGGGTGTAGACGTACGTGTTGGACATCGTCTGTGTGAAAACCGGTCAGTGCTGTTGCTGTTCGTGGGCGTCGTAGAACTCTCCGAGCGTCATCGCTTCCAAGAACGTTATGGAGCCATCGTAGATCGAGGGCTCTTCGACGTCATAGGTAAACGATGGGTCTTCGATGACGACCTCCAGCGGGCCGTACCGACCTGCATCGGAGTACTCCCCCACGTGGAGGGTGGCCGGCGATTTGCTGTCGACAGTGCAGATCTGGAGATACCGGTCCAACACCTGCATCTGGGTGGTCGGATGCGCGCCGGTCGCTGACGCGGCGGTCTGGACAGCCGGGTCGGGTGAGCTTCCCCATTGGCCATCCGACCCCTCGAAGCCGCGAAACGAGATTTCGGCGTAGTGCTGGCCGGCTCCGAGGTCGAGATACCAGCCCTGGCGCTTCCCATCCCCAGAGAGTTGCTCGCCCTGCTTTTCTTCCCACCAGTCGACGACGATACTGTTAATCGAACCGGTGAGGCCGCCACCGGACTCGACGAGGAAACCCGTTCTTGTTCCTTGCTCGATGCGCAACCCGACGTTGCCCTCGAACACGCCATACTCGTCGACACCGTCGTTGTCGACGTCTCCGCTAGGCATCTCTAATCGGAATCCTTCTAACATGATTTGATAACAGGAGCCTCGCCCAACGGGGTCATCAGCGAGAGAATTAGTCAGGAACCTCGGTTGCCGGTATTGTTAGACCCGTGCCGCGTGTGTATCGCGTGAGTTGGCGGGGATTGCCTCTGGGCGTGTGATACTCTCTATGTCAAAATAAAGGTATAAGTGAGGCTGAGTGCGTAGGAAACAGCGACGACCAAACCCCGCCTTGAAGGATGTCAGAGGCCTTTGGCTGAGGCGTCGGTCGTCAGGAACAGGTCGTTC
>NZ_JALXFV010000002.1:483315-550365 GCF_023699475.1 Halomarina rubra | reverse complement strand
GTCCGTTCTAACGAGTGCTCCTACACACGGGTCTGTGTCAGACACACATAAGACTGCCGACAAGTATAGAAGTTGAACACTGTCCCCCGATTGAGTCGCTTTACTCAGGACTGATACACTCACGCTCTCTGTCTAACAGCTGAATCACTCGAACGAGCGTGAATTAAACTCTTTTGAGCGCCCGTTCGAGATCACGGACCCGGCGCTCGATTTCCTTGACCTCCTCACGCTGGTGACGTTTCAGCTTCCGAACGATGGCATCGTCGTCGATGGTGTACTCGGTGTTGGATTCGAGCGTTAGCGTCGCTTCGGTCTGTTCGCTACGGGTCGTCTGCATCGTCCTCTCCTCAGTCTCGGTATCGTCGTCCGAGGTCATCTCGATGTTCTCGACGGCGAACGGATTATCGCCACGTGTGTCGGTGACGGCCCCAATATTTCGAACGTCGCCATCTTCTGTCGCGGTCGGTGGGGTGTAGCCGTCGGCGTCGGAGTCAAGTCGAGAGAACAGCGGATGATTGCTGAGATACCAATCGATGGCAGATTTCCCCGTTTCTTGAATCCCCTTCACGGCGGCATTTCCAGCATCCTTAGCCGAACCACCAGGGTCGCTGAGAATCTCATCTACCCAGACGGGTTTCTGAATCTTCGGCCATGAGAGCCCGTTGACTGTCTTCTCCCACCACCCACTGAGGTCGGGGAATCCCGGCCAGTCGAGTCCGTTGGTCGCCCCTTTCCACCACCCGCCGAGATTGGGGAGGTTGGGCCAGTCGATACCCTTCGTATTCTCTGTCCACCACGACGTCAGCCCCGGCAGACTCGGCCAGTCGATGCCTTTTGTCTTCTCAGACCACCACGACGTCAACCCCGGGAGACTTGGCCAGTCGATGCCCTTCATCGATTCTGACCAGAAGCCACCGATGTCGGGGAGTTCGGGCCACGATAGCCCCTGCAGGTCCTTCGCGAGGTCACTCCCGAGGTTCGTCGCCCACTCGGGAGCCGAAATCATCGCCGGCCCGAAGCTCTGTCCCTCACCCCCGGTCAGACTGTCGAAGAGTCCATCCAACGGGTTCTCGCCGGTGAAGTCCTCCCATGCATCGGAAGCTCCCTCGAAGATACCAGGCATGACACCACTACCGAACGGGGAAAGAACGCGCGAGAGCAGACCGCCGCCACCGCCAGTGATGGTCTCCCAGATAGAGCCGCCAGCGTTCGTACCTTTGTTGAGGAGCCAACCGAGAGCGCCTTTCCCCTTCCCGGCGAGGCCACCAAGGAGACCACCGCCGCCGAGAATCATCGGCATTCCACCGACCCCACCGTCACGAGCCTCCGAGAACCCGCCTTTCTCCATCGTGTCGATAAGTTCGAGCAAGTACTCGTTTCGGTCACGAGCGAGGTCGATACCCTCGTCGATGAAATCCACCAGGTCACCGAGTGCTTCGCCTGACTCGACTCCACGTGAAGGCCGGCCCATCGCTCTGGACGGGCCAGTTGGCAGCCCGCCGTCCGTCCGAAGCGCCGGCGGTCGACTACGAGCAGTCGACTGTACCACCGGTTCGTCGGATGCGGAATCGTCCGTCGACGAAATCGACTCGACCAACTGTGAGAGATAGTCGTTGCTGCTCCCGAGTCGGTCAGCGACGCCGTCGATAGCGTCGATCGTTCGAGACTGCAGGCGACGACTGAACGCGCTATCTCGTGCTTGACGCTTGCCGTAGCCGCCGCTGTTGGCCTCAACCTCGACAGTGACGTCACTCATCCCACGCTCGACCTTCTCTCGCGCTCGACGGAGTGCCCTGTCCGAGACGCGGACGTCGAGCATGGCAGACGTCGAAAACTCTGACATGGATTAGAGTCCCCGCTGGAGTTTGACGACCTCGGGGTACAGCGAGGCGAACAGCAGGACGTCGCGGACGCTGTAGTCGTCGATAGCACTGGGCGAGTGACCACACGCCATCAGAATCACTCGGGCGAGTCGGAGCTGGTCGGCGAGGTCGAGGGCGGCGTCTCCGCCGCCCCGTCCCGTCGCTGCGCGAGTCGCTCCCTGAAGCCGTTTTTTACCGAGACGTCGGGCGTCGACAGGTCTTCGATCTGCTCTTCGAGCCACGCGGTGGTTTCCGGCTCGATGGCGTTGATGGCCCGCGCTCGCTGCTCGATGCTGGCGTCGCCGTCGACGAACGGAGCGTCGACGATCCCCGCCGCGACGAACACCGCTCGCGATGCGCCCGCGACGTTGGACTTCCCAGTCCGACCCTTCCGCTCGTCACGGATGTCGAGGGTGAGGTCCTGGACTTGGGCAAGCTCGCCGGTTCGCTGCGCGCCGATAGTGACCCGGTCGCAGTTGTAGTTCTCGACGAGGTTGAGCACACCGCGGAGATGCCGCTCAGTAGTGTCGCCCTCGACGAGCGCATCGGCGTACGCCTGATGGTCGGTGAGGGCTTCCTCATCGACCTCCTCTTCGATGGCGAGGGCTTCGTTGACGACCTCGTCCAGTTGCTGTTCGAGCCGCTGTGCTTCCTCCTGTAGTTCGATGACTCTGGTTTGTCGTGTCATAGTGTTCAGTAGAAACCCGGTGTGGTCAGCGGGCAGTATCAGATGCGGACTCGGCGACGGCGGTCAGCTGGTCGACAACACATGAGACGTTCTCCAGAACGTCGCCCTCGTAGTCACCGAGGTTGTCCCAGTTATAGCTGTCCGGAGTGACGCCGGTGAGCTGGAACTCCAGGGCGTTCGCGCCAGGGCTCTGGAATCGGAGCGTCCCGTCAGCCGCACCGTCGACACCGCTCGTCGCCGGGGCAGTCGAGTTGCCATATGCCATACTCAGCAGGTTGGTGCCGGTGACGGCCTTCTGCAGGTCCAGCGTCGTCTCGACGTTTCCGAGAACGGCGTCGACGGGCTTGCGATTCCACCCGCGCTGGGGGCGAGCGCCGGTCTGGACGTCTAACGTCGCCTCCCGCATCTTCACGAGGTCGGTATCGCTCGGTATCGCGAGCGACCCCCCGTGGAAGATGAGCGGGTCGGCGGCGGGCTCGGGAACGTCGGTAACCGTGAACTGCGTCGACTTCGCTTCATCCCCGTAGAAACCGGTGCAGTCGACGCGGACCGGTTCGCCCTGCTGAATCTGGACCTGCATCTGCGGGAAGACGACGCCCTTCAACTCCCGTTCGCACGTGCCAGTGCCAGACGTCCCAGTGAGGTAGTCGGTGCCGATGAACCAGCGTGAGCTCTGCACGCGGCCAGGCGTGAACTTCCAGGTGTACGAGTAGGGAGCACTCGATTCGCCACCCGCCGACGGAGCGCTGCCGAAAACGGAGTTGAGAATCCACGGCTCGCACAGGACGAACGAGACGCCGATGCTGCCCTCGAACGTTGTCGCAATGGATTCCTTGGCCTGTGCCGAGAAGTTCCGGAGCCGCTGGACGCCGTTCTCCAGGCCGAGGTCTGTGACTGAGGTGTCTTTGCCCGGAACCTTGTGGTCGGCGTCGTTCGGAGTTTCAGCGTAGCCTGCGTCTTCGTGGACGTAGGCGATGGACTGCGCGCCCGTCACTGTGCTATTCCTCCGGTTGTGGTGATGGTGTGTATCATGAGTCGGTGAAAACGGTCAGTCGAGGTCCTCGTACCCTCGCAGAACGAGGGAGAGGTCGGTTCGCCAGTAATCGCGATGCTCAGCACTGCGGTCGCTCTCCTCTCGCGGCAGTAGCGTATGGTAGTGGACGTCGCCATCTGGATTCTCGATGGGCCAGCGGCGCTCGGCGAAAAGTAGTCGGCGGACCTCCTCGACGAGCGTACGCCACTCGCCACTATCGGCGATGTGACCCCACTCGGATTCGGCGAGCCCTTCGATGCGGATCGAGAGCGTCGTCTCGACCTCCAGGTCGTACTCAACGCCGACCGGCGAGCGGTCTGTAGCCGGCGAGGCGATGCTCACCGCGTTGGCGTCCGTGAGGTCATGGACCTTCGAACGTTCGCCCGTCGCGACGTCCTCTGTACTTTCGCGGTTGATGAACGCCGGCTCGTCAACGAGCGACCAGCCCGTCGAAAGGACGTCGAGCGCCCACTCGGTGGTGTCGACGCTCACCGTCCCACCTCGCGACGGAGCCACTGAAGCCCCTCACGGATGAACCGGGACTCGGGAAGCCCCGAGACCTCGACCTCCGGAAGGAACACACGGTAGCCGTCGCCCTCTTGCTCGAACTCCTGAGCAATCCAGTCGGGCGGGTCCTCCCAGATGAACGAGAGGATTGGGTTGCCATCGACCGTGTGATTGGAACTGCCGAACGCGAAGTGTGGTGCGGCCGGGTGCTCCCACCCGTAGCGAGCCACGATGACGTACGCATGGCGGTCGACTGTCGGGCCGACCATCGAATCGATGACCGACTCGACGTCGTAGTCGTGGCGCGTGCCGTACGCTCGGAGCACCTCGTGCGACCGGTCGACAATCTGTTGGGCGAGTCCATCGGGACCGTCGACGGCCTCCCACACCTCGTCGAGGAGCACCTGTTCGAGGTCGGCTTCGAAGCCGCGACTAAGGTTCATGCGATGGGGGTGGTGGTGAGGTGGATCGACAGGAGTTCATCCGCCTGCCGCTCCATCGCTTGGGCCTTCGATTCGAGCGAGACGAGCTGCCCCGAGTCGGGGATGCCCACCTCAGCGTCATCGTCTAGGACGAGTTGTGCGGCGCTTCGAAGCGCCACCCCACGCCTGACAGTGTGAGGGACGCCGTCAATGCCGTAGTCGTACGTCGCGATGACCGCGTCGTCGTAGTTCCGTAGCGGTGCCAGCGACCGCGTGTCGAGGTAGAGGTCCGTCGCGCCGGTCGAGGCGTCCACCTGCAGGTAGTAGTCCTCACCACGGCCCTCGGTGCGCTTGCTCGTCCAGTCGACGAACGCTCCGCCGCTACTCCCGATGAGCAACTCGGTGACGTCGACGACGTCGCGACGCGTGAGCCGAACACGAGTGTACGACCCACTCATCTGCCGTGGATAGCGGCGCTCCCGACGATGCGGAAGTTGCGAGTGTTGGGCGTGTGCCGACGACGGAATCGAGAGGACGTCCTCGAAGTGGGTACGGGGACTGGCAGCCAGCACCTCCTCCGTCGATGCCTCGGAGGCCTCGAACCAGTGGCGGTGGGTTCGCTCTTGGACCCACTCAGTCTGCCCGAGAATCGAGGCCCTCACGATGTCCGGGTTGATCTCCCCCGACAACAAGTTCTCTTGGAGCACCTTCCGGACGTCTTCCGGCGTACAGTATCCGTCGTCGGTCATCGCTTACGCCTCCAGCTCCGTCCGGCGGTCGTCGATGCGTTCGTACGCTCCATCACGGTCGTCGCCTGCCTTCTCAGCAGCCGCAACCTCGTCGAGGATGTCGTCGTACTCGCCAGTCGCGAGCGCGTCCTCGAGGTCGCCGAGCGTTCCGTCAGTGGCGGCGGCCGGGTCGACCGCGTCTGTCTCGGCCACCTCGTCACCACTGTCCGCGTCGACGAGGTTCCCCTCGTCGTCGTACGTGACGCCGTAGCGCTCGGTGAACCGTTCGATAACACGCTCGGCGTGCTCGTCGGGTACGTCGACCGCACCGTCTTCAACCGCGAGGGTGGTCCCGGTCGCGATGGTGACGGCTGCTGCAGCTCCTGGGTAGTCGATGTTCATGTCAAAAGCCCTCGTGGTTACTGTGCCGCGTAGCTCGACAGGTAGCGCATGTGCGCCCCGTGGTCCTTCGAGATGAGTGTTCCGTACTCGAACAGCGCTGCACGGTCGGCGAGCCCGACGCGGCCGAGCGGGACCGTAGACAACGGTGCGAGCACGCGGAAACGCGTCGCACTCGTGTCGATGATGAAGACGTCGCGGTTGCTGGCGTCGAAGTTGCCACCGCTCGCCGTGCCGGTGAGGTCGCCGTACGCCCGGATGTTCGGGCATTCACGCACCTGCACGTTCTGCTTGATGGTGATCGACCGTCCACCGAAGTTGATGTTCTCGTCGTAGCCCGACAGCCGGGTCGTCACGTTGCCCTCGTTCTCCAGTTCGTCGAAGAACGTCGGCGAAACCAGCACGGTGAGGTCGTCGTACGTCGCCCCACTGTCCTCGACGATCTTCGTGACCTCATTCTTGAGGTCGTCGAGCAGCGGCGTGTTGCCCGAGCCGGCGTAGCCGGACTTGTCGATCTGGTTGCCCGCATCGGACGCGATCTTCGCGAGGCCTTCGTACGCCTCCGTGCTCTGGACACCCGTGGTGCCGTCGCCGACGGAGGGGTCGCCGTAGAAGATCTGTTTCGCCTTGAACAGCGCGTGGGCCTTCACCCGCTGGCCGAGCGTCAGCTGCCGGACGTCGAGGTAGCCCAGCGACTGCTCGGCACGCTGGGTGAAGTCGCTGAGGTTGACCTTGTCGACGTAGATCTTCATGTCCTTCTCGTCGGTCTGCAGCGTCTGGTCCTTGTCACCTTGGTCGGAGAGGTCGATGGCGTCGGACTCGGTGAGCATCCCAACGGGCTCCTGGCGGTCCGAGAGGACGTTGTACTTCGCTTTGAACCCGGCCTGGGCCTCGGTCGCGATGATGTCCAGCACGGGCGCGGCCCCCCGCTGGATGTCGACGATGTCGGGGTCGACCGCGACCGGCGAGGCCGCCTGGACGGTCGACGCGTCGACGACACCCTTCTCGATCATCGCGTCGGCGCTCTTGATGGCGTGACCTGAACCGGGCTGGTAGTCCTCACCGCCGCACTTGTAGCCCGCCGCAGCGCCCGCGAGGAACGGGTGGCGCGTGCCGAACGTCTTCTCCAGGTGGTCGGCGTAGCCGTCGCCCCGCTCGTGGTGTTTGATGCGGGCCGAGAGGTTGACCCCCTTGTACCCCTGCTCGATGGCCTCCTCGGGGAAGCCCCAGTTGGTCATGAGCTTCTCGAACACCTCCCGTGCGGCGCTGTTGTCCTTGCTGTGCGTGCCGTTGATGGCTTCCAGAATCGTCGTCATGGTCAGATGAGTCCGCCAGTCTCGGCGGCGGTGCCGTCGTTGTCGGCCTCTTCGCCGTCCTCCAGGCGGATAACGGTCTTCGACTCGCTGAGGTCGAGTTCACCATCCTCCGCTTCCTCGAGCAGCGCTTTCACCTGCTGCTCGTCGTCGCTGGAGACGGTGATCGACGTCTTCTCGTCGTCGGGGGTGGTGGACTTCTCGTCGTCGTCCTCCTCTTCGTCGTCGTCATCCTCCTCGTCGTCCTCGTCTTTCGCTTCGAGGGCGTCGAGGCGGTCGGTGATCTCCTTCAGTTCGTCTTGGGTCTCCTCGGTCGTGTCGAGGAATCGGTTGAGTTTCTCTTTGAGTTCGTCGTCCATGGATTGCTCCGTAGAATCGTCGTCTGCGTCCGCATCGCCGGCGAACAGTTTGCGTGCCCACTCGGTCGGGTCCTCGTCGTCGAGGTCCCCACCGTCTGCCGAGCGGCCAACCAGCTCGCCAGCGAGTTCTTTCGCCAGCGTCGCCTCGTCGACGTCGACGTCGTCGAGGTCATCCACGGCCTTCGCGAGCGCCGAGGCGGTGTCGGCGGCGTTCGCCACCGACTCTCGGTTGCTCTGAACCCCCACTGACGAGACTTCCATGAGGTCCGACTCATGGAAGACCATCCCGCCAGAGGGTTTGTCCTCCTTGTTCGCGACGCCGAAACCGATGGAGAAGCCCACCGGCATGTCGGCTTTGACGTAGCGGAGGAGTTGCTGGCCGCGTTCGTTCTCCGGGTTCGGTCGGATGAAGCCGTTGAGGACCTCGACGTCACCGTCGCGTTCCTCGACCTCGGCATCATCGAGCGAGCCGATGATGTCCTTCCAGTCGTAGCGGACTCCACCGAGCAGGCCACCACCGGCCTTCATGCCGTGGTTGCCGAAAACCGGGACACTCTGCTCCTTGATCTGGTTTTGGAGGTTCCGAACCCCGTCTTTGGAGAACTCGTCCCCATCGCGGTCGGTCGCCGTCGACGAGATTGGAACCTTCAGGTACTCCTGCTCGCTACCGTCTTTCCCGACCGACCGGGTGACGACGGTGCTCGCATGGAGCGTCTTCTGAACGTGCTTCATGAAAAGAGCGTGGCCGTTTTCCCTCGCGTCCGGCGGCCAACCGGACGGTCATCGGGGGATAAGAGTTATCAGCTATAATTAACTACACAATTCAATGAGTGGTTCAGGACGGGGCGTCGTAATGGGTATCTTCATTGGGAATCTCGTGTACGTGCTCTTCACGGTCGTACTGCTGACTCTGTTCTCCGCTGGGCCCTCAGAGGCCGGGAGCTCCTTCGCAAGCGACTTCATCGACAATTGGATGGCGTTTGGAGGAATGCTATTCGCGATAGATGTCCTGTCAGTCCTCGGATTCGTGTCTAACACCGTCCGCTACTGACCCATCTATCTGTTCTCTCTATCACCTTCCTCATCGAGCGAATCATCGCCGTTGTGGGCGTCACCGATGAGTGCCTTCACGAGCGGGAACGGGACGTCGCCGTAGTCGACCGTTTCACCGTTCACCTCGATGGTCGTATCACCAGGATCTTCGCCCAGTTGCTGTCGGTACTCTGCGTACGGGAGCGCCCCCGAGGTGAACCGCTCGCGGAGCTGCTCTTCTCGAGCCCGCTCCTGCTCGGGGTCCGAGTACGTTATGTCGAGCCCGAACGGTCGACCGAGCGACTCGTAGGCGTCGAAGCGAGCGAACACCTGATTGGTGACGGCGTCACAGATGGCGTCGGCGAGCGGCCGGGTGACGCGCCGGTAGATCATCGACGCCTGTGCCTCCGAGGTGTTCCGGTTGACGTCGTCGACGAGCGCGAGTTCCTGCTTGGGGATACCGAACGCGCCAAGGACGAGGTTGATGAACCAGCGCTGTTCCTCGATCACGTCGAGGTTGACGGCGGTTCCGCCCATTTCGATCCAGTTCGCCGGCCCCTCGCCGCCGATGACCTCCACCGAACGGGGATCGCCAGCAGCGGCCTGAATCTTCGACTTGATCTGTTGGACGTCGTGGTCGCCAGCCTGCATCACCTGCAGGAAGCCAGCGGGCATCTCGTTGTCCGAGTAGTAGCGCCCGTGGTGGGCCGTCGAGTCGACGATGAGTTCGATCCACTCGCGAACCTGCATCATCGGACTCATCGGGTAGACCCGACCGGCACGTCGCGAGCCGGGCCACCGGAAGGAGACGAGGTCCTCGCGGTCCAGCTTCTGTGGGGTTGCACCCGCCGTCGACCAGCCCTCGCCGTGCTGGCCGACTGGAGCCTGGTAGTACGCTGGACCGTCCTCGGCGAACCCGCCGTGCTTGTCGACGTTGTGCTTCACCGTCAGCGCCGGGACAGGTTTGAACGACCCCACCGGGAATGACTGGCTGGTGGTCCCGATGACCTCCCAATAGGCGTTGCCGATGTCGGCCATGTCAGAGACGGCAGCGGTGACCAGGTCGTCCCAGTCGTCCTCCGCGTAGTGTGGCCCCGTCAGCAGCGATCGGAACACCGAGCGAAGTTCGGCGATGGCGTCGGGGACCTCCTCGACGTCGTCTTCCATCGGGAACGCGAGCTCGCCGCCGGTCAGCTGCGAGATGATGATGTTCTTGATGGACTCCGCGATGGCCGTCTGGCCCAACTCGCGGGCCTCGAACGCCTCCCGACCGCGTGGGACGCCGTTCGTCGACGTGCCGAGGAAACCGTCGTCGCTGACACTGACCGTCTCGCTGGTCTCGAGGTCGACGGACTCGCCGCCGATGGTTGTCTCGCCCGCTTTCTCGCGAGGTTCGATACGTCGCTCGTGCTCTCTGAGTATGTCGGTAAAGGATGCCATGAGTCTGGGTTACGCCTTGAGGAACGCCGCCTCGGTCGTCGACCGCCCCTGTTGAGGCCAGTCCGACGACGAGAGTTGCTCGTACGGGAACCGCCACTTGATGTGCTCTGCGTGGTAGCTGCCGTGGCTGGACGCCGACTTCAGCCCCTCCCAGATCTGCTGTGGGACGAACTGGTAGAGGTAGATGCGGTCGGTCGGGTCGCCATGGAATCGGATATAGAGGTCCATCACGCCCGAGTCATACAGCCCCGACCGCAGGTTTGAGGAGTCGAACTGCATCATGTCGAGCGGCCCCTTGAGCGTCGGCGTGGCCGTCATCGGCGACCACCCAACCGAGTGCGTAGGTCATCGACGGCCTGCCCGATCTCCGAGTTCCGCCACGCCTCCTGGTCGAAGTCCGGGTCATCGGGAGAGGGCGTTTCCGCTGTATCGCGAAGGTCAGCAGTCCCGGTCGGGACTTTCGCGTCGATGGCCTTCTCGGCTTGGTACAGCGCCGACACCGGGTCGGGCGTGTGGCCCTGGAGCTTGTCGTTCTCGTCCATCACCAGCGTCGTCAGCGCGTCGATCAGTTGCTCCGTGTGACCCTCGGTGTCCTCACGGTAGAACTGGTAGCCACCGTTGGCGACCCGGTGAGCGATGCGCGGGATGCCGTCCTCCCATGAGTGCTTCCGGCCAGACGTGTTCGCGCCCTTGATCGGGAGCGAGCGGTCGAACTCGACGGCGTCCTCGACAACGTACGTCTGCATCCCGTTGGACTCGATGACGATGTCGGAGGGGGCGTACCGCTCGTCGAGCTCCTGCAGTTTCCGCTTGAAGCGAGACGGATTGATCGACTCGGCGTTGTAGACGTCGAGGATATCACGAACCCCCGATTCGCGAACCCCGAGCGAGACGTACGACGAGGAGTCGCCGCCGCTCGGTCCCGCCGGGTCGACGCCGACAACCACACGCTGGAACGGTGAGTCGAGCGGGTCGATGTCCCACGGCGGGCTGGCCTGAGTAGAGCAGTGGTCGTCAATGTCGGCCCGTTTGATGATGGCGTCGGCGACGTTCGAGAACACCATGCAGAACTCGCGGTCGAAGTTGGGTTTCCCCTGCGCCCCCAGCTTCCGTCGGAGCCAGTTCGCGGGCCGGCCATCCGGCCACAGGACCGAGACCTCGTCGCCGGAGATGCCCAACGCTCTGGCAAGCGTCGGGTCCTCGACGGTGGTGTAGAGGTCCTCTGAGGCGATGTCACCCGGACGATCAGCTCCGTACTTGTCGAGCCAGACCTCGCGGATGGCCGGGTACTCCATGAGATTGTAGCTCGGCAGGTTGTCGAACTCGTCGTTGTCGGCGTTCTTCGTCCGGAGGATCTCGTAGACGTCGTTGGGTCGCTTCCGAGTGCCGACGATGACGTGGATTCCGTTCCGGTTGAGCATTGGCTCGACGACCTTCGAGTACCATGACTCGATCTTTTCGTCGGGAATCCCACCGACCTCCTTGAGCGGGTCGTCGCCGACGCTCATGTTGACGTGGCCCCCTTCGGCGCTCCCCTCGACCCACGTCGTCAGCAGGCGAGACTTATTGCGGAACATCTTCCGCTTGAGCGCCCCACAGGACTCGCCGGCGTCGGTGACGAGGTTGTTGAGCCAAGGGTTCTCCTCGCACATCTCTTCGAACTCGTCCATCCGCTCGGTGACCTGCCCCTCGGTATTCGCCCAGTACAGCGCTTGGAAGCCCTGGATGTACTGACACTTGTACATGATTTCAGCCAGCGACCAGGTCGTCTTGGTGTGCTTGCGCCCGGCGAGAATCATGTTCAACGGGTTCGAGTGGATTTGGCGATGCCAGTCCATCGCGTGCTCGGGAACGTGCTCCCACTCGGTCGCTCGGACGTCCAGGTAGTTCAGCGAGACGAGGTTGGCGAACAGCCAGAACGGCGTGTCGTCTTCGGAATCCGAAGAGGGCGCACACAGGCGTCGCTTCTCCTCCGGTGAGAGCGCCTCGTTGAGGTCGTGGAACGGGGTGTCGCTCTCGCGGAGGATGGTCGCGACGTTGTCGAGCGCGGCAGACATGATCAGGATGCCTCCTGGTACTCGATGGCCGAACGGATCTCCCGACGGAGCTCGTCGACGTCTTCGTCGACGGCGACGGTGACCTCCTCAGGTTCGCGGACGGTGAGGCCCAGTGACTGGGCGAGCGAGACGTCGAGGTCGATGGCCTGGTCGATACGTCGACGGACGCGGAGCTCCTGGTCGATGTCCCCCTCGCGGCGGGCCTCGACGGCCAGCTGTTGGTATCGCTGGCGGTTCTGTCGGAGCTCCCGGAGTCGCGAGAGGCCCGAGGACGTGCTCCCGGCGTCGAGCTTCGGAAGCCAGTCGTCCATCCGGTGGATATCAGACTCGATGGCTGACGCGGTGACGTCGTACTGGGTTGCGAGGCGCTCGACGACGTCGCCGTAATCCAGGCCCTTCACGACCAGCAGGTCCCACGTCTTCTCCCGCCGTTCGCGAAGCTCCGAGCGCATCACTCGGCCTCCTCATCCTCGCAGTTGGTTGACGAGGCGATCTGCCGCTCCGCCTCACCAAGGCGGCGCTCGATGACGCCTCGATAGTTCTCCTCGTCTAGTTCGAATCCCACGTACTCGCGGTTATTCTGAACCGCAGCAACGGCTGTCGTCCCGCTCCCCATGAACGGGTCGAGGATGGTGTCTCCCGGCTTCGTCGCGACCTTGACGATATCGGTCAGCAGCGACGTCGGCTTCTGTGTCGGGTGTTCGTACTCCTCTCGCGGGATTCGGCCATGCTCCAAGACGTTCCGTATCGCCGTGGTGAGTTCGTGGCCACGGTCACCCTTCGTGGCGAAGATGACGAACTCGTGTGAATAGCCCCAGTTGTTTTCGAGATCGCCGATCCCCATTGACCCCTTATCCCACACGAGGACGTTCTTCACTGTCAGGAACTCGTCGACGAGCGGTTGGATCTCCGGGATGCCTCGCCAGTCACAGAAGATGTAGGCGTGGCCACCCTCGCCCAGGACCCGTGTCGCTTCTGCAAGCGCGGCTCGAATCAGGTCGAGGGCTTCGTCGAGAGACTGGTCACCTTCGATTGGGTCCCATTCCTTGACGCGCTTGCCATCTCGGGGTCTGTCGTTCCGTCCCTTTCGGTCGGAGTGATAGGCCATTCCGTACGGCGGGTCAGTGATGAGGCAGTCGACGGATTCGTCATCGAGGTGTTCGCGCATCCCCTCAACACAATCCATGAAGTGGACGTCGGGGTCCGAGTTGAACTCCTGTGGTGTATCCACAAACGACGGGCCGAGGTGGATCAGCTCGAGGTAGTCGTCGAGGTCTTCGTCCTGGGCGTCGAGCAGGTCGAACACCTCCTCTCCCAGCCCCTCGTCAGCCAGCTGGTCGAACTCCAGGGCATCGCGCTTCTTGTCGTGCTCGCCGGAGATCTTGTTGAGCTCCTGTCGCCACAGGCGGCGGTCGGCATCGTCCAGGTCGTACTGCTTGACTGGGATCTCCTCGAGGCCGAGTTCCTTCGCTGCCATCCACCGGTGTTGCCCGTCAGCAATGACGCCGGCGGTGTCGGTGATGATGGCGTTGCCGACCCAGCCGCGTGACTCGATGCGGTCACAGAGCAACGAGAACATCTCGTCGCTCATCTCGTTGGGGTTGTCGCCGTCGACCTCCAGTTCGTCCGGGTGGACGGTCGTCTCTCGTACGGGTTCGGGTAGCTCGTCCAGATGCATGGAAAACTCTCAGGTTGTGGGTGTTAATCGCCAGCCGGCGGCGGGGCCGGGTGGGAGTCGGTCAGTGCTCGCGGATCTCTTCGAAGACGTCCCGGAGCTCGGAGACGGTGTCCTCGTCGAGGCTCTCCTCGACCGACGCGTCGAGGTTGATGTGTTCCTCGTAGATGCCGAGGACCTCGCCCTTCGCTGCCAGGTGCTTCGACTGCTCGTACCGGGCCGTCGACCGGCCCTGCAGCTCGGGAACGTCGCGCTCCAGACCGACGAACTCGGTGGTGTACTTGGGTGAACCGTCGAAGCTCCGCAGCGGGCGTTGATCGCCGGCGAGCAGTTCGACCTCCTCGTCGATGAAGCGGATGATGACGTCGTCCTCAGTGGCCCACTCAGGACGCTCTACCTCGTCCTTGACGAACTCCCAGCCGGTCATGTAGACCGGCGAGTCGCTCTCACGGACGGGCTTCGTCTGGGGAACGACCCGTTTGACGGCGACGTCCTCCGTTGCCCGGTGCTCGTCGTCGCGAGCGCGTCGGAACAACTCTTCTTCACGGTCGGCAATCTGCAGCCGGGCGTCGACGTGCTCTTCACGGATTTGTTCGAGGACCTCGTCTTTCGGCGCTTCGTCGAGGTACTTCCGGACCGTTGACTCGGCGGGCGAGCCGATTCCCTCCTCCTCGAAGCGCTCGACGATCTCCGGGACCGAGAGGTGGTCGAGGTAGGCCCACTTGAGTGCCAGCGTAACCCGGTACTCACGGGAGCCAGAGAGGTTGCTACTCATGGGGGGGCAGAACTACTCGGAGTTCACACAACGGTTCATATATTTTATACCCGGTTCCGGTCATGCGAGGAGCCAGACGAGCGCCCCAAAGAGCAGCGCGTCGACGGCGAGGATGAGTGGGACCGCGATGGCCCGCGCCGCCCATGTCGCGGGCGGACTCTGCCATCCTTCCTTGTTCCACCGGACGAACAGTGTCAGAAGGTTTCGCCCGAGGATGTACCATGTCGCGATGAGCGCAGCGACGAGGACGAGTGCGTACGCCAGGACGGCGCTCGCTCCGACCGGATCGCGGAAGAACTCGACGAATGGGTTCATGCCTCGGTGGCCTCCTCGTCATCTTCGTCGGGCTCTTCGTCGACCGGGTCGCCGTTCTCGAAGGTGAGTTTCTTCGCCATAGTAGGATTAGACCGCGAGGTCGCGCCACGAGGAGGTCCGGTCGAACGTCGCCTCGGGGTCGGCCTCCAGGACGTCGACCGAGGTGTCCTCGACGAGCGTCCCTGGCGGGACGATCACCGTCGCCGGAAGGTCGGCCGCTGCGGCGGCCGTCGCGAGTGCCTCGACGTCGACGTCGGCTCCGATGGTGACCGCTCGCTGGCCGACCGGGCCGTCGACGACGTAGTCGATGGCCGGATGCTCGTGCTCGGCGTCGACGAGATCGCCCGGCGTAGTGAGCTCCAGGTAGACACCGACCATGAGCTCGAAGTCCTCCATCAGTCGTCCTCCTTCTTGGAGGTCGCCTCGGTCTCCGCTGCTGCTCGCGCTCCGAGTGCGCCGACCTCGATGTCCCACATCCGGCCGATAATCGCGAAGACGGCGGCGGTGAGCATCCCGTAGGTCGGGGTAGCGACCGCGAGCTTCGCGGAGATCCCGACCGTCATCGTCATCCAGCCGACCGCGAGGACGATGGTGACGATCTTGCGGGTGTGGTTGTTGTAGCGGTGCGGCACGAAGGTGAGGAGCGCAGCGAGGACCTCGCACTTGAGGCGCTCGATAGGGCGCTCTCGAAACGGGGACCTGGCGGCTGTGTAGTCGATACTGGGCATTGGAGTAGAAGTTCGAGTGCGGATGCACCAGCCGGGAGTCGAACCCGCGCTCGCGAAGAGCGAACCAGATTGCTGGCGCGGTGACGGCGTGGGGATGACGTGTCTCACAGAGGTCTCAGGACTGAGCGAAAGACAGACGCCGTCTCGGTGTTCGGTGGTGTGTACCAGTTCGTGTTGACAGGGATCCCTCGCGCGTCGGAGGTCAGTCCGCCGTGGTCATCGGGGCCTGTCGAGGCGCGCGGCGGGTCGGGTCGACGACGTCCTCGGCGTTCGTGAGGCTCGCAACGTCGTCCTCGTGGACCCGGAGTCGAACTCCGTCAACGACGACGTGGTAAATCTGCTCGACGCTCGCGATGGTTGCCTCGGTGTGCGAATCGACGAGCTCGGCCAGTCGTATCTCTCCGGAAGGGGTCTCGATTGGAATCATGAATGGCGAGTGATCAGCGATGGACCGCGCCGATGGAAGCCGCGACCGCCGCCCGGAACGTCTCGAAGTCGTTCCCGGCGTACCGTGGTGTCCTCTTCAGCTCCTCAACTTCGTCGACGAGGCGGACCCAGTCGTGATCGACGCCGTACTCGTCGAGCGTGACGGTCAACCCAGTCGCCGCCCGCCGGGCCTCAACTGCTGACCGGGTCGGTGGAGATCGTCGCGGTGACGTCGTTCCGCAGTTCCAACAGGCAGCCGTCGTCCCGTGCTCGCTCGTTGCGCGTTCGAGCCGGTCGGCGATACGCTCACGAAGGTAGTACTCCCGGTCGAGGATATCGAACCGCGTCGACTCCTCGGGGATCTCCTCGTCGACGAACGCGAGGATGTCGCGGTTGGAGTAGCCGGTCTCGTGGTCGAACGCCTCGCGCTGGACGAGCCGGCGGTAGCACTCCTGGCAGACGAGGTCGTTCGACGCGACCACGCACTTGAAGACGCGAGTCGGGTCCGACGGGACACGCAGGCCCTCGTCGGCGGCGAGTGAGTGATTGGGCACGATGACGCTGGAGACAGCGATTGCTGAAAAGGACACCACCGTTCGGTGGCTTCCTGGCGGTCTTGCCAGTCACCAAGGAGTATCACCATATACAGTCATGGGTTCAGCCGATAATTGGCCGAAGATTACGCAACGGTAGGGGACTCGACGTCCTCAGCAACACCGGCGACGATGTTGTAGACGGTGACCCGACCGTCCTCCATCGACGGTCGATCCTCGACGAGGTCCTCATCTTTCAGTTCCGTCAATGCGTGTTTCGTCGTCGACGTCGGAAGGCACAGGTCGTCTTCTGTCTCCGCCCGACTGCACGGGCCGTTGTCCCGAAGGTATGACAGCACCAGTTTGGCGCTTGGGGGGAGCTGTGCAACGACGTCGGCGGTCGTTTCGAGACCGATGGTGAGCCACGAATCGGACTCATTGCGGGCTGTTAGGTCACTCATGCCAGCAATAGCATCTGAGGATTTGTCACGTATAAGTTTCCTGTACACAATATTTACGTATTGTGGATATAGACAAGAGAGCGTCCTCTGTAGCGTTTGTTGGACCTTTCTTTCACCCCGAAGTGGTGTGACTCAGCTGTTAGACACGTGCCGCGAGTGTATCAGGTCGATTCCTAGGATGTTTATAATTCTACACTTGTCAGACATTCGTAAACCTAGAAGAATAACTAGAATATTTATACATTCCAAGGCTGCACTGTGAAGTGGACACACACCCTTCGAAAATCGGAGGACACCGTGAAGGTGGAAGAGTACCGGCACGTCCTGCAGGTGTGTCCGGCCATCGGGCAGCCGACGTAGTGCCTCTGACAGCCCATTGACGCTGTCCGATGGCTTCTTCTATGCAGACGTGACAGCGCCAGTTAGTTCTGCTGTGGATTGGTTCACCGCTAGACAACCAAGTGGTAGACCCACGCTCTCTGTCTAACAATCCCGGCAATTTGTGAGAAAGGTATAGCAGCGACTGTTCGACGAGCGAATCGCAACCGTTCGAGAGCAGCTACTCGGGCGGTTCACCCCCACCTGAAATCGCAGCCTCGTCTGACGAGTCGGAATCACGGACCTCTGGGGACGTATCACCCACAACCTCCCCCACCCCAGACAGGGACGGTTCGCGAATCACGAGGGACCACGTACTGGTAACTCCCGTACGTGGCTCTTCGCGACTGTCGAGGTCAACGACCCCAGAGTGTGGAACGCCGTTCTCGGCATACAGCGTCGCCCCGTTCGGCCCTTCGTTGGGAACGCCGACGACAGTACCGTGGTCGGCGAGGCGGTCGAGTACGTCGAGGACGTGACGTTTCGAGACGCCGGTCTGGTCAGCGACCTCGCGAGCGGTCACCTGTCCCGACGCACTGCGAACGGCCTCAACGATGCGACGCTGCTTCTCGGTCCAGATCCACTCGACGCCCGGGACCTGGACGTCGGCGAATCCGACCGGCATCGCATCGGTGCGGACGAACACCGTGGCCGTCGACGAGGGATCGTCGGGGTTGCGAGCCCACCGACCCGCTGCCTGGGCGGTGTGGTTCTCCCGGACGGACGCGAGGATCTCGGCGGCGGTGTCCGCATCACTGCCTTCGAATCCCCGACCGTGGGCGCGCTTGCGACCCGTGCCGTCACACTCCGGGCAGCCGTCGCCCCCGCAGTAGTCGCACTCCGTCTCCGAGCGCTCCGGTGTGGCGTCCAGGTCGAGTTCGGCGAGGAGGTCGACGACGAAGTCGTCACCGGGGTCAATGCAGCCGTTGACGAACCCGACCGGTTCGTCGCCGAAGTCGTTCCTCGATTTCTCCTCGCCGTAGTGCATCGTCTGGGGCTCCTCGATCCCGACGTCAACCATGATGTCCTCCAGGTCGGACTCGACGCTGGACGCCGTGATGGCCGTCGAGAATTCCTCGCCGAACTCTTGGCACAACTGGTCGACCAGCGCGTGGGTGGCGTCCCAGCTGAAGTACTCACCACTGGCGAGCGGGTGGGTGTGCTCACCGACCTGGACGACGCGGAGGCCACGTTCGTAGCGCCGCCACAGCTGACGCTCCTCGCGTTCGAGGACTGTCTTCTTGTGCATGTGCGGGAGGGTGTTCGCTTGCCACACCGGGAGTGCAGGGTGAGCGTCGAGGCCGACGACGCTGCGGGCCACTTCGAGGTCGGGCGTTGTCCGGACCCGGCGGATCTCGTTGGAGTCGTCGAGGACCACCGTCACCCATGACGCGTTCCATCCCTCTTCCTCGCGAGCGTTCTGGTCTAACCGCGGTGGCTGGTAGCGCGTCTTGCCGACGCGCCGACCGTTGGCCCGGTCCTCGGCATAGTAGATGGCCCTCGCGAGCGCCGGGGCGAGCGTATGGGCGTCACCAACCTCGAAGAACCACTCCAGATCAGGCTCAAACGCAAGCTGCTCCTCGATGACCTCACGAGTGTCGTCCTGGTCACCGGCGGTCCCTGCGCCGATTCCGTGACGGGCGACGTGGACGAGGTCCTCGTAGGTGAGTAACGCCGCGTCCATCCGGTCGCCAGCGGACCGCTGGAGGAACGCGGTCACTGCCCGTCGAACACGGTCGGTCGAGAGGTCGGCGGCGAAGTCCGGCTCCTCGTCGAACACCACGTTGGTCTCGGTTCGCACCCCCGGGACGTGCGCGAAGTTGTGGGTCGCGAAGACAAGATCGTGGTCACCCTCACGGAAGCGGTCCCACTGCTTGAGTGCGTCACAACCCTTCGAGCCGGGCTTCATCGTCGGGAAGTCCTCGTCTGGTTCCCCCCGACAGCACGGCAGCTTGTGGACGTCCTGGTCGAGGACGGCGGTGACTCGGTCGTGGACTGCGCTGAACGGGAGGCCCCGTCCGTCGCACATCATGCCAATCCAGTCGGAGACGGGTTTCCCGTCAACGGTGAGTGGCGTGTAGTCGACGTCTTTCTCGGGGTTCTCTGGTGGGTCGTACTGGCCGCCCGCAACGGGGCAAGCCTCGTGGCGGGCGCGAAGGACGAAGTGGTCGTTGTCGACCGACCGGGCTGCCCGAATCGCTTCGTCGCGAGCATCACGAGTCTTCGAGAGGTGGATGACCGAGCGGTCGCCGGTGACGTCTTCGAACTCCAGTGAGCCCCAGTTGGTCGTCGCGACGGTGTAGGACTTCCCGGCACTCGTCGGGGCGTCGATGACGCGGTCGTCCTCGTGGCGCATCACCTCGTGGAGCGTCTCGGAGAGCCGTTCGCGCACTTCGTCAGTCGATGGCCAGTAGAGTCCCCGTTTGTGGGCCAGACGTCGCCGCTCCTCCGGTGGGAGCGCGTCGAGTTGGGCGATGGGGAGAACGCCGACCGGGCGAGAACTCCCGCCCGCAGTCGGCATCGGGTCTGACTCGTCGTCGACGTCGCTCGCGTACGCTGCGCTCGCGTCTGGGTCACCCATCGCTGCAGCGAGGAAGTCTACATCCTCGTCGTCTGTTGGTGCGGTCAGCTGATCGACCGCCGCAGCTTCGAGATCACCCTCATTCTCGTCGACATCGCCGGTGGGTTCGTGGCCGGCAACGGCTGCGGCCTCGGCGAGCCGAGCAGCCGACGGTTCCGTTGACCCGTCGTCGCCGTCGTGACTAGCGAAGTCGTCGAGTGAGCCATCACCACCACGGGTCGTGTCACCTGGGTGGTGGTCCTCGCACAGACTATTCGCATGGGGGTTGACGCGCGGTTGGTGGCAGCGTGGGAGACAGCACTGCTCGTCGACCGGAATCTGGCCGGTAGTTATAGCGGTCTCCCCTTCATCGTCCCCGACGAGGTCCTCGACAACCCCAGCTTCGCTGGGAGGGAGTTCGAGTGCCCCGAGGACCTCAGCAACTGAGGCATCTGGGTGACCAACGAGGTACCGCTCGATGCGGTCTCGGTCGATCACGCCGCTCGACCTCCTTGAACTGTGGTTTCGAAACCAGAACGCGCCCCGGACGTTACGGATAAATGTCTTTCGGGGCTTTGAACTTCAGGAGTTAAGCCGGTGGGGGGATTTGAACCCTCGACCTATTCCTTACGAAGGAATCGCTCTGCCAGCTGAGCTACACCGGCGCGGTGTATCAGATACTGGTGGCAACTGAAGCATAAGGGTTGCGGAGTGACCCCGCAGTGCCCCTGCGTGACGGGGCGCACGCTCGGCGACGGAATCGCCCGCTCGCGGTCCGCTCGGGGCACCGACTTCAGAGCAGGCTGAGTGCGACGCCGGCGACGATGAGTGCGAAGATGAGCAGCGCGACGAACAGGAAAAACCGGTCGGCTCCGTCCATGGCAATCGCCACGGTGACGGGATACTTAAGAATGGCTACGTGTATCTCCGCCGACACCGGCCATCGACTCAGTCGCTGTGGGCGCTCGCGGGCCGGTCGTCGTGGGCGTGACGGTCCTCCCTCGGGTCGTCGTCGCCGTGACCGTCCGTCTCGTCGGTGGGGGTCGTGACCGCTTCGGCGTCGGTTATGCCGGTCTCGACGGTGTCGGTGTCGACGGCGTCGGCGAGTGACTCCGTGAGCGTGACGACGGCGTCTTCGTGGGCCTGTTTCGACCGGTAGACCGCCGTGGGTGCGACGTCGAGTTCGTCGTACCGCTCGTGGGCGTCGTCGGAGAGGCCTTCGCGCTCACCGACGAACCATCGAATCCGGTCGAGCAACGCGTGAAAGTGGACCAACTCCCGTTTCCTCATGACAGTTCCGTCTAGGAGTTTGGCGCGCCTAAACCCTTCGTGAGTTGTTATGTCATACCACGCTTCGAGAGGCTGGCAGCGTCGCTCACGAGGCCGAACGAGGGTGTTTGAGGAGCCGCTCGCGACGGCGCTGTGGCTCCGAGACCGAGGCCTGGAGAATCTACTCCCGTGGGGTCGGTCGACTCAGTCCGAAGCCGCGCTCGGGTCGGCGTCGGTCACCGTCGTCGCGGCCGTCTCTTCGAGTTCGAGGCGGCCGTCGCCGTGGACGGTGACGGTGTGGCCCTCGTAGCTGAAGCGGATTCGGACCGGACCGGCGTCGGAGACGAGCGCGTCGAGCGCGTCCGGGTCGATGGTGTCGTAGAGCGGGTCGAGCGTCCGTGGGGGAACCCCTTCAGCGGACGCGACCGCCTCGACGACGGCCGTACTGGCCGCACCATCGATTCGGCGGAAACACGACATTTCATCGAAATCGCCGCTCATTGTTTATAAGTGTACTGAAACCAGCTACGTTCGTCAGCCGTTGACTCGCCGCTTCGCTTGCGAGTTCAGGGTCACACTCTTATCCCTCGTCCACTCGTCGGGAGGGGTATGGCGGAGAAACTGCAGGACAAGACGACGCTGTCGCGCGAAGAGGCGGCCGACCGACTGGAAGCACTCGCCGCCGAGATTCGCGAGGGGACCGGCAACATCCGGGTCGGGAACAAACGGGTCGCCCTCTCGCCCGCCGACAGCCTCACCTACGACATCAGCGTCTCCGAACGCACCTCGCTGTTGCGGGGCGACCGCGAGACCGTCGCGGTCGAACTCCGCTGGAAACCGTAGCCACGACCACCCGACCTCCTCGTCACTCCCGGGGCGTCACGCCTCGACCGTCGTTCCTCAGCGCGTGAGTCGCACGTCCAGACAGACGTTCTCCTCGTGTGGCGCGTACGACCGCACGAGGCGTCGGGTCTCGACGCGGACGGTGTACTCGGGTTCGGCGGCGTCCCGGATGGCACGCTCGCCGGGGCCGAACGGGTCCTCGTCGTGCTGGATGTCGTAGTAGTGGAGCGTGCAGTCGTCGCCCGCGAGCGTCACAGCGGTGTCGAGGAAGGCGTCGGCGCTGTGCGGGAGGTTCATCACCAGTCGGTCCGCCCACCCCTCGTACTCCGTGGCGACCTCGCGGACGTCGCCCGCGACGGCCGTGACGCGGTCGGCGACGCCGTTGCGCTCGGCGTTCTCCCGGAGGAACTCGACGGCCGCCTCGTTGAGGTCCGCCCCCACACAGGTCGCACCGCGAGCGGCGAACGGGATTACGAACGGTCCGACGCCGGCGAACATGTCGAACGCCCGTTCGCCGGACTCGACCTGTTCGGCGACGCGGTGGCGCTCGGTGGCGAGTCGGGGCGAGAAGTACACCGACGCGAGGTCCAGCGCGTACTCGAAGCCGTACTCGCGGTGGACCGTCCGCGTGTCGCCGACGAGGACGTCCCAGTCCCGAACTCGGAGTTCGCCTTTCACCTTCGAGGCGCGGTTGACGACGCTGTCGATGGGGAGGTCGCTCTCGACGATGGCGTCGGCGACGGCGCGCGCCGCCTCGGCGTCCTCGATGTCAAGGATGGCGATATCGCCCAGTCGCTCGTAGCTCGGTTCCTCGCCAAGGATGTCCGCGGGCATCACCTGCCCGCGGCGCGGTGGAACGTCGTGGGCGACGACCGTGTAGCCCTCTCGCTCGGCCGCCTCGCCGTCGTCGACGGGGACGTACAGCCAGCCGTCTGCGACGGTTATCTCGTGGTCGTCGTCGACGAGGTCGCGGGCGGCGAGGGCGCTCCGCGTCGTCTCCCCCTCCTGGGGACGGACGCGGACACACGGAACTTCCATACCTCACTTCGCGAGGGCGGCGGGCTAAGCGTGACGCTTCGTCGGCCCGAGCACCTCGACGACGAGTCCACGCCGTTAAGCCCGCGGCCCGACCACTGCGGGTATGCTCAGTTTCGTCGGACTCGGTCTCTGGGACGAACGCTCGGTCACCGTCGAGGGCCGTGAGACGCTTCGTGGGGCCGACCGTGTGTTCGCCGAGTTCTACACCTCCCGACTGATGGGAAGCTCGCTGGACGAACTGGAGGCGTTCCACGACTGCGCCATCGAGGTCCGGGACCGCGCGGGCGTCGAACAGGACCCCGACCCCATCCTCGACGCCGCCGCGGACGCGGACGTCGTCTTCCTCACCGCCGGCGACACGATGATCTCGACGACCCACGTCGACCTGCGGATGCGCGCCGAAGAGCGCGGCATCGACACGCGCGTCGTCCACGGGACGACCGCCGAGGCCGCCGCCTCCTCGCTGACGGGCCTCCAGAACTACCGCTTCGGGAAGGCGACGACGCTGCCGTTCCCGTTCGTCCACGCCAGCGACGGCGTCCCCGGGAGCGTGCTGGACACCATCGCGGACAACCGCGAGCGAGGCCTGCACACGCTCGTCTTCCTCGACATCAAGGTGAAGGGGAGTTCGACCGACCGGCGCAACGCCGACCTCGCGACCGACGAGCGGGAACTGGAGGAGTTCATGCCCGCCGACTACGCCGCCGAACTGTTGAGCGAGGCCCTCCCCGAGACCCTCGGTGTAGCGGTCTGTCGCGCCGGCAGCCCCGACCCGCTGGTCGTTGCCGACAGCCTGAGCGCGCTCGCCGAGCGTTCGTTCGGCGATCCGCTGCACCTGCTGGTCGTCCCCGGCGACCTGCACCTGCTCGAAGCCGACGCGCTCAGAGAACTCGCCGGCGCGCCCGCGGCGCTCGTCGATGAACACACGGTCTGAGACGGCCCGAAGCGCGGCCGAGCCTCGGTCTACGGCAGGGACTCAGTCCATCGGCCGGTCGCCCGTCCCGGTGGGCACAGATTGGCCGTCGATCCCCTCGGCACCGAGCGACGCCGCCAGGTCGTACTCCGTGCCGGTCAGCATGAACAGCGCGTCGTCGAGGATGACGGCGATCTCCGGGAGTTCGCGGACGACGAACCACGTGATGGCGACGAGTGCGAGCACCGACCCGAACTGTGCGAGGATGCGGTCGGCGACGTAGTACGACACCATGTAGGGGTCGTTCGTCCCGAATAGGTCCATCACGAGCCCCGGGAACACTTGGAGGCGGCTCTGGCCGAACGAGAGGCCGATGAACACGTTCCGGACGACGTTGAGCAGGTAGATGACGGGGATGCTCACCGCCAGCGCGCGGAGTTTGCGGTCGATGGGCGCACGGACCGCGAGGATGGCTCCCGCGAAGATGGCCATGCTCCCGAGCCCCGTACACGCGATGAGGATAGTGTAGGTGATGCGGTGGTCGCCCTGGTAGAACTCGAAGGTGTTGCGGTAGTCCGGTTGTGGCGGCTCGGCGGTCGTCCCGCTGACGACCGAGAAGTCCGCGGGTGCGGTCTGGCCGACCAGCCCCATCGCGAACTCCGTCTGGTGGGTGACGGTCTCGATGAGGAACTCCCGGAGCGGGTCGATACTCTGGACGGGGAAGAACACCAGCCCCATCACGCCGACCGCCCTGGAGAGCACCATCAGCGACTCTCGCCCACGGGCGAGGAGGTAGCCCGCGTACAGACACGCCGGGACGGCGACGACGACTCCCAGCCCCTCGACGATGCTCTTCTGGACGACGACGAAGTGGTGGACGAGCGTCAGCCAGAACAGCGCGAACAGTACCCAGCCGACAACCGCGAGCGGGCGCGCTTGGGCGCGGTCGGCGACGTCGAGGACCGCCGCAGTGAGGAACGTCCCGACGACCAGCCACGCGAGCGGGTCGGCGAACGTTCCGAGCGCCGCGAACGCGTCGACGACGGCCGACACGGGGCTACCGCTGGCCTGGCCGAGTGCCGCGAGTGAGAGAACGTCGAGAGCGCCGAGTGAAGCGGGACGTGCGACCTGTGCGGGGAGGGTGAGCGAAGTGGCGAGGGTGAACAGCGCGGAGAGGGCGAGCGGAACCATGAGCGGTCAGTCCGCGACGACCGGGTCGGTCTCCGGGAGGTCGACGTCGAAGGCGCTGGCCAGGTCGTACTCGCGGCGCGTGAGGATGTACAGCACGTCCTCGACGACGACGAGCAACTCGGGCAGGTACTTGACGACCAGCCAGAGGATAGCGACGAGCACGACCACGGAGGCCGACTGCGCGAGGACGCGGTCGGCGACGTAGAACGACGCCATCTCCGGCCCCTTCAGCGCGAACAGGGCGTCGGCGGGGCCGTGGAGCCACTGGAACCACTGGTCGCCGAACGCGACGGCGATGAACACGTTCCGGACGATGTTGAGCACCCAGATGACCGGGATGGAGACCGCCGCGGCCTGGAGTTTGCGAGTCAGCGGCGCGTCGACGGCGGCGATGAGGCCCGCGAAGATGGTCATGCTCCCGATGCCGGTGCACATCAGGACGATGCGCGTCGTGTTGACCAGTCCGTGGCGGCGGAAGACGAACAGCGACTCGAACTCGCCGTGGCCGGTGATGCGCTCGGGATGGTACCCCAGCAGGTTGATACCCCACTCGGTCTGCTGGGCGACGGTCAGGATGAGCCACTCTCTGAGCCCGGTCACCGTCAGGAACGGCAGGTAGACGAGACCCATGACCGCGACGGCGCGCGTGAGGACGAACAGCGAGTCCCGACCGCGCGCGAGGAGGTAGCCCGCGTACAGACAGCCCGGAACGGCGACGGCGGCGGCGACCCCCTCGATGGCGCTCTGGGCGACGAACGCGAAGTGGGGGACGAGCACCGCCCAGAAGCCGGCGAAGACGACCCACGCGGCGACACTGACGGCCCGACCCGCGCGGCGATCGACGGTCGCGAGGAGCGACCCGCTCGCGAACAGTCCGACGACGAGCCACGCCAGCAGGTCGGTTGTCGGTGATGCCATATCGAACGAGATGGTCTGCGTGCCGTACGGGTAAGTCTCCTGTGGTCGTGCGCGCGGTCAGTACCACCGGATTCGCGTCGCCCTGTGGCGCGTGTTGTACGCTTCGAGTCCCTCACCCATCACGCCACGGAGTAAGAAGTCGTCGTACATCGTCGTGTGGGTGTAGTCGACGAACGTCGTCGGGACGACCAGTTCGCCGTCCTCCCGGAGCACGCTGGCGAGTGCGGTGTAGACGTGCTTGTGCCGGGCGTCGAAGACGTGCGCCGAGACGACCGGCACCGTCTGCTCGCGGGCGGGCACGGCGTGGAACGCCTCCATCGACCGCCAGACGAACTCGTAACAGAACATCCCGGTCTCGCCGGCCGCCAGCAGGGACTCGAAGTCGACGGGGTCTTCGAACCCCGCCCGCAGGTCGGCGGCCCCGAACAGCACGTTGTCCTCGACCGACCCCGCGAGGTATCGCGGGACGTCGTAGTCCGCGTAGCGCCGGAACCCGTCGGTCAACCCGTGGACCGTCGCCTCGGGGTCGGCGGGGTCGGCCTCGGTGAACCGCTCGACGGTCGCCGGTTCGACGTCCCGGAAGAACGGCCCGCGACAGCGCTCGACGGTCTCGGGGCGGGTGTCCCCGTTCCGCGTCCGCTCGAAGAACGCCTCCAGCGTCGAGAACTCGAAGCCGACCGCGTCCTCAGCGAACGCCCGCTGGTCCTCGACGGTCCGAACGAGCGCCCCGTCGAGGGCGTGGTCCTCGTCGAGACGACGTGCTCGTTCGCGGTCGGTCGCGTCGAGCGTGTCGGTCCCCCGGGAGGACTCGACAGTGATGGTGTCGTCGTCGAACCGGAGGGTCGCGTCGTCGAGGGTGACGGCGTCGGCTTGCGGGCCGAAGCTCGCACCGGCGACGGCGTCGAGGTCCTGTTCGGTGAGGTTCGTCCCGACGAGCACGCCGTAGCCGAGGACGACGTTGTCGATTGCTTTGAAGCCCGCGAGCGCACCGACGCTCCCGCCGAGCAGGCGCAACACGCGCCGCCGGTCGAGGTCGACGTCGAGGCCACTCGGGACGTCCATACCACCCGGTCGGCGACGACGGGTAAGTATCTTCCACCATCCGACGACGAACACGCGGACGTGGCTGTCGCTGGGTGGTGTAGCGTCCGAAAGAAAGGTATCGCGGATGACCGGAGCGAGGTCCGGTTGTGTTACGGCTTAGTTGTCGCGGCGCACTGCGAGCAGTGCGGCGGCGACGAGCGCGATGAGCGCGACGACGATACCGAAGCCGGGCTGGCCACCGTCGTCACCGGGCGTGGTGCCGGTCTGCTCGTCGGTGACGGGAGCGTCGGTCGTGCCCGTGGTCGGGTCGTCCGACGTCGTCGTCTCGTTGCCGGGCGTCGGCTCCGTGCCGGTGTCGGTGGACTCGTTGCCCGAGCCAACGGTCAGCTGCGCGTCGTCGGTGACTGCCGCACCGCCGTCACCGGACGTGTACGGGCCGTCGTCCTCGCCGTCACTGCTGACGAAGTCGTAGGCCTCGTTGCCGTTCGTGTCCTGGTGGGGCATCGCGATCACGGTGCCGTCCTCGGTGTACGGCGTGTCGAGCGTGATGTTGACGTCCGTCGCGTTACCGTCGAGGTACTCGGACGTACCGCGGACGGACTCGAACGTTGCACCGTCGAGGAGCGTGCCGTCGTGGATCGTGACGAAGCCACCCTCAGGGAGGGCAGCCTCGGCGACGACGACGTACTGACCGTTCGTGGTCTGGTCCTCGATGGTGACCGACGCGCTGCCGGTCGTGTTGTTCGAGACGGTCAGCTCTGCGCTGTCAGTGACAGCCGAGCCGTTCGAGGTGTACGGCAGGTCGTCCGACCCGTTGGACGTGACGAAGTCGTACTCCTCGTTACCGTTCGTGTCGAGGTGGGGCATGGCGATGGCCGTGCCGTCCTCCTCGTACGGTTCGTCGAGGGAGATCTCGACGTCCGACTGCGAACCCGATTCGAGGTAGTCGGAGGTGCCGCGGACGGAGCCGAGGGCGTCGCCCTCGTCGACCAGCGTCGCGTCGTGGATGGTGATGAAGCCACCGTCCGACAGCTCAGCGCTGGCGACGACGACGGACGAACCGTCGGTCTCCTGGTCCTCGATGCTCACGGAGGCCGTGCGCGGTGCCTCGATGACACCGGGGACGTCCGTGACGTCGTTAACGTTCATCAGGTCTGCACCCGTCAGCGACGCTTCGAACGTCGTGTTGGGGGCAACGCCCGAGAAGTCGAACTCGACTGCGAACGTGCCGTCTTCCTGGACCGTTGCCTGACCTGGCTCGAGGAAGGGCTCGTCGCGGGTCGTCGAGCGAACGTTGAAGTTGAATTCGGTACCGGGTGCGACCGAGCTCTCGCCCGAGATGGTCGCGTTCTGCTCTGCGCGGACAACGATGGTGTCCGTGTCGTCGATCTCTTCAGTGTTGAACTCGGCCGTGCGCGGGACGTAGTCGAACGTGTCGTTGAGGGTCGTCTCCTCAGCGACGAGGTTCGTGTCCGCCCCGAGCGTCAGCGAGGTCTCGAGTTCCTGACCGGTTGCGATGTCCTCACCGAGGACATCGGAGCTCACGACGACGTAGGAGACACCCTCGCCGTCGGTGACGAACTGGACGTCGCTCGAGCTGAGCTCGACCGAGTCCGTGTTGTCGTTGACGTTAGCCGTCGTCTCGGAGATTTCGAGCGTAACGTCGTCGCTGTCGATGAAGTCACCGAAACCACCCGCGGACTCGACGGCACCGAAGATGCCGTCGGCCTCGAGGCGGTGGACGATGTAGTCTTCCGAGGCGACCATACCGGTGTCCGTCGAGACGTTCTCGACTGCGCTAACGGTGGTCGACGAGCCGAAGGACTCCGCGGACGGAGCCGTCGAGATGTCGAACGAGTCGATGGAGCCCTCGTTCAGCGCGAGGACTGCGACGTCCGACAGGTCGTCGTCGATGCGCGTCTCAAGGTCGTACGCGGCGTCCGCGGAGAGGATGTTGTCGAGCGAAGGCTCGTCACCAACGACGTTCACACTGTCCTCACCCGATGCGGCAGCGCTGAACGCGCTCTCGCCGTTGTCGAGGGTGTTGTAGGTGTTGAAGAGGATGACGACCTGGTCGTCACCGTTGCCGTCGGAGACTTCCAGTTCTGCCTCGTAGTTCACGTCCTCGGACCCGACGGTGACCGTGACGGTGCTGGAGCTGCCAACGTTCGTGATGTTGACGGGGATCTCCACGACGTCACCGCGCACGCCCGTGTAGGCCGACTGGGTGAACGTCGCACCGGAGTCAGGCGTGACACCGACACCGAGCGAGGCGGATGCCGTCGCTTCAGTGTCGACGACTTCGATGTTGAAGTCGTACGTCTCGCCCTCCTCGAGGCCATCGGGGAGCGTGTCGACGAGGTCGAGGCTACCGTCGGTCGGGACGTCGACCTGGAAACCGTTCGTCGAGTCGCCGTCAACGTCCGAGTCGGAGAAGATTTCCGAAACGGAGACGTCGCTCGGGAGGTCGCCCGACGAGATGGTCACGCGGTAGGAACCACGGTTGGACGTCGTTTCGAGGGCGTCCTCACCGTCGAACGTCGCCGAGATGGTCTGCGTCGAGACCGTGAAGTCGATCTCCGTGTCGGTGCCCTGCACGCGGAGCGTGTAGGAACCTTCGGTGATCAGCTCACCGTCGATGTTGAGCGTGATCTCACCCGAGCCGTACTCCTTGACCAGCTGGCCGTCGGAGTCGACGAGGGTGTAACCAGGCTCGTCGCCTTCGTTGTCATACGTTACCGTCTGCCCAATGAAGACGACGTCGCCGTCGACCAATTCCTCATTGGCAGCACTCTGGGCCGCGACACCGCCCGTCAGCGCGATAGCCCCGCCGAAGACGGAGAAGACCATCAGCGCAGCGAGGAAGATGCTGCGAACCTTGTTGTTTCCTGTCATGGTTATCGTACCTGTCGGGTCTAGCACGGTCCCCGACCGATGACCAGATGGCCACCAGATTGGTCGGTACTTCGTACTGTCACCATGGGTAGGGGTACATCGCAAACGAACGCTCGGTGTTATAAATGCTTTCTGGTGATGTCAGACGCGTGTGAACGGCTCTCACTGCCGAATGTGGGGGATATACGCTTTGTGGCTATGTCGTCCGAGCGGCGGACGGTCGTCAGACGAACACCGCTCAGACGGCCGAAATCGGTCGGGTTCGTTAACTGTCTGCAAAATTACAGAGTGGGGGTAGACCCCCGAAAGCCGGCGCGGTGGGTTACTCTCGTGGCGAGTAACTCTCGCCGTCCGACCCGCCGAAACGATGTGTGTTTATATACGATGACGTGTTCGCGAGGCGACGAACGCTCGCGCGCGCTCGGTCCCGACGCCCTCCGGGGACGAGGCGAGTTGCGAGTCGAGGAGAAGGCGAGTGCTGGCAGTCGCCGACGACTATCGGGTGACCAGTTCGACCTCGTGGCCGTCGTTGGTCTTCGTGAACGCGTAGTTGTTGTCGCAGGACTCTGGGTCGCGGTAGTCCTCGGCCTCGCGTTCCATCACGGTCTCCCAGGCGTCGTCGAGGTCGTCGACCCGGACGGCGACGTGCCCCCACGCGTCGCCCATCTCGTACGAACGCCCGTCGTAGTTGTACGTCAACTCGACGCTCATCGCCTCCTCGGCCGCGTCCTTCGGCTTCGCGAAGTAGTTCGCGAACGTGTCGGACTCCCAGCGGCCGGTCGGTTCGTACTCGAGTTTGCGCGCGTACCAGCCGAGGGCGGCGTCGGCGTCCTCGACGCGCACCATCGTGTGGTCGAGGCTCCACTTCGCGCCGTGGTCGCGTTTGACGAGTTCGATCTCGTGGCCGTCGGGGTCCTTGACGAACGCGTACCGGTCGTCACAGGACTCGGGGTCGCGGTAGTCCTCGACGCCGGCGTCCATGAGTTCCTCGTAGGCGTCCTGCAGACCGTCTTCGGGGACGCGAACGGCGATGTGCCCCCAGGCGTCGCCCATCTCGTACGAACGCCCGTCGTGGTTGTAGGTGAGTTCGAGCAGTGCGCCCTCCTCGTGCATCTCTTCGGGGCCGAGGAAGACGTTCGTGAAGGTGTCGGCCTCCCAGCGACCCTTCTCCTCGTAGCCGATGGCCTCGGTGTAGAACTCCAGTGCGGCGTCCAAATCTTCGACGCGCATCATCGTGTGGTCGAGAATCGCGTTCACGGTGGTGTACACTCGCGGGCGAGCGATAAACGTTGGTGGAACCGGCGACGCCCCCCGATAGCACCCACCTTTCCCGCCAATCTTCTCGGGGGTCCCCCGGTCTGCTCCCGACTCACTCGACGCGTTCGGCGACCCACTCGCGGTACGCCGGCCAGTAGTGCCACCACGCGGCGACGAGCAACAGGACGCTCCCGACGGGCACCGCCACGATTCCGGGGCGCAGCGAGAACCACTGGGCGAGCGGGAACTGACTCACGCCGGCGACGACGAGCAACCCACCGGTCAGGCGACGGTCGTCCCACCCGCTCAGACCCGCGAGCGCACTCACGAGTGCGCCGGTGTAGACGCCCGCCCCCACGAGCCACGAGTCGATGGCCGCCGCTCGCCCGTATCGAGAGTACTGGAGGTACTCCGGTACGGTGACGAGAAACCAGGGGTCGTCGTTGAGCAACCCGAACGGGAACACGAACGTCAGGTCGCGGCCGGCGACGACCGTCCACGGAACCAGTCCCAGCGCGAGGACGACGGCGAACCGTCGAACTGCTTCGCGTCGTCGGGCTACGCGCACGCGAGAATTACTCGGTTTCGCGACCGTCGAGGAGTCCTCGGCCACGACTACCGCCGCATGATGAGTCGCAACACGTCCTCGTCCTGCAGTTCGTGGTCCATCCCGACCTGCTGTTCGTCGTGTTTCGCGCTCGGCCCGGAGACGCGTGCGAACCGGAACCGCTGGCGGAAGTCGCTCCCGAGTTTGTCGAGCACGTCGTCGATGGTGCTGTCGCCTCGCCGCACCACCATCGGTTCCTCGTAGTCGACGCCGCGGCCGGGCTTGTCCATGTAGATACGGATGAGACCCAGCGACTCCCAGATGGACTCCTTGAGCGAGTCGAGTCCCTTCTCCTTCTCGGCGCTGATGAACACCGCCGTCTCGGGGTCGATGTCCCGGTCTCTGAGCTGGTCGTTGACCGTCTCCAGGTAGTCCGGTTCGATGAGGTCGGCCTTGTTCACCGAGACGAGCGAGGGGAGGTAGACGCGGTTGTCCATCAGCGCGTCCACCAGGCGGTCGATGGTCAGCTCCTCGCGGACGGTGACGTCGGCGTTGATGTAGTCGTACTCCCGGAGCACCTCCTTGATAGTGCTCTCGTCGAGTCCGACGTCGCCGCTGGTCGTCACCTTCAGCCCGCCTTTGATGTTCTTCGAGACGCTGACACTCGCGGGGCGACTGTCCAGACGGATCTTGTTGTTGTACAGCTCCTCGCGCAGGCGGTCGTACTGGTCGATCTCGAACACCGAGAGGACGAACAACACGAGGTCCGCGGTCCGGACGACCGACAGCACCTCCCGGCCACCACCGCGCCCGTCGGCCGCGCCCTCGATGAGTCCCGGCACGTCGAGCAGTTGGATGTTCGCGCCGCGGTACTGGAGCATCCCGGGGTTGACGTCGAGCGTCGTGAACTCGTAGGAGCCGACCTCGCTCTCGGCGTTGGTCAACGCGTTGAGCAGCGTCGACTTGCCCACGGAGGGAAAGCCCACCAGCGCGACGGTGGCGTCGCCGGTCTTCTCGACGGCGTACCCCTGTCCGCCGCCCGCCGACGACTGGTTCTGGAGCTTCTCCTTTTTCTGTGCGAGCTTCGACTTCAGCCGACCGATGTGCGCCTCGGTGGACTTGTTGTACGGAGTGTTGGCTATCTCCTCCTCGATGGCGTCGATATCCTCCTCAAGTCCCATTGCCCTGACTTCGGCCACCGGGTACGAAAAGGGTGTCCTTCCGTGGCAGGACCGACACAGATGCGCTGCTGGAAAGAAAACTCCGAGTAGTCCCCGAACCTGTCGAAATTGCATAGTGTCCATGTTGGATGAATGAGCCCGATTGTCGTCGTGGAGCAATCGTGTTTCTATACCAAGGGGTTTAATGTCGGCCGGTCGTGTCGAAATTGGCACATGCAGCGACGAACGTACCTGTCCCTGGTTGGTCTCGCCGCATCGAGTGTCCTCGCGGGTTGTTCCGAGGGGGAGTCGACGACCACGCCCGGAGACGACGGAGCTAGCACCGATACGACGAGTAATCCCCCCCACAACGGTCGGAAGCGAGGCCGACGACGACACCCCAGCGACCGAGGAGACCGAGACGACGACCGAATCTGAAACCGAGACCCAGACTACGGACGGGGCTACGGCGTCGTTCGGCCCTCAGACCTTCGAAGGCAGTGGCACCCAGACGAGCGACACCGTGCAACTCCAGCCGGGGCCGATAACAGCGGAGTTCACTCACGATGGCGAGAGCAACTTCATCACCTCGCTCGTGACGCTCGAGGGAGAGTCCTACGAAGACGTCTCGCTGACGAACCTCATCGGTAGTGTGGAGGGTTCGACCGTCGCAGCCGTCAACGCGAGTGGTGGCCACAACCTGAACGTCGACGCGGACGGCGAGTGGTCTGTCACGCTCGAACAGCCGAGTGAGGTGAGCCCCGAGTCGCTGCCAGTCGACGCCAGCGGCGAGGGACTGACCTTCGTCGGACCGTTCGAGTTCGACGGCGCGACGGAGTTCCAGGGGACACACGAGGGCGACAGCAACTTCATCGTCGAGCCGATTCCTGTCGACCCCTCAAACGTCGCTGTATCGATATTCAACGAAATCGGCCAGTTCGAAGGGTCGACGACCGCGCGTCTTGATGGAATGTTCTACCTGAACGTCGACGCGAACGGCCCGTGGACCCTCACGACGAACTGAGAGGCGTCCGCGTTAGCAGTGCTGACTAACGACTTCCCTATCACAGACACCCCCCGCCACGCACACGCCTATACGGCGGCCGGTCGTACGGACCGTATGGAAAAGCGGACCCTCGCGAAGAACCTCGCGCTCCTCGGGCTCGCGTTCGTCGCCCTGCTCCACACCGGTCTCAGCCTCTACTTCGACACCGACCTCATGGTCGTCGGTGTCGCCATTCTCATCGTCGTCGTCGTCGGTCTGTTGCTCGTCAACCTCTGATTCGTCTCCCACCCCGGAGGGCGGATGTCGCCCGTTGGGGCGCACGAACAGCACCGTAGCGCCACCGATTCCTACCACCGACAGATACCGCGTCGGCGAGCGCCCGGTGAGCGTGTTTCAGTACGTTAATAGGCCATGCCCGAGCACCGTCTGACGATGAGTGACGCCGTCCGGTACCGTGACAGTACGCAGATCGTCCTCCCCCGTGAGACCCTGGGAGGACTGCGCGCTGACCTCGGGCGGGAGTTCGTACTGACGTTCGTCGACCAGGACGACACCGTCCGCATCATCGGGAGCCCCGTCGAGATCAAGGAGGCGAGCGACTGGCTCGCTCGCCACGGCGTCTTCCTCCCCTGAGTCGGTGGCGTCGCGACGCGCAGCTATCTCCCGACCGGTCTCGTCTTCCTCCGTCCGGACACGTCTTCTTCCACCGGTCTCGTCCCCCTCTGAGCAGCCACGTCTTCTCCGGCCAGTCGCCGGTCGTGACGGCGTTCGCCACGCACGAGCAGTGGGACTCTGCCGTCGCGAGCGTGACCCTGTTCGGGCGTGTGACTCCCCACCGTGGGGAAGGCAACAAGACAACTCTTAAAACCGCGAGAGGGGAATGTGGCCGATATGGGAGGTACCATCGAAGTGCTCGTCCCCGGCGGACAGGCCAACCCCGGGCCACCGCTCGGGCCGGAGCTCGGCCCGACGCCGGTGGACGTGCAGGCAGTCGTCAGTGAGATCAACGAGCAGACCGCCGCGTTCGACGGCACCGAGGTCCCCGTCACCGTCACGTACGACGACGACGGGAGCTTCGACATCGACGTCGGTGTGCCGCCGACGGCGGCGCTCGTCAAGGACGAACTCGGCTTCGAGACGGGCAGCGGTCGCCCGCAGGCGGAGTTCGTCGCCGACATGTCCATCGACCAGCTCGTGACCGTCGCAGAACAGAAACTACCCGACCTGCTCGCGTACGATACGCGCGGCGCAGCGAAGGAAGTCGCGGGCACCTGCGTCTCGCTCGGTGTGACCATCGAAGGCGAGGACGCCCGGACGTTCAAACAGCGCGTCGCGGACGGCGAGTTCGACGAACAGCTCGGCTCGGCGTAATCGCGCTCTCTCTTTCCGATTTCATCGGCCCGAGAGCGACTGCCGTCTCTCCGGGGCGACTCCCGTACGCTCGACGTCTCGACCCCGTCAGTCGAGCGCCCGTCGCTCGCGGGCGGCGACCCAGCGACTCGCCGCCCAGCACGCCAGCGACCCGGCGAGGGCGGCGAGGGCGACGGTGTCGACGGCGATACCCACACTGGTCGCCGTCGCGACGGCGGCGAACGGGTCCGTCGTCCCGCGGGTGACGACCGTCAACGCGTCTTCGAGGTGGCCGAGGAAGAGGTAGCCCACCGAGAACGCGATGGCGAACCCACCCGTGCCGAGGCTGATGGTCGTCGCGAGGTCCTCGAGCGTCACCAGACGGTCTGCCTGGCGTCGTGTGTCGACGTCCGAGCGGACGACGACCAGGCAGACGAGTACTGCGGCGGCGAGCAACTGGACGGCCCCGCCCAGCGCCCCGACGAGCAACACCTTCGGGAACGTCTCGACCGCCGGGGCCGACAAGAGGGTACGCGTCGAGGTGGGGTAGGTCGCGACGATGGGGAGCACCGACGCGAGCACGACGAGCAAAGCCGCCTGTCGGAGGAGGGTTCGAGACACCGGCCCGCGAATCGGCCGGTACCGGTCGACGGTCGCGCGTTGGTACGGGCAGTCGCTCATCACGGCGTCCGCGATGGGGTCGTCGAGGTCGGTGCTCATTCGGTTAGCGAGTCGGTCCCACTCCCCGATGATAGACGTGTCGGTACGCGAACCGTCTCCACATCGAACACTCCGGCCGATGATAGCGAACACCGGTCGTGTCAGTCGGTTTCGTAATGCGGTGCGACTGTCAGACTTATTTTAAGATTGTTGATATGTATAAGCTCGGTCGGTGCCTCTCTCCGAGTACATATGGCTGAAGTAGGAGCGGAGTCTCTCTGGCTGTGGATCGGCACCGCCGGGATGACACTCGGAACCCTGTACTTCGTCGGCCGTGGCCGGGGGGTCACCGACCGGAAGATGCAGGAGTTCTACATCATCACGATATTCATCACGACCATCGCCGCGTCGATGTACCTCCTGATGGCGACTGGCTTCGGCCTCACCGAGGTCCAGGTCGGCGGCGAACCGCTGGCTATCTACTGGGCGCGCTACGCCGACTGGATATTCACGACGCCGTTGCTCCTGTTGGACCTCGCGTTGCTCGCCGGCGCGCATCGCAACACCATCGCGACGCTCGTCGGCCTCGACGTGTTCATGATAGCGACGGGCGTCATCGCGGCGCTCGAACCGAACGCGACGTTCCGTATCCTCTGGTGGGGCATCTCGACGGGCGCACTCTTCGTGCTCCTGTACGTGCTCTACAGCGTCCTCTCGGCGGACGTGAGCACGAAGCCCCCCCAGGTCCAGCGCCTGTTCGGCCAACTGCGGACGCTCACCGTGGTGCTGTGGCTCGCGTACCCTATCGTCTGGCTGGTCGGCACGGAGGGCACCCTCGAACTGATTCCCCTCTACTGGGAGACGGCGGCGTTCATGGTGCTCGACCTGAGCGCGAAAGTCGGCTTCGGCCTCCTGCTCCTGCGCTCGCGCAGCACGCTAGCCGAAGCGGCCCGACCCGAACCCGACGCGGCCGCCTCGACGGCCTGAACCACGCGGACACCGCGTCCGTCGGCCCTCTTTCGCGACGTCGACCCCGCTCACGAGCGCCCGCTCGCGTCGCCAGTTCGACGTATTTAAGTCCGCGAGGTTAGTGACGTGAAACGAGACAGGCGTAGCCTGTTTCACGCCGTAGTAGCCTCACGGCGCACTACGGAGGTGAACAATGGCAGATCAGGAAATAGAGGATGCAGTCTCTCGCGCACTCGAGGACGCCCCGGCCCGGAACTTCCGGGAGACCGTGGACCTCGCTATCAACCTGCGCGATCTGGATCTCAACGACCCGTCTAACCGTGTCGACGAAGGCATCGTCCTTCCGAACGGAACGGGACAAGACACACGTATCGTCGTGTTCGCAGAGGGTGAGACAGCCCTTCGAGCACAGGACGTGGCCGACGACGTACTCGACGGCGACGCCCTCGAAGAACTCGGTGACGACTCCGACGCCGCGAAAGACCTCGCCGGCGAGACGGACTTCTTCGTCGCCGAGGCGAACATGATGCAAGACATCGGTCGTTACCTCGGGACCGTCCTCGGTCCCCGCGGGAAGATGCCGACGCCGCTTCAGCCGGACGACGACGTCGTCGAAGTCGTCGAACGGATGAAGAACACGGTGCAGGTACGCTCGCGGGACCGCCGGACGTTCCACACGCGTGTCGGTGCCGACGACATGTCCGCAGAAGCGATCTCGGACAACATCGACGTCATCGTCCGCCGACTCGAAGCCGACCTCGAGAAAGGCCCGCTCAACATCGACTCCATCTACGTGAAGACGACGATGGGTCCCTCCGTGGAGGTGGCCTAAATGTCCGCGGAGTCCGAGCGCAAGACCGAGGTCATCCCACAGTGGAAACAGGAGGAGGTCGACACCATCGTCGACATCCTCGACAGCTACGAGAGCGTCGGCGTCGTCAAACTCGCCGGCATCCCCTCGAAGCAGCTTCAGGCGATGCGCCGTGACCTCCACGGCACCGCCCAGCTTCGGGTCTCGCGGAACACGCTGATGATTCGCGCACTGGACGAGACCGACGCCGACCTCTCGGAGCTCAACGAGCTCGTCGAGGGGCAGGTCGGCCTCATCGGGACGAACGACAACCCGTTCGGCCTCTACCGCGAACTGGAAGCGTCGAAGACGCCCGCGCCTATCAACGCCGGGGAAATCGCCCCGAACGACATCGTCATCCCCGAGGGTGACACCGGAATCGACCCCGGTCCGTTCGTCGGCGAACTCCAGCAGGTCGGTGCGGACGCGCGCATCCAGGACGGGTCCATCCAGGTCCTGTCCGACTCGACCGTCCTCGAAGAGGGCGAAGAGGTCAGCGCGCAACTCGCGAACGTCCTGAGCGAGCTCGAGATCGAACCGAAGGAGGTCGGCCTCGACCTCCGTGGCGTCTACTCCGACGGCGTCCTGTTCGACCCCGAGGACCTCGCCATCGACCTCGACGAGTACCGCGCCGACGTGCAGGCGGCCGCCAGCGCCGCTCGCAACGTCTCGGTCAACGCCGTCTACCCGACGGCTCAGACCGCGGGCCTCATCCTCGGCAAGGCGTCCAACGACGCCCGTGCCGTGGGTCTCTCCGCCGCCGTCGAGAGCCCGGCCATCGCCGACGACCTCGTCGGGAAGGCCGACTCCCAGATGCGCGCGCTCGCCGCCATCATCGACGACGAGGAGGCGCTCCCCGAGGAACTGCGCGGTGCTGACCTCGCCGCCCCCGCAGGGGACGACGAGGACACCGCCGAGGACGAATCGACCGACGACCAATCCGCCGACGACGCCGACGGCGACGACACCGACGACGATGACGACGACGAGGACGGTGCCGACGCCATGGGCGCGATGTTCGGCTAACAACCCAACTTAGAACAATGGAGTACATCTACGCAGCACTCATCCTGAACGAGACGGACGAAGAGATCAACGAAGACAACATCACCGCGGTCCTCGAAGCCGCCGGTACGGACGTCGAGGAGTCCCGCGTGAAGGCCCTCGTCGCCGCCCTCGAGGACGTCGACATCGAGGAGGCCATCGAGACGGCCGCCGCCGTCCCCGCCGCAGGTGGGGCCGCAGGCGGTGCCGCCGCGGACGAGGCCGACGACGCTGAGGACGAGGCCGACGAGGCCGAGGCCGAAGCCGACGACGACGACGACGACGAGGAGGACGAGGCCAGCGGTGAGGGTCTCGGCGAGCTGTTCGGCTAACTGCCCGGCACGCCACCCGTCTTCGAGTCGAACTCAGACCTTCTTCGTTTTTCGCTCGCCCAGTGACGACGCCGGACGATGCCGGACGACGCGATTCTCTCTCGAGACCGCTCCGAACGTTCAAGACCCATCGCGGCACCACCTCGCCTCGATGCTCCCTCGGGTCGTCGTCGCGCCGGAGTTCGCCCTCGCGGTCTGTGGGTTCACGCTCGCCGGTATCGCGCTGGGGACGCTGAGCGGCCTCGTCCCGGGCCTCCACGCGAACAACGTCGCGCTCCTACTGGCGGCGGGTGCGGCCGCCGCACCGGGGCCGCCGACGCTCGTCGCCTGTGCGATGCTGGCGGCGGGCGTCGTCCACACGTTCCTCGACGTGGTGCCCGCACTCGCGCTTGGCGTCCCCGACCCCGCGATGGCCGCGAGCGCGCTGCCCGGCCATCGCCTCGTCGTCGAAGGCCGCGGTGAGGAGGCGCTCCGCTTGTCGGCACTCGGGAGCGTCCTCGCCGTGGCGCTCGCGGTGCCCCTGGCGGTCCCCATCACGATGGCGATGACGCGACTGTACCCCGTCGTCACCGCCAACCTCTCGCTCGTCCTCGGGGGTATCGCGCTCGCGATGGTCCTCACCGAACCGACCTGGCCGCGACGCGCCGGGGCGACCCTGGCTGTGGGCGCGAGCGCCGCGCTCGGCCTCCTCACGCTCGACCTCGCCGTGTCGGGGCCGCTCGGCGGGAGTACGCTCATGCCGCTGTTCGCGGGGCTGTTCGGCGTCCCCGTCCTCCTCGACGCGATGGGCGGCGCGGGCGTTCCGGAACAGGACGACGCACGACTCGCGCTGTCGCGACGCTCGGTCGCCGGCTTGGGCGGCGTCGGGACGCTCTCGGGGGCCGCGGTCGGCTACCTGCCGGGCGTCTCCAGTGCGGTAGCGGCGACGCTGGCGCTGACGGCCGTCCCCGGGAGGTACGGCGCGCGGGGGTTCGTCGTCGCCACCAGCGGCGTCAACACGGCCAACACCGTCTTCGCGCTGTTCGCGCTGTTCGCCCTCGGGACGCCCCGAACGGGTGTGCTGGTCGCCGTCGACGACACCGTCAGTGCTCCCTCGCTGACGCTGTCGGTACTGGCCGTCGCGGGGGCCGCCCTCGCGGGGTTCGTCCTCGTCGGCGCACTCGGCCCGGCATACCTGCGATTCGTGGGCGACCTCGACCCGACCAGACTCTCCGTGGCGGTGCTCGCGCTCCTCTGCGTGTTCGCGTTCCTGTTCGCGGGCGGGGTCGGTGTGGGACTGCTGGTGGCCGCTGGTGTCGTCGGTCTCCTGCCACCGCGCCTCGGCGTCAAGCGGGCACACCTGATGGGGGTGCTGGTCGGACCGCTGGCGCTGTGAGGGGCAACGGGACGAGCACTCGGAATCCGCGCAGACTCCCTGTCGTCGTCGGTAGGAGCTCCATACCGAGAGTAAACTCCGGGTAACAATACACTCACCACATACAGACAGAACCGCTGAATGACATCCAAGTTCATCGCGGCCACGTTCGCCGTCCTGACGGTCCTCTCCGGTGCGTTCGCCGGCGTCGCCGTCGCAGGGACAGCTTCGGCGGCCCCGCAAGACGTCTCCTCCTGTACAGTCATCGACCAGTCCGGCGAGTACCAGCTCTCGAAGGATATCGTCGTCACCGGTCCGGTCAGCAACTTCGGCTGTATCGAGATTGCGGCCGACAACGTCACGCTCGACGGGAACGGCCACACAATCACCCGCACGACGACGGTCGGACCGAACGCTGCAATCTACACGACCGCCGAAAACGTCGAGATTCGGGACCTGACGGTACGTGGGTTCCGCTCGGGCGTGTACGTCGGGTCGCTCGACGGCGGTGACGAGATGCTCGACGTCGAAATCAGCGACGCGACGTTCGAGGAGAACGACTGGGGCGTGCGAACCATCGAGACGCTCGGCGTACAGGTCAGTGACTCGACGTTCGAGAACAACTCCTACGGTATCTCGGTGTTCACCGAACCCGATGCTGACAACGAGTACGCGGACTTCGTTTTCGACTCGAACACGTTCGTCGACAACAGTCGCGACATCGAGGCCGACTCGACGCTCGTCACCGTGCTCGACAGCGAGTTCACCGGTAGCGTGTTCGGCGTCATCAGCGACAAGGGTGTCGTGTCGGTGAACAACACGTACACCGGCACGTCCGTGGCGGGCATCAACACTGGTGTCTCCGGTCCCACTGCCATCGACGGGTACGAATCGGACGCACTCACGCTCTCGCTGAACGACACCGTCGTCGACAACGAAGGCACTGGCATCGTCGCTGCCGGTACGGTCGCCGTCGTCGGCGCGACGGTCGAAAACAACGGCGGCAACGGTATCGACGTCGGCAGCAAGTACGAAGCCGAGAACAGCAGTGAGGCTGTCGTCGTCCAGAGCGCTATCCGCTCGAACGACGGTGACGGCGTCTTCGTCCGCCCGGAGACCGACGCTGACCTCGCTACCTCGATGACTATCCAGAGCAGCGTCATCGCCGACAACGGCGGTCTCGGCGTCAACGTCTCCGACGGCAACGACATCGCGAACGCGACGGGCAACTACTGGGGGTCGGCCGACGGCCCGTCCAGCGAGACGACCGTCGCACTCGAAGACCCCTACACGGGCGCACTCGCGAACGGGAGCGGCGACGCGGTCAGTGAAGGCGCAGTCGAGAACGTCTCGAACGTCCACTTCGACGGCTCCCTCGAGGAGAACCCGCTCCTGCCCGACGCCTACCAGATCGACGTCGCGGCCGGTGAGGTCATCGAGAACCTCGGTGTCGACGGCGACGACGCCGACGACGAGAAGGACTTCTACGGCACGCAGGACCGTCTCCTCCAGTCGAAGACCGTGGTGGACGACGGCACGGTGACGGGCAGCTACAACGTCCCGACCGGCGAGAACGTCACGAAGACCCTCGACGGCTGTGCGGTCACGTACACGCCGGTGAGCTACGACGCAGCCACGGGCGAGGCGACCCTCTCGGTCAGTGTCGCTAACGACACCGGCTGTGAGAACGTCACGCTGACGCTCGCGGGCTACGAACTGCCCGGCGACGACACGACGTTCGTCCGCGCGAACGCGGACGGCCAGGAACTCGTCGACTACCAGACCGTCACGCTGAGCGCCGGCGAGTCCGCCACGGTCACCATCGACCTCTCCGACGAGGACACGATGGAGACTCTGCTGGCCAGTCTGAACTGAGCAGGTCAGCGACTCAGCGGACAGAACGACTCTGAACCACACTTCTTTCGCGCGCTCGACCGCCGAGCGGTGCGACCGGTCGGCCCGTCGACCAGGAGCAGACTATCGGTCCGACTACAGCCGGTAGGTCGCGCCCTCGGCCCCGTCCTCGACGACGACGCCGAGCGCTTCGAGGTCGTCGCGGATGGCGTCGGCGCGGTCGTAGTTGCCCGCTTCGCGTTCCTCCTCGCGAATCGAGAGCAGGAGTTCGGCGAGGTCGCCGGCGAGCGTCACGTCGCCCTCCGTCGAGTCAGCGCCGAACGCGAGGCCCAGCACCGTCCCGCCGAGCGCGTCGAACGTGTTGACCGCGTCGTCGAGCGCGACGTGGTCGTAGCGGTCGGTCTCGTCGACGTGGCGGTTGACGGCGGTCGCCAGTTCGAGCAGGGCGGCCAGCGCGCCGCGCGTGTTGACGTCCTCGTCCATCGCCTGCGCGAAGTCGGCCTGGGCGCGCTCGACGACGCCACGGAGGTCCTCGTCGGTCGCCTTCGCCGAGGCGTCCGGAGAGTCGAGTGCGCCGACGGCCCGCTCGTAGGCGCGCTGGAGGCGGTCGAAACGCTCCTGTGCCTCCTCGACGGTCGCCTCGGAGTACGTCTGCTCGGAGTCGTAGGCCGTCGAGAGCAGGAACGTGCGGACGACGTTCGCCCCGAGGTCCTCGACGGCGGTCTCGACCGTCCAGAAGTTCCCCAGCGAGGAGGACATCTTCTCGCCCTCGGTCTGGAGCAGGCGGACGTGGAGCCAGAACCGCGCGAACTGCTCGCCGGTCGCGGCCTCGCTCTGGGCGATCTCGTTCTCGTGGTGCGGGAAGACGAGGTCCTGCCCGCCCATGTGGATGTCGAGGGTCTCCCCGAGGTGGGTCATGCTCATCGCCGAGCACTCGATGTGCCAGCCCGGTCGGCCCTCGCCCCACGGCGAGTCCCACGTCATCGCGGTCTCGCTGGCGTCTTCGGCGGGGGCGGCCCCCTCGTGACGGTGACCCGCGACGGTCTCGGCGTCGACGCCGTCGGCCTTCCACAGCGCGAAGTCCGTCGGAGTGCGCTTCTCGGCCTGTTCGTCGTCGGGCGCGTTCGCCTCGAGGGCCTCGATGGACTGGTTCGACAGTTTGCCGTACTCCTCGAACGCGGTCGTGTCGAAGTACACCGAACCGTTGGACTCGTAGGCGTACCCCTTCTCGACGAGCGTCTCCACGAGGTCGATGATCTCGGGGACGTGCTCGGTCACCTTCGGGTACACCTCCGCACGCAGGAGGTTGAGCGAACGCATGTCGTCGATGGCCCGCTGGAGGTAGCTCCGGGCGACCTCGCGTTCGGAGTCGCCCAGGTCGTCCTCGCCGACGCGGGCGACGATCTTCTCGTTGACGTCGGTGACGTTCTCGACGTGTCGCACCTCGTAGCCCCGGAACGAGAGCCAGCGATGCAACACGTCGGCGTGGACCCACAGGCGGGCGTGGCCCAGGTGGGGCGGGTCCGAGACGGTCAGCCCACAGACGTACAGCAGGACCTCCTCGCCGGCGGGTTCGAAGTCCTCGCGGTCGCCCGTGAGCGTGTTCGTCAGGCGGATGCTCATGGCCGCGATACCGCCGGCGACGGTTTGAACGCATCGGAACCGTGAGACACACTCCGTCGGCGTCGACCCGGTGAACGAGACGGGCGGGAGGTGACGCCCACACCGGAACGCCCATGTCACCGTATCGCATCCCCAACCCCACGAGTAATGCGTCCGGCACGTGTACTCCGGAGGCACCGAAGCGATGAACCGACCGACGAGATGCGGCAGTCGCTCGCCGACCAGTCACCGGGTGGTGGCAGCGTGACCCAGATAGACCGCAGTCTCGGCGTGACCGAGACGCTCGCGCGACTGTTCGACGGGGCTGGAGAGGTGGTGCTGGCGATGGTGACACAACTCGGCGACGTCTGGTTGCTGTTCGTGCTCGCCGGCAGCGTCTACGTCGCGTACACCGGCGTCCTCGCCGAGTCGCGACGCCAACAGGGGGCGTTCGTCCTCGCACTCCCGCTCGTCTACCTCGCGCTGGTGACGGCGATGAAGGGCGCGTTCGAACTCCCACGCCCGCCCAGAGCGGGCGTCGCCCCACAGCTCCCCTGGCTCCCGTCCGTGCTCGTCCCTCTCTTCGAGAACACGGCGACGGCGACGGGCTACGGCTTCCCCAGCGGACACGCCATCGGGACGACGCTCGTCTGGGGCGGCGTCGCCCTCGTGGCCGACCGCTGGTCACGTTGGGTGCGGGCCGCTGGCGTCGTCCTCGTCGTCTCGCTCGTCGCGTTCTCGCGACTCGCGCTGGGCGTCCACTACCTCGTCGACGTCGTCGCGGGCGCGGCCATCGGGGCGCTCGTGTTGGGAGCGGTGTACCTGCTCTCCGAACGGGCGACCGAACCCGGCCGCGTGTTCGTCGTCGCCGTCGTGCTCGCAGTCCTCGGCGTCGCGACCCAGCAGTCGGTCGACAGCGTGCTCGTCCTCGGCGGCACGCTCGGCGCGCTCGGGGGGTGGGCCTTCCTCGTCGACGGCGAGGTGTCCCTCTCGGTGACGCCGCGGGCACTCGCCACGAGCGCGGTGCTGTTCGTCGGGACCGTCTTCACCTTCGGCGTGGTGTACCTCCGAGAGCCACCGCTGCCGGTGCTGTTCGGCGCGAGCGTCGTCGCCGCCGCCGTCGTCGTCGGCGTCCCGGACCTCGGCGACCGGGTCGCACGGCGGTTCGACCCCTCCTGACGGCAGGCCCGTCCTGCGGGCGTGGTGTCCACGCCACCGACTCACGACCCGACTCAGACGCAGTCTTCGACGATGCGGAGCGCGTCGGGCCCGTCGCGTCGACCAACGACGACCACCATCGCGTCGCCGGCGACGGCCGCCGCCTCGACCCCAACGTCGCCGGTCCGGAGTCGCCCCAGGGTCTCGGCGAGCACTGCGGGCGAGACCCGACCCGACGCGAGGATTGCGGTCTCCGACCCGCCCGAGCCGTACCTGGTCTCCCCGACGGCGAACAGCGCGTCGTCGCCGGCCGAGGTGTCACCGGACGAGACGTCCTCGGACCGGCCCTCGGCGACCGCGCCGACACCGCTGTGCATCGAGACACGGGCGTCTCCTCGGGGACGTTCGTACGCCTCCAGTTCGTCGCGGAACCGTCGGAGCGCGGCCGTCACCGTATCTTCGTCGGCCCCGTCCAGGTCGTCTACCTCCTCGCCCAGGAGGCGGGCGGCGGCGGCGTAGTTGAGCACGCCCGCACGGAGCGCGTCGGCGAGGAACGGCCGGGCACGGACGGCGTCGCGGGTCGCGGCGGCGAGTGACATATCCGACTCTGTGGCGACTCGCGGGATAAGCGGCCCGGATGCTGACCGCGGCGGCCCGTGTCGACCACGACCGGTCTCGCACCGACCGGGCCGCGGCGACTGGGGGAGTGTTCTCGCGGCGCGAGAGCGATGTCGGTCGCTTATTACTCGGGCATCCACACGGTCACGGTGTGCGTGAGGAGTCGTCGCTGGCGGAGGTCCTCGACCTGCTCAGCGACGAGTACGCCCGGGCCATCCTCACCGAGACGAGCGTAGAACCAATGTCCGCGAAGACACTCAGCGAGCGGTGTGACGCCTCTCTCCCGACCGTCTACCGCCGTATCGAACACCTCACCGACTGCGGTCTGCTCGACGAACGAACACAGCCGCGACGCGACGGCAACCACCACCGCGTCTACACCGCGACGCTCCATCGCTTCTCGCTGGAACTCGACGACGGCGAGTTCACCGCCGATGTCGACCGCCACGAGAGCGACGACGGGCGCGACGACGTCGCCGACCGCTTCACACGGATGTGGGAGGGTCTGTGATGGCGGTCGCACGCCTGCTGACGACCGTACAACCCGCGCTGTCCGACGTCGACCCCGTCTGGGCCGGGACGGTCGCGATGGCCGCCGCCTCGACGGTGCTCGGCCTGTTCATCGGCTGGCAGGCGTATCGCGGGTTCCGGCGGAACGCCAGTCGCTCGATGCGCTACCTCTCGGTCGGCCTCATCCTGCTGACGGCGGTGACGTTCACCGCGGCGTTCGTCGGCAGCGCCCTGTTGCGCTACGGCTACCTCGCCGGCGACCTGCGTGGGCCGTTCACGCTCGTCGTCCGGACCCTCCAGTTCGTCGGGCTGGCGTTCATCGCGTACTCGCTGTACGCTCGGCCGTAGGTCCCCGACCGACATCGACGGGGAGTCGATGGCTCAGCGGGCGGTGGCGTTCCGAGAGGGGGCGTCACACGAGACAGAGCGCGCCACCTCCAGGAGCGTCGCCCGTGACACGACGTCGCTGCTCACGGCGTAGTACGACCCCGCACACGCCCAGCCGACGGTCCGGACGGTTCCGAACTCCCGGTAGGTCGCGGTCGCGGACCCGACGGTCACGTTCTCGCCCTCGGCGGTCCCCGTGTAGAGGTCCGTGGTGTCGTGGGTCGTCACCGACAGCATCCCCGAGTCGTTCTCGTAGGTCAGCGAGACGCTCGTGTAGTTCCGCTCGGTCGAGACGGTCCGACGGGCCTGGGCGAACGAGAACTCTTCGGGCACCGACGGGTCGGGGACGGTCGTCGACGCGTTCGCCCGGAGGTCGTCGAGCGAGTCGTAGGTCGTCGACGTCGGCAGTGCGGTCTCGGTCACGTTCGTCCCGGCCGGCGGGTCGAACCGGAACCGGTTCCGGTCGACGTCGGGGTCGAACGTCACGTTCCGGTAGGTGACGCTGTAGGTCGTCACGTTGCCGTCGAGACGGTAGGCCATCCGCTGCCGCAACGGGTAGAAGTGCTCGGCGTCGAGGTACACCGTCTGGTTCAGGACGGCGAACGACCCGCTGTTCTCGCGTGGCGTCAGGTGCAGGACGTGCGTGCGCCGCCCGTCGACGGTCGCCGTCCCCTCGTACTCGACGGTCTGGCGGCCCATCGACCCGTTGGCCCGCGCTGGCGGTGTGGGCGTCCCCGGAACCATCGGGAGCGGCGAGACACCGACCGACTCGGGGGCGGATTCGCCGCCGACCGCGTCGAACAGTCGCCTGACGTACTCGGGGTAGCCGTCCTCGGCACTGTCGAACTGGGAGGCGTCGATGCGGTTCGCGCTGTCCTCGCTGGCGTCGTACGACCACGTCACGCTCTCGTTGGAGACGACGAGGTCGCCGCTGCGGTTCTCGGGAGCGAGCGTCTCGCTCCAGGAGTCGCCCGTCGAGGGACGCTGGACGACCCGTGCGCGACGGACCGTCGTGTTCTCGGTCGTCTCGGTCGTGTTGCCCTTCGCGACCGTCGTGAGCGTCGTCGCCCGAACCGTGTCGAACGAGCGGTAGCCCTCGACGGCCTCCTGACCGGACGGGAGAGCGGGCGACTCCTCACCGGCGAGGTCGGTGACGGCGCTACAGCCACTCAGGACGAGCAGGGCGACCAAGACGAGCGCGGGAAGCGGAGACTGGCGGAGGTGAGGCGTCATGGGACCGTTACCGGTCCGAGTGGTTCCGGGAGAAAAACGGTTTCGTGTCGAGACCTACTCGCAGGCTATCGATTCGGCGAGGTCGAGCAGCGCCGCCTTCGACAGCGACCCGCCGACGCTGTAGCGGTGCTCCTCGCAGGTCCACTGGACCGACCCGACCTCGGCGTACGTCCGGTAGGTGCCCGTCGTCTCGCCGACCGCGACACTCTCGCCACCGTCGAGCGTGACGTTGCCGTAGACGCCGGCGTCGAGTTTGCCGACGGTCACCGTCGCCGTCTCGTTGGTGAACGTCATCGACAGCGAGTCACCGTCGTCGAGGTGGGTGAGGACGGCCCGGTCGAGTTCGAACCCGTCGGGGAGGTCCGGGGTGGGGACGGTCGTCGAGACGTTCGCTCGGAGCGCGTCGAGGGAGTCGTAGCGCTCCATCGGCGGGAGGTCGGTCTCCTCGACCGTCGCGTTCGCCGGCGGGTCGAACGTGAACCGGTCGTCGTCGATGCCGGGGTTCAACTCGACGTCCTCGTAGCGAATCGTCGTCGAGAGGGTCAGCTCCTCGGTGTCGACGGTCTGGTGGAGCTTCACCGGGAAGCGCGTCTCGGCGTCGACCCACACGGTGAGGTTCCCGCCGGCGAGCGCCGTGTCGGTCGGCGTGAACTCGATACGGTGAACCGTCTTCCCGTCGAGGTCCTCGGTGCCGGCGTACGAGACGTTCGAGCGCTCGACGAGGTCGTCGAGCAGGTAGCCGAAACCGTTCGTCGTCGGGAGGTCGCTGTTCGAGACGTCGAGTCGGTGCGCCCGGTTCTCGCTGACGTCGTAGTTCCACGAGGCGTTCGTCGTCCGGACCAGGAGGTCACCGGCCCGCTCGCTCGGTGCGAGTGTCTCCGCACGCTGCTCGCCGGTTCCGGGACGGACCCAGACCTTCGCGGTGCTGTTGTGCGTCTCGCCGTCTATCGTCACCGTCGTCGTCCGGGTCGCGCTGAACCCGTCGAGGTCGTTCATCTCCTGTTCGAACTGCTGGACGTAGCTCTCGACCGTCTCCTCGTCGACCGGGCCGGTCGACATGCACCCGCTCGTGACGAGCAGGAGTGCGAGACCGACCGCGAAGAGGGAGGACCGAAGTGTTCGGGGGACCATCGCGACTGAACCTCTCGACCCACGGGACCTATAGTCCGAGTAGCGTTTTCACGCGGTGAGAATGCCTGACAACGAAGCCCCTAAGCGCCTCTCGCCTCTAGACTCGGGCATGTCACAGGCGCTCGTCATCGTCGCGCACGGGTCGCACCTGAACCCCGATTCGAGCACGCCGACGTTCGACCACGCGGACACCGTCCGGGCGTCGGGCGCGTTCGACGAGGTCCGCGAAGCGTTCTGGAAGGAAGAGCCGTCGTTCCGCGAAGTGCTCCGAACCGTCGAGGCCGACGAGGTGTACGTCGTCCCGCTGTTCGTCTCGGAGGGCTACTTCACCGAGCAGGTCATCCCACGTGAACTCCGGCTCGACGGCTGGGACGTCGAGCAGTGGGACTCCGACGGGACCAGCGCGGACCACACGACGCTCACCGCTCGTGACGTCGAGGGCAAGACCGTCCACTACTGCGGGCCGGTCGGCACCCACGACGCGATGAGCGACGTCATCGTCCAGCGGGCGGAGTCGGTGACGGGTGACGCCGACGTCGGCGACGGGTTCGGCCTCGCCGTCGTCGGTCACGGCACCGAGCGCAACGAGAACTCCGCGAAGGCCATCCACTACCACGCCGACCGCATCCGCGAGACCGGCCGGTTCGACGAGGTCGAGGCGTTGTTCATGGACGAAGAGCCCGAGGTCGACGACGTCGCCGAGTTCTTCGAGAGCGACGACGTCGTCGTCGTCCCGCTGTTCATCGCCGACGGCTTCCACACCCAGGAGGACATCCCCGAAGACATGGGCATCACCGACGACTACCGCATGGGCTACGACGTGCCCACGGCGGTCGACGGGACGAACATCTGGTACGCCGGGGCGGTCGGCACCGAACCGCTCATGGCAGACGTCGTCCTCGAACGCGCCGCCGAAGCGGGCGCGGACGTCGGTGACGCGATCGTCCGCGTCCGCTCGGAGACCGGCGGCGTGGCCGGCGACTGAGCGGGCCGTCCGCGACGGACGGTCGACGAGGGGTCCCCTCCCGGCACCGCCGAACGACCCGCTTTTATCGCCCTGCCGCCCGTCGATTCGCCCATGCAGTCATCCCTGTCGGAGTCGCTTGCGGGCGCGGCACGCCTCGCGCAGACCGTCGGCGAGAGCGTCCGCGCCGTCGCCGGGTTCTACCACGAGCGGACGGCGTGGCGCGAGCTTCCCGACCAGCGGCGGGCGTTCCTGCGGTGGGTCGAGGGGGCCGACGAACGGAACGTCGCCGACCGCTACGCCGCCCTCGCCCGCGAGGGCGTCACCCGACGGTGGGGCCAACTCCTGCTCACCGCCACGCTCGCGACCGACGGCAGTCGCCGCTACGACCTGCGCCACGAGGCCGACGCCGAACGCGGGGTCGGCGACCTGACGACCCACGACGACCCGCTCGACGCGCGCCACATCGCGACGAACGACGACGACGGCCGCTACCGACCGCTGAAGACCGCCCCGACGCTCCGAACCGGGTGGGTGTTCCCGTCGCTCACCGCCCAGCAGGTCGTCCAGGCCGTCGACTTCTTCTACCCCGCGACGGTCGCCAACTGGTATCGCGAACGCGAGGGCGACCTCGACGTGACACACTGGCGTGAGACCGCCGAACGGCAGACCGGCATCTACGACATCGTCGACGAACTCTCGGGCGAGCAGGTCGAGTGGCTCGCCGAGTCGTGCTGTGTCGACTCCCAGTGTCTCAAACGACGGATGTGGGACGAGGACGAGGACACCGAACTCGACGTGCCTCGCGGCGACGGGGCGTTCCCGTGTCGCGAGCCCTGTTCGCTGGTCATCGCCGCCGCGCGCAAGTGGGCCGTCTTCGAGGGCGAGTCCGAGCGCGAGTACACGTTCACGCTCACACCCAGCGAGAAGGGCCAACTGGAGGAGATACTCGACGCGGTCGCCGACGGCCGCGTCGACGAGATCCGCGAGGCGGACGTGTTCGACGGCGCGAACCGCTACCGGGCGCGGTGGCTCCGCGCGAAACGAGCAGCGGAGGACGGGACCCTACCGGCGGTCGAAGCCGACGGGACCGGGGACGAAGCGGACGGAGCCGACGCCGACGACTGAGACGGCGTTCCACGCCTCACCCGAGCGACGAGCGGTTCGAGTAGACGTACACCGCCGCGGCGAGCGCACTGACCGCTGCGAGCACGCCGAGGACGATGGCGGCCGTCCCACCGGTCGTGAGCGTCGAGACGCCCAGCAACAGCGCGACGCCCGCGAGTGCGACGGCGGGGACGAGTTCGGGGACCGAACGGTCGCCGTCCAACGCACGCTCGTCGCGGGCGGCGGGTTCGGCCAGTGATTCGTCGATTTCGACGGGTGGTTTCTCCGGGGATGCACCGAGTTCGACCCCGACCGACTGCGTCGTTCCGCCGTGGCCGGTCGTCAGTTCGAGGGCACCCGACCCCTGCGCCCCGTCGGCGACGGTGACGTGGACGACCTGCGTGTCGCCGCCGGTGACGTAGTGGTGGCCCTCTTCGAGCGTCGCGTTCGCCGAGAGCGCGTCGTCGAGTTTGAGGTGGACGTGGGTCGCTTCGCCGTGGTTCGTCAGTCGAACGTCGAAACTCCCGGCCGTCGAGAACTCAGCGGGCGCTGCTAGCGTGTGCATCCCGTCGCGGTTGACGTCGACGACGAGGCTCTCGTTCACGGGGAGTTGAGTCGGAGTGCGAGTAGAAAACCGTTACGCCGGTGTCTCCTCGCGCATGTCCGGCGGGAGGAGGTTCGGGATGCCCTCTTCGATGGGGTACTCCTCGCCACACTCGGTGCAGACGAGGCGACCGTCGAGAATCTCGTCGTCGTCGCGACGGACGACCTCCAGTTCGAGGTCCTGCTTGTCGAGCGGACAGCAGAGGATGTCCATCAGGGATTCCTTCATACACCCTGTCTCGCGGGAGCGGGGCAAAAGCGTGCCGACCCACGTTTCTCTTCGCCGGATGCGCTTCGCGCATCACTCCTCGAACGACCTGCACTGTGAGACACAGAGCGTCTCACAGGCCCCCAGAACTACTTCGCGGTTCCGAGAAGACTGAGAAGGCCGCTCGCTCACTGCGCTCACTCGCGGTACAGCACGTGAGCGTCCCGAGCCGCACAGCTTGCCGGTGCTGTTGGACTCGTGCCACGGGTGTAACAGTTTACTTCGCCGACAGGGAAACACCGTCGTGGAGTACCGAACACGGTCACGGCTGCGCATCCTCGCGGCGCTCGCCGCGTTCACCCCCCTGGTCCTCCATCGATGGACCGGTGCGCCGGCGTTCGCTGCCGACCCAGTCTGGATGGTCGTCTCGATAGGACTCGTCGTCGCCATTCTCTGCTGGGCGTGCTACGATATCGTCCAAGGTCGAGGCTGATACATCCACACTCTCACTCTAGCAGTATCGGCAAGTGACGCGAGTGGGTTGTTCCGACTCGCTCGGGGTGATTCGACTGGTGGACCCGTGCCGCGAGTCGAACAGGCTACTCTGTCGGACCCGAACCCTTAGTCTCGGCCCCGAATATCACGGCGTATGAACGTGAGGGAGGCGACGGCGGCGGATAGCGAGGCAGTACGTCGGGTCCACTCGGAGTCGATCAGAGGGCTCGGCGTGGACGCCTACACACAGCAGCAAGTCGATGCCTGGGCAGCAGGGTGCGAATCTGCGGACTACTCCGGTGCAATCGCGTCCGACGGGCTGTACTACGTCGTCGCTGAGGATGGTGACGAAATCACCGGGTTCGGCTCGCTGAGTATCGACGTGGAGGGCAACGAAGGGACGATGGAGACGGCCGAGGTGACCGCGGTCTACGTCCGTCCGACGGCAGCGAGACGTGGTGTGGGGTCGTCCCTGTACGCCGCCTTAGAACGGCGAGCGCGGACGCTGGGGGTCGACCGACTCGAGTTGTCGGCGTCGCTCACTGCCGTTGCCTTCTACGAGTCACACGGATTCGAACGGGAAGGCACGTCCACGCACGAGTTCTCGGGACACGAGGGGACAGAGGTCGAAGGCACAGTCGTCGAGATGAGCAAGCGACTGTGACAGACACCCTCTCCGTCTAAGGCCGGTTCAGCGAAGATGGCCCGTTAGATACCACCGGGACCTCTCGGACTGGTGTCCGAACCCGCCCCTCGCCTGTCGTCTCGCGAGGGGACCGTCGAACCGTCTCGCGGGCGAACGCCCGGTCGTCCGTCGCGGTCGGACCGTCCCTCACTGCTCGCTCGCCGAAGGGGCCGACGCGAGGTAGCTGGTCGCGAGGCGCTCTATCGCACGTCTGAGACGCTCGGAGTACGCCTGGTGGCTCACGCCCAACGCGTCGGCGAGGTCGTCGAGCGAGACGGCACGCGGCACCGCGAAGTACCCCCGTTCGACCGCGAGTTCGAGCGCCTCGCGCTGGGCCGCCGTCAACACGTCCTCGTGGATCGGCGACCCGCCGAACCCGGTGACACGCGCCAGGTCGAACCGGATGTCGTTGTCCCGGCAGAACGCACTGAACCCCGAGAGGGCGTCGTGGTCGGCGAATCGGAGCGTCAGCGACCAGCGGTCGCCCTCGGCGTACCCCGAGAGGAGCGCCCCCTCGTTCCGCCGAATTCCCTCCAGGAGGCCGGCGCTCGGGGCGGCCCACTGGAGTCGGAAGAGGTGCTGGTCGGCGGTGCTGTGGACGATTTCGACGTCTGAGACGCCGTCGATGTCGCCGAGCATCCCCGCGACGGCCTCGGGGTCGTCGGTCGTCTCGATCCAGACGAACGGGACGATGTCGTGGTCTTCTCCCACCGGGACGACGCGGTCCAGTTCCAGGTGCGCGCTCGGAACCGTCTCGAACAACCGGGCGAAGAGAAACGACTCCGTCGCCAGATTGAGCTGGACCTCGATTGCCATACCGTCCCCTCACGACGGCGTCAGATAAGCTACTGCCATGGTGACGAGACTGTCTCGCCGGTGTTCGAGGAGGGAGTCGTCGACTTACTGGTAGGCCAACCGCATGACGAACTGGGAGAAGGCGTCGCTCTGCTCGTCGAGTTCGTCGTCGGCGACGAACGGCGAGAGCATGTCGCCGGCCATCAGCAACTGGAAGTCGAGGTCCATCGCCGTCGGGGAGAGGAGGTAGGTGTTGTGACCCTCGTAGACGGTCTCCTCGCGGTCGATGAGTTCCTTCTCGGCCAGCGACTCGACGATGCGACTCCCCTTCCGCGAGGAGACGTCGAGTTCCTTCCAGAACTCGCTCTGGTGGATGCCGCCCGTCTGGCGAACGAGTTCCAGTCCGGCCCGTTCGTCCTCCGTGAGGTCGGCCTCCGGGGATGCGCTCATACGGACAGTGGGATGCTCTGGGGATTAAATCTGACTGTCTCCCTCCGTGAGCGTGGACCGTGGAACGAACCCGCGCGGCGGGAGACGGCGACGGCGGGTCAGGCCGTCGTCTCGACGCGCTCGAAGGCCGTCTCACACGGCGGGCCGTCGGCGAACCAGAACGCGCCGTCGCCGTCGTCGTCGATGGCGACCATCGAGGCGGACTTCGTGCCGAACCCCTCGGGGGCGCGGTCGGGGTTCGTGTCGCCGTTGGTCACGACCGGTTGGCCGCCGTGGATACAGACGCCGAAGTCGTGGTCACCGAGCGCGTCGCCCGCCCGCTCGCGCCACTCGGCGGGACCCTCGCCGGTGCGCGGACGGAGGTGGTCGAGCAACCGCTCGCCGTTGGCGCTCTGGCGCTCGGCGGGGGCGGGGGCGGGGCGGTGGTCGGGGACGAAGTACGACTCGTCGTAGCCGACGTTCATCACGACGTGGACGCCCGGGTCGAACCGGGTCACGTCGCCGCCGTCGGTGACGAGCAGGCACGACTCGGCGTCGGCGACCAGGAGGTAGAACCCGGCGTAGTGTCGCCGGTCGAGTTCCCGTTCGACGGTTCGGGCCGCGATTTCGGCGCTCTGCGAGTCGAGTGCGTCGAGCACCAACCGACCACGTGAGCGCTCGCCGGCGGGCACGTCGACCCAGCGGTTGGTGAGGGCGACGAACACCCCGTCCTCGTTGTAGCCCATCCAGGTCCCGCCGGCCTCCTCGTCGCGGGGGGCGACCGCCCGGCGACCGGAGGGGAGGGTCGTCGCTCGCGGCGGGGTCGAGTCACGGGCGTACGCCTCGTCGCGGTTGGCGGCGACGACCAGCGGGCGCTCCTCGAACACCTGCCACGCGAAGGTGAGAGTACACACGACCGGTAGTAGACGGGGACGCGGATTAAGCGCGTGCCTCCGCGAGCAGCGCGCGGACGGCGGCCCGGTCGGCCGTCCCCGACTCGGTGCGAGGAATCTCGCCGAACGCGACGACCCGCGGGAGTTTGAACCCCGCGAGTCGCTCGCGGCAGTGCGCCTCGACCGTCGCGGCGTCGAGGGGCGTACCGGGGCCGGCGGCGACGCCCGGTTCCGGTTCGACGAGTGCGGCGACCCGCTGGCCCCACTCCTCGTCGGGGAGGCCGAGGACGGCCGCGTCTCGAACCCCAGAGAGGCCGCGAATCACGGCGGCGACCTCACCGGGGTCGACGTTCTGTCCGCCGGTGAGGATGCGCTCGTCTTTCCTGTTGTGGACGTACACGCGACCGGCCGCGTCGCGGTGGCCGACGTCGCCGGTCAGCAGGCCACAGCCCTCGAACGTCTCGGCGGTCGCCGCGGGGTCGTCGTAGTACCCCGGCGTCACCGTCGGTCCACAGACCGCGAGTTCGCCGGACGTTCCGGTCGGGACCGGCCGGCCGTGGTCGTCGACGACCGCGACGTCGGTGAACATCAGCGGCCGGCCGACCGAGTCGGGGTGGGCCGGAGCCTCGCCGGGCGCGGCCGTCGCGATCTGGGAGGCCGTCTCGGTCATCCCGTAGGTCGGACAGACCGGGACGTCGCGCTCGGCACACCGCGCGACGAGTTCCGGGGGCGTCGGCGCGCCACCGACGAGGACGAACCGCAGCGAGTCGGGGAGGTCGCCCGCGTCCAGCAGTCGCCGGAGGAGCGTCGGGACGACGGAGATGCCCGTCGCCGCGTGGTCGGTCATCGCGGCGAGCAGGTCGTCGGTGTCGGTCGGGCAGAGCACGAGCGTCGCGCCGTACAGCGTAGTCCGGTAGACGGGCGCGAGACCGCCCATCGAACTCGGGGCGAGCGGCGACGCCCAGCGGTCCCCCGGGAGCGTCCCGAGGCGGAACGCGCTGGCGGTCGCACTCGCGAGGACGTTCTGGACGGTGAGGACGACCAGTTTCGGTCGTCCCGTCGTCCCCGACGTGTACAGCATGACGAGCGGGTCGTCGGGGTCCCACTCGGGGAGGTCGAACGGTCGAGGGTCGGTCGCCGCGAGCGGCGCGGGTCGGTCGGTCTCCTCTTCCCAGTCGTCCTCGTCCGCACCGTTATCGAGTGACCGGACGGGGACCGCTCCCGCGGCCGCGAGCGCCCGGTCGGCGGTCGAGTCGTCGCAGAGGAGGACGTCGAGGTCGGCGCGGTCGACGCGCGGTTCGAGTTCCGTCGCCGTCAGGCGCGTCGAGAACGGGACGAGACACGCGCCGACGCGCATCGCGGCGTGGACCGCCGCGACCGCACCGACGCCGTTCCCCGCGAGCAAACCGACGTGGTCGTCGACGCAGACACCCGCCGCGGCGAGTCGCCCGGCGAGCGTCTCGACGCGTGAGTCGAGGTCGGCGTAGGTGACGGTGCGACCGCTCGTGGCGTCGACGAGCGCCGTCGACGCCGGCGAGGTCCGCGCTCGGTGGCCGAACCAGTCACGCACTGTTCGACCTGAACTGCCGCGGTACATTGCCCTTTCCTTCGGGGACGGCGATAGCCCCGTGCTCGACCGGTGCAGGGTCGGATGCGAGGTCGGCGTCGAGCAGGCCGGCGGTCGCCAGCCCACACGCTCGCACCTCGGGGAGCGACGCGGCGAGGTGGACGGCGGCCGTCCGGGCGTACACCGCGTCGATGGTGGTCGTGACGACGACGTCGACCCCGCGCTCGCGGGCGGCGAGTGCGACCGACCGCGCCCGGTCGACCCCACCCAACGCCATCGGTTTCAGGACGAGCACGTCGGCCGCCTCCGCGGCGAGGAGCGTCTCCGGTCGGGTCGCGGTGAGCGACTCGTCGAGGCCGACGTCGACGCCCGCGTCCGTCTCGGCGACGTACTCCCGGAGCGCGGCGTGACCGGCGACGTCTTCGCTCGGGAGTGGCTGTTCGAGCAGCGAGAGGTCGCAGTCGGCGAGCGCGTCGACCAGTTCCTCGGCGGTGTCGCGGTCCCACGCACCGTTGGCGTCGGCTCTGAGTTCGACGTCGGGACAGGCCGCCCGAACGGCCCGGAGGCGCTCGACGTCCTCCGTCGGCGTGCGCGCGCCGACCTTCACCTTCAGGCAGTCGAACCCGTCGGCGACGGCGTCCTCGGCCGCGCCGACGCTCGTCTCGACGTCCCCGTCGCCGACGGTGGCGTTGACGGGGACGGACTCGACGGGAGCCTCACCCCCGAGCCAGCGGTACAGGGAGAGGCGGTCGCGGTGGGACGCGGCGTCGGCGAGCGCCAGCGCGACGCCGTGGCGGGCGGCGGGCGCGTCGGCGAGCACGTCGTCGCCCTGCCCCGTCAGCGCCCGTCGCGGGTCGGGGAAGCGGGCCACTCGGCGGAGCGCACGTTCGCACGACTCGACGGACTCGGTCCACCCCGGGAGCGGCGTCGCCTCGCCGACGTCGCGCTGACCGCCTACGTCGACGGTGACGACGAACCCCTCGCGGTCGGTGACCGGACCGGTCGCCGTCCCGAGCGGGGAGGCGAGCGACACCGAGAACCGCTCGAACCGGAGTCTCATAGCGACAGCCCCAGCAGGTCGGGCATGACGAACCCCGCGGCGAACAGCACGGAGTGGGCGGCGAGCAGTTTGCCGGTCGTCTCCAGCGCCGGGTTGAGCGCGTCGCCGCCCGTCTCGGTCAGGACGGTGCGGGCGAGCGACGCGGCCAGCGGGAGCGTGAGCATCGGAAGGAGCACGAGCGGCGAGTAGCCCGTCAGCGCGAACACGACCGGGACGACGTACGCCATGCCGACGAGCGCGAGGAACTCGACGCGGCTGAACCCGTAGCCGAGCATGACGGCGAGTGTCCGTTTGCCGGTCGCGGCGTCGGTCTCCCTGTCCCGGATGTTGTTGACGACGAGGAGGCACGTCGAGAGACCAGCGGCGGGGAGGCTGGCGACGACGGCCGCGAGCGTGACGGTACCCGCCGGCGGGAGCACCGACAGCGGCGTCTCCAGCAACACCGACCCGAACGCCGTCGCGGCGGCCTGGACGTAGTAGGTGCCGACGACGGCGACCAGGCCGAAGTAGACGAAGACGAACAGGTCGCCCAGTCCGCGGTAGCCGTAGGGGTAGGGGCCACCGGTGTAGAGGATGCCCGCCGCGACGGAGGTGAGGCCCACGACGACGATGGGGAGGCCCCCGACGTAGACGAGGTAGGTGCCGAGCAGGATGGCGACGGCGTAGGTGAGGTACATCGCGCGCCTGACCGACGCGGCGGCGATGAGACCGCCGGCGGTGACGCGGGTGAACCCCTCGCGGTCCTCGGTGTCGGTGCCGTTGACGGCGTCGTAGTAGTCGTTCGCGAAGTTCGTCCCGACCTGCAACAACAGCGCGCCGACGAGCGCGGCGAGCGCCGGCAGGGCGTGGAACACCCCGGCGTGGTAGGCGACGCCCGTCCCGACGACGACGGGGGCCGCTCCGGCGGGGAGCGTCTGTGGACGCGCGGCCATCAGCCACGCTCTCGTTCGGGTCACGGACTCCGTCTCGGCCATTGGCTGGTTTTCGGGCGCGAGGAGTATCAATATCCGCCATTCGCGGTCGGTCCGGCGGCGCCGGGACCCGTCGAGGGCGAGTCGTCCGTCCCGGTCAGACGCGGCGTGGGGTCACTCCGACCCGAACCGCCCGCGTCGAACCGATAGGCCGTTCCACGGCGGGTCGAGGTGCCAGTCGAACGCCGCCGCGACGAACCCGATGGTGACGAGCAGGTACCCGGCGACCACGACGCCGGGAACGGTCGCCGCCGAACACTCGTAGTTCGCCCCACCGAGGTGCGCGCCGTAGTTGAGCACCCCACCGTCGTAGGCGACGCCGTACGCCGAGGCACCGGCGACCTGCCCGATACAGGACGTCCCCGTCCCGTAGATACCGAAGGTGTACACGACGGTTCCGAGCAACAACACGCCGAACACCGGCCCTGTCCGCGTGTCGAGCGGCCACAGGACGGCCACCGCGGGGACGACGACCGCCGGCGCGACGACACCCAACAGCGTCACGTCGGGCAACAGGCGCGTCCCGAGGTAGACGTACGTCACGACGAGGAGCAGCGCCGCTGTCGTGAGCGCGAGCGTGGCGACCCGGCCGAACGAGCGAAGCACGTCCGGCAATCCACGTCGGCCGACAAGTGTGTTTCGCCGATAGGTTCGTCGGCAGGGGTACCGTCGGGGGGTTTCGAGCGCGAACGGTGGGTGCCGGTGGAAGAGGAGAGGTCAGGGAGGAGAGGTGAGGGAGGAGACGGGAGAAAGGAGACGTGAGGGACCGCAGGGAGTGGGGTACTCCTGAACCGACGACCTACCAGGGGTCCTCGACGACGACCGTCTCGTCGCGACCGGGGCCGACGCCGACGGCGTACACCGACGCGTCGAGTTCCTCGGCGATGTACTCGAGGTACGTCCGGGCGTTCTCGGGGATTGCATCGTACCCCTCCTCGGCGACCGCCGCCCAGTCGACCTCGGGCCAGCCCTCGAACTCGCGGAGGACGGCCGAACAGCGGCCCCACTTCTCGGTCGTCGCGGGCATCGTCGAGATCTCCTCGCCGTCGAACTCGTAGGCGTGGCCCACCTGCACGGTGTCCATGCCCGCGAGCACGTCGAGGTGGTTGACCGCGAGACCGGTGAACCCGTTGGCGCGCGCGGCGTGGCGGAGCATCGGCATGTCCAGCCAGCCGACCCGGCGCGGGCGGCCGGTGACCGTGCCGTACTCGCCGCCCTCGTCGCGGATGTACGTCGCCAACTGCTCGGCCTCGTCGGAGGTGTCGCCGCCGTCGACAGGCGTCTGGCCCTCGACGTGGCCCAACTCGGTCGGGAGCGGCCCGGTGCCGACCCGCGAGAGGTACGCCTTCACGACGCCGATAACCTCGCCGTCGCCGACGACGGTGGGGCCGAGACCCGTGCCGACGGCCGCGCCGCCCGCCGTCGGGTTCGATGAGGTGACGTACGGGTAGACGCCGTGGTCGATGTCGAGCGAGGTGCCCTGTGCGCCTTCGAGCATGACGTCCTCACCGTCGGCCATGCGGTCGGCGAGGAACGACCCGGCGTCGACGGCCATCCCCTCCTCGGCGATGCGCTCGCCGAACGCTCGGGCGTGTTCGAACATCGCGTCGACGTCGAACGCGCCGTCGAGGTCGGGGTCGTCGGGGTCGCCGCCGAACACCTGCTCGTAGAGGGCGCGCTTCTGGGGGACGACGTACTCCAGGCGGTCCCGGAGCACCTCCTCGTCGAGCAGGTCACCGATGCGGACGCCGCGGCGACCGGCTTTGTCCTCGTAGGTCGGGCCGATGCCGCGGCCCGTGGTGCCCGCCGCGAGGTCCTCCTTCTCGCGCTCCTCGATGCCGTCGAGGACGCGGTGGTACGGCATGATGACGTGGGCGCGCTCGGCGACCCGGACGTCGGCCGCGAGGTCGCGTTCGCGCAGCGCGTCGATCTCGTCGAACAGCGTCTCGGGGTTGACGACACAGCCGTTGCCCAGCACACCGACCTTTCCGCGGATGACACCGCTCGGGACCAGCGACAGTTTGTACTCCTCCCCGTCGTGGACGACCGTGTGACCGGCGTTGTCGCCGCCCTGGTAGCGCGCGACGACGTCCGCGGTCTCGCCGAACAGGTCCACGACGCGACCCTTCCCTTCGTCGCCGAGCTGTGACCCGACGATAGTGACAGTCATTGCCCGACGGTTCCGGGGGCCGTACCAAACCGATTACGGTCGTCACCCGCAGTCCCCGACGCGCCCGCGCATCCGGCAAGACGTGTTGACGTCTGCCACAACGGTTATACGTCGGCCGTCGTTACCACGGCATAGCAAGCGGGTATCGGCCGCCGGACAGCAACACTTAAAGGTTGCAAACACAAGTTAACAATTGCCATGATAGATAGGCTTGAGAAGGAAGTCGACATGCTCGAACGCCATCTGCAGGTCCTCAAGATGGTCATCGAGAACGAGCCCATCGGTATCGTCAAGATGTCCAACGAGACGGGATACCCCCACCACAAAGTGCGCTACTCGCTGCGCGTGCTCGAGGAAGAGGACCTCATCGAACCGTCCAGTCAGGGTGCCATCACGACCGAGACCACCGCGGAGTTCGTCTCGGACCTCGACGGGAAGGTCGACGAGATCATCGACAAGTTGGAGGGCATGAAGATCGACGAGATGCCCGAAATCGAGAACTAGCTACGTTTCGCGACGACTTCGACTCTTCTTACAGTTCCGGCATCGTGAGGTGGAACCGTCGGTCTCGCGCCTCCACCAGACAGAGGTGATAGCCGCGTTTCCGCGACAGTTTCACGAAGCTCTCGCGTTTGCCGCCACCGAACAGACCGCCGCTCGCGGTCTTCTCCGTCGCCAGTTCGAGCGCGCTCGGTTCGAAGAACGAGGAGGCGACGAGCAACGCTCCGGCGAACTCGTCGTGGTCCTCGGCGACCCGCGCGCTCTTCTCCAGCACCGACTCCATCTCCGCGTCCGTCGCCGGGTCGCGCGACTCGTGGACGTCGAGACAGAGCAGGGGGTTGCCGAGTCGGTCCCGACAGACCACGTCGAACGGGACGCTGTCCTCGCCGGCGTCGACCTCGACCGCACCGTAGAGGTCCGCACGGTCGATCTCCGGCAGCGCGTCGTACAGCGGACGAAGCCCCTCGACGTGACCGGTGTCGCGAATCTCGTACAGTAGCTCTCCGACCAGCCACGTCACGAGTTGGTGTTCGAGCGTCGAGGGCAGGAACGTCTCGTACTCCTCGTCACCGACGGCGGTCCGCTCGGCGTCGAAGCGCGTGTGGTGTTCGAGGTCGAGGTTCCCCTGGACCGCCTGGCGGTTGTCCGCACCCTGGTGGGCACCCTCCAGCGTCTCGCCGCTGCGCGAGCGGTACCGGACGAACAGGTCGGTCGCCTCCAGCGCGGTGTCGGGGCCGACCTGTTCGAAGTCCGCGGGCGGCTTGCTCGCCGCGAGTTCGGTCTCCAGTTCGCCGACGCGCGCCTGCAACCGGTCGCGTTCGTCGACCAACTCCGCTCGTTCGGCAGCCAACTGCTCGTTCTCGGTCTCCAGCGTCTCGACGGTCTCTCGGAGTTCGTCGACACGGCCGTCGTCGGCCCCCGCCTCGGTCGTCTCGGCCACTCCGGTGCCGTCGGCCGACGGGGTCGTCTCCTCGCCGAACGCCTCGTCGAAACTCGTCCGTTCGGCGTCTGCGAACAGGTCGTCCAGTTCGGACTCCGATTCGTCGTCACCGTCGGGGGTCCCACCAGCGGCCGCGCCAGCACTCTCGGCGGCGGCGTCGACCGACGAGTCTGCCGGGGTGTCCGCGTCGTCGACGGGCGGGGCACTCGGACTCGTCTCGTCGGCCTCGCTGACCGCGGCGGTCGCCCCCTCGGTCGTCGGTTGGGGTGGCTCGGGGTCTCGCAGGTCGATCTCTTCGAGCGACGCCGCGACGGCCTCGTCGGTAGAGTCGCCCTCCGGAGCCGTTCCGGACCCGGCGGGGTCGGCCGGTGATTCGTCGGGCTCGGACTCCGACGCCGCTGGCGCTGGCGCGTCCGCCGGCCGGTCGGTCGGCGCGTCGGCGGTCGGGTCGCGCGCTTCGGGAGCGTGTTCACCCGGCGTCGAGTCGGCCTCCGGTGCCGTGTCCGTCGGAGACGCGCGTTCCGGTTCGGGGTCGTCCGCGACCGAACCTGCCGGGGGTGACTCGTCCGACCCCGAGTCGTCGGCGCTCGTCCCGGCGAGCGTCGATTCGAGGTCGAGGTCGTTCGCGGCGGCCGTCGACTCCGTGGGCGTCGGTTCCGAGGTCGTCGGCTCCGAGACAGCCGACTCCGGTGGCTCCTCGTCCTGATCGGCCGTCGGGTCGACCGGTGGTCCGTCGGACTGCGGTTCCGCCGTCGACGCGGACTGTTCGTCTGGTCGGGTGTCGACGCTCGGTTCTGACTCCCCGGTTCCGTTCGATACGGCGGCTACCCCACCGGCCGCTGTGTCCCCGTCGGCGGTCTCGGGCGCTTCCGGGAGTTCGACGATGGAGAGGTCGACGGCGACGACGTCGTACAGTCCGACCTCGTCGGTCGCGCGCTCCGCGGCGTCCTCGCCGGTGTGGAGGCGGTCGGACTGGCCGACGAAGGCGGCGTACTTCGCGTTCCCGCCGTAGTAGACGACGTAGTAATCGCCGCTCAGGACGTTCTCCGAGAGTTCGACGTACCCCGTGAACCCGCCCGAGGAGAGCGTCTTGTCGACCTCCGCGAGCGAGGTGCGTTCGGTGTAGTACTGGCCGCGCTTCTCGCCGCCGCGTTCGCGCATGGCGAACAACAGTGGGAGGGAGTCGTCGGGGGCCTGGTGGGCCGTTCCGCTCGCGCCGTCGAAGGCGTCGAGCGACCCGTCGACCACGCCGATGGCGTGGCCGTTGAGCATGAACAGCCACGCTCCGTTGGCCGACACCGCACCCGAGAAGTCTGCGGCGGCCAGGTCACGGAGACCGGCGTAGCCTCCCGAGAACGACTGCGACGGCCACTCGTCTATCTGTTCGGCTGTCCGCGGTTGCATACCGGGCGAATGGACTGGGGGGTGAAATAACTCTCGACACCCACGTTTTTCTTCGTCGGGTGACGCTTCGCGTCACCGCTCCTCGGAAAAACCTGGACTAAAAAGACCGCTCGCTCACTGCGTTCGCTCGCGGTACAACTCACGGGTCGAACCCGCACCGCACAGCTTGCCGGTTTTGTTAGACACGTGCCGCGTATGTATCGGTACCCTCGGCGTTCTACGCAGAACAACTCTCTGTCCAGCTCAGATGCATTACTACGAACGTGATTCGCTGTGAGCGAGTTCACGAATGGATACAAAAATGATATGGGACGTTAGCAAGAAGTCGCCTGTGTATGAGCCCTCCAACTCGAAAGCTCGCAGTTAGCGTACTCGTTGGCTTACTCGCCATTACAGCGGGGTGCAGTACATTGCAAGGCAGTAACACCCCCTCGAATGAACTGATTCTCGTGAATCAGGACAACACAAATCACGCAGTTGTCGTGGAGATTAACCAAGGAGGGGAAGTCGTCTACTCAGATGGCCGAACGCTCGAACCCGAATCGGACTCAGAACTGGAATCCTTCGCCGAAAATGGAGAGTATCAAGTTGCGGTGACCGTGGACGGACAAACTACTGTTCAAACCTATACCTTCCCGAGTGACGATTCTGCAACGACCATTGGTATAAACAATGACGGTAGCGTCACGATTAGTACATAGGCTGTACTCTGGAAGTGTGGAAGCGAGTCGACTATTTCTCGACTCTATTCAAGCGGAGGAGCGGTCGTGGTAGAACCGTCAGTATTGGCTCCTGTCGCTTGCAACCCCGAGATTCCCTCGTTAGAGCGATAGGGATGGTTGATCAGTCAGCGAATCAACTGAACTGAAAGACACACGCTCTCTGTCTAACAGTTGAATCAGCCGAGATGGGTTGGAAGAAACGCTCACACCATCCGTGCGAACGAAGTGAGTACGGTTCACCGCGAACGAGTGCAACGAGTGAGCGGGGTGACGAGCGAGCGGAGCGAGTGCTCGCCTTTTTCGTGCCATTACGAGACGCGGAGCGTCTCACAGGCTCCCAGATGCTTCGCATACTGGGAGAGAGTTTTCGAGGAGTAGGGTTGCGGGCCGCAGGCCCGCAACCGCATGCCGTGGCGGCGTAGCCGCCACGCGGTGCTCACAGCGAGCGCGACGCGCGAGCGAGGACACCCGACGAAGAAGACGGTGCGTTTAGAGCTTCGACTCCGCGTCGTCGGCGAGCTCCTCCATCCGCTTGGAGATGCGCCCGGCGTCGGAGAACTCGTCTTCGCTCATGGCGCTGGCGAGGGCGTTGCCGAGGACGAAGACGGCGTGTTTGTGCTCGCTCTTGGACTTGTGGACGTCGTCGGGGGAGACGTCGAGTTCGTCGTAGGGGTCGAACAGCGTGCTGTCGACGTCCTCCTGCGCTCGGAAGTACTCCATGATGGCGACCATCTGGTCGTGGAGTTCGAGAAGCTCGTCTTTGTGCATACTCAAGCTATCTCTGTGAAGTTGTTAAACGTAACGCGCTGGACGCTACCCAGTCTCGTACGAACCCGTCGTCGGTCGCAGCGAGACGGGCCGCTCGGGAGACCGTAGCCGACGAGTCCGGCGGCTCGGCGTGCGAAAGAACACAGGGAGACCGGGTGGGTTAGAAGACGTACTCGTCGTCGTGGCCCATCATTCCGTCGTCCTCGAACGCGCCGGGTTCGTCGTCGTCCATCGCACTGCCGGTGCGGTACGCGCGCAACCCGGCGGCGAGGAGGTCCTCGACGGCTTCTTCGCGGTTGACGAACTCTCCCTGTTCGATCATCTGAGTCATCTGCATCTCGAGATGTTCGGGGATATTTATCTCGACTTTTGGCATCGTTACGTCCCGGTTTGACAGTGGGCTATTTAATTCTGACGGGGAATCTTAGCGCACCGCCAAATCCTGTTGTGGAGCACAACAAATATCTTTCCCGAAGCGCTTCGTGCGTTTTCAATTATGCAATCGTGCGACAGTTCGCCCGGAACCGTCCACGGGCCGGGTCACGAACGACCGTCCCGAGAGCGGTAGGCATACCTCTCGGGCGGCCCGAGTCGGGGTATGAGCGTTCGCGACGTGACCGACCTCTACGAGGAGTTCGACGGTGAGCGACTGCCGCCGGGACAGCGCGAGACCGAGCGGTTCCCGGTGCTCTCGAAGGGCGGGACGCCCTCGTGGTCGGCCGACACGTGGGAGTTCGAGGTGTGGGGAGCCGTCGACGACCCGACCTCGTTCTCGCTCTCGGAGTTCCGCGACCTGCCGAGTGAGACCCAGCGACAGGACTTCCACTGCGTGACAGGGTGGAGCCGTTTCGACAACGAGTTCACGGGGGTCACGTTCCCGACCCTCGCCGACCTCGTGGGCGTCCGCGACGACGCGAGCCACGTCATGTTCTACGGGTTCGACGACTACACGACCGACCTCACGCTGGCGGAGTGCATGCGCGAGGAGGTCATGTTCGTCTGGGAGCTGGACGGCGAACCGCTGCCCGACGACCACGGTGGCCCGGTTCGGGTCGTCACGCCACACAAGTACGCCTACAAGGGGTCGAAGTGGGTCAGCGGCGTCGAGTTCCTCACCGAGAAGGAGTTGGGCTACTGGGAGAAACGGGGCTACTCCGACACGGCGAACCCGTGGAACGAGGAGCGCTACAGCTGATTTCGCGGAGGGTCACGACGAGGTCCGGCCGTCGTCGCTCGGACCGCCCGGGCGACCGGGATGGATAGTCTCAAGGGTTTTCCACCCCGAGTTTCGGCAATGGAATCCGCCCACAGTCGCGTGACGGCGTCGCTCGACGGGACGCTCGTCAGCCGCACCTGTGAGGTACCGGACGTCTCCTATCGCGCCTTCCTCGCCGACCGGGAGCCACCGCACGTCCACTGGAGCACGCCCGACGGTCTCGAACTCGTCGGAGCGGGCGTCGCCGTCGCCGTCACCGCGGCCGGACCGGGTCGCTTCGCCGACCTTCGCGAACGGGCCGAGCGGGTGTTCGCCGCCACCGACACCGACGGTCCCGAGGGCGCTCGCCCCCGGATGCTCGGGGGCCTCGCGTTCTCGCCCGACCACGACGCCTCCCCGCCGTGGGAGGGGTTCCCCGGCGCGCGGTTCGTCCTCCCGGAGGTGCAGTTGACCCGCGCCGACGAGACGACGTATCTCACCGTCTCGCGCTACGGGCGGACGGTCGACCCCGCGACCGTCGAGTCGGCGCTGGAGACCGCCCGCGAGCGGGTCGAGGCCCTCCCCGCGATGGTCCCGAGTGGCACGTCGCCGGGCGTCGTCGAGACCGCCCACCGCACCTCGCGCGAGGAGTGGCACGAGATGGTCGAGACGGCCGTCTCGCGCATCGAGTCCGGCGAACTCCGGAAGGTCGTGCTCGCGCTCGCGCTCGGGGTCGACCTCGCCGGCGA
>NZ_JALXFV010000002.1:0-483306 GCF_023699475.1 Halomarina rubra | reverse complement strand
CGGCGAGGTCGACGTCCCCGACGTCCTCGAACGCCTGCGCCGAACGTACCCCGAGTGCTACCGGTTCCTCGTCCGGCCGACCGACGCGGCCGGCTTCTTCGGCGCGCCGCCAGAACGCCTCGTCCACCTCGACGGACGGGAGGTCCGGACCGAGGCGCTCGCGGGGTCGGCCGCCCGCGGGGACACCCCCGAGGAGGACGCCGACCTCGCGGCCGACCTCGTCGACAGCGAGAAGATCCAGCACGAACAGGGGCTCGTCGTCGACGCCATCCGAGAACAGCTCGCGCCGCTCGGCGAGGTTCGAGTGGGTGACCAACACGTCCACCGGTTGGCGACCATCCAGCACCTCCGGACGCCCATCGAGGCGACGCTGGACGCCGAGGGCCACGTCCTCGACATCGTCGAGGCGCTCCACCCGACGCCGGCCGTCGGCGGCCTCCCGCCGCGCGTCGCCCAGCGCGTCATCCGCGAGACGGAGTCGTTCGACCGGGGGTGGTACGCCTCGCCCGTCGGCTGGTTCGACGCCGCCGGCGACGGCGAGTTCGCGGTCGCCATCCGCTCGGGCGTCGCCGGCGGTCGGCAGGCGACCCTGTTCGCGGGCAACGGCATCGTCGGCGACTCCGACCCCGCCGCCGAGTGGGACGAGGTCCGCCTGAAGTACCGGCCCATCCTCGACGAACTGCGCCGGGACGGGGCAGCGGGTGCGACGGACGACGACACCGACCACACCGCCCCCACTGGCGACACCGGGACCCCCTCCGGCGAATGAGCGTCCCCAACCGTAACACGCTGTGGGGGCGCGTCGTCGCCGACGAACTCGCGAAGGCGGGCGTCGACACGGCCGTCCTCGCACCGGGCAGTCGAAGCACGCCGCTGACCGTCGCGGTCGCCGAACACGACGGTATCGAGGCCGTCTCGCTGCTCGACGAGCGCTCGGCGGCGTTCTTCGCGCTCGGGCGGGCGAGACGGACGGGACGACCCGTCCCGCTCGTCTCCACCTCGGGGACCGCGCTGGCGAACTTCCACCCCGCCGTCGTCGAGGCCAACCAGGCCAGAGTCCCGATGTTGCTCCTGACGGCCGACCGACCGCGCGTCCTCCAGGACAGCGGCGCGAACCAGACCATCGACCAGGAGAAGCTGTTCGGGGACGCCGTCAGGCAGTACCGGACGCTCCCCGAACCCGCCGCCGACGGCCGAAAGCTGCGTGCGCTGCGGACGGCGCTGTCGCGGGCCGTCGGCACCGCGACCGGGACGGACCCGGGACCGGTCCACCTGAACTGCCCGTTCGAGAAGCCGCTCGAACCGACCACCGTCGACGGCGACGTCACCGACGAGTTCCTCGACGACCACCGTGAGGTGGTCGAGGGCCGCGACGGACCGTGGGTCGAGGTGACTCCCGGGCGGATGGCGCTACCGGACGACCAGCGCGACCGCCTCGCGCGGGCCATCGCGGACGCCGACCGCGGCCTGCTCGTCGCCGGCCCCGACAGCGACCTCGACACCGACGCGCTGTCCGACCTCGCACGAGCGACCGGGTTCCCGGTGCTCGCCGACCCGCTCTCGGGCGTCCGGTTCGGCGACCACGTCGAGACCGACGACGTTCTCGTCGCGGGAGGGTACGATTCCTGGCTCGGTGCGCTCGACCCGACCGCCCCCGCCGACGTCCCCGACCTCGTGCTCCGCTTCGGCGCGTCGCCGACCTCGAAACCGCTCCGCCACTACCTCCGGGACTCGGGAGCGCGACAGGTCGTCGTCGACCCGGCGGGGGAGTGGCGCGAGGCGACGTTCACCGCGACCGACCTCGTCACCGCCGACCCGACCCGCCTCGCGTGGGCGCTCGCCGACCGCGTCGGGAGTGGGCGCGGGAACGGACGCGGGCGAGGGGCGTGGCACGACCGTCTCGCTACACTCGAAGCCGACTACTGGAGCCTCGTCGCCGCCGACGAGACGTGGTTCGAGGGCGCGGTGCTCCGCGAGACCGTGTCGAACCTGCCCGACCCGGCGACGCTGTTCGTCTCGAACTCGATGCCGGTGCGCGACCTCGACCGCTTCGCCCGACCGCGGGGGGCGGGCGTCACCGCCCTCGGGAACCGCGGCGCGTCGGGCATCGACGGCATCACCTCGACGGCGCTGGGCGCGGGCCACGCCACCGACGACCCGCTGGTGCTCGTCACCGGCGACCTGGCGTTCTACCACGACCTGACCGGGCTACTCGCGTGTAGCCGAGCGGACGTCGACGCCACCGTCGTCCTCGTCAACAACGACGGCGGCGGCATCTTCCGCGTCCTCCCCATCGAGCGGTTCGACCCGCCGTTCACCGGCTACTTCCGGACGCCCCACGGCCTCGACTTCTCGCCGGTCGCCGACCTCTACGGCCTGGAGTTCGTCACCACCGACACGCGCGAGGGCTTCCGAGACGCCTACCGCGCCTCGCTCGACAGTCCGGGCACGCAGGTCGTCGAGGTTCGCACCGACAGCGAGGCGAGCCACCGCCACCGGGAGGCGCTGAACGAGCGCGTCCACGAGACGCTGGGCTGAGCGGGTCGTCTCCGGCAGAGCGAGCGAGAACCGACGCCGCCGACACCAACCGTTATTGTCGACAGTCGTGAACGTACCGTATGGCTTCCGACCACCGGTCCCCCTTCGAGTCGATGAATCCGCTGCCACGCCTGCTCTGGGCCGCTCTCGCCCTGTTCGCCCTGGCCGTGCTGTCGTTCACGGTGCTCATCGAGGGAGTGCCCGTCCTCGGGGTCGCCGTCGTCTCCGTCGCCGTCGTCTGGGTGGGACTGAGTTGGCTGGGGTTCGCCTACGCGAGCGAACGAGGGCTGGCGGTCGTCCGCTGGCCCGTCGCCGGTGCGGTGGCGGTGTCGCTCGTCGTCCTCCTCTACGCGCTGCTCGTCGAAGGAGCGGTCCTGGTCGGCCTCGTCGCAGCGGGAATGACCGTAGCTGCCGGCGTCGTCGTCGGCGCACTGCTGACGCTGGAGACGGCCTGAATCAGTCCGAGAGGGCGAGGCCGGTCGCATCGAGGCGGGCGGCCGTCGTCTCGATTCGCTCGCCGGGCGCGGCCACCCGCTCTTCGGCGTCGAACTCGACGAACCCGGCGCTGTCGAGTTTCGGGAGGTGGTTGTGGTAGAGACCGACGGCGATGGAGTCCGTGGCGGACGCGTCCGCCGCCTCCTCGCGACGGACGACGTGTGCGGCGAGCGCCGAGAGGTCGAGGCTGCCGTAGGTGTCGAGCGCGTCGACGACCCACCGCCGGTGGAGGTGGGCCATCGCGTCGTGCAGCGCGGTTCGCTCGTCGGTCGACGCCGAGCCGGGGGTGGAGCATCCGGGGGACATCGTACCACAGACTTCGCGAACACCCGGATGGTCGTGTCGGCGGAGTCTGCCGGTGACTCAAGAGGGGGCGAACGACGTACTCGAAATCCGAAACGACCGGTGGCGCTCGAACGTCGACACGGACACTACTACTCGGTCGACCGCCCCCGACGCTAACACGGACGCCGACACCCCAACACCCCGACACCTAACGCCACACGACGCGCCTGTGGCAACCTTTTTCGAGCGGCCACACGCAGCCCTCGTATGGTTTCGGACATCTTCGACCCCGACCGCTGGGACCCCGTCGAGGGCTTCGACTTCGAGGACGTGACCTACCACCGCGCCCGCGAGCAGGGGACGGTGCGTATCGCGTTCGACCGCCCCGACGTGCGCAACGCGTTCCGACCACGAACGGTCGACGAACTCCACACCGCGCTCGACCACGCCAAACGCCAGACGGACGTGGGCTGTGTGCTCGTCACCGGCAACGGCCCCTCCTCGAAGGACGGCGGCTGGGCGTTCTCGTCGGGCGGCGACCAGCGCATCCGCGGCGGCGACGGCTACCAGTACGAGGGCGACGAGGAGGGTGCCTCCGAGACGGGTCGCCTCCACATCCTCGAAGTCCAGCGGGCCATCCGGTTCATGCCCAAACCCGTCGTCGCCGTCGTGCCCGGCTGGGCGGTCGGCGGCGGTCACTCGCTGCACGTCGTCTGTGACCTCACGCTCGCGAGCGCGGAGCACGCGAAGTTCCTCCAGACCGACCCCGACGTGGCGAGCTTCGACGCCGGGTTCGGCTCGGCGTACCTCGCCCAACAGGTCGGGCAGAAGAAAGCCCGCGAGGTGTTCTTCCTCGGCAAGACCTACTCCGCCGAGGAGGCCGCCGACATGGGCATGGTCAACGAAGCCGTCCCTCACGACGACCTGGAGGAGACCGCACTGGAGTGGGGCGCAGAGATCAACTCCAAATCGCCCACCGCCATGCGGATGCTGAAGTACGCGTTCAACCTCGACTCGGACGGACTCGTTGGCCAGCAGGTGTTCGCGGGCGAGGCGACGCGACTGGGGTACATGACCGACGAGGCCGCCGAGGGCCGCGACGCGTTCGTCGAAGGCCGTGACCCGGACTTCGACGACTACCCCTGGCACTACTGAACCCACCTTTTATCCACGACCGGGGGTCTCCGGCTCCCGGGGGTGAAAGCTGGACCATCACCGAAAGTCGGCGGCTTTCGGTTAGCAGCCAGAAATCTCCGAATTCTGGCGGCAAAAGGATTCCCTCACTCCCTCCGGGGGTTCAGTCACTCCGCTCGGCGCTCGCGTTGCGGCTACGCCGTTCACGAGACGTGGCGCGTCTCGTGAGCGCACGTGAACGACGTTCACGTGAACGCTACGGCATGCGGTTTCGGGCCGACGGCCCGAAACCCGCGCCTCGCGGCAAACCGCACTCGCTTCGCACGTGCGGACGCTGTGTCGAGGTCGTTTTCAGTAATCATCGGCCTGAATCGACCGTCGGACAGTGAGCGTGGGTCGTTCACTCGAGCCTCGCCGTCTACGGAACCACTCTGCGTTGGAATGAGCGCGCTCCATCACGTTTGAACAGAAGAGGCCATCGGACAGCGTCGATGGGCTGTCAGAGGCACTACGTCGGCTACCCGATGGCCGGACACACTGCAGGACGTGCCGGAACTCTTCCACCTTCACAGTGTCCTTTACATTCGAAGTGAGTGCGTCCACCAAGTGGTCCTCTCGTGAGAAGTATAAGTCTACTGGTCATTCTTACAAATAAATGATTGTCTGACAAGTGTTGAATTACCAACAATCTAGAGATAGACCAGATACACACTCGGCACGGGTCTATCGAAGCCGGCCGGCTGTGTGGTGCGAGTGCTACTCGTAGATTGAACCGCGAGCGAACGCAGTGAGTGGGCGGCCTTTTCGTACGAACGCTTTTCGAGGAGTGGTGCCCGCAGCGGACGCGCAGCGTCTGCGAGGACACCCGACGAAGAAAATAGTTCTAACCGATGAGCCGTTCCTCGTCCTCCCAGTAGTCCTGCCTGAGCTGGTACTTCTGGACCTTCCCGGTGGCCGTCTCGGGGAGGTCCTCGACGAACTCGATACGGCGTGGAATCTTGTAGCCAGCCATGTGCTCACGCGAGAACTCCTCGATGTCCTCGGCGGTGAGGTCCGCGCCCTCCTTGGGGACGACGAGGGCGGTCACCGTCTCGCCCCACTCGTCGCTCGGGGTGGGGATGACGGCGACCTTGAGGATGTCCGGGTGGTCGTAGAGGGTGTCCTCGACCTCGATGGAGGAGACGTTCTCGCCGCCGGAGATGATGATGTCCTTCTTGCGGTCCTGGATGGCGATCATCCCGTCTTCGTCCATCGTCGCGAGGTCGCCGGTGTGGAAGTACCCCGGGAGGCGGGCGTTGAACGCCTCGTGGGTCTCCTCTTCCTTGTTGAGGTAGCGGTCGAGCACCTGGTTGCCCTTGACGACGATCTCGCCCATCGAGCGGTTGTCGCGGGGGACGTCGTTGCCGTCCTCGTCGACCACGCGAACGTCGGTACAGAGCGTCTCGCTGCCCTGGAACGACTTCAGTCCCGACCCGCGTTCGGCGAGGCGACGCGGGGAGTTCGAGGTGGTGATGATGGGCGCGGTCTCGGTCAGGCCGTAGATGTGGATGATGCGCCAGCCGACGTCGTTCTCGACGGTGTCGATGGTGGCTTTCGGCGGGGCGCTCCCGGCGGTCGCGATGCGGAGTTCGCGGTCGCCCGTCGTCGCCACGTCGGGGTGCTCCTCGTGGTACTGGACGACGCGGTTGAGGACGGTCGGCGCGCCGCACATGAACGTCACGTCGTAGTCGCGGATGCGTCGCAGGGTGCCCTCGGCCTCGAACGTCCGCTGACAGATGTGGGTCCCACCCGTCCCGGTGATGGCGTAGGTGTGGCCCCAGCCGTTGCAGTGGAACATCGGGAGCGTCCAGAGGTAGGTGTCGTCGTCCCGAATCTCCATGTGCTGGTTGAGCACCAGCGCGTGCCAGTGCTCGGTGCGGTGGGTCCGGACCACACCTTTCGGGTCGCCCGTGGTCCCCGAGGTGTAGTTGATGGAGGCGTCGTCGTCCTCGGAGATGTCGGGCCGGTCGGGAGCCTCGGGCGAGGCGTCGGCGAGCAGACGTTCGTAGTCCGTCCAGTCGCCTTCGATGTCGTCGGCGCGGTAGCCGATGAACGTCTCGGCGGGCACCGCGTCGCGCACTTTCTCGACCTCGTGGGCGTAGTCGTAGTCCGCGATGACCGTGTTCGCGCCACAGTCCTCGAGGATGTACTGGAACTCCTCGCCGACGAGGCGGTAGTTCATCGGGACGAACACCGCCCCGAGCTGGTTCGTCGCGTACAGCGTCTCCAGGAAGTAGTGGGTGTTCGGCGCGAGCAACGCGACCCTGTCGCCTTGGGAGACGCCGTGGTCGGCCAGCACGTTCGACAGTCGGTTCACCCGCTCCCCGAACTCGGCGTAGGTGTACTCGGTGCCGTCGTGGGCGACGACGCCGACGACGTCCGAGTACAGGTCGAGCGCCCGGTCGAGGAAGTCCGTGGTCCGCATCTCAACCTTCATGAACTATCGGACGGTTGTTTCGGGGGAGACGGCTAATCCCTTTCCCCGTTTTCGGGCGACTGCGCGACGATATCTGATACGGAACCGTCAGGAGTTCGGTACCGTCGAGGGACAGCTTCGACACGGGGGGTCGGCCGCCGGCAGGGGGCTCGACCGACCTCCTCGCCGAGTCACTCCAGCGCGCTCGCGGCGCGGACGATGGCGTGTTCGCCGAACGCCGGGCCGACGAACTGCATCCCGACGGGCAGGCCGTCGGTCTCGCCCGCCGGAACGGAGATGGCCGGGAGGTTCGCGAGGTTCACGGGGACGGTGTTGGCGTCCGAGAGGTAGAGCTGGAGCGGGTCGTCGAGGCTCTCGCCCATCTCGAACGGCGGGACGGGCATCGTCGGCGAGGCCAGCACGTCGGCCTCGGCGAACGCCTCGTCGAAGTCCTGCTGAATCCACGCGCGGGCGTCCTGGGCCTTCGCGTAGTACTTGTCGTGGTAGCCCGCCGACAGCGCGTACGTGCCGAGCAGGACGCGGCGTTTGACCTCCTCGCCGAAGCCCTCCTCGCGGCCCTCGGCGAACGACTCGTTCCAGTCGCCCTCGTAGCCACCGGAGACGCCGTAGCGCACGCCGTCGTAGCGTGCGAGGTTCGAGGAGGCTTCGGACATCGCGATGACGTAGTACGCCTGCACGGCGGTCTCGACGGACGGCAACGACACCTCGACGGTCTCGACGCCCTGCGCTCGGAGGTCGTCCAGCGCGGCCTCGAACGTCTCGCGGACGCCCTCGTCCGCGCCCTCGACGAGTTCGGTGGGGACGCCGACGGTCATGCCCTCGACGTCACCGTCGGCGGCCGCGGCGTAGTCGGCGTCGGCACCCTCCTGTCGGGTCGTCGCGTCGTGGTCGTCCGGGCCGGCGACGACGTCGAGCAGGGCGGCGGCCTCCTCGACGGTCGGCGCGAGCGGGCCGACCTGTTCGAGCGAGTTCGCGTAGGCGACGAGGCCGTACCGCGAGACCAGCCCGTAGGTCGGTTTGATGCCGACGACGCCACAGAACGCCGCGGGGTTGCGGATGGAGCCACCGGTGTCGGTGCCGAGTGCGAGGTCCGCGAGGCCGCCGGCGACGGCGGCCGCAGAGCCACCCGAGGAGCCGCCGGGGACGCGACCGGGGGCGGCGGGGTTCTCGGTCGGGCCGTACGCCGAGGTCTCGGTCGTCGAGCCCATGCCGAACTCGTCCATGTTGGCCTTCCCGACGATGGTCGCACCGGCCTCTTTCAGTCGCTGGACGACCGTCGCGTCGTAGGGGGGAACGTAGTCGGCGAGCATCGCCGAGCCACAGGTCGTGCGGACGCCCTCGGTGGAGATGTTGTCCTTGACGGCGACGGTCTTGCCGGCGAGCGGACCGTCGTCGGCCCCCTCGATGGTCGTCTCGGTGACGAAGGCGTTGTACTCCGAGTCGCCCATCTACGACACCCGTGGGCCCTTGAAGTAGCCGTCGACGGTCTCGGGGGCGTTCCGCAGCGCCTCCTCCTGGGAGAGACCCTCGCGGGTGTCGTCGGCCCGCATGACGTTCGTGAGGTCGGCGTCGCGCTCGACGGCCGGGACCTCGTCCAGTGCATCGAAGTACGCGAGGATGTCGCCGAACTGCTCGGCGAACCGGGTCGCCTCCTCGTCGTTGAGGGCGACCCGGGCGAGGTCCGCGACGTGACGGACCTCCTCGGGGTCGACGGGTTCGCTCATGTCCGGACCTGTCTCGGCGATACACTAAGGGTTTCGATAGCCGGAATCGGTAGACAGCGGCGTCCTCTGCCGGTTCCTCGTTCAACAGATTTAAGTCCTGCGAGACACAACTAATTGGTAGCCAGCACAGGTTTTCGGGCGTCGGCTACCCCAATCCAAATGACAGACACCAGCATCCGCCAACGGACGAGCGAGGAGGAACGGGCCGAGGAGGAAGAGAGCAGCGAGTCCACCACCACCTGTCCGGAGTGTGGCGGGCGGTTAGAGTCCGATTCGGAGCACGGCGAGACGGTCTGCCAGGACTGCGGCCTCGTCGTCGAGGAGGACGCCGTCGACCGCGGCCCCGAGTGGCGCGCGTTCGACTCCGCGGAGAAAGACCAGAAGTCCCGCGTCGGTGCCCCCACCACCAACATGATGCACGACAAGGGGCTGTCGACGAACATCGGCTGGCAGGACAAGGACGCCTACGGGAACACCCTGTCCAGCCGCCAGCGCGAGAAGATGCAGCGCCTGCGCACGTGGAACGAGCGGTTCCGCACCCGCGACTCGAAGGAGCGCAACCTGAAGCAGGCGCTCGGAGAGATCGACCGGATGGCCAGTGCGCTCGGCCTGCCCGAGAACGTTCGGGAGACCGCGAGCGTCATCTACCGCCGCGCGCTGAGCGAGGACCTCCTGCCGGGCCGCTCCATCGAGGGCGTCGCCACGAGTGCGCTGTACGCTGCCGCCCGCCAGGCGGGAACCCCCCGAAGTCTCGACGAGATCACAGACGTGAGCCGCGTCGAGAAGGACGAGATCGCCCGCACCTACCGCTACGTCGTCCGAGAACTGAGTCTGGAGATTCAGCCGGCGGACCCCGAGAGCTACGTCCCGCGGTTCGCCAGCGACCTCGACCTCTCCGACGAGTCAGAGCGTCGCGCTCGCGAACTGCTTCGCAACGCCAAGGAGGCCGGCATCCACTCCGGGAAGTCGCCCGTCGGCCTCGCCGCCGCCTCCGTCTACGCCGCCTCGCTGCTCACCAACGAGAAGGTGACCCAGAGCGAGGTCTCGGACGTGGCGAACATCTCGGAGGTCACCATCCGGAATCGCTACCACGAACTGCTCGAAGCCGAGAGCGGCGCGCCGTCGCTCTGATGGGTCGGGAACACACCTACGTCTGTCCGACCTGCGGGGCACGCATCACGCGGTCGTTCAGGGCACCGTCGGTGATGCGGTCGTGCGAGAACGGCTGTTCGTTCGGTCACTTCCTGCGCGCCGACGTCCTGGAGCGCGTCGACTCGGTGCCCGTCGCCGCCCGCCCGGACGACTGGGCCGAGTTGGAGGTCGAAGAACGACTGCTCGTCGCGATGCGCGAGGGCGTCGTCTCGTTGCCGGACCTCCGCTGACGGAGCGCGTCTGTCTCGACGCTCGTTTCTCGTTCGCGACGAACGCCCTGTCTCTGCCGCAGAACGCCGGCTCAGAACACCGAGAACGCCGCCATCCGGGCACGTCGTTTCACGCCGCCACCGAACTGGCGTACGCTGACGCGCCACGGCGTCCTGTTGCCGACGACCGTCGTCCGGCCGTCCGCGACGGCGTCGAGGATGCCGTCGACCGACCGCTCGTCGGTCGCGACCTGTGTCACCGCCTGGCCGACCATCTCGGCGATGTGAGCGTCGCTCCCGGCGGTCATCGGGAGGTTGCGCCGTTCGGCGAACCGTTCGGCGCGGCGGTTCGACCGGCCGGTGAACAGCCGGGAGTTGTACACCTCGATGGCGTCCGCCGAGGCGAGTTCGTCGTTCGAGATGTGTGGCGCGACGCCGTGGCGCGACCGCTGGAACGGGTGGGGGACGACGGCGATTCCACCCTGTTCGCGGATTCGCTCGACGGTCTCGGTGAACGACAGACCGGCGGGGACGCGCTCTTCGATACCGAACCCGAGGACGTGACCCGCCGCGGACGTGACCTCCATCCCGGTGATGCCGACCAGTCCGTACTCCGGGGCCAACTCGGCCATCCGGAGCGAGGCGTCTATCTCGTCGTGGTCGGTGACGGCCAGCGCGTCCAGTCCGACCGCTGCCGCCTGTTCGAGGAGGAGTTCGACGGGGTCGCGCCCGTCGTACGAGAGGTCGGAGTGACAGTGTAGCTCGACCGACAGCACAGTCAGGGATTCGGCGGGGAGTCGCAAAAGCCAACCGGTCCCGGAGGCGCGGGTGCACGAACGTGCATATGGAAACGCTCTAATCCCGCCTCGCCCAGCAGGAAAGTGAATGAGTCTCGCCGAGGCGGACCGGGAACTCGTCGTCGCGGAGCTGGGTCGCGACCCCACCCCAACCGAGGAGGCACTGTTCGAGAACCTCTGGAGCGAGCACTGCGCGTATCGCTCCTCGCGGCCCCTGCTGTCGGCGTTCGACTCCGCGGGCGACCAGGTCGTCGTCGGACCGGGCGACGACGCCGCCGTCGTCGCGCTCCCCGACGCCGCCGGCGAGGGCTACTCCGAGGAGTGGTACGTCACGCTCGGCATCGAGAGCCACAACCACCCGTCGTACGTCGACCCGTTCGACGGCGCGGCCACCGGCGTCGGCGGCATCGTCCGGGACACGCTGTCGATGGGGGCGTACCCCATCGCGCTCGCCGACTCGCTGTACTTCGGTCCGTTCGAGCGCGAGCACTCCCGGTACCTGATGGACGGCGTCGTCGAGGGCATCGGCCACTACGGCAACTGCATCGGCGTCCCGACCGTCACGGGGAGCGTCGCGTTCCACGAGGACTACGTCGGCAACCCGCTCGTCAACGTCGCGTGTGTCGGCCTACTGAACGACGACCGTCTCGTCACCGCCGTCGCACAGGAGCCGGGCAACGCGCTCGTCCTCCTCGGCAACGGCACCGGACGAGACGGTCTCGGCGGCGCGTCGTTCGCGAGCGAGGACCTCGCCGAAGACGCCGAGACCGAGGATAGACCGGCAGTGCAGGTCGGCGACCCGTACGCCGAGAAACGCCTCGTCGAGTGCAACGAGGCGCTGCTCGACGAGGACCTCGTCCGGTCGGCCCGCGACCTCGGTGCTGCGGGTCTGGGCGGCGCGTCCTCGGAACTCGTCGCGAAAGGCGGTCTCGGTGCGGCCATCGAACTCGAACGCGTCCACCAGCGCGAACCCGACATGCACCCCCTCGAAATCCTCCTCGCGGAGTCCCAGGAGCGGATGGTGTACGAGGTTCGCCCCGAGGACGTCGACCGCGTCGCGGAACTCGCCGACCGGTTCCACCTCGGCTGTTCGGTCATCGGCGAGGTCACGGACGGGAACTACACCTGCACGTTCACGGACGAGGCAGGCGAGACCGAGACGGTCGTCGACGTCTCCGCCGAGTACCTCGCCGACGGCGCACCGATGAACGACCTCGACCACGTCGACCCCGAACCGCAGGAGCGAGACCTCCCCGACGTCGACCTCGCCGCGGCGTTCGAGGCGGTCGTCGGCGCACCCTCCACCGCGAGCAAGGCGTGGGTGTACCGCCAGTACGACCACGAGGTCGGCACCCGGACCGCCGTCGGCCCGGGCGGTGACGCCGCGCTCGTCGCGATTCGGGAGGCCGACACCGGCCTCGCGTTCTCCTCGGGGGCGGAGCCGAACTGGACGACGGCCAACCCCTACGAGGGCGCGCGCGCCGTCGCTCTGGAGAACGCGACGAACGTCGCCGCGACGGGGGCGCGACCGCTCGCCGCCGTCGACTGTCTCAACGGTGGCAACCCCGAGAAGCCCGACGTCTACGGCGGGTTCCGGGCCATCGTCGACGGCCTCGCCGACATGTGTGGGGACCTCTCGGTGCCCGTCGTCGGCGGGAACGTCTCGCTGTACAACGACTCCGCCTCCGGCCCCATCCCCCCGACGCCGACGCTGGCGATGGTGGGAGCGAAGGCCGGGTACGAAGCCCCGTCCAGTGCGTTCACCGGCGAGGGGACGCTGCTCGTCGTCGGTGACGGTGCGCTCGCAGGCGAGGACGCCGGCCTCGGCGGTTCGGAACTGCTCGCGCAGGTCGGCGGGACCGACCGGTTCCCGACGCTGCCCGAAGCCCCCGCCGAACTGGTCGACGCGCTCGCGGACGTGGCGGCCGACGGCGCGACGCTCGCGGTCCACGACGCCAGTCACGGTGGCCTCGCGGTGACGCTCGCCGAGATGGTCACCGACGACGCGGGCGCGACGGTCACTCTCGACGCCGACGCCAGCGCCGCGGAACTCCTGTTCCACGAACAGGCCGGTCGTGCAGTGGTCGAGACGAGCGACCCCGACGCGGTGCGCGAGGCGTTCGACGACGTCGCACCGGTCGCCGAGGTGGGCGAGACGGACGGCTCGGGGGCGCTCTCGCTGACCGTCGCCGGGGAGACGCTCGACTACGACGCGGCGACGATTCGCGACCTGCGCTCGGTCGTCGAACGGGAACTGGAGTAGCGTCGAGACACGACCGAGAGACGTGCGGGGGTTTTTCACGGCGACGGTCGACCACCGACCGATGGACTCGGAGAAGGCGAAGATGCTCGCCGGGGAGCTGTACGACCCCACCGACCCGGAGCTCGTCGCGGCACACCGCGAGGCACGAGAACTGACGGCGCGGTTCGACCGGACCGACGCCGACGAGAGCGACGAGCGTACACGACTCCTCGACGACCTGTTCGGGTCGGTCGGTGAGGACGTCACGGTCAGGCCGCCGTTCCAGTGTGACTACGGGTTCAACGTCCACGTCGGCGACCGGTTCTTCGCGAACTTCGACTGCGTGTTCCTCGACGTCTGCCGGGTCGAGTTCGGCGACGACTGCATGCTCGGGCCGGGCGTCCACGTCTACACCGCGACCCACCCGCTCGACCCCGACGAACGGGCGGCGGGACTGGAGTACGGCAAGCCGGTGACGGTGGGCGACGACGTGTGGGTCGGCGGGCGAGCGGTGCTCAACCCCGGCGTCTCCGTCGGTGACGGCGCGATGATCGCCTCGGGAGCGGTCGTCACCGAGGACGTGCCAGAACGAGTCGTCGTGCAGGGGAATCCGGCGCAGGTGGTCCGGGAGATCGAGTGAGAGACGAGGAGAACGGCAGAAGAGCGCGAGTGGTGGTGTGGTGTCGCCTCAGAGCGTGAGCAGGACGGGGAGACCGAAGACGACGAGGATGCCGACCAGAGCGACGACCATCCCGATGCCGACCATCCGGTTCGTGTAGGGGCCTTGTGGGGCGGTCTGGCGGTGGTCCGGGCGCGGTTCGGGGTGGTCACTGCCGCTGACGTCCTGATGTTCCTGGTGGTCCGCGTGGTCGCTCATACCGAGTTCTCTTCGGGGTGCGTACTTTGACCTGTCGGAGTGCCGCGAGCGGGCGGGTCGGTGGGTCGGTGGGTCGGTGGGTCGGTGGGTGCTGTGAGACGAACACTCTTCACACATCGTGGAGTAGTGAGTCGCGTGAGTCTCACGACAGTCGACACGACGATTCCGCTGCAGGAAGGCGGTGGCGGACTGCTGGTCTTCTGGCTCGTCATGCTTGCCATCGCGCTGGTCAGCGTCGCCGGGATGTGGAAGGCGTTCGAGAAGGCCGGAAAGCCGGGATGGGGGGCGATCATCCCGTTCTACAACACCTACCTGATGATAAAGATCGGTGAGAACTCGGGGTGGTGGCTCCTGGGCCTGCTCGTCCCGGTCGTGAACTTCTTCGTCGCGCTGAAGCTGATGGTCGACGTCGCCGACCGGTTCGGCCAGGGACTCGGCTTCGGCATCGGTCTGACCCTCCTCTCGTTCGTGTTCTGGCCGTTGCTCGGGTTCGGCGAGTACACCTATCGACCCACCGAGACCGCGGCGGCCGGTGGGGACTGGCGGTGACGAACGCCGACTCGGGGTGACCTGTCCGAACACCGACGCGAGAAACGACTATTGCTATCACGCGTCAAGAGCGACCATGTCGATTCCCGGCTACGACCCGGCGGACCTGGACCGGATGCTCCTCTCTCGGCTCGAGGAGGACGACCTCGGGACGGTGCTGGACACCGACCAACTGCGGCGCTACGAGGCGGGCGAGGACCTCGTCGACGTGTTGAGCGAGGAGGAGATCCGCGACATCCTCGGCGCGCGGTCGAAATCGTGAACACCTCTGGTCGGTAACGGACGGCTGTGCTGACCAAACGCATCATCCCGTGTATCGACGTGGACGTGGACGAGGACGGCGAGCCGGCGGTCTACACCGGCGTCCACTTCGAGGACCTCCAGTACACGGGTGACCCGGTCGAACTCGCCCGCGAGTACAACGCGGCCGGGGCCGACGAGTTCGTCTTCCTCGACATCACCGCGAGCGCCGAGGGGCGCGAGACGATGCTGGACGTCGTCGGCCAGGTCGCCGACGAGTGTTTCATCCCGCTGACCGTCGGCGGGGGCATCCGGACCCGCGACGACATCAAGGAGACGCTCCGGGCCGGCGCGGACAAGGTCTCCATCACGACCGGCGCGCTCGAACGACCCGAACTCATCACCGAAGGGGCACGCGCGTTCGGCAACCAGTGTATCGTCATCAGCGTCGACGCCCGGCGGCGCTACGACGAAGCCGGCGACCACTACGAGCAGGTCGACGGCGAGTCGTGCTGGTTCGAGTGTACGAAGAAGGGCGGCCGCGAGGGGACGGGCGTCGACGTCGTCTCGTGGGCGAGCGAGGCCGAAGAGCGCGGTGCGGGCGAACTGTTCGTCAACTCCATCGACTCCGACGGGACGAAAGACGGCTACGACCTCCCCCTCACCGGCGCTGTGTGTGACGCCGTCTCGACGCCCGTCATCGCCTCCTCCGGGGCGGGCAGCCCCGAGCACATGCGCGAAGCGTTCGAGGCGGGCGCGGACGCCGCGCTCGCGGCCTCCATCTTCCACTTCGGGGAGTACACCATCGACGAGACGAAGGCGTACCTCGACGACCACGGCGTCCCGGTCCGGCGCTGAGAACGCGACCGTCGGTATCGTCACTGATACTGGTCGGGGAAGCGATAAGTTCTAGATGTCGGAAGTGTCGGTATGCAGTATCTGGACGTCGACGAGGACAACAATCGAATCGTCATCACGATGGAAGGGATGTTCGACGTGGACGAGGCCGACCGGTCGACGCGCGACGCGGTCGAGACGTTCGAGAGTATGAACCCCGGCTTCGACGTCGTCGTCGACGCCAAGGCGATGAAGGCGAGCGACCAGGAGGCCGCCGAGTACCTCCAGCGGTCGAAGGGGGCGCTCTCGCGACTCGACGTCGGAACGGTCGTGCTCGTGAAGAGCGAGTCCGTCGCCTCCCGCATGCAGATGAACCGCGTCGGCGAGCGAGACTACGACCTGCGCGAAGCCGACTCGGTGGACGCCGCCCACGCGATGCTCGACGCCTGAGCGACCCGAACCCGCTCTCTTGGACGCGTCGGCGTCGACACACCGGAACGTTCATCAGTGTCGACACATCAACTCCGAAAGATGAAGTGGCGCTGCCCGCAGTGCGGTCGCCCCCACGCCGCCAACGACCCGCCGTGCGACGACTGTGGCTACCAACGGCTCGAACGCGCCGTCGTCCCGGCCGGCGTCGAACGCGACGCTCCAGGGTTCCAGTGGGTCTGTCCGGACTGCGGGAAGTCCCAGCCGAAGAACTCGCCACCGTGTTCGCGCTGTGGCAGCATGTCGTTCGAACGCCGGAGTCTCGACTACGAAGAGGAGTTCGACACCGGCCAGCCAGGGCGGTTCGACGGTCTCCTCCCGGTCGCAGGCGTGCTCGCCGTCGTCGTCGTCGGGTTCGTCCTCCTGGGGACGGGCGTCGTCTCGTTGCCGGGGCAGGGCCCCCCGACGGTGGACGACCCCCCGGGGTTCGCGGACGCCGCCGGAGGCGTCGGGTTCGACACCGCCGAGGAACGGATGCTCGCGGCGTTCAACGAGGAGCGTGACGCGGCCGGCGAACCGTCGTTGCGGAGCGACGACACGCTCACCGCGATGGCGACGTTCTGGAACCAGCGAGCCGTGACGGACGACTACGAGGACCGGGAGGTCGCGGGGTCGCTCGGTGAGTTCGATGCCACGTGTGCCGAAGGACCGACCATCTACTCGCCGTACACGAGCGAGCGGACGACCGGAACGGTCGCGGACTACGACTCCGCAGAGGAACTCGCGGCCGCCCTCGCGTCGCCGCTTCGTTCGAGCCCCGAGGGGCGCGAGATGCTCCTCGACGCCGACGGTCGGGTCGGTATCGACATCCACGCCGGTCCGGACGGCGTGGTCTACGTCACCACCGTCGTCTGTTGAGCGCTCGGACGCTCGGACGCTCGGTGAAACTGTTCAGAGGCCCGCCGAGACCACCGAGAACCCGCCTCCGTACGTTCAGGAAGTTCTACTTTCACCGAGCTAGCCGCCCCCTTTTGCCCGTCGCGGTCCTCCGTTCGACCGTCTCCCACCAGTCGGCAGGGAGTGGACGTGCGTCCTGCCGGGAGACGCGACTGACGAGTGTTTCGGCGGTGCGCGAAAACGCGCCGGGTGTTCCAGCACCCGAACGCCGAGTTCAGAGAGCGAACTCATGGCAACGAACTCACTACAGCGAGATGAACGTGCGGGTTCCGGCGCGCCGGACGGCGAGCGGCCGCCACCGCGGTCGGTGACCGGTCCCCACCCGGGCTACGACCGCTACGGCCGCCTCGACCACTACTACTACCGGTGTGAGCGCTGCGGTCTCGAATCGACCGACGCCGCGCTGACCGAGCGCTGCTGGCGGTGTGATGACGACGAGGAGGAGTCGTGACCGACGACCGTCGCTCGCCCAGTGGCGGGTGGCGCGAGGTGTACGCCGAGATGGGCGTCTCGACGGCTCACGAACCCGACTCGCTGGGCTGTCCGGACTGCGGCGACGACTGCCCCCGCCTCAGGACCGCGACCTACTGGTGTCCCACTCACGGCACGTGGCGCGTCGCTGCCGGGTAGGACGGCGAGGAGCGAGACGAATCCGGACGACCGTCTAACCAGTGGTCAGCCCGCGAGCGACCGGTCGGTCGCCGTCGCGTTGCCGCTGGCGTTGCCCTCCGTCCCGGTCCCCCCGCGAGGACGGATGACGACGGTGTCGTTCGCGCCGACCGTCACCCGCTGTGTGGTGCCGTCCTGCCGCTCGACGACGATGACGAGCCCGTCGCCGGGGCCGTTCGGCCCACTCTCGCCGCCCGTCGATTCGTTCCCTCCACCCTCGACCGACTCACCGCCGATGAACGCCTTCGCGGCGCTCCCGGTCCGGACCGTGTAGGTGTCCTGCGTCGACGCGTCGACGAACGCGATGTACGACAGCCCCGCCGAGGAGTTCGGCACGATGTGGACCTGCCAGTAGAGGCGACCGTCCCGGACGACGGGGATGGGTTCGGCCGGCGAGACGTCGTTGAGTCTGGATATCTCGGGCTGTTGCATCGCGACGTCCGTCGCTCGCGAGGGGCCGAGCAGGGCGTCGGTGCGGGGGAACGTCAGTCGCTCGGGCGCGCCGGTCCGCCCGTCGACGGTCCACAACTGGTAGACGCCGGCGGCGTCACCCCACGGTTCGGCCGCGAGGACGTACGAGGGGCCGTCCTCGGTGAACACGGTGAACGGCTGGTCGTTCTCGCCGGGGACGGGCGCGAGTTCGAGTTGGTCCTCGTGGGCGAACCACGTGTTGAGGATGCCGTTCTGGTAGGCGCGCGAGGCGACCTCGTGGCGCGCGAGTTCGTACGGGTAGACGTTCTGCCCCGCGAGCACCTCGCTCTCGACGGCCTCCTCCGGCGAGAAGTCGGTTATCGAGCCGTCGGGGGCGATGACCGAGACGCCGCCGAACTCGGGGACCGAGTGCATCTGGGGGAGCGGGGTCGCCCGGAACTCCCAGTCGTGCGTGACGTAGGGCACCGCGAGGTACAGGTCGCCGTCGTGGGGGACGACGAACGGGTCGCGGTAGTCCCGCCAGTAGGCGTGTTTCGACAGCGCCCACTCGTAGTCGTCGGTGACGGCCATCCCCTGCCCGACGGTGAACTCGCCCTCGCGGATGTCGAGGGACTTGCCGGTCGTCGTCATGTCGACGAACGCCGCCCCGCGCTGTTTCAGGCGCACGGAGTTGAGGCCGCCGTCGGGGGCGAGCGCGTACGACCAGTGTGGTGTCCCGTCGACGACGGTGATGTCACCACCGGCGAGACGATAGCGAGGATACTGGAGGGAGTTCTCGGCGTACTGCCGGGCGACCGTCTGGGGGAGCACCCGTGCGGTCTCCGAGTTCGTCTCGGGCAACGACTCGACGTCGGTGACGGTCGCACCGACGCGCTCGGAGGTCGCCTCCGCCTCGTACAGACCACCGACGCCGCCACCGACGACGAGGGCGAGGACGACCAGGAAGCCGAACGCCACGACGACGACCGGCACCTGCCCGGCGTCGGTCTGGACGTGGGTGTCGGTGCCGACCCAGCCGTTGCGCGTGCCGTAGAGGGCGTACGCGACGAGGAGCAGTGCGACGACGCCGAGCCACTGGAGGACGCCGGGGGACTCGACGAACAGGCGATAGGCGAGCGGTTGGAACCACGGGCGGACGAACCAGACGAACGCGAGTGCGGCCAGCGAGAGGAGGACGACCGGCACCGCGCGACGGGGGACCGAGACCATGTGTCGAGACTCCAGAACGTACGGGCATAAAGACGGTGGAGTGTTCTCGCGGGGAGAGAGCGGTCGCTACACAGCGGGGTGTGGAGAGTCGGAAGAGAACTGATGTGTCGTGGCCGACTCAGAGCGCGGCTTCGAACGTCTCGCGGAACGACGTCGACTTCGCCTTGACGTTGCCCGCGGCGTCGGCGAGTGCGTCCAGCGCGTCGCGACCCTCCTCGGTCTTGATGGTGAGGACGGGGTCGGTCTGGCCACCGGACTGCTCGGGGTTCACGTCGTACGTCGCCGCCGTAACACCCTCGGTCTCCAGCAGTGCTCCCTTCAGCACGTTCATGAACGTGTGGTCCTCGCCGGCGATCTCTATCGACAGCTCCGACGGCTCGTTCTCGATGACCCGGAGTTCCATGTCCCAACGCAAGCGCATCGGCCGTTTCAACGTTTCGAAGGGACGGGCACGAGCGGCGGTAGAACTACGTCCCCCGTTACCGTGGCACGATTATGCACCCCACGATAGCCGACACGTTGGAACTGAGCGCACGCCGGTACCCCGACCGCGACGCACTCGTCTACCCCCGGAAGGGCCAGCGCTGGACGTTCGCCGAGTTCGACGAACGAGTGAACCGACTGGCGAACGCCCTCGCCGAGTCCGGTGTCGGACACGGCGACCGGGTCTCGACGCTGCTGTTCAACGGTACCGAAATCGTCCTCACCGTCTACGCCTGTGCGAAACTCGGCGCGGTGTTCAACCCGCTGAACTACCGGCTCAAAGCCGGCGAGGTCGAGTACATCCTGAACGACGCCGAATCCTCCGTGGTCGTCTTCGAGGACGCGACTCGCGGAGCTATCGAAGGGGCACGCGACTCGCTGGAGACGGTCGAGACGTTCCTCACCGTCGACGGTCCCGCCTCGACGGGCGACGTCTCGGGGGACCTGCCCGAGTACGCCGCGGACTTCTACGCGACCGTCGAGGACGCCAGCGCCGACCGCCCGGACACCACGGTCGTCGAGGACGACGTCTACGCGTTCATCTACACCTCCGGGACGACGGGTCGGCCGAAGGGCGTCGTCCACGAACACCGCTCGATGGTCGAGCACAGCATCATCTGTCTCGCCGAGAGCGGTATCGACAAGAGCGACGTCGGCCTGTCGTGTCTCCCGCTGTACCACTGCGCGGAACTCCACGCCAACATGTTCCCGCGGGTCCACGTCGGCGCGACGAGCGTCGTCCACCACGAGTTCGACCCGGTCGCGGTCCTCCAGGCCATCGACGAGTACGAGGTCACGCAGATGTTCGCCGCGCCGACCGCCTGGAACGCGCTCGCGCAGGTCGCCCCGGACCTCGACGCCGACGTCTCCTCGCTCGCCATCGGCTTCTACGGTGCGTCGCCGATGCCCAGACGCGTCCTCGACGCCTGCCGCGAGCAGTTCACCGAGAACTACCTCCAGGCGTACGGCATGACCGAGATCGGCCCCTGTGGCACCTTCCAGCACCCCGACGAACAGGTCCCCAAGCAGGGCTCTGCGGGACTGGCCGCGCTCAACCACGACCTCCGGGTCGTCACGCCCGACGGCCACCCCACCGACACCGTCGAGCAGGGTGCCATCGGCGAGGTGCTGTTCGCCGGACCCTGTACGATGCGCGAGTACTGGAACCGCCCGGAGGCGACCGAGCGCTCGCTACGCGAAGCCGACGGCAGGACGTGGTACTACTCGGGAGACCTCGGCTACCAGGACGAGGACGGCTACCTCTACGTCGTCGACAGGAAGGACGACATGATAATCTCCGGAGGCGAGAACATCTACCCGACCGAGGTCGAGGACGTGCTGTTCGCCCACGACGCCGTCGTCGAGGCGGCCGTCGTCGGTCAACCCGACGAGGAGTGGGGCGAACTCGTCACCGCCTACGTCGTCGCCGACGGCGACGTGACCGCCGCGGACCTCGAAGCGTACTGCAAGCGCAGCGACGACCTCGCGGACTTCAAGCGACCGCGGGCGTACGAGTTCGTCGACGAGTTGCCGAAGAACCCGAGCGGGAAGGTTCAGAAGTTCAAGCTTCGAGATGGTGAGTGAGCGGAGCGAGAGCGACCGAGCGAGTTGCGAGACGCGAACGAGCGTAGCGAGTGAGGGTCTCGGGAAACGTGAGCGGAGAGCGGTAGGGACCCGCGAGTTGCGAGTCGGCGAGTGAACGGAGCAGGACTCTCAACGTAGTGGCCGTGTCCCGTGGAGGGCCGAAGGCGGGGGTTAGCTCGTCAGTGCCTCGAACGAGCGGGGGTCCTCCCACAGTTCCCCGAGGGTGGCGGCGGCGAGAAAGCGCGTCGGACCGACGACCCACTCGGTCGTCACCTCCGAGTCGACGGCGGGGGCGTGGGCGTCGAACCACCACGCGACGTACCGGCCGTCACGGAGTTTCGCAGTGGGGTAGAGCTGCTCACCGACGGCGACGTCGATTCTCGAAGCGGCTTCGACGTCCGGCCGGTCCTCCGTGTCGTCGGCGACGAGCACCTCGATGTCGACGCGACGCGGCCCCCGCTCCGAGGCCGCGGACGTGCTGGTAGAACCGTCGGTCATACCCTACCGTTCAGCTCTGAATACATAAGCGTCCGTCAGGCGAGTGTCAGACACACGTTTTCGTTCGGGACAGTGTGACACCGAGATATCGGCGCAGTTCTCACCGACGGCGGTGGAACTAAGCCGCCGGCGGATGCTCTGCGTGCATGGACATCGATGACATAAGTCACGTCACGGTGCTCGGTGCCGGGAGCATGGGCCACGGCATCGCCGAAGTCACCGCCCTCGCGGGGTACGACGTCGTGATGCGCGACATCGAGGAGGATATCGTCCAGGACGGCTACGACAGCATCCGCTGGAGCCTGGAGAAACTCTCCGAGAAGGGCCTCGTCGACCAGGACCCCGACGAGGTCATGGGTCGCATCTCGACGGCGGTGGACCTGGCGGAGGCAGTCGCCGACGCCGACCTGGTCATCGAGGCCGCCCCAGAGCAGATGAGCATCAAGAAGGACGTGTTCGGCGATCTCGCCGAGCACGCCCCCGCCGACGCCATCCTCGCGTCGAACACCTCCTCGCTCTCGATCACCGAGATCGCGAGCGTCACCGACGACCCCTCGCGCGTCGTCGGGATGCACTACTTCAACCCGCCCGTGAAGATGGACCTCGTCGAGGTCATCTACGGCGACGAGACGAGCGACGAGACCGCGGAGGCCGCCTACGCGTTCGTCGAGTCCTGCGGAAAGACGCCCATCTACGTCCGCAAGGACGTCAACGGCTTCGTCGTCAACAGCGTGCTCGGACCGTTCGGCGACGAGGCGGCGTGGATGGTCTCGGAGGGCGTCGCGACCGTCGAACAGGCCGACGCCGCGATGGTCCACCAGCGGGGCTACCCTATGGGACCGTTCGAACTCTCCGACATGACCGGTATCGACATCGGCTACCACGTCAGGAAGGAGGCGGGCAAACCCATACCGCCGGTCGTCCAGGAGAAGGTCGACGCCGAGGAACTCGGCCAGAAGACCGGGAAGGGGTACTACGACTACGAGGACGGCGACGGGACGACGTACGAACCGGGCGACGGCGAGGGGTTCGACACGCTCCGCGTCGAGGCGCGTATCGTCAACGAGGCGGCGAAACTCGTCGGCGACGACGTGGCGACCCCCGACGCCATCGACACGGGGATGCGCCTCGGGACGGGGTTCCCCGAGGGGCCGTGTCGCCGCGCGGACAAGATGGGGCTCGACACCGTCCTCGACAAACTCCGGACGCTCCACGAGGAGACCGGCGAGAATCGCTACGAACCCGCCGACTACCTCGTCGAACTCGTCGAGGCCGGGAAAACCGGCGAGGACGCCGGTGAGGGGTTCTACTCCTACGGCGGCGGTGACGGCGAGCGCACCTACCACACCATCGAGCACTCGCTGAGCGACGAGGGACTCCTCGAGATCACGCTCGACCGCCCCGAGCGCCTGAACGCACTCAACGGCGACCTGATGGACGAGGTGATGCACCTCCTCGATTCGACGCCACAGGACGACGTCCGCGCCGTCACCTTCGAAGGGACGGGTGGGAAGGCGTTCTCGGCGGGTGCGGACATCACCGGGTTCTCGGGCATCGAACCCCACGAGAAGGGCGTCACCGAGTTCTTCGAGGCCGTCGCGAACTACCCGCGACCGACGCTCGCGAAGATCGACGGCTACTGTCTCGGCGGCGGAAACGAACTCGCGCTCGCCTGTGACCTGCGTATCGCCACCGAGGACTCGGAGTTCGGGTTCCCGGAGATCAACCTGGGGCTCATCCCCGGTGGCGGCGGGACGCAGCGTGCGATTCGGATGCTCAGCGACGCCCGCGCGAAGGAACTCGTCTTCCGGGGCCACCGCATCGACGCCGAACTCGCCGAGGAGTGGGGCCTCATCAACCGCGCCGTCGACGACGACGAGTTCGACGACGTGGTCGCCGAGTACGTCGACGACCTCGTTTCGGGACCACCCATCGCGCTCCAGAAGGCCAAGCAGGTGATGAACGCCGGTCGCGACCAGGACCTCTCGGCCGGCCTCGAACTCGAAGCGCAGGCGTTCGGCCTGCTCCTGGGAACCGAGGACATGCAGGAGGGCGCGGCCGCGTTCATGGAGAAGCGCGACGCGGAGTTCGAGGGCAAGTAGATGGGCGAGGACGCTGGGCCGCGGGCGACGGGCGACCTCTCGACCGCAGAAGCGGACGCCGTCGAGGAGGAACTCCGTGGCGAGGCCGAGAGCCACGGCCTGTTCGGACTGCTCGGCGTCGAACTCGTCACCGCTCGCGAGGGGCACGCGGTGCTCACCCTCCCGTTCGACGACCGATTCACCAACCTCGCGAACGTCTCGATGCACGGCGGACTGACGGCGACGCTCGTCGACACCGCCAGCGGGTTCGCGCTGCGCTCGGTGCTCGGCCCCGACGCCCGCCTCACGACGACGGACATGAACGTCCGGTATCTCCGCCCGGCGACGAACGACCTGCGCGTCGAGGCCGACGTGGTGCGCGCCGGCCGCTCGATGGGCGTCACCGAGGCACGGGTCACGAACGAACACGACGGCGAGGAGAAGACCGTCGCCACCGGCGGCACCTCCTACCGCCTGTTCCGAGGTGAGGAGGCGTGACGGACGACCCCGAGGACGTCGACCCCGAGAGCGTCTTCGAGCAGACGGAGGTCGGCAGCCGAATCACCACGCAGGGGCGGACCGTCACCGGCGCGGACGTCGTCAACTTCGCGGGCGTCAGCGGCGACTTCAACCACCTCCACACCGACGCCGAACGGATGGCCGACTCCGGGTTCGGCGAGCGCATCGCCCACGGCGCGTTCGTGTTCTCGGCGATGACGGGCTTGCTCTGGCAGAACCGCTCGGTCGCAGAACGCGAGGCCGTCGTCGCGTTCTACGGCGTCGACCGCCTCCGGTTCCGTGCGCCGACGTTCGTCGGGGACACCATCCACGTCGAACTCGAAGTCACGGAGAAGGAACCGAAAGACCACCCGGAGGGCAACGGCGTGTTGACCTACGACGCCGAGGTGCTGAATCAGGACGACACCGTGGTGCTGTCCTGTCAGTTGCGGTCGCTCGTCGTCTGAGAACGCCGTGTGCTGGCGGGGCAGTGCTCGGCGGACCTCCCCGCTCTCCCTTCTATCTGGACGGTGCTGTACGGCTCCTGCCACGCTCCGAGCGAGATACGTGGTGCAGCACAGACGTGTTCTTCGTCGATGGACTCCGCGGTGAGGTGGACCCGCCGAACGTCCATGGTCTCGTCCTCGCGGACGGTGTATGTCAACTCGTACACCGCCGGCGTCTCCGGCCACGTCGCCTCGACGACGGTCAGTCCGCCGACCCGTCCAGTCGGTGGGTCGACCGTGTGGACGCCCTCGTAGATGGGGCCGTCGTCGCCGTCGCGTTCGAGTTCGACGCGGACGGTCTGTGGGTCGTCGTAGAAGTTACTGATGAGGACGTCACCGAGAACGACGCCACCGGAACTGCTGTCGAGAGCGCTACAGCCAGCCAGCGGGAGGGAGAGCGCGGCGGCACCGGTGGCTTTCAGAAACGACCGACGTGAGTGGGGAGGGTTCATGCGAGTGTGAGGGTGGTGTTCGTAGACGGGGCCGGACGTCTCGACCGCTCAGGGGCGGTTCCGCGGGTCGTGGTCGTCACCCAGGAACACGCTGTCTTTCTGCGGGTCGAAGTAGACGTCGAGCGCTCTGAGCACTCCTGCGTACACTGCGGACGCGACGATGACGAACGAAATCAGCGCCGGGACGACGAGTTCGAGGACCATAGTTCAGCGAACGACTCGGACCTGATAAACGAACCGACCGCGACGGTCGGTCACACCTTCTCGTCGCGCAACCCCCCGAACACCTCGTCTGCGGTGTCGGGCGTGTCGAAGTCGTGGTAGTGGTCGCCCTTCTCCTTCGTGAGGACGTTGAGGGCGGCGGACGCGCCGTCGCCCGCGGAGATGACCGCCTGCCACTCCTCGGCGCGGACCATCGCACCGGTCGCGTAACAGTCCTCGACGCTCGTCTCCATCGTCACGTCGACGTCGACGACGCCGTCGTCGGTCGTCTCACAGCCCAGTTCTTCGGCGAGGTCACGGTTCGCACCGGTCGCGAGGACGAGGTAGTCGGCGTCGTACTCGCCGTCGTCGGTGCTGACGGTGAACCCGTCGTCTGTCGAGGAGACGCCGGTGACCGCCTCGCCCTGGTGGCGCTCGGCCCCGAAGTCCTCGGCCTGCTGGCGGGCGGTCCGCAGGAACGCGTCGCCGTTGACGGAGCCGACGCCGAGGTAGTTGAACAGGTGGGCGCTGTGGAGCCACGTTCCGTCTGTGTCGAACAGACGGACGTCGAGCCCGTTCTTCGCGGCGAACAGCGCGGCGCTGAGGCCGGCGGGTCCCCCGCCGACGACGATGACTGATGTCATACGAACGACAAGGGTGGGCACGCCGATAAGTCCGATGCAGGTCTGTGGCGCGCTCCAGACCGCTCAGAACAGCGCGGCGAGGACGCCCGAGGAGTTGTTCGCGGCGGCCTGGAGTTCGTCGCCGTACACCAGCGTGACGTACAGCAGACTGAACAACAGCGCGTCGTACGCGCCGTGGATGAGCGCCGGGACGACGAGGTTGTCGGTCTTCTCGTAGGTGTACCCCAGGACGAGCGAGACGGCGGTCAACCCGCCGATGGGGATGAGCACGGAGGCGATGCTCCCCGCGGTGGCGGCGAACGCGGTCAGGTGGGCGAACCCGAAGATGGTCGACGCGATGAGGATGCCCGCGAGGGGGCCGAACACCTCGCGTAGACGCCCCTGGATGATACCCCGGAACAGCAGTTCCTCGGACGGGCCGATGATGAGGAAGGCCGCCGGGATGAGGAGGAACAGCACCGTCGGGTCCTCGCTGGCGGTCTGGACGATGCTGTTCTCGGCGGTCTCGACGCCGAGCGCCGAGGAGATGGCCTGCAGGACGGAGGCGGCGGCGAGCAACACCGCGACCATCGCGACGAACCCGCCGACGGTCCAGGCGACGTCCCGGAGCGTCGGGAACCGGAAGCCGACGAACGAGAGGCCGTAACCGCTGTACCGGAGGTAGAGGACGCCGACGACCGCGAGACCGACACCCTGCAACGAGACCAGCGAGAGGCCGACGCTCAACAGCGGACTGTCGAGGACGTCGACGCCGGCGGCGATGAGGACCAACAGGAGCGCGATCTGCGTGACGATGCCGACCGCGAGACCGAGAAAGCCCAGACCGAGCATCTTCCCGACCGTCAGCAGTCGGTCCTCGGTAGAGGGGGTGCGAGAGACTGGTTCCATGTCCGACCGTTCGACGGGCGAGACTAAAAAGCTCGACCGGTAGTGCTCCCGCGAATGCGTCGGGGGCGGGCGTGGCCGTCAGCGGTGACGGGCGGTCAGTCGCGAAGCGTCTCGAACATCTCGGGGTCGGTCCGGAACTTCAGGAGGTTGTGGACGACGCTGTTGCGGATGTTGTGGACCGCCTGACCGTGCTCCTTGTAGAAGTCGTGGATCCACTTCGACTCCGAGAACCGGTCGGGGAACATCATGATGGACTTCCACTGGTACTCGCCGTCGGAGACGAACATGAACAGCGTGTTCGGCGAGTCGCGGATGGTCTCGATAGCCTCGCGGTAGTGGTCGGCGAAGTGCTCGGGGTTGAGTTTGAACTCGAACATCCCGAAGATGAAGTACTCCTCGTGGGGGACGATGGCCTCGCGGAACACGCCCGCCTCGCGCATGCCGCGGATGGACTCGCTGACGGTGACGTGACTCACGTCGATGTCGTAGTCGGCTTCGAGGATGCGCGCGAGTTCCCGCGAGGAGAGCTGTGGGTCGTCCGACAGCTCTTTGAGGATGTAGGTGTCTCGCTCCTTGAACTGCCAGTCGGGGGCGTCTTCAGGGTGGCTCATACCCCGACTCGTCGCGCCTGATACCTTGGTGTTTCGATTAGCGCAAACGGAAGCTGGTGACCGAACGTTCAGAGGATGCGGTCGGCGATGATGTTCTTCTGAATCTCGCTGGTGCCCTCGTATATCTTCGTGATTCGCGCGTCACGGTAGTACCGCTCTGCGGGGTGGTCGGTGACGTAGCCCGCGCCGCCGAACACCTGGAGCGCCTCGTCGGCGACCTCGACGGCGTTCTCGGAGGCGAACAGCTTCGCCATGCTGGCGTACTTCATCGCGAGGTCACGGTCGCCCGCCTCGGCGTAGCCCGCCGCGCGGTAGGTCATCGAGCGGGCGGCCTCGACGGTCGTCGCCATGTCGGCGAGCTTGTGCCGGATGGCCTGGAACTCGCCGATGGTCCGGTCGAACTGCTCGCGCTCGCCGGCGTAGTCGATAGCGGCGTCGAGTGCGCCCTGTGCGGCACCCACCGCTTGGGAAGCGACGCTCGCTCGCCCGCCAGCGAAGAAGTTCATCAGCTGGTAGAACCCCTCGTCCTCCTCGCCGATGAGGTTCTCCTGGGGGACGCGCACGCCGTCGAGGACGATTTCGGCGAGGTCCGAAGCACGGATGCCGAGTTTGTTGTCGATCTTCGACGGTTCGAACCCGTCGGCGTCGGTCGGGACGAGGATAGCAGAGATGCCCTTCCGGCCCGCGTCGGGCGTCGTCTTCGCCATCACGACGGCGATGTCGGCGACGGTACCGTTCGTGATCCACATCTTGATCCCGTCGACGACGTAGTCGTCGCCGTCTTTCTCGGCGGTCGTCTCGATGCCCGCGACGTTCGAGCCGTGGGCGGGTTCGGAGATGCACGAACAGGAGACGGCGTCGCCGGCGGCGACCGCGGGCAGCCACTCCTCTTTCATCCACTCGTCGCCGAACTTGCGGATCATCGACGTGCCGAAGCCGGCCGACCCGACCGCAGAACCGATACCGGGGTCCGCTCGCCACAGCTCCTCGGTGACGACACACGACTCGAGGAGGTCCATCCCCGCCCCGCCGTACTCCTCGGGGATGCCCGGTGCGACGAGGTCGTACTTCGCGGCCTTCTTGCGGAGTGACTCGGGGTACTCCTTGTTCTCGTCGTGTTCCCGGGCGACGGGTGCGATTTCGTTCTCACCGAACTCGCGGACGGCGTCACGAATCGCTTCCTGTTCTGCACTCAGGCGGAACTGGGATGCCATAGCATAGCCTCGGGTGGAGGCACCAAGTAGCCTTTCACCGTGACACCTGCCGACGGGCGGTTCGACCGGCGAACCGCCGGTCGCTATCGGTCAGTCACCCTCCAGACTCGTCAACTGTTCGACGTCCGGGATGGCCTCGGAGGCGACGGTTATCTGCTTCATCCGCTGGGTGTGTTTGCCCGCGGCGTAGCTCCTGAGTTCGTCGGGACTCGCTGCCGGGCCCTCCTCCTCCAGCCCGTCGGTCGTGATGCTGTCGACCAGCGGGAGCAGTTCACCGACGGTGTCGTGGAGCAACTGCGGGTCGACCCCCTCGGTGACGAGTTCCTTGAGCATCGTCATCCCGAACCCGACGTGACGGCCTTCGTCGCGCCGAATGTAGTTCAGTCCCTCGACCAGCCCCGGGAGGTGGGGTAGCTCCTCGTTGTCCGGGCCGTAGGCCCGCTGGAGACCGTAGTAGCCCGTCTGTGCGAGGATACCCTCGACGGTGAGGTGGTAGTGACAGAACGCCTCGGCGCGGTTCTCGGGTGTGTCGTCGGTCAACAGGCGCTGCATCGCCGCGTCGTTGCGCTCGAACAGGTCGTCGTACCCTTCGTTGAACCACCGTGGGTCCATTGGGGAGGTGTGCTCGACGCCGAGGTCCTCCTCGGCGGCGTGAATCACCTCGCGCCAGTAGCGGTCGAAGAAGTCGGCGTGTTTCGCCTCTTCGTACAGCTGGGTCGTGACGAACATCTGGGCCTCGGGGTCGTCGAGCACGACCGCGAGCGGTGCGAGGTCCTCGGTGACGGCCTGCTCGCCGGCCCCGAACTTCGCGACGGCCGCGCGGAACTGGTCGAGGTACTCGGGGTCCTCCTCGGCCATCGCGAGGACGCCGGCGACGTCCTCGCTCAGGTCGATGTCGTCCGGGTCCCAGTGGCGTTCGACGGCGTTGCGATAGTATCGGAACGAGCGAGCGCCCCGGTCGAACTGGAGGGCGCGCTCCGAATCTCGATGCATGACACCGAGTATCAGCCGTCAGTCAGTATGAAGGTTGCGCGGCGTGCACCGGAGGCATGGACGGAGCGGTCACTCGGTGAGCGACCTCGCCGACGACCCGGCCGAGTTCTGGAACCGCCGACACGACCTTCCGGTCGAGCCGACGACCGACGAAGAGGTCGCCGCACGCTCGGGCGACGACCACCTCGTCGTGCTGTTCGACCTCTCGGACCGGACGAGCGAGGCGTTCGGTTCGATGCTCGACCGTCTGGACGCGTTCGACAGTCTCGCGGTCGCCCCGTCGCGCTACCTCCACGTCACGGTCACCGTCGTCGGGGACGTGACGACGGCCGGCGGGCGCTCCGGGACGGTCGCTCCGACCGACCTGGACGCGCTCGCCGACGACCTCGGCGAGGCGCTGACCGACGTCGCCCCGTTCGACGTTCGCTTCCCGCGACTCAACGTGTTTCCGACCGTCGTCTACGCGGAGGTCGACGACGGGGGTCAGTTCGTGGCGCTCAACGACCGCGCCTGTGCGGTCGACGCGGTCCCGGTCCACGACAGAGACCGGCAGTTCGTCCCGCACGCGGCGCTCGCGGAGTTCCGCGACGAGGACGTCACGGGGGTCGTCGACGCCCTCGAGCGCGACCGGTCCCTCGATGTCGGGCCTGTGCGCGTCGACCGACTCGACCTCGTTCGGGTCGGCCTCGACGACCGGTTCCCACGATTCGAACGCCTGCGTCGATTCGCCCTCGACTGAGAAGCGACGATTCGGTGGGAGGCGGCGACTTCAGGTTCCTTCGACGAGTCGTTCGAGCTGCTCGGGAGGCACCGCTCCGCGGGCGGCGTAGCCGTCGTAGGCGAACGTCGGCACGCCCGTCACGCCAGCCTGTTGTGACGCGGTGAACTGCTCGCGGACCTCCTCTCGGAGCGCCTCGTCGTCGAGCGCCGAGCGGACCTCGCTCTCCTCGACGCCCGCCTCGGTCGCCAACTCGACGAGCAGGTCCTCGTCGCCGATGTCACGCCCCTCGACCCACAGCGCCTCGAAGACGCGCTCGTCGAACGCCAGCCACGTCTCGTAGTCGTGGTGTTCGTCGAGGTAGTACGAGACGACCTGCGCCGGGAGCGAGTCGACGTCGGTGGCGATGTCGAGGTCCATCTCCACGTCGTACTCCTCGGCGAGTCGCCGGACGTTCTGCTTCGCCTGCTCGAAGTACTCCTCGTCCTTCCCGTCGTCGACCGAGTGGTCGATACTCCCGTCCGGGTTGCGCTTCTGGCTGCGCAGGTCGAACGGTCGCCAGTCGATTATCAACTCCTCGTCTCGCTGCGCCTGGTACTGCGCGAGCGACTGTCGTCCGAGGTAACAGAACGGGCAGACGTAGTCCGAGTAGACGGTGATGCGACCGTCGGCGCGCTGGTGGCTCATCGTCCCACGTTCGGGGGCGGGCCGCAAAAACACGGGTGGGAGTGTGAGCGGTCGGTACACGACCGGGCGGTGACGAGGCTACTCGCCCTTGAAGTCGGGGTCGCGCTTGCCCATGAACGCCTCCGCACCCTCCTCGTGGTCGTGGGTCTCGAACACCGCGGCCTGGTGGGCCGCCTCGCGGGTCATCGCCTGGTCGAGCGTGGCGTCGAGGCCCTGGTTGAGCGCGCGTTTCGACGTCTCGAGGGCGACCGTCGGCCCCTGTGCGATCTGGGCGACGAACGCCTCGACCTCCGCCTCGAACTCCTCCGTGTAGACGTGGTTGAACAGCCCCAGTTCGTGGGCCTCCTCGGCGTCGAGCAGTTCGCCCGTGAACACCAGTTCCTTGGCCTTGTTCAGCCCGACGATTCGCGGGAGGAAGTACGAGGTTCCGGTGTCGACGGCGAGACCGACCTGCCGGAACCCGAAGCTCATCCGCGCTTCGGCGCTGGCGAGTTGGATGTCACAGGCGAGCGCGAGGTTCGCGCCCGCACCGAACGCCACGCCGTCTATCTTCGCGACGGTCGGCAGGTGGAACGTCGCGACGCGCTCGATGGCGCGGCTCGTGTCCTGGTGTATGCGTCGGACCGACTCCGCGAGCGTCGCCTGCCCGGACATCCGTGCCATCATCGCGTTGATGTCGCCGCCGGCGGAGAAACTGCCACCCGACCCCGTCACGACGAGCGCACGGGCGTCGGAGTCCTCGACCTCGTCGAGCGCGTCGAGCATCGCGTTCGACACCTCGTGGGTGATGGCGTTGCGCATGTCCGGACGGTTCAACGTCAGCGTCGCGACCTCCGCTTCGATGTCGAGTAAGACTGCGTCCTCGCTCATGACCCCACCACCGAGCGGGATGGCAAATAAGTTCGCACACCACACGGTTACGAGACGGTCTCCGCTCCTCGCCGGCCCCGACGAGGTCCTCGTTCGCTCGCTGTCGCTCGCGGGGGACTTCGTCCCTCGCTCACGGTATCGTGGTTCTCGCTCGTGTTACTCGCTCGAACCACGCAACTCGAACTTCTGGACCTTCCCCGTCGTCGTCCGTGGCAGTTCCTCGACGAACGCCACCTCCCGGGGGTGTTTGTACTCCGCGAGGTTGGTCAGACAGTACTCGCGAATCTCGTCGGGCGTCACGTCGGCGTCGGGCACGGGAACGACGAACGCCTTCACCGTCTCGCCACGGCGTTCGTCGGGGATGCCGACGACGGCAGCGTCCGCGATGGCCTCGTGTTCGAACAGTAGTTCCTCCACCTCACGGGGGTAGACGTTGTACCCCCCAGTGACTATCATGTGTTTCTCGCGGTCGACGACGTAGTAGAAGTCGTCCTCGTCGCGGTAGGCGACGTCGCCGGTGTGGAACCAGCGCGTGCCCTCGCGCTCGGTGAACGCCCCCTCGTTGGCCTCGGGGAGACCGTAGTAGCCCTTCATCACGTTCGGGCCGCTGACGACGAGTTCGCCCGTCACGTCGTCGAGGTCGGTCCCTTCCTCGACGGGGCCGCGTTCGACGGGCGGTACCTCATCGAAGTTCCCGTCGACGACCATCGACTCGACGCCCGGGATGGGCCTACCGATGGAACCGGGTCGACGCGCGTCGGGCCGGTTGGCGTGGGTCACGGGGCTGGTCTCGGTCAGCCCGTACCCCTCGAACAGGTCCACGTCGTAGAGCTCCTCGAACCGGCGCATCACCTCGATGGGGAGACTGCTGCCCCCGGAGTTGGCGAAGCGTACGGAGGAGAGGTCGAACTCCTCGGCGTTCGGCTGGTTGACCAGGTCGTTGTACATCGCGGGCACGCCGTGGACGATGGTGAGGTCCTCGCTGGCGACGAGGTCCGCGGCGGCCTGGGCGTCCCACTCGGGCATCGGGTAGTACGCCGCACCGGCGAACAGCGTCCCGAGCATCGTCACGGTCATCCCGTAGATGTGGAACAGCGGGAGGACGCCGAGCATCTTGTCGTCGGCCTCGAACCCGCCGGGCATCAGGTCGCCCGTCGCCCGCGCGTTCCACGCGAGGTTGTGGTGGGTCAGCATCACGCCCTTCGGCGTTCCCGTCGTCCCGGAGGTGTAGGGCTGGCACGCCAGGTCGTCGTCGGCGCGGTCGACGACGTCGAGTTCGCCGTCGGCGCTCGCGAGGAACTCGGCGTACGGCGTCGCGATGTCGTGGAGTGCGTCTGCGTCCTCCGCACCCACGGCGACGACGTGTTCGACGTCGGTCTCGTCCTGCACTTCGGCGACCATCGGCGCGAGCGCCGCGAGCGTGATAACGACCGTCGCCCCGCTGTCGGCGAGCAGGTGGCCGATCTCTCGGGCCTTGTACTGGGGGTTCATCGGGACGACGACGCCGCCCGCCCGGAGCGTCGCGTGGAAGCCCGTCACGTACTGCGGGAGGTTCGGCAGGTAGAGCGCCACGCGGCCGTCGGCGTCGACGCCGTGGTCGTCGAGCGCCTTCGCGAGCCGACCGGTCTCCCCCCAGAACTCCTCGTACGACCACGTCGCCCCCCGGTACCCGACGGCCGTCGCGTCGGGGTGCTCGGCGGCGGTCGCGGCTACGTCGTCGACCAGATTTGCCATGTGAGAGTAGTTCACCCACGGTAGCGTGTTAGTCGTTCCCCTTCGTGGGGGCGAAACCGCGCGCAGAGACGGGGGCGGGAGGGGTTAGCAGTCGCTCTCGGAAGTGGTTCGTCCGACCCCTCGCCGGCGGGACCGCCGAACACCGCCACCAGTGGCCGAGGGGACGACCTCGCCCGCCGGCGTCTCAGCCCCCGAGGTACGACTCGTGGATGTAGTCGTCCTCGCGGAGTTCCTCGGGCGAGCCGCGGCGCACGACGTCGCCGTTCTCCAGCAGCACGATACGGTCGGCGTGGCGGAGCGCGAACGTCACGTTCTGCTCGGCGAGCAGGATGGTGACGCCGTTGGCCTGTATCTGCTCGATACCCTCGCTGATGTCGTCGAGGATGACGGGCGCGAGGCCGAGCGTCGGTTCGTCGAGGACGAGCAGGTCGGGGTCGCCCATCAGCGCCCGCCCGATGGCGAGCATCTGCTGTTCGCCCCCGCTCATCGTCCGGGCGAGCTGTCCCGTTCGCTCTGCGAGCGCCGGGAACAGGTCGTAGACGAACGCGAGGCGTTCGTCGACGTTCGTGTTCGCGCGGTACGCCCCGAGCGTCAGGTTGTCCTCGACGGACATGTACCCGAACAGGTCGCGGGACTCCGTACAGTGGACGAGTCCCTGCTGGACGAGGTCGCGTGGCGACTGGTCGCTAACCTCCGCGCCGTGATACCGGACGCTCCCGGTGTAGTCGCGAAAGCCCGAGACGGTGTTACACAGCGTCGACTTCCCCGCGCCGTTCGGCCCGATGACCGCGACGAACTCCCCCTCGCCGACGGTGAGGTCGACGCCGCGCAGCGCCGACACCTTCCCGTAGGAGACAGCACAGTCCGCGACGTCGAGCAAGGGGGTTCCCCCCGCCGCTCCCGTGGCGGTTCCGGCCGACTCGTCGGTCCCGTCGGTCTCGTCGCTCGTGTCCGTCGCGTCGGAGTCGTCGCCGGCGTCCGACGCGCTGGCGAGCGCCACCATGCCGGGGATGGACCAGTCCATCAGAGGTCACCCCCGAGGTACGCCCGCTGAACCTCCTCGTTGTTGCGTATCTCCTCGGGCGTCCCTTCGGCGAGTTTCGACCCGAAGTTGATGACGACCGCCCGGTCGATGAGCGACAGCAGGCCGCGCATGTTGTGGTCGACGACCACCAGCGTCAGGCCCTCCTCGCGGAGTTCGCGGATGAGCGTCGAGATGCGTTCGACCTCGCTGCCCGCGAGACCGGCGAACGGTTCGTCGACGAGCAACAGTGTCGGGTCCGTCGCCAGCGCACGGGCGAGTTCCAGTCGGAGCAACCCCGCGTGGGGCAGCTCGTCGGGCAGGCGGTGCAGGTCGTCGGCCAGACCGACGCGCTCACAGAGCTGTGCGGCCCGTTCTTTCGTCCCGCCGCGCAGCCCGCTGAACGAGAACAGGCTGTCCTCGACCAGCGCCAGCGCGACGTTGTCGACGACGCTACGGTCGTGGAGCGGCCGGAAGTGCTGGAACGTGCGGGCGAGACCGGCGTTGACCATCTCGTACGACGGCTTGCCGGTCACCTCCTCGCCCTGGTACCAGACGGTGCCGCCGGTCGGCTCGTAGAAGCCGGTGACGCAGTTGAACGTCGTCGACTTCCCCGCGCCGTTCGGCCCGATGAATCCGAGAATCTCCTGCTCTTCGACCGCGAACGAGAAGTCCTCGACGGCGACGAGGCCGCCGAACTCCTTGCGCAGGTTGTTCGCGACGAGGATGCCGTCGTCGGGGCCGTACGACTCGGTCTGTGGGGTCGCGTCGGTCGCGTCCGGACCGGCGGTCGTCCCCTGCTCCGGTTCGCTACTCATCGTCGTCACCTCGCAGTTGCTCGCGCCAGCGACCGACGACGCGAGTTATCACCCGCTGTGGGCGGCCGCCGTCGGTCGCCACCTCGTCGCCGCGTCGCCAGCCACGGGCACGCTGCCCGCCGTGGATGACCGCCCGGAGGATGCCGCCGGGCAGGACGTACAGCAAGAACAGCGTGATGACGGCGAAGATGAGGAAGTCGATCTCGCTGACGGAGGTCCCGCCGAACACGGGGACGAAGCCAGGAATCTCGACTGCCAACTCGTCGAGCAGTTTCGGGACGAGGCCGACGAAGATGCCGCCGATGGCCGCCCCGACGATGGTGCCCATCCCGCCGAGGACCGCGGCGATGATGACCTCGACGTTGACCGTCGTCGAGAACAGTTCGGAGTACGTCGCCCCACCGCGCGGGGTGTGGACGTACATCGCCCCCGCGAGGCCACCGATGGCCGCGCTGAGGACGAACGCGAATATCTTGAACTTCGCCGGGTTGAGGCCGACGCTCGCGACGGCGTCCTCGTCCTCGCGGATGGCGGTGAACACCCGCCCCGCGTCCGAACGGGTGACGAGCAACAGCACCGCCATGATGAACACGAACAGCGCCAGCGCGACGTAGTACACCATCGACGCCTGCCCGACACCGTACCCGAGGAAGTTCTCGGGACCGGGCGAGAGCCCCAGTTCACCGCCGAAGATGTCGCTCCGGAAGATGAACAGGTTGAGCAGGATGATGGGGGCGACCAGCGTCACCAGCGAGAGGTACGGCCCGCGCAGGCGCAGGGCCGGCACGCCGATGATGATGCCGGCGACGGCGGCGAGCACGACACCAACCGGAATCGAGAGGATGGGGTCGAACCCGTGGCCGAGGTTCAACAGCGCCGACGTGTACGCGCCGACGGCGAAGAACAGGCCGTGTCCGAACGAAATCTGGCCGGTGTACCCCGAGACGGTGTCCCAGCTCATCGCGAACATGCCGAAGTACAGCGCGACGGTCAGGTCGAGCAGGAACAGCTCGTCGATGACGAGCACGAACACGCCCGGCACGCCGAGGCCGAGTTCCATGTCCGCCATCACCGGCAGTGCTGCGAGCACCAGCAGTCCGAGCGCACCGACGATGTACCGGACCGGCACCCCCGGGAACGACCGGTCGCTCTCCTCGGTGATGCGGCCCGAGGCCGTGTCTTCGCTCACGCGAGTCCCCCCGTCGGTGTCGTAGTCGTTCGAATCATGCTTCCACCAGTTCGCGGCCGAACAGTCCCTCCGGTCTGAGCAGCAACACGACGACCAGCACCAACAGCGGCGTCAGTCCCGTGAGGCTCGAATCGACGTACTGGACGGTCAGCACCTCCAGCGTGCCGACGACGAACGCCCCGAGGACGCTGCCGCGAATCGAGCCGATGCCGCCGAGGACGACGATGCTGAACGAGAGCACCAGCGGGGTGCGGCCCATCGCCCACGACGCGCCCTGGCGCGTGGCGAGGAACACGCCGGCGACGCCGGCGAGCGCTCCCGCAGCGACCCAGACGACGAGGTTGATGCGGTCGGCTTCGATGCCGACCAGCGCCGCACCCTTGTGGCTCATGCTCGTCGCCATCAGCGCCTTCCCGTGGCGCGAGTAGTTGACGAACACGAACAGCGCGCCGATGAGCAGCGCCGACAGAGCGAACGCGAACAGCTGCGTGTAGGTCACGGTCGACCCGGCGAGGTTGATGCGCCCGCTGAGCAGGCCGAGCACCTTCGGCTGTGAGCCGTAGACGAAGCGGATGGCCTCCTCGACGGCGACGGCGGTGACGAGCGTGATGATCATCACCATGATGGGCTCGTCCTGGATGCGCTTGATGAGCCCCAGGTAGTAGACCCCGCTCAGGATGCCGGTGACGACGAACGCCGCGGCCAAACCCGCGAACCCGCCCAGCCCCTGCTGGACACCCACCACGTACGCCACGAACGCGCCGATGGTGATGTTCGCGCCGTGGGCGAGGTTCAACACGCCTCCGACGCCGAAGATGAGCGTGAACCCCAGCGCGACCAGCGCGTACAGCGAACTGAGGATGAGTATCTGGACCAGCACCGTCGAGGGTGCGGCCTGTAGCGAGACGGTTGGGTCGACCATCTATATCCACGACGGCTTGGCGTAGTCGGCCGTCGCGAGGTTGTTGGGGTAGATGACCTCCTGGTTGCCGTCTTGCCACTGCATGAACACCGGGTTGACCTTCCCCTCCTCGTAGACGACGTCGTGGGCGAACTCGTCGTCCTTGGGGTAGTACTCGACGGTCCCGACCGTACCCGTGTACGAGGACTGTTCGAGACCCGAGACGACGTCGTCTGCCTCGACGCTGCCGGTCTGCTGGATGACCTGAGCGTACTGTTTGATGGCGTCGAACGTGATGTAGCCGGTGTAGACCGGGTAGCTCCCGAACTCCTCGTTGTACGACTCGGCGAACGGCACCGTCTTGTCGGTCACCTCGCTCTTGGGGGTCGCGGAGTTCTGGGTCACGCCGAAGTTACACGCGCCGCTGGTCGCCTCGTAGTACGACGGCAGTTGCATCGGCACGTGGATGCCGCCGAACTCGAACGGGCGCTGTTCTTTCGCCCACTGGACGACCGCAGGGGTGCCGGTGTGGGCCATCGCGATGAACGCGGCGTCAGCACCGGAGCTCTCGACCTGGTCGTAGATGGGGGTGAAGTTCTCCTGGCCCGAGGCGTAGCGCTCGCGCATCGCGATCTCGACGCCGGAGTCGCTGAGGTTGTCGTCGAGTGCCTGCGAGACGGGTTTCGTCCACTCGTAGTCCTCGACGAGGACGGCGACCGACTCCCAGCCGAGGTCCGACTGCTTCGCCGAGAGGAAGTCGACCATGTTCACACCCAACTGGTAGGCGTTGAGTGGTCCCGTGCGGAAGTGGTACTTGTAGTTCTCGTAGTCCTCGTTGACCCGGGCCGACGCCTCCGGGGTCGCCGCACCCGTCGTCATGTGGACGGTCTGCTGACTGGAGATGTCGTCGAGCACCGCCAACAGCACCTCGCTGGTGAAGATGCCCGTCGTCAGGTCGACCTCCTCGCTCAGTGTGAGCTCCTGGTACTTCGAGCGGCCGACGTCCGGTTTCTCCTTGGTGTCCTTGACGACGACCTCGAACTCCGGACCCGACCCCTCCTCGTTCAACTGCATCGCCGCGAGTTCCGCCCCCTGGGCGATGGACGCGCCGATGGGGTTGGTGCCTGGTTCGGGGGCCAACACGCCGACCTTCACCGAACTCGGGAGGTTCCCGCCGCTGGCGGTCCCCGTCGTCGTCCCGGTGGTGTTGCCGTCGCTCCCGCCACCACCGCCACCGCCGTCGGTGCCGCCGCCACCGCCGTCTCCGCCCTCGTCGCCGCCGTCTCCAGTGTTGACACAGCCCGCGAGCGTGACGCCCGCTACGCCAGCACCCGTCGCTTTCAGAAACGCCCGTCTCCGAACCGGTCCCGTCTGTCGACTTTCCTGCTCTGAGTCCATTCGACTGCAGTGTTATCCTGTAGTGGGATAAATGTTGACAACGTTCACCATACTTGCGGGGTGTCCTACCGCGAACAGTGACACGACAGTAGCTCTCACGTGTGCCGAAAACAGGGGCCACAGTCGTGTCTGGCCTTGGTGCAATGCCGAGTTCACTGGATTAAATTCAACTGTAAACGAGTTGTTCGAGCGAGGACACCGGGTGCGCTCGGAACGGCACGGGGCGGAGGGGGCAGTGGCGAGCGCGACGAGTGGCAGTTCGCCGCCACCCCGACGGTTACGTCTCTCGCGCCCGTCGTCGGGGTATGCTCGTCCACTGGCACCGTGCGGACCTGCGTGCCACCGACAACGTCGGCCTCGCGAAGGCCGCCGACGAAGACGACGTGTTGCCCGTGTTCGTGTTCGACGACGAGGTCCTGGCACACGCCGCGCCCAACCGGGTCGCCTACATGCTCGACGCGCTCGGTGCCCTCCGCAGGTGGTACCGCGAGCGCGACGCCGACCTCTGTCTCCTCCGTGGCGACCCGAGTGCCGTGCTCCCGGACCTCTGTGCGGAACACGGCGCGACCGGCGTGTTCTGGAACCGCGGGTACTCCGGGTTGGCCCAGGAGCGTGACGAGGCGGTGAAGGCCGCCCTCTCCGACGGCGGTGTCGGCTACGCAGACTTCGACGACGCCATCCACCACGACCCCGGGTCCATCACGACCAACGACGGCGACCCCTACTCCGTCTACACCTACTTCTGGAAGAAGTGGCGCGACCGGGAGAAAGAGCCGCGCTACGACGCACCCGACGCGGACAGCCTCGTCGCCGAAGCGGGGGAGTTCGAGGACCTGCCCACTCCCGAGGACCTGGGGTTCGAGGAGTCCGACGCCGACGTCGAACCGGCGGGTTACGAGGCCGCCCGCGACCGTCTCGAGGAGTTCTGTTCGTCGCCTATCTTCGAGTACGCCGAGCGCCGGGACTTCCCGTGGGAAGGCAAGACATCGAAGCTCTCGGCGCACCTCAAGTGGGGGACCATCGGCGTCCGGGAGGTGTACGAGGCGACGGAGGACGCGATGGCCGAGGCCGGCGACGACGAGGCTCGCGAGTCCGTCGAGGAGTTCCAGTCACAACTGGCGTGGCGTGAGTTCTACACCCACGTCCTGCACTTCAACCCCGATGTGGTCACGCGCAACTACAAGGAGTACCAGGAGGGCATCGACTGGCGCGAGGCCGACGACGAACTCCTGGCGTGGAAGGACGGGGAGACGGGCTTCCCCATCGTCGACGCCGGCATGCGCCAACTCCGCGAGGAGGCGTGGATGCACAACCGCGTCCGGATGATCGTCGCCTCGTTCCTCACGAAGGACCTCATGCTCGACTGGCGACACGGCTACGACCACTTCCGCGAACACCTCGTCGACCACGACACGGCCAACGACAACGGCGGGTGGCAGTGGGCCGCCTCGACGGGCACCGACGCCCAGCCGTACTTCCGCATCTTCAACCCGTGGAGCCAGCAGGAACGCTACGACGAGGACGCCGACTACATCGCGGAGTACGTCCCGGAACTGGCCGACATGGACGCCGACGCCATCCACGAGTGGCACGAACTGAGCGACGACGAACGGACGGACCTCGCCCCCGACTACCCCGCACCCATCTGCGACCACGGCGAGCGCCGCGAGCAAGCGCTCGCGATGTTCAAACGCGCCCGCGGCGAGGACCCCGAGGAGGACGGCTGAACGGGCGGTCGCGTAGCGTTCGGCGACGCCGGAGTTCGTATCGATAATCCAACTTAAACCGAGTACAGGCGATACGACGACCCCTCCTCAAGCTTTAACATCTTACCGAGACAGCATCCTATCGAGGTGTCAAGATATGTCTGAACACTCCAACCCCGAACTGCCGTCTCTCCCGTACGACTACGACGCGCTCGAACCGTCACTCTCCGAGCAGGTGCTGACGTGGCACCACGACACGCACCACCAGGGCTACGTCAACGGCCTGGAGAGCGCCGAGAAGACGCTCGCCGACAACCGCGAGTCCGGCGACTTCGGCTCCTCGGGGAGCGCGATCCGTAGCGTGACCCACAACGGGAGCGGGCACTATCTCCACACGATGTTCTGGGAGAACATGTCCCCGAACGGCGGTGGCGAACCCGAGGGTGACCTCCTCGACGCCATCGAGGAGGACTTCGGCTCCTACGAGGGCTGGAAGGGCGAGTTCGAGGCCGCAGCGTCCGCCGCCGGTGGCTGGGCGCTCCTCGTCTACGACCCGGTCGCGAAGCAGCTTCGCAACCTCGTCGTCGACAAGCACGACCAGGGCGCACTGTGGGGCAGTCACCCCATTCTCGCGCTGGACGTCTGGGAGCACTCGTACTACTACGACTACGGCCCGGCCCGTGGCGACTTCGTCAGCGCGTTCTTCGACGTCGTCGACTGGGACGACGTCGCCGAGAACTACGAGAAGACGCTCTCGAACCACTCGTAAGCTCCCGAACCTTCGTTTTCTTTCGCGCCCACACCACGAGCGACAGCGTCCGCTCCGCGTTCGGCGTCGAGCGACGGCCCCGCAGAGCGCCGAGCGACGGCCACGTTCCGCGGGACTTACCACCAGAGCCACGAACCTCCGGACATGGTCAGACCGAAGTCCGACTTCGACACGCTCCGCCCGCTCGTCTTCCGCGACCCCGACGAGGTGCTCGACGAGGACGCGATGTACACCATCTACGAGGTCGCACGCCTGCTCCAGGGCGTCGACCCCGAACGCGAACTCGACGTGGAGACCGAGAACGTCCTGCTCGACTGGGCGATTCCGTGGATGATGGTCAACGCCGACGCGTTCGTGTTCGCCGACCCCGACGACGACGACGAACCCGGCCACTACGGTCTCGCGTAGATGCGCCTGCTCGTCGCCGGCGGCGCGCGCGTCGACGCCGGGAAGACCACCTTCGCCGCCGGCCTCGCCGTGGCCACCGGCGCGCCGGCGTACAAACCCCGTGCGGGCAACGACTACTGGTTCGACCACGACGACGTCCGCCACGCTCTCGCCGAGGGTCGCCTCTACGGCAAGGACGTCCGGACGCTCGCCGCACTAGACGACGCCCGACCCGAGGGCCGCAATCCGGTCCATCGGCTCTGGACGCCCGCGCCCGACGGTGGGACGGGCCTGCTCGGCCGGACCGACCGCGCGTTCTGCTGTGACCGCCTCACCCTCGACGGCGACGACGAGTTCGTCGTCAACGGCACCGTCGACCTCCCCGCGCCCGTCACCGAGGCACTCTCGCTCGCCGACGCCACCGTCGTCGAGACGCTCGACGAGTTCAACGACGTGATGCGCGAGCGCCACCGTGCGGCGTTCGACGCGGTCGCAGCGCGCATCGCGAACGAGGACGACGTCGTCGTCGAGTCGTACGCCGACATCGCCCGCCCGCTCGACGGCTTCGAACCGGACGCGGTCGCCGTCGTCGAACCGGGCCGACTCCGCGTCTACGACGGCGACCGCTACGCCCGAGCCTGCGAGGTGGCCTCGGGCAGCGCCCACGAGGGCCGCCTGGAAGAACGCGTCGAGAACGTCGTGGAGTACCTCGACGTGCGCGAGCGGCGGCACCTCCACCCCTTGGACGCCGAGACGCGTTCCGACCCCGACGCCATCGCGGCGGCCTACGCCGACGCGTACGCGGCCGTCCTGGGCGTCGCCGGCGACTGACGGGACGGAACAGTCTTGTCGGGGGCCACACAGCCCCACGCATGGAACCTCTCTCGACGACCGCGTACTACGACCGGACGCAGGTCGGGTCCCCCGCGCTCTCCCCGAGTGGCGACCGCCTCGCGTTCGTCGCCACCGAGTTCGACCAGCGCGAGGACGAACGCCGCTCGTCGGTGTTCGTCGTCCCCACCGACGGCTCTCGCGACCCCCATCGCCTCACCCGCGTCTCCGACGCCTCCTCGCCGACGTTCTCGCCCGACGGCTCGACCCTCGCCGTCGTGATGACCCGCGAGCGCGACGTGGCGCTCCGAGTCGGTCTCGACGAGGACACCGACACGGACGACGAGGCGGCGGACGGCGACGACGCCGACGCGGAGGGCGAGGGCGACGACGAGGACGTCGCGACGGGCGAGGGCAAGCCCCAGGTGTGGACGTTCGACCTGGAGTGGGGTGGCGACGCTCGGCAGGTCACCGACCGCGAACACGGCGTCCGCGAGTTCGACTGGTCGCCCGACGGCGAGCGCATCGTCGTCGCCGGACGCGACCCGACCGACGACGAGCAGGAGTACCTCGACGACCGTGAGGACGGCGGCCCCGTCGAGACCGAACGCCTCCAGCACAAACGCGACGGTTCGGGCTGGCTCGACACCGTCCGGTCGTACCTGTTCGTCGTCGACGTGGCGAGTCGCGAGTCGCGTCGCCTGGACGACACCGGCCTGCCGCCGAGCGTCGCCGACAGCGCGGGTCGTCAACCCGCGTGGGGCGAGCGTGGCGTCGCCTTCCTCGGCTACGACGGGGACGCCCCCGACGACACCTACGCCTGCGACGTCTTCCTCGCCGACCCCGACGAGGGAGCGGTCGAGTGTCTGACCGACGGGTCGGCGACCTGCATCTCGCCGGTCTGGAGCCCAGACGACGACCGCCTCGCGTACCGTGCTCGTGACCCCGAGAACTGGTACCGGCCGGCCGACCTCCGCGTCCACGACGTCGCGAGCGGCGAGGTCCGGACCGTCTCGGAGGGCATCGACCGCACCCTGATGAGCGCCCCGCGCTGGCTCGACGACGAGTCGCTGGTCGGTCTCGTCGGCGACGAGGGGTGGACGCGGTTCGCCCGCTTCCACCTCGACGAACGCCCCGAACGGGTCTACGAGGCCCAGTCACGTGCGGAGACGGTCCGGTCGTTCGACGTCGCCGACGAGACCGTCGGGCTGGCGCTCAGCGCCCCGGACCGCGGGACGGACCTCTACGCGATGTCCACGACGGGGCTCGACGACGAGGGAACGGCCGACCGGACGCGCCTCACCGACGTCGGAGCCGAGTTCGTCGCGGAGTACGGCACACTGCGCGCCCGACGGGTCACCTTCGATTCGGAGGGGCAGACGGTCGAGGGGATCGCCTACTACCCCGAGGCGTTCGACCCCGACGACCCAGAACCGAGTCCGCTGGTTCTCGATATCCACGGCGGGCCGATGGCCTACGACGACCCCGGCTGGGACTTCGACGCCGCGTTCTGGACGACGCGAGGCTACGTCGTCTTCCGGGTGAACTACCGCGGCTCGACGTCCTACGGCCGGGCGTTCTCCGAGCAGCTAAAGGGCCGCTGGAACACCCTCGAAGTTCAGGACCTCCAGGCCGGCGTCGACTGGATGGTCGAGTCCGGGTGGGTCGACCCCGAGCGCCTGTTCTGTACGGGGTTCTCCCAGGGCGGCGTCAACACGGCGTACATGGTCACCCACACCGACCGGTTCGCCGCGGCCGCGGCCGAACACGGCGTCTACGACCTCTACTCCTCGTTCGGGACCGACGACAGTCAGAACTGGCTGGAGGCGGACTTCGGCCTCCCGTGGGAGAACCCCGACGGCTACCGCGACGCCTCCTCCATCGTCGACGTGGGGAACGTCGAGACGCCGCTGCTAGTCACCGCGGGCGAGAACGACTGGCGCTGTCCGCCCACCCAGGCCGAACAGCTCTACGTCAGCGTCCGCAAGCGAGGCGTCGACGCGAAGCTCGTCGTCTACCAGGACGAGCATCACGCCATCTCCGACCCCGACCGTGCCGTCCACCGACTGGAGACGCTGGAGGAGTGGTTCGGACGCTACGGCGGCCCGACGGCCGACGGGAGCGGAACTGACGGAGACGACGGCGACGCCGACGCCGACGGCGACGCGAAGAACGAAGCGTAACTCACCGGCTCAGTCGTCGCTGCCGGCGGCGACGAGGTCGACGTACGACCGCTGGAGGCTGTCGGGGTCGAGGTCCGACTCCGCGAGGTCCGCGGCGCGTTCGTCGACCAGTACGCGCCCGGACTCGACGACGGTCAGATGGTCGAGGACGGGGCCGAACTCGTCGAGACGGTGGGTCGAGACCAGCGCCGCGCGCTCGTCGGTGACGTAGTCGTCGAGCAGCGCCACGAGCTCTGCCCGCGAGACGTCGTCGACGTCCGACATCGGTTCGTCGAGGACGAGCAGTCGCGGCTCCTTCTGGAGGGCGAGCGCCACGTCGAGTTTCTTCGCGAACCCACCGGAGAGGTCGCCCGCGAGGCGGTCGTGCTCGCGGTCCAGACGAAGCCGCGAGAGCGCATCGTCGAACCAGTCGCCGGGGTCCGCGCCGGTGATGCGCGCGAACACGTCGAGGTTCTCGGCGACGGTGAGGTCCGGGTAGAACGTCGGGCGCTGGAAGCCACAGCCGAGCGCCTCGTCGGGGCGCTCGACCGTGCCTCCCGAGGGGCGCGTGAGTCCGAGGGCGACCCGAATCAGCGTGGACTTTCCCGACCCGTTCGGGCCGACGAGACAGTGGACGTTCCCCGCGTCGACGGTCAGCGAGACACCGTCGAGCGCGGCGGTGTCGCCGTAGCGTTTCTCGACGGCGTCGAACGTCAGAAGCGCGGTCATCGGACCCTCCGGTACCGCACGATGCTCAGTTCGAGCAGGACGAACGCACCCAGCGTGACGACCGCGAGCGCGGCGAACCAGTCGAGGAAGTCCCAGACGGTCATCCCCTTCAGCATCGACGAGCGCGCGACGATGGTGCTGTAGTGGAGCGGACTGAGCCGGGCGATCTCACGGCGAACGGGCGAGAAGAACCCGGCGGGGTAGATGGTGTTCGAGAACGCGAGCAGGCCGAACAGCACGACGATGTTGACGAACCGGCCGACGACGCCGAACCGGAACAGCAGCATGATGGCCGTACTCAGCGCGGCCAACCCGAAGAACGTCAACAGGTACGCGAGGACGGCCGCCGGCGCGATGCCGGTGTTCGCGTAGCCCAGCCACAGGCTCATCAGGTGGACGACGGCCATCGGGACGACCAGCAGCGACCCGAAGAACAGCAGTTTGCTGGCGACGACCGCCTCCAGTGACGCCTCCACCTCCAGTCGGTCGAGGACCCGCCGCTCGTTCGCGAGGTTGTACGGGACGTACGCGAAGGCGAACAGCAACACGACCAGCAGGAGACCGACGGGGACGAGGTACTCCGAGAGGCTGTGTTCGGGGCCGACCACCTCCCGCTCGACGCTCACGTCCGCCGGGAGCGTCCGCTGGAGCGGGTAGTCTAGCACGCTGACGATGGCCTCGCTCGCCTCGTGGTACGGGACGATGGAGCCGTCGACGTAGAACGTGAAGTTCGCCGTCGCGGTCTCGTCGGTCAGGTCGGGCGGCACTTCGAGGACGGCGTACACCTGCTCGCGTCTGAGTGCCTCGATGCCCGCTTCGGAGTCCTCGTACTGCCGTGGCTCGGAGAACAGCGTCACCGCGGCGGTCGCGATGTCGAGGTCGTCGTCCGACACCTGCTCGCTGGCGGGGACGACCGCGACCGGCGAGTCACGCGGGATGACCTGGTCGAACGCGGTCGTCGTGTAGACGAACCCACCGGGGAGGACGAGCAACAGGAGGACGAGCGTGGCGAGGTTGTGTCTGCTCCAGCGGACCTCTTTCCGGAGCAGCGAGCGGAGACGACGCATGGGAGACGGGGAGCTAACTGTTCGGTCGGCAGAACGGAAAGTTGAGTGTGTCGGTTGGGCGATTCAGTAGGTTGGACCGGTCGCACCGAGCGGCATCGCCATCATCCGGTAGTACAGGCGGACGAGTTCGGACATCTCGTCGGCGGTCTGCTCGAACGTGAGCGTGACGCGCGTGCCGTCGCGTTCGATGGTGACGTCGTCGAGCGTCTCCTTGGCGGTCTCGTTCTCGACGGTCCCCTTCAGCAGCGAGATGCCGCCGTCGGTGACCTCCTGGATGTCCTCGGCGTCGGACTCGGCGTCGGTCGCCATGCCGACCGCCATGCCGACCGTGTCGCCGTCGGTGTAGTACGCACCCGAGACGTAGCGGACGTCGGCGAAGACGTTCGTGTTGATGGGTGCCCCGCTGTTCTCGTAGGCGCTGTCGGGAATCTGCTGTTGGGGCACCTCCATCGCGAACTGGAAGTAGCCGTCCTGGGTCGAGTCGTACTGTTCGCGGAGTTCGCCGTCGAACGAGGACTCGTCGCCCGCGGCGACGGCGAGCGTGTCACGGACGACGTCGGGCGTCCCGATGACGTAGACGCCGTCCTCGACGACGCCGATCTGCTCGGAGGAGCCGAACTGCGACGTCTCGTTGGGTTCGTAGACGGTGTAGCCCTTGACGGTCGTCTCCTCGTAGGTGGTGAACTCGCTCTCGCTGGCGTTGACGACCTCCTCGGGGGTCCAGTCCGCGCGGACGAGGACGCCGACGTACTGTTCGCCGCCGAAGCCGGTGCTGGCCGTGTCACCGAACACGACGGCTTCGTGGAACCCGTCGAGACTCAGGTCGGAGTCCGCCGACTCTTCTTCGGCGTCCTCGATGAGTTCGGTGTAGCTCTCGGGGCCGTCGTAGTTCGGCGAGGATTCGGCCTGCGTCTCGAGGGCGGCGTTCACCATCTGTTTCGTCGTGTCGTCTTCGACGACGCCGCTGTCGAAGCGCATCACCATGGTCGCGTCGTCCGGGACGGTGTCGGCGAGGTCGGTCTCCTGACCGAGGACGCCGTCGACGTCGACTGCTCCGGTAGCGACCGCGCCGGCCCCGACGCCCGTGACGACGAGGAGACCGACGAGTGCGAGCTTTACCTTCGATGCGAGGAGTGTTTCTGCGAGTGCCATAGTTGAGGAGGTCCCACACGGGGAACCGAGTGTCGTCTGGAACCTTCAATCGCCCCAACTAATCAGTTTCGGTGAGCGTCACGTCGCGTATCAGTACATCTGGGCGGCCTGGCTCGCCAGTTCGACGTCGTGGTACGGGTTCGTGACGACGCTCGGGCCGTGTCCGGTGTGCATCTCGGCGAGGTCCTCGTCGACGGCGTCGAGGACGTACTCGATGCTCTCGACGAGCGTCGGCCGGTCGCCCTCCGCGAGGTCCGTCCGACCGAAACTCCCGTTGGCGAATATCAGGTCGCCCGCGAACAGCACGCCACGGTCGGCGGCGTACAGACAGAGGTGGTCGTCCTTGTGGCCCGGCGTGTGGAGAGCGAGGTAGTCCTCGTCGCCGAGTCGGAAGGTGTCGCCGTCCGCGATGGCGTGGTCGACGCCGGGGAACGACGGGTCGAACCCCCACACTTCGACGTCGAACGCCTCGACGACGGCGTCGAGGTTGCCGACGTGGTCGGGGTGGGTGTGCGTGAGGACGACGGCGTCCAGGTCGTCGGCGTGTTCACGGACGGCCGCGACGACGTCGAAGTCGTTGCCCGGGTCGACCAGCACCGTCCGCTCGCCGGTGACGAGAAAGGCGTTGCTGGTGAACGAGCGGACACCCTGCGCGAGGTTGTGGATCATCGCCGGGAGTTGGGAACGCCGCCGTTAGTGCGTGTCGCTCGACGGGGCCGGTGCGGTGCTCACCGGTCGGCGTCGGCGAGGTGGGTGGTCAACAGCGCCTCCTCGACGAGGTTACCGTGGCCGCGCCGGAGGCGGTCGGCGGCCGCCTGGGCGGTGACGTCGAACTCCGCACCGAGTTCCGCCGTCGTCACGCCGTGCGGGAAGTCGTAGTAGCCGTGTTCGTAGGCGCTGACGAGGGTGTCGTGTTGCGGTTTCGTCAGCCCGTACCGCTCTCGGGGGGTCTCGGCCAGTTCGTAGACGGCCTCGACCTCCATCGTCCAGCCCTCGTGGTCGGCGAACACCTGGGTTCGCCGGAGCGCCGTCTCGTCGGGAAACAGCAGCCTGAGTCGCCACCCGTCGCCGGTGCCCGTCGCCGAGAGGACGGTGCCGTCCTCCTCGCGGAGCACGCGGCCGACGAGGTCGACGCCGCCGACCCACGACATCCGGTAGAGGCGCTCCTCGTCGACCTCCGAGAGCTGTCGGAGGCCGCCGACCGACCCGTCGGCCTCGAACGAGCCGTGGAGCGTGTCGAGGTCGTCGGCGGTCACCCAGCAGAACGGAACGAGACCGTCGGGAGCGTCCGTCTCGACGCGGTGAACCGTGACGGTCGCCGAAGGGACGTCGGAGAGCGTCTGTTGGAGGGCGAACTCGGCCGCGGGGATGCGAACCTCGGTCATCGTGCCCATGTTGGGTCACCCCACACTGCTCGTGGCTTGCTCTTAGCCGTTCGGCCTGTCTGGTCAGACGTGCTCGCGGGGAGCGAGGTCCGCGCTGTCCCGTGCGGCCAGCCACTCACAGAGCGCGACGAGTTGCTCCGTGGCAGCCTCGAACAGTCGCTCGCCCGTCTCGGCGGTCGCGTCGGTCTGGTCGCCGAACACGCCGTTCGGCGAGTTCTCGACGCTGTCGTAGAACGTCCGAGAGCCGTGTTTCCGGACCTTCGCTACCTCCTCGTCGAAGTCCGGCCAGCCACCGTCGCGGGCGTCGGCCAGTTTCTCCTCGCGGACGAGGTCGGGGTGGAGATGCTGGATCATCGCCGTCTCCTTCGGCCCGCCGTGGGGGCCGTTGCGCTCGAACGCCTCGCTCACGAGGTCCGGGATGGACTCGTCCCACATCCACTCGATGGCGTACGCCTCGTCCGCGTCGTGGAGTCGTCGGCCGACCTCTCGGAGGTGCTGGACGTTCCCACCGTGGGCGTTGACGAAGACGATGCGGTCGACGCCGTGGTAGGTGAGATTGCGTGCCAACGAGGTCATGTAGTCGCGGAAGACGGGCGCGTCGACCCACATCGTCCCGTGGAACTGGCGGTGGTGGGGGCTGACGCCGACGTTCACGGTCGGCGTACAGAGGTAGCCCGTGCGCTCGGCGGCCTCGCGGGCGTACGCCTCGGCGATGAGGTGGTCGGTCGCCTCGGGGAGGTGCGGGCCGTGCTGTTCGGTGCTGCCGACGGGGACGAGCGCCAGCGACTCGCGCTCGAAGTAGTCGCCCAACTCCTCCCACGTGTGGTCCGCGAGGTACATACCGAGCGTTCGCCGGGGCACGCCAAGAAACTACGCGAGCAGGCCCGCCTCGCCGCCGACGGCCGTGTCAGCGAGAGACCCGTTCGAGCACCGCCCCACCGTCACCGACGACCACCGCCCGACCGTCGGGACCGACCGCCGCGTCGTGGAGGTCGGCGTCGGTCGCGACGAGGCGGCGTTCCCACCCGTCTCCGGCCCGTTCGACGAGAGTCCCGTCCGGACCGCACGCGACGCCGACCTCGTGTCCGGTGGCGGCCCCCATCGCGAGTCCGGAGAGCAGTCCGTCGACGACGCGACGGGGCGTCCACACCGACCCGTCGAACTCGAACAGTCGACCGTCGCTCGCGGCGACGGCGACGCGGTCACCGCCGAACGGGACGACCGCACGGAACGCACACCCGGCGTCTTCGACCCCGAGACGTGACCACGAGCGGCCGTCGTCCCGACTGACGAACACCGAGGCGTTCGTGTCACAGCAGTACGCGGCGTCCTCGGTCACGGCGAGTGCGGCGATGCTCGACCCGCTACCGGGCGTGACCGGGTCGGCCCACGCGACCCGTGCCCCGTCGTAGCGGCCACGGCGGACGGCCCCCGAACCGTTGGCGAGCAGGACGGTCTCGTCACCGGCGTCGCCCGTCACGGCCACGTCGGTCAGGTTGTTCGTGTCGTCCGCGGGCGCGGAGTGGTCGGTGACGCGCCCGGTCTCGGCGTCGTACCGTCCGAGCGCACCGCCGTCGCCGGCGACCCACACCCCGCGACCGTCGGCCGTCGAGGCGACGCCGTGGAGCGTCTGCCCCGCCGCGCCGGGGCCATCGTCTACGAGTCGTTCCCAGCCGTCCCCCCGGCGACCGAGCAAGACCCCACCGTCGCCGACGGCGTACGTCCCGGCCGTGGTCCCGACGACGCCACGGAGCGTCCGGTCGGTCGGGGCGGCGACGGACTGCCAGCGGGTCTCCGTCCCCGTCGGGGAGTCGTCGGTGTCGGAGTCCGAATCCGAATCGCCGTCGTTCGAGTCGGTATCGGAATCGGTGTCGCCGTCGTCCGAGTCGGAGTCGGAATCCGTATCGACACCGTCCGAGTCCGAGTCCGAGTCACCGTCGTCGGCGTCCGAATCGGTGTCACCGTCCGCGTCGTGGCCGTCGTCGGACCGGCCACCGGGCGAGTCCGATTCGACACGGTCGGCGTCGGGGGCCTGGGTCCGTCCGGGAGTAGACCGCTCGTCGACCGGCGACTCGTCCGTGTCGGCGGCCGACGGGAGCGTCGTCCCCGAGACGTACAGGTACACCGGCGGGAGCACGTAGACGGCGATGGCGGCGACGGCGAACCCCCAGTGGACGAACGTCAGGAGGCCGAGCGCCGTGAGTGCGACCGTCGTCGCCGTGTGCAGGGCGGTGTGAACGTACGCGCGGTAGAAGGTGAGGAACCCGCCGTCTGTGGACGAAGCCATCTGGTATCGTCAGAGGAGACGCCTCAGCGCCAAGAGCGTTCGGCCCGCGTGGGTCACACAGTGCTGGCGACGACGACCCTGACGTGGTCGTCGCCACGGTTGACGAGTTGGCGCGACTGGTCGGGCGGAAGCCGGGCGGCCTCGAACGTGTCGAGCGTGATGGTCTCGACGGTGCCCGAGCGACGCGTGCAGTCGATGTCCAACGTCCCCTCGACGGCGAGGTAGACCGTCTCGGTGTCACCGCCGGAGTGGCGGTACTCGACGCCGCGACCGCCGGGGGCGAGTTCGACCACCGTGAGGCTCAGTCTGTCACAGCCGAGCAGGCCACGGAGGGGCCACATCTCGCCGTCGTCGTCCTCGACGACCGACCGCACCTCGTCGACACCCGCCGTCTCGTACTCCATCGTCACGACGGTCTCCCGGTCGGAGTATCAACGTCGGCCCGGCCGCTGCCACGTCGAGATGAACATTGATTAGACGCCCCTCCCGACACCCCACAACGACCGATGCACGCCTACCTCGACCTCGTCCGTCGCGTCCTCGAAACCGGGGGGTACAAACCCAACCGGACGGGCGTGGACACCGTCTCCGCGTTCGGCCAGCACTACCACGTCGACCTCCAGGAGGGGTTCCCACTGTTGACCACGAAACAGCTCTCGGACTTCCGCTGGAACTCGCTGGTCCACGAACTGCTCTGGTACCTCTCGGGTGAGGAGCACATCCGCACGCTGCGCGAGGAGACCGGCATCTGGGACGCCTGGGCCGACGAGGAGGGCCGCCTCGACACCGCCTACGGACGGTTCTGGCGGCGCTACCCCGTCCCCGAGTCCGGGCTGGACGGCGAGTCCTGGCCCGACGACACCCAGCGCTGGACCCGCGACGACGAGGGCGGGCGGACGTTCGACCAACTCCAGTACGTGCTCGACACGCTCCGTGAGAACCCTCACTCGCGGCGGATGGTCGTCAACGCCTGGCACCCCGCGAACGCGGCCGTCTCGACGCTCCCCCCGTGTCACTACACGTTCGTCTTCAACGTCCAGGGTGACCGGCTGAACTGCCACCTCACCCAGCGTTCGGGCGACGTCGCGCTCGGCGTGCCGTTCAACGTCGCGTGTTACTCCATCCTCACCCACGCCGTCGCCCAGCGCACCGGCTTCGAGGTCGGCGAGTTCAGTCACAGCGTCGTCGACGCACACGTCTACTGCGGCGAGGGCGAGCGCGGCGCGTGGTACGACGACAACCTCCCCGAACTCCAGTCACGGCTCGCGAACGTCGCGGACCGCAGCGAGTACGAGGCCGTCCGCGGGTGGCTCGAAGACGCCGCACCCGCCGAGCAGGAGGGTCGCGAACGCTACGACCACGTCCCCGGTCTGCTCACACAGCTCTCGCGCGAGCCACGCGAGCGACCGCGCGTCGAGGTCGCGGACGTGCCCCTCGACGAGTTGACGTTCGAGGACGTCACGCTCCACGACTACGACCCGGCCGAGGGCATCCGGTTCGCCGTCGCCGAGTGACCGTGACCGACGACACCACCCGGACGACGGCTCGCATCACGCTGGTCGCCGCGGTCGCCGCCAACGGCGTCATCGGGCGCGACGGCGGGATGCCGTGGCACCTCCCCGAGGACCTCGCGCACTTCAAGGAGACGACGTCGGGCCACCCCGTCGTGATGGGGCGGCTGACCTACGAGTCCATCGCCGCGGACATCGGCGGCCCGCTCCCGAACCGCACCAGCGTCGTCCTCACCACGAGTGGTGTCGACGCGGAGGACGGCGGCGACGATGACACGCACGTCGTCGAGGTCGGGAGCGTCGAGATGGCGCTGGAGACGGCGACCGCCGACGCCCGAGCGCGCGACGTCGAGACGGTGTACGTCGTGGGCGGTGCGACGGTGTACGAGCAGTTCCTCGCGGACGCCGACCGACTCGTCCTGACGGAACTCACCGACGCCCACGAGGGCGACACGCGCTTCCCCGACTGGGACCGCGACGCCTTCGTCGAGGTCGAACGCGACGAGCGCGAGGGGTTCGCGTTCGTCACCTACGAACGCCGCTAGTCGCAGTAACCCCGCGACGACCGCCGGGTCACGCCTCGACGAACCGCTCGGCGGCGAACTCGCGGACGCGCTCGGTGAAGAACGCCGGGTTGTCGACGTTCGAGGCGTGGCCGCCGCCGGGGACGACGGCCGTCTCGACGGGCGCGTTCACCAGTCGGTCGAGCAGTCGGTCGGTCATCACCTGGATGGCCCCCGGGAGGTTTTCGCCGTGGAGTACGAGCGTCGGGACGGTGATGGCCGACGCGTCGAAGTCGCTGTCCGGAAAGTCGGCGACCGACTCGATAATCTTCCGGAACTCGTCGTGAGGAATCGTCGGTGCGTCCTCCATCACCCGCTGGATGGTGACGCCGTCGCCCTCGACGCCGGGGGCGAACGTCCGTCCGACCCACAACTGCGCCCGGTTCAGCGTCGTGTACCGGACGAATCGGTCCAGCCGACCCAGCACCCGGTACGTCGAGAAGACGAGCCGGCTGGAACGGGGCAACGGCGCGGCGGTGAACGTGTCGGCGAGCACCACACCGGCGACCCGCTCGGGGTGGCGGGCGGCGTACACCTGTGCGATGGCACCGCCCATCGATAACCCACAGAGGACGGGTCGCTCGATAGCCAACGCGTCGAGCAGGGCGTCGAGGTCCTCGGCGTAGAGGGCCATCGAGTACGATTCGTGGTCGGAGCCGCCAGTGTGGCCGTGACCCCGGACGTCATAGACGACGGTCGTGAACTCGTCTGCGAGCGCCGTCGCTTGGGCCGTCCACAGCGCCGTGCTCGTCGCCATCGCGTGGACGAACACGACGGGCGGCCCGTCGCCCCGTCGCTCGTAGTACGTCTCGATGCCGTTCGTGTGGACCGTGCCGGTCTCGACGCTCTCGTCGGCCACGCGACTCGCTAGGCTGGTGTCGTCACTCATGAGACAGGTTGGTCGTGCGAGGAGATAAGGGAGACAGCGGCAGGTCGGGGCCGGCCGAACTCAGACCCTCGCCGAGGAGGCCCGCGACAGCATGACCACCGCGACGGTCCCGAGGACGACGTCGAGGGCGACGAGCACCGCCAAATCGGGGGCGAGCGCGGCCCAGTCCCACCCCTCCAGCATCAGCGTGCGCGTGGCGTCCACACCGTAGGTGATGGGGTTGAGTCGCGCGACGACCTGCATCCACCCGGGGAGTGCCTCGATGGGCAGGAACGCCGAGGAGACGAACAGCAGCGGGAACGTCAGCAGGTTCGCGCCGATGATGGTCGACTCCTGGTCGCGCGTCACGAGCGCGAGGACGTTCGAGAACGCCGTGAACCAGAGGCTGAACAGGACGGCGACGCCGAGCATCGCCACCGCACCGAGCACCCCCGTCTCGACGGTCGCCCCGAGGAGGACGCCGAGGACGACGATGAGCGCCCCCTGGACGACGACGCGGATCATCTCCGAGAGCGTCTTGCCGAGGAACACCGCCGAGCGACGCATCGGCGTCACCAGCACCTTCTCGAACATGCCGTTCTCGATGTCGTTGACCAGCCCGATACCCGACGACGAGGCGGCGATGAGCGCCACCTGGACGACGATAGCCGGGACGAGGTACGTCAGGTAGTCGACGCCCGCGGCGTCCCCGATGGCCGCGCCGACGACGCCGCCGAACACCTCCGAGAACAGCAGGAGGAACACGACGGGCTGGACGACGCTTCCGACGACGATGAACGGGTTGCGCAGTGCCTTCAGGTTCCACCGCTTGAAGTTCACCCACACCTCCGCGAGGTAGGACGTCGACCGCGGCGGCTCGACGGTCCCGACGGTCGGCTCGGGGTACTGCGGGTCCTCGGCCGTCGCGGTCCGGGCCGGCGTGTCGCCGCTCATCGGCCCACCTTCTGGTCGGTCGGCCCCTCACTCGGCTCGGATTCGCCGTCCGCGCTCGTGGCGCGCTCGCTCGCCGGAGTGCCCGTGATGGCGAGGAACACGTCGTCGAGCGTCGGCGAGTGGACCTCGAACCCTTCGACGGCGACGCCGGCGTCGCGAAGGGCGACGAGCAGGTCGGTCCCGACCCGCCGGGCGTGCAGGGACGTGACGCTCACACCGGTCTCGGTCCGGGAGACGGACCCCTCGCCGTCGAGCAGGCCCGACTCGCGGACGACGCGTACGGCGCGGTCGCGGCTCGACTCGTCGTCGTCGATGAGGTCGACGTCGAGGACGTCGCCGCCGACGCGCGCTTTGAGTTCGGCGGGGGTGCCTTCGGCGACGATGTGTCCGTCGTCGATGACGGCGAGACGGTCGCACAGTTGGTCGGCCTCTTCGAGGTACTGCGTGGTGAGGAACACCGTCGTCCCCGCGTCGTTTATCTCCCGGAAGTACTCCCAGAGGCGGTTGCGCGCCTTCGGGTCCAGCCCCGTGGTCGGTTCGTCGAGGAAGACGAGCGGCGGGCGGTGGACCAACGCGGTGGCGACGTCGAGCCGTTTCTTCATCCCGCCGGAGTAGGTCTTGGCCTGGTCGTCGGCTACCGCCGCGAGGTCGACGAGGTCGAGCAGTTCGTCGATTCGGGCGGCGCGTTCGGCCCGCGGGACGCCGTACGCCTCACAGGCGAACCGGATGTTCTCCCGAGCGGTGAGTTCGAGGTCGACGCTCGTCTCCTGGGCCATGTAGCCGACGGAGGCCCGGAGCGCGCGGCGGTCCCGGCGTACGTCGAACCCGTTGACGGTGACGGTCCCGCCGGTCGGGTCGAGCAGCGTGACGAGCGCCTTGATGGTGGTCGTCTTTCCCGCACCGTTGGGCCCGAGAAAGCCGAAGAACTCGCCTTCGGGGACGGTGAGCGAGACGTCCTTCACCGCCTCGGTGCCCGAGGCGTACGTCACCGAGACGTGCTGTGCGCGGATGGCGTCGGGCCGGGGCGACCCGTCGGGGCGGTCGTCTGTCGTCGAGGATACGGGGTGCATGAGGTCTCCGGCCGAACCGGGCGTCGGGGCCGTTCGCGGCCGGTCCGAGCCGCGAGCGACGTGGTGCCGTGGCTGGAGACGAGTCGATTCGGTCGTGGACTCCAGTTGGTCGGCCGAGCGCATAAACTCGTCTGTGGGCTCGACGTTATCGACAGACAGACTATCGACTCGCACGCTGTGGCGGTATTTTACGACCGGCGACCGTCGTCACGAATGTGTCCCACGCGACATTCGAACTGTACGAAGACGCGGCAGGAAAGTACCGCTGGAGACTCGTCCACGACAACGGCAACATCATCGCCGACTCCGGCGAGGGCTACGTCAACGAGAGCGACGCCCGCAACGGTATCCACAGCGTCCGCACGAACGCACCGGAGGCCGCCACCGTCGAGACCGACGACTGAACCGCCCGCCGACTCCGGACACCACGACCGGCACCCGACCGACTCGTCTGTCATCCGCGCCGGTCCTTCTTTCGACGAAACGCCCGTGAGCGGCCTGCACGCCGCTGGGCTGTGGGTCCGTCTGCGCCGACGTGGTACCACCCCACAGGAGTTATGTCGTCGCTCCGTCACCCTCGGACATGGACGACCCCATCGACTACGGGACGCTCGACAGCGGGCGTGACTGCAACTACTGGGCGCTCGACCGCACCCTCCAGCGCGTCGTCGAGCGCGCCTACCCCGAGGCGGAGTTCGAGTGGGCCGCCGAGCGGTTGGACTGGCTGGGCGAGGAGACCGGCCACCGAATCGTCGACAACAGCGAGGCCGTCGAGCGTCACCCGCCGGAACTCGACACCTACGACGACTGGGGCGAGGTGCAGAACCACGTCGAGTACCACCCCGCGCTCGCCGACACCGAACTCGCGACGTACTGCGAGTTCGGGTTGGCCCACGACGTGTTCCACGCACCCGACGGCCGCGACGAACCGCTCGGCCTGACGCACGCCATCGCGGGCGAAGCCATCCTCTCGTACGTCGACCCGGGGTTCGTCTGCCCGGCGTCGATGACCGTCGGTGCGGCCATCGTCCTCGACCGGTTCGGCCGGGACGACCCACGCACGAAGCGCTACTTCGAGGCGCTGACCAGCGACGACCCGGACGAGTACGTCGAGGGCGCGATGTTCCTGACGGAGAAACAGGGCGGCAGCGACGTCGGCGCGAACGAGACGGTCGCCGTCGCCACGGACGAGGAGGGCGTCTACGAACTCACCGGCGAGAAGTGGTTCTGCTCGAACATCGACGCCGAGGGGACGCTCGCGCTCGCCCGCCGCGAGGACGCCCCCGAAGGGACGAAGGGTCTCTCGCTGTTCGTCGTCCCGCACACCGTCAGCGAGGACGGTGACCCACGCGGCGAGGGCGACGACACGCGGCTCAACGACCAGTTGTACCGTCGGTTGAAGGACAAACTCGGCACGCTGTCGGTCCCCACTGGCGAGGTCGAACTGCGCGGCGCGACGGGCTACCTCGTCGGCGAACCCGAGCAGGGGTTCCGCTACATGACCGAGATGCTCAACTTCGAACGGCTGTCGAACGCCGCCGCGAGCGTCGGCATCGTCGGACGCTGTCTGCTCGAATCGAAGGTGTACGCCGCCGACCGCGAGGCGTTCGGCCAGACCATCGACCAGTACCCGTTGATGCGTCGGGACCTCGTGGAGATGGCCGTCGACTACGAGGCCGCGAGCGCGTTCGTCTTCTCGGCGTCGCGACTGCTCGACGAGTACCGCGAGGCGGTCCGCGAGGAGGGCATCGACAGCGCGCACGACTCGGAGGCGTTCCGCCTCATGCGTCTGCTCGTCCCCATCGCCAAACTCCGGACGGCCCGCGAGTCCGTCGACACGGCCTCCTACGCCTGCGAGGTGCTGGGTGGCAACGGCTACGTCTCGGGCTTTACGACCGAACGGCTGCTCCGGGACGCACAGGTGCTCCCCATCTGGGAGGGCACCTCGAACATCCTCTCGCTGGACGTGCTGCGCGTGCTCGCCAAGCAGGCCAGCCACGAGGTGTTCGTGCCCGCAGTGGAGGAGCGCCTCGATGCGGCCAGCGAACACGACGCGCTCTCGGAGACCGCCGCGACGGTCCGCGAGGAACTCGCCGACCTCCAGAGCGGGATGGCGACGCTCGCCACCGAGGACCAGGAGTACGCCCAGTTACAGGCGAAAGAGCTGGCGAACTACGTCTACGACGTGTTCGCGGCCGCGGAACTGCTCGACATGGCCGCCGAGGACCTCGAATCGGGCGACGGTCGGCGCGCGCTCGTCGCCCACGAGTTCGTGTCGCGCCAGTTCGGTCGCGAGGAGGGTCGGGGCATCTCCTCGGGCGACCGGGTGGCGCTCGACCACTTCGACGCCATCGTCCGGTACGCGGGCGTCGACCCCGATGAACTGGCGACACCGGCGTCTGCCCCGGCCGACGACTGACGGAGCGCCCCAGTCGGCTCAGTCACCGCCGTCTCGCGACTCGTCGCGCTCGTCGGTCCCGTCGGCGGACCGTCGATACAGTGTGTAGCCGAGGTCGACGACCGCGTAGACCGCCTGGAAGAACGCGACGACGGCGAGGGCCAGCGTCTGGAGCATCGTGCGTTGCCCGACGACGAGTCCGAGGGTGAGTCTTCTGGTCGGTGGAGTGAGCGCGCAGTGGCGACAACCGGACCCACTCGGACCGACAGATTCCGCCGGCCGCACGCGGTTTTTTATCCCCGGACGGGGTGGACACCGTATGGCACTCGGGGAGCGCTCGGGGGACCCGGCAGACGACCCGCGAGCGACGTACGACTACGAGATGGGCGACACCGCCCGACCGGGCCTCGTCGAGGACCTCGAATCGCTCGTCGCCGGCGAGGTCCGCTTCGACGACTACTCGCGGTCGCTGTACGCGACCGACGCCTCCGCCTACGAGGTGACACCGGTCGGGGTCGTCTTCCCCGAAGACACCGACGACGTCTCGGCGGTGATGCGCTACTGTGCGAGACGCAAGATTCCGGTCCTCCCCCGCGGCGGCGGGACGAGTCTCGCCGGCCAGACCGTCAACCAGGCGGTCGTCCTCGACTTCACGAAGCACATGGACGCGGTGACGAACGTCAGCCCCGGCCGTCGCCGCGCGACCGCACAGGCGGGGACGATCCTCGGCGAGTTGAACCGCGAACTCGCCAGCGAGGACCTGAAGTTCGCACCCGACCCCGCGTGGGCCGACAAGTCCGCCATCGGCGGTGCGGTCGGCAACAACTCGACCGGGTCGCACTCGCTGGTGTACGGCAAGACCGACGCCTACGTCGAGTCCTGTGAGGTCGTCCTCGCCGACGGGCACGTCACCCGGTTCGGCGAGACTCCGGTCGCGGAACTGCGCGAGAGGGCCGACCCCGCGAGCGACGCGTGGGACGACGGCCCGCCGAGTCCGTTGCTCCCGCGCATCTACGCCGAGGTCGTCCGGATTCTGGACGAGGAGGCCGACGAGGTGGAGCGACGCTTCCCCGACCTCAAGCGGAACGTCTCGGGGTACAACTTCGACGTGCTGGTCGAAGAAGCCCGCGAGGACGGCGTCGTCAACCTCGCACGCCTCATGGCCGGGAGCGAGGGCACCCTCGCCATCGTCACCGAGGTGACCGTCTCGCTCGAACTCGTCCCCGAGACGAAGGCCGTCGCGCTGCTCACCTACGACTCGCTGTTGGACGCGCTGAGCGACGTCTCCCCCATCCTCGACCACGACCCCGCGGCCGTCGAGGTGATGGACGACGTGCTGTTGGACCTCGCACGCGACACCCCGGAGTTCGCGGACGTGGTCGGGATGCTCCCCGAGGGGACCGACTCCGTTCTGCTCGTCGAGTTCTACGCCGACAGCGACGACGAGGGGCGACAACTGGTCGCCGACCTCGTCGCCGACCGAGCGGCGGGCGTCGAGACCGAGTTCGCGCCCAGCGACGGCGCGAGCGAGACCACCGCGACGGAGCGGTACGCCAGCACCGCGATGGAGGCCCACGACGCCGACACTCGCGCGACGTTCTGGAAGATGCGCAAGTCGGGCCTCCCCATCTTGCTCTCGCGGACGACCGACGAGAAGCACATGTCGTTCATCGAGGACACCGCGATTCCCGCCGAGAACCTCCCGGCGTACGTCGAGGAGTTCGAGGAGGTCCTGGAGGACGAGGGGACGTTCGCCTCCTACTACGCCCACGCCGGCCCGGGCGTGCTCCACATCCGCCCGTTGATCAACACGAAGACCGAGCGGGGCGTCGAGTCGTTCCACGACATCGCCGACGCCGTCACCGACCTCGTCGTGAAGTACGGCGGGTCGGTGTCGGGCGAACACGGCGACGGCCGCGCGCGAACCCAGTGGAACCGTCGGCTGTACGGCGACCGCCTCTGGCAGGCGTTCGGCGAGTTGAAGACCGCCTTCGACCCCGAGTGGCTCCTGAACCCGGGCAACGTCTGCGGCGACCACGAGATGCGCCGACACCTGCGGTTCTCCCCGGACTACGCGTTCGACGCGGGGTTCGAACCGACGCTGAACTGGGAGAACGACAACGGGATGCAGGGGATGGTCGAACTCTGTCACGGCTGTGGGGGCTGTCGCGGCTCACAGGAGGTCACGGGCGGCGTGATGTGTCCCACGTACCGCGCGATGGACGAGGAGGCGCTGTCGACCCGTGGACGGGCCAACGCGCTCCGTGGGGCGATGAGCGGCAGCCTCCCCGCGGACCCCACGGACGACGAGTTCGTCGAGGAGGTGATGGACCTCTGTATCGGCTGTAAGGGCTGTTCGAAGGACTGCCCCAGCGGCGTCGACATGGCGAAGCTGAAAGCGGAAGTGGAGTACGAGCACCACGAGCGCCACGGGGTGAGCCTCCGAGACCGCCTGTTCACGAACGTCGACAGCGTCAACCGGCTCGCCTCGACGTTCGCGCCGCTGGCGAACACGCTGAAGCGACTGCCGGGGGCGGGGAAGCTCCAGGAGGCGCTGTTCGGCATCGCGAGCGAGCGGACCCTCCCCGGGTTCGCCACCACGTCGTTCGAGGAGTGGTGTGCCAACCGGACGCCGACCGTCTCCCTCGACGAGTCCTACCGCGGCGTGTTGCTGTTCCCCGACACCTACACGAACTACAACCGGCCGGAGGTGGGGAAGGCCGCCATCGAGGTGCTCGAGGCCGCCGACATCCACGTGCAAGTGGCCGACGCTGGACCGAGCGGTCGGGCCGCCCACTCGAAGGGCCGCCTCGACGTCGCCCGCGAACGCGCCCAGGCGGTCGTCGACGACCTCGCACCACGCGTCCGGGAGGGGTGGGACATCGTCGTGCTCGAACCTTCGGACGCGGTGATGCTCCAGCACGACTACCTCGACCTCCTGCGCGGGCACGACGTCGAGCACCTCGCGGAGAACACCTACGGGTTCGCGGAGTACCTCGACGTCCACCGCATCGACGAGCGCCTCCCGCTGGCGGGGACGGGGTCGCTCACCTACCACGGCCACTGCCATCAGAAGTCGACGATGCGCGACCACCACGCCGTCGGCGTCCTGCGACGGGCGGGCTACGAGGTCGACCCCGTCGACTCGGGGTGTTGTGGGATGGCCGGGAGCTTCGGCTACGAGGCCGAGCACTACTCGATGAGCCGCGCCATCGGTGACGTGCTCGTCGGGCAGGTCGCCGACTCGCCGGGTGACCGCGTCGTCACGCCGGGCGCGTCCTGTCGCTCCCAGCTCGAATCGTACGACGAGCGACCGGACCACCCCGCCGAACTGCTCCGCGAGGCGATGGCGATGTGGGAACGCGGCCAGGACGCGCCGACCCCCGAGGGCGTCGACGTGGTCCGGACGACGGACGACGAGGACGACGCGAACGCTCCCGCCGGCGCGACGACCGACCGACCGACCGGCGAGTGGCTCGACGTCGTCCGGACCGACGACGAGGAGTCCCCCGGTGGACGCTCGTCGCGGCCGACGACCGACCGCGACTCGACGGGCGACGACCACTGACGAACTGCGGGCGTTCCGACACGTCGTCGCCGAGTCGGTGTCCATCACGTTCGTTTCCGGTGTGACTCACGGTAGCACAACGAGCGCATGCCGTGTCGATTTTATACCTCGCGGGCTACCGATTCGCCGATGCAACGGCTGGTCGTGGTCGGGGTGCTCGCCCTCCTCGTGGCGATGACGCCGCTGACGGCCGTCACCGCGACGACGCCGGCGACGACCACACAACAGGAGTTCGACCGCGAGGCGTTCACCATCCACGTCGACGAGAACGGCTCCGCGCGCTGGACGTTCAGCTACCAGCGCGTGCTCGCCAACGAGTCGGAACGCACACAGTTCGAGGCGTACGCCGAGTCGTTCGAGTCCAACGAGACCCAGTCGTACCGGAACTTCGTCACCCGTGCCGGGGCGCTCACCGACGCCGGCACCGACGAGACGGGGCGGGAGATGAACGCGACGTCGTTCTCGAAAGACGCGTACGTCCGGACCGGCGTCAACGACGTCGGCGTCGTCGAGATGTCGTTCCGGTGGACGAACTTCGCCGCCCAGCAGGACGGCCGTCTCGTCGTGGGCGACGTGTTCGAAGGTGGGTTGACCGTCACCGAGAACCAGCGCCTCGTCGTGACGTGGGACGACGCACTCGTCCCGGTCGAGGCGGAGCCACAGCCACAACAGAGCGTCGAGGAGACCGGCGACGCGCTCGTCTGGCTCGGCGACGCCGGCGGCGCGCAGTTCCTCGACCAGCAGCCGCGGGTCGTGTTCGCCGACGCCGACCAACTCGGCTCGGCGACGCCGGTGGTGAACGATAGCGACGGTGGGGCCGGCGACGGCGGCGACGGAGGAGCGACGACCCCGACCCTCAGTGGCGGTCCCGCCGCCACCGGCACCACCGCGAACGGCACGTCGGCGGGCAACGACCTCCCGGTCTGGCCGTTCGCGTTCGGGGCCATCGTGCTCGTCTCGCTCGGCGGCCTGGCGTTCCGACACGGCTACCTGGACGAGGACGACGACCGGGGAGCGAGCGGGCCGGGCGGCGGGGGCGACACCGGGGACGACCCGTCGGCGGGAGCCACCGACGCGGCCGCCGGCGGCCGGACGGACCCGACACCCGCGCCGGAACCGTCCGTCACCGACGAGGAACTGATGAGCGACGAGGACCGCGTCCGGTCGCTGCTCGCGGCGAACGGGGGGCGGATGAAACAGGTGAACATCGTCGACGAGACCGGCTGGTCGAAGTCGAAGGTGAGCATGCTGCTTTCGGAGATGGAAGAGGACGAGGAGATTCACAAGCTCCGGGTGGGCCGCGAGAACATCATCTCGAGAGCGGGCGAAGAGCCCGACGCGACCCGGCCGACGTTCGATGACGAGTGACACAGAGACCGCGAAACGGAACCGTTATACGTCGTTCTCCGATACAGTAGATTGCAGACGAGGACTGCTCTGATGGTGTAGTCCGGCCAATCATATCACCCTCTCACGGTGATGACCGGGGTTCGAATCCCCGTCGGAGCATTCTACCGAAGTCGAGTCGTGAGCGACGGTGAACGGCTCGATTTATCGAATCAGAGACGGGATTCGAGCAACGAGCGACTTCGCCGCGAGTGAGTTCGAATCCCCGTCGGAGCACTTTCCTGTTACCGACCTTCGAGCGACGGCGAACGGTGTCGTTCTCGGGGCGCTGCCCTCCGACCGTTCCACCCGACTGACCGTCTTCGGGACCGCAAGTCGAGTTTATCGTGGTACCTCGCCAACAGGAACGAGAGCGTGAGACACGGCCATGGCGACGGGACGTCTCGGTAAGTGGGTCGAGGAACCACGAGCGGTGCTGCCGGTCGTCGAGTGGCTCCCCCGGTACCGTCGGTCGTGGCTCAGACTCGACGTCGTCGCGGGACTCACGGTGACGGCGTCGGTCATCCCCGAGAGCATGGCGTACGCGACGCTCGCCGGGATGCCACCGCAGACGGGGCTGTACGCGGCACTGTTGGCGGTGCTGGCGTACGCGCTGTTCGGCACCTCCCGGCAGGTCGTGGTGGGGCCGACCTCGGCGCTCGCCATCCTGCTGGCGGGGAGCGTCGGTGCCGTCGCGACCGGCGGTGCGAGCGGGTACGCCGCGCTGGTCGCGACGACGACGGTGCTGGTCGGCGTCGTCGCCCTCGTCGCCTGGCTGTTGCGTCTGGGCTTCCTCGTCAACTTCATCTCGGGGTCGGTGCTGACGGGGTTCTCGGCGGGCGCGGCGCTGTACATCATGTCGACACAGCTGGGACCGTTGCTCGGCATCGAGGGGGCGACCGGGGAGTTCTACGAACGGCTCTGGTTCGTCGCGACCCACCTCGACGCGCTGAGCGCGGCGACGGCGGCCGTTGGGCTGGCGGGCGTCGCGCTGTTCGTCGTCGGCGAGCGGTTCTTCCCGCGAGCACCGAACGCGCTGGTCGTCGTCGGCCTCGCCATCGTCGCGATGCAGGTGACGGACCTCCAGGCACGAGGCGTCGCCGTCGTCGGCGAGATTCCGAGCGGTCTGCCCTCACTCACCGTTCCGGCGCTGTCGGTGACGGCGGTCGGGACGCTGCTCCCGGCGGCCGTGGCGCTGTTCTTGCTGTCGTACGTCCAGGGCATCAGCGCCGTCGAGACGTTCGCCCGCGAGCACGACTATCGGGCCGACTCGAACCAGGAGCTGCTGGCGACGGGCGTGGCCAACCTCGCGGCGGGGGTCGGCGGCGGGTTCGCCGTCGGCGGGAGCATGTCCCGGTCGGCGCTCAACGACGCCGTCGGCGGGCGGACCCAGCTCGTCAACTTCGTCGTCGCCGGGTTGCTCGTGCTCGTCTTGCTGTTCCTGACGAGCGTGTTCACGACGCTCCCCGAGGCCATCCTCGCCGCCGTCGTCATCGTCGCGGTGAAGGGGCTCGTCGACGTGCCGGCGCTGCGACGTCTCTACGCCGTGAGCAGAGCCGAGTTCGCCGTCGCGGCCGTCGTCCTCGTCGGGGTGCTCGTCGTCGGCCTCCTGTGGGGGGTGTTCCTCGGCGTCGCGGCCTCGCTGCTCGTCACTGTCGCGCGCATCAGCGACCCCCAGACCGAGACGCTCGGCCGGGTGCCCGGCACGACGCACTACGTCGACCGCCACCGCCACCCCGAGACGACCGAGGAGTCGGGCGTGCTGGTCTACCGCGTCGACGCCGAGTTGTTCTACGCCAACGCCGAACCGGTCCGCAAGGAACTGGTCGGGCGGGTGCGTGCTCGCGACCCACCACCGTCGCTCGTCGTCGTCGACCTCTCGACGTCGCCGACGGTCGACGTCGGTGCCGCCGAGATGCTCGGAGACCTCCACGAGGACCTCGCAGACGCGGACGTGGCGCTCGGACTCGCCGGGGTCTCGCCGGCGGCCAGACGACTGCTCGTCAGGGCGGGCGTCGACGACCGGGTCGGCCCCATCGGCGACGACGAGACCATCGCCGACGTCGTCGAGACGTGGCGACGCTCGAACGACGGTGGGGACGGTAGCGACGGCGGCGGCAGCGACGGTGGAGGCAGGTGACACCGGAGACGGCGACGACCCGAGCGACGCCGAACGCTAAGTCGCGTCCCAGGGAGTGTGATGGCCCGGTTCAGCGCGCGGCCATCCCGCCGTCGACGACGTGGACCTCGCCGGTCGCGTAGGCGGCGGCGTCGCTGGCGAGGTAGACCGCCGCGTAGGCGATCTCCTCGGGGTCGGCGAAGCGGTCGGTGGGGATGTCGTCGAGCAGGTCCTCGCGGATGCTCTCGTTCTCGCGGACGCCCTTCGTGAACTCGGTCTTGACGTACCCCGGCGCGAGCGCGTTCACCCGGATGTCGGGCGCCCACTCGACGGCGAGGCTCTTGGTCAGTCCGACCATCGCGTGCTTCGAGGCGGTGTAGGGGGCCTGGTACGGGAGGCCGACGACGCCCCCGACGCTGGCGACGTTGACGACGACGCCCGTGTTCTCGTTGTCGGTGACGTGCCGAGCGAACGCCCGCGTACAGCGGAACGCGCCGGTGGTGTTCACGTCCGCGATGTGCTCGAACGTCTCGACGTCGAGCTTTCGGGAGTCGCCGAAGTACGGGTTCGTCCCGGCGTTGTTGACGAGGACGTCGACCGGTCCCAACTCCTCGGCGACGGAGTCGACGAGTCCGGCGACCGCGTCGTCGTCGGTCACGTCCACCTCGCGCGCGATGCCCGTCGCTCCGGTCGCTTCGATTCGCTCGACGGTGTCGTCCAGTGCGTCGGCACTCCGGGCGACGACGGCGACGTCTGCGCCGGCCTCGGCCATCGCGACCGCGGTCGCCTCGCCGATACCCCGACTGCCGCCCGTCACGACCGCGACCGACCCTTCCAGTGAGAACGCCTCCAACATACCCTCACCTCTGCGCGGACCCTCCTCAACGTTCTGGCGATGGTGGCGAAACCTGCGTGCGACGGTCGCCCCGCCTCGGTCGGTTCGTGTCGGACTCGCCGTGTCTCAGTCGAGTACGCGCAACGCGGTCTGGGGCGGGTGGAACCACTCCGCGCCGTCCTCGGTGACGAGCGCGAGGTCCTCCTGGCCCAGGTAGCCCCACTCGGTCTCGACGCCGAGTTCGAGGGTGTACACCTCCCCCGCGCGGACCGCGCCGTCGGGGGCATCGCCGTAACGGTCCCACCGCGGCCCCAGCAGAGTCCCGCCGTCGTGGGCGAACCGGCCGACGCCGTGCCCCGTCGCGTGGGCGTACTCGGGCCACCCGCGGTCGGTGAGTTCGGCGCGTGCCGCGGCGTCGACGGCGTGGCCGAGCGCCCCCGGTTCGAGCGCGTCGAACGCGGCGTCGATGGCGGCCCGGACGTCGGCGTGAGCGTCGACGAGGTCGGCCGGTGGCTCCGGGTAGGCGTCGCTCGGGCGGTAGTAGAGGCGTTGTATATCGGCGGCGTAGCCCTCGACCTTCACGCCGAAGTCGACGTGGAGCACCTCGCCGGGCGGGAGCGTCAGGTCGCCCGCGGTGGTGTGGCCGACCTCGCTCGCGCCGCCCATGTGGACCGTCGGGCAGTACTCCCACGCCCACGCGCTGTCCAGGCCCTCCTCGCGCATCCGGTCGTGGACGAACGCGGCGAACTCGCGTTCGGTCGTCTCGGGCGTCCAGTGGGCGATGGCGTCCGCCAGGAACGCCTCGCTCGTCTCGGCGGCGCGGGTCATCCACTCGCGCTCGGCCGGTGACTTCCGACCCCGGACGCGTCGCACGATGTCGCTGGCGCTGACGAGCGTGTCCTCGTAGCCCGTCCCGTCGAGGAGCGACTCCAGTTTGCGGAACAGGCCGTGAGTGAGACCGTCCGCGACCGGGTCAGCCTCGTCGTAGTTCACCGCGATAGTGTCGGGGTCGACGCGCTCCAGGAGGTCGTGGAACGCTCCCTCGATGGACTCGTCGTAGCCGACGACCTCGTGGACGCCCAGGTCGCGGGCGGTCGGGGCGTCGTGGCGACCGAGAACGACCGTCGACTCGCCCTCGCGGGGGACGGCGACCATCGTCGCCCACACGACGTCGAAGCCGAGGACGAGCGGGAGCGAGGGGTCGGGGCTGTCGCCGGTCTCCCGGCAGAACGTCAGCCACAGGTCGGTGTCGGTCGCCTCGCAGGCGCGCTGGGCCTGGGCGACCTTCTCGCGAATCAGGTCAGGGTCGGGCATGCTCGATGGGAACGCGGCGACGGCAAAGCCGTTGTGGAGGGGCCGTCGGCGGCGGCGACGGCGACCGGACAAGCCGGCGCTTAACTCCCTCGGGTGAGGACGGGGCGTATGGACCCCGACGAGAACCATCGTGGGTGGGCCGAGCGCTCGGGGGAGTTCTCGCCCACGTACTACGCCCACATCGGGACGAACGAGGTGAGCGAGACGCTCGTTGACGTGTTCGACTACTACCTCGACGAGGACGCGGCCGTCCTCGAAGTCGGCTGTAGCTCCGGCCGTCACCTCGAACACCTCCGGAAAGCGGGCTACGAGAACCTGACCGGCGTCGACATCAACGACGAGTCGTTCGACGTGATGGCCGAGCAGTTCCCACGACTCGCCGAGACCGGAACGTTCCACGTCGGAGCCATCGAGGACCTGCTGCCGGAGTTCGACGACGACACGTTCGACGTGGTGTACTCCGTCGAGACGCTCCAGCACATCCACCCCGACGACGAGTGGGTGTTCGAGGAGCTCATTCGGGTCACCGACGGTCTGCTCGTCACCGCCGAGAACGAGGGCAACAGCCCCGAACGGGGCCGGGGCGAACACGAGGTCAGCATCGTCAACGACGACTTCCCGCTGTACCACCGGAACTGGAACCAGGTGTTCACCGACCTCGGACTGGCGGAGGTCGTCTGTGAGCCGACCAACCGGGACACGATTCGCGCGTTCCGAGTGCTCTAGAGCTATCTCTTAGCGGCGTCCCTTACAGCCCCAGGAACTCCTCGGCGTTCTCCCAGAGGATCTTACGCTGGACCTCCTCGGAGAAGTCGGTGTACTCGGCCATCTGGTCCAGCCAGCGCTGCGGGCGAATCATCGGGTAGTCGGTACCGAACATCACCTTGTCCTTGAGGACGCTGCCGGCGTACTGGAGCACCTGTTCGTCGATGTACTTCGGCATCCACCCCGAGAGGTCCATGTAGACGTTGCCCTTCTGCTGGCAGATGGCGAGTTGCTGTTTCTCCCACGGGAACGCGGGGTGGGCGATGAGGATGTCCATTTCGGGGTGTTCGGCGGCCACGTCGTCGAGGAGCATCGGGTTACCGTACTTGATCTTCAGGCCGCGACCGCCGGGCGTCCCGGCCCCGAGCGTCGAGTTCCCGCCGTGGAACACACAGGGGACGCCGAGGTCCTCGATGGTGTTCCAGAGGTGGTCGTGGCGCTCGTCGCTCGGGTCGAACCCCTGGGCGATCTGCTGGAACTTGAACCCCGAGAGGCCGAGGTCCTCGACGCAGCGGACGGCCTCCTGTACGCAGTCGTCTTTCAGCGGGTCGACGCTGCCGAACCCGACGATGAAGTCGTCGTAGTCGTCCCGAACCTCCGCGACGTAGTCGTTGGGGACCGGCGGGTTGCCGGTGTTCGTCTCGGCGTCCCAGCCGAGCATGACGGTCTTGGCGATGCCCGCCTCGTGGTACTCCTCGCGCATCGCGTCGTAGTCCCAGGTCTCGATGGACGTGCCGAACTTGGTGGCGGCGTCCTGCATCATCTCGCCGCCGGCGTCCTCGAGGAACTCGGCGGTCGGTTGGTGAGCGTGGGTATCGATTGCGCGCGGTTCGTCACCGTCGAGGGCGGCGAGTTTTGCCATGGCGCGCGCTTCGACGGGTCGGTGTATAAACGCGGCGACGGCGGTCGGGGGCTGAGAGTCGAGGAGAGCGGGGGCTATCGTGTGGGGATGTCTGACGTAAACTTATAAGACATCGGGAACGAACTTCTGCCAAATGGGTCGTGCCGAGGCGCTCGAAGCGCAGGTGGGGGAACTCGAACGGGAGCTACGGACGCTCCTCGACGAGTACGTCGAGGTCCAACAGCGCATCCACACGCTGGAGGAACTCACCGGTTGTGAGGGGCACCGTGCGGCCGAGCGAGCGGTCGCGGACCTGCCCGACCGCCTCCAGCGGCTCGCGGACGCCTCCGCGTCGGCCACCGGAGGCGGTGACGCCGAACCGGCAGCCACCGCGGCCTCTTCGTCGGCGGAGTCCGCGGCCGGGGCCGACGCCCGGTCGGCCAGCGCCTCACAGGCGGAGGTGGCGGCCGCCGTCGAGCGCGTCGAGGAGGCCAGCGAGGCCGCCCAGACGGGCGACGACGCCGAAGACGAGGAAGGGGAGGAGTTCGACGACATCATCGTCGGCTGAGTCGCGGGCTACTCCGTCGTGGCCTGTTCTGTGGTCGCCGCGTCGGTCGTCGCCCGTCGGTCGCTCGCTGTGAGGTAGATACCCGCGAGCACCACCGCGCCGCCGCCGACCGTCGCCGCCGTCGGGAACTCCGCGAGCACGACGACCGCCAGCAGCGTGCTCCCGACGGGTTCGCCGAGCAGCGAGACGCTCACGACCGAGGACTCGACGTGGCCGAGCGCCCAGTTCAACACGGTGTGACCGAACAGGCCGGGGCCGAGCGCCATCGCGGCGAACAACAGCCACTCCTCGCGCGGGTAGCCACCGAGCGGGTGGCCCGCTCCGACGACGAGACCGAGCAACACGACCGCACAGACCGCGTAGACGACGGTGACGTACGGGAGCAGCGGGACGCGCTGGCGTAGTGAACGCCCGGCCAGGACGTACACCGCGGCGGTCACCGCGCCGACGAGCGCCAGCGCGTCGCCGTACAGCGGTCGCGCACCGGCGACGGCCGCCCCCGAGAGGAACTCGCCGGCGGACATGACGACCATCCCAGCGAGCGCGACGGCGATGCCGGCGGCCATCCGGCGCGAGAACCGCTCGTCGAGGACGAGGAAGGCTCCGAGCGCGACGAACACCGGTTGGGCCTGGACGAGGGTGACGCTCGCGGCGACGCTCGTCCACCGGAGGCTCTCGAACCACGTCCCGAAGTGGACGGCGAGTGCGGTGCCCGCCAACGTCGCACCCAGCAGGTCTCGCGTCGAGAGGCGACCGAACGCGCGGGGGTGGCGAGCGACGGCGAGCGGCGCGACCAGCGCCAGCGTGAACGCGACGCGGTAGAACGCCTTGACGAGACTCGGCGCACCGGAGAGGTCGACGAGGATGGCGCTCGTCGAAACGGCGAGGACCGCCACGCCGAGGGCGACCGTCGGCGAGACGACCGGTGCGTCGGAACGGAGGGACGTCGACACGCCACCCTCTCCGCAGAGACGAGGTATACTGGTTGCGCTCTGCCGGCCGCGGCGTTATCAGTCGCCCGCGGGTACGGTTGAGCGATGGCACCACTCGATGCCGCGGAGACGCTCGAACGCTGTCAGTTCGTCGCCGACCTGCTCGACGAGGCGATTCCCGTCCCCGGGACCGACCGACGCGTCGGTCTCGACAGCATCGTCGGCGTGTTACCCGTCGCGGGTGACGCCGTCACGGCCGTCGCCTCGTCGTACATCGTCCTCGAAGCCGCCCGCCTGGGCGCACCGAAGGCGACGGTCGCACGCATGACGGTCAACGTCGTCGTCGACTTCCTGTTCGGCGCGATTCCGCTGCTCGGCGACCTGTTCGACGCGGTGTTCAAGGCCAACCAGAAGAACGTCGCGCTACTCGAAGCCCACCTCGGCGAGGAGACGGTGATGGAAGCGGTGGCAGACGAAGACGAGGACGAGGCCACGACGGTCGAAATCGAGGACTCGGACTGATCGAGAGGCGGGTCAGCCGTCGATGCCGAGTACGGCACCGTCGACGGTGCCGTCCCCGTCCGAGTCAGGGTCCGTCGGGTCGGTCCCGAAGACCAGTTCGACGGCGTCCAGCAGGCCGTCCCCGTCGGTGTCGCGCTCCGTTGCGTCCGTACCGAGACGCCGTTCCTCCTGATCGGTCAGACCGTCGCCGTCGGTGTCTTCGAGGAGCGGGTCGCTCTCACCGTCGACCTCACTCCAGTCGTCGAGACCGTCACCGTCGGTGTCCGCTGCGAGCGGGTCGGTTCCCGCCTCCTGTTCCTCGCCGTCGGCGAACAGGTCGCCGTCCGAGTCGAGGTCCCGCGGGTCGGTTCCGAGGTCGTACTCCGTCTCGTCCAGCAGGCCATCGCCGTCTGTGTCGGCGACGAACGGGTCGGCGAACCCCGCTTTCTCCGTCTCGTCGCTGACGCCGTCCCCGTCGCCGTCGCCGTTCTCGGGTGGAGTGTGCCAGTCGCCGCTCGGGAGCGCCGGCATGTTCTCGTGACGGACGTACCGGTCGAGCCACCCGTCCATCGACTCGCCGGCGACGCGCTCGACGGCGTCGGCGAAGTCCGCGTAGTCGACTGTGCTGTCCTGACCGTTGAGGACCCACACGACGTCCTGGAGCGTCCGAGTGCCGTCGGTCCGCCCGCGAATCTCCGCGTCGAGCGCGGCGACGACGTGGAGGGGCTTCCCGCCCGCCATCCCCGGTTGGTCGACGGTGGGTTTCGGTCGGTAGCGGTCGACCTCTCGCTGGGTCGTCTGGACGCTCTCTCGGAACGTCTCGTCCGACTCCTCGCCGAGGTGGTGTCGCAGTCCGTGCTGGTAGTACGTCGAAACCGCCGGATGGAACCAGTCCATCCCGTCGGCGGTCCGGAACCGTTCGGACCCGGAGACGTACGCGTAGAGGAGGTCCGTGTCAGCGGTGTCCGAGGCGTCGTCGCCGACTTGGGCCGCCACGACGTCGACGATGTAGACCCCAGCCCCGTCGGCCGGGACGAAGACGAACTCCGTGGGTGCCTCACCGCCGGTCGCGAGCAGCGCCTCCGCGTCGGTGAGCAGCGAGCGGGCCTCCTGGGCTGCCGCCGTGTCCCCACCTGGAACGACCGCACGGTACTCACGGCCCTCCATCTCCCAGGAGACCCGGTCGTACGCACCGAGGACGGTGACGCCACCGACGACAGTGCCCGACCCGCTCAGGAAGCGCGACTCAGTCCGGACGGTCGTCGTGGCTCCCTCGACGTCGTAGAAGAACCGGGTGTTCGCGACGGCCCAGTCGTCGCTCTCGACGAACGTGCTGTGTTCGTAGCTGTCGTCTCGGAGCGCGACGTCGAGGACCAGACGAGCGTCGCCGGCGGTCGTCCGCCAGCGGTCGCGGTAGTCGTCGACGACCCGCTCGAACCCGGTCGCGGCGACGACGGTCGTCTCGTGCGGGAGGGAGACGGTGAACGCGTCGACGTCGGCTGGAAGGTCGTAGTCGAGCGTCAGTCGGACGTGTTCGGACCGTCCGGGCGTTCGGTCGTACGTTCGCGTCTCCGTGACGGCAGTCGTGGACCCTGCCCCGTCGTCGACGGTCCCATCCGGCGCGCCGACGGCGACACCCGAGACGACCAGCGACGCGACGACGAGTCCGACGAGGAGGACACTGCTTCTCATTGCCAAACGGTACTTTCAACATATCAAAACTGTTCCGGACGATCGACCTTTCCTCACCCCTCCAACAGCTCCCGCGTCTTCCGGTGGCGGTACCTGAACATCGGTTCGAACCCGACGTCGCCCAGCGGCCCCACCGTCCCGACGACGGGGAGTTCGTACTCGACGCTGTCCTCGACGACGGTCTCCTCGCCGTCGGCGTAGAAAGAGTGCGTGTGTCGCCAGAACGGGAACGGTCCCTCCTCCATCTCGTCGACGAAGTACGCCGACCCCTCGGTCTCCTCGCGGTCGACGATGACCGACACCCAGCGCTGGCGCGGGCCGACGCCGAACGGGCGGACTGACGCGTGGACACGACTCCCCGCCGCTAGCACGCCGGGGTCTCGCTCGCCGTCGGGGCCGACCACCTCGTCCACGCGGAGGTTCATGAACGCCGGCGTCAACGCCTCCAGGCCGCCGATGCCAGAGTGGAACTCCCAGACCTCCTCGAACGGCGCGCGGACGCGGGTCTGACGACGGTACGTAGGCATGCCACGACGTACGGCGGGCGCTCGTTTAACGACGACGACAGCGGCGAACGACAGCGACGGGCGACTGTCCGGAGAGGCGACTACTTCAACCGCTCCTGGAGGAACGAGGGGTGGGCGGCGGTGACACCGTCGATGGTGAGGATGCGTTCGGAGATGACGTCGCCGACGGCGTTGCCGTCGGTGCCTCGAACCTCGGCCATCAGCATGTGGTCGCCCGACGAGGAGTACAGCGACTCCACCTCGTCGAGGTCACGGAGGGCACGGGTCGCCTCGACGTAGCGCTCGCTGGCGACGTCGATGCCGACCATGGCGATGGACTTGCTGGTCAGCTTCTTCGGGTCGATGTCGGCGGAGTAGCCGACGATGACACCGTCGGACTCCAGTTTGTCGATGTACTTTCGCACCGTCGGTTTCGACACCCCCGCCCGGTTCGCGATCTCGGCGTAGGAGGCCTGCGCGTCCTCCTCAAGAACGGAGAGGATGCGATCCTCGGTGGTGTCCGCACTCATGAAAGGGGTTTTTGCGTCCGTGAAAAAATACCTTGCGAACCGTAAAACGCCACAGAGGTGACGGGAGGAGATGTTGCTGCGACGGAATCGACCGCTCGCCGACGTCACACACATCGCCAGACGCGCCGCTGACCGGTCGGGTCGCGTCGAAAAAGTGGTTCGTTCGGGCCGGGTTACTTGTGGGCGTCGAGCAGGTCGTACGACCGCTCCCACTCGTAGGAGTCGTCGAAGTACCGCTCTGCGAGCGGTTCCTCGGGCATCTCGCCGAGCGAACGCTTCTCCTGGCCGTAGGAGTGGCGGTTCTCCTCCTTGTAGAACCGACCCGTCAGGACCTCACCCTCGTAGAGGGCGGACTCGGCCTCGTACATCGCCTCGCCCGCCTCGCGGCGGTTGGAGATGTCGAAGTCGTGGTCCTCGGACTCCTGGATGTCCGTGTACGGGACGTACTGGCGGGCGTCCTTGTTCCACGTCGGACACTGCGTCAGGAAGTCGATGTGCGAGAAGCCGTCGTGGTCGATGGCCTCCTTGATGATCTCCTTGGCCTGGTTGGGGTTGACCGCGGCGGTGCGCGCGATGAACGACGCCCCAGAGGTCAGCGCCAGCGACAGTGGCCGGATGGGGTCCTTCGCGGACCCGGCCGGCTGGGTCTTCGACTCGTGACCCTTCGGGCTCGTCGGCGAGGTCTGGCCCTTCGTGAGGCCGAAGATCTCGTTGTTGAACACGATGTAGGTCATGTCGTGGTTCTCGCGGGCGGTGTGCATGAAGTGGTTCCCGCCGATACCGTACCCGTCGCCGTCGCCACCCGCGGCGACGACTTCGAGGTCGGGGTTCGCGAGTTTCGCCGCCCGAGCGACGGGCAGCGACCGACCGTGGATGGAGTGGTAGCCGTAGGACTCGAAGTAGCTCGAGAGCTTCCCCGAGCAGCCGATGCCCGTGACGAGCATGATCTCCTCGGGGTCCTTCCCGAGGTCGGCCATCGCGCCCTTCAGCGCCTTGAGGACGCCGAAGTCACCACAGCCCGGACACCACGTCGCCTGCGGTTCGATACCGGGGGTGTACTCGTTCTGGTCGACGTCTCGTTCCTCGCCGATTGCTGAGAATGCGCTCATGATTAGTCACCTGCCGCGGGGACGAACTTGGTCGTCTCGCTGTCGAGGTCCCCGCCGTTGATACTCGTCTCGAACCCCTCGACGATCTCGTGGGGTTCGAACGGGTTGCCGTTGTACTTCAGCAGGCTCGTCATCTTCTCGCCGTAGCGACCCAGTTCCTTCTGGGTGAGCCCGCGGAACTGTGCGGAGGCGTTCATCTCGACGACGAGCGCCTGGTCGACGCTCTCGAGGAACTCGATGACCTCGTCTTCTGGGTACGGCATCATGTCGGAGACGCCCAGCGACTTCACGCTGTGACCGTTCTCGTTGAGTCGGTCGACGGCCTCCTCGACGGTGCCCTGCTGACTCCCCCACGTGAGGATGCCGTACTCGGCGTCCTCCTCGCCGTGAGCGGTCTGGTTCGACTGCTCGCGGCCGTCGAGGTCCGCGCGAATCGCGTTCAGTTTGCGCTCGCGGCGCGCCATCTGTGCGACGCGGTTCGCGGGGTCCTCGCTGATGTGCCCCTCGGGGGTGTGTTCGTTCCCCGAGGCGAGGAAGCGGCCACCCTTCTGGCCCGGAATCGTCCGCGGGCTGACCCCGTTCTCGGGGTCGTGCAGGTAGCGCTGGAACTTCCCGGAGGCGTGGTGGGCGGCCTCCTCGATCTCGTCTTCGGTGAGCGTCGCACCCAACGACGGGTTCGGCTCGCGGTCGAAGAAGGACTCGTCGACGTTGACGAGTTCACCCGAGAGCTTCTGGTCGTAGATGACGATGCTCGGAATCTGGTAGTTGTACGCGATCTCGAACGCCTTGCGCGTCTGGTCGTACGCCTCGGTCGGCGTGCCCGGCGCGAAGACGACGCGGTTGGAGTCGCCCTGACTCGTGTACAGGACGTGTTCGAGGTCGGCCTGCTCGGGTTTCGTCGGCATCCCGGTCGACGGACCGGCACGCATCGACTCGACGAGCACGATAGGCGTCTCGTTCATCTCGGCGAGGCCGAGCGGTTCGCTCATCAGGGCGAACCCACCACCGGAGGACCCGGACATGGCCTTGACGCCGGCGTGGGACGCGCCCATCGCCAGCGCCGCGGCCGCGATCTCGTCTTCGACCTGCTCGGAGATGCCGCCCATGGCCGGCAGGTTCTGGGTCATGATGGTGTAGACGTCCGTCCACGGCGTCATCGGGTAGCCCGCGATGAAGCGACAGCCCTCGTCGAGCGCGCCGTAGGCGATTCCCGTCGACCCGGAGACGAGGACCTGGTCCTCGTCGTGGCTCCCCTCGGGAACCGTCAGGTCGTGGGTGAACTCCTTCTCGGCGGTCTGCTCGTACGCCATGTTCAGGATGTCGATGTTCTGTTCGAGGATGTCCCCGGACATGCGCTCGCTCATCAGCTCCTCGATGGGGTCGAGGTCCATGTCGATGAGCGCGCAGGTGACGCCGACGCCGGCGGTGTTGCGCATGACCTCGCGACCGTGTTCGCGAGCGAGGCCGCGCAGGTCGACGGGGTAGACGTGCCAGCCCTCCTCTTCGGCACGCTCGTCGAGGTCCTCGACGTCGTCGTCGTCGAGCAGGCCCTCGTCGTAGACGATGACGCCGCCCTCGCGCAGGTCGTCGAGGTTCTCGGTCAGCGGTTTGACCTCCTCGTTGCCGTAGTAGGCTTCGTCCTGCGGGTTACGAGCGAACGAGTCACCGAGCGCGAGGAGGCAGTTGTAGCCGTCCCCTCGTGATTTCACTTCCTCGGGGGCCGCTCGAATCTCTACGTAGGTGTGACCGCCGCGAATCCGCGACGGATAGTGGCGATGCGTAAAGACAGAGAGCCCCGAACGCATCAGCGCCTTGGCGAAGTTCTGGCTGGTCGAATCGATGCCGTCACCGGAGCCACCGGCGATTCGCCAGACCAGTTCGTTTGCAGTCATAGTGGGTGTGGCCCGAAGGCCCTACCCTGAAAACTCTCGCTCCCGACTAAAGCGTTTATCATGTGTTAGCACACATTGATTATGATGGTTTCGAACGCTAACCCCGAGTGACCACGAGGCCGGCGGATGGCAGGCGAATCCTACACGAACGTTTGTTGTCGTTCGGCGACCCACCGGTCGACGTGGGTCGCTCTGCCGCGACGATGCTGACGACCCGGCGTCACGTTCTCGCCGGCCCGTCACAGGTCGGGTAAAGGCATATATCCGGCCGTGGCGTGGTGCGGGTATACCGGAGATGTCGCTCACAGAACTGATTTCCGGCGTCGAAGCCCACGAGATGACGTTGACCGTGTTCAACGCCGACAGCGACGCCGCCGCAGACCTCCGCGAGCGCTTCGCGGACCGCAACCTCACCGTCGAAGCGGCCGACGCGACCGACGGACCACGCGAGTACGTCGTCCTCAGCAAGGACGACGAGTTCCTCACCGCCGTCGGCCTCGAGGAGGTGCTCAACCCACGCCGCGACACCGAACCACACTTCGAGGGCGCACGGACCACGATTCTCGACCACCTCGACGAGACGATGTTCACCTCCTACGACATCGAGCAGATGGTGTCGGCCTCACGGGAGATCGAGGACCGTGCCTGGCGAATCGGGGCCGGGGAGATCCACTCTGGGTTCCAGAACGTCTCCATCATCGACTCCCAGATGGACGTCTACGAACAGCTCGGGAGCAAGGAGAACCTGAGCGTCCACGCCTACGGCTACCCCGACACCGAACTCCCGAGCCACGACGGTTTCGTGATCCACGCAGAACGCGCCGAGGAGATCGCGAAGTCGTGGTTCGTCGTCTACGACGGCGCGGGCGTCGACTCCAACAAGTGCGCCCTGCTGGCCGAGGAGCGCGGCGACCGCGAGTTCTACGGCTTCTGGACGTACGACCCGAGCACGGTCGACTGGATCGTCGACCACCTCACGTCGACGTACGGGCTCATCCAGACCGACGGCGGCAGCGACCCCTGAGCGCGACCCGTTCTCGACGGGTCAGACCCGCCGGTTGCTGCTGACGACGAACCCCGACTCCGTCACCTGCGTGTCGTAGACGACCTGCCGCCGACGGCTGAGTGCGCCGCCGAACTCGCCGATACGCATCGTCTTCTGGGCGGTCGTCCCGCTGTCGTTGGTGTAGAAGTACAGACAGCCGTGGAGCGCGGTGTTGACGATCTCGTCGGCTCGGACGGTCTCGGGGCGGGCGTGGTGGAGCACCGACACCACCCCGTCCCAGGACTCGGCGGCGCTCTGGAGACCGGCGAGGAAGCCGGCGACGTCCGCCTGCGAGAGTCCGAACGCCGTCGCGCCGTTGAGCGCCGTCAGCGAGTCGAACACGACCATGTTCCCGTCGCCGACGCTCGCGACGTAGTCGGCGACCGCGTCCAGCAGTTCGTCGAACGACGCCGGTCGATGCTCGGCCGCGGTCGCCCCCGGCCGTCGGTCGCCGTTTCGGACGGCAGTTTCGTCGGGGCGACCCGCTCGGCGGAGCGCCGCCGGCATCGGCGTGAGGTCGAGGAACGCCTCCGAGAAGTCCTCGACGTGCAGGTGCTCGGTGAGCGTGTTGAACCGACGGGGACCCAACACGGCGTCCATCTCGTGGAGGAGGTGCCGGCGAGAACGGTCGAGCGTGACGTAGTGAACCTCGTCGGGGAGGACCGCGGGGTCGGAGACGCGACCGCCGTAGAGTCCGGGGTGGTACCGCGCGGTCATCAGCTGTGCGGCGTGCGTGTGGGCGTAGGCGTCGGTCCCGGCGTCGGGTGCGCCCACGAGCAACACGGCGCTCCCCGCGGGAATCCCGTCGAACCGGCCGTCGAGCGTCGCCGACCCGAACGGGATGCGCCCGATGCTCCGACTCGCGCGTTTCGCCCCGATTGGCGTCTCGTCGGTCATGCGTAGCGACTACGACTCGGGTGGCAAGACTGTACCGACTGTCGAGACCACCGGCCACGCGAGCGAGCCCTACAGCTCCTCGCGGACCCGCTCGAACCGGTCGAGGTCGTGGCCGAGCAGCACCGTCGCGTCGTGACGTCGTTCGAGGTCGCGTGCGTACGAGAGGCTGGAGCGCCAGTCACGGGTCGACCACAGCAGGCCCGCACCCATCGACTGCCCGTCCTCGTAGTTCGCGTCGACGTACGCCTCGTCGCCGACGAGGAGGACGTTACCGGCGTCGCGTCTGATGAGCGCCCCCATGAGTCCCGGCGTGTGCCCCGGGAGGTGGAGCAACTCGACGCCCGGGACGAGTTCCGAGCGGTCGCCGTGGACAACCTGCCAGTTCAGGTCGTGGTCGAAGTCCGGCGCGAAGTACGCGATGGAGCCCTCCGTCGTCTTCGCGGAGTAGTACGCGAACGGCAACTCCTCGCGGTGGACGTAGACGGGGACTTCGGTGCCCGCGAACTCCTTCAGGCCCCCGGCGTGGTCGAGGTGGAGGTGGCTCATCACGACGGCGTCGATGTCTCCGAGGTCGTAGCCCGCGTCGTCGAGGTCGCCGTCGAGCGGGTGGGCGGCGGCGTCGACGTGCGCGAACGCCTCGTACAGCGGCTCGGGCCAGTAGCCGTCGCCCGCTTCCGGATGGGAGCCGGTGTCCCAGAGGACGGTCATCTCGGGCGTGTCGATGACCATGTTCCAGACGACGAACTCGGCGTAGTCGTGCTCCGGGTCCTGGTCGGAGGCCGTCGCGACGGCGGCGCCGTCGACGACGAAGTTCGTGTCGGCGTGGACGCGACCGCGGTCGAGCAGCGTCAGGTCGATGTCGGGCATCGGTGGTGTCTACTCGCCGACACGGCATAACTGCCGATGCCGAGGTGATGCGGGAGTTGGGGCGACACCGAGTGCGGTTCACGACCCGACCGCGAATGACGGTGGGTTTAACCCCGCGAGTCGGTTACCCATTCAGTATGAAATTCAGTGGCTGGCCAGAGCCCGGTGAACTCGTCGTCGGGAAGGTAGAGGAGATCAAGGACTTCGGCGTGTTCGTCGACCTCGAGGAGTACGAGGACCGCCGTGGCCTCGTCCACGTCAGCGAGGTCGCCAGCGGGTGGATCAAGAACGTCCGCGACCACGTCACGGTCGACGAGACGGTCGTCTGTAAGGTGCTGGAGATCAACGAGTCCAGCCAGCAGATCGACCTCTCTATCAAGGACGTCAACGACCACCAGCGCTCGGAGAAGATCCAGGAGTGGAAGAACGAGCGGAAGGCCGACAAGTGGATGACCCTCGCGTTCGGCGAGGAGATGTCCGACGAGACGTACTCGACGGTGGCCAACGAACTGTACGGCGAGTTCGGCTCGCTGTACGACGGCTTCGAGGAGGCCGCCATCCACGGCGACGAGGCGCTCGAGTCGACGGACCTCTCCGACGAGGAGCGTGCGGCCATCGTCGAGACCGCCCGCGAGAACGTCTCCGTCCCGTACGTCAACGTCACGGGGTACCTCCAGCTTCGTTCGGCGAGTCCCGAGGGCGTCGACGACGTCCGAGAGGCGCTCGAAGCCGCCGAGGGCAACGGCGAGGTGCCCGATGAGATCGAGTTGAGCGTCACGTACATCGGCGCACCCGAGTACCGCGTGAAGGTGAAAGCGCCGAACTACAAGACGGCCGAGGACGCCCTCGAACAGAGCGCCGAGCGCGCCCGCGTCGCGATGAGCGACCTCGGCGGCACCGCCGGGTTCCACCGCGAGCGCCAGACCGAAGACGAGTAACGCGTGAAGTCGGACATCCACGTCTGTGGCGACTGGGAGGCGGCCCACGACCGGCCGGTGTACACGCTCGGTGACACCTGCCCCGAGTGTGGTGCGCGGGCGGTCAACAGCGCGCCCGCGCCGTTCGACCCCACGGACCGCTACGGGGAGTACCGACGCGCACTTAAGCGCCGCGAGCGCGAGTGAGGGCCATGGACGAATTCGAGGTCGAGCACGTCGCGGAGGCCGCTCTGGACGCGCCGGTGCTGGTGGAGGGGCTCCCGGGCGTCGGCCACGTCGGGAAGCTCGCCGCCGAACACCTCCTGGAAGAGTTCGACGCCACACTCGTCGCACGGCTCTACTCCGAGCACTTCCCGCCGCAGGTGACCGTCGAGGAGGGACGCTCGCAGTTGGCGTGTCTGGAGTTCCACGCCATCCCCGAGACGGACATGCTCGTGCTCACCGGCGACCACCAGGCACAGGACACCGTCGGTCACTACCGGGTGGCCGACACCGTCCTCGACGTCGCCGAGGACCACGGGGTCGAACGCGTGTTCGCGCTCGGCGGCGTCCCGACCGGCGAACTCATCGAGGAGTACGGCGTCATCGCCGCCGCCTCCGACGACGATCTCATCGAGGAGTTGGACCCGCACGTCGAGTTCCGCGAGGACGAACCGGCCGGCGGAATCGTCGGCGTCTCGGGCCTCCTGCTCGGTCTCGGCGAACGTCGGGACGTCCCCGCCGCCTGCCTGATGGGCGAGACCTCGGGCTACCTCGTCGACCCCAAGAGCGCCCGTGCGGTGCTCGAAGTTCTCCAGACCATCGAGGAGTTCGACGTCGGTTACGACTCCCTCGAAGAGCGCGCCGAGGAGATGGAGGAGGTCGTCCGGAAGATCCAAGAGATGGAACAGGGACCGTCGCCGAGCGACGACGACCTGCGGTACATCGGGTAGGCACCGCCCGGACCTGGTAACTCGCTCCCGAGAGATTCTTCAAGCCCGTCGCCCAAAGAGCGGTGTGAACACGGTGCTGGTCACGCTGCCGAACTGGCTGTTCCTCGGGGTGCTCATCGGCGTCGGGATGAGCCTCGTCGCAGCCTGCGCGTTCGTCGTCGGTGGCCGACTGTTCCCGGACCCCCCACAGCAGGGGCCGCGGGCGGACGGCGAGTCGCGACGCCGAGGCGAGATTCGGGAGTACCTCGGTCTCATCGACGAGCCGTTCGCCGAGAACCACTTCGTCGAGGGCCACACCGTCGACTTCTACCTCCCGAAGCGCGACGTCGCCATCACCTTCGACGCCCGGGCGTTCCTCGCCATCGACGACCTCGCGGACGGCCACTCCCACGCCGTCCTCGTCGAACACGAACTGCCGGGGATGGGACTGGGTCGCCGACTCCCCTTCGAGACGCCGGAGGTCTCGGTCACCCCCGACGAAGAGGACGGCCTGATGGACCCGTCGGCGTTCGCCCACCTCGGTCTCCCGACGACGGCCGACCGGGACGAGATTCGGGAGGCGTACCGCGAGCAGGTGAAGACCGCCCACCCCGACCACGGCGGCGACCCCGAGACGTTCCGCGAACTCCAGGAGGCGTACGCCTCGGCGAGCGAGCAGGCAGAGCCCGCGTGAGCCTCGCCACACCCGCCTTCGCCGACCGCGCGGTCTGTATCGACGGCACGCTCGTCCTCGCGGACCTCCACCTCGGGCGGGACGCGCAGAGCGCCGTCGAGTTCTCGCTGGGTGAGCGCGACGACCTCCGCGAGCGCCTCGCAGCGCTCCTCGACCGGTTCGTACCCGAGGAGGTGGTGTTCGCGGGCGACGTCCTCCACGCGTTCTCGACGGTCCCCGACGACGTGCCCGACAGTCTCGACGCGCTCCGCGGCGTCGTCGCGGACGCCGACGCTCGACTCGTCGTCACGCCGGGCAACCACGACACGATGCTGGACTCGGTGTGGGGCGGACCGACCGAGACGGAGTATCGTCTCGGCGACGGCACCGTCGTCTGTCACGGTCACGCCGCACCCGACCTCGACGCACCGCGCTACGTCGTCGGCCACGACCACCCGAAGATCACCGTCGAGGGCGACGATTGGCCGTGTTACCTCCACGGCGAGGGCGTCTACCGCGGCGCGGACGTGCTCGTCCTCCCGGCGTTCACCAGGTTCGCGGGCGGCGTCGCGGTCAACGGCCGGTACGGGCGGCGCACTGACGACCGGTCGCCGCTGGTCGACGACGTCGACCGATTCCGCCCGGTCGTGCGCGACGAAGCCGCCGACGAGACGCGGACGTTCCCGCCGCTCGGCGAGTTTCGACGCCTGCTGTGAGGACGGGGTCGCCTCGGGCCGAGCGGGAGCGGCCGAGGAGGAGAGACAGAGCGAGGAGAGAGACTACTCCCGGAGTCGGGGGTCGTCGCGGGTCTGGATGCCTGCGTCCTGGGGCTTCGCGCTCTCGTGGAGACAGACGAAGTGTTCGTCACAGAATCGGAGCGTCTCGTCGGTGACGCGGTAGTCGACCTTACAGACGGTCCGCCCCGCGACCTCCTCGCAGTACGGCTTCCACTCTGGGAGCGCGTAGAAGCCGTCGCGGTCACAGAACGCACAGTCACCCGATGCGGTCCAGTCCCCCCGGTCCAGGCTCCGGCCGAACTCGGCCTCCTCACACCGGAAGCAGAACCCGCCCATCTCGGTGTCGTGAATCGTGTCGACGACGGCCCGATTGTAGCCCGCACCGAGCCCACAGCCGACGCAGTTCACCGCCGTCCCTCGCTTCCGTCCCGGACCCTCTCTCTGGTGTGTGTGACCATCTCGCGAACAGGAGAAACGAGTACGGCGACATAACCGTTTCGAAACGGTCGTCGGAGTTACAGAAGTGACGGCCGAGAGTTCGCCGCCGTGGCTCAGTCGAAGCGGTCCAGGACGGCGTTCGCGGCGACCCGCCCGCTGTCGAGCGCGCCGTTGATCGAGGACCACTGGGTGTAGTCGCCGGCGAGGACGACCGGTCCGTCGGGTGCCTCGGGTGCCGGGAGGGAGCGACGGAACCCAGGCGGTTGTGCGAACTGGGCGAACGGGACGCGGTCGGTCCGCAACAGGTCGAGTTCGACGAACCGACGCGACGGGTACCACGATTCGAGGGCCTCGCGGACCTCGCTCGCGAGGACGTCGTCGTCCCGACTCGGCGTGCCGAGGAACGTCGCCGACAGCAGTTGCTCGCCGTCGGGGGCGTACTCGGATGCGACGTCGGTGAGCGGGACGACCTGGTTCGGCCGCGCGTCGGCGGTGTTGAGCAGCAGGCGCTTGCCGGTCGCGAGGTCGACGTGTTCCGGGAGCGAGAAGTACTGCGTGACACAGCCGTTGGTCTCGGTCGGCGTCGCGACGCCGGTCAACTCGCCGGCGGTCTTCGGGTCGGTGGCGACGACGACCGCGTCGACCGACTCCTCGCCGACGCTCGTCTCGACCGTCGCACCGTCGTCGGAGTGGTCAAGGCTCCTGACGGCGACGCCGGTCCGGACCGTCGCGCCCGCGGTCGTGGCGCGGTCGGCCAGTTGCTCGCTGATAGCTCCCATCCCCGCGGCCGGGACGGCGATGTCGCCCTCGGTGAGCATCTTGAACGTGTACTCGAAGACCGCACTCGACGTTCCGAGCGACCGGTCGAGCGTGATGCCGCCGTAGAACGGTGCGGCGAAGTTCTCGACGTACTCGCGGGAGAACCCTCGCTCTGCGAGGTACTCCTCGATGCTGCCGTCGTGGGCGTCGAGGATGTCGTCGGGGTCGCGGTGGCGGAGTTCGCGCTGGAGCTTGAACGTCCGCAGTTTGTCGGAAAAACGGACGTCCCGGTTGAACAGCGTCTCTGTCGCCGCTCCCGGGTTCCGGAGCGGGTCGGACAGCACCGAGCGGTGGCCGGGGCGAGCGAGCACCGCGCCGGGCGTGAACCGTCGGAGCGAGAGCGCCCGGAGGTCGAGTTCGCGCTGGACCGCGGGGTACGCCGTGAACAGCACCTGGAACCCCCGGTCGAACGTGAACCCGTCCTCGCGGGTCGTCCTGACCCGTCCGCCGACCGTTCGTTCGCGCTCCAACACCTCGACGTCGACGCCCGACTCGGTCAGGTGGCGGGCCGCGACCAACCCCGCGAGCCCACCGCCGACGACCGCAACCCGTGTCATACGCCGACCACTCCCGGCGACGTCAAAAAGCCACCCCGAGCCGAGACGGACACGGCTTAGTCGGTCCCCACGGAACGACGACCATGGAGACGACTTCGGCGTTCGACGGTCTCGTCTGCCCGGAGACCGACGAGCGGTTCGACGCGACGACGAGCCACCACCCCGAGGGGAAATCGCTCGACGCGACCTACGACTACGAGTCGATTCGGCTCTCGCGCGAGCAGCTCGAATCGCGTCCGGCCGGTCCGGGGAAGTACGACGACCTGTTGCCGTTCCCGACCGAGGCCCGGTCGTGGCTCGGTGAGGGGGCGACCCCATTGCTCGACGCACCGCGCCTCGCCGAGGAACTCGGCGTCGGGCGCGTGCTCGTCAAGGACGAGGGGCAGAACCCGACGGGAACCGTCAAGGACCGCGGGCTGGCGCTGTCAGTGGCGGCGGCCGCCCAACACGGCGCGGAGGAGGTCGCGCTCGCGACGACGGGCGACGCGGGCCAGTCGATGGCGGCGTTCGCCGCACGTGCTGGCCTCACCAGTCGGTCGTTCGTCCCCTCCCGGTCGACGTTCCTCAACAAGGCGATGATCAACGTCCACGGCGGGGACATGCGTGTCGTCGAAGGACGACTGCCCGACGCGCGCGGAGCGTTCGAAGGGGCTCGTGAAGCCGACGACGCGCCGTACTCGTTGAACGCCTTCGAGACGCCGTACCGCCACGAAGGGTCGAAGACGCTCGCGTACGAGGTTCTCGAAGCGCTCGACTGGCAGGTCCCCGACGGCGTGTTCTACCCGCTCGAAGGCACCGAGGGACTCGTCGGCTTCCACAAGGGAGCACGGGAGTTCCGTGACCTCGGACTGGTCGAGGACGTGCCGGCGCTGTACGCCTGCGAGTCCAGCGGCTGTGCGCCGGTCACGGAGGCGTTCGAGGCGGGTGAGGCGACCCACGAGCCGTGGGAGGTTCCGGACACCGTCTGTGGCGGCCTGGAGGACCCCGACCCACCGGGAGGGCGGCTGGTCCAGACGGCGCTGCGCGAGAGCGGTGGTGGGGCCATCGCGACCGACGACGACGACATCCTGTCGAGCGCGGCGACGGTCACGAGTCACGAGGGCATCGAGATGGGCGTCTCGGCTGCGGCTGCAGCGAGTGCCGCGTGGTCGGTGGCCGACGAGTTCGACGAGGACGCGACGCTGGTGCTCGTCAACACCTCCACGGGCAGCAAGGACGCCGACTTGCTTCGCAGTCACCTGATGGGCCAGGGAATCTGAACGGGAGGCAATGCTGATGCGGCATCGCGGGGCGAGCAGGCGACACCGAGTCGAGTCGGAGCCACGAACGCCGTGTCACACACCGCGACGATGCCGGTCGCGGGTCGAGGACGGTGCCTCGCGGGACGTTCGCGGGCGACGGTCAGGTCACGGCGTGGGTGGGGCCGTCTTCCGGTTTGAACCCTCGTGCCGGCACGCCGGCGCATCGTCCATCCGAACGGTTTTCTCCACGACCACGATACGACGGGGTAGATGTCGCTGGTCTCGACGCTCCTCGCAGGGGCGGTGTTCGGCCTCGCGCTCGCGGCCCCGCCCGGCCCGATGAACGCCGTCATCGCAGAGCAGAGCGTTCGCAACGGGTGGACGGCAGGGTTTCGGGCGGGGTTGGGAGCGATGACGGCCGACCTCCTGTTCATGGTCGGCGCGCTGGTCGGCGTCGTCGCGGTCGTCCAGCGGTACCCGGCGGTCCACGCCGCGATGGTCGCCGTCGGAGGGGTGTTGATGCTGTACTTCGCGTACGGAGCGGCGAAGGAGCTCGATTCGGGGTTCCGAGACGGACAGAGCGAAGCGACGGGGTTCCAGCGAGCGTTCGTCCTCGCCATCACGAACCCCTACCAGATGGTGTTCTGGTTGACCGTCGGCGTCGGCCTGCTCGAACCGGGGACGCTCGACGTGCTCGGGACCGTCGCCGCGTCACAGGCCGGTGTCCTCGTCGTCGAGACCGGGAGCTCGACGTTGCTCTTCGGGTTCTTCGGAGGTATCCTCTGCTGGACCGTCGTGTTTCCCGCGACGCTCGTCGCCGCCGAACGTCGGGTCCAACAGTTCGCCCCCGTGGTCGCCGGTGTGAGCGCGCTCGTGCTCGCGGGGTTCGGCGTCTACTTCCTCTACGACGCGGCGACGACGCTCGGCGTGGTGCTGGCCGAGACGGTCGAAACGCTGTCGAGCTGAGGGGAACGACGAAAGAACCGTGTCGGGCGGTCGTCTCCGGCCCGGGTCAGTGCAGGTCGTCGAGCGACTCCGAAGGCGTGTCCATCTCCGCGACCTCGCCCTCCAGCCACTCCTTGAACCACCGGACGCGCTTGAGTCGCTGGTGGGCGATGCTCTCGGCGGTGTCGGACTCGATGCGTTCGACGGCGTCCTCACCGCGTTCGAGGACGCGCGCGACCATCTCGCTGGCGTCCATGTGGGTGCGGGCCTCGTAGCCCATCCGCAGGAGCATCAGCGTCGTCCCGTTCGCGCCGACCTTGTCGAGCAGGTCGGCCTCGATGAGACACTGCGTCTCCAGTGAGAGGTCGGAGAGCGGTCCCTGGTAGGAGTGGTCGACGATGGACTCACACACCTCCTCGACGAACGACTCGGGGTAGTCGCCGTGACTGCGGAGGTACTCGCGGGCGACGCGTGCGCCCTCGTCGGCGTGGACCTCCTGGTCGGCTTCGAGTTTGGAGATGTCGTGGAACAGTGCGGCGACGCGGACGACGTCCGCGTTCGCCCCCTCGCGCTCGGCGATCTTCGTTGCGAGGTCGACCACGTTGAGGATGTGGTTGAACCGATACTCCGCGGAGTGCCAGGGGTACCAGCGCATCCGACCGCCGGTCTCCTCGCTCTGGACGCTCGCGGCGAGGTAGTCGTGGACGAACGTCTTCATACGCTCGAACTCGTCGTCGGAGACGGGAGATTCGCGGATTTCGACCCCCACGCTACCACCTCCGGAGGGTGAACTCGTTCATATTGGCCGTAATTACAACAGTTCCGCTCTTGAGGCTTACGACAGCTAAAATAGTTCCCAAACCGCACGATACTCCGTGACCGAACCACGGTATCTGACGGACTCGACGGCACGGCAGTTCGAGGCCACCGTCGAACGGGCGCTCGACGACCGGGTCGTCCTCGACGCGACGCTGTTCTACCCCGAGGGCGGCGGCCAACCAGCCGACCAGGGCACACTCACGACCGACGACGGCCGGTGGCGGGTCGTCGACGTCCAGAAGAACGACACCGTCTACCACGAACTTGACCCCGTCGGTGAGACCGAGGGCCTCCCGGCCGTCGGTACGACCGTCACCGGCGACCTCGACTGGGAGCGCCGACACGCCCACATGCGCTATCACACGGCCCAGCATCTCCTCTCGGCGCTCCTCCTGACGGAGTTCGACGCCCCGACCGTCGGCAACCAGTTGACGACCGAGTACGCGCGCCTCGACGCAGGGTACGACCGGTTCACCGACGAGGACCTCGCGCGCATCGAGTCGCGGATGAACGACCTCGTCGCCGAGGAGCGGCCCGTCGAGTGGTACACGATGGACCGCGCGGAGGCCGAAGCGTCGCTCGACCCCGAGCGGACGCGCATCGACCTCCTCCCGGCGAGCATCGACGAACTGCGCATCGTGGAGGTCGGCGGGCCGACCGGTGGGAGCGGGGACGACGACGTCTACGACCGGACGGCCTGCGCGGGCACCCACGTCGCCAACACGGCCGAGGTCGGTGACGTCACCGTGACCGGTCGAGCGACTCAGGGCAGCGGCAAAGAACGGGTAACGTTCGAACTGGAGTGAGCGACCGTTCGGGGCGACGTCGTCCCCGACGGTACCGACGGTTCTGGTCCGAGAGACCGACCGGACGGAGCCTCGCGTAGCTTTATTTCCCCGGCGGTCGACCCATCTGGCATGGAAATCCGTACCGCGGAATCGGCCGACGCTGATTCGATTCGGGAGGTGGCCCGACGGTCGATGGAGGCGTCGTACACGCTCAGTCCACAGACCATCGAGGGAGCCGTAGCGCAGTGGTACGACGACGAGGCGCTCTCGGAGAAACTCGACGACGAGGACCTCGTCATGCTGGTCGCCGAGGACGACGACGGCGCACTCTTGGGGTTCAGCGAGGCCGTCCTCATCGAAGACGGCGGCGACGGCGACCTGAACTGGCTTCACGTCGACCCGGACTACCGCGGCGACGGCATCGCGCGGACCCTCTTCGAATCCACCCGAGAGCGCCTCTCGGACATGGGTGCCTCCCGGATGCGGGGGCGCGTCCTCCGGGACAACACCGCCGGCAACGACTTCTACGAGTACTTCGGCTTCGCGAAGGTCGGCGACGACAAGGTCGACATCGACGGCTCCGACTACGTCGAGAACGTCTACGTCGAGGACGAACCCGAGGAACTCGAAGCCATCACGAACGACGAGGGTCGCGAACTGTTCGTCGACTACAACGACTCCGAGCGCGCGACGCTCGCCCCGTTCCTCGCCGTCTACACCGGCCCCACCCGCGACGACCGCTGGGGGTACTACTGTACGAACTGCGAGAGCCTCGACGTCGCCGTCGACACGATGGGCCGCGTCGAGTGCAACGAGTGTGGCAACGTCAGCAAGGCGACGCGCTGGGACGCCGCCTACATGTGAGCGAGAGTGTCGTCGCTAGGTGACACTCTCGATGTGCTGCAACACTGCTTATCGCGTCCGACAGCGGATACGCCCCGGGGACTCCGGGCCCCACTCGGTGACTGTGGCGACCGACGCCGACGGTGAACGAGCGGACGACGGCCGCTCGCCACCACCACTCGATTCCGGTAGAGAACGTTCCCGCAGAGCGACCGTGACCGCCTCCAGCAGACGCGCTCGGGTTTCTCTCGTTGTTAGATTTGAAAAGTAGTCCCGGGCGGATTCGAACCGCCGTCAACGGCTCCAAAGGCCGTTATGATTGGCCACTACACCACGGGACTGCACGGCTCGTCCCACATCGCTCACCGTCGGTGGTGACGCGTCGCGAGCCTCCGACTGGGGGTTGCGGTGTCGCGTACAATAGCGTTACCGTTCGGGACGAGCGAGGGCGTGCTCGTGTCAGTCCGCGGGTTCCGAGTCCGCGAGTGGGTACTCCGCTTCGAGCAGGGTACAGACGTCGGCTTCGGGGTCGAAGCAGTCCGGACACTCGGACTCGCGGTCGATGATGGTGTCGAGGCGGTCGGCGACGGTGTCGTCGATGACGCTCTCGAGTTGGCGCGCCTCGGTCCGGAACTCCTCGACGTCGAGCACCTCGACGAGGAACCGCTCGATGATGCAGTACGTTCGGAGCGCGTCGCGCGCCCGGACGATGCCCTCGTCGGTCAGCGAGACCCCCTTGTACTTCTCGTGGTCGGCGAGGCCGCGACCTTCGAGTTTGCCGATCATCTCGTTGGCGCTGGCGGGACTCACGTCGAGGGCGTCGGCGAGGCGACCGGTCGCCGCCGGTCCGTTCTCCTGTTCCTGGATGAGGTAGATGGCCTTGAGATACTGGTCTGCCGTGTTCATGTGGACCTCCGTACCGTCGGTCGTCGGCGCTCGGTCATTCGCGGTCCTCCATCAGTCGCGTCACTTCCTCGACGCCGTCGGCTTCCTCCTCGCGAATCGCGCGGAGCGTCGCGACGAGTCGCTCACGCTCGATACCGAACTGGGCGTCCGACGCCTCGATGGCGTCGATGAGGTCGTCGTAGAACTTGTAGGCGGTCTCCTCGTTGCACAACTGGTCGTAGAGGACGCCGTCGAAGTCCTCGGGTTTCGTCTGGCCGTACTGCGCCTCGACGAGCCCTTCTATCTGGTCGAACGGGATGCTCTCCGCGTCGAGTTCCGCGACCAGCGCCTCCAGTCGCCCGCGGTGGTCGGCGGACTCCTCGGCGGCGTGTTCGAGCAGCGCTCGCACGTCGGCGTCGAGTTCCTCGTCGTCGAGCTCCTGGGCGTGTTTGTACGCCCGCGCCTCGACGACCTCTTCGAGGACCATTCCGATCTGGAGGAGGCGGGCGAGTTGGTGGTCCGAGCGGACCTGCCGGGTGACGCTCATCGGCGCTCCGAGCAGGGACGGTCGGCGAACGGTTCACTCATGTGTCGAACTGGCGCGGGCGGACAGTTAAGTCGTTCCCTCGGGCGCTCCGGGCGACTCCGGGGCGTCTGGGGTCGATCCGTCACGGGACAGATTCGGGCCGGTCGCGGTGCTCGGCGGCGAGCGGAGAGAGAAGACGGGAGAGAACTGACCGCGGCTCAGTCGAAGCGACCCGCGAGACGGTCGCGGATGCGCCCCTGGAGGTCCTCGCGCAGTTCCTCGACCTCGATCTCTTCGAGGACGGGGACGTAGAACCCTTCGACGAGCATGTTCTTCGCGAGCTGTGGCGGCACGCCACGCGAGGTCATGTAGAACAGGTCCTCCTCGTCGACCTGTCCGACCGTCGCCGAGTGGCTCGCTTCGGTGTCGTGGTTGTTGATGATGAGCTTCGGCGAGGCGTCGGCCTCACTCTCGTCGCTCAGCATCAAGGTGTTCTCACGCTGGTACGACGACGTGCTCCAGGCGTCGCGACCGACGTCCTGAACGCCCTCGTACACCGAGCGCGCGCGGTCGTCGATGACGCCACGGGTGACGAGGTCCGCCGTCGTGTGCTCGGCGCGGTGCCAGACACGCGAGTCGACGTCGAAGTGCTGGTCGTCGTGGCCGTAGAACGCGCCGACGAGCTTCGTCTCCGAGCCGTCGCCGTTCAGGTCGGCCTCGACCGACGTCTTCGTCAGTCGCGACCCGATGTTGCAGTCGACGATGTCGACCTGTCCGTACGTGTCGGTGGCACCGTACTTCAGCTGGTAGTTGTACGTCTCCTCCGAGAGGTCCTGGAGCGAGCCGTACTGGACGTACGCGTTCTCGCCGACGGCGAGCTCGGTGATGCCCGAGTAGTAGCGCTTGCCCTCGACGTGGTCGCCGGTCTCCTGGCGTTCGAGGATGGTGACCGAGGAGGACTCCTCGGCGACGACGAGCGTGTAGTTGAACAGCGAGCGGCTGTTCATCGTCGTCCGGATGGTCACGTCCTCGGCGTCGACGCCCTCGGGGACGTAGACGACCGTCCCCGTCGAGAACAGCGCCGTCGACAGCGCAGTCAGGTAGTTCGTCTGGGGGTCGACGATAGAGCCGAAGTGCTCCTTGACGAGCTCTTCGTGCTCGTCGAGCGCCTCGGCGAACGAGAGCACCTCGACCTCGTCGGGACCGACCTGGTCTTTCTCCTCGGCGGCGGTGAGCGGGTCGACGAACTCCTCGAACGCGAGGTCCTGGAGGTTCGTCCACTTGCGTCCCGGCGTCTGGATGACGGCCGGGAAGTCGATGTCCTCCAGCGCCGCCAGTGCGTCGAGGCGAGTCTGGAGCAGCCACTCCGGTTCGTCGAGCGACTCCGAAATCTCGCGGACCTGTGCTTCCGTGAGGTTCGCGTGTACCTGCGTACTCATGTTACCCGAGGCTCCCCTCCATCTCCAGTTCGATGAGGCGGTTGAGTTCGACCGCGTACTCGATGGGCAGTTCCTCCGTGATGGGTTCGATGAACCCGGCGACGATCATCTGCTTGGCGTCGTCGTCGTCCAGTCCACGCGACTGGAGGTAGAAGATGTCCTCGTCGCCGATCTTCCCGACCGTCGCCTCGTGGGCGACGTCGACCTTCGACTCCTCGATCTCCATGTACGGCATCGTGTCGGAGGTCGACTCGTTGTCGAACATCAGCGCGTCACACTCGACGGCGGTGCTGGAGTGCTCCGCACCGTCGGCGATGTGGACGAGACCGCGGTAGTTCGTGCGACCGCCGTCCTTGCTGATGGACTTCGACTCGATGGTCGACTTCGTGTGCGGCGCGTTGTGGTACACCTTCGCGCCGGTGTCGATGTTCTGGCCCTCGCCGGCGAACGCGATGGTGATGTGGTTGTCCGTCGCGCCGGGACCCTTGAGGATCGAACACGGGTACAGCATCGTGGCCTTCGAACCCATCGAGCCCGAGACCCACTCCATCGTGCCGTCCTTCTCGACGATGGCGCGCTTCGTGTTGAGGTTGTAGGTGTTCTTCGACCAGTTCTGCACCGTCGAGTACTGGACGTGAGCGCCTTCCTTGACGAACACTTCGACGCCCCCACTGTGGAGGTTGAAGCGGCCGTACTTCGGCGCGGAACAGCCCTCGATGTAGTGCATCTCGGAGTTCTCCTCGGCGATGATGAGCGTGTGCTCGAACTGGCCCATCCCCTCGGAGTTCATCCGGAAGTACGCCTGCACCGGCATCTCGACGGTGACGTCCTCGGGCACGTAGACGAACGAGCCGCCGGACCACACCGCACCGTGGAGCGCGGCGAACTTGTTGTCGCTGGGCGGGACGCACTTCGTCATGAAGTACTCCTTGACGAGTTCTTCGTGCTCCTGGACCGCCTTGTCCATGTCACAGAAGATGACGCCCTTCTCCTGCCAGCGCTCCTGCATGTTCTGGTAGACGATCTCGGACTCGTACTGTGCGCCGACGCCCGAGAGCGCGTTGCGCTCTGCTTCGGGGATGCCGAGCTTCTCGAACGTGTCGCGGATCTCCTCGGGGAGGTCCTCCCAGGACTCCTCGCCACCGCGCGTGTCGATGTCGGGGCGGATGTACGGGACGATCTCGTCGACGTCGACCTCGCTCAGGTCGGGCTGGCCCGGCCAGTCGGTCGGCATCGGCATCTCCTGGAACTGCCGGAGCGCGCGGAGGCGTCGCTCCAGCATCCACTCGGGCTCGTCTTTGTCTTCCGAGATGAGCCGGATGGTCTCCTCCGTGAGGCCCTTCTCGGATTTGAACGCCGACTTCTGTTCTTTCTTGAACTCGAAGCGGGCTTCGGTGTCTGTCTCTTTGAGGTGGTCGTCTGAACTCATGTTGTGTTGGGGTTAGGTCTCAAGACGGTTCAAGCTGTCTCGTACGCTTCGTCGCGAACCCAGTCGTACCCCTTGTCCTCGAGCTGCTCGGCGAGTTCCGAGCCGCCGCTCTTGACGACTTTGCCGTCGAGCATGATGTGGACGTGGTCCGGCTCGACGTAGTCGAGGATACGCTGGTAGTGGGTGATCTGGAGGATGCCGGTGCCGACCTCGTCGCGCAGCGCGTTGATACCCGTCGCGACGTCCTGCAGGCGGTCGATGTCCAGCCCGGAGTCGATCTCGTCGAGCACCGCGATGGACGGTTCGAGGATGGCGGCCTGGAGCACCTCGTTCTGCTTCTTCTCGCCGCCGGAGAACCCGGCGTTGAGATAGCGCTGGGCGAAGCGCTCGTCCATGTCGAGTTGCTCCATCTTCTCGGCCAGTAGCTGCTGGAACTCGGCGACGCCGACCTCGCCGTCGTCGACGTTCCCCTCCATCGGGGAGGTGTCGTAGCCGACGTCCTCCTCCTCTTCTTCCTCGCCGTCGTCGTCCTCGAACAGCTCCTCGCGCTCTTCGAGCTTCGCGTTCAGGGCGGTGCGAAGGAAGTTCACCATCGTGACGCCCTCGATCTCCGCGGGGTACTGGAACGCGAGGAACACGCCGAGTGCGGCGCGCTCGTTCGGTTCGAGGTCCAGCAGGTTCCACGTGCGCTTGTCCTCCGGGATGTCGAAGTCCTCGCCGAAGTCGTCCGCTTCGAGGTGGATGAGTACCTCACCCTGCGTCACCTCGTAGGCGGGATGGCCAGCGATTACCTTCGCCGTCGTGGACTTGCCCGACCCGTTCGGTCCCATGAGCGCGTGAATCTCGCCCGTGTTGACTTCGAGGTTCACGCCCTTCAGAATCTGCTCTCCGCCTTCTTCAGCGACCTCTGCGTGGAGGTCCTTGATCTCTAATCGAGCCATAATGAGAACACTGTATCTCGTCGTCGGGGTGTCGGCGCGTGCGGGGCATAATGGTTTCGTATTCGCCCGATTCGAGTTCAGAGAACGGAAACGAATCTTTTCGTATGAGAAAGCCTGTCGAGGGACGTCGGCCTACCCGAAGCTCCCGAGCCCCGTCTGGGTCTGTCCCGACTTCACCTCGTCCCACGAGACGCCGATGGCTTCGAGGATGCGCTCGATTGGCCCCTGTAACGTCTTGTCGAGCATCACGTCCCAGTCCACCTCGAACTCCGCGGGGAGTTGGTCGGCGAACTCGATGCAGATGACGTCCTCTTCCTTGCGGAACTCTCGGTACAGTTCGTCGGACTGCGTCGAGAGGCCACGTTCGGCCTCGATACGCGCGTAGAAGTCGTTGTGGACACGCCCGAGGTAGAGACGCTTGGGCTTCGACCCACGAGCGAAGTTCGTCCCGAGCAGGAGGTTGGCGTACTTCGCCCCGCGGACGTGGGCCGTGTCGGTGTCGTAGTCGTCGAGACGCTTGCCGATTCCACCGGGGATACCGACCTCTTCGACGCTGATGTCGCCCGACTCGAAGCGCTCGATGGTGTCGTGGACGTAGTCTTTGACCCCCTCGATGTCGCCCTCCTTGACGATCATCTCCAGGACGCGCTGTTGGACCTCCTTCGTGATGGGCGCGATGTCCGAACGCTTGTACTCGAAACCAGTGATGTCGATGTCGTCGACGTCTTTCCCCTCCTTCCAGACGATGTGCCCGGCGTAGCGTTTCTTCTTCCCCGCCTGGAAGAATCGCCGATACAGTTTCTCGAACTCGATCTGGAAGCGGTGGTCCTCGGCGTTCATCTCGGCGGCGAGGTCGTCGTAGGCGGCGTTGATGCGCTCTTCGAGGTCGAACGACTGCTCGATGGCCTCCTCCTTCGAGACACCCTCGCCGAGTTCTATCATCACCGAGTCGGTGTCGCCGTACGCCACCTCGTAGCCCATCTCGTCGACGGTCTGCTCGGTGAACTCGATGACCTCGCGGCCCGTCGCGGTCACCGCCGCGCCCATGTCCTTGTCGTAGAGGCGGAACCGGTCCCACCCCAGCACGCCGTACAGCGAGTTCATGATGACCTTCACCGCACCCTGCTGGCGGTCGAACGTCTCGTAGGCGTCGCTACCGGGGGCGTTCTCGTCGCGCAGGCGTTTCTTCTCGTCACGCTCGGCGAGGAGTTCGGTGACCATCTCCCGGATGATGCCGTCCGGTTCCTTCCGGAAGTGCATCCCGTTGGGCGCGACGAACGTCTCCCCCTGGTAGGTCTCGGGGTCGACCTTCGTCTCCGGGGAGGCGTTGATGGTCACCATACACATCGGGTACAGCGACTTCAGGTCTAACACCGACACCATCTCCTTGACGCCCGTGATGGGGTCGAACACCGCGCCGCCCTCGTAGTCCTCCGATTCGACCGCGCCCTTCGAGGGCAGAGCGAACTCGCCGTGGACCTTGTGGAGGATGTACATGTCGACTGCGTCGCCGGGCGTCGTCGCGTCCTCCAACTTCGCGCCGACGAACGTCGCGACCTCCTCCCAGAACGGGACGATGTTCTGCTTGCGGTCGAGTTCGACACACAGTTCGACGTCGCGCAGGTTGTACTCCAGCAGGCGCTCGGGGTTCTCCTCCCACAGGTCGCCGATGTCGCCCGCGTAACGCTCCTTCCCGACGCCCAACTCCGCCTCGCCGACCGCGTCCAGACGGTAGCTGTCGAGTTCTGATATCTTGATGCGCTTGTAGGCGTACAGCAGGTCGAACGCGACGCGGCCCTTGATGTTCGGTCCCTGCCAGTCCGAACGCCACACCTCGTTCACCCGCGAGAGGCGGTCGGAGTCCAACTGGTCGTCGCCCTCACCCGCCTCAGAGAGCACGTCGATGCGGTCGATGAGGTACGGCGCGTCGAAGTCGGTGAAGTTCCACCCCGTCAGGACGTCGGGGTCCGTCTCGTCGACGTAGTCGAGGAACGCCGTCAGCATCGCGGCCTCGGTGTCGAACCGACGGACGTCGACCTCGGGCCCCTCCCGGAGCGGGTCGTAGTCGGGTAGGGCGTCGGGGCCGGACTCGCCGTCGGGAGCCTCGTACAGCCAGACGACGTACTCGTCGCGGTAGTTGTCGTGGCTCGTCAGACAGACGATGCGTTCCTCGCCGTCCTCGGGGAAGCCGTTGCGGTCGTCGACCTCGATGTCGAACGTGTTCACCCGGAGGTCGGCCTCGACGTCCACTGCCTGTACCTCCTGGTGGGGCACGTCGACGACGCCGTCGTCGTTCCGACGGGCCGGGACGCGAACGCCGCTCGTGACGTCCTTGTCGATGAGCAGGCGGTTCGGGAACAGGATGTCGGCCTCGTAGTGGTCGAACCGGTCGCGCAGTTGCCCCACGTCGCGCGGGGTCTGACCGGTCACCTTCACGAGCGTCTCCCCGCGGATGGACTCGTAGGTGACGACCTCCTGGGCGTCGTCGCCCGACAGTTCCGGGTCGAGGTCGCCCATCGTCTCGACGCCCGTGATGCGCTCTTCCATCAGGCGGTCGTCGGTGAACTGCTTCGCGAGCAGCGGTTCGTCGCTCTCCGCCCCCGGTGCGCTCTCGACACGTTCGAGGTCCGCCAGCGGCGTGTAGAAGTACGGCGGGAACTCACGAACCCGGACGTGTTCGGTCTCGTTGTCGGCGGTTCGGCCGAACACGTGGAGCACGGGGTGTTCCTCGCGGCCCGCCCCCTCGATGGTGTAGTCGACCTGCGTCACGGCGAGTTCGACGCTCCCGTCGGGGTCGGGATACCGGTAGTCGGAGGTGTCGACGACCTCCGGCGCGAGACCCCCGCCGTCGCCCGCGACGGCTTCGGCCTCGGCATCGGGGCGGTCCTGGCCACCCCCTGCCGAGAACTCCGCCAGCCCACTCTGTTTCATGTTGCCCGAGATTCGAGTCCTCCGGTAAAAACCCCCGCGGTCGGCCCCGAGACCGCGACTGGCTGGTGTCACCGGAGTGGACTCCCCCACCCTATCGGTAGTGGCGACCGTTGCTCGGGACACAACGCATTTACCGTGACACGACATAACAAGGTAGCGACCATGGTCGACAGAGACGTGACGTCGGACCCGAGTGAACAGTCGGCCCGGTCCACGGGGGCCGCCGAAGACGCCATCGCGACGACCGAATCCTACGAGACGGACGACGGCACCGTCCTGTTCGACGGGAGGAACCCGCTGGCGTGGATCCAGTCGGCCACCACGGTCCGACTCGACGACGCCGCATAGAGACGCTTTTTTCACCACCCCACGTAGCGCCGGTCGTGATCGACCCGTTCGAAGAGGACCGCGACGACGACCCGTGGCCGGACGAACCCGAGGAGTTCGACCCCGACAGTCTCGCCCCCAGCGTCGACATCCCGGAGGCGAACGACCTCTCGGAGTCGGACGTCAGCGACGGCCTGTTCAAGGCGTTCTGGGGGAGCGTCGTCTTCCTGAACGTCGCGCTCCTCGGTCTCAGTCTCGGCGCGATGTTGCTCTACTTCCGCGGGGACGTCTGGTTCGGCGGCGGGTCGCTCCTCGTCGGGGCCGTCGGAGCCGTCTTCGCGTACCGCTACTACGCGATGTACGACCCCGAGGAGGAACAGGAAGAAGAGGAGTCGATGCTGGACGACGACCAGCGAACGTCCGACCAGTAAGGCTACCACGTCGACCCGACTACATCGTTCCATGCAGACGGTCCGTGACGACGACGGCCGCCGCTACCTCCTGCTCAAACGGTCGAGCGAGTCGTCGCTCGTCCGCGACCCGGAGACGGGCACCGAACGCTACCTGCCCAACGACCGCCTCACACCGACGGGTGACGACGACAGCGCGCTCACGCTCGCCGCCCGGGCAGTCCCCGCCCCGGTGCGACGCGTCCTCACCGCCTGCCGCGACGACCGTGCGCTCGGCCTCCTGCTCGAACTCGACCGGCGCGGCCCGCTCCCGGCGCGAGCGCTGGTCGACTACGACCTCTGTGAGAGCGACGTGGTCGGCCTCGTGAGCGAGTTCCGCGCCGCGGGGCTGGTCGTCAAGGCCGACGCCACCGGCGAACGTGGGTACGACCTGACCGACGACGCCCGAGAGGCACTCGCCGTCCTGCGCGGTGCCGAGGACGACGAGCGAGCCTCGGAGTAGCCGCCGACGGCGACCGACTCAGTCCGCGGTGAGCGCCGTCAGGTCGCGACTGCGGTCGACCGTCGAGCGGTTCGAGGTGGGGTCTTTCTCGACGTGGACGAGGTCGTCGGCCGCGCCGACGAGTTCCTGGTCGTGGCTGACAACGACGATCTGTTCGACGCCGACGTCGCGCATCGACTCGATTAGTTCGACCAGTCGCCCGACGTGCCCCGAGTCGAGGAACACCGTCGGCTCGTCGAGGATGAGCGGCGGCATCGGGGCCGCCCCGTCGATGCCCTCCGCGAGCAGGCGGTAGATGGCACAGCGCAGCGAGAGGTTGAACAGCGCGCGCTCGCCTCCCGAGAGCTGTTCGGGGTCGAGCGGTTCGCCGTCCTTCTGGAACACCGTCAGCTCGTACTCGCCGTCGAGTTCGATGCGGGCGTAGGAGTCGTTCTGGTAGACGAGGTCGAACGTCTCGTTCAACAGCGACTCGAGTTTCACGACGTTGCGCTGGCGGAGTTCCGCCCTGAGGTCCGCGTACATCGCCTGGAGCTGTTCGGTCTCCTCGTACAGCGAGTCGAGCCGGTCGACGGTCGCGGCCAGCTCTTCGCGCCGGTCGCGGAGGTCGTCGAGCGCGTCGAGTTCGTTGTCGATGGCCCCCACGTCGCTCTGGAGTTCGTCGCGCTCCTCGCGGAGGGCGTCGAGTTTCGGTTCGACGTACTCGACGAACTCCCGCGCGCCGCGGAGGTTCTCGCGGTCCTTCTCGACCTGCTGTTCGTCGAACGACTCTCGGAGGGTGTCGCGCCGGTCACGACGCTCGCGAAGGCGCTCGCGACGTTCGTCGTTCACGCCCGCCAGCTCCTCGCGGCGGTCGCGGAGGCGCTCGCGCTCGTCCTCGGCGTCGGCGACGTCGGCGACGAGGTCCGCGAGGCGGTCGAGACGCTCGCGGCGCTCCCGGACCGCCGCGAGGTCGCCGTTCAGTTCCCCGATGGCCTGCCGAGCCTCGGCTGCGCGCTCGTCGGCGTCCGTCGCTGCTTCGCGTTTCTCGGCGGCCTGGTCGTCGAGTCGCTCGGCCTCCTCGCGGAGGTCCGCGACGCGCTCGCGGTCGCGCTCGACGGTCGCCTCCCGCTCCTCGATGAGCTGTTCGAGGTTGTCGCGGTCGGAGACGGCCTGTTCGACCGTCGATTCGAGCGCGACGAGTTCCTCGGCGCGTTCGTGGCGCGCCTCGGCGTCGGCCAGCGACTCCGTCACGTCGGCCAGTTCCGACTCCAGGTCCGTGACGGTCTCGCGGCGCTCCTCGATGGCCGCGACGTGTGGACTGCCGTCGACGGGTTGCCCACACTCCGGGCACTTCCCCTCCGCCTGGAGTTCCTCCGCCTCGTCGAGGGCGGCCCTCGCGTTCTTCAAGTCGCTCTCCAGTGCGGCCGTTCGCTCGCGGAGCGACGAGACCTCCTCGGCCACCGCCTCGCGGAACGCCTCGGCCTCGCCGAACGCACAGGGGGCGTCCGCGAACGTCTCGCGTTTCTCCTCGGCCTCGCGTTCGAGGGCGGCGACCTGCTCGCGGCGCTCGTCGAGCGTCTCGCTCGTCGAGGTCAGCTCCGAGGCCGTCTCGGTGGCCTCCTCGCGCGCGCTTTCGGCGCGCGATTCGAGGTCGTCGGCCGTCTCCCGGAGGGTCTCGGCCGTGCTGGCGGCGTCCTGGGCGGTGAGTCGGTGCTCTTCGAGCGACGAGCGGAGCTCGTCTTCGCGCTCGACGAGCTCCTCGCGACGCTCCTCGATGGCCTCGGGGGCGGGCGCGTCGAGGTCGGTCTCGGCGAGCGTCGCGTCGCGTTCGGCTTCGAGATCGGTGACGGTCTCGCGGAGCTCCGAGAGACGGTCTTTGGCGTCCTCGCGTTCGCGTTCGGTCTCGGCGATGGCCGCCTGGAGGTCCGCGACGGTGTCCTCGACGGACTGGAGCTCCTCGCGACGTTCGTCGACGGCGTCGAGGCGCTCTTCGAGGGCGTCGCGCGTGGTGATTGCCTGTTCCCGTTTGGCCTCCAACCGCTCGATTTCGGCGTCGGCCGCCGACCGTTCTTCGACCAGTTGCTTCCGGCGGCCGTGGAGGTCCTTCGCGTCCTTCTGCTCGACCTGTCGCTCGACGTCCTCCAGCGCGCCGTGTTTGTTCTCCCGGACCCGGCCGACGCCGACGCGGGCGTCGCTGGCGCGTTCGCGGTACTCCTCCAGCGAGCCCAACTGGAGCAGGTCGTCGATCATGTCCTGGCGCTGGCCCGGCGAGGCGTTGATGAGCTTGTTCACCTCCCCCTGCCGGACGTACGCGCAGTTGACGAACGCGTCGGCGTCCATCCGGAGGAGGTCCTCGACGTAGCTCCGAACGTCGCGCGCGCCCTCGATGGGACCCTCGGGCGTCTCCAGCAGGCAGGTCGCCGTCTGGGCGCGGTCGCCCGTGTACCGAACGCGGCGTTCGAGGTGGTAGCGCTCGCCGCCGTGGACGAACCACAACTCGACGGTGGTCTCCTCCGCGCCGATGGTGACGACCTCGTCCAGCGTCGTGTCGAGCGCCTTCGCACCGTACAGCGCGAAGAAGCAGGCTTCGAGCAGCGAGGACTTGCCGCTACCGTTGAGGCCGTAGATGACGGTCACGCCGTCGTCGAGTCGCAGGTCGGCGTCGGCGTAGCACTTGAAGTTCTCCAGGGAGACGCGCTCGAAGCGCATCAGTAGTCACCCCACGTCGACTGGCCGTCGCCGTCGGCGCTCGCGGTGGCCTCCTCGGGGACCTCCGGTCCCGTCTCACCTTCTGAGGAGTCGGCCGTCGCGGGGTCGGTCCCGGACGGGTCGTCGCTCGGCGTGTCGGGGGCTTCCTCGACCGTCCCCTCGCCGCTCTCGGCCTCGGTGTCGCTGGCGGTGTCGGAGTCCGTCTCGGTGTCGTCGCGGTCGGGGACGGCGCGGGCGAACGCCTCGGCGTCGTCGACGATGTCGCGGACGCGCTCCTCGACGGTCTCGGAGACGTTCGAGTCGGCGACCTTGCTCGCCCGGATGGTCTCGTCGAGGTCACGGGCCGCCCGACTCAAACCGAGTTCGCGGACCCGCTCGCGGACCGCCTCGTCGGGGTCGGCGAACGAGACGTCGTACTCCTCGGCGGTCTCGAACTCCCGCTGGTCGTTGACCCGGGCGACGAGCGCTCCCCGTTCGTCGAGGTCCGTCTCTACGTCCGCAGGAGCGATACGCTCGCCCTCGCCCTCGACGGTGACGATGACGACGGCGTCCTCGACGTCGTGCTGGCCGGCCTGTTCGCGGACGCGTTCGACGCCCTCGCCCGGCCCCAACTCGACGTCGACGAAGACGAACTCGCGGGTCTCGACACCGCGTCGCGAGATGCTCACCTCGTCGTCGAAGGTGACGATGTTGTAGCCACGCTCCTCGCGCTCGCTGGCGCTCGCACGCTCGGTCGACCCACAGTAGGTGACCCACGTGTCGGCGACCTGGGCGCGGTCGGCCTTGTGGTTGTCACCGAGCAGGAGGGCGTCGAAGGCGACGGGCGACCCCTCGACGATGTCCCGCGCGTCCCAGTCGCCGTAGTCGAACGGCTGGAACAGGCCGTGGGTGACGAGCGTCGCGTGGGCGGCGTCGTGCGGTTCGAAGTCGTACTCCAGGGCGTCGCGCTGGGAGCGCGGGACGAAGTCGAGACCGTAGAACGCCGTGTCACCGACGACGTGCGGCGTGGGGCCGAGACGGGTGGCGAGACCGAGCGAGGCGAACAGGTCGAGCCACTGGGCGTCGCGTTTGGCCTCGTGGTTCCCGACGACGGCGAGGAAGGGGACGTCGGCGGCCGCGAGCGTCCGGAGGGCGTCGAGCGTCCCGAGGATGTCCTGGAGGTCGGGACGGCGGTCGTGGAACAGGTCGCCGGCGTGGACGACGGCGTCGACGTCGTCGGCGACGGCGTCGTCGAGCACCCGGCGGAAGGCGTCGAGGAAGTCCTGCCGGCGCTCGGGTCGGTGGTACTGCTGGTACCCGATGTGTGTGTCACCGGTGTGGATGACCCGCGTCATATCAGTCTGGCGTGTCTTTCGGTCCCGTCGGTATATCGATTGCGTGAGCGGGGTGGAACTGACAGGCCGCCCGGTAGCGTTCGAAGGCGTCGAGTGACTCCCGGCCGGTGCCGGTCCGCTCGACCGCCCGTCGCAGGCGCTCGACGCCACCGGTGGCGACGAAGGCGGCGGCCGTGTCGAGGTCGGTGCGAGCGCGACGGGCGGTCGCGAGGACGGTCCGGTCGTCCGGTGGACCGGCCGCGAGTCTGGCCAGCGAGCGCTTGACGGCGGTCGGGTCGGGCACGACGGGGCTGGTGCGGCTTCGCCCTAAAAGGTCAGTGGTCGGCCCGGCGGTCGTCCTCGCCGGTCAGCGAGTAGACTCGTTTGCGAGCGTCGGTGAACGAGACCCGCGCGTCCACGACGTCCGCCTCTTCGAGCCGGCCGATAGCGTACCGGACCGTGCGAGTCGGCAACAGCGTCTCCTCGGCGAGCTGTCGCTGGGTGTGTGGCCCGTCGTACTCCAGCACTTTCGCGACGAGCTTCGCGCTCGGCGGGAGGTCCCGAAGTGCGTCCTCCCGACACTCGACGGCCGACTGTTTGCAGGCGCTCATACCCACCGAACACGATGCTCCGAAATAATACTTTTCGTTCTCCAATAACCAGTGTGCATCGTTCGTGAAGGACCGGTAGCCGCCTCGCTCGTGCGGTGGGCGGGGTGAAACTTCGACTCGAACCGAAACCTCTTATGAGCGCACGTGATAGATAGGGCCAATGACCGACACTGTTGACGACGTCGACATGCCGTACGACGACGACGCGTCACAGCAGGACAAAATCGACACCCTCCAGGACAGGCTCGAAGTCCTCGAACGGCAGAACGAGGAGATGCGCGACAAGCTCCTCGACGCGAACGCGGAGAACAACAAGTTCCAGCAGAAGCTCGAACGACTGACCCACGAGAACAAGAAGCTCAAGCAGTCGCCGCTGTTCGTCGCCACCGTCCAGGAGATTACCGACAACGGCGTCATCATCAAACAGCACGGGAACAACCAGGAGGCGCTCACCGACGTCACCCCCGAGATGCGCGACGATCTCGAACCCGACGCGCGAGTCGCGGTGAACAACTCGCTCTCTATCGTCAAACGTCTCGACAACGAGACCGACGTCCGCGCCCGCGTGATGCAAGTCGAGCGCAAGCCCGAGGTCAGCTACGCCGACATCGGCGGCATCGACGAGCAGATCGACGAGGTCCGAGAGACCGTCGAGATGCCCCTGACCAGCCCCGAGATGTTCGACGAGGTCGGTATCGAACCGCCGAGCGGTGTCTTGCTGTACGGGCCACCGGGCACGGGGAAGACGATGCTCGCGAAGGCCGTCGCGAACCAGACCGACGCGACGTTCATCAAGATGGCCGGCTCCGAACTCGTACACAAGTTCATCGGTGAGGGTGCGAAGCTGGTTCGGGACCTGTTCGAACTCGCCCGGCAGCACGAACCCGCCGTCATCTTCATCGACGAGATCGACGCCATCGCCTCGAAGCGTACGGACTCGAAGACCTCCGGCGACGCCGAGGTCCAGCGCACCATGATGCAGTTGCTCGCCGAGATGGACGGGTTCGACGAGCGGGGGCAGATCTCCATCATCGCCGCCACCAACCGCTTCGACATGCTCGACCGCGCCATCCTCCGGCCCGGTCGTTTCGACCGTCTCATCGAGGTGCCCGTTCCGAACCCCGAAGGTCGCGAGCGCATCTTCCAGATCCACACGCGCTCGATGCAGATCTCCGACGACGTCGACTTCGCCGAGCTCGCGGAGGAGACCGACAACGCCAGCGGGGCCGACATCAAGGCCATCTGTACGGAGGCCGGGATGTTCGCCATCCGCGACGACCGCACGACCGTCGAGATGCGGGACTTCGAGAACGCCTGGGAGAAAATCCAGCAGGGCGACGACGACGACACCGAGGAAGTGTCCCGAACCTTCGCGTAGGTCCCTGCGTCCGACGACGTCCAGTGCGGCTTCGGTTCTCGCTGTCGTTCGACACCGTAGCCACCGCACCGCGGTCTGCCGACGGAGACACCACGGTTCCGATGTACCTTTGAGTCGCCGGCCCCTCGCTCCGGTATGGACGAACAACCAGGGGTGAGCGACGAATATCGGCTGTCGAGTCCGTGGCCGTTGTTCGTCGCCCTCGGTCTCACGCTCTCGGAGGTCGGCATCGTCCTGAACCTCCTACCCATCTCGGTCGGCGGCCTGTTGCTGTTCGTCGGCAGCGTCTCGGGCATCGTGCAGGACGCAGGCTACATCGACCGTCCGTGGGGCGTGCTCGGTGGGCTCGGTGCGGTCCTCGTCGTGCTCGGTGCGATACTCGTCGTCACGCAGGTGTCCCCGTCGGTCGACGCTCTCCTCGACACGCTCGGGTCTGCGATGGCCGCCGACGGCAACGCGAACGTCCAGCGCGGCCTCTCGGTCGCGATGGCCGGCCTCATCGCCCTGCTCGGGAGCGTCGCCGGCCGCGCGACCGGCCGCCGGAGCATCGAGGCCGCGTAGGGAATCAACAACCTATTTACTGCGCTCGGCGAAGCAGGGTACATGGCACCGGACGTGTTCGACCGGGAGACGCTGTTGGACCTCTCGGTCAACGTAATCCCGCTGTTCATCATCCTGTTCTTCGTGGGCGTGTTCGCCGTGCTTCCGCAGTTCGGCTACAGTCTCGTCCCGACGCTCATCCAGATGGCACTGCTCATCGTGCCGTTCGTCGGCTTGGCCATCCTCACCTACTACTCGGGGAAGGCCATCGCGACGTCCGAAGCCGAACTCGAGGCGCGCGAGCGAGCGGTCGCCGGCGCGAGTGCGGTCGAAGGCTCGGAGGAGACCGGTGAGCTGTCCGAGGACGAGGACGCACAGCCCATCGAAGGCACGGAGACGGACGGCGACGAGGAGTCGACAGCGTCGAACGAGTAACCAGGGTTTCATTCGGCCGCCTGCGTGCGGTCGGAACGCGAACACAACCTTTCTAATCCCCCAGTTCGGAACTGTGGTATGGAAATTTCAGGAGCGTTGCTCCCTGCGATACCAGCGCAGGGAGCGGGTGTCGGCACGTCGGGCCAGTTGGCCCTGACGGTCCTGATGGGGGTGTTCCTCGTCGCCGTCTTCCTCGCGCTGACTCGCGCCGAAGACTGGCGGACCTACACGCCACTCGCCGGAGGCGGCTACGGCGAGTCGGGACACCACGTCCGACACAAACCCGAAGGAATCACGCGCTGGCTCACGACGGTCGACCACAAGGACATCGGGATGCTGTACGGACTGTACGCCATCGTGGCGTTCGTCTGGGGCGGCCTCGCGGTCCTCCTCATGCGGACCGAACTGTTCACGCCGAGCATGGACGTGCTCGGTGCGGTCGCCGGCGGGACCAACGCCGGGAACGCACTCTACAACGGCCTGCTCACGAGCCACGGCATCACGATGCTGTTCCTGTTCGGGACGCCCATCATCGCGGCGTTCTCGAACTACTTCGTCCCGCTGCTCATCGGCGCGGACGACATGGCGTTCCCGCGCATCAACGCCATCGCGTTCTGGCTCCTCCCGCCCGGCGCACTACTCATCTGGGCCGGCTTCTTCGTGCCGGGGCTCGCCCCTGCACAGACGTCCTGGACGATGTACACGCCGCTGTCGGCCGAACAGGCCGGCTTCGGTGCCGACCTCATGATTCTCGGACTCCACCTGACGGGGGTCTCGGCGACGATGGGGGCGATCAACTTCATCGCGACCATCTTCACCGAGCGCGGGAAGAACGTCAACTGGGCCAACCTCGACATCTTCAGCTGGACCATCCTCACGCAGTCGGGGCTCATCCTGTTCGCGTTCCCGCTGCTCGGCAGCGCACTCATCATGCTCCTGCTCGACCGGAACTTCGGGACGGCGTTCTTCGCCGTCGACGGAGGCTCGCCCATCCTCTGGCAACACCTGTTCTGGTTCTTCGGCCACCCCGAGGTGTACATCCTCGTGTTACCGCCGATGGGTATCGTCAGCTACGTCCTGCCCCGGTTCTCCGGGCGGAAACTGTTCGGGTTCAAGTTCGTCGTCTACTCGACGCTCGCCATCGGCGTCCTCTCGTTCGGCGTGTGGGCGCACCACATGTTCTCGACGGGTATCGACCCGCGAATCCGGGCGTCGTTCATGGCCGTCTCGCTGGCTATCGCGATACCCTCCGCGGTGAAGACGTTCAACTGGATCACGACGATGTGGAACGGCAAACTGCGCCTCACCGCACCGATGCTGTTCTGCATCGGGTTCATCAGTAACTTCATCATCGGTGGGGTGACCGGCGTCTTCCTCGCCGCCATCCCCATCGACCTCGTGCTCCACGACACGTACTACGTCGTGGGTCACTTCCACTACATCGTCATGGGGGCCATCGCGTTCGCCGTGTTCGCGGGCCTCTACTACTGGTACCCCATCTTCACCGGTCGGATGTACCAGCGCAGCCTCGCGAAGTGGCACTTCTGGTCGACGATGATCGGGACGAACCTGACGTTCTTCGCGATGCTGCTGCTGGGCTACAACGAGATGCCCCGCCGCTACTCGACGTACGCGTTCAACGCCGACTGGGCACCGCTCCAGACGGTCGAGTTGCTCCACCAGGCGGCGACGCTCGGCGCGTTCATCCTCGCGTTCGGCCAGATCATCTGGCTCGTCAACTTCGTCCAGTCGTGGTACGAGGGGCCCGAGGTCGACGGGGACCCGTGGGGACTCCGCGACACCTCGCTGTACGGCCGGGAGTTCGAGTGGCACGAACGCCGTCTCCAGACCGCCGTCACGGACGGCGGTGAGGAAGACGAGGTCGCGACCGACGGTGGCGTCGACGAGACGGCCGCCGAGGAAGCGGTCGCTGACGAACAGAGCGACGAGTAACCGACCGCGATTTCTCCGAACTTTCGCCGCGTCGCGAGTGGACGGTTCGTTCGGGTCGATACGTCGACGAGCGGCGCGCTCGCTCAGCCGATGGTGTTGAGGACGAGGACGATGCCCGTCACGAACATCAGCGAGGCGACCGCGACGAGAACGAGCAACAGCAGTTCCTTCTCCTCCATGCATCAGGTTGGGGACCGCGAGTCAAAAGCGTAATCGTGTGGGCCGCCCTATCTCGACCGTGAGCACTTCCCCACGACAGCTACGCGGCCGCTGGTTCGTCCTCACCCTGTACGTGGTCGTCGTCGCCATCGCCGGGCTGATGGGCGCGCTCATCGCGTCGTTCCGACAGGGTCCCGGCCAACTCGACCCGGAGCTGTTCGGTTTCATCCAGCTCCCGCCCACCGCCCTCGGGATGGCGCTGTACGGGTCGGTCACCCTCGCCGTGCTGTTCGGGGTGTTGCTGGCGGCCATCGTCTTCGTCGCGAACCGCTACGACGACGACGCGGTCGGTCGGTAGCTCGAAGCACACCAGCGACGGCCGTGACGGCGGCGAGTATCGGAGCCTCAGTCGAACGCCCGAGCGCAGGCGTCGGCGACCTGTTCTGCGGTGAACCGTCCGGTGAGCGTCTCGGCTGGCTGCCCGTCGACGAACACGACGAGCGCGGGCGCGACGGTCACGTCGGCGGTTCGACGGAACGCCGGGGTCTCGACGCCGTCGACGCCGCCGACGGCCACGTCGCTCGGAACCGCTTCGAGGATAGCGTCGAGGTCGCGCTTGACCGCCGCACACGGGTCGCAGTGGCGTTTCCACACCGTCACGACCGCCCGGTCGTGTGTCGCGAGGAACGTCTCGTACCCGTCGTCGTCGAGTCGTTCGACCACCTCGGGTACCGGCGACTCCGGCGAGAGGTCCTCGACCATCGCGGCCATCCGGGCGCGTTCCTCGCGGGAGTACGAGCCGTCGAGCTCCGACTGGACGGCGAGGTACGCGACGAGCATCTCCCGGGTGACGCCCTCCTCGGCGATGCGCGCTTCGGCCTCGTCCGCCGAGAGGTCGAACACGTCGGCGACGGCCCGTTCGAACGCCTCGTCGGTGGCGTCGCCGTAGCTGTCGTGGTAGATGTCGTGGGTCGCGTCGTACGACTCGCTGAGGGCGAGCGTCCCGTCCGCTCGCTCCAGGACGACACCCTCCTCGACGAGCGCGTCCAGCAGTCGCTCGGCCGTCTCGGGGGGACTCGTAGCGGGCGTGCCCGCCGTGTCGTCGCCCGTCATACGCCCAGATACCGGTCCCGGGTCTCTTCGTCCGCCCGGAGTTCGTCGGCCGTCCCTTCGAACACGACCTGCCCCTGGTCGACGACGTAGCACCGGTCGGCGATGTTCATCGCCGCGACGGCGTTCTGTTCGACCAGCAGGACCGTGGTCCCGTCCTCGCGGATGCGTTCGACGGCAGCCTCGACCGCCTGGATGATCTGCGGGGCGAGACCCTCGTACGGTTCGTCGAGCATCAGGAGGTCGGGGTTCTGTTTCAGCGCCCGAGCGATGGCGAGCATCTGCTGTTCGCCACCGGAGAGCGTCCCACCTTTCTGCGAGAGTCGTTCCCTGAGCCGCGGGAACACGTCGTAGATGTCCTCGTCGGCCATCTGGCCGCGGTCGAACTCGATGTCCCGACCGACGACGTTCGACCGATTTCGGACGACCTCCGCGATGTGCATGTTCTCCGCGACGGTGAGGTCGGGGAATATCCGGCGTTCTTCGGGCACCAGCGAGATGCCTCGCACCGCCACGTCCTCGGTCGGCAGGTGCGTGACGTCGTCGCCGTGGAAGCGGACGTGACCGCTGCGGACCTCCGGTTCGTCGGTCCCGGCGATGGCGCGGAGCGTCGTGGTCTTGCCCGCACCGTTACGGCCGAGCACGGCGCATATCTCGCCGCTGTCGACGTGCAACGAGAGGTCACGCAGGATGTGGCTCTCGCCGTAGTAGGCGTCGACCGCCTCGACGTCGAGCAGGGGCCCGCCCGCGGTCGTCTCCTCCGTGGCGTCGGTCGGCGCGGTCGCTCGGGCGGTCCCGTCGTCGGGAGCGCCGTCGGGACTGCTCACTCCTCGACACCTCCGAGGTACGCGTCCTGCACGTCCGGATTCTCGCGTATCTCCTCGGGGGCCCTTCGGCGATGACCGCCCCCCGGTTGAGCACGACGATGCGGTCGGAGACGCGGAAGACGATCTCCATGTCGTGTTCGACGAGCAGGAACGTCAGCCCGCGTTCTTCTTTCACGCGTTCGATGAGGTCGACCGTCGCGTGGGTCTCCTCGGGGGACATCCCGGCGGTCGGTTCGTCCATCAGGAGCATGTCCGGTTCCGCGGCGAGCGCGATGCCGATTTCGAGGCGGCGCTTGTCGCCGTACGGGAGGTCCTCGGCGGCGCTCTCGCGCTGGTCCCACAGTCCGACCGCGTCGAGCGTCTCGCGGGCGACCTCCTCGACCGCCGGGTAGCGTCGACGGTGTCTGAGGAAGTTGAACCGGAACGAGCCGTGTTCGGCGGCCAGTGCCGCGATGCGGGCGTTCTGGCGCACCGTCAGCGTCGGGAAGATGGACGCGGTCTGGAACGACTTGCTCATCCCGCGCTGGACGACCTCGTGTGGCGAGAGACCGAGGATGGACTGTCCCTTGAAATGGATGTCGCCCTCGGTCGGCTCCAGTCGCCGTGTGATGAGGTTGATGATGGTCGACTTCCCGGCCCCGTTCGGCCCGATGAGGCTGACACGCTCGCCCCGTTCGACGCTGATGTCCACGTCGTCGGTGGCCGTCAGTCCGCCGAACTGCTTGACGAGACCGTCGGTTTCGAGCAACGGCTCCGCCGCACGGTCGACGCCCGTCTCGGTCTCGTCGGCCTGCCGGGACTGGTCGGTCTCGGTCGTCGTGGCGTCGCTGCTCGCCATCAGCGACCACCTCCGAGTCGGTTCCCGATGCGGTGGCCGATGGATTTGAGCCCACCCCACAGCCCGCCACGCGGGATGAACACGACCACGGCGACGAACAGCAACCCGAGGAGTAGGTGCCAGTAGTCGGCGGGACTCGCCCACTCGGGAAGGACGACCGCCTGTGCGCCGGGGAAGAGCTTGTCGACCTGGACGAACAACACGACTTCGCGCATCCCCTGGACGACGTTAGCGACGTAGAGGTACACCGCGGCACCGATGGGGCCGCCGAACAGCGACCCGACGCCGCCGATGACGCTCATGATGACGACCTCGCCGCTGGTCGTCCAGAACAGCGACTCGACGGGGACGCGGGCCTGCTGGATGGCGAACAGCGACCCGGCCAGCCCCGAGATGCCCCCGGAGAGGACGAACGCCATCAGCTTGTACCGCTGGACGTTCAGACCGACGAACTCGGCGCGCTGTTCGTTCTCGCGGATGGCTCGGAACACCATCCCGTACGGCGAGTTGAGCACCCGGTAGGCGAACGCGACGGTGAGCACCATCGCGACGCCGATGAGGGTGTACATCCACGTGGCGACGAACGTCGTGATGACGGGGATGCCCGCGCCGAGCGGGATGAACCCCAACAGCGGTTCGATGGCGGTGCCCCCGATGCCGAGACCGTTGTCGCCGCCGGTGAGGTCTGCCAGCGGTTGCAACGCCATGTAGTACAGCATCTGCCCGAACGCCAGCGTGAGGATGGCGAAGTAGATGCCGCCGCGACGGAGCGTGAGGAAGCCCAGAACCCACGCCAGCAACACCGAGAACGTGATGCCGACGGCGATCATCACCAGCGGCGACCCCGAGACGTGGATGGCGAACACGCCCGCCGCGTACGCGCCACCGCCCCAGAAGGCGGCGTGGCCGAACGACAGCAGGCCGGTGTAGCCGTGGAGCAGGTCGAAGCCGATGACGAAGATGCCCCAGATGACGATGAGTTCGGCGAGCGACTGGTAGCCCTGGAGAGCCGTGCTGATGACCGGCGCACGGACGAACAGGTACGGAAACAGGAGGACGGCGATGGCCGTCGCGGCGACGACGAACGACTCGCGCTGGCGGACCGCCCGCCAGCGGACGAGCAGGGGGACGGCCGAGAGCTGCCCAGACTCCTCACCGACACGCTGTCCGGTCTCGTCACTCATACAGCCACCTCCTCACCGAGCAGCCCCTGTGGTCTGACGAGCAGGACGATGGCCGCGAACGCGTAGATGCCGACCTGTGACCACTCCGAGAAGCCGAACTGGATGAGCCCGGACTGTATCAACCCGAACGCGAGGCCGCCGACGACCGCCCCGCGTATCGACCCGACGCCGCCGACGACCACCGTCAGGAACGCCGGGACGAGTATCTCACCCCCGTATCCGGGGTAGAACTGCACGAGCGGCCCGCCGACGAGGCCGGCGACGCCCGCAAGCGCCGCGCCGATGCCGAACACGACGAGGTACGGCCGCGACAGGCGGATGCCGAGCATCTCGACCATCTCCGGGTCGACGGTGCCGGCTCTGACCGTCAGCCCGAAGTCGGTGTACTCGATGAGCAGGAACACGATGCCGACGAGGACGGCCGTGAGCAGGATGACCACGAGCCGCCACGTCGAAATGGCGTTCACGCCGAGAAAGGCGAGCACGTCGCCGACGACGGGGACGCCGGTGGCCGAGCCACTGGCCCACGGTGGCTGGGCGATGCCCCGACTCTGCCCGCCGAACAGCACGCGAAACGTCTCCGCGACGACCAGCGCTATTCCGTAGGTGAGCAGGATCTGGTCGGTGTCCGGTCGGTCGTAGAACGGCTGAGCGACGAACCGCTCCATCGCCAGCCCGACGACGAAGACGACGAGCGGAACGATGACGAGCGCCGCGAGGTAGCCCCACCCGAGTCCGGGGCTGGCGAAGCCCCACTCGGCGAGCTTCCCGCTGAAGGTGGGCATGCCCGCGATGATGAGGCCGAGGTACGCGCCGACGATGTACAGCGCACCGTGAGCGAAGTTGACGAACTTCAGCGTACCGAGGATGATGGAGAGACCGACGGCGAGCAGGATGTAGATCGCGCCGGCCTGGAGCCCGTTGATGAGCAGTCGGGCGATTTCGGAGCTGGTCTGGAGCGCGAGGAGGGAGGCACTCACGCCGACCCCCTCCGTCGCGTGTCTTGCGAGTGTGAGTTTTCGTGATGCATGAATGTCGAGTTGGTGTGGTCCGGGTCGGTCACTCGTCGCCGTACGGGCCGAGTTCGCACTCCGCGGCCGGCCCGTCGTCGCAGCCGTACCAGAGGTTGTCCCGACTGGTCACGTTGACAATCTCGAAGTAGTTGCCCGAGGACTGTTCGTCGCCGGGGAGGCCGCGGACGACCGGCACGTCCCGGATGGCCTGGTGGTCGCACTCGCGCATCGTCTCCGGCCCCATTCCGATGTTGTCGTACTCGTACCCCTCCAGCTGCTTGATGACCTCCGGCGGGTAGAACGTCCCCGCGCGTTCGACCGCTGCGGCGTACTGGAGCGTCTGTGCGTACGCCAGTTGGGCCGGGCCGGACGGTACCCGGTCGTACTCCTCTTTGAACGCCTGGGTGAACTGGCTCGACGGTTCGTTGTCGAGCTGCGAGTCCCACGCGACGGTGCCGAACACACCGGAGATGGCGTCGCCCGCGGACTCCGCCATCGGACGGTTGTACAGCGGAACGAGCAGCGTCATGCTGTCTTTCAGACCCGCGTCGACCGCCTGCGTGAGCGACTTCGCGCCGTCGAGACCGTAGTGGTTGAGCACCAGCACGTCGGCCCCGGAGTTCGCCGCCTCCGAGAGGAACGGCGAGTAGTCGTCCGTCCCGAGCGACGTCGGGACGCTGTCGACCTGCTCCCAGCCGGCGGTCTCGGTGAGGAACTGGTTCATCGACTCCTGCTGGGTCTGGCCCCAGGAGTAGTCGGCGTACAGCTGATAGAACTTCTGTCCCTCGCCGTACTCCTCTTTCACGACCGGCGCGAGCGCCTGACCGGTCGTGTAGGCGTTGAACATCTCCCGGAAGCCGTAGCGTCGACACTCGACACCGGTCGTCTCGTTGGAGTGGGTGAGACAGCACATGTACAGCACCTTGTTGTCCTGTGCGACCTGCTGTTGGGCGATAGCCGTCGCACTCGACGACCCGCCGGAGAACATGATGACGTCGTCCCGGTCGACCATCCGGTTGGCCGCCTGCGTCGCCGTCGCGGCGTCCGTCGCCGTATCACCCTCGACCGACTCGATCTGATAGCCGAGCACGCCGTCGCCCGAGAGGTCGTCGAACTGACTGTCGACCCAGCCCCCGCCCTCGTTCAGGTGTTTCATCGCGAGGTTGTACGCCCGAAGTTCGTCCTCACCCTCGGAGGCGTACGGACCGGTCTTCGGGACGTTGAACCCGAACGTCGCGGTGTCGCCCTCGACGGGGAAGTTGCCGAGCGACGGGTAGTCCTCCCCGCCGCCACCGCCGGACCCGGTCCCGCTTCCGTTGCCACCACCGTCACCACCACCACCGCCGCCACCGCCTCCACCGCCACCGCCGCCACCGGTGTCTTCTGTCGTACATCCTGCCAATCCTACGAGACCCGCCGTTCCTGTCGCCCCTGCACCTTTCAGCACGTCACGGCGCGTCAGTCGGTTGTTACCGCTTGCCATGCCAACTGATAGCTGGAGCGAGCAACATTAACGTTTGCGCCGTTTTAGCTGTTCAACGACTGAAAAGTTTCCGTTCGTGCCTACCAACGTTAACGTAAACTGGTGAGCTGATTGTCGGTGGTGTCATCTTCACACCGAGCGAGAGGAGACTGGGACGGCCGGGAAGCGGCCCGGCCTCCGACGGTTCTCCCGGTGGGACGCGAGACGTCGACCGAAGAACCGAAGAAACTGTCCGGAGGTTTCAGTCCGCCTTCATCTGGTCGCGGATGCGCTCGGGGACGTCGGGGTCCCGAAGCGTCGTCGTGTCGCCCAGCTCCTTATCGTTGGAGATGTTCTCCAGGAGGCGACGCATGATCTTCCCCGAACGGGTCTTCGGCAGGTCGTCGACGAACACGACGTTCGCGGGGCGCGCGAACTTCCCGATCTCGTCTTCGACCGCGCCGACGATGCGCTGGCGCACGTCGTCGCTCTCCTCGACGCCCTCCCGCAGGATGACGTAGACGTCGGGCACCTCGCCCTTCTCGGTGTGTTCTCGGGAGACGACCGCCGCCTCGGCGACGTCCTCGACCTCCGCGACCGCCGACTCGAGTTCCATCGTCCCGAGGCGGTGGCCGGCGACGTTCATCACGTCGTCGAGACGACCGAGGATACGGAAGTAGCCGTCGCGTTCGTGAACCGCACCGTCACCCGCCTTGTAGTTCCAGTCGGTCCAGTCGTCGCTGTCGGTGTCCGAGAAGTCTGCCCAGTACGTTTCGATGAACCGCTCGTCGTTGCCGTAGACGGTCTGGAGCATTCCGGGCCAGGGCTTCTTGATGATGAGGTTGCCCGCCTGTCCGGAGGCTGGCTCGATCTCCTCGCCGTCGTCGTCGAGCAACGCCGGTTCGATTCCCGGTGCGGGCAGGCCCGCGCTGCCCGGTTTCATGTCCTCCAGTGCGGGCAGGTTCGTGATGAGGTGGCCGCCGGTCTCGGTCTGCCACCACGTGTCGACGATGACGGCGTCCTCGTCGCCAATGTGCTTGTAGTACCAGAGCCACGCCTCGGGCTGGATAGGTTCGCCGACCGTCGTCATGTGGCGGAAGTCGAAGTCGTACCCCTCGATGTACTCGGGACCCCACTTCATGAACTGCCGCACGGCGGTCGGCGAGGTGTGGAACACGTCGACGTCGTACTTCTCGGCGATCTCCCAGATGCGGGACTTGTGGGGGAAGTCCGGCGCGCCCTCGTACATCACGCTCGTCGTCCCGAGTGCGAGCGGCCCGTAGACGATGTAGCTGTGGCCGGTGATCCACCCGATGTCCGCGGCACACCAGTAGGTGTCCTCGGGTTCGATGTCCAGCACGTACTTCGAGGTGCCCGCGGCGTACGCGAGATAGCCGCCGGTGCGGTGCTGACAGCCCTTCGGTTTGCCCGTCGTCCCGGAGGTGTACATCAAGAACAGCGGGTCCTCGGCGTCACGCGCGACCGGGTCGACGCGCTCGCGGCGGTGTTCCTCCAGCAGGTCGGCGACCATCGTGTAGTCGTCGCTCACCGAGACGGAGTCGTGGGGTTCGTCGTGGCGCGTCCAGACGAGCACCTCGGGGTCGCGCTCGGTCTCGTCCATCGCGGCGTCGGCCTTCTGGACGTGGTCGAGGAACTCGCCGCGACGGTAGTAGCCGTCGATGGTGACGACGTAGTCCGACTCGGCGTTGTTCACCCGTTCTGCGAGCGCGCTCGCGGAGAACCCCGCGAACACGACCGAGTGGGGCGCGCCGATGCGGGCACACGCCAGCATCGTGACGGGCAGGGCGGGCACCATCGGGAGGTGGAGCGTCACCACGTCGTCCTCCTCGACGCCCATCGACCGCAGGGCGGCGGCCATCTCGTTGACCTCGCGGTAGAGGTCCTGATAGGAGATGTTGCGCTGGTCGCCGTCCTCGCCCTCCCAGAGCAGTGCGGTCTGGTTCTTTCGGTCGTCGAGGTGCCGGTCGACACAGTTGTACGAAGCGTTCAACGTCCCGCCCGTGAACCAGCCGTAGAACGGCGGGTTCGAGGCGTCGAGCACCTTGTCCCAGCGGTCGTCCCAGTCGAGCAGGTCCGCGTACTCCTCGAACCCGTCGGGGAACTCCCCGAACCGGTCGTAGACGGCCGGGTCCGACACGTTCGCCTGGCCGACGAACTTCGACGGCGGGCGGAAGTACTCCTGTTCGCGCAGTCGTGCTTCGAGTCGCACCTCGTCCTCGGAATCACTCATAAACTGCAGTCACCACGTCACATGTTTTCGCCCGACGTAATAGCGTTAACCCGAGGTGGGTCGAGGAAGAACGATGGTCGAAAGCTGCACCCACGGACGGCGAACCGTTCGGGCCGCTGGCGAGCGCGTCCGACTCAGGCCAACCCGACGGTCTCGGTGTAGCTCCCGTGTTCGGCCTCGAACACTTCCATTATCTCGCCCATCGTCGCGTAGGCTTTCACGGCGTCGACGACGAACGGCATCGTGTTCTCGCCCTCGTCGACGGCGTCGGCGAGCGCGTCGAGCGTCGCCTCGACCTCATCGTCGTCGCGTTCCTCCTTGACACGTTCGAGCCGTTCGAGTTGGCGGTCGCGAACCTCGTCGGAGACGTGGAGCAGTTCGGTGTCGTCGTCCGCACCGTCGTTCGTGTACTTGTTGACACCGACGACGACCTCCTCGCCCTCGTCGACGCGGCGCTGGTACTCAAAGGCGGAGTCCTGAATCTCGCGGTGGAAGTACCCCTCCTGGATGCCGGTGAAGATACCCTCCAGGATGGACCCCTCGCCCATCTCCTCGATCTCGGTGATGTACGCCATCGCCTCGGCCTCCATCTCGTCGGTGAGCGACTCGACGGCGTAGCTCCCGCCGAGCGGGTCGACGGTGTCCGCGAGACCGGACTCCTCGGCGAGAATCTGCTGGGTCCGCAGCGCGATGCGGACGGCCTCCTCGCTCGGGAGCGCGAGTGCCTCGTCGTAGCTGTTGGTGTGGAGGCTCTGGGTGCCGCCCATCACCCCCGCGGCGGCCTGGAGCGTGACGCGGATGATGTTGTTGAGCGGCTGCTGGGCGGTGAGCGACTGGCCGGCGGTCTGTGTGTGGAACTTCAGGCGCTTGGACTCCGGTTTCTCGGCGTCGAAGCGCTCGTCCATCACGCGGGCGTAGATGCGCCGCGCGGCGCGGAACTTCGCGACCTCTTCCAGCACGGAGTTGTGCGAGTTGAAGAAGAAGGAGAACAGCGGCGCGACGTCGTCGATGTCCAGTCCGCGCTCGATGGCGGCCTCGGCGTAGCCGAAGCCGTCGGCCAGCGTGAACGCGAGTTCCTGGGCCGCAGTGGACCCGGCCTCCCTGATGTGGTACCCCGAGATGGACACCGGGTAGAACTTCGGCGTCTGCTCGACGGCGAACTCGATGGTGTCGGTCACCACGTCGACGGCGGGCTCGGGCGGGATGACCCACTCCTTCTGCGCGATGAACTCCTTGAGCATGTCGTTCTGGAGAGTCCCCCGAATCTCCTCGCGGGGGAGGCCCTGCTGGTCGGCCATCGCGACGTACATCGCGTAGATGACGATGGCACTGGGGTTGATGGTGAACGAGGTGGAGACGTCGCCGATGTCGATGCCGTCGAACAGCACCTCCATGTCCGCGAGCGTGTCCACAGCGACGCCCTCCTTCCCGACCTCGCCCAGACTCATCGGGTCGTCGGAGTCCAGCCCCATCAGCGAGGGCATGTCGAACGCCGTCGAGAGACCGGTCTGGCCCTCGTCGATGAGGTAGTGGAACCGCTCGTTGGTCTCCTCTGCGGTGCCGAACCCGGCGAACTGGCGCATCGTCCACGTCCGACCGCGGTACATCGTCGGGTACGGTCCGCGCGTGTAGGGCTCCTCGCCGGGGAAGCCGAGGTCCTCGTCGTAGTCGACGTCGGCCACGTCGTTCGGCGTGTAGAGGCGGTCGACCTCGTGGTTCGAGACGGTGGCGAACCGGTCTTTTCGCTCGCCGAAGCGGTCGAGTACGGGGTCGAGCGTCTCCTCGGTCCACTCCTCGCGGCCCTCGCGAATCGCGCGAAGGTCGTCCTCGTCGAACATACGCCGCGTTCGGTGGGCCGGAGCAAGAAGGTTCGCACTGCGCCGCCGTCTCAGTCCCGCTGGAACCGTTTGGTCGTCTCCACCAGCGGGTGATGGGCGTAGTCGACCTCCTGGATGTCGTCGATGGTCTGGAGGTTCGCCTTTCGGGCGGTCTCGGCCATCCCGAGTTCGACCGTGCGGTTCAGGACGATGACGTAGGCGTCCATCTCCTCGATGCCGTCGCGGTAGGCGGCCTTCACGCGGTGGTGCCCGTCGGCCAGCAGGAGGTCCTTCCCGCCGTTGTCGATGACGACGAGCGGTTCGGCCAGCCCGTTCTCCAACTCGTACTTCCGCCCCTCCAACTCGTCGGTGTACACCTTCGACTGCGTCGGCCGGAGGTTCGCGAGGCTGACCCGGCGACGCTCCTGGTGCATCCCGACGGAGTGGATGTTCCGCAGGGTCTGCATGAGTTTGTCCACCTTCCCCGGCGTCGCGCGCTCGATGTGCGAGCGCACCACGTCGGCGTTCGAGATGATGCCGACGAGGTTGCCCGCGTCGTCGACGACCGGGAGCTTCTGGATGCCCGACCGGAGGATGACCCGCCCGGCGTCGGTGATGGCCATCTCCGGGTGCGCGACGATGAGGTCGTCGTTCATCACCTTGAACATCGGTTCGCCGTCGTCGGCGAGGAGCAGGTCTCGGGCGGCGATGAACCCGTGGACGCGCCGCCCGTCACACACCGGGAAGCCGCTGTGTTCGTCGCTCTCGGCGATGCGGCGCTTGACGTCCGCGACGGTCTCGTCGACGTCGACGGTGACCACGTCGCGGGTCATGTAGTCCTTGACGCGCAGCTTGTCCTCGCCCATTGCCGGAGGGAGGGCGAGTCGAGGCAAAAGCCTCCCGGTCACGACAGTCCGACGCTCGCGCCTCGTTACTCCTCGCGAGTCACTCCGTTCCTCGCTCGTCTCTCGGAGATTCTCGCGCTCTGCGAGCGCTCCGAATCTCCCTACTCCTCCACGGCTCACTGCGTTCGCCGTTCCGCTCGCGGTTCTCGGTCGCTCCGCTCCCTCCGGAAGACTCGCGATGCTCGTCTTCCGTGCTCCCGCTCGTTGCTCTCGCGGGAACTCCGAACCGCGCTACTCCTCGTCGGCCCCGACGGGCAGTTCCTCGCCGCCGCCGCCGTAGATGTCCACGAGGTCCCAGTTCGGTCGCGAGCGCAGCGTCTCGAAGAACCGGTCGGTGACCACGTCGGCGATGACCGACGAGAGGTCCTCGTCGGCGTCCTCCTCGACCGTGCCGAGCAAGCCGAGCGGCAACTGTGCGCCCGCCATGTCGGCGTGCCCGCCCGCCTCGCCGATCTGAGCGAACGCCTCCCGGAGCGTCTCACCGACGTCGAGGTCGGTGCCGCGAGTGCGCGCCGACATGTAGATGGTGCCGTCTTTGAACCCGTAGACGAGCGTCGTCGTCACCTCCCGCAGGTCGAGCAGGCGGTCTGCGGACTGCGCCAGCGCGTCCCGGGAGTGGAGCCGCCCGACACAGGAGGTGAGCACCTCGCCGTGGACCTCGCGGTTGCGAATCGCCCGGCCGACGGTCTCCAGCGTGTCGACGCTGACGGAGGGCGACTCGACGCGTTCGAGGGTCGCGGTGTCGGCGTACGGCAGGAGGTACGACGCCGCCTCGTAGTCGTCGACGCTCACCTCCCGGCGGAAGTCCTTCGTGTCGATACGGATGCCGAACAGAAGCCCCGTCGCGACGGGCGTCGTCGGTTCGACGTCGAGCCGTCGGAGGTAGTCGGTGAGCAGCGTGCTCGTCGCACCGATGTCGCTGCGGAGGTCGACGAACCGCGCCTCGATGGGTTCTCGGGGCGGGTGGTGGTCGACGACGATGTCGACGGGCGTGTCGGGTGGCAGTTGGTCGTTGACGCCCGGTCGGGAGTGGTCGACGAGGGCGAACCCCGCGAACCGCGAGAGGTCGTCCCCCGCCTGGAGGTTGGTGAGGTCGTACTCCATGAGGTTGACCAGCGCGAGGTTCTCCTGGTGGGAGATCTCGCCGTAGTAACACGGCTCGGCCTCGCCGCCGGCGTTCTCGGCGATCTGGACGAGCGCACACGCGCTGGCGATGGCGTCGGGGTCGGGGTTGTCGTGCATCACGACCGCGAGCGGTCCGTCGAGCTCGCGGACGATGCGGTGGAGCTGTCGGAGGCGGAGGCCGCCGCGACCGGCCGCTTGGAGGATGCGCTGGGGGACGATGTCGGCGGGGTCGACGAGTCGGTCGGCGGCGGCTTCGAGCGCTTCGCGCTGGGCGTCGGTGCCGTCGCGGCCGACGTAGCTGACGACGGGGACGTCGGGATAGTGCTCGCGAGCGACCTCGATGGCCGCGAGGTTCCGGTCCGGGTCGTCACCGGCGACGACGACGCTGGCGACCGTCGGGAGGTCCTCGGCTTTCACCTCCTCGACGACGGCGGGGTCGTCGTAAGCACCGAGTTCGGCGGGGACGTTCTCGCCACGCAGCGAGTCGACGCGCCCCTCGTCGCCCGAGACGACGTGCAGGTCGCCGGGCGTCTGGCGCAACTCCTCGATGAGGGCGTGCCCGAACGACCCACAGCCCAGAACGAGCCGGGTACTCATGTCGTGGCAATCGCCCCCCGTGGGGAAAGCTTCACCGCCTGCGGAATCCCGCCGCTCGACGGCAGTTTTCGGCGAAAAGAGGCGTCGAAACGGTCGAACGCGTTACTGAATCATCGACGCCGCGGCGTCGACGGCGACGTTCGTGAACAGCCCCAGCGCGGGGAGTAACAGGAACGTCGCGACCGCAGCGACGATGATGGCGGCGTACAGCCCAGTGGGGTAGCCACCGACCTCGAAGTCGCCGACGGGGTCCTCGATCCACATCGCCTTCACGACCCGCGAGTAGTAGAACAGCGACAGCGCGCTGTTGATCACGAGTGCGAACGCGAGGACGTACGTTCCGATGGTCGCCGCCTCGACGGCGGCCGCGATGAGGAAGAACTTCGAGAGGAACCCGCCACCGATGGGCAGGCCCGCGAGACTGAACAGGAAGACGGTCATCGCGACACACGCCACGGGGGCCTGCTTCGCGAGGCCGTTGTAGTCCTCGAAGGTGCGGCCGACGCCCCAGTACTCCGCGAGAGCGATGAACAGGAACGCACCGGTGTTCATGAAGCCGTAGACGACGAGGTGGATCATCCCCGCCCCGAGGACGAACGCCTGGTTGGCGCTCCCTGTGAGCGCACCGAGGGCGATGAGCACGTAGCCGGCGTGCCCGATGGAGGAGTACGCCATCATCCGCTTGACGTTCTCCTGGGTCGCGGCGGCGAAGTTCCCGAGCGTCATCGTCACGAGCGCGAGCACCTGGAACGCGAGCACCCAGTCGACCCCGACGGTCGACTGCGGGAACGCGACGGTGAACACGCGGAAGGCGATGACGAACCCGGCGGCCTTCGAGGCCGACGAGAGGAACGCGCTGACGGGGGCGGGCGCACCCTCGTACGCCTCCGGTGCCCACCAGTGGAACGGCACGCTCGCGGTCTTGAACGCGAACCCACCGATGATCATCAGGATACCGACACCGAGGACACCGACGAGGCCCTCGCCGGTGTTGCCCAGTTCCGAGGCGATGGCATCGAACTGGAGCGACCCGGTGACGCCGTACACCAGCGAGATGCCGTAGACGAACACCGCCGACGACAGCGCACCGATGAGGAAGTACTTCAGGCCGGCCTCGACGCTCCCGCGGTTGTTCTTGAGGAACGCGACGAGCGCGTACGACGGCAGCGAGGCGAGTTCGAGGCTGACGAACGCCGTCGCCATCGAGTTCGAACTCGCCATCAGCGTCATCCCCGTCGCCGCGAGCATGACGAGCGTGTAGAACTCCGCCTTGTAGCGGAACTCCTTCAGGTAGTCGTAGCTCGCGAGCGTGACGAGCGTGGTGACGCTCGTGAAGATGAACGTGAAGAACAAGCTCATCCCGTCGACGACGAGTTGCCCCTGGAACAGCGACTGCGGCTCACCACCCGTCGCGACGAGGATAGCCCCCGCGGCGGCCAGCGCCACGAGCGACCCCAGCGTCGCGACGCCCGAGAGGAGCGCCGACGAGGATTCTTCGGGGTCGATACTGTCGATGAGCAACAACAGGAGCGCCGTCACGCCGAGGACGAGTGTCGGCGCGAGCGCGGCGGTGCCTGATATCTGGAGCGTCTGTAGCATTTAGCGAACACCTCCGAGGACGGTGGCGAGCGACTCGACGGCCGCTTCACCGCCGCTCTGGACGTTGTCGAGGATGGGCTGGGAGGCGTTCCAGATCATCTCGAAGAAGATGCCCGGCGCGGTCCCCAGCGCGATGATGAGCAAGACGAGGACGAACAGCGGGGCCACGTCGTGGACCGCCGCCTCGCGCACGTCGTACTCCGTCGCCGAGAAGAACTCGCCGAACAGCGTGCGCTGCATCGCGAACAGCAGGTAGCCGGCGACGATGACGATGCCGAACATCGCGACGCCCGTGATGAGCGCCATCCCGTTGTTGGGGAGGACCGTCGAGGCGAACGAGCCACGGAAGATGAAGAACTCACCGGCGAACCCGGCCATCAGCGGGAGGCCCATGTAGGCGAACGCGCCCGCGATGAGCGCGCCGACGGTGTAGGGCATCCGCGAGGCGAGGCCGGACATGTCGCCGACCATGCGCGTGTGGGTCGTGTTGTAGACGACGCCGACGCACATGAACATCAGCCCCGAGATGAGGCCGTGGGCGACCATCTGGAACGTCGCGCCACCGAGTCCGTACTGGGTGTAGGCGACGAGGCCGAGGATGACGTACCCCATCGAGGAGACCGAGGAGTACGCGACGATGCGCTTGAGGTCCTGCTGGGCGAGCGCGAGCAGCGCGCCGTAGATGACGCTGGCCGCCCCGAGCAGGGCGATGAACACCGCGAGGTCCTGTGCGACCCCGGGGAGCATCGTGAAGTTGAACCGCAGCAGGGCGTACGTCCCCATCTTCAGGAGGACGCCCGCCAGTAGCACCGACACCGGTGTCGGGGCTTCGACGTGAGCGTCGGGCAGCCACGTGTGCAACGGGACGATTGGCACCTTGACGGCGAACCCGAAGAACATCAGCACGAACGACACCAGCGCGATGGTGCTGCCGGCGACGCCGGCGACGTTCCCAAGGTTGCCGGCGGCGATGGCCTGCGTCACGGCGGGCAGACCGAACGAACTCACGCTGTCGCCCAGCGCGAACACGAGGGTCATGAACCCGATGAACATGACCAGCGAGGCGACGTTCGTGTAGACGAAGAACTTGATGGCGGCGTACTTCCGGCGCGGGCCGCCCCAGACGCCGATGAGGAAGTACATCGGGATGAGGACGGCCTCCCAGAAGACGAACCAGACGAAGAAGTCCAGCGCGGAGAACACGCCGATGAGGCTCGCCTCCATCAGGAGGACGAGGCCGTAGAACTGACTCTGGCGGCTCTGGATAGGCGTCCACGCGCTCAGGATGGCGAGCGGGATGAGCACCGTCGAGAGCACGACCAGCGGCAGCGAGAGACCGTCGAGACCGGTGTGGTACGACAGCTGGTAGCCCGCGAGGTCGAGCCAGGCGACGTTCTCGCCGAACATCGTCGCGCCGCCGAACAGCGCGTTGCCCGAACCGTCGAACGTGGCGTACATGTAGAGCGCGCCGACGAGCGGCAGCAGGCTGATGCCCAGTGCCAGCTTCCCGGCGACGCGGTCGGGGGCGACGAACGTGACCACCGCACCGACCAGACAAGCGGCGAGCAGGAGTTCGACCAGCATCTAGAACCACCCCCCCATCAGCCCGATGCCGACCAGCAGGGCGACCAGCCCCAGCGTCAGCAGCGTCGCGTAGTTCGAAACGATACCCGTCTGGATGCGGCGGACGCGACTGCCTCCGAACAGCGAGACCGAGGAGACGCCGTTGACGACACCGTCAACGACGCCCTGGTCGAACTTGTCGGCGGCGCGGGCGACGTTCATCGTCAGCCCCTGGGCCAGCCACACCTGATACTCGTCCTGATAGTAGTTGTTGAACAGCACGGTCTTTGCAGAGCCGAGCCGGTCGGTGTGTTCGACCGGCGAGTCACCGCGGTAGAGTGCAATCGCGAGGGCGGACCCGGCGAGTGCAACCGTCAGCGAGATTCCTGCCGAAGCGAACAGCGTCCCGGTCTCACCGAGACCGGGCAGTTCCCCAGCGGACATACCACCGAACTCACCCGCGGTGATGAGTTCGTGGTAGTGGTGCCCGTTCAGCATCTCCGGCCCGTAGTAGAGCCAGTCGTGGAGGAACTCCGGGACGGAGCCGACCAGTGCGTGAACCGGCACGAGGTTGATGGCACCGACCGTCGCGGCGAGAACGCCGAGGACGGCCAGCGGCCCCTTGACGTTCCAGTGAACGCCGTGGGGGTTCCGTGCGGTGTCGGACCGGGGCTTGCCGTGGAAGGTCAGCAGGACCATCCGGAAGGTGTAGAACCCGGTGAAGAACACCGCGATGAGGCCCATCGCGTACGCGAGCAGGAGGACGACACCGAGACCACCGTCGGTCCCGATACCGTGGACGAGCGTCTCGTAGAGCACCTCGTCTTTCGACCAGAAGCCGGAGAACGGGACGATGCCCGCGAGCGCGAGCGAACCCGAGAGGAACGCGTAGTAGGTGACGGGCATCTTGTCCTTCAATCCGCCCATATCCCACATGTTCTCGTTGTGGTGCATGGCGATGATGACCGACCCGGCACCGAGGAACAGGAGCGCCTTGAACACGGCGTGGGTCGTGAGGTGGAACACGCCGGCGACGTAGCCACCGCCACCCAGCGCGAGCATGATGTAGCCGTACTGGGAGATGGTGGAGTACGCGAGCACCTGTTTGATTTCGCGTTTGACGACGCCCATCGTGGCGGCGAACAGCGCGGTGAACCCACCGACGAGCGCGATGACCGCGAGCGCCGTCGGGAGCAGCGCGTAGAAGCCGTAGATACGGGCGACGAGATACACACCCGCGGCGACCATCGTCGCGGCGTGGATGAGCGCGGAGACCGGCGTGGGACCCTCCATCGCGTCGGGCAGCCACGTGTGGAACGGGAACTGTGCGGACTTGCCCATCACACCGCCGAGGATGAGCAGGCCGACGACGGTGAACCACGCTTCGGCCCCGAGGCCGAACATCGTGGTCACCTGGCCCTCACCGCTGAGCGCGAGTTCCGCGAGGTGCGGGAAGCTCTCCTCGCCCGCGAACTGAGCGGTGCCGAACGTGGCGAACACCGCGACGACACCGATGAGGAAGAAGTAGTCACCGAAGCGGGTGACGAGGAACGCCTTCTTCGCGGCGCTCGGGGGGCCGTCACGACGGAACCAGAAGCCGATGAGCAGGTACGAGCAGAGTCCGACCAGCTCGAAGAACATGAACGCCATCAGCAGGTTTGAGGACATGACGAACGCGAGCATGCTCGCGGTGAACAGGCCGAGTTCGCCGTAGTAGCGGGGCAGTCCCGTCTCGCCCTCGTCGTTCATGTAGCCCAGCGAGAAGACGTGGACCAACACGGCGATGAGCGAGACGATGACCAGCATCAGCGCCGACAGCTGGTCGAGCAGCAGGCCGAACTGGATGGGGTTCTCGCCCATCGCGACGAACGTGTAGACGGGTTCGTTGTACGTTTCACCGCCGGCGACGGTCAGAGCGACCCACGCCGAGAGCAACAGCGACCCGACGGTCGCGATGATGCCGGCGAGCGCGCCGCGTTTGGGCATGTACTGGCCCAGGAACAGCGCGACGAGGAACGAGCCGAACGGGAGTAGTGCGATAGCCGGTGCGAAGTCGAATGCGCCTGCCATAGAGTTACCACCTCATCGTCGTCGCCTTGGTGACGTCGACGTCGTCGAAGTTTCGGTAGAGCACGAGGATGATGCCGATACCGACGGCCACCTCCGCGGCGGCCAGTGCCATCGTGAACAGACTGAACACCTGCCCCGTGAGGTTCCCGTTCTGGAACGAGAACGCGACGAGGTTGATGTTCGCCGCGTTGAGCATGAGCTCGACGCTCATCAGGAACATCAGTGCGTTACGTCGGGTGAGGATGCCGAAGACGCCGATGCAGAACACCGCCGCCGACAGCACCATGTAGTACTCGATGGGGACCATCAGTCGTCGTCCTCCTTCCCGCCGTCAGTTCGAATGGCGTTCCGGGCAGCGCCGTAGAGGCTGCCGCCGCTCTCGCGTTTCGCGAGCAGCACGGCCGCGACGAGCGCGCTGACGAGCACGACGTCGATGATCTCGAACGAGACGAGGAACGGTTCGGACTGGATGGCCGCCTGGTCGGTCATGTCGAACATCGCGTAGCCGATACTCGCGGTGACCGAGCCCTCCGGGAAGCCGGCGGGTGCGCTCCACCCCGAGGAGGTGACGAACGTGAGCGCCAGAACCGCGAACAGCGCCACGGCCGCCAGCCCCTGGACGAAGTTGATGTCGTCGTTGAGACGCGGACGGGACGTCACGCTGTGACCTCCTCTGTCGTCTCGCGGGTCAACATGACGGCGAACGTGATGAGGATGAGGACCCCGCCCACGTAGACGAGGACCTGCATCGCCGCCAGAAACTCCGCCTGCAACATGACGTAGTGGACGGCGACCGACAGCAGCGCGACCCCCATCAGGAGCGCTGCGTGCCAGACGTCGCGCACTAGCACCATGCCGAGGCTGCTGCCCACTGTCACGAGAGCGAACAGCGCAAATGCTAGTGTTTCTGCGAGTGGTGCCATTGGTGGCAGTCGTTTTGCGGCGGGTTTCAACGTTTCGAGAACCGTCCGCGAGCGCACGCGTGAGAATCGGCGCTCAGCGCCCCGTTCCGTCGAGAAGCAGAGGACAGAAATCGCCACTCACCCCCCGGTCTGCGCCAGCACGCGGAGCCAGTTCTCCGAACAGAACTGCTCGAAATCGCGGCGTTCGAACCCTCGCTCGTGTAGTTCGTCGAGAATCGCGCGAAGACCGGTCACGTCACCGACCGTCTCCGGCACCGTACAGCCGTCGAAGTCCGACCCCAGCGCGACGTGTTCGACGCCGATTCGCTCGGCGACGTACTCGACGTGGTCCGCGACGACCGAGACGGGGGTGTCGAGCACCCGGTCGCCGTCCGCGCGCAGGTTCTCGACGGCCAGCGAGATGCCGACGACCCCGTCGGACTCCCCGATAGCGTCCAACTGCTCGTCCGTGAGGTTCCGCGTCGACGGGCAGATGTCGTGGACGGCGGCGTGGCTGACCACCAGCGGCGCGCGCGTCGTCGCCGCGACGTCCCAGAAGCCCGCCGCGGTGAGGTGCGCGCAGTCGACGAGGATGCCCCGCTCCTCGCACGCGCGGACCAACTCGACACCCGCGTCCGTGAGTCCCGGACCCACGTCCGGGTCCCGTGGGTACGCGAATTGCGCTCCGGTGGCGAACGCGTTCGGCCGCGCCCACGTCAGCCCGATGGAGCGCACCCCCGCTGCGTACAGCAAGTCCAGGTTCGACAGGTCCGGTTCGACCGCGGCCGCCCCTTCGAGGTGTGCGACCGCCGCGAGCGCCTCGTCGGCCCACGCCTCGCGGACGTCCACGGCGCTCCGACAGACCCGCAGGTCGCCCGCCGATCGACGTTCGAGTCGGTACAGGCGCGCCAGTACGTCGAAAGTGAACCGTTTCGCGCGTTCGGTGTCGACCTGGTCGGCGAGGGGCATCTCGTAGCCCTCGTCGGTCTCGACGAACTCGGGACGCTCCTCGTACGGGACGAAGATGGCGAACAGTCCACCTCCGAACCCTGCTTCGCGTGCGCGCGGAAGGTCGACGTGTCCCTCAGCGCTGCGCTCGAAGAACGAGCGACCCCCGCCACGCTCGTCGAGGTGGAGGTCGAGGAGCGTGTCGTTGTGGCCGTCGAACAGACGATGATAGTCCATGCTCGTCGTTCCGTGCCGTACGAGTTAGTGATTCGGACGCTCGGCCTGCGGACAGAACGTCGGAGAAGCAAACGTCCGCGCGAGCGAACGGCGTGAGCGAGCGCGGTTCACCGAGTACGAGCGAAGTGAGTACCCGGCATTTATCATCGAGGGTTTTCGAGGAGTGGTGCGCAGAGCGCACCCGACGAAGAAAACGGTCGCTAGTTGTAGTCGACTTCGCCTTCGCCCTCGCCGATCCACGCACCGCGGTCGGGTTCACGGGAGGCGAGCGGGTCGATGTCCTTGTACCACGGGACGTTCTTCAACTGCTCTTTGTTGTACGCGAACTCGTCTTTCGTGTCCGCGGTGAACTCGAAGTTCTGCGTGAGCAGGATGGCGTCGACGGGACAGACCTCCTCGCACAGTCGGCAGTAGATACACTGGCCGATGTGGAGGTTGTACTGTTCGCCGTTACGCTGGTCGTCGGTGACGATCTGGATGGTGTCGTTCGGGCAGACGTTCTCACACTGGCGACACCAGATACAGCGCTCCTGGCTGAACTTGTGGACGCCACGGAACCGCGGCGACACTTCGGGTGCCTGGTCCGGATACTCGACGGTGAACGTCGAGCCGTCCAGCGCGTGTTTCATGGTGGTCGCCATGCCCTTGAGGATTCCAATCATTGGTAGTCTGAGTGGGGTGTGTGGTCGAAACCGGGTTCGCACCCGGCCACCGCGTTCAGGCGATCACCCCGACGATGATGGCGGTGAGCAGCAGGTTGGCGAAGCTCAGCACGAGCATCCCCTTCCAGCCGATCTCGATGAGTTGGTCGATGCGGACGCGCGGCACTGCAGAGCGCGCCCACTGGGTGAACAGGTACACCGCGAGAATCTTGATGACGAACCAGAGGAAACCCGGAAGCACCGGACCCGCTGGGCCGCCGAGGAAGATGGTCGCGATGATGGCCCCACCGAGGAAGATGTGGATGAACTCCGAGAGGTAACAGAGCACGAAGTACACACTGGAGTACTCGGTCTGCCACCCCGCGACGATCTCCGTGGGTGCCTCGGGGACGTCGAACGGGTTCCGTCCGACCTCCGCGAGGTTCGCGGCCATGAACAGCACGAACGCGAACGGGTTGACGAACGCGTACCACGACGGGATGTCGAGTCCGCCGAGGGTGACGAGCGTCTGGGCCTGCTGTTCGACGATGGTGCTCATCTGCAGCGACCCCGCGAAGATGACGACCGACGCGGCCGTTACGACGAGTGGGATCTCGTAGGCGATGTTCTGTGCGACCGCGCGCAGCCCACCGAGGAACGAGAACTTGTTGTTCGAGGCGTACCCCGCCGTCACCAGCCCGAGGCTGGCGATGGAGGAGACCGCGAACACGTACGCGAGCCCCGTCTCGGGGTCGGCGATCTGGATGCCGTTCCCCATGGGGATGACGGCGAAGCCGAGCAGCGCCGACGAGACCATGATGACCGGCGCGATGTCGAACGCCGGGCGGTCGACGCCGTCGGGGATGACCAGCTCTTTCGAGAGCAGTCGGACGGCGTCGGCCACGATGATGAGCAGGCCGAACGGGCCGATACGGTTGACCGCGATGCGGTCGGTGAACGCCGCGGTGATCTTCCGCTTGCCCCAGATGCCGGAGACGGCGACGAGGGTCAGCAGGAACGTGGCGACGGCACCGGAGGCGATGACCGCCATCGCGAACGTCTCCAGTGGCCCCATCTGACCGAGACCGAGGAGGCTCCCGAGCGTGTCCGGAAGCGTCTGGACCTCGCCACCGCCGGCGGCGGAGGCGTTGGCACTGCCGTTCGCCGCACCGGCGCTGGCGTTCGAGGAGTTGTTCCCCTCCTGAAGCAGCCCCCAGTTCATCGGTCGACCTCACCGAGCACGATGTCGAGGCTGCCGAGCGACGCGATCATGTCCGGGATGTACTCGCCGTTGGACATCTCCGGGAGCGCCTGGAGGTTGGAGTAACACGGCGAGCGAATCTTGAAGCGAGCCGGCTTGTCCGTCCCGTCGGCGCGGATGTAGATGCCGAGTTCTCCCTTCGCACCCTCGACCGCACGGTACACTTCCGTGTCGTTGTCGGGCTTGAGCGTCCGGGGAACGTTGGCCTGGATCTCGCGTTCCTCCTCGGGCCAGTCTTCGAGCAGGTCGACACACTGCTCGATGATCTTCGCGGACTCCTCGACCTCCTTCATCCGAACGAGGACGCGCGAGTAGTTGTCACAGCCGTCCTCGGTGATGACGTCCCAGTCGAGTTCGGGGTAGTAGCCGTACGGGTCGTCCCGCCGCAGGTCGTAGTCGATGCCCGACCCGCGGGCGACGGGACCGGTCGTCCCGTAGCTCTTGGCCATCTCGGGGTCGAGGACGCCGGTGTTGACACACCGGAGCTGGAAGATCTCGTTGCCCGTGATGAGGTCGTGGTACTCCTCCAGTTTCGCGGGGAGGTCGTCGAGGAAGTCACGCACCTTCTCGAAGTACTCCTCGCGGGGTTCCGGGAGGTCCCACGCGACGCCGCCCAGACGGAGGTAGTTGAACATCAGCCGCTGGCCGGTGAGGTCTTCGAGCAGGTTCTGGACGATTTCACGGTCACGCGTCGAGTACATGAAGATGGCCGTGAAGTCGCCGTAGACGTCGAGCGCGAACGTCCCGACCGCGAGCATGTGGCTCGCGATACGGCACATCTCGGCGCTCATCGTCCGGATGATCTGTGCGTACTCGGGGACCTCGATGTCCGCGAGGTCCTCCGCCGTGCGCGCGTACGCCCACTCGTTGAGGATGCCCGCCGAGATGTAGTCCCAGCGGTCGGGGTACGGCATGATCTGGTGGCGGTAGGTGCCCTGCTGGCACATCTGCTCCTCACAGCGGTGGAGGTAGCCGATGTCCGGTTCGACGTCCGCGACGGTCTCGCCGTCCAGCACGGTCTTCAGGTGGAGCACACCGTGGGTCGCCGGGTGGTGGGGACCGATGTTGACGAACATCGTGTCGCCCTCGCCACCGCCCGCGCGGTGGTCCTCCTGCAGCGGGTTGGCGTGTTCACGGAAGGTGACGACCTGGGGCTGTTCCTTGTCGTAGTCCTTCCGCATGGGGTGGCCCTGCCACGTCTCCGGCAGGAGGATACGCCGGAGGTCCGGGTGGTCGTCGTACGTGATGCCCATGAGGTCGTACGCCTCGCGTTCGTGCCAGTCGGCCGTACGGAACACGGCGTTGCCCGACTGACTGTGCGGGTCGTCGTGGCTCGTGGGGACGACGACGCTGACCTCCTGGGTGGGGTCGGCGTACTTCTTCAGGTGGTAGATGCTCTCGAAGCGGTCGTCGTACTCCTGAGCGGTGACACACGAGAGGTGGTCGAAGCCGGCCTGTTGCTTCAGGCGGTCGAGTGCCTCCGCGACGCGCTCGGGACGGACGACGAACCCCTCCGCGTTGAGGTGGGACTCGCGGCCGATGACGAGGTCGCCGAGCAGGTCGTCGATGGCCTCGTAGTCGAGACCACGTTCGGTGACGCCGACCTGGTCGTGCGTGCTGGGTTCCGGTCGTTCCAGACTCATGGCGACTCAGCCCAGTTGTAGCGCATGACGAGGTCCTCCTCGTCGATCTGGTCGGCGAGGTGGCGGACGAGTTCGTCGCCCTCCAGGTCGCCGAACTGTTCGAGTTCGTACGGCTTGACCGTCACCGGCGAGGACTCGCCGTTAGCGATTCGCTCCTGCAGTTTGGCGACGCCGTAGACGAGCGCCTCGGGGCGGGGCGGGCAGCCGGGGACGTGAATGTCCACCGGGATAACCTCCTCTGCGCCCTTGATGACGTTGTAGCCCTCGTGGAACGGACCGCCGGAGATGGTACACGAACCCATCCCGACGACGAACTTCGGCTCCGGCATCTGGTCGTAGACGCGCTTCATCCGCGGGGCGAACTTCGAGACGATCGTCCCCGGGACGATGATGACGTCGGCCTGTCGAGGCGACGCCCGCGGCACGCCCGCACCGAAGCGGTCGAGGTCGTGTTTGACCGCGTAGGTGTGCATCATCTCGATGCTGCAGCACGCGATACCGAACTGCAGCATGAACATCGAGGAGCCGCGCACCCAGTTCATGAACTTATCGAACTTGGTGAGGATGAACGGCGAAGAGCCGAACGCCTCCCGGAGTTTCGAGTTGAACCGGCTGTCGACACCCTCGCCCATACGGGCCTCTTGGGTCGATTGAATCTGTTTGTCGCTACTCATGTCTCAGTCTGCCTCCGATCGCTCGTGGTCGGCTGCACCCAGCGAACCGCGCCGTTACGCCACGCCCACACGAGGCCGACGACGAGGACGCCGATGAAGACCAACATCGGAACCAGCGCCTTCGTCAGGCCCACCTGCGAGACGGCGTCGCGGTAGATGACCGTCCACGGGAAGATGAGGACCGTCTCGATGTCGAAGATGACGAACAACAGCGCAACCATGTAGTACTGGATGTTGAACCGAATGCGCGTGTTCCCCGTCGGGACTTCACCGGACTCGTAGACGGCGGTTTTCCCTTGTTCCGGCACGGTAGGGCGGATGAGCGCGGACGCGGCCATCATCCCCAGCGGAACGAGAACCGAGACCAACCCCAGCGCGCCGACTGCTATCCACGGGTTACTCATTAGTCGTATCGTATTGCCGGTTGGATGGGCCGGCATATAAGGCTTGATTCTTCCGCGTGAGGCGTTTTTCCGTCTGGTTTCGGTGGAGCGAGAGCGGTCAGGATTCGCGCCAGTCACGGGCGCTGTCGACGCCACAGCGCCGAACGGTTCCGGCAGGCGTTGCCACCGCCGAACTCGCCGGCGGACGTTCAAGAGGGGAGACGCAGCCAGACCGCCCGTGCGCTGACCGTCACCCCCGGCCGGCCAGCGGGTGTGCGACACACCGGTCGGGGGACTCCCGTGTCGCCTGTTCGCCACTCATTTCGAGCGACGTACCTCGCGCCGAGCGACGCCAGCGTCCGGACGACCGCCTCAGCGTCGCTCGCGGAACGCGTCGGTCCCCGACTCGTGGAGGTCACGCGACACCCGTCCGACGCCCGCTCGCAGGTCGTCGTGGTACGCCTCCAGGCGGTCCTCCAGTTCGGGGTACGCGCGGGCGAGCATCTGAACGACCGACAGCGCCGCGTTGAACGACTTGCCGGCGTCGACGGCGACCAGCGGCGCACCCGTCGGCATCCCGATGACCGAGTCGACGGACTTCTCCTGGACGGGGACGCCCACGACCGGCAGTGGGTACGCGAGCGACGCGACCATGTTCGGCAGGTCGGCGGCTTTCCCGCCAGCCCCGGCGACGATGGCGTCGAGGCCTCTGTCGCGTGCGGTCGTCGCGTACGCGTCCATCAGGTCCGGCGTCCGGTGCGCGCTGACGACGTACGTCTCGAAGGTGAAGCGCGCTTCCGGCAGGTCGTCGCCGTCGGTCAGTTCCTCGAAGCCGAGTTCGGTCAACGCCTCGTACGCGCCGTACATCACGTCGAGGTCCGAATCGGACCCCATCACGATACCCACCTCGGGTGTCTCCTCGGTCGGTCGGTCGCGGTCGGCCTCGGCGTGCAGGTCGTCGATGAGCGACTGGACGGGGTCGGTCATACCGGGAGAAGCGGTCGCGGGTCGCTTCGTGGTTACGGTCGGTGGCGGCGAGCTATCGAGGCTCGGTCAGCGGAACGTCACGGCGTCGCGCACCTCGCGTGCACGGTCGAGCGTCGTCTCGCGCTCCTCGCCGACGACGGTCACGTGGCCCATCTTCCGGAGTGGCCGGACCTCGCGCTTGCCGTACCAGTGGAGGTGGGCGTCCGGGGCGGACAGCACCGACTCGACACCGCTCAACTCGGCGGGTTCGGGGTCGTCGACGTCACCCAAGAGGTTCGTCGTCACGCTCACATCGCGGCGCTCGGTCGCCCCGAGGGGCCACCCGAGCACCGAGCGGGCGTGCTGTTCGAACTGCGAGCAGTGTGCGCCTTCGATGGTCCAGTGCCCCGAGTTGTGCGGGCGCGGCGCGATCTCGTTGACGAGGACGTCCTCGCCGACCTGGAACAGTTCGATGCCGAACACGCCGCGACCGTCCATGGCGTCGAGCACGTCGGTCGCCACCTCGCGGGCGCGCTCGGCGACGGCGTCGCTCGTTCGCGCAGGTTGGACGCTCTCGCGCAGGATCTCTTCCTCGTGGACCGTCTCGGTGACGGGGTAGGTCGCGGTCTCGCCGTCGGCTCCGCGAACGCCGATGACCGACAGTTCGCGCTCGAACGGCACCATCGCTTCGGCGAGCGCACCGTGTTCGTCCGTACCGCCGAGTTCGTCCAGCGCGACCTCGCACTCCTCGGGCGACTCGACCGGGAGGTTGCCGCGACCGTCGTAGCCACCCTGTCTGGCTTTCAGCATGACGGGCCAGCCGAGGGCCTCGCCCGCCGCGCGGAGGTCGGTCTCGTCGTCGACGGCGACGAAGTCGGGGACCGGAATGTCCGCCCCGGCGAGCCACTCCTTCTCGAGCAGTTTGTCCTGCGTCCGCCGGAGCGTCTCGGGCGAGGGGTGGACGGGCGTGTCGGTCTCCTCGCGGACCCGTTCGAGCGCGTCGGCGTCGGCGAGTTCGATCTCGTAGGTCAGTACGTCGACGCCCTCGGCGAGCGCGGTGATGGCCGCCTCGTCGTCGAACGCGGCGGCGACCGTGTCGGCGACGACCGGCGCGGCCGGCGGGTCGGGCGTCGGGTCGAGCGCGACGACCTGCACGCCGAGCGGGCCGGCCGCCTCCCCGAGCATCCGAGCGAGTTGGCCACCGCCGACGACGCCGACGGTCGGACCGGGGCTCCTGAGGTTCACACCCGGTGGTGCCGTCGCGGGGAGGTTAACCGTAGTGGATGGCGCTCGGGGTCGGGGGGCGCACCGCGGCGGCCGCGGTGACCGTCGCGCCGGTCGCCGTGCCGTTCGAGGCGGCACCGCCCGACGCGTCGGCCTGCGTCATCGACCCGTCGACGGCCCCCTCGGTGGCGTCGTCGACCAGCACCTCGGATTCGACGTCCGCCATCGGGTTCTCACCCTCGGGGAGCCGCGAGGTGTCGACGAGGAACACCCACCGCGACCCGTACGAACGCATCGTCCGGACGGTGACGGTGTAGTCGGAGAACTGTGCTTCCAGCGTCGAGCGCTGGTCGGCCGTCGAGACGACGACCGGCGGGCGCTCCTCGGCGAGCCGCCGCAGGTCGCCGAGGTCCTCGGCACAGGCCGTCTCCGCGTCGGCGCGTTCGAGGTACCACGGGAGCGGCAGCGAGTTGAACCACCCGCTACTCCCGGTACACGACGGCCGCTGATAGATGGACTTCCCGTCCACGAGGGAACTGCCGTAGATGACGACGTCGGTCCCCTCGTTCCGTTCGGCGAGCAGTTCCAGAGCCGCCATCTCGGGGTGGATGTCCGCGGCTGGCTGGGCGTACTGGACGAGGTCGTTCGAGTCGGCTTGTGGGTCGACGAAGCTGGTCTGGTAGGCCGTGTACGTCGGGACGCTGACGAGGAGGACGACGACGAGTGCGGCGAGACCGTAGCTCGCCAAGTCGTCGCTGGCCCGCGCTCGGCGGCCCCAGCGGACAAACGCGCCGAGGGCGACGGCAGCCGGGATGGTCAACGGCAGGACGACGTTCACCGCCGCCCAGGGCGCTTTGATGTCGGTGATGATGGGGTAGCCCAGCAGCGAGGCGACTCCCCAGAGGAACGCGACGACGACGACCGGTCTGGGGCCACCCTCCCGCACGGAGTCGAGGAGGAACCCGACGACGGCGAGCAGGCCGACGACGAGCGCGCCCGCGCCCATCGTCTCGACGAGGTGAACGAGGTACGGCAGGTACGCGTGGTCGGTCTTCTCGCTGTTGATCCAGATGCTCATGAACGACTCGAACGATCCGACGGTCGCCTCCTCGACGAGCGCCGGGAACTGGAGCGGGTCGGCGAGCGTCGTCCCGACCGTGACGCCCGAGGCACCTCGCGGCGCGTAGAACAGCACGATGACCGCGAAGAACAGGACGAGACAGATCACGGCGACGCCGAGTCCGTACAGGAGTCGGCCACCGAGGTCGCGGGCGTTCAGCGACGCCCGGACGCCACCGTCGGCCTGCGGGGACGGCCAGTCGGGGCCGACGAGGCGGTCGCGACGCCGAGCGAGCCACGCCCGAATCGGGGTCTCGCCGTGGGTTCGGGCCGCGAACAGGCGGAGGTAGCCGTAGACGGCGACTCCGCCGAGCCAACAGAGGACGTACACGGGCGCGTTCTCCTTGACGGTGAACCCGAGCGCGACGAACACGACGCCGGCGAACAGATAGCGGAGGCTGCGCGTCCCGACGAACCGGACGAACAACAGGAACGCGACGAACATGAACGCCCCCACCAGCGGGTCTCCGCGCATGAACCGCCCATAGTACAACAGGAGGGGGTTGAGCGCGAGGAAGAACGCGAGCGCCAGCAGCTCCTCGGTGTCGAAGCGGTCCCGGAGGAGCAACACCGACAGCGGGACCAGCCCCGTCAACAGCGCGGGGACGTACCGCAGCGTCGCGTCGGTCGCGCCGAACACGTCGAAGACGAGCGGCGTGACGATCTCGTAGAACGGCCCGTGGATGATGGGCCGGTAGCTGAACTCGCCGCTCTCGGCGTAGTCGAGGATCCACCACGCGACGCGGCCTTCGTCCCAGTGGGCCACCCGACCGCCGAGGTCGAGGAAGCGAGCGACGAGGGCGACGACCGAGAGGACGAGGACGCCGCCGACGGCGAGTCGTCGGTCGTCCGTCCCGTCGGTCGAGGGTCCGACAGCCATTACCCGGTACTGCCTGCCCCACCTAAGGAACCTTGTGGTTCGTCAGTTCCTCGTTTGATACGTCGACGCTGCCGACAGCGGTACTTCTATGGCCCGGCCATGCCACCGCACGCCTATGACACGGCTCGGACTAGTGGTCGCGCGGTTCAACCGCTCGGTCACCGAACAGATGGAAGAACGCGCGCACGAAGCCGCCAGTGCGCGCGACGTCGAGGTCGTCGAGACGCTCCACGTCCCCGGCGCGTACGACGCACCGCTCGCCGCCGACCGCCTCGCCCGTCGCGACGACGTGGACGCCGTCGCCGCCATCGGCGCTATCGTCACCGGCGACACCGACCACGACCAGGTCATCGCGAACGCCGCCGCCCAGAAACTCACCGACGTGAGCTTAGAGCGCGACAAACCCGTCACGCTCGGCATCGTCGGGCCGGGGATGAGCGGCGCGGAGGCGCGCGAACGCGTCGGGAACGCCGCGAAGGCCGTCGAGGGCGCGGCCGACCTCGTGGAGGCGCTCTGATGACGATGGAGTTCGCCGACCGCGTCACTCGCGTCGAACCGAGCGCGACCGTCGCCGTCAGCAACCTCGCCTCGCAACTCGAAGCCGACGGCGTCGACGTCGTCGACCTCTCGGTGGGCGAACCCGACTTCGACACCCCACAGGCGGTCGTCGACGCCGGCAAGGCCGCCATCGACGACGGCCACACCGGCTACGCGCCTTCGAAGGGAGTTCCCGAACTCCGCGAGGCCATCGCCGACTCGCTCGGCGAGCGCGGGTTGCCCTACACCGACGACCAGATCATCGTCACGCCTGGCGGCAAGCAGGGCCTCTTCGAGACGTTCCAGGCGCTCGTTGACGAGGGCGACGAGGTCGTCCTGCTGGACCCCGCGTGGGTCTCCTATCAGGCGATGGTGAAACTCGCGGGCGGCACGCTCAAGCGCGTCGACCTGACGCCACACGAGTTCCAACTCGAACCCGCACTCGACGAGTTGGGCGAGGCCATCACCGACGACACCGCGCTCGTCGTCGTCAACTCCCCGAACAACCCGACCGGCGCGGTGTACTCCGAGACCGCACTGGAGGCAGTCCGCGACCTCGCGGTCGACCACGACGCCACCGTTCTCTCCGACGAGATCTACGACCGCATCACCTACGACGCCGACGCCATCAGCCTCGGCTCGCTCGACGGGATGGGCGACCGGACCGTCACCCTCAACGGGTTCTCGAAGGCGTACTCGATGACCGGGTGGCGACTCGGCTACATCGCCGGTCCCGACGAGTTCGTGGACGAGGCGTCGAAGATACAGAGCCACTCGGTGACGTGTGCGACGAACTTCGTCCAGCACGCGGGTGTCGCGGCGCTCGAAGAGTGCGACGACTTCGTCGCCGAGATGCGCGACGCGTTCGCCGACCGGCGCGAGTTGGTCGTCGACCTGTTCGCCGAGGAGGGCGTCGACGTCCCCATCGGCGACGGTGCGTTCTACGCGATGGTTCCAGTCGCCGACGACGACCAGGAGTGGTGTGAGACCGCAATCGAACAGGCCCACGTCGCGATGGTCCCCGGCGGGGCGTTCGGTGCCGGCGGCTACGCCCGGATGAGCTACGCCGCGAGCGAGGAGCGCCTGCGAGAGGGTGTCGAGCGGTTGGCCGACGCCGACCTGTTGTAACGCGCGAGACGCCCGCCTCAGTCGTCGGCTTCTGGCGTCGCCGCTGCCGGCATTCGCTCGGCGAGGTACTCCTCCATGATGCGGTAGGCGCGGATCTTCTGGTCGATGTCGGCCGAGCCGTGGCCCTCCTCGCCCAACTCCTCGTAGCGGAACTCGTCACCGTCGGTCCAGCCACGCTCCTCCAGCGCGTCGCGGAAGATGCGCGCCTGACTCACCGGACAGCGCGGGTCGTTGACGCCGTGGACCATCAGGATGGACGCGATCATGTCCTCGACGTGGGTGACCGGCGAGCGCTCGCGGTAGAACTCCGCGTTCTCCTCGGGGTCACCGAGTTGCTGTTCGAGCGTCGTCTTGAAGTGCGGCATCGACTCCTCGTACAGCGCCTGGAGGTCGGTGATGCCGACCCACGCGATGCCTGTCGTCCACACGTCGGGGTACATCGTCAGCTGGCAGTACGCGCTGTAGCCGCCGTAGGAACCGCCGTAGACGGCGAGTCGGTCGTCGTCGACGTACTCCTGCTGGCGGAGCCACGTCGCGGCCTCGCGAACGTCGACCTGCTCCATCCCGCCCCAGTCGTGGTGGACGCGGTTCTTGAACTCGCGGCCGCGGCCGGTCGACCCGCGGTAGTTCGGCAGGAAGACGGTGTAGCCACGCGAGACGAGGAACTGCGCGTAGGCGTTGAAACTGCGGAGCGACTGGGCGTGTGGGCCACCGTGGACCATCACGACGGCGGGGACGTCGGTCGCGTCGTCGTCGACGGCGGGACCGTCGCGGGCGTCGTAGTGGAGCGCGCCGATGCCGAGTCCGTCTTCGGAGTCGTAGGTGACGAACTCGCAGTCGGCGAACGCGTCGGGGTCGATGTCGCCGTAGTCGGCCTCGACGAGCGTCTCGTAGCTGTCGTCCGTGAGGTCGTAGCGGAGGAGATTCCCTCGCGCGTCGGGCGTCGTCTGGGTGAGCAGGACCGTCCCGTCGCCGACCAGACACTCGTCGCCGCCGAACGCCGCGACGCCGAGTGGCGCGTCGAGTTCGCGGGCCTCGCCATCGGCGTAGACCACCGGCACGACGGCGGCCTCGCGGTAGCGTAGCGCGAGGAAGTCGCCGGCGTCGTCGTCCCCGAGCGAGGCGACCGGTTGCTCCTCGAACTCGCTCGCGAACCACTCGACGGAGTCGGTGTCGAGGTCGTAGATACCGCTCCGGCCGAGGTCCTCGGAGTTGTCGCCGACCAGCAGTTCGGTGGGCGAGAGCCAGTCGACGGGAGCGGCTTCGGCACCCTCCTCGCCGACGTGGAGGTTCCGGGCGTTCGAGCCGTCGGCGTCTTCCGTGGCGCGTGGCCCCACGCTCGCCACGTAGACGTCCTTGTTGTCCAAATCGTCGGACTCGTTGACCATGTAGGCGATACGCTCGCCGTCGGGCGACAGTTCGAGCGTGTACACCGGCTGGTCGTAGTCGGTGAGGCGCTCGTCGGTGTCGGTCTCGCGGTCGTAGCGGTGGACGTTCATCTGGCCCTCGGCCGTCGAGACGTAGAACAGCCAGCGGCCGTCGTCGCTGACGGCCTGGAAGTGGCTCTGTCCGTCGTTGGTGACCAGCGGGTCGCGCTCGCGGCTGTCGAGGTCGAAGCGGTAGACGTCGTTCTGCTCGTCGCCGTCGTCGTCGAGGTGGAACAGGACGCCCTCGCCGTCAGCGTCCCACGCGATACCGTGGCGCGGTTGACGGGGCACCTCGCCGTCGCTCACCTGCTCGCGCTCGCCGGTCGCGAGGTCCTGGACGTACAGTTCGTTCCGACCGGTCGCGTCGTAGTAGAACGCGATGCGCGACCCGTCCGGGGAGACGGTCGGGTGGTAGAACGACGGAAGGCTGGCCAACTCTTCGAGCGGGTACTCCGCGGGCATTGCTCACGCGTCGGAGAGACGCCCCTTAGTGGTTTCCAGAACTGCCGTTCTGTAATATCTATGTCAATAGTGGTGTCGTTCAGCAGCGCTCCTCGCAGACGCGCTCGATGATGTCGCCCGTCGAGTACAGCGCGTCGTCGGCTTCGAGTGCGGAGGCCCGGCGGACAACACAGTCGATACCCCGGTCTTCGAGCGCGGCCGCGATGGCGTCGTCGTCGTGGTGCTGGTCGTGGCCGAGGACGATGACCGAGGGCTGGATCTGCTCGATGGGGACGAAGATGTCCTCGCGGTGCCCGAGGTGGGCCTCGGCGACGGGGTCGAGCGCTTCGACCATCCGCCGTCGTTGCTCGTCGGGGACGATGGGTTTCGGTTTGTGGGTGACGTTCTCGCGGCGGGCGATGATGACGTGGAGTTCGCCGAACGCGGCGGCCTCCCGCAGGTAGTGGACGTGGCCCGGGTGGAGGATGTCGAAGGTGCCCTGTGCGACGACCCGCGACTCCCCGCGTGCGTGGTCGTCGCCTCGGTCGGTCATCGCTCGTCCTCCGGGTCGTCGTAGAGGTCGTAACCCAACTCGGCGTCGATGTCCTCCTGTGTGAAGTCGAAGAACCGCTCCTCGCGGTCGGGGATGTCGACGTCGATGACCCGGAGGTCGCGAACCCGCCCCTCCTGGTCGAACGCCTCCCAGTCGTCGGGACCGTACGGCGCGCCGATGATGATGTGGACGGTCCCCTTCCCGAACGTCGCGAGGTCGGCGTCGCTCGGCCGGAGTACGCCGTTGGGGTGGGAGTGGACCGACCCCTGCGCGCGCATGTCGTTGGGGATCATGCTGGTCTTGACGGTGGCGCTCACCGGGTTCGACTCGGTGCCGGGGATGACCAGCACGTCGGTGATGACCGTCCCATCCTCGTCGAGACCGAGCGAGCGGGCGTCCTCGCCGCGGAGCAGTCCCATGTACTCGTTGGGGTGGGTCTGTGCGGACGCCTCCAGCGCGAAGTCCAGCGTCGACTCCGCGATACCGACGACGCCGCTCGACCGGAACAGCCGCATAGCCGAACCGACGTGGGGTTTTCATATACGGGTTCCGGAACGGGTGACCCCTGGTCGACCGTCGTTCGCTGCCGGCGGCGACCGGTTCACCGTCCAGCGCGTCGCTCCGGGCGACGACCGCCCCCGAGTCGCCAGCGCGCCCGCTCGCGAGCGTGCTTGCCAACGCTTAAAACCGACCGGGTCCGAACCCTCCTCAATGCCACCCACGTACGCGGATTCGTCCGATGCGGACGGCAGTTCTACCTCCTCCACGGTCGTCTACGACCTCGCACCAGACTGCACCGTCGACGCCGTCGAAGTCGACGCGAACTACCACGCCACGGTCAACGGCGTCGTCCCCTACGGCGTCTTCGTCGACCTCTCGGACCACGTCTCCGGCCTCGTCCACGAGTCGGTCCTCGACGGCGACTACGACGTCGGCGACTCGTTCATCGTCCACCTCGACGAGGTCCGTGAGAACGGCGACCTCAGCTTCAGCGAGGCCAGCCCGGCCGACTACACCACCGAGGCCGTCGGCCCGGAGAACGACGCGACCGTCGACGAACTCGACGACAAGGTCGGCAACGCGGTCCGCCTGACCGGCACCGTCGTCCAGATTCGCCAGACCGCCGGTCCCACCGTCTTCCACCTCCGCGACGCGGGCGGCATCGTTCCGTGTGCGGCGTTCGAGGAGGCCGGCGTTCGCGCGTACCCCGACGTCGAGATCGACGACCTCGTGACCGTCGTCGGCGAGGTCGAGTCGCGCAACGGTTCGCTCCAGGTCGAGGTCGAGTCCCTCGACACCGACACCGACGAGGCAGCGGCCACCGACCTCGACGCGGCGCTCGAGGAGGCCGCCCAGCCCGCGACGCCCGACCCGCTCGTCGAGTGGGAGGCGTTCGAACCGGTCCGCGAGGACCTCGAATCGGTCGCGGCGACGCTCAAGCGCGCCGTCCTCGACGGCCGACCCATCCGGATGCGCCATCACGCCGACGGCGACGGGATGTGTGCGGCGGTGCCGCTCCAGTACGCGCTCGCTCGCTACGTCCAGTCGGTCCACGTCGACCCCGGCGAGACCCGCCACCACCTCCGGCGACTGCCGTCGAAGGCTCCGTTCTACGAGATGGAGGACGTCACGCGTGACCTGAACTACGCGCTGGAAGACCAGGAGCGCCACGGCCAGAAGCTCCCCCTCCTCCTCATGCTCGACAACGGGTCGACCGAGGAGGACACGCCCGCCTACCGGACGCTGTCGGAGTACGACATGCCCATCGTCGTCCTCGACCACCACCACCCCGACCCCGAGGCCGTCGAACCGTACCTCGACGAGCACGTCAACCCGTACCTCCACGACGAGGACTACCGCATCACGACCGGCATGATGTGCGTCGAACTCGCGCGGATGATCGACCCCGACGTGACCGAGGAGGTCCGTCACGTCCCCGCCGTCGCCGGTCTCTGTGACCGCTCGCGCGCGGAAGTGATGGACGAGTACATCGCACTCGCCGACGAGGCGGGCTACGACGAGGACGACCTGGAAGACATCGGCGAGGCGCTCGACTACGCCGCGTTCTGGCTGCGGTACAACGACGGCAGCGGCCTCGTCGACGACGTGCTCAACGTCGACTGCGACGACGACCAGCGCCACCGCGACATCGTCGAGTTCCTCGCGAGTCACGCCGAGCGCGACCGGGACCGCCAACTCGACGTGACCCTGCCCCACACCGAGAGCGAGGAGCTCGCCAACGGCGCGAACCTCTATCGCGTCGACGTGGAGAACCACGCCCACCGCTTCACCTACCCCGCTCCGGGCAAGACCACGGGCGCGGTCCACGACCACAAGGTCCGCGAGCACGACGGCGACCCCGTCATCACCATCGGCTTCGGGCCGGACTTCGCCGTCCTCCGCAGTGACGGCGTCCGACTCGACATCCCCGAGATGGTCACGCAGTTGACCGACGAACACCCCGGCGCGGGCGTCTCGGGTGGCGGCCACCTCGTCGTCGGCTCCATCAAGTTCGTCTCGGGCAAGCGCGAGCAGGTGCTCGACGCGCTCGTCGAGAAGATGGCCGAAGCCGACATCGACGAAGACCTCCGCTCGACGCTGCTGCGCGACTGAACCGGGCGCACGATACGACGGCTCCGCCTCCACTTCTCACCGCTCGAACTCGAACCGGCGAGCGACCGCCAGCACCACGAGCACGCCAGCGACGAGCGCCACCAGCGCGCCGACCGGGACGCGCTCGCTACCGACGGCACCGTCGCCGCGCCAGTCGCTCGCGAACACCGCGCCGTAGTAGTCGCCGACCTCGTCGCCCGAGAGGACGAGTGCGACTTCTCGGTTCTCGCGGGCGGCGTGGGGATTCCAGTTCAGACTCCCGACGACGACGTGCTCGCCGTCGACGACCGCACCCTTCGCGTGAATCTTCTCGAACGCTCCGTTCGCGTCGGCGAGTCGGACCGTCAGCGGTAGGTCCCCCCGCTCCGCGCGAGCGTTCAGGCGGTCGGCGAGCGCCCGGTCCTCCTCGCGGACGTACCACGTCCCGGAGAGGAGGACGCGCACCTCGACGCCTCGCTCGGCGGCCGCGACGAGTTCCCGGGTGAACGGGCCGTCCGGTCCGCCGAGGCCCATCTGGACGACGTCGACCGAGTCGCTGGCGTTCCGGAGGAGCGAACGGACGCCGGACTCGGCGTTGTCCGGGGCGACGAGCAGTCGGACCCGATCCGCGCTGAGCGTCGCGGGGTCGAACTGCCGCGGGAACGACCCGTCGGTGGGTGTACTCGCCTCGAACGACCGGTCCTCACGGAACGAACTCCAGGTCCGGGCCGCTCGCCACCGGAAGTCCCCGACGAACGTCGCGGCGAGGCGGTCGGCGACGCTCGCGTCGCGGACGACGGCCCCCCACCCGCGCGAGGAGTTTCCGCCGGTTCCGGCTGGTTTCCAGTTCTCGGTCAGGACGAGCGCCCGGTCGTCGGCGACGGCGTACTTCGAGTGGTGGTAGTCGTAGCGCGCGTATGGACCGTCGACGACGCGGACGGGAACGCCCTCGCCGACGAGTCGGTCGAGGACACGGGCTTCGGCGCGGGGGATGCCTCCGACCGGACCGCCCTCGACCAGCACGCGGACGGCGACACCGCGACGGTGGGCGGCGAGGAGTGCCTCGGTGACCCGCGAGGAGGTGAGCGTGTAGCCCGCCAGCAGGAGGCGCTCGTCGGCCCGCGCGAGCGTCTCGGTCACCACGTCGGGCGCGTCCGGGAGGGCGAACGCCGTCACGTTCGCGTCTCGTGTCGACGCGACGTCGTAGTCGCTCGCGCCGAGTGGGACCCACCGCCAGCGCGTACTCGTGGCCGTGCGCTCGGTGGTCTTGGACCGCCGGTATGTCTCGGCTTCGGGGGCGTCCTCGTAGCGGATGGTCCCGACGACGTGCTCGCCCGCTCGCAGTTCGAGTCGTTCGCCGCCGTTGGCCAGCGAGAGGTCGCCCGTCGCGGCGACGACCGGCGAGTCGACCACCCCCCGAACGCGGTCGGGAGCGGCCGCCACAACGACCCGGCCGCTCGCGTCCCGTTCGGGCGCAAGACAGCCTTCGTCGTCGCAGACGCGGTAGTCCCGGAGGTCGACCCCCTCGGGAACGTGGACGACGAGGAACTCCCCGACGTCGCCCTCGGCGACCGGGTTCGGGTGGACGCCGACGAGCGCGGGGGAACGGTCGGCCGGTGAGGGCGACTGACCTTCGGGCGAGGGGAGGGGCGTCACGTCGGCCGTCACGGGCGGGAGCGCTGCCGCTGTGAGGCAGACGACGAGCAGTAGCGCGACTGTTCGGCGGTTCACGCAGCGCGTTGGCCCGGTACTAGAGTAAAAAGGTCCGGAACGGGTGTCCGAGTGTCAGGCCGCGGGTTCGGCGCGTTCGCCGTCGTCGTCGAGCGCGTCGCGTGCCTTCTCGGCCTCCGTCTGGACGATGTACGAGCGGTCGTCGCTGTGCTCGCTGGCGGCTTTCAGCGCTTCTTCGGTCCCGATCTGGTTGAGCGCCCACGCCGCGCTCGTGCGGACCGAGTCGTCGTCGTCCTCGTCGAGCAGGTCCGACAGCGGGTCGATGGCGCGCGTGTCGCCGATCTGACCGAGTGCGCGAGCGGCGTTCGAGCGAATCTCTGGGTCCTCGGCGACGAGTCGGTCGGCGACGGTCTGGGTCGCCTCCTCGTCGCCGATGGAGCCGACCGCACGGAGCACGACGCGCTGGAGCGGCGGGTTGGCGTCGCCCTCGATGAACTCCAGCAGCGTGTCGAGCGCGCGCGCGTCGCCGATCTTCCCGAGCACCTCGATGGGGAGGACCTTGCGGCGCTGGGCGCGCTCGTTCATCTCCTCGTACGCCTCGGGGGGTGCGAGGCGCTTGAGCGCCATCATGCAGTTCTCCTGCATGAACTCGGAGTCGAACGTGTCGAGTGCGAGCAGGATGGGTTCGGGGTCGCGTTCGCGCTCGGCGATGCGAACCACGGAGAGTTCGGGCGGGAAGTCCTTGCGGTTCTTCCCCGTGAGCACGTCGTAGAACCCCTGGTAGTCCAGTTGCTCGACGACGGTGAGGTCGTCCCACTCCTCGGCGTCGTCGAGGTCCGACTGGAGGCCCTCGGCGGTCTCCAGCAGGGTGGCGATGGTCTCCGCGTCGTCGTCCGCGTCGAGGTCGGCACCACGGACCGTCTCGGCGGCGGACTCGACCGCGTCCGCGTGTGCGTCGAGGTCGTCGCCGGAGGCGGTGGCGACGCTCGCGTCGAGCGTCTCGTCGAGGTCGTTCAGACGCACGTCGACGGCCTCGCGGACCGCTCCCTCGCCGGTGTCGGTCCAGCGAGTGTCCCGGATGGTGCCCGCGGCGGTCTCCAGTTCCTCGGCGACGTCCTCGCCGTAGGGACCGCGCTGGTCCTCGATACCGTCGCGGACTGCCGAGATGCGGTCCTCGAGGTCGCCCTTCGGGTCCTCCTCGGCGTCGTCGTCGGCCTCGGGTAGCGTCTCGACCTTCGCTTCGACGTCGTCGAGGTCGTTCTCGACTGCGTCGAGGTCGGATTCGGTTTCGGCTGCGTCGAGGTCCTCCTCGACCGCGTCGAGCTGTTCGTCGAGTTCCTCTGGAGAGGCGACCGGCTCCGACGCGTCCTCGTCGGCGGAGTCGGGGGTCTCCTCGGTGTCGTCATCCCCGTCGCTCATGGCGTGAACTCCGACAGTCGCGCTCAAAGGCGTTTCCTTTCCGGTGCCCGATTCGCCGCGCGGTGTATCGGCCGGTCGACCCCGGTGAACACTACACAGCGCCGTCAGCGACGGGGTGGCCGGCCGCCGTCGGTCTCCGTCGGCGTCCCGCCCGCGTTCGCCGACGACTCCTCGGTCGCGTCGAGGTCACGCCAGTAGAAGTCGGGGGCGAGGAACATGTACGCGAGCGCGGCGACGAGCAGCGCCCGCGGAAACACGCGGGAAAAGGCCGTCGGCGCGAGCACGGCGAGCGCCTGGACCGCACCCATCGCCAGCGCGTCGCGGGCGTACAGGTCGGGGTAGCGAACCGAGACGACCATCAGGTACGCGAACGCGGCGGTGATGCCGAGCAACCCGGTCGGGTTCGTGTACCCGGCGAGGTAGACGGCCGCGAGCACCGTCGCGGCGAGCGTCGTCGGCACGCCGACGGTGACGGGGCCACCGGGGTCGTGGACGGTGTAGAGACCGAGGCGGACGACGCCCATCGCGACGAACAGCGCGGCGACGCCGCCGGCGACGAGCGTGCCGGTCGTCTCGCCCCACGCCTCGAAGGCGACGGCGAAGACGAACAGCGCGGGGGCGACCGAAAAGGAGGCGACGTCTGCGAGCGAGTCGAGGTGCTCGCCGAACTCGGTCCCGCCGTAGCGGCGGGCGAGGACGCCGTCGGCTCCGTCGGCGACGGCGGCGAGGAGGACGAGTCGGGCGGCGAGTCCCGGGTCGACGAGGACCGCGGCCGCGGCGGTGAACCCCAAGGCGGCGTTCACGACGGTCATCGCGTCCGCGATGCCGAAACGGCCGACGAACCGGGGGCGCATACTCCACGACTCGGGCGAGCGTGGGTTAGGGCGTTTCGGTTCGGTGTGTCACGCCTTCGACACCGCGTCGACCGCATACCGCTAGACGCGAGAACCACGGAGGCTATACGTCGCGCTCGGCTAGTCGGGCGTATGAAGCGGCGCACGTTCCTCGCGACGGCCGCCGGAGCCGCCTCCGTGTCGCTCGCCGGCTGTTCTTCCATCCTCGCCGACAGCGAGTACGACGTGGACATGACCCACTACGCGTACGAACCCGACGCCATCGAGGTGCAGGTCGGCGAGACGGTGCTGTGGGGCAACAGTGGCTCGCGGGGCCACACCGTCACCGCCTACGACGACGCCATCCCCGACGGTGCGACGTACTTCGCCTCCGGCGGGTTCGAGGACGAGCAGGCCGCGCGCGACGCGTTCGTCGACCGCGGTGCGGGCAACGTCGCCCCCGGCGAGACGTACGAACACACGTTCGAGGTGGCCGGCACGTACGGCTACGTCTGTCTCCCCCACGAAGGGCGCGGGATGGTCGGGACCGTCACCGTCGTTGAGGAGTAGCGCTCACCGCCCCGGAGCCGTCGCTCGGCGACCGATGCGCAGAAAATTCGAGTCGGGTTGAACTGCGGCGGTTAGACTTCGACGTCGGCGTCGTCGACGTCGACGCTCGTCTCTTCCTCTTCGGCGACCTCTTCGGGTCGCGCTTCGAGACGAAGCTTCTGGATCTCGACGCGGCGCAGCGGGTAGATGGTCTTGGCCTCGCCGTAGATGGCCGAGGAGAGTCGCCCCTCCGTGACGCTGTCGACGAGGTCCTCGAAGGTCCGCTCGGTGGCGGCCTCTTCGACGAGCTCGATCATCAGCTTGCGGATGGCGTGCTCCTGGCTGCGGTCGGCCTTCTTCGTCGTGAAGGCGACGGGCTGGACCTGCACGCGGTAGTCGTCGGTCGTGAGGACCGTGACGTACGCGGCGATCTTCGAGGAGCCGCGGCGGACGAGACTACGGAGGTAGTCCCGCGTGAGCTCCTGCTGGACGAACTCGGTGTACGCGGCGTCCGAGCCCACGTCGTTGATGCGGAACGTGAGCTTCGTGCTGTTCTCGCCCGCGTCACCCTGCAGTTCGCCGAGGGTGGTTTCGATGGTTCGGCCGTAGACCTTCTCGGTCTCGTCGGCGACGGTCTCACCGAGTTCGGCCCGGTCGAACTGCTCCGGGGCGAGCACGGTGTACCAGCGTTTCTCCTGTCGTCGTCGTGATACTGAACGTTCGCTCATGGTTGTGTCGTGTCGGTCAACTGCTGTGCTACCTGTAGGTTGCTGACGTAGTCGTCCGCTGTCGTCCGGAGGCCACCGGTCGTCTCGCGGGTGATGGTCGTCTCGACCGTCGACCCTTCGACACGCGTCTCCATCTCGGGCGTGTTGTCGGGGGCGAGTGCCGCGGCGACTTGTTCGGACGTCTCGGCGTCGTCGAACGCGACCCGCACCGTCGCGGTGCGTGGCGTCTCGGTCGCCGAGCGGTCGGCGTCGCCCGTGTGGGCGTCCGTCGGGTCGCTCACGGGAGCGCCCTCCGGAGCGCCGCTACCACGGCGTCCATCTCCGTCTCGTCCACGCGGACCTGTGCGCACGCAGGGGTGCCCACGCCGTCCGCGGCGCGGATGCGTGCCTCGCCGCCGACCGCGCTCGCGGCCTCCGCGACGAGGGTCGTCACGTCGGTCTCGGCCGACGCGACCGCGGCCGTCCCGCCCGACTGGGCGAGAACGACCGGTTCCGGCGAACGGAAGTCCCGAACGAGTCGCGCGACCGACCCGAGCGTCGCCGCCGACGCCTCGTCGGTCACGTCGGTGACGACGAGGCCGTCGTGGCGGGCGAACGTCGCCTCGCGGACGGTCCCGTGGACCGTGCGAGCGTGTTCGCGCCACCCGTCGAGAGCGGTCTCGCGGACGTCGTAGCCGAGTGCGAGTGCGACGCCCGTCCCGGGGCGGACCCGGGCAGTCGCGTCGAGCACGTCGGCGTACCCCGCGAGCGTCGCCATCGCGAACCGGTCGGCGAGCGCGTACGGGTGCAGCGCTCGTTCGACGGCCTCGCCCGCGTAGCGCGCCCCGGTTTCGAGCACCGAGAGCGCGAACAGCGAGGCGAGGGTGCGGCCCTCGCGGTCGACGCCCGCGAGTGTGCGGGCGGTCTCCTCGGGGTCACCCGAGAACGGCGCGTGTGCCAGCGTGGTGTGTGCCATCGCGTCTGCGACGTCGTCGGCCGGTCCGGCAATGCCGGGGTCGCGGTCGAGACCCGCCTCGTCGAGGAGCGCGGCGTGCTCGCCGGGGTCGTCCCCGGCGGCCACGGCCCCCGCGAGCGCGAGCGTCGCGTCGGGGTCGGCGTCGAGTTCGGTCGCGACGTCGGCGGCGGCGGGCGCGAGCGTCGTGTCCGTGAGGGACACGTCGCCGCCCGTCGCCCCGACGGAGACGGTGAGGTCGGCCTCCGAGTCGGTCGCCGGCCACCATGTCACGCTCGTCTGGAACGCGACGTCACGCGCAGCGAGCGCGCTGGCGAGGATGCCTGTCGCCGCGAGCGCGTCACCGTCGGGCGTGGCGACGAGTCTGACGAACTCGGCGTCACGGCACCGCGCGGCGACGTCACTGGCGGTCGAGGCGTCCTCGGGGTGGTCGGCGGCGGACATGTCGGCTTACTCCTCGAGGAGTCGCTTGGCGACGTCGTACGTGTACTTGAAGTCCTCCGCGAGGACGTCACCGCGGTAGTAGTCCACCAGACGGCGGACCTTCGACTCCGTGTTCTGGAGTGCGCGCTTGTTCTGCGCGTCGCCGGGGTTCGCGTCCATGTGCTCGCGCAGGCGGATGGCCCGCTCGAACAGGTTCCGCAGGTCCTCGGGCAGGTCGTCCGAAGCGTCGTTCTCGTCGAGAATCTCGGTGACCTTCTTGCCCGTCGCCAACTTCACGTTGGGGACCGGCGTTCCCTGAACGCCCTCGTCGCGCAGCTTCATGCCGATCTGGGAGGGGTCGTGGCCCTGCTCTTTCAGGTCCACGACGCGCTCTTCGATGGCGTCGGCGTCTACGTCGCTCCACTCCGGTGGTTCGTCTGCCGTGGGGCGGTCCGAACCGGACGACCCTCGACGGCGGGTGTGCATTCGTGCCATAGGCTGAATTGGAACTGCACGAACCGCTACGGGCCAACCTGGCCCAGTGCACGTCCACACTCCCAAGCCACGGAAGAGTGCCCGAGACGGGCGACCGTGGCGATGTCGGATATGCGGCTGTGCTGTTCCCACCGGCGACTCGGTGTGTCACCCGCAAAAGGGTTGCTACTCTCAACGCCGTGAGCGTCGGTGTCACGCACGGGCTACACGGTTCGATGGGATTAAGTACGGTCCTCGGAAAGATTGGGTTGCAGTGCGGGCTTGTAGATCAGTGGCAGATCACTCCCTTGGCATGGGAGAGGCCCCGGGTTCAAATCCCGGCAAGTCCATATTCCTCCGACGAGCAAACTCGCGAGCCGAAGGTGTGTACGATGCAGGCGGGATTTGAAGCCCTGGCCTGGAAGTCGCAGCACCGAGCGAAACGAGAGGACCATCTTCCTCCGGGTTCAACTCTCGGCACGTCCATAGCTCTCTGTTCGTCTCTTGACGTCCTCCCACCGCTCTGAAGCACGAGGCTTCCTCGTTGATTCTCCCTAAATAGAAGAGAGACGACCCCGTCAGTCGTAGGTGGTCGACGACATTCATGGCTGATAACTCGGATTCACCACGGGCGCGATGGGGCGGCTTTCTCCTGTTGAATGAAGGATCTGACGCTGAGTGCGACCAGTGCATTGACACAGAGCGCCTCGAAGAAGCGAGCCGGCGCAAGCTTCGAACCATGCTCCTTGAGCCCGGCAGTGACGCCAATCGCCCACAATCGGGGCCGTTCGACGGCGCAATGTACTACGCCACGGACAGTAACAGCATCTTCCGGTGGGAAGAGGCCGCGGGCGAGTGGCACTCACTTGATTTCGATTCGTCCGACCAGTCGATGGCCGGAACCTCACAGTATGGATCGCCTGGGATGGAGAAACCACCAGATGACGCGGTTGGTGGTTCTGAACTCACTAATCGAGATGGGGCCACAGATGGCACATGTCCTGAAGACCGGGAACTCCGAAAAAGAGAAATAACTGACTCTCTCGATGGTGATATCGACGTGTTCGTTATCGCCGGGCAAAGCAACGCGCTCGGTGATCCAGACGATCGTAATGCAACGTGGCCATCTGTTGAGCCGGGGGTTGGACAGTATTACTACCCACCAGACTCATCGTCGTTGGTCGAAATGTCATCGGGAACCAGCAAGAAGGTCATGGAAGCAGCATGGCCGTCGTTCGTAACCACGCTCCATGCAGCGACGAGACGTGAGATCTGCATTATCCAGACCGCGAAAGGCGCAACAGGTCTTACAGAGACGGGAGACACCGGAAACGGCAATTGGAGTCCAAGTGGGACGCTGTTTGAGCGCTCGATTCGGTGGACGACGGAGGCACTGGGTGAGCTCAAAAAAGCGGGGTACTCCCCGAATCTCCGAATGGTCCATTGGTGTCAAGGTGGCAACGATGCGAAACGCGGAGTCGAACCGAACAGGTATCTCTCGTCACTGCAGGGTCTATTCGGCCGATATCGAGAGTCACTTCGATATCCGAACCTCCCGTTTGTCGTCTATGGCTCACAGATCTCGACTGCAGAACGGTGTGGAATCTCGAACGCACAGGCAGTTGCCTGTGCCCTCGACGAAAATGCATACTACGTCGACAATCCACGCTACTACCCGCTGAGAGATATGATGTACGACGACGCTCACTGGAATCAAACAGCACACAACGAGATGGGAGTGGCAGGTGCTCGGTCATCCTCAAACATCCTCGATAGACGGAGCACCTGACTGTCTCAAGCGAACATCGTGTGCCGACCTCTGGTATCTAGGGTGAAAACGTGTCTCTGAAACACCCGATGAACGCTGTGAAGAACTCACCTTAGAGTGACGAGACGGGAGCAGACGATTACGTTCATAACAGTACACAGAGACGAAGTTCCACACATGGCTGGAACCCCGGTAGAATAGATGTACAACGAGTCTGTGCAGTTCAGCCCATCCAGAGCGGGTGTACCAACGGCCGATTGACATTACCCACACACAGACCGATAAACGGACAAAGCACCGATAGAGAGCCTCAATCCCCTCCCAAGGGAGTTTCCGAGTCGGAACTGGTTGGCCGGACGCAGGACTGTTCGAATGAATATTAGTCAACGTAGCGAGAGAATTTTCCACACATTCGCTCCGTATAGCGATTTTGTGGTGTGAAATCCGGGCTGTTTCTGTCATCCGGTGCTGTGGGTGTAGAGTGCTATCTGCCGTGTAGAAGGCTCAAATACGCTGTGTGAAGGCGATACTCGATTTATGTAGATGCCCTCTCGGTGGCGATTCAATGCACAGATTGGGGGAGAGTTCAGTTCCACAACCCGGTTGCGTATAGCGGTTTTAGTATTCACTCACCTCGCTACAGCCGTGATTTCGGTCGCATGCAGTCCACTCAGATGCCCGAATTCAAGCGTTTCAGTAGAATGGTTGGCCGGGCGACGTGTCTTCCCACAGCACCCCCTTACTCACGACCCTCAGCAACTGCACAATCGCTATACTGCACGTATCTACCGGGAGTTGAGCTGAGTGTGGGACCGAGACCGCTTCAAGCGGCGCGGGTCGAGAGTATCGTCCAGAAAGTTATTACAGTCTTTTAGATGTTTTTGCCCTCGAAAGACTCGTCTTAGAGAGGTCCGTTGGACCAGTTGAGCGCTACAACGAGTAGGTCACCACCTCAGTTTCGACTGACATCACACGGTCTCCTGAAGGTGCAAATCAGCAACTTTGGTCATCAGTTCTCACCGCAATCGCGTCGAACGGAGTCTTTCTTGAGACGGCGCGGCTGTTCAATGGTTGACCAAGTCCCTTTGTCCGCCGCTGTAAATGCACTCCTGGGTCAGAAAGGCGTCATCACGCTCCTCAAACTTCTGTCGGTCGCCGTCGAGCACTATGGCTCACCGTTGATGTTCGTTGGAGAGACCGGTCGCGACCGTCGCCGTTACTCGTTTCGTTCGTTACCTCGCTCCCAGACTGTGTCGACTGGCTCGCCGGTCGGTGGTGTGTGACTCACGTCTTTGAGGGTCTGTTTTGCCATTGTGCTACGGTGTAGCAAGTCAAACATACTTAACGCCTTCCTGAGTCAGACTATGACACTCTAGACACCCTTATTCAAATTTCTCTGACATTCCGCATGTGTGTTTGATCCCCCATCTCCTTTCTGAGCAAGGTAGCCAATTAGTTTATTACCAAGTAGTTCTCAAAAACAATACAATGAGTCGTCGAGATATCTCTGAAAAATGGACCAGTCGTTCTCGAGGGATGTCGTCGACGGTTGGGTACGTGCTCATCCTCGGAATGGTCGTGATTGGAATGACGAGCGTGGTCGCTCTCGGTTCGGTCGCACTCGAGGACACAGAGCGGCAATCAACACTTGAGCGTGCCGAACAGTCGATGGCTCAGTTCGACTCGCGGGCTGCGCAAGTTGCACTTGGCGCAGAAAGCTTACAAGAACTCTCGCTCGGGCATTCATCAGGAAACTATCAGGTGGTTGAGGGTGAAGGCACGATTACCGTCACACACGTGAACCACGATGGCGACGATTCTGACGGTGACGACGACAAGACCGACGATGGAAACTACGATGATGATGAGGACATATACTCAGGGCCTCTCGGAGCTGTCGTCTACCAAAACGGAGACACAGAGATAGCGTACCAGGGCGGTGGCGTCTGGCGTCATCAGGACGGAAACACGCAAATGGTCTCGCCTCCCGAGTTTCATTACGAAGGGTCGACACTCACCCTCCCGGTCGTAACTGTCACCGGGGAGGACTCGGCTTCAGGGTCACCGACGGCAGTTGTTGAGCGAGCGACATCGACCGAGACCATCTACCCAAATTCCAACACCGATTACGTCGATAACTCGACAAAGCAGTACACCAACCCCGCGAGTAACGGGCAGATAATAGTCACAATTCAGAGCGAATACTACCAAGGATGGGAGGAGTATTTCAACTCAAGGACAGAAGGAAGCGTCATTGACGTAGATCACGGGGCAGAAACCGTCACAGCGGAACTGATTACTTTAGGTCACCAAGGTGAGTTCAACCTCCCGAGTGAAGACAATCCGTTCCAAGTACGGGGTCTGGAACCGTCGATGCAAGACGGCGACGGTCTGAAAGACCTCGCTGTGACTCTCCGACCAATCGACAGGACACAGGACCATTTCTCAAGCCTCGACTGGTCGATGTACGTCCACTCGGGAGGTCAAGAGATGGAAATCAACCTCAAGATGCAAGGGAGCGGTGGATGCGGAGATGCCGCCGATCTGACTATCTACTACCACGATGGTGGTGAAACGTACCAGGGTTGGCACGCGGAGAACGCATACACGGTTGACTGCAGTGGGTCGACACCCAAAATTGAGCTCGACCTCATCGGCGATTCGACGCCGTCGATGAACTACGAATCAGTCACAGCGAGCAACTTGGTTGCCTCGAATCCAAACAGCATATCGCTCCAAGACCCCGTCGTGTTCGACCATTTTGAGGGTGATAACGCGGATGTCACCTACACTGTCGGAAGCGATGCGTCCGCTGATCTGATTATACGACACTACTTCAACCACTTCGCACCAACCTTCGACCTCCGTTCGACAGACGGGAACCACGGAAACTCCGTCAACGAACCATCGTCCAACGGTAACAACATTATATACACTGGCAGTGACGTTATCACGTACCTGCACGTCTCCGAGAACGAAGTTAAGGTCAGGTTCGAGTAACCGCTAGTGGTCGTGGTACCCCTCGTCTAAGATTCTCGCTGCCGTCCGTCCGGACGATTCGTTTGTTCCACGAATAGAGTACGAGTGACGGACAACGACGTTGGTCAAAGGACCAAAGCGAGTTAACCACACTCCTGTATCAGCGTCTACGAGAGTCGAACCGTACGGCGTGTCCACTCCTCTGGTTCGAATTGAGGAGAGCCACTGACCACGAGGAATGACTTGGATATCTGGGCATGAGGGCTTCGAGTACCTTTTTCACGTCCTCGCGTGACATCCCGCTACCGACAGCATGGGACACGAGCGATTGTAGGGATGCGTACTACTACGAAAATCCATTCAATAGAAACTCGAAGGCCAAACGATTGCTGGAGTTCTCCGGAAATGTATCGACGTTCTATTCCGTGGACATTTCCGATAGAAGACACGGTCGAAGCGATGGCTGCGAGTCACGCAATGTTGTGTGACCCGAATCTACGAGGATCACTCGACGATATCGACGTAGAACGAACCCCCCCCCCAATGACACCTTGATTGTGAAGCGGTTCACTCTCCGTCGACTCATTGACCACGACGTGCGCCGACGGAACCGACGGAACCAGCCATCGAGACGACGACGGGGCGCTACTGAACGCGTTTCGTCGAGAGCCGCCGGTAATCTGCACTCAGTCCGTCTGGCAGACGACGGACTTCTGTGGCAGTCGCTCGGTTCGAGACTAAGCAGTTTAGACGGAAACAAAAGTGTGTTGCCATGAATGGATTCAGGCGAACGTTACATCGATGCGCACGACACGAAACAGCATCTGATCCGCAGTAAAATCACACTTGACGTTACCTGAGCCAACGATCTCACAGGCGTTGGATTCCCATGATATTCTATTTTCGAGATATCGTTCCCATGCGCCTGCTCGATTCGGGGTCGTCTGAATCGTGTAGCGAATCTTCCGCTCGCTAGTCACTGGTGATGGGTCGAGCCACTTGCGAGCGCCCTGTCCTGCCTGTAGTTGGGTCCGGACGAGCATCGTCGTATCCCCTGCGACGTTCGACTTGCCCTGCGCATTGAGGTCGATAGTGGGGATGATAACCGATCTCTCGGTCGAATCACGGAACAACATCCGTGGCTCGCGAACGAGTATCGCACCACCACGCTGCTCTCTAATAACGGCGCCGTTCTCGTAGACGAGTTGTGTGCCTTCTGCTTCGAATATGACCGGTTGAAGCGTCTCAGAGTGCATCGTCGTCGTGTCTGCTGGGTCACAGAGATTGTCGTAGTCTGTATCTGGGTCGTTATCCCAACACCACTTGACGGTCGTCTCTTCACTGAACGATATCTGCCCATCGGCGAGCTTAATCTCCGTGGATCGACCAGGGGCACCGTCTCGGTCGATGTCCTCGATGTTGTGGGCCATCACGTCGAACGCCCGTTCGACGTTATTGATTCGCTCGGCGTCACGTGCGTTGGTGAGTCCGTCGAATCCGGCGACGTACACAACCCCAACCGTCGTAGTGACGAGTGAGAACACGAGGATGAACCCGACGACTTCGCTGACCCCACGGCTGCGGGTCATCGTCCCGTCACCTCCAGTTCCAAATCACCGTCAAGATCGGCGTCGGCGTATCGAATTACGAGGTCGCCGCCAGTGAACCGCTCACCGACAACCTCCGTCTGCGCGTCGAACTGCACCCAGACAGTGACGTCGGGGTCGTCACTTGATAGCTTCAACCTCGTCTGTGAACCAGAGTTATCCACTTCTATGGAGTACTGTGCGCCTGTGACGCGGTCAGGGAGTTGATGCGTTACCCGCAGTTCGGAGACGCTCTCACCCGTTTGCACGAGTCGGTCAGTTGCATCGATGTCCGAGGCGACCTGCTGGCCGATAACCTGCATTTCGGACCGAATTGTTCGCTCACGCTGATCGTCAACGAACCCACCTCCTGCAATCAGCAGCCCCGAGATGAGGATACTCGCGACACCGAGTGTCGTCACGAAGCCGACGGTCGTCGAAACGGCACGTTCGTCAGTCATCGTTCTCACCTGGTGCTACCACAACCGTCGTCTCGTACTGGATTTCAGGAGAGTCGTACTCAAGCAAGAGCTCTACCGAGTACAGCTCCTCGGCCACCGTCGGGTCGCCCGAATCGGACCCATAATCAGTCTCGGTATCGTCGCCATCGTCGTCGTAGTCTTCCATCGTGGTCACATCCTCGTCGACGACGAGCGAGTACGTCCCCGCCGCCGCGTCACCTCCAACGAATCGAATCTTATACACGGACTCACCAGAGAACAGGCGTTTCATTGGCACACACTGTGAACCGCCCAGCCGTCCACTGGAGAACGATATCTTTGCATCCTCCTCACTGTCGGGTGTCGTGGAACACGTGACGGTCGTCTCCGTGTCGTCGAATGTCATCGTGAGCGTATCGCCGCTCGCGGAGAAGTCAATCGTCCACGGGTCACCCCCCGGGCTCGTGACCTCCATTTCGAAGGCACTCCCGAGGCTATCCTCGTTGACCGTCATCTCGAAGGACCGAACAGGCTTCGAGTCAACGACCGTCCACGAGGCGTCGCCGTCGGCACTCACGAAGGACCCACTCGAATCGGTGACCAAAGTACCTGCATTTGTCGACTGAACACTGGCCGAGGTTATCGCACCGTCCTGCGCAGCGAAGTACGCGGACGAAGAACTGAACTCACCTACACCATCGGATATCTCCGACTCCGAGAAGTCATTCAGCATCATCGATTCGACTGCCGCCGACAAATCCGACTCTATCGAGGCGGGTTTACCCAGTTCTCCGGCGTCATCACGACTCGCCAGACTCTCGGTGTAAATCGCGGCGTTCATTACTAACGCGATTGCGACAAGTACGACTGCGAGAGATAACCCACCGACTAAGATGAGTTGGCCTCGCTCTCTCACTGCCGCCATACGGTCACCTCCACTTTCACCACTTTGTGGACACCACTGTCGGTGGTGTCCGTCTCCCCGTAGCAGGTCGCATGGTCCGCGTCGGAGGCATCTATTTCAATGTCTCTGAGTGTTTTGTCTGAGACTTCTAACTCCCCGTCACCGTCTGTGCTCTCGCTGTAAGAGTCCGTATCGAGGAGCGTGACGGTTCGAGCAACGGTGACCGCGTTGTCACTCGGATTCCCTTGGTACACCATCTTGCGTCGGACGAACCCCGACCCATCGTCGTAGACGAGTTCGACGTTGTACGCAACTGACTGCGAGCCGAACGCCGCTTCGAGTTTCTTTCCGAACCCGGTCGGTCCCTTGTCGGTCTCCGGGACATCAGTGTAGAACTGCCGACTTCCGGACTCCAAGAACCGAGGTTCTTGAACACCCTCGGCACCGGGATTACAGTACAACAATCCACGCTTCAGTGACCCGTCGTCGAGACTCGCAGCGAGGACCCCCTCTGCAGTCGCTGCCTGCTGGTTCTCGATGTGTTGGCTCGACGTACTCGCAGAGAGCGGTGTCACAGCAGTCACCTGCAACGCGAAGACGAGGCTTCCAAGCAGCAAGACACCCGCCATGACCGCTTCGAGCGTGTGAGCCTGTCCTCGGTCTACCATACCTTCACCACCAGTTTCGTAGGGGTTCCATCCACTGTGACACGGCGGGTTGCCGTCGTCGTCGAACCCGAGGCCGGAATCGAATCGCCAGCGGTGTATGACTCCTCGGTTCCGTCGTCGTTGAGGTCACCAGTCAAGGAGACATGGACATTCGTTCGTAAGTCGAGGGCAAGTACATCCTCAACCCCACCGCCCTCGAACGCACAGTAGTTCGGGACGTCCGCTGGAGCATCTTCCTCGAAAAATGACATTGTACACGATTTGTCGAGGATATACGGTTCACCACTCGTCAGAACATCAGTCGCCAGACGGTCTGCTAACCGATTTGAGACGGTCATATCTTCTTGCCCACTGTCCGCGAACGGTTGGACCATCCCAGGGATGAACGAAAAAACGAACGCAACGGCGAGGAGGAACACGCTCACGCCGATAGCGAAATCGAGCGTCGTCTGCCCGCGGTCCCGGTTCATATGAATAAGAACACCACCAAGGCGAACGTCGGCAGAATGACGAGGAACTTCACCCCGGCGAGGATGCTCACGTCGCGGATGTACCCCGCAACGACACCCGAGACGATAGCCTGGAACGTCACCGCGTGGAAGAACAACATGTCCATCAGCGGGACGTCAACATTCTCTGCGAACCCACCACCACCACCAAGGCCACCGGACGACCCGGAGACGGCCTCGGAGCCAGCGCTGCCACCACCACCGGATTGTGTGGCGAGGTCAGCCATCACACCGAGGAACTTCACCTTGAGGATGGCCATGACCGCGAGCAGCGTCAGGAACGTCATGATGATGATGACGACCTGCATCCGCGTTCGGGACTTGCGGTCCCGGGCGATATCGTCCTGGTTCTCCGAGGCCTGTGCGGCCGTTGTCAGCACGGCCGTAATCTGACTGGACGCCTCCTGAGCCTTCGCGATGAGCTTCGTCGTCCGTGCGAGCCGCGGGATGTGGTACTTGTTGTTGAACTCATAGAGGGCGTTCTTCAGGCTCGTCCCGTAGTTCACCTTCGCGTGGATGGTGTCCAGTTCGTCTGCGAGCCGGCCGGTAGAGGTGTCCGAGACCGACTTGATAGACTCCAAGAGCGTCATCCCGGTCTCGTTGGCCGACGAAAGCTTTCGGAGGTTCTCCGAGAGTTTCGCCGTGATGCTGCGTCGGTGCTGGACGTTCCACTCGTGGAAGATGGCCAGTGGGATGCCGTTGACGTACAGCGGGAGGTAGAGCCAGAAGAACGTCCCGCGGACGGGAGCCTCCTTCATCTCCGCGAGTGATAGCGGGGCGAACCCGCCGAGTACAGAAAACGCGAGAAAGACGAACGACGCCGGAATCGTCAGGAACAACACCGTCAGGGGGTGATCCCGGAAGAAGATGTGGGGCCGCTTGAGCATCCGACCGGTCTCGTAGGTCCCCTCACGGCTCTTGATACGGTCGAAGACGCTGTGCTCGCCCGTGTAGCGCTCGACGAGGCCGAGGCTAAACAGGCCGTCGGAGGTGCGCTCGGCGGTCCCCTCCTCGTGGAGGTAGCCGTCGCCGACCTCGTCCTGGACGACCGTCGAGATGAGGATGAGGAACGCCCCGCCGATGAGCGGGATGAGTCCGTAGACCGTCAGGTAGAGCATGTCCGTCTGGGACTGGCCCATCATCGACATGATAACGAGGATGATCAGCAACAGCAGCGGGAACAGCGACAGCGTCATGAACATCTCCCCGAACAGTTCGAGGGTCTCCAGGACGGTCTCCTGTTCTTGCTTGGAGGTCCGCATCTGTTTTTCCTTCTGGTCTTCGAGGAAGTTCGTCATGTTCCCCCCCGAGTCGATGATGGAAAGCATGTCCGTCAGGAACTGGCTGAGTTCGTCACTCGGCGTCTGGAGCGCCTGGTTGCGGACAGCGTTGCGGTAGTCGGTGTCGAAGTACTGCGTCTCGCGGATGATGGACTGGAACTCCTTCGACACCTCGCCGTAGGTGTCGTCGGCCATCGCGATGGCCTCGAGGATCTCCAGTTGGTTCAACCCACCTACCGACAGCGCGTACATGAACGACGTCGCGTCGGAGAGCAGGACGTTGATGTTCCGTTTCCGTTCGCCGGCTTTGAAGTACGGCACCGCGAGCAGCGAGCCGAAGCCCATCCCGAAGCCGATGGCACCGAACACCAGGCCACCGACGAGGATGAGCGCTGGTATCTTGACCGCGTTGACGAGTTCGAGCGTCTGGCCTTCGAGCGGGAGGCCGAGCAGCGTCGGTGTCTGGGTGACGAACAGCTGAAACACCATGAACACGCCGAGCGTCCCGACCAGCCAGAGCAGCCCGCCAGCGAGGACGCCGACGGCGAGCGCCTGCGAGAGGTACATCTCGACGGTCTGGGCCATCCGCGCCTGCGCGAGTTTTCGCTCGATGGAGGCGGTGAAGTCACCCTCCTCGTCGAACAGCGCCTTGTACAGCGGATAGAACGCGTCGCCGAGGCTGTTCGAGCCAACCTGTCCACCGGCCGTCTCGGTGCTCATTCATCGCCTCCTTTCGGTCGGAAGCCGCCGAACGCCTCCTCGTCGTCGTCCACCCCCGACAGCGCCTCGGCGAACTCGTCGACCGTCACCTCCTCGCCGCTGTACTCCCGGAGCAGTGGAGTCGCCTGCGTGAGGATTTCTTCGGCCTCGCCGAGCACCTCTAACGTCGGGTCGGGCCGGGGGACCATCTCCTCTTTCTCCGGGTCGATGTCGATGCTGACCGACTCCATCTCTTGCAGGTCGAGCAGACTCTCTTCAAGGTCGCCGTTGGCGATGAGCCGCAGGATGGTGTCGGGGTCGTTGATGAACGCCTGGAGCGTCGCCGCGACCTGCGTGTAGGTGTTCAACCGCGCCTCGATGAGGTACGCGAGGACGAGTTTGCGTTTGAACAGCTCCTCTTCGAGCTTGTCCTGGTTCCACCCGCGGTCGAACTTGATCTCCTCGATGGTGTTGGACTCGCCCATCCGGAGGTACTCGTCGGTCTCGGCCTGCCACTGGTAGACGTCCTGAACGTTGATCTCGTCGTTCTCCGGGTCGTAGCTGTTGATTTCGGTCAGCGACTTGTTCCGGCGGACCTTGTTGCCGTTCACTCGGGTGGAGGTCTGGATGCTCACCAGGTCGAGTGCTGTGAACATCGTCTTCGAGACGTTGATCGGTTCTGTCGTGAACCGCTTGATGACCTCGCCAACGGAGTCGGCGTGGAACGTCGTCAGCGTGGTGTGACCGGTCGACATGACCTGGAACAGCGTGCGACCCTCCTCACCACGGATCTCACCCATGACGATGTACTCGGGGCGTTGGCGCAGTGCAGCTTCGAGCAGATCGAACTCGTCGACGTCGCCCTTCCCGTCGTCGGAAAAGGAGGGACGCGTCACCGAAGCAATCCAGTTTCGCTGGGGCAGTTCGACCTCACGCGTGTCCTCGATGGAGACGATCTTCGACTTCGAGGGGATGAACAAGCTCACGGCGTTGAGCGAGGTGGTCTTCCCAGATGCCGTCCCGCCCGCGAAGATGAGGCTCTTGTTGTTCTCGATGCAGAGCCAGAGGTACGCCATCTCCTCCAGGGAGAACGTGTTCCAGTTGATGAGGTCGATAGGTGTGAACGGGACGTCCTTGAACTGTCGGATGGTGTAGTTCGTCCCGTGGTCCGAGACCTCCTTGCCGAGCGTGAGCTGGGCACGTGAGCCATCGGGAAGCGTACAGTCGACCTGTGGCTGGCGTTTCGAGATACCCTTGCCCGAGCGCTGAGCCATCTTCACGACGAAGTCGTCGAGTTCCTGCGTGCCGTGGTAGACGTTCGAGATGACCTGCTCGTGGTCGGAGTGGTAGACGAAGACGGGTGACTCGTAGCCGTCACACGAGACGTCCTCGATGTTGATGTCGTGTTTGATGGGGTCGATACGCTCGAAGCCGACGAAGTCACGACGGAGGTAGTACAGTATCTTCTCGACCTGGTACTCGGTGAGCGTCGGCGAATCTTCTTCGAGCAAGGCGGGCTCCGGGCGGGCCGCGATGCCGTCGAGTTCGCCGTCGTGGACGACCAGTTCCTGCTCGAACCCGAACAGCTCCTTGAGTTGGGCGACGAACCCGTCGTCGGCCACCTGTGGTTCGTCGGCCGCGAAGGCGGTGATGTCGCCGTCGAACAGGTCGTACCGGTCGAGCAGTCGCTGGGTCTCGCGTTCGATGACGTCGGCACGCGACTCGTCGCTGCCCTGGACGATGACGTCGTCGTCGGAGTACTTGATGGCGGTCTTCAGCTTCCCCGAGAGGAACTCCATCAGATCCCGCTCGATGTCCGTGAGGTACGGCTCGACGACGTAGTACTTCTGTTCGTTCTCTTTCGTGGAGTGGAAGATGACGACGAAGGCGTGGGGTTTGTTCACCCAGTAGCGGTCGACCTCCTCGAAGTGTGACTTCTTCTCAAAGGGGACCGTCTTCTCCATGTCGTAGCGGTTCGAGACGGTGGTGTGTCCCTCGACGGTCGAGAAGAACTCGTCCTCATCGAGTTCCTCGGCGACCTGGACGGACTGCTCGGCCTCGTGGTCCAGCATGAAGTTCGCCGCCGACTCACCGTGAGCGAGCATCCCGCCCAGCGCCTCGGGGTCGAACCCCAGGGCGTCTTCCTTGTCGAACGGGACGACCCGCTCTTCGTCGTCAGTCGGCGGGTTGCCCTCCTCATCGAAGTAGAACTCGCGCTTGTAGTCCTCCCAGGTGTACTCGCCAACCGAAACTGCGGCGTCACCGGGGACGGACGCCTCGTCCGACGAGTCCTCCTGAGCGTCCTCGTCGGTGCCCGGTAGGACGTCCTTAATAGCCATGTTTCGCGATATGTTTAGTCCACAAAAAGGTTTGCGTCTAATTATCAAAACGTCTCAAGCAGAAATGAGAACTGTTCACGTGGGGGCTACCCACGTGGGACAGCCTCAGTGATTGTCGAGGAAGCGTTCGAGGCGGTCCATCGCAGTCCGGAGGTCGTCCATTCCTGTCGCATAGGAGACACGGAGATGGCCCGCACCACCGGCCCCGAACGCGTCGCCGGGGACCATGGCTACGCCCTCCGCTTCCAGCAACCCCTCGGCGAACGCTTCGGCGTCACCACCCGGTGCCTCGGGGAATAGGTAGAACGCGCCGGTCGCCTCGGGGCACTCGACACCCATCTCGCGGAACCGAGCGAGGACGAACCGACGGCGACGGTCGTATTGCGCGCACATCGACGTGACCTCCTCGTCGCACTCTCGCAGCGCGGTCAGCGCGGCGTGCTGGGCGGTCGTCGGGGCAGAGAGCATCGTGTACTGGTGGACGCGGTTCATCGCCCCGATGGCGTCGGCCGGGCCACAGGCGTAGCCAAGTCGTAGGCCCGTCATCGCGTACGCCTTCGAGAAGCCGTTGAACACGACCGTCCGTTCGCGCATCCCCGGCAGCGACGCGATGGAGACGTGCTCGCCCTCGTAGGTGAGTTCGGCGTAAATCTCGTCGGAGAGCACCGTCAGGTCGTGCTCGCGGGCGAACGCTGCGACGGCTTCCAGCCCCTCCCGGTCCATTGTCGCCCCCGTCGGATTGTTCGGGTAACAGAGCACGAGCATCTCGGCGTCGGCCGCCCCCGAACGCTCGAGCACCTCCGGTGTGAGCGCGAACCCGTCCTCGGCGCGGGTCGGCACCGGAATCGGCTCCGCGCCCGCGAACTGCACGCCGGGGACGTACGAGACGTACGACGGTTGGACGATGGCGACACCGTCGCCGGGGTCACACAGCGCGCGGAAGGCGAGGTCGATGGCCTCGCTCGCGCCCGCCGTGACGAGAATCTCGTCGTCGGGGTCGTAGTCGAGGTCGAAGCGCTCGACGTAGCGGGCGATCTCCTCGCGCAGTTCACGGGTCCCGCGGTTGGCGGTGTAGGACGTCCGACCGCGTTCGAGCGAGTCGATGGCGGCCTCTCGGGCGCGCCACGGCGCAGTGAAGTCGGGTTCGCCCACTCCGAGCGAGACGACGTCGTCGCGTTCCTCGGCCAACTCGAAGAACTTCCGGATGCCCGAGGGCGGTACCGAAGCGACCCGCTCGGAGACGTCGAACTCGCTCATGGCGTCACGGAGAGGCGGTCGTCGTCCTCACCGTCTTCGAACGCGATGCCGGCCTCCTTGTACGTCTGCATCACGAAGTGCGTCACCGTCTTCGTCACCTCCGGGACGGGCGCGATCTGGTCGCTGACGAACCGCGAGACCTCACGCATCGAGTCGGCTTCGACGTCGACCGCGAAGTCGTAGTCGCCACTGACGAGGCGTAGGCCGACCACCTCGTCGAACTTGGTGAGTCGGCGGGCGATGTCCTCGTAGCTCGTCTCGCGGTCGAGGGTGACGTCGAGTTCGACGACCGCTTCGACGCGTTCGTCGGCGGTGCGACCCGGGTCGACCACGGCGCGGTAGCCCCGAACGACGCCCTCCGCCTCCAGCGCGTCGAGTTCCGCACGGACCGTCTCCTCGTCGGCGTCCAACATCCGTGCGAGGTCGGCGACCGGCGTTCGGGCGTCCTCGGACAGCAGGTCGAGCAGTTCGTCGCGGTCCATGGCCGAGAGGGGAGCGTCGGCCAGTTAGCCCTACCGGCGGCCGCAGGGTTTGCGGACGCGAGGTCGCGACTCGGACCACCCTCGGCGACGGAAGACGGAGCGCTGGGAACCGACCGCTGACTCGACAGATTCTAGGACCGACCAGAACCGACGAGCAGCCTTGTACCCCCTTAGTGAGATATAACCTCACGATACAATTATAGGTCTTTGGACGGACACCACGGGTATGCGAAGTCACGCCGTCCAGACGGCTACGACGCTCTACGAGGCGGGCACACTGACGCTCGAACAGGCCGCGAAGCAGGCCGGTCTCTCCACCGAGCAGTTGGCCGCGCAGGTGGCCCCGCGCGACGTTGACCCGAGCGACGACGTCGACGGCGAGACCCCCGTCGTCGCCGACTGAACCGCGCACTTCCTCGCGTCGCTCTCGACTCACCAGCCTCGTCTCCACCGCTGGCGAGGCAAGGACCAACCCCTTTGTCCCCGCTCGCCGTACTGCGCGCATGGTCACGAAAGAGTCCGAGCAGACCATCGGCCGCGACGAACCGGCCCCTGCCTTCGACCTGCCGGGCACGAGCGGCGAGCGCTACTCGCTCGACGACTTCGCCGAGTACGAGGCGCTGTTGGTGGTGTTCACCTGCAACCACTGTCCGTACGCGCAGGCGAAGTTCGACCTGCTCAACGACCTCGCAGCGGAGTACGACGACGTCGCCGTCGTCGGCATCAACCCCAACGACGCCGAGCAGTACCCCGACGACTCGTTCGACCGGATGACCGAACTCGTCCGCGAGGGTACCGTCGCCTACGACGCGTATCTCCGCGACGAGACACAGGACGTCGCCCGTGACTACGGCGCGGTCTGCACGCCCGACCCGTTCCTGTTCCGCAACGAAGGTGGCCCCGAGGAGCCACGTTTCCTCCTGTCGTACCACGGCCGCCTCGACGACGCGCTGAACCCCGACGACGAACCGAGCGAGTTCTACGTCCGACAGGCCATCGACAGCGTCCTCGCGGGCGACCCCGTCGAGTTGGAGTTCCTCCCCTCCCGTGGCTGCTCCATCAAGTGGAGAGACGACTGACTCGCTTCCGCGAACTGAGTCACGTCACCGACTGCCGCCTCCCCGACAGTTTTCCAGCGTCCACTGGTAGCGTGACCCATGCGAGCAGCACGACTCCACGAGTACACCGACGAGATGGGCGACGCCCTCTCAATCGACGAGGTCGACGCGCCCGAAATCGACCGGTCGGGCGGCATCGTCGTCGACGTCGAAGGTGCGGGTTGGTGTCAGACGGACAACCACGTCGTCGAGGGGATGTGGGAGCAGTACATGCCCCAGGACCTCCCGATGACGCTCGGCCACGAGAACGCGGGCACCGTCGCCGCCGTCGGCGAGGAGGTGACGACCGTCGCGGAGGGCGACCAGGTCATCTGCCACCCGGTCGTCACCTGCGGGAAGTGTCGACCCTGCCGGCAGGGTGAGGACATGTACTGCGAGGACGTCGCGTTCCCGGGACTCTCCAGGGACGGCGGGTTCGCAGACCAGTTACTCACCTCCGAGCGTTCGGTCATCCCGCTCCCGGACGGCGTCGACCCCGCCGAAATCGCCCCGCACGCCGACGCCGGTATCACCGCCTATCACGCCGTCAAGAAGGCCGTCGCGGAACTGGTGCCCGGCGACTACGCCGTCGTGGTGGGCGTCGGCGGCCTCGGCCACATCGGAATCCAGTGTCTCGACGCGATGAGCGCGGCGACCATCGTCGCTCTCGACGTCAAAGGCGAGGCCCGCGACTTGGCAGAAGAACTCGGCGCGGCACACACGCTCGACCCGTCGAGCGAGGACGTCCCCGCGGAACTGGACGCGCTCACCGACGACCGTGGGGTGAAGCAGGTTCTGGACTTCGTGGGGGCGGACGAGACGCTCTCGCTCGCGCCGGACGTCGTCGCGGCGGGTGGGGACCACCACGTCGTCGGCTACGGCGGGCACGTCCACGAACCCGCCCAGGCGATGGTCAACGGCGAGTTCTCCTACCGCGGGACGCTCGTCGGCCAGTACACCGAGTTACAGGAACTCGTCGCGCTGGTCGAACAGGGCGACGTCGACCTTCGCACGACCCGCTACGGCCTGGAGGACATCAACGACGTGGCCGTACGCCTCGAACACGGCGAGATTGAGGGGCGAGCGGTCATCGTCCCGTAGTCACGGTCGGTACACCAGCGCCCACCGACTCCCTGCGCGTCGCCACGACGGAACGCGTATCCCCTCGCTCGCCGAACCGAGCGCCATGTCACCACGGCCCGACGAACGCGTCGACGGCGACCGTCTCCGAGAGGACATCGAACGCAACGGTTCGTTCGGCGCGACCGAGAGCGACGGTCACGGCCGGACCAACACGACCGGCAGCGACGCGAACCGCGAGGCCCGCGAGTACCTCGTCGGGCGCATGGACGACGCGGGCCTGACCGTCGACGTCGACGCCGTCGGCAACGTCGCGGGCTACTGGTCTCCGCCGACCGCCTCGGGCGCACCCGTCGCCGCGGGGAGCCACCTCGATTCGGTTCCCGACGGCGGCATCTTCGACGGCCCGCTCGGCGTCTACGCCGCGCTCGAAGCCGTCCGGGCGATGCAGGACGCCGGAGCGACACCGGAGCGCCCGGTCGCGGTCGTCTCGTTCACCGAGGAGGAGGGGACGACGTTCGCCTCCGGACTGCTCGGGTCGTCGGTCGCCAGCGGCGCGCGTTCGGTCGAGGAGGCGCTCGCGCTGACCGACGCCGACGGACGGACACTCAAGGACGCCCTCGACGCCATCGACTTTCGCGGCGAGGGTCGTCTCGACGCGAGCGAGTGGGACGCGTGGCTCGAACTCCACGTCGAACAGCACACCGACCTCGAACGCGCGGGCGCGCAGGCCGGCGTCGTCACCGACATCACGGGCATCACTCACTGCGAAGCGACGGTCACGGGCGAGGCGAACCACGCCGGAGCGACGCCGATGGGCGCAGAGCGGACCGACGCGCTCGCCGCGGCCAGCGAGTTCGTGTTGGCGATGGAAGCGGCCGCCGAGGAGCGCGTCGAGACCGACCTGGCAGCGGTCGCGACCGTCGGGTCGCTCGACGTCTCGCCGAACGCGACCAACGTCGTTCCGGGGCGCGTCGACACGGGCCTGGACGTCCGCAGCGTCGAGTACGACTCGATGAACCGCCTCTGTGACCGCGCCCGCGAGGAACTCGGCCGCCTCGAAGACGACCGCGGCGTCGAGACGACGTTCGAGCGCGGCTTCGACCTCGAACCGACGCCGATGGCCGAGCGCTGTCGGGAGGCACTCGCGACAGCGGGAGAGACGGCAGGTATCGAGACCCTGTCGCTGCACTCCGGGGCGGCCCACGACTCGATGTACGTCGCGAACGTCACCGACGCCGGGATGCTGTTCGCCCCCTCTCGGGACGGTATCTCGCACTCGCCCCGGGAGTGGACCGACTGGGCGGACTGCGAAGCGGCGACGCGCGTGTTGACCGGGGCACTGGCGACGCTCGCCGGTGCGGAGTAGTCTCGGGGGAGTTCAGGACACGGCCAGCGCCACGGCGAACACCTGACGCAGCGCCTCCGCCTGCAGGTCGAGGTCCATGCTCGCGGGAACGCTCCCGCCGCGTTCGGGGTGCTCGGCGCTCCGGATGGCGACGGTCGGCGTCGCGGGGAGGTGGACGAACCCCGCCGGGACGTCGCGGTCGGTCGCTCGGAGGTGGGCGAGCGTCGAGTACAGCGCGTCGTTACAGAGGTGCGTGCCCGCGGTGTTCGAGACGCGCGCCGGAACACCGCGCCGACGGAGGTGTTCGACCGTCTCGACGAGCGGGAGCGTCGCGAGGTGAGCGTCTGCCCCCGTGGGGTCGATGCGTTCGTCGAGCGGGTCGGCCTCGGCGTTGTCGGGCGTGCCCGCCGCGTCGGCGACGTTGACGCCGACCCGTTCGAGGCGAATCGCGGTCGCACCCGCCGCCAAACCGGTACAGACCACTGCCGCCGGGTCGTGGCGGTCGATTCGTTCGGCGAGACGCTCGCCGACGCCGTCGAACTCGACGGGGAGGACGGAGCCGACGACCTCGTGGTCGGCGACCGCCGTGCCGTCGAGGCGACGAGCGAGCTGTTCGCTCGGGTTCTCGTCGAACTCGCCGAACGGTTCGTAGCCGGTGAGGAGAACGGTCACGGCCCGACGAGGGGCGGCGGCGAGGAAAGTGGTTCCGGAGCGCCGAGCACGTCGGGGCGACGTGGGGTGCGCGAGGCAGAAGCGGACTCAGTCAGCCTTCGTCGTGGTGTCGCCGCGCGCGTCGCGCAGGCGGTCGAGCGGCGAGGTGAAGTCGTCCTCGCCCTCCGCGAGCGCCTCCCAGGCGGTGATGCCTCGCTCCTCGGGCGTCCCGGGGATGGTGTTGTCGAAGAACAGCGCGACGATGCCGCCGACGGCCATGCTCGTCGACCCGACGACGAACAGCGTGCCGCCGACCGCGGGCGTCGCGAGCACCTCGCCAACGAGCGGGACGCCTTCCAGCCCCGTCAGGAACCCCTCGCGGCCCGCAGTCGAGAGGTACCGCGGAATCGCGAGGCCGACGAAGATGGCGGTCCCGAGGACGAACAGGTTGCGCGAGGAGTCGAGGTCGACGTACTTCAGGTTCGAGAGGCCGACCGCGACGATCTGGCCGAACATCGCGACGAACAGACCGCCGACGATGGGGTCGGGGATGGTCGCGATGAGGCGGCCGAACGGCCCGAGGAAGCCGACGAAGAGCATGAACACCGCCCCGACCTGCACGACGAACCGCGAGGCGACGCCCGTGATGCCGATGGCCCCGACGTTCTCGGAGTAGGAGGTACAGCCACACGCGCCCATCAGGCCCGCGAAGGCGGTCATCAGCCCCTCCATCCCGATGCCGTTGTTGATGCGCCGTTCGTTCGGCGCGCCGACCCCGGAGAGTCGAGCGACGGCGTGGTAGTCCGCGAAGCTCTCGACGATGGAGGCGAGCACGCCCGCGAACATCCCGACGACGAACGACGTCTCGAAGCGCGGCATCCCGTACTGGAGCGGGTGGATGGCGTAGAACAGTTGCCCCTCCGTGACCGCGCCCAGGTCGACGTAGCTGTAGGAGCTCGACGGGTAGAACCCGACCACCGAGAGCGTCGCGGCGACGAGCCACGCGATGACGACGCCGAGCAGGACGGGGAACAGGTCGAACACCTTGCGCCGGTCGCCGAGGTACTGCGAGAACAGGACGATGAGGCCGAGCGTCAGCAGGAGGAGCCACCAGTTCTGCTGTGCGCCCTCGACGCTCGGAAGCACGTCGACGATCTGAGGAGCACCGACCAGCGAGAGACCGATGAGCGCGATGACGGGCGCGACCACCAGCGGCGAGAGGTACTTCCGGAGGCGACCGACGATACCGAAGTAGCCGATGGCGACCTCCGCGAGCGCGGCGGCGACGATGGCCCCCTGCAAGAACAACAGCTTGGACTGCCACCCGGGCATCCCGCCGAGAGCAGGCGCGGCCGCCACCACGGCGAGTGCCGGGGCGAGCAACGAGAACGGCGCGCCCTGGACGATGGGGTAGCGGTTCCCGAACGTCGTCTGGGCGAGCGTCGCGATGCCCGAGGCGACGAAGAACGTCCCGACGAACTTCCCGAGGACGGCCGGTTGGTCGGCGAAGCCGAGCGCCCCCGCGAGGATGAGCGGGACGGCGATGTTCGCCCCGACCATCGTGAGGTAGTGTTGGCCGCCGAGCAACAGCGCGGTCGGGAGCGGTGGTCTGTCCTCGATACCGTACGTGACGAGCGAGTCGTCCGCGGTCCCCTCCTCACCGTCGCCTGCGGTGTCGTCGACCCCTGACATGAGCTATCGGAGCCAAACGGAGCGACGAGTTAAACCCATCGACGTGTACCGACTAGGTCGTTCGACGACGCACCTGTACACGTTCGTGTATTCCACTCGCCGGGCTGCTCGCGGGCATACGACTTTGGCCGTCGCCGTCGAACGCGCCGTGCATGAACGACGTCGTACCCGAACGCGTCGAACGGTTCGCCAGACTGGTCGGCCCGCGTGGCGACGCGGTCGTCGCCGAGATGGACGCCTACGCCGAGAAGACGGGGTTCCCGACCGTCGGCCCCGCAGTCGGCGGCTGGTTGCAGGTGCTCGCTCGGATGGTCGACGCCGAGCGCGTCTTCGAGTTCGGGTCGGGCTTCGGCTACTCGGCGTACTGGTTCGCCGGAGCGATCCCCGAAGACGGCGAAATCGTCTGCTGTGAGTTCGACGCCGAGAACTGCGAACGCGCCCGCGAGTATCTGGCTCGCGGCGGTTACGACGACCGGACCGTCGTCGAGCAGGGCGACGCCTTCGACACGCTGGAGCGCTACGACGGCACGTTCGACGTCGTCCTCGTGGACAACGAGAAGGAGCGCTACGCGGAGGCGTTCGAGGCCGTCCGCGAGCAGGTCGCCCCCGGTGGCGTCGTGGTCGCGGACAACGCGATGACCGCCGGCCCCATCGAGTTCGACGCGCTGGTCGAACTCGTCGCGGGTGAGGACGTCGAGACGACCGAGGCGACTCGGGGTATCGCCGAGTACCTCGAGGCAGTCCGGGAGGACGACGAGTTCGAGACGGCCTTGATTCCAGTCGGCGAGGGCATTGCAGTTAGTTACCGTCGTTAGAAACGGTGCTAACAGTTAGGTGACGGCGCGCGCATTGTCGTCGTATGCCAGGAGGCACCGACCTCACACTTCGACCGTTCTTGTGGCGCGCGGAGAAACTCTACTCTGACCAGGAGATCGTCTCCCGGACCAGCGAAGGAATCACCCGATACGACTACGCGGAGTACGCCGACCGCGTCGCGCAGTTGGCGAACGCTCTCGACGAGTTGGGCATCGAAGAGGGCGACCGGGTGGGGACGTTCTGTTGGAACCAGCATCTCCACTTCGAGACCTACTTCGCCGCGCCGTCGATGGGCGCACAGCTCCACACTATCAACCCGCTGCTCCCGGCCGAGCACATCCGCTACATCGTCGACAACGCCGAGGACAAGGTGCTGTTCGTCGACCCCTCGTTGCTCCCGGCGCTCGAACCCGCGGTCCAGTCCCCGGAGTTCGACCACGTGAAACAGTTCGTCGTGATGGCCTCGGAGGTGCCGGAGACGGACCTCGACGTCGTCGCCTACGAGGAGTTCATCGCGGGCCACGACACCGAGTACGACTGGCCGGACGTGAGCGAGGACCAGCCGGCGGGGATGTGTTACACCTCGGGCACTACGGGCCGACCGAAGGGCGTCGAGTACACCCAGAAGATGCTCTGGGCGCACACGATGGAGTCGCTCACTCCGCAGGGCATCCCGATGGCCGACGACGACGTCGTCATGCCAGTCGTGCCGATGTTCCACGTCAACGCGTGGGGGATGCCGTTCACCGCGACTGCGGCGGGGGCGAAACAGGTGTTCCCCGGCCCCTCGCCCGACCCCGCCGACCTCGCGGGTCTCATCGAGGAGGAAGGCGTCACCATCACCGCCGGTGTCCCGACCGTCTGGTTGGGGCTGATGGACTACTGTAAGAACAACGACGTCGACATCTCCTCGCTCGACACCGTCATCGTCGGCGGGTCGGCCGCACCGCGGTCGATGGTCGAGTGGTTCGACGACCGCGACATCGAACTGCTCCACGCGTGGGGGATGACCGAGATGGCCCCCATCGGCAGTGTCGCCCACCTCAAATCCGACCTGGAGTCGGCCGACTACGAGACGCAGGTCGACCACCGCGTCAAGCAGGGGCTCATCGTCCCCGGACTGGAGTTCAAGGTGCTCGACGACGACGGCGAGGAGATCGCCTGGGACGGCGAGGAGTTCGGCGAACTGCTCGTCCGTGGCCCCTCGGTGACCACCGAGTACTTCGAACGGCCCGAGGCCAACGAGGAGGACTTCGAGGACGGCTGGCTCCGGACCGGCGACGTCGTCACCGTCGACCCCGAGGGCTACCTGAAGATCGTCGACCGTGCGAAGGACGTCATCAAGTCCGGCGGCGAGTGGATCTCGAGCGTCGAACTGGAGAACGCCATCATGGCCCACGACGACGTCGCCGAGGCGACCGTCATCGGCGTCCCCCACGAGAAGTGGCAGGAGCGCCCCGTCGCGTTCGTCGTGCCCGTCGAGGGGGCGGACCGCGACGCCATCCCCGAGGGCGTCATGGACCTCCTCCGTGAGGAGTACCCCAAGTGGTGGCTCCCCGACGACGTCGTGTTCATCGACGAGGTGCCCAAGACGGCGACGGGCAAGTTCTCGAAGAAGGACCTGCGCGAGCAGTACACCGACATGGAGGCGTTCGAGGGCAAGACGCCCGACGACGCCGCCCCTGAACAGGACGACTGAGGCCCCGTCCGACCCGTCGCTTTTCTTCGCCGTCACCGACGACCAGCCACCGCGAGGGACACCGACCGCTCGGAACCGACCGAAGCGTGGTAGGGAGTGGCTAACGGCGTTTTTCGTGCGTGTTGAACCAAATTAACGCATTGTAGAATATCTCTAAAAAAAGTAGTTATCCACTATTGAACTAATGCGGAAAGTCACAGAGTAGAGAACATGGGTTCCAACCCAGAGCAGGCCCCCAGTCGACGCACGAATCGCAACGCGACCAGTTCACGGAGGTCGGAGCGATGAGCCTTCGGAGAACGTCGCTCCGACTCACGTTCGCGCTCGTCCTCGTCACGAGCGTGGTCGCGGCCGGTCTCGGTGCCGGTGTCGCGGCCGCCGAGGTCGACGACCGATACCTGACGGAGTTCGCCGTCGAGAACACCACGGCGAACGCCTCCGGTGACGCCGTCGAGTACACGTACGACAACGCGACCGACACGGCGACGCTGAACGCGAGCGGTGACGACGTCGTCTACCGAGTCTCGGTGAAGGTCGACGAGCGCGTCTACGAGACGACGAACGCACCGGTGAGTCTCCTCCGCGCAGCGAACGTGACGGCCGCCGAAACGCCCGCGCTCGGCCCCGAGGCCGACACCGACGTCGTCGACGTGCAGTACGCAGACGGCACGGTCACTGTCACGAACGCCTCCGCCGCACAGGAGGTCGTCACACTCGCCGTCGACAGCACGCAGGTCGCACCCGGCCTCGACGCGAGCGCCGTCTGTGCGGACACCGCCGACGACATCGTCCGCTTCAACGTCTCGAACGACAACGCCGAGGCCGCCTCCGTCGACTACTTCGTCGAGGAGACCGGCGCGGACGGCACGCTGAACCTCAGCGCGAATGGTTCGGAGACGCTGGAGTTCAAGACGACCGCGCGCGGCGACGCGACGCTCGAACTGTACGCCGACGGGATGGTCGTCGAGACCGTCGACGCCTCGGAGACGACCGAGACCTGTGACCTCGACGAGCGGTTCAACATCCTGAACGCCTACCAGTTCGACCTCGTGGGTGGCGAACCAATCGAGAACATCGGCGACAACGAGACCGCGTTCTACAGCGACCAGAACCGTCTCGTCCAGGCCACGTCCGTCACCGACGACGGTGACGTCACGGCGACGTACCAGACGCCGGTCTCGGGCAACGCGACCGCGACGGTCGACAACTCGACGGTCACGTACGACGCCATCGAGTACGACGTCCGGAACGACACGGCGACGGTGACGGTCTCGCTCGACGAGAACGCGAGCACCAACACTACCGTCTCGCTGGCCGGCTACCAGCTCCCCGACGACACGGAGACGTACGACCGGTCGCTGGCCGGCGAGCAGATGTTCAAGGACGCCCAGACGGTGACGCTCTCGCCCGGCGAGACGGTGACGCTCGAAATCGTCGTCGAAGCCTGAGTCGGCGTCGACGACCCCCGCACGACAGTCCGACGTACCCCTCGTTTTTCGCGATCGCTTCCCCGACACGAGCGACAACTCGTTTGAATACGTTTCCAGTTCCGGGACGTACTTGGCGACCCCGACCCTACATCAGCCATGGACCTGCTCGAAGAGTCCGTGGTCCCGGAACACGCTCGCGACGTGAAGGCGGAAGCCCGCGCGTTCGCCGAGGAACACATCGCCCCCGCCGCCCAGGAGTACCACGACTCCGGTGAGTACCCGTGGGAGATTCTGGAGGCCGGGATGGACGCCGGACTCGTCGCCCAAGACATCTCCGAGGAGTACGGTGGCCGAGGACTCGACCTCTACGAGATATTCGCCATCGCCGAGGAGTTCTACCGCGCCGACGCCGGCATCGGCCTGACGATGATGCTCGCGTCGTTCGGCGCGGAGATCGTCGAGGAGTACGGCTCCGAGGAGCAGAAAGCGGAGTTCCTCCGCCCGGTCGCCGAGAACGACCAGATAACGGGACTCGCCGTCTCCGAACCCGACACGGGGAGCGACCTCGCCGGGATGACGACGAGCGCCGAGAAAGACGAGGAGGCCGGCGAGTGGGTGCTCAACGGCGAGAAGTACTGGATCGGTAACGCCGTCGAGGCCGACTGGCTCACCCTCTACGCGAAGACCAGCGACGGCGAGGACCGCTACGGCAACTACTCGATGTTCATCGTCCCGACGGACGCGCCGGGCTACGAGGCCGAACACATCCCCGAGAAGATCGGGATGCGCGCCTCGAAACAGGGCCACATCGTCCTCGACGACTGTCGCATCCCCGAGGAGAACCTCGTCGGCGTCGAGGGTGCGGGGTTCTACATGCTCGCGGAGTTCTTCAACCACGGCCGCATCGTCGTGGGCGGTCACGGCCTCGGTCTCGCCGCCGCCGCCATCGAGGAGGCGTGGGAGTTCGTCCACGACCGCGAGGCGTTCAGCCGCGACGTCTCGGAGTTCCAGGCCGTCCAGCACATCCTCGCGGACATGCGCATGGAGTTCGAGGCCGCTCGCTCGCTCAACTGGCGGGCCGCGAAGAAGGTCGCCGAGGGCGAGAACGCCGGCTTCTGGGCCGCGAGCGCGAAGACGAAGTCCACCGAGGTGGCGAACTTCTGTGCCGAGCGCGCGATGCAGCTCCACGGCGGGCGCTCTATCCTCCAGGAACGGCGCGTCTCGCGGGTGTACCGCGACGTCCGCATTCCCGTCATCTACGAGGGTGCCAACGAGATCCAACGCAACCTCATCTACCGCCAGTCGAAGTATTGAGCGGGCGTCACACGACGACCGCTCGGCGACCGTTTCCGCAGGCACAAGGTTTTCTCGGCCGGCGTGAGTTCCGGCCCGTATGCAGACGTCCACACTCGTCATGCTCGTCGGCCTCGGCCTGCTCGTGTTCCCGGAACCCGCGACGACGCTCGTCGGCCTCGTCGTGTTGCTCGTCGGCGTCGCGATGCGCCTGCTCTGAGCGGCGACGTTCGCGGCCACACTCCTGCTCACCGGTCACGTCGGTGAGTGGCGACGCCGTGGCCGCCGTCGCCTCAGAACCCCTCCGGAGGCAGGGTCGTCGTCTCGGGGAACAGCGCGTCGAGCGTCGCGACGGCGTCGTCGTCGGCCGACAGCCGACCGACCGTCCGGAGGTCGCTCGCCGTCCGGTAGCCGAACGCGAGTTGCGACAGCGGCCCGACGTCGACGGCCACGTCCGCGTCGTTCCCTTCCGTGTCGTCGCCGTCGTCGGCACCGGTTGCGACCCCCGAGTCCAGTCGCTCGCAGGTCGCCGTCCCGTCCTCGACGGTCAGTTCGTAGCTCGCGTCGTTCCACGTCGCCAGCTCGTCGGTGACGGCGAGGCCGACCCGCCCGTCGACCTCGTCCGGGTAGTCGAGCGCTTCGAGCGCGCGCCTCACGTCGACCAGTCGGCCCATCGGACCGGGGTGCAGTTCGATGGAGACGTCCCGCGGGTCGGTGACGAGGTCGAACAGCCGGGTGTCCGGGCGGTCGTACAGTTCGACGGTCGAGACCTGCGAGTCGTGGTACCGGCAGAACCGGAACAGTTCGACGCGGGCGGCGTGGTCGACCGCGCCGCGCTCGTGGACCTTCAGGGTCCGGCCGTCGTCGCCGTCGTCGACGGTGTAGACGACGTAGCCGACGAGTTCGGACTCGCCGTCGGCCGACTCGCGTTCGACACCGGCGACGTACGGGTCCTTCCGCCAGCCCTTGAACACGCGTTTTCGCCACCACTCCTCGGTCCGGTAGCACGCGAGCGTCTGGTCGTTGGCGGCGCGGTAGACGCGCTCGCAGTCCGCCCATCGGTCGGCGTCGAGTTCGACGAACCGGCCGTCGGGGTCGACCCGGTCGACGAAGTCGAGGTCGTCCGGCGCGACGCTCACCTCGGCGTACTCGGTGACCGTCGCCCACCCGAACTTCGCATAGAAGGGGTGTTCGAACGGCCAGAGCAGGGAGAACCACGCTTCGCGCTCGCGATACTCTTCGAGGGACTCCGAGAGCAGGCGGCGGACGAGCCCTCGTCGGCGGTTCCACGGCGGCGTCGACACCGCCGAGAGCCCCGGCACCTCCAGGGGCGTGCCACGGACGTCGAGCGTGAACCAGTAGTGACGACCGGTACAGAGCAACTCGTCGCCGTCGTAGATGCCGCGTCGTGCCCCTGGTTGTGCGGGGGCGGGCACGTCCTCCTCGTCCTCGACGGTCTCGTGTGTCTCCGTCGGCCGGAACGCGTAGGTCAGCAGGCGACGGAACTCGTCGCGGTCCTCGTCGGGGACCGCGCGGTACTGAAGGGTCATAGCGGCGATGGACGGGGAGGGGAGATAAACGCACCCCAGCGGTGTGAGCCGGTGCCACCCGCCGTCGTGAGGGCGTTCCGGGAGCGGTCCGACGGCCGAGACGGTCTCACCTCCGACCGCTCAGGCGGGAACCGGACCGAACGCGGTTCGGAGGTCGTCGCTCGGGTCGAGAGCGTCGAGTTCCGCGGCGACGTCGACGCCGTCGAGCACTCCGAGTGACTCGCCGCGCTTGGTCGCACGACGTTTCAGACTCGCGACGTGGTGGAGGTACGAGAGGCGCAGCAGTCGCAGTGCGCCGGACTCGCTGCCGACGTCGAGGTAGTAGCTCACCCACCCCGACTCGGGGTAGAGGTGGTGGACATCGGTCACCCTCTCGGCGACCAGGACGTCCCGGACCGGTCGGGTGAGTGGGACGTCGACGTGGCGGGTGCCGTGGACGTGGCCGAACTCCCGGCCGCCGACGGCGAACTCCCGGCCGCCGAACCGGTGGGGTTCGACGCGGACGCCGGGCCAGTGGCTGACTGTCGAGACGATGTCGCTCATTGTTGGGCCGCCGACGAGGGTGGACGCTCGCCAGCGGTTGTGAGAGATAGGCACGCGCGGAGCATCAACTGCGCGCTCGGCGTGGCGCGAGCGGGCTACTCGAGGTCGCTGTCGCCCGTCAGGAGGCGATAGCTGGCGAGCGTGTCGCGCATCGTCGCCCCCTCGTCGGTCCCCTTCTCCTCGGTGCCGTAGGTGACCCACTGCGTCGCGGTGTCGTGGTGGGTGTAGCTGTACATCTCGAACCCGTCGGCGGTCTCGACGACGACGTCGAGGACGGCGTCCTCGGGCGGGTTCGGACCGAGGAGGGCGGTCCGGGTCGCGTCGTCGTGGTCCAGCACCCACACCGCGACGGCGGCCTCGCGGTCGAACAGCAGGTCGCGGGCGTCGGCCTCCGAGAGCGGGCCCTCGGGCCAGTCGTCGGCTGGTTCGGGTTGCATCCGACCGTCGGTGTCACTCATGGCGGGGGCTACTCCCGGCGGTGACTTAGGCGTGGTCGCTGCCAGCCGGTGTCGTCACTCGGTCAGGGTGAAAACGGAAGAGAACCGGTCGATTACGCGCGGCGCTCGACGGTGTCGAGGACTTCGCCCTCGATCTCGGCGGCACCGCCGGTCGGGCGGACGAGGACGTGGCCACAGACGGCACACGCGACCTCGGTCGACGCCTTCCCGAAGACGACCTGTTCGTTCTCGCAGTCCGGGCACTTGACGGAGTGGAAGTTTCCTGCCATCGTCTTACTCCTGGAACTCCAGACGGCCTGCGCGCCATCCCTCGCGGAGGTGGGCCTTGCCACAGTCGCTGCAGCGGTAGACGAGGTCCGTCTTCTTGGTGGGCTTGTCGCCACCGGGGACCTTCGAGAACTTACCGCTGTTACCGATACCGGTGCCGCGGCGTCGGCGCTGACGGTCGTTGACCTTCTTCATCCCGGAGGAGCGGCCACTGCGGACCTTCTCCACCTCGTGCTCGTTGTGGGTCTCACAGTACGGGCAGTACGTGTTGAACCGGCGTGGCATCTGCATGGTTGGTTGGAGAACGGTTCTTCCCCGTGGCTTAAAACCCGTTTGGTCTGTGCCCGCCCCACAGCGCCGCCACGTGACCGATTCTCATGGGTTCGGGACCGTCGACTCCGTATCGGAGTAGTAGCACACGCAATTAATTTTATGTTCTTCTGTCCAGAGATGTAGTCGAGCGTGGTCGTCGGTCGGTCGGCGGTCCGTTCACAGAGACATCCATGCGAGAGTCATCCATCTCACGACGACGTTTCGTCCGCCGAACCGCCACCGTCGCCGCCGGCGCGACGCTCCTCGGGTCGGTCGGGGGGACTGCGAGCGCCGCGACGGTCCCGCCCTACGTCAGCACGCGCGGGCACTTCGACGGCGACGCGAACCTGACGGCGGGCCACGGCACGTTCGACTACGACACCGTCGGCACCGTCCCGGGTATCGACGGCGCGTGTGCGAGTGACCTGCTCGTGTTCGTCCACGGGTGGAAGAAGAAAGGCGACGACGCGGACGCCGAGCAGGCCGCCCGCGAGAAGTTCGCCCACGCGAAGTCGACCCTCGAAGCCGACGGGTACTGGGGGACGACCATCGGCTACTCCTGGGACAACAACGAGGGGAGCGGGTGGGACTCGGGGTGGGGCACCGCCCAGGACATCGCCGTCCAGAACGGGTCGAAACTGGCGCAGTTCCTGCTCGACTACAAGTACTACTGTGGCGGAACCGTCCGGGTCGCCTGTCACTCGCTGGGCGCGGAGGTGACGTTCAGCGCCCTCGAAGCCCTCGACGCCTCGTCGTACTGGGACGACCAGGGTTGGCGCGTCGAGTCCGTCCACGTCCTCGGCGGTGCGGTGGACAACGAACGGCCCACGCTCGAACACGGCGACGGGTACTACGCCGTCGCCAACGAGACCCGCGCGACGTTCAACTACTACTCCGAGGACGACAACGTCCTCTCGACGGCGTACAACACCATCGAGTTCGACCAGGCGCTCGGTGAGACCGGCAAGGAGTCGGGCAACACCGCCCCCAGGAACTACACCGACTACGACGCCACCGCGCAGGTCGGCAGCGATCACTCGGGCTACCTCGACAACTGCACCGACGAGATGGTGTACCACATGGACAACGTCTCGTACTTCGACTGAGCGCGTAGCCGCTCGTGCTCTCGGGGACCCGCACCGCCTCGTCGTCGGGTCCGAGAACTCGAAGCGCTTAACCGCCCATCGGGCAGAGGACGACACATGAAGAACCTCATCATCCACGGCGACCCCGGCATCCGGAAGGACGCCGTCATCGAGTACGGTGACGAGGAGGTCGTCTGCTTCGCCATCAACCGCCAGGGCGACTGGCACGGCCCCGACGAACCCCAGTTGTGGTGTACGGTGGGTCAGCCCGAGGAGAAGGAGACGTTCGAACGCCGGGAGTACATCCCGATGCACCTCGACACCGAGGCCGTCGACGCCGATGCCATCACCGTGAAGAAGGCCAAGGGCGACCTCGCGATATAGTCACAGAGCGGACGCGGTACGGACGCGGTGCGGATGCGGTAGACGCCAGCGCTGTCGTACCGCGAGAGAGCGAGCGGCCTTTTTAATCGACGTTTTTCGAGGAGTGGTGGGCGAGCAAAGCGAGCGCACCCGACGAAGAAAAAAGTCGAAGGATTGAGTTAGCCCGGTAGCCAAACACCGGTATGACCGACGAGACGGGACTGAAGCGTCGCGACTTCCTCCGCGCCGCGACCGTTGGCGGAGTCGTCGCCGCGGGAACCGCGGGGACGGCGAGCGCACAGGAAGGCAACGAGAGCGGTGGCGGCGGTGGCGGCAGTGGCCAGCCCGTCGACTACGGGATTTCGGGTGCGAACGGTTACGAGGGCCCCCAGAGCGGGACGGACGCGACCGGGGAGTCGGAGGTCACCATCCAGGTGGGTGTGGGGCCGAACGAGTACTCGTTCGACCCGGTGGCGGTCCACGTCGACCCCGGCACGACCATCGTCTGGGAGTGGCAGTCGTCGGGCCACAACGTCCACGCGACCAGTGGCGCGGAGTTCGAGAGTCCGCTGCAGGGCAGTGGCACCTTCGAGTGGACGGTACCCGACGACGTCTCGGGCATCGTCGAGTACCAGTGTGACCCCCACGCCGGCAGCGGGATGCTCGGCGCGCTCGCCGTCGGCTCCGACGTGCCGCGGGCCGCTCCGGTTGCGGCAGCCGAACCGGTCGTCGGAGACGCGCCGAAGACCCTCGGTATCGCGACGCTCATCGCGATGGTCTCGACGCTCGGTCTGGCCTTCTTCTTCCTGAAGTACGGCGGCGACTACGAGGACTGAGTCGGACACTCCTTCGTCTCTGCCACTATCGACGGTGAGCGACGCGTCCGCCCGGTGGTCACACCGAGTCCGGCGAGTCGTGGACGACGAGTTCGACGGGGCGGTCTTCGCCTTCGAGGTCGGCGACGATGCGCCGGACGATGCGCTCGGCCTCCTCCTTGATCTTCGGCTTGACCTTCTCGACGACCCAGCCGAAGGAGACGAACGCGGGGAGGTTGATGGCGCTCTTGTCCGCGGAGTCCGGGTTGAACTCGACGTAGATGCTCACCCGACAGGCGTCGTCTCTCCCCGCGGGCGCTTTCTCGGGGACGTGGTCGACGATCCACGCGCCGCGGGCGTCGATGTCCTTGACGATGGCCCAGTCGATGCGCTCGGGTGGGGTGACGTCGGTCACCCGCGAGCGGGTGGTGTAGTTCAGCTTCCACCAGGAGAACGTGATGTCGTACTCGGTCCCCGGCGTCCCGTCGCCGTGGCGTTGCACGCCCGTCAGATGCTTCGAGTAGTCGGCGTACCCCGGGAAGTCCATGAGAAAGTCGTACACCTCCTCGGGCGGCAGATACACCAGCGTGCTGACCTTGACGGTGTCCACACCAGCGCTACTTCGGGGGTGGGTGTAAGTGTTCGCCCGCCCGACGGGGGCGAGACCGGCCGCGAGCGGGAAACCGAACCGCTTGTACCGCGGCCTCGCCGAGTCACACCATGCACGAGACGACCGACCACACCGACGTCCTCGTCGTCGGTGGCGGTCTCGCCGGCCTCACCGCGGGACTGTTCACCGCCCGCGCCGGACTCGACACCCTGCTCGTCCGAGCGGACGAGTCCATCCTCCGTCGCAACGCTCACGTCGAGAACTTCCCCGGGTTCCCGGCCGGTGTCAACCCCCGCACCCTGCTCGACATGACCGAGCGACAGGCTCGCGACGCCGGCTGTTCGGTCCGCGAGGGGACCGTCACCGACGTTCGAGCGGCTCCCGACATCGCCGGGAGCGCCGCCGAGGCCGAGGCCGACACTGCAGCGGCCCACGACCCTCGGTTCGAGGTGGCCGTCGACGGCGACCGACTGCTCGCCGCCTTCGTCGTCGTCGCGACGAAGAACGACGTGGGGTTCCTCGACTCGATCGACGTCGGCGTCGTGAAACGCGGCTCGAAGACGTACCTCGACTGCGAGGCCGACGGTCGAACCGACGTCGACGGCCTGTACGCAGCAGGTCGGGTCGCCGAACGGCCCCACCAGGCCGTCGTCGCCGCCGGCCACGGCGCGGAGACCGCCCTGCGTCTCGTCGACGACTCCGACGTGCCGTTCTACCACGACTGGGTCGCCCCAGAGGGCTACTTCTCGGGCCGTGACCGGGAGATACCTCCGGGCTGTGAGGAGATCGACGACGAAGAACGCGAGCGCCGCGAACGCGACTCGATGGCGACGATGACCGAGTGGTTCGCCGAACCCCACGCCGACGCGCCGACGCCCCACCCGAGCCTCGTCGACGACGAGTAACGCGTCTTTCCCCGAAGAACCCGGTCCGCAGGTTCAAGGCAGAGTGCGTGACCAGGGTCGCCCGTGAACTGACCCGTCCCGGCGGACGGTCTCGCGGGGCACGACGACCCCGGCCCCGGAAGGGAGTACGTCACCGCCGTCCGTCGCACGCGACGACCGGTGACGTCCGCTCGCGTCCTCGCCGAGTCGTATCGCCCCTCGTTTTTACCCCTCGGCCGCGAACCACGGGTATGAGTACGCTGGACGGAGTGAACGTCGCTCTCGGGGTCTCCGGTTCCATCGCGGCGGTGAAGACCGTCGAACTGGCCCACGAGTTGCGACGGCAGGGCGCGTCGGTGAAAGCCGTGATGTCGGGAAGTGCGACCGGCATCATCCACCCGTGGTCGCTCCAGTACGCGACCGACAACGACGTCGTGACCGAGATCACGGGCCGTGTCGAGCACGTCGAGTTCTGCGGTCGCGACGGCTGGGCCGACGTGTTGCTCGTCGCCCCGGCGACCGCCAACACCGTTGGGAAGATGGCCGCGGCCGTCGACGACACGCCCGTGACGACCTGCGCGACGACGGCGCTCGGGGCAGGTGTACCGGTCGTCGTCGCGCCCGCGATGCACGAACCGATGTACGACCACCCCGGGGTGCTCGACGCCATCGAGCGCGTCAAATCGTGGGACGTCGAGTTCGTCGACCCGCGCATCGAGGAGGGGAAGGCGAAGATCGCCACCGAGGAGGCCATCGTCCTCGCCACCGCCCGTGCGGTCGGTGAGCGACCGCTGGCCGGCCGACACGTCGTCGTCACGAGCGGCGCGACGAGCGAGCGCATCGACCCGGTCCGGACGCTGACCAACCGCGCGTCGGGTCGGACCGGTCGAGCCGTCGCCAAGGCGTGTTACGTCCGCGGCGCGGACGTGACGCTCGTCCACGACGGCCCCGACGTCCCGTACGCCACCGTCGCTGGCGTCGAGAGCGCCGCCGACATGACCGCCTCGGTCCTCGACGCCGTCGAGTCGGGCGCTGACGCGCTCGTCTCCGCGGCGGCCATCTCCGACTACACCGTCGACGCCAGCGAGTCGAAGCTCCGCTCGGGGCGGGACCTGACGCTCGACCTGGCGGCGACCCCGAAGCTCATCGACACGGTCCGAGAGGCACACCCCGACCTCCCCATCGTCGGGTTCAAACTCGAGACGGGCGGGGACGACGAGGACCTGGCCCGCGTCGCCCGGAAGACCCTGGAGCGGGTCGACCTCGCGTTCGTCGTCGCCAACGACGCCGGCGTCCTCGGCAGCGACGAGACGCGGACGCTGTTCGTCCGGGAGGACTCGGCCACCGAGTTCCGTGGCGACAAGACGGGGCTGGGACTGCGCGTCGCCGACGAACTCGTGACCGAACTGGAGGAGTGAGGCGAGAGCTAGGCTGGTGAGAAGGGCCGGCGACCTCAGTCGTCGCTCGGTTCGGGGTCGGCGTCGGCGGGTTCGTCCGGGCGCGACTGACCGCCTGGCCACGTCGCGCCGTCGGCGAACTCGACGCCCATCTTCTGGGCGGACCGCGAGATCATGTGTGCGCCCGTCGGGGCCGTCAGGAACAGGAAGACGATACCGACGAGCGCCGTCAGCCCCTCTCCGAGCACGCCGAAGTACGCGACGTTCGCGAGGAACATGCTCGCCGCCCCGAGCGTCGTCGCCTTCGAGGTGGCGTGCATCCGGTTGTAGACGTCGGGCAGTCGGAGCAGACCGACGGTGCCAATCAGCAGGAAGAACGTCCCGACGAGGACGAACACGGCGACGAACGCGGACCGAATCGGCCCGGCGGCCAGCGGTGCGAGCGACTGGCCCGCGAGGGCAGCACCGAGCGCGGTGGTGAGTGCGAGCGTCATTCGATGATGTCCCCCTCGGTGACGTAGCGTGCGACGGCGACGGTGCTGATGAACCCGATGATGGCGAGCACGAGGCTCACGTCGACGAACAGACCTTGACCGGTGACGAGCGCGAACAGCAACGCGATAGCGACGACGTTCGTCCCGATGACGTCGAGGGCGACGACGCGGTCGGGCGTCGTCGGTCCGCGGACGACCCGGTAGCCGGCGGCGAGCGTCACGAGACTGGCGACGACCAGTCCGCCGACGACGAGCAGACCGAGCGTCCCCGAGACGGGTTCACTGACCACTGGTCTCACCTCCCTCAGCGGGTGGCGCGTCGTCGGGCGACCGCTGCTCGTCGAAGATGACGAGCGCGAGGTCCTCCCACGCGCGAATCGGGTCGATGACCGACTCGTAGTCGCTCTTGCCGGTGATGGCGTGTACGTACAGCGTGTTCGTCGTTTCGTCGTAGTCCATGGTGAGGGTCCCCGGTGTGAGGGTGATGGAGTTCGCGATGGTCGTGATGGCGATGTCGCTCTCGACGCGCAGTGGCACCGCGACCACGTCCGGGTCGATGGGCATCGACGGCGAGAGGACGCGGTAGGCCACGTCGAGGTTCGCGGTCAACAGTTCCCGCAGGAACAACAGGACGTAGAGCAGCGCCGACGGGACGATGCTGAGCGTCCGGGCGACGTTCGTGTCCTCGGTGTAGATGCCGCGGGTCGCCCACGCGATGGGGAAGCCGACGGCGACGCCGACGAGCAGCGCGCCGACGAGCGCTTCGAGCGTGTGGAGCGGCGTGTCCGCGGCGCTGAAGCCGTTGACGAACAGCCACAGCACCGCGAGCAGCGCGCCGACGACGGGCCACTTCTTCATTGGCTACCTCCGAGCACGGCGTCGACGTACCCCTGTGTTTCGGTCGCGCTCCGCGCCGCCTCGTACGAGAGGTCGTACAGCGGGCCGAAGCCGACGCCCAGCACGACGATGGCGACGGCGAGCACCGCGGCGACGAGCACGAACGAGCGGTCGACGTGCGCGCCGGCGACGGCGTCACTGGGTGGCCCCCAGAACCCGCGTGCCCACGCCAGCGTGAAGTACGCGATGGTGAGGATGGCACCGAGGAGCGCGACGCCGAGCACCACCCAAGAGCCCGCCCGTGCGCCCACGTCGAAGACGAGGAACTTCCCGAAGAAGCCCGACAGCGGCGGGATGCCGATGAGCGCGAGCGCACCGATGAAGAACGACCCCGCGAGTGCGGGGTTGCGTTCGGAGACGCCGCCGAGCGCGTCGAAGCGCACCGTCCCGAGCGTCCGGGAGAGCGCCCCGCTGACGAAAAAGAGGAGACTCTTCGCCAGGCCGTGGTTGACCGAGTACACCAGTGCGGCGGTGATACCGAGCGTGACGATGCCGTCGCCGGGAATCGCCGTCCCCGCAGCGGGCACCGCGGAGGCGGCCACCGCCAGCGGGAGGACGATGAACCCGACCTGCCCGATACTGGAGTACGCGAGCAACCCGTCGAGGTCCTCGCGGCCGACGGCACCGAGACCGCCGACGACGATGGAGCCGATGGCCATCAGCAGGAACACCGGCCCGAAGAACGCGAGGAACGTCGCGTTGTCGCCGAACGGTCCCGGTGGGAGCGTCGCCACCGCGAAGACGGTGAAGTACAGGCGGACGATGGCGTAGATACCGACCTTCTTGACGACGCCCGCGAGCATCGCGGCGACCGGGGCCGGAGCCGCACGGTAGGCGTCGGGCACCCAGAACTGGAACGGGACGATACCCGCTTTCAGCGCGAAGACGGCGAAAAGCATCGCCGAGAGACCGAGGACGGGCGTCGTCTGCGAGGCGGGCGCTGCGGCGAGGTACTCTGCCATGTCGGCCATGTTGAGCGTGCCGGTCGTCGCGTAGAGGCCGCCGATGGAGAGCAACATCACCGCACTGCCAAGCAGGTTGAGGAACGCGTAGTGGAGCGCCGCCCGCGTCTCGTCGGGGCCGCTGTAGAAGACGACGAGCACGTAGCTCGACATCAACATCACCTCGAACCAGACGAACAGGTTGAAGATGTCGCCGGTGAGGAACGACCCCGTGACACCCACGACCATCAGGTGGTACAGCGGGTGGTAGGAGAGCCGCTGGCCGACCGCAGGGATACCCCGTACCGAGAAGACGAGCGCCGCCAGCGAGACGACGGCCGTCAGACCGAGCATCAACACGGAGAGGTCGTCGGCGACCAGCGTGATACCGAAGGGGGCGTCCCAGTTCGACAGTTCGTACACCAGATAGCCGTCGCCGTCGGCCTTGACCGCACGGACGAGCGCCGCGACTGCGACGAGGTAGACGACGCCGCCGGCGACGCTCACCGCCTGCTGGACGCGACGGGCCGAACGCAACGGCAGCGTCGCGACGGCGGTGAACAGCGCCACCAACAGCGGCGCGACGACGAGGTCAGTCATCGCCCACCCCCGCAGTCCCGGCCGACGAGTCAGTTCCGGATTGACTGCCGCCGTCGGCGGTCGTCACCGCTTCCGGGTCGGCCTCCGGGCCGTCCATCGTCGAGCCGGTGTTCGCCGAGACGCCCGTCTCGGGTGGGTTCTCGCCGAGTTCGGCGAGGTCGATGGTGCCGTGCTCCTCGTACACCCGGTAGGTGAGCACGAGCGCGAACGCCGTCGTCCCGAAGCCGATGACGATGGCCGTCAGGACGAGCGCCTGAACGAGCGGGTTCGCGACGGTCGCGGGGTCGGCTGCCTCCCCGTGACCCAGGATGGGGACGCTCCCGGCGAGTCCACCCATCGTCACGAGGTACATGTTCGTCGCCTGGGAGATGATGGTGATACCCCAGACGACCCGGACGACGTCGCGCCGGAGGACGAGGAACGTCCCGATGGCGAACAGCAAGCCGAGGACGACGGCGAGGACGAACTGCGTGTTCGGTTCGGACTGCTGGAGCGCGAGCGCAGCGGCGAGTGCGCTCATTCGCGCCCCACCACCGCGAGGATGGTCAGTAGTGCACCGACCACGACGAAGTAGACACCGAGGTCGAAGAACAGTGCGGTCGGAATCTCGATTTCGTGGTACACGGGTACGTGGTAGACGAAGACGACGCCTTGCGTGAGGAACTCGAACTGCCCGTCGTCGAGCAGTTCGCCGAGGACGATGGAGCCGACCCCCGCCGAGGCGGCGAGCGCCAGCCCGAACGTGAACGTGCGGCCGTACTCGCCGATGGCGCCGCCGAGGAAGCCGTCCTCCTCGACGTGCAACAGGCTCCGCTGGAGGAACTCCCGGCCGAAGACGATGTAGACGAGCGCGAACGCCGTCACCGTCAGCACGCCGGCGATGAAGCCGCCGCCGGGGAGGTTGTGACCCTGCAACAGCAACGCGACGGCCGTCAGCAGGATGATGGGGACGACGACGCGGACGACGGTCCGGGCGATGACCGTGGTGTCGGTCTCGGAACTCACACGTCCTCACCTCGGTTGCGCATGCCGACGAGCGTCAACACGGCGAGGGCCGCCATCGCGACGACCGTGATCTCACCCAGCGTGTCGAACGCCCGGAAGTCGACGAGGATGACGTTGACGATGTTGCCACCGCCACCCGCGTCGATGAGGACCGGGTCGTGTTCGCCCGGAATCGGCGCGTTCTCGACGAAGAACGACGCGATGTTCTGGGAGGGTTGGGCGCTCGTCGTCACCAGCACCGTCAGCGTCACCGTGACGCCGACGACGCCCGCGACGATGGCGTCCGGAATCGCCTCCCGAACCTCGAGGTCGCCGTACCAGGTCGGCAGTTTGTCCAACACGAGCAGGAAGATGAGCAGGACGAGCGTCTCGATGACCAACTGCGTGAGCGCGAGGTCGGGGGCGGACGCCAGCACGTAGAAGATGGCGACCATGAACCCCAGAATCGACAGCGTGAGCACGCCCGCGACGTGGGAGTCGGCGATGCCGACGGCTGCCGCGCCGAACAGTGCGACGAGCAGGATGACGAGCAGCGGAATCCCGCCGACGACGCCGAGCAGTGTCAGGCTGTCCAGACCACCGAACGGTGGAATCGGAGTGCCCGCGACCAGGTAGCCACCGAGTGCGAGCGCACAGACCGCCAGCAGCGTCGAGGCCGCGTACGTCCGGAACATACGCGTCTGGACGTAGGCGGGGACGAACCCGCTCGCCCGTTCGAGTGCGGCCAGTCCGCCGTCGTAGTAGGCGTTCGGACTGGTGTAGGGGAACCGCCGCGCCCGGCCGATGGCTCCGTGGAGGCGGTCGTAGAACGGGAACAGCGCCGCCCCGAGGACGATGGTGACCAGCGACATCAGCGCGTACGGCGTCACCTCCGTCGGGATGGGCCACGGGACGGTGAACGAGTGGGCGTCGCCCGGCGCGACGCCCTCGTAGGCCAACCCCGCGACGTACTCGATGGCGAGGTTCGGGACGAGGCTGATGACGACGACGGCGAGCCCCAACACGGCGGCGGGGGCGACCATCGCCAGCGGCGGCGAGTGGACCTCACCCAGTCCGTCCGGGCGGTCGCCGTAGAACAGCGAGAGGAACTTGATGGAGTAGAGGAACGTGAACACGCTCCCGAAGACGGCGACGGCGGGGACGAGGTACCACAGACCGCCGAAGTGCGCGCCGGTCTCCCAGGCCGCTTCGAACAGCAACTCCTTCGAGAAGAACCCGTTGAACGGCGGGATGCCGGCCATCGAGAGACACGCGACGGTGGCGATAGCGGCGGTGATGGGCAGGTCGTCTCGCAGTCCCGACAGCGACCCGATGTCGCGGGTGCCGGCTTCGTGCGCGACGATGCCGGCGACGAGGAACAGCGCCGCCTTGAACGACGCGTGGTTGAGGATGTGGAACGCGCCGGCCTCCCCGCCGTAGCTGACGGCGAAGCCGAAGCCGGCGACGATGAGACCGAGGTGAGACGCCGTCGAGTACGCCAGTAGCTCCTTGATGTCCGTCGCGCTCACCGCGAGCATCGCGGCGACGGTCATCGTCAGCAGGCCGAGGCCGACCAGCAGCGGCGTCCACACCTCCGCGATGTACACCTCCTCGGGGACGAACAGCGGTCGGAACCGACCGACGAGATAGACGCCGGCTTTCACCATCGTCGCGCTGTGGAGGAACGCGCTGACGGGCGTCGGTGCTTCCATCGCGTTCGGCAGCCAGATGTGGAACGGCACCTGCGCGGACTTCGTGGCCGCACCGAGGGCGACGAGCGCGACGACGGGCAGGAGGAGACCCTGCGCGGAGAGCTCCTCGCGGACCATCTCGGCGTTCGTGATGATTCCCTGCGAGGCCCCGCTGTCGAACAGCGCGAACGACCCGGTGACGTCGTGGAGGAACAGGAAGCCCACGAGCATGAACAGGCCGCCGGCGACGGTGATGAGCATCGACTTGCGCGAGGCGTAGATGGACGACGCCTCCCGCTGGTAGTGGCCGATGAGCAGGAACGACGAGACGCTCGTCAGTTCCCAGAAGACGAACAGCGCGACGAGGTCCGCCGCGAGCGCGACCCCGAGCATCGCGCCCATGAACACCAACAGCGTGGTGTAGTACTTGTCCTGTCCCGGTTCGCCGTGCATGTACCCCCCGGAGTAGGTGAACACGAGGACACCCACCCCCGAGGCGAGCAGGGCGACGAGGAAGGCCAGACCGTCCATGTACAGCACGAGGTTGACGCCGAGTTGCGGAATCCACTCGACGCTCACCGTGCCGTGGGTGCCGTACTGCGTGAGTACGAGGGCGAGGCAGGCCGTCGCGACAGCGGCCGCGAAGTAGGCCGTGCGCTCGCCGAGCACCCGGTAGACGAGTGGTGTCAGCGCCGCGCCGACGAACGGGAGCGCCAGCACGGCGAAGAGAACCGCCGGTTCGGGTTGCACACCGTGAGAGCGGAGCGACGCGCGCTTAATAGTTTTCAAGTCTCCGCGCATTGCTCCCCGTTCATCCAAGCACTTACCGTGGCTCGCACCGTAACTGGACGTTCATACAGTAAAATCGGAGAGTCGCTGGAGGTCGTCCGAAATAATGGTGGTCCGGAGGGGGTGGTAACAGAACGGGACTCGGCCGAACGAGGCCGTCCAGGCCACACCGGTCGTCGACTGCCGCTGCGGACACGGGCCGACGTCGACTCTCGGTCGGGCTAACGGCCGATTACCGGTGTCGAACGTGTCGTTGCTCCGGGCTAAGCTCCGATTGAGTGCTGTGGACCCGTTCGGCGACGGGGCAACGCGCCGGCTAACCAAGCCACTCCACGTGGAGCGCTCTCCATGGCTATCGACAGACCCGGTGACGTCGCGGTACTCGCTCAGTTGCTGCTCCTCGGGCTGGCGGTCGTCTTGCTCCTCGTGGGGACCGTCGCGATGAGTCTCGCCTGAACGCACGGCCGACGAGCGGTGGTGTGACACACCGAGACGTGACGGACCAGGGAGGTGCCCGACGAGTAGTGTGAGGTGCCCCCACGGTCGCGACGGACCACCGCTGTTATACCACCGCGCTGTAAACGGGCGACATGGACTTGCTCGCGCAGTCACTCCGTGAGGCTCCCATCATCGAGAAGGGAGACTACGAGTACTTCGTTCACCCCATCAGCGACGGCGTCCCGATGCTCGACCCGAAGCTCCTCCGAGAGATCACCATCGGCATCATCCGGAAGGCCGAACTGGAGGGTGTCGACAAGATCGTCACCCCCGCGGCGATGGGCATCCACATCTCCACCGCGGTCTCGCTGATGACCGACATCCCGCTGGTCGTCATCCGCAAGCGCCAGTACGGCCTCGACGGCGAGGTCAGCCTCGCGCAGGTCACCGGCTACTCCGAGAACGAGATGTACATGAACGACGTCTACGAGGGCGACCGCGTCCTCCTGCTCGACGACGTGCTCTCGACGGGCGGTACCCTGCGTGCCATCCGCGAGGCGCTCGAAGAGACCGGTGCCGACGTCGCCGACATCGTCGCCGTCATCAAGAAGACCGGCGGCGACAACGAGATGGAAGACTACGACGTGAAGACGCTCATCAACGTCGACGTCGTCGACGGCGAGGTCGTCATCACCGACGAGCAGGGCGACGGGTAGGCGAACCGACCACTCCGGAATCCGAGAGGGAGCAACGCTGAGGGGTTAATGCGGGTTTTTCTGCGCGGCGGCCCTACCGTCGAGCGTCATGACGAACGCGCTGTTCGTAGTCAGCGAAGAGGGGTACTGGGCCGAGGAGTGTATCGAACCGCTTACGACGCTCACCGACGCGGGCGTCGAGGTGACGGTGGCGACGCCCTCGGGGAGTCCACCGGTCGTCGACGAGCGGTCGCTGGACCCCGACAGCACGGGGAGCGAGGAGGAGTCCGAGCGACTCCGCGAGGTCCACGAGAACGACGAGCGACTGAACGACCCCGACCCGCTCGCGACCGTGAGCGCCGACGACTACGACGCCGTCCTCTTCCCGGGGGGGCACGGCACCGAGTGGGACGTCAACCAGGACGTCCACGCCCGGCAACTGCTCGCCGACGCCGTCGCGGGCGACGAGGGGAAGGCGCTCGTCGTCTGTCACGCCGTCGGCATCCTCGCGTTCACGTGGAGCGAGGACGGGGACCGACTCGTCGAGGGCCGGGACGTCACCGGCTTCCCCAACGAGTGGGAGGCGGACATCGTCGACGAAAACGACGTGATGCCCGACGGCCGGAAACTACCCTACTGGGTCGAGGACGAGGTGAAGGCGGCCGGCGGGAACTGGGACGCCGAACTCGACCGCGACGAGAGCGTCACTGTCGACGGCGACCTCGTGACGGCCCGTGGGCCGGGGTCCTCGACCGCCGCGGCCGAGACGCTGCTGGAGGAACTGGGAATCGAAGTACCGGCGCGCACCTGAGACAGCCCCGCGAGAGAACGGAGCGCCCGGCGACTCAGTTGTAGAACGGGATGCCGCGGTCGGCGTCACAGGAGTTCGGCCCGGTCGGAGCCAGAATCGCCGTGTACTGGTTCGGCTCCAACTCCTGCTCGTCGGCGTACTGGTCGGTGTGGGGAATCACGCCGTAGGGGAGCAGGTCGACGAGCGACCCCGGCGACGCCCGCTCGGGGACGAAGTTCGGGGGCCGGGGGCCGAACTCGGCGACGATCTCGTAGCCGTACTCGCCGTTCAGCATGTTCCTGACGTACGTCTTCTGTGGCGCGCCGTTGCGGTAGTACGTCCCGTCTTTCAGGTACAGCAGGTCGCGGTACGTTATCTCGACGTACTCGGGACAGGCGACGTGGCTCTCCCTGTTCTCGTAGCGGTGGTTGACGTCTATCGAGTGGGGCACCGCCGTGTCCTGCATGTGGACGCGGTACAGTTCGAGGGTGTCACCGTCCTCGGCGTTCTCGTCGAGCCAGTCCACGGCCTCGTCGCGGGGCATGGTCGCGTAGCCGACGACCCCGACGGCGGCGTAGACGCTCGTCGACAGCAGCAACAGGACGGTGAGTGCGACGCCGGCGCGGGGCGCGTCGCGCAGGAGTCGGTTCAGCCCCAGCGCGACCAGCACCGCCAGCAGCGGGAACGTCGGTAGCAGGTGGTGGACGCGGAAGTCGTGCCACTGGGAGAACAGCAGGACGTACGTCCCGAGCGCGACGAGCACGAGCGCGATGTAACTCGACTCCTCGCGGTTCGTCGCGAGCTGGTAGACGCCACCGACGACGCCCGCACAGGACGCGAGGAACAGCGGGAGGCTCATGCCGGAGAAGTACCCCCGCAGGAACCACCACCAGATGGGGGCGTCGGGGCCGGTCGCCCAGTCCGCCCGCTCTCCCGACCCCTCGAAGAACCGCGTGAGAATCTGGTCGGTGCCGCCGACGAGGAACGTCGGGAAGCCCAGCAGGATGACCGCGAGACCGAACAGCGCGCCCGCGACGAGCAGCGTCGGCTGGACCAGCGCGTCCCGCCAGTCGTCGGCCTCGCGCGCCCGGAGCAGCCACGCCGCCCCCACGGCGACGATGACGGGGAACGCCGTCAGTTTGAACGCGATGGCCGCCCCGCCCGCCGCGCTGGCGGCGTAGAACCGCCGGTCCGACCCGGTCCGGACGTATCCGAGCAGCAGGTACAGCGCGAGCAGGACGAAGAACATCGCGGGCATGTCCTCGCCGCCCTCGTGACTGATGGTGAGAAAGCCCCACGTCACCGTCAGCAGGACGGCCGCGAGTCGGCCCGTCGCTCGGTCGCGGATCTCCGTCCCGATGCGGTAGGTGAGGTAGACCGACCCGACGGCGAACAGGACGGTGAACAGGCGGGCGATGGAGACGACGGTCAGCCAGACCCACTCGGGCGTGGCGTGCCACGCCTCGTAGGTGCCGAACGCGCTGAACGGCCACCGCGGGTCGGCGAAGGTGTCGAAGATGTCCATCTGGCCCGTGAGTGCGGCGACGACGACGACCGGCACCAGCGCCAGCGCGTACAGGTAGAACGTCGCGCCGAACGGGACCCGGCCCCACTCGATTCCCGCCTGCAACGAGGCGATAGACGGGTCGGACTGGAAGACGCCGAACGCGACCATCGGGTCGAGGATGCGGTCCATCTCGTCGCGCGTCGCGAAGTTCGGCGCGAGGTGCCAGAACCAGAACGCACCGAGGACGAACGCCAGCACGAGGATGTACCCGAGGTACGGGTCGGCGTCGACGTCCGAACGGACCCGGTCGCGAACCCGACCGAGCGGGGAGAGCAGTCGCCGCATACTCACCCGCTCAGCCGAGTGTGGCAAAAGTCTCGTGATTCGGTGACGGTGGTCGCACGAGGGGGCTCCGCTCGCCGGGTCACTCCATGTACCCCAGTTGTTTCAGGCGGTCTGCCACCTCGTCGCCGTCGCCGACGCCCTCTCGCTGGCGGAACGACAGCGGGTCGCGCTCGCTCCACTCGGGGGCGTCCGCGAAGACGTCGAGGACCTCCCCGCGCATGTCGGTCGGCACGTCGCTCCCCATCCCCGCCAGCACCGTCGGCGCGATGTCGAGGATGGAGATGTCGTCGAGTTCACCGGTCGCAGCGACGTTCGGTCCCGCGGCGACGAAGATGCCGTGGGGCGTGTTCTCGGCGGCCCAGCGGTCGGGGGCGGTCGTCACCTCGCCGCCGCCGACGCCGTCGTTGACGTGGACGCCGGGGCGCATGTCGACGACGACCTCCGGGCCCTCGTCGACGAACGGGCCGTGGTAGACGTCCTCTCCGCGGTGGACGGCGGTGAACAGCGGTCCGTCGGCGTCCGAGACCGCTTCGAGGTCGGCGACGAGTTCCTCGCGGACCGCCTCGACGTCGTATCGCGGGTTGATGTAGATGGGTCCCTGGCCGCTGGCGACGGCCTTCGTGTTCGGCAGGTCGATGGCCTCCAGCTTCCGCCCGCGTTTGAGCCCCGCGCTCTGGGGGACGAGTTGCTGGAGACGCTGGGGGACGACCGCCGCGAGCGTGTCGACGATGCCGGCGCGCTTGGCGAGCTTCAGCGCGTTCTCGCGGGTCAGCCCCAGCGGCTTGAGGTAGTCCTCGACGGTGCGCTCGCGGGCCTGATAGCCGTTCTCGGCGAGCCACTCGTTGACGTAGAACTCCGTCGTGGTGGGGGCCGCGCCGTGGTCGGACATGAGCACGAGCGTCGTGTCCTCCAGTTCGCGCAGTTCGCCGAGGCGCTCGTCGACGAGTTGCCACGCCCGGTACACCGGTTCGTCGTCCCAGAAGAAGTGATGCAGGACGTTGAGGTAGAACAGCGTCACGTGCATGAAGTCGAGTTCGTCGCGCTCGAACAGGTCGAGGGCGACGTCGAACCGCGAGTCCATCACGTCGAGGATGGCGTCGACCTCCGCGCCGCGCTCCTCGTTCGAGGAGAGCAGCGGGTTCGGGTGGACCTCGTAGTCGAACTCGCGTTCGAGGTAGTCGGCGAGGTCCGCGGGCGAGGTGTACCCCGAGTCGATGGAGCGGTACTCACCGGAGACGGCGTCGGGGCCGCCACAGACCACGGGGCCGTCCAGGTCGCGGGGCGGGTACATCGTCGGCATGTTGACGACGCCCGTCGTCATCCCGTCGTCGTTGAGGTAGTCCCACAGTTCGACGGTCCGGAAGTCGCCGCCGTTGGCGACCGTTATCTCCTCGTTCTCCAGGTCGACGTGTTCGAACCAGAACACGCCGAAGCCGCCGGGGTCCTTCCCCGAGGAGTAGCACTTCCAGTTGGGGAACGTCACGGGCGGGAGACAGCTCCGGTGGGCGGCCCACGCGCCGGACTCGCGGAGGGCGGCGAGGTTCGGCAGGTCGCCGGCGTCGAGCCACGGGTCGAGCAGTCGCCAGCTCGCGCCGTCGAGACCGACGACGAACGTCCGAGTCATACCGATGCGAGCCGAGGGCGGCGGAAATACTTTCTCCTCTACTCGGGCGCGAGCGCCGAGAGGTCCAGCCTGAGCGAGGGGTACCAGCCCGCCAGCGCCGGCAGGTAGACGCTCAGGAACCGGTCGATGAACACGACCGGGACGACGACCTCGGCGGGCACCCCCAGCGCGACGAACACCGCCGTCGCCGTCGCCTCCGTCACGCCGATGCCGCCGGGCGTCAGCGGGAGCAGCGTCACGCTGTACGCCGCGAGCAGGTACAGCGGCAGGAGGAGCGCCGGTTCGAACCCGGTCCCGAGCGCGTCGAACAACAGCCAGACGCGAAGCCCCGGCGTCAGCACCATCGCCACCAGCCAGCCCAGCGCGTACAGCGAGACGGTCCGTGGGGCCGTCGAGAGCGTCCGGAACGCGTCCGCGGAGGCGTCGGTGAAGTCGGGGAGCGACCGGACCATCCCGGCGAGGCGCGTCCCGACACGCGGGAGTCGGTCGAACAGACCCGCGACGCCCGCCAGGAACCGGTCGAGCGCGGTGAGGTTCGACCCGACCATCAGCACGAACGCGCCGGCCGCGAAGTACAGCACCGTCGAGAGCGCGAGCAAGAGGAGGACGCCGGTCGGGAACTCGCCGAGACCGGCGACGACGCCGACCGCCGAGACGACGCCGTACAGCACGGCGTACAGCCCCGTGTGGACCCCCGCGACGGCGACGCTGTCCCCGCCGCTCAGACCCGCCTCTGTGCGGACGACGACGGGGGCCGCCGCCCGCCCCGACAGCCGCGAGGGGAGCACCTGGTTGATGAAGTTGACGACGAGGTCGGTGCTCGCCGCGGCCCGGAAACTGGCCGAGTCGAGGCGGTTCATCAACACGTGCCACGTGAAGAACCGTCCTGCGAGGCCGACGACCGTGACGGCGAGCAACGCCGCGAGCGTCACGGGCGGGACGTCGGTCAGGACCCCCACGAGTCGGTCGGAGTCGAGTTGCTGGAGGAGCCACGCGACGGCGAGGAGGCCGATGCCGTACCGGAGGACGAACCCGAGGACACGCTTCAGTCGGTCGTCGACCACGCTACTCGGCCTCGCCGTCGGGGCCGGTGTCGACGGTCGGTCCCGTCCCGTACGGCGGTGTCCCCACCGCGTCGGCGACGACCTCTCGGGCGGTGACGAACTCGAACGGTTCTGCGAGGATGCGCTCGACGGCCCGACGCATCCACGTCCCGGTCCGGACGTACACGCGCTTCGGAACCCCGTCCACGTCGGGGAGGTCCGCCAGTTCCCACGGGTGGACGTAGAGGACGGGCGTGATACCCCGGCGCGCGAGCAGGTGCATCCCGGCGACGGTGTAGCGAACGCCGAAGAAGCGGAGCCACGTCCCGGTCAGGGGCAGTCGCAGGCCCGGCATGACCGCGACGGGGAGTTCCGCGAGGTGCGCGGGAGCGTCCGCACGCACGTCGGCCGCCGAACACGGGCGGACCGCGTCGTCCTCCCCGCCGTACCAGCCCGGAATCTTCCGGCAGGCGGCGACGCTCGAATCGTAGGCGTAGCCCGCCGCCGCGAGGTCGGCGAACGTCCCGTCGGGCACGTCGAACGCCGGGGCGCGGAAGCCGTCGACGGACGTGCCCGTGACCGATTCGAGGGTCTCGCGTGAGCGCACGAGTTCTCCGCGGCGCTCGTCGGGGGAGAGGTCCGACAGCAGACGGTGGCTGTGGGTGTGGGAGGCGACTTCGTGGCCCGCGTCGGCGATGGCCCGAACCGCCTCGGGGTGCTCGTCGGCCACCGAGGAGACGGTGAAGAACGTCGCGTCCGCGTCGTGGGCGGCGAGCGTCTCGCGGAGGAACTGCCCCTGTTCGAGACCGACGGTCTCGTCGGGTGCCGTTCCGGACGCGCCCCGGTAGGCGGGCGTCTGTGCGAACAGTTCGAAGTCGATAGAGAGGACTGCTCGGGGAGTGTCCTCGGGCCGCCCGCCGGGGTCGCTACCGGTCATCGCGGTGTTCTTCGAGGTCGTTCTTCAGCAGGCTGACCTCCTCGTTGAGCCGGGACTGCTGGTCGTACAGCTTCCCGATGCGGTTGAACAGGTAGGTGACGACGACGAACAACACGAGGTTCGAGACGACGAGGATGGCCCGCGCCTGGAGTTCCAGACCGAGGACGGTCGCGACGCTCTGGAAGGCGTTCGGGAGCAGGGCGACGAACACCAGACCGAGACCGACGATGGCCGAGAGGACGAACAGCGCGATGTCCTCGCGCCCGCGACGGACGATGTAGTAGCCGTTGAACAGCAGTCCCAGCCCGATGACGAGCGTGACGAGGTTGACGACGGTGTACTCTGCCATTAGCGGAAGATGAGGACGCGGAGGATGACGTCGGCCATGCGCGCGGGGTAGAGCACGAACGTGTCGAGCGTGAACTGCGAGGCCCCCTCGTCGCGCACGGGCATCTCGACGGACACCTCCGTGATTCGGTGGTTCGACCGCGCCGCGTCGAGCGTCTGTTCGACCGCCCAGTGCTTGTCGGAGTGGTGGAGGATGGTCTCTAGCTTGGAGGTCCGATACACGCGAAAGCCGCTCGTCACGTCGGTGATGTCGATGCCGCCGAGACTGTTCACGACGCGCGTGAAAAAGCGGATGCCGACGTTGCGGACCTGCGAGTACTCCTCGTGGCTGTCGTTGAGGTAGCGACTGCCGATGACCATGTCGTGGTCCTCGGCTTCGGCGAGCAGTTTCGGGATGTACTCCGGGTCGTGTTGGCCGTCGGCGTCGATCTGGACGACGAAGTCGTAGTCGTTTCGGATGGCGTAGCGATAGCCCGTCCGGACCGCGCCGCCGACACCCGTGTTGATGACGTGTTCGACGACGCTCGCGCCGTGACGGCGGGCGACGCTCGCGGTGTCGTCGCTTGACCCGTCGTCGACGACGACCACGTGGTCGACGTGGGCCAGCGCGCCATCGACGACGGTCCCGATGGTCGTGGCTTCGTTGTACGCGGGGATGACGGCGACGGTACGCACGAGTTGTCGAACGGCGGCCGCCTCACTTAGACGTGTCGTTGTTTCGACGACGATTCGGGCCGCTCGACCCGCGAGACCGCCACAGGGTCGGCCGTCGGCGTCGCCACCGCCAGCGTCCACCACCGGACGAACTGGGTGCACTCGTACAGCGGTGCGACCCGCGCGCTCCACGGCGCGGTCGAGATGCTCAGCGGCATCAGCGGCGAGCCGAGGCGCTCGAACGCCACCGTCTCGAACCCACCCTCGTCGAGCAGGTCGCGGAGTTCGTCCACCGACAGGTGGCCGTACTCGTCGGTGTCCTCACCCAGCGCCCCCAGTCGGAACGCGACGGCCTTCGTCAGTCGCCGGTACAGCCCCGGTGTCCCCTCCAGTACGACGAACCGACCGTCGGGTGCGAGGACGCGTCGCGCCTCGGCGACGATGGCCGCGCGGTCGGCCTCGGGGACGTGGTGGAGGAAGCGCCGTCCGACGACGGTGTCGAACGAGTCGTCCGCGAACGGCAACCGTCGGGCGTCGGCGGTCGTCGCGTCGATGCCGACCACGTCGACGCAGTTCTCGTGGAACGCCTCGACGCCCACGTCGGCGTCGGGGTGGGCGTGGCGTCCGAACGCGAGTTCCAGCGTGCGGCCATCGCGACGTGTGTACCGGCGGATGAGCGCGTCGTGGCGGTCGTAGACGGCAGCGAGCAACGGATGCTCGCTCACCTCCCGTGGCCGCTCGGCGATGGCACCGTCGAGGATCTCGCTGTCGACCATGGAGGTTCGACTTCACCACGGAAGGAATACGTTGTGGCTGCACACTACCAGTTCGAAAACTATCACGTTCGCGTGACCGTCCACACTGCGCGACGCCCGGACTCGACGCGGCGCTCCGCACCGATGTTCGCAGTACGACAGCGGGAGGGGGATTCGAACTACAGTCGCTCACTGGCGTTCGCCCCCTGTTTCTGCTCTACTCGGACTGCCGCTCCGGACTCACGACGTCCTCACGGCGCGATGAAACGCACCGTTCGGGGTGTGAGTCTGAGAGAAGTAGCGGGAGGTAGATTTGAACGACGCCTGTTCGCTTCGCTCACAGTCTCGTTCGAACTACTCGGACTATTTCACTCCTCACCGGACTCGTCGCCTCGCTCCTCGCCGTTGTTCGCAGTAAAATAGCGGGAGGTAGATTTGAACTACCGATCTCCGGGTTATGAGCCCGGCGGAATCTCCTGGCTATCCCATCCCGCTACTACCTCGTACCCGAGCCTGCTAGGTAAGGGTTGTGATTCCACCGCCGCCGCGTCACGCGATACCGCGGTGCGGTGACGTGGTTCTCAGCTGTCCGCTTCCGAGGCGACCTGCCACGTCACGAGGCTCTCCAGCACGTAGTTGATGAGCATCGACACGCCGATGGCGATGGGCAGGGGGATGAGGTCCCAGAGGTTCACGCCGAACAGCGGGAGCGTGATGGCGACGGTCCCCAGCGTCCGGACCACGAGGAACTGGACGGCGACGCCGCCGCTGCGGACGAGGTTCGACTTCAGCAGTCTGCCAAGCGTCGGCAGGACGCCGGCGTCGCCCTCGTCGGCGAACGTCCAGTGTTCGTTGATGAAGAACATGATGACGATGGCGACCTCCGCGCCGGCGACCTTCGCCACCTCGCCGGCGACGCCGAACTGGAGGATGAGGAGCGTCGACACCGTCAGGTCGAACACCGCACCGACCGCTCCGACGGAGACGAACTTGCTGAAGCGGACCCCCGAGAGCAGCGCGTCGACGCGGCCCGTGCTCATCGTGGCTCCCTGTCGACGAGCGCCGGCGTCGTCGCCGGGAACGCGCCGTGGAACCGGTGGTCCTGGAGGCGGAGCGCGCGGTGGCGAGCCACCACCAACGCCCGGCCCATCTCGACGGCCGCGTCGATTGGGTCGACCGTCGAGTTGGGTTGGTCACACCACGTCACCGGTACCTCGACGAGGTCGTACCCCAGCGCCTCGCTCACGGCGACGAACTCGACGTCCCAGGCGAACCCGGGTTCGTAGATGTGAGTGCGGACGGCGGCCCACGCCTCGGCCGTGATGGCCTTCGCGCCACACTGGAAGTCGTAGATGTCGACGTCGAGCAGTCGCCCGGCGACCCACGCGAACGCGTCGCCCATCCGACGACGGGCGCGGGTCTGGTGGCTCAACACCGTCGCGTCGGGGTGACGGCGAGAGCCGATGGCGACGGTCGAGGTCCCCTCGACGAGTGGTGCGAGCACGTCCGCGACGCTCTCGACGGGGGTCGCGCCGTCTGCGTCGACGAACGCGAGGATATCGGTCTCGAGGTGTTCGAACCCCGCCGTGATGGCCGCACCCTTCCCCCGGCGGTGGGACACCGCGCCGACGCTCACCGGGAGGTCGCCGAGCGCCCGCCTGGTCTCGGGGTCGGCGGCGTCCAGTTCGATACGGATCTCCGTCGGGGCCAAGCGCTCGTCGAGCGCGTGGACGTACGCCGAGAGCTGCTCGACGTTCGGCCGGTAGGCAGGGACGACGACACCGACGGACGGCATACGAAGACTACTTCAGCGGGACTCGTAAAAGGGTTCGGATATTCGAATTCCGACAGGTCGCTCGGTCGGTGACAAAAGAGGTTTACACGCTCCTGCCCGCCCACCGGTATGGAAGTCGGTCTCGTTCTCCGGTGGCTGGTGGCGTTTCTCGCCCTCTACGCCGTCGGCCTCCCCATCGTCGCCGCGTTGACCCCGTCGCTGTCCGACCGCGGTGCCGGCGTCGCCATCCCCGCGACGCTGCTCGTCTCGGGGTTCGTCGCGTGGGTCGTCGGCCACGTCGCGTTCGGGTGGCCTGCCATCGCCGTCGGCGTCGTCGTCCTGCTCGCCGCCTCCGCACTCGCGGTCCACTCCGGGGCGCGCCCGGACCCCCGCGTCGCCGTCGAGACGGCACTCGTGTTCGTCCTCGCGTTCCTGTTTCTGGTCGCGGTTCGGGCGGTCGATCCGGCCATCCACGCCACCGCGGGCGAGAAGTTCCTCGACTACTCGCTGGTGAAGGCGCTGTTGCGTGCCGACCGCCTCCCGCCGCTCGACCCGTGGTTCGCCGGCGAGCGCGTCCAGTACTACTACGGCGGGCACATGCTCGCCGCGATGCTGACGAAGGCGACGTTCACCGCCCCGCGCTACGCGTACAACCTCGCGCTCGCGGGGTTCTACGCGATGCTCGTCACCGCGGGTTACGGCCTCGCGGGGTCGCTGGCCGACCGCCTCCCGGCCTCGCGGACCACGGCCGCGACGTTCGGCGCGCTGTTCGTCGGCGTCGCCAGCAACCTCGCGACGCCGATTCGCGTCCTGTACAACGCACTGCCCGACGCCGTCGTCGGTGCGCTCGCCGCCCTCCTCGGAACGACCCCCGACGCGTGGGGCGGGTCGATGACCGCCCCCCTCTCGAAGTTCACCTACTGGGGGGCGAGTCGGGTCATCCCGGGGACCATCAACGAGTTCCCGCTGTTCGCGTTCCTCAACGGCGACCTCCACGCGCACATGATGAGCACGCCGTTCATGCTGCTGGCGGTGACGCTCTCGCTCTCGTACTACCGAACGCCCGAGGCGACGCTGTGGCGACGCCGGGGCCTGCTCTCGCTCGTCGCCGTCGACGCCGCGCTCGTCGCCGTTGTCAACACGTGGTCGTTCCCGACCGTCCTCGGCGTCGCGTGGCTGGCGGTCACCTTCGCGCCGAGCGACCCGCTGACGCTCCTGTCGAGCCGGTTCGGGGGTCGCGAGGCCTCCCCGCTCTCTCGGGGGACATGTCAACGGCTGCGACGGTCGCTCCCGTCGTGGGCCCGCACCGAACTGCGCTGGACCGGCGGCGCGCTCCTCGTCACCGGCGTTCTGGCCGTGCTCGCGGTGGCAGGGTCCGCGATGTTCTGGTCGGGCACCGCCAGCGGTCGGTCGGTCGAACTCGTCGAGAACCGGAGCTCGCTGTGGGGGCTGTTCGTCGTCCACGGCGGCTTCCTCCTCGTGTTCGTCCCGTTCCTCGTCGGTCGTGCACGCGACGTCGTCGACCTCGACGCCTCACGCCTCGCCGCCGTGCTCCTCGGCTGGCTCGCGCTCGCGCTTCTGACGTGGGGGGCCGGGGTCGCCGTGCTCGGCCTGCTCGTCCCGCTGGGCGCGGGGGCGTGGCTCCTGCTCCGGGCGCGTCGCGCCGCCGACCTCGACACCAGCTTCGTGACGGTGCTCGTCCTCGCCGCTGCGGGCGTGGTCCTGCTCGTCGACCTCGTGTACCTCAAGGAGGAGGCCGGTCCCGGTCGGATGAACACGGTGTTCAAGACGTACGCGCAGGTGTGGGTACTCTGGGCACCCGCCGCAGGGGCGGCGCTGGCGGGGCTCGTCGCCCGGGCGACGCCTGCCCCGTCGCTCGCCTCGTTCGCCAGCGCGGACCGCGCCATGCTCGACCGGGTGCGACCCGCGACGGTGCTCGCCGTCCTGCTGGTCGTCAGCACGTCCATCTACGGCGGGTTGGCGATGGCCGACCACTTCACCGCGGAACCGGGGTACTACGACCCGGACGCCCAGGAGCTGTACGTCCCCGAGGAGCCGACGCTCGACGGGACACAGTTCGTCGAGAACTACCACGGCGACGAGGCCGCAGCCATCGTGTGGCTCGACGAGCGACCGGGTCAGGTCACCATCGCCGCCGCCCCGGGCTGGAAGACCTACCAGTGGACCAACCCCGAGTCGAGTCTCACCGGCCACATGTCGGTCGCCGGCTGGGCACACGAAATCGGCTACCGCGGCGAGGAGACCTACCGGGAGCGCGCGAGCGACGCCGCCCGGATGTTCGTGGGGAGTCCCGACGAACGCGCTCGCCTCCTCGCGGAGTACGACGTGGACTACGTCTACGTCGGGCCGAGAGAGCGCGACGAGTTCGGAGCCGACGTCTCCTTCGAGGACGTCCCCGGTGTGCGCGTCGAGGAGCAGTTCCAGGGTGTCACCCTCTACGCGGTGGACCAGTCGCAGTTGCCCGCGACGGGCGAGAACGCGAGCGATAGCTGAACGCGAGCCGAGGAGACACGACCAGAACGTCCGCGCGAACGAGCATCGCGAGCGAGCGCGGTCCACCGTGAGACGCGCCTCGCGCGTCGAACGGCCTTTTTCGTAGAGGGTTTTGCGCCGAGCGGTGTGCCTCCGGCACACCCGAGGCGTAAAACGGTCTTATAGCGTGTAGTCCTCCTCGCCCGTCTCCGTCTCGAGGACGGCGACGAGGAGGTCGATGGCGGCGGCGACGTCGTCGACGTGGGCGCTCTCGGTGACGGTGTGGAGGTAGCGCGTCGGAATCGAGATGGCACCGACGGGTTTCGCGCCGAACGTGTTCTGGAAGCCCGCGGTGTCGGTGCCGCCGGACGGCAGCACCTCCAGTTGGTACGGAATCTCCTCGTCGTCGGCGACCGAGCGCATCCGACGGTTGACCTTCGGGTTCGTCACCACGGAGGAGTCCTTGAGCTTGATGGCAGCGCCGTCGCCGAGTTCGGTGACCTCCTCGCCGTCCTCGGCGTCGGGCACGTCGTTGGCGACGGTGACGTCGAGCGCGACGGCGAGGTCCGGGTCGACGTCGACGCCGAGCGCCTGTGCCCCGCGCAGGCCGATCTCCTCTTGGACTGTGGCACAGAAGTGGATGGTCACGGGCGGGGTCTCGATGCGCCGGGCGGCTTCGAGCATCTGGAAGACGCACACCCGGTCGTCGAGGGACTTCCCGGTGACGAGGTCGCCGACGCGGACGGTCGTCTGGTCCATCGTGACGAGGTCGCCGACGCTGACGCGCTCCTCGACCGCGTCGACGGCCAACCCCATATCGACGTGGACGTCGTGGACGTCCGGTTCGTCGTCGTCGGACCCGCCGTGGGGCGCTGGCGAGCCGATGATGCCCGTCAGGTCGCCACCCTCGGTGTGGACGGTGACGCGCTGGGCGCGCAGCACGCGGGGGTCCCAGCCGCCGAGGGCGTCGAGCTGGAGGAAGCCCTCTTTCGTGACGTTGCGGACCATGAACCCGATCTCGTCCATGTGGGCCGCGACGGCGACCGAGTAGTCGCTCTCGCCCTCCAGCGTCCCGACGACGTTGCCCATCGCGTCGGTGGTGACGCTGTCGGTCGTCTCCTCGAGTTCGCGACGGACGACGTCGCGAACGCGATCCTCGTAGCCGGGGACGCCCCGTTCCTCGGTGAGTTCTCGGAGCAGGTCGAAGTCGAACGTGGTCTCGCTCATACCCGGACGTCGGTGGTTGTCTACATGAGTCATGGGAATTCGACCCGCGGCGGGCTGTCAGCGAGCCTGAGGGAGGAGCAGGAGAGAGGTCCGGTCGGGTGCCGGCAGTCGGGTCAGACCTCGCGCTCGACGACGAACCGGGCGAACGCCGCCAACTGCTCGGCGGGTTCGGGTTCGAGGTCGACCGACGCGAGGTGGTCGAGCGCGCTGTCTGACAGCGAGTGCGCCTGACTGCGAGCGTACTCGACGCTGCCGGTCTCGGTGAGGATGTCGACGACCGCCCGGACCTCCGCGTCGGTGTTCTCCTCGGCCCACAGCAGCTGTTCCATCCGCGCGACGTCCTCGGCGGGAGCGTGCTCGGCGGCGTGGATGGTCATGAGCGTCTTCTTGCCCTCGCGGATGTCGTTGCCCGCGCCCTTCCCGAACTCGCCGCCGGCCTCCATCGCCGTCTCGATGTCGAGAACGTCGTCGGCGATCTGGAACGCGACGCTCATGCGCTCGGCGTAGTCCGCGACGGCGTGTTCGGTCGCGCTGTCCTGGCCCGTGACGATGGCCGCGAGTCGGGCGACGATGCGCCCGAGACAGCCGGTCTTGCAGGCACACATCTCCAGATACGCCGTCTCGGAGACCTCGATGCGTTCGTGGTTGTGCCAGCAGATGTCCATCCCCTGCCCGAGGTGCGTCCGGTTGAGCTCGTCCATCAGCATCTCGTAGGCCGCCAGTCGCGTGTCGGGGGCGAGGTTCCCGGGGTTGCGCGTGATGATCTTCAGCGGCAGGAAGTACATCGCGTTCCCGGCGTTGAGCGCGACGTCGGTGCCGTGGTCGTGGTGGAGCGCCCGTCCCCCGCGGCGCATCTCCGCACCGTCCTCGACGTCGTCGACGATGATGGTGCCGTTGTGGAGTATCTCGGGGATGCAGGCGTAGGGGAGGTACGCTTCGGGGTCCTCGCCGAACGCGTCGACGAACAACAGGAAGAGGACGGCCCGCCAGCGCTTGCCGCCGCGTTCGAGGAGGTCCCAGATGGGGTCGGCGAGCGCCTCCTGAATCGCCGTGGGGTCGTACTCGTAGGTCGGCTCACCGAAGAAGTCGGTGAGGTACGCCTCGTCGACCTCCGGTGGGAGGAGCCGCGCGATCTCCTCGTCGACGACCGGCCGCCACTCGTCGAGTACGTCCCGCATGATACCCGGACGTGGCGGGCCCGTGGCTAAAAGTCTCGCCATTCGAGGATTCACGTGTCCGGAAGGGCTCGGACCTGCTCGGAGCCGACCGCCAGTGTTGGCAGCCCACCGTGCTCGACGCGACCGCGGTCGACTGCCGCCCCCTGCACGCACCTCCCCGTGCTCGCCGCGAACACGGGTCACAACCGTTAGGTGAGGGCGTCACGGACCGCGCGTATGAGCAGAGATAGCTGGATCGGCGTGACGTTCACCAGCCGACGCGGCTGGGACCACCTGGAGACGCTCGTCGACGTCGGCGACCGGATGGCCGGCAGCGAGGGCGAGCGACGGGCCGCGGAAGCTACCCGCGACGCGCTCTCGGACACGGGCGCACGCGACGCCCACCTCGAGGAGTTCGAGATTCAGGGCTGGGAGCGCGGGACGAGCGGAATCGCGGCCGGCGAGGAGACCGTCGCCACCGAGCGGAGCTGGGACTGCCTCGCCCTCCCGCGCTCGCCGGCAGGCGAGGCGAGCGGCGAACTGGTCGACCTCGGCTACGGCCTCCCCGAGGACTTCGAGGCCGACCTCTCGGGAAAGGTCGTCGTCTGCTCCTCGACCGTGCCGGACTACTACGAGCGGTTCATCCACCGCCGCGAGAAGTACTACCGGGCGGTCCAGGCCGGCGCGAGCGCGTTCGTGTTCGAGAACCACGTCGAGGGCTGTCTGGCCCCGACCGGGAGCGTCGGAACCGCCGACTCGCCCATCGGCGACGTGCCCGCCGTCGGCGTCTCCAGCGAGTTGGGGTCGCGCCTCCTGCGGCGGTTCGAGGGCGAGCAGGTGACGGTGAGTGTCGACTGCACCTACGAGACCGCGACCAGTCAGAACGTCCACGCGGTGCTCGGTCCCGACACCGACGAGGAGGTGCTGGTGACGAGCCACGTCGACGCCCACGACATCGCCGAGGGGGCGATGGACAACGGCGCGGGGACGGCGATGGTCGTCGAACTCGCCAGCGCGCTGGCGATGCGCGAAGAGGAACTCGACACCGCAGTGCGGTTCGTCGCGTTCGGGGCCGAGGAGGTCGGTCTCGTCGGCTCGGAGTACGCCGCCGACCGGATGGCCCTCGACGACGTGAAGGCCATCCTCAACTGCGACGGCGTCGTCGGTGGCCGGACGCTCAGCGGGTTCACCCACGGGTTCGACGACCTCGACGCCGTCATCCGGGAGACGGCCGAACGCTTCGACCACCCCGTCAAGACCAACCCCCAACAGGGCCCCCACAGCGACCACTGGCCGTTCGTCCTCGAAGGCGGCGTCCCGTCGGTCCACTTCATGAGCGAGAGCGAGGACCGGGGGCGTGGCTGGGGTCACACCCGAGCGGACACACTCGACAAACTCGACGTCCGGGACCTCCGCGAACAAGCCGTCTTGCTGACCGACCTCACCGTCCGCCTCGCCGACGGGGAGACGACGCTCGCACGGCAGTCGCGCGACGAGATCATCGACGCGCTGGAGCGGGAGGATCAGGCGGCCGGCCTGCGTATCACGGGCGACTTACCGTAGGCTTTTGCCGACCCCACCCGACGAGTCGGGCATGAACGACGAGGGCGCGGAGGTCCGCCCGACGGGCGACGTCCGCTTCGCCGTGGTCGGTGCCGAGGCGGGGGCGCTCGCCACCGCCGACGCCGAGCACGTCCCCGACCCAGCGGACGCCGACGTCCTCGTCGCCGTCGGCGAGACGGGACTCGACGCGGTGGCCGCCGCGACCCCCACCGACACCCCCGTCCTCGCAGTCGACGTCGACGGTCCGCTCTCGGTTTCTCGCGAGCGGGCCGCCGACCTGCTCCCCGCAGTGGCGTCGGGAGCCGTCGAGACGACGCCACAACCGTTGCTCGCCGTCGAGTGTGGAGACGAACGGGCGACGGCGCTAGCCGACGTGACCCTCGTCACCGCCGAACCCGCCCGTATCTCGGAGTTCTCGGTCCGGAGCGACGGTCGACAGGTCGACCGGTTCCGTGCCGACGGGGCCGTCCTCGCGACGCCGCTGGGGAGTCACGGCTACGCCCACGACGCGGGCGGACCGGTGCTCGCGCCCGACGCCGACTCGCTGGTCGCGGTCCCCATCTCGCCGTTCGCCATCGGGGCCGACCGGTGGGTGCTCCCGACTGCACAGACGACGGTTCGGGTCGAACGGGAGGACGCACCCGTCGAGTGGTACGCCGACGCGACGCGGGTGGGGACGGTGACGCCCGACCAGCCGGTTCGCGTTCGCCCGGCCGGCGTCGTCCCGTTCGTGCGCCCGCCGGGGCAGTGATTTTGGAAAGGCTCTAATGGGTGTGTCTCCGGGTGTAGAGTATGGACGCGTTCGCCTCACTGTTCGGTGTGGTCGACACGGTGCTTCGACCGTACATCGGATTCGTCGTACTCGCGCTGGTGCTCGTCAACATGGGTGCCAGAGCGTTCGAGTACCGCTCTATCGTCAGCCAAGCACGTGACGGGGGTGTCGAGGCCGTCTCGCGGAACGCGATTCGCGTCGCGACGAACTTCCTGCTGGTCGTCGCTTCGTTCTACTTCGCCAGCGTCCAGTCCCACGCCGGCACCGTGCTGTCGGTGCTCGTCGTCGGCATGGTCATCACCGACCTGTTCGAGTTCGAGTCCCGACTCGTCGAGATTCGCCAGGAGTTCACCATCGACCGGCCGAAGGCCTCCATCGCCGCGTCGGTGCTCGTGTTGATGTACATCAGCTACCTGACGCTGTTCGACTTCGTCAAGCCGCTCTGGACGCAGGTCGTCTGAACGCGGCCCCGCGGTCCGCAGCGGTCCCCTCCTCTGCTCGTCCTCCGCGCCCCTCCACTCTCTCCACCCACCGCTGCTGCCCTCGCGCTCTCCACCCACTCTCGCTCTCCTCGCTCCTCCGTTGTCTCCGTTCTCCACCACTGCCCGCCGCCCCACTTCTCGCAGTCCCGTGCGTCCTCGTGCGCCGTGTCCCGACGCATCGCCCGAACGGAGGCCCAGTGTGGTCCAGAACTGACACGACGGATACAGCTATCTCTCGGGGCGGACAGGATGAGCCATGGACGACGCACAGACGACCGACACGTCCGGCAGACTCGTCGTCGGTGCCTTCCTCACGCTCGACGGCGTGATGCAGGCTCCGGGTGGTCCCGACGAGGACCGCGCGGGCGGGTTCGAACACGGCGGGTGGTCGGTCGACTACTGGGACGAGACGATGGGCGAGCGTATGGACGAGCAGTTCGCCACGGCCAACGCCCTCCTCCTCGGGCGACGAACCTACGACATCTTCGCCGGCCACTGGCCGAGCGTCGACAGCCGGGACGACCCCGTCGCGGCGAAACTGAACCGGATGCCCAAGTACGTCGCCTCGCGGACGCTCGACACCGTCTCCTGGGACAACAGCCGACTCCTGTCGGGCGACGTCGCGACGGCCGTCACCGACCTCAAGACGGAGCGGGGCGACACCATCCTCGTCCAGGGGAGTCACGACCTGTTGCAGACGCTGCTCGCACACGACCTAGTCGACGAGTTGTGGCTCTGGGTGTTCCCACTCGTACTCGGCGAGGGAAAGCGACTGTTCGGAGCGGGCACCGTCCCCGCCGCGTTCGACCTGACGAGCGCCGAGACGTCGAGCACGGGAGTCCAACTGCTCACGTTCGAACGTGCGGGCGAGATTCCCTACGGGTCGTTCGCACTCGACGAGGACGGAGCGACCTGAGCGACGAATCGCGGTCGAAACGAGACCGTGTTCGGAGACGAGGCGACAGAGAGAGAGCTGCGGGCCGGTTCAGGCGCGCATCCGGCGACTGATGGGGATGAGAACCCAGAACGTGAGCGGGCCGAGGATGGCCGCGTAGAAGAACCCCTCGCGGAGCGCGTAGCCGATCTGGTCGTAGACGGTCCCGGCACCCGACGTTTCGGCGAACAGCTGTGCCTCCTCGAAGCCGGCCGTGTTGTACCACCCGGCCAGCACCATCCAGAGGAGTCCGCAGACCATGAGCAACGCGAACCCCTTCATGAACTCGTCAGCCATTGTCGGAACTTAGTCAGCGTCGTCTTTAGGGTTTCCCATTCCCTCGGTGCGAAAGCGCGTGCCGAGGATGTAGACGCCCGCGCCGCCGGCGATGAGCGCCAGGCCGCTGACGCCGAACAGCACCTGATACTGGCTCTCGCTGAGCGCCGCCGCGTCCAGCGCCCCACGGACGAGTTCCGGGACGCCCGGCACGCCCGGGACACCGATACCGACGACGACGACCAGCACCGCGCCGACGAGCAGTCGTTCGAGCGTCCGGGCGTTCGAGCGCAGCGTCAGGTAGCCGAGGTAGCCACCGACGATGAGCGCGAGACCGACGAACCAACCTAGGAGGGCGACCTGTCGCACCGACCCGGTCGCCGCGTCGAGGAACAGGAAGCCGAGGACGACGAGCGCCACGGCGATGAGCGTCGAGAACACCGTGACGACCTTGTAGAGGGAGACGGGGACGACGACGTCCCCATCCGTGTCGCGGCGTGGCTGGTCGGTGTCGGAGGCCATAGAAGAATCGAGGGGTCGCGGTTACTTCACTTCGGCGGACGGAGCCGGTAGTACCGCCGGTTGAGTTCGAACATGTACCCCTCGCGCATCGTCCGCAGGACGGCGTAGGCGATGAAGCCCGCGACCGGCGGGAGCAGGAACGTCAGGTCGAACAGCAGGTGAGGGTCCATCGGGACGAGGTTCTTCACCGACAGCGCCGCGATGGTGATGGAGAAGACGACCCCGAACACACCGACGGCCGCCCAGAACGGCTGCTCGACGGGTCGACGGGCGCTTCCCTTGTTGAGGAACGGCACGATGGCGATGAAGCCGACGACGACGAGGTTCGCCAGCACGCCGTACGTCCGGTCGGCCATCAGCTTCTGCCCGCCGAGGATGGCGAGGTCGGGGTTGAGCGGGCCGAGCTTGAGCAGCCCGAACGACCAGTAGAGATACCAGTCGGGCAGGATGACCGCGGGGGTCTGACTCGGGTTCGCGGGGGCACCGATGTGCGGTGGTAGCGTCGCCGCGAGGAAGATCATCATCCCGACGAAGAACGAGGTGATGGCGAGATTCCGGATCATCTCGTGGGGCCACGTCGGGAAGCCGAGCACGTCACGCTCGACGTAGCTCGACTCCATCCGGAGGTCCTGGTCCTCTCGACGGGAGCGTTCGAAGTACTCGTAGGTCAGACGAGACAACCCCTGTGAGCGAGCCTTCCGCTCGCCCCACGTCGGGGTCTCGTCGTCCGGGGGGACGATACCGGTCCCGTCCGCCCGGACTTCCTCGTCCGTCTCGTCACTCGGCGCCATTACTACGCTATGCTAGCGACCGGCCGAGTATCAAGGTTGTGTTAGGCGGCTCGCCGGTTCCCGACGAAACGCCCGGCCACGGGCGGTTTTCGTGGGTCTGTCGAGGTCGAAAGAGGTGAAGAACACCGTCGATGTTCGGGTGGGGCGGAGAGACGTCGCGAGAAGGTGAGTCCGAAATCGGACGACCGGGCGACCGAATCAGTGGGGTTCGGCGATGCCCTGCATCCAGACGATGCCGATGTGGATGGCGATGAGCGTCGTCGTGATGAACGGCAGGAAGAACACGTGCAGGATGTAGAACCGCTGCAGCGTGGACTGGCTGAGCGAGAACCCGCCGAACAGCAGCTGGGCGACCCACTCGCCGGCCAGCGGGATGGAGAGGCTCATCTCGACGCCGATCTGGCCGGCCCAGAACGCCAGCTGGTCCCACGTCAGGATGTAGCCGGAGTACCCGAACACCATCGTCAGGCTGATGAGGACGATGCCGAGGATCCAGTTCAGCTCACGCGGCTCCTTGTACGCGCCGGTGAAGTACACCCGCAGCATGTGCAGGAACACCGCCGCGACCATCACCTGTGCGGACCACCGGTGGAGACTCCGGAGCAGGAACCCGAAGTTCAGCTCCGTCATGATGAAGTCGATGGAGGCGTACGCGACGGTGGCGCTGCCCTCCGCGCCGGCGGCGGCCGTCGACGGCGAGTAGTAGAAGCCCAGTAAGGCCCCCGATATCGCCGCGACGACGTACGCGATGGTACTGAACGACCCGAGTGCGTACAGGGGGTACCAGTACCAGAACTTGTTGTCGAGGTTGTACTGTTCGGTGTGACTCTTGGGCATCTGGAGGTTCGCCTTGTAGTAGAGGTCCTCCAGAATCTCCAGGTAGTCGACGAGGCGGAGGCGCTTGTCGAGCCAGATGAGCACCGTCAGGTACCCCCGCTCGACCGGCGAGAGCTCGCGGCTCTTCATCCAGCCGCCGTGGTCGTGGTCGTCTTTGCGTTCCAGACTCATTGTGTAGTACTAGGGTGGGTGTGGTTTGGTTATTCCGGACGTGGCAGCGCCACGAACTGCTTCTCGACGATACTGAACGGGTCGTAGATGGACTGGTGACACTGGCAGTACACCGCGTCGCCGGCACCGAACGTCTGCGAGCCCTCGTAGCCCTTGAACGCCGGCACACAGCAGAAGTGGGTACACTTGTCGAGCCACGCCATCACACCCTGGGAGGTCGCCGCCTCCATGAACGGGTCGTTGGCCGCCAGTTCCTCGACGCGCGGCGAGCGGAGGACCTGGACGGGGATGGTGTTCTCCGCCCCGTCGGAGCGCCACGTCGCCATCGCTGGCTTGCCGAGACCGCTCCGACCGATACCGTTGCCGTAGGTCTCGTAGTCCTCGAAGTCGTTGACGTTGAGCGCGTCGCCCTCGGAGTACACCTCGGTCTGCCACTCGTAGGCCGGCGGGGGTGAGGGTGCCGACTTCAGGACGTTCTCCTGGTCGGCGTCGGGCTTGATGCCCTCGTACGTCTGGACGCCACAGTACTGGAACCACTCGGTGCTGTAGGTGACGCCGCCGATGTCCTGTCGAGCGACCTGGATGGTCTGGCCACCCTGGTCGACCTCCTGGACCTCGGGCCAGACGCCCGAGATGGTGCCGTCGCTGGCGATCTCGATCGGGACGATGGGCATCCCGCGCGGGGCGGGGCCGTCGGTGTTCTCGATGCCTTTGAACGTCGTGATACCACCACCGGACCCGGAGCGGTTCGTCGCCGTGCCGACGGCGGCCGCCGCCCCCGTCGCGACACCGGCGAGTGCACCCGCCCCGACGACGCCCTTGACGAAGCGTCGGCGTCCGGTCTGACTCGGATACTTGTCGTCGTCTGTCATCGTTATTTCTTGTAGTAGGGGTAGACTGCGCGCTTCACGTTCTCCCACGCGTTACCGCCGAACTGGGTGCCCTCCATGTCGGACTCCTTGATGTAGAGGTCCTCCCACTTGCGTCGACGCTTCTTGACGATCATCACGTCCGGGAGGAACTCCTTGCGGTAGAGCAGGAGGATGAACGCGAGGTCGACGAAGATGACCGCGAGCAGCGCGCCGAGGAACATGTTCCCGAACTCGTCGAAGCCCCACCCGGTCGCCAGCCCGTAGCTGAACATCCCGACGAAGGCGACTTCGATGAGCGTCAGCAGGACGATGGCGATGGCTGCGGCGGTCGACTCTCGTGGCGGTTCGTAGCGGTGGATGTCACCGTAGCTGTTGTTGCCTGAACTCATTAGGTACCACCCTTGGTGTTGGCGCTCTCGCCGTACTTCAGGAGGAAGAAGGTGAAGATGAGCGACGAGACGATCATGAGCACCGTCGCGATGCCGACCCAGTGCGCCTGGATGGGCACGCCCATGTGCTCGGGGTTCGGGTCCGCCTCGGCGGCGGCCGCACCGCCGACCGGTGCGCGCGGCACGTCGGAACCGACGGCGAGCGCGCCGAGCATCCCGCTACCGGCGTGGGGGTCACACTGGTACTCGACGATGCCCGAGACGTCGTCGGGCACCGTCCACTCGAAGGTGCCGCTGCCCTGCAGCGGACTCTCGAACTCCGCACCACTGGTCGCGTGGACGTTGTGGCCCGACGACTGCCACTCCCAGACGATGGTCGTGCCGGGGTCGACGTGGACCGCTACCGGGTCGAACGAGTACTCGTTCGGCCCCACACCCACCTGGATGGCGACCTCCGACTCCCCGGTCGCGTCCGTCCCGCTCTCGGGACCGTCGTAGCCGTTGGCACCGGAGATGCCGTAGTCGACGGGGCCACCCCCGCCACCGCCGCCGCCACCGGACTCGTTACCGCTTCCGGAACTCGCGTTCCCGCCACTGGTGTTCCCACTGGCGTTCCCGCTCTGGTTACCCTCTTGTGCGAGGGTGGTTCCGGTGGCGGCGGCGAAGCCGGTCACACCGCCGGCCGCCAGGAGAAATTCCCGTCTATTCATGCACACGCAAACTCGGGACCGTGTTCGTATAAACCCACCGAACACGTTTACAGGGTCGCTACCGGCCTCAGGCGGCGTCCTCGGAGGTTTCGTCTTCGCCGCTCGGAAGCCGACCGTCGCCCTCCAACTCGTCGAGGAACGCCGGCCGCTCGTCGGAGTCGAGTCCCACCGCCCGCAGGCGGTTGCGGTACTCCTCGGCCCGGAACCTATCGGAGAGTCGGGCGTTGGCGACGACCACGAACAGCAGGAGGCCGATGACGACGAACCCGAGACCCGCGACGACCGAGACGATCCACGACTGGCCGAGGTCGACGACCAGCGGCGAGAGGACGAGACCGACGCCCATCAGCAGTTGGATGCCCGCGACCACCTGCAACACCTGGTGGCCGAGGTCGCCGCCGCCGTCGGGCACGTCCATCGGTCGCGGGAGAGTCTCGCCGTCGGGCATCTCGGGCACCTCGTACTCCTCCATCGACGCGAGCGCCACCGACGGTTCGACGTCCCGGAGCACGCGGCCCGTCCCTTCGACCGACCCGTCCTCGTAGACGACGGCGTACCCTTCGTCGTCGTACGCGACCAGTCGACCCGGCTCCTCGAACCGCTCGATGCGGGCGAACACGTCGCGGTCGACGACCCGACGTTTCAGGTCGGCTTCGAGGCGGTCGAGCAGTTCCGGCCCCGTGATCCAGGAGTCGGGGTCGAAGACGGCGTCCCACTCCTCGGCGGTCATCTCCGCCATGTCGCTGGGGCCGAAGTTGTCGAAGTCGTACTTCTCCTCGACCTGGGCTCGAAGCTCTTCGAGCGAGCGGTCGTCGGTGGAGTCGGGCGTGTCCACGGGAGCGCCCTCGCGCCCGTCGGCAGTCTCGTCCCCGCCGCCCGCGGCGCTCTCGGCGTCGTCGGAGCGGGCGGTGGACGGCCCTTCAGCCATACCCGCGGGTAGGGTCGGGCGGCCTAAAGACGTTGCGACGACGCCCGCTGTCGGTTTCTGGGGCCGGAGAAGACCGACAGTGGGGGACGGCGGGGCGACCGGCGGGCGCCGAATCCGGCACGCTGATGCGACCGCCGGTCGAATATCGAGTATGTTCGGTTTCAGCGAGACCCAGATCGCGACGCTGGTCGCCGTCTCCGTCTCGCTCAGCTTCCCCCTCCTGTGTTACGGCGCGTGGATCATGATCGACGCCGAGGCCGTGACGTGGGGGGTGCTCACCCACCACCTCTCGTTCATCTTCCCGGCGCTGGCGCTGACGACGGTCCCGCTGGTCGTCTGGATGCTCCCGCGACTGTTCGAGCAGTTCGGTGACGGCCTCGCGATGGTCCACGCGTTCCTCGGGTTGCAGGCGTACGCGATGCTCGCGTTCGGCGCGACAGGCATCGTCCGCATCTTCCGCGCGAAGTGGGAACACGACCTGTACCACGACTACGACGAGGACGTCCTGCTCGACGAGATCGGTGACGAGAACATGCGCTTCTGGCGACGCCGCCTCCGTATCGGCGTGTTCGGCTACCTCGTCTTCTGGATACTCGCGTACGTCGTCGGCATCGCTCGCTACTTCGTCCGGTACAACATCGTCGGCTGACCGGGTCGTCCCCCGCCGTCGCGACGTCGGTGACGCCCGGCCGCTCACCACGCCTCGCCGCTGGCGAGGTCGACGTCCGAGTCCAGTTTCGAGGAGGGACAGACGTCCTCGAGGACACACGCCGAGCAGTCGGGGTTGCGAGCGTCACACACCGCCCGTCCGTGGTCGATGAGCAGGTGGGTGAACTCCTGCCAGTGGGCCTCCGGAACCAGCGGGAGCAGGTCCCGCTCGATGGCCTCGGGGCGTTCCTCCTCGGTCAGCCCGAGTCGCCGCGAGAGGCGCTGGACGTGCGTGTCGACGACGATACCCTCGACGACGTCGTGGCCGTGCTGGAGGACGACGTTGGCGGTCTTCCGACCGACGCCGGGGAGGTCGGTGAGCGCGCTCATCGTGTCGGGCACCTCGCCGTCGTGCTCCTCGACGATCTTCTCGCCGATGCCCTGGAGGTAGCCGCCCTTGTTGTTGTGGAACGTGATGCCGTAGATGGCGTCGGCGAGTTCCTCCTCGGTCGCGTTCGCGTAGTCCGCCGGCGTCCGGTAGGTCTCGAACAGGTCGGCGGTGACCTGGTTGACCCGCTCGTCGGTGCACTGTGCGGAGAGCACGACCGCGACGAGCAGTTCCAGTCGGGTCGAGTAGCGCAGCGAGATGGTCGAGTCCGGGTACTCCTCCTGAAGTCGCTCGACGACTTCTTCGGCCTGTGCTTCGCGCGAATCGAGAGGGACGCCCATGTGGCAACCGAGGACGGCCGCGACTTCGGTGTTGTCGTTCCGAACTGTGACGAGCCTCGGGAGTGAAGCGACCGACCCGACAGTCGGACCTGTCGGATAGACCGACTGAAACCGACGTCAGCCATCGTGTCGCCCATGGGACCGTTGTTCCTCGCTGGCGACCGTGTCGAACTGCGAACCGTCGAGGAGGACGACCTCGACTTCCTCCAAGAGTGCACCAATCGCCCCGACGTTCGGCAGAACCTCGGTAGTTCGAGACCGACGAACGGTCACGCAGAACGCGAGTGGTTCGAGTCGACGAGCACCGACGAGGACGCGCAGTTCCTCGTCTGGGCCGACGACGAACGCGTGGGGACGGTCGGTCTCCACCGGTTCCACCCGGACTGGGGCCTCGCGGAGACGGGCTACTTCTTCCACCCCGACCACTGGGGCAACGGCTACGCCACCGAGGCCGTGGACCTCGTCTGTCGGTACGGCTTCCGCGAACGGCGGTTGAACAAGGTCGCCGCCCGGACGTTCGAGTTCAACGAAGCGTCGGGGCGCGTTCTGGAGAACGTGGGCTTCCAGCGAGAGGGCACCCACCGGAAAGAGGCGTTCGAGCGCGGCGAGCACGTCGACGTGCTGTACTGGGGTCTGCTCGCCGAGGCGTTCGACGGCTGACCGACGACCTCAGAGCAGGACGGTGCTCGGGCCGAGAGTGAAGGCGACTCCGAACAGTGCGATGAACGCGCCAACGATTCGCTGGACGAGCGCTCGTGTGTCGCTCGGTTCGACGTCGCCCTGCACGCCGTACTTGTTCTTCACGCTCCAAGCGAGCATCTCCTTCGGCCGGAGGACGTTCAGCACCCCGATGGCGACGAAGAGCAGACCGAACAGTCGAAAGACGAGTGGGGGGCCGCCACCGAACGGGAGAGCTATCGGGACCATACGTCCAACGGAGGGGACGACGACAAAAACGTGTCGGGAGTCGAGAACGAGACGGCGTTACAGGCCGAGTTGCCGACCGATGACGAGGCGCTGAATCTCGCTGGTCCCCTCCCCGATCTCCATCAGCTTCGCGTCGCGGTAGAACCGCTGTGGGGCGAAGTCGGTGGTGTAGCCGTAGCCACCGAGCACCTGCACGGCGTCCTCGGCGACCTCGCGGGCGGTCTCGCTGGCGTCGTACTTCGCCAGTGCGGAGGAGTGCGTGACGTCCTCACCGTCGTCGTACTGCGTGGCGGACTTGTGGGTGAGCAGGCGCGAACGCTCGATTTTCCGGTCCATCTCGACGACCATGTCCCGGACGGCGTCGAACTTCGAGATGGGCTTGCCGAACTGCTCGCGCTCGGTGGCGTAGGACTTGGCGGCTTCGAACGCGCCCTGTCCGAGTCCTACGGAGAGCGCGGCGATGGAGATGCGCCCGCCGTTGAGCGTCTTCATCGTCTGCGTCCAGCCCTCGCCCTCCTCGCCGAGCAGGCGGTCCTCGGGGATACGGCAGTCCGTGAACTTGATCTCGCAGGTCGGCGAGGCGTTGAGACCCATCTTCTCCCACTCGGTGACGACCTCGAACCCGTCGTCCTCCTCGGGGTCGACGATGAACGTCGAGATGCCGTCGTAGCCCGCGCCGGGGTCGGTGACGGCCTTCACGAGGATGGAACCGGCGACCGAGGCGTTCGTGATGAACTGCTTGGTGCCGTCGATGACGTACTCGTCGCCCTCCTTCTCGGCCATCGTGTCCATGTCGCTGGCGTCGGACCCGGAACTCGGCTCGGTGAGCGCCCACGCGCCGAGGTACTCGCCGGTCGCGAGCGGTTCGAGCCACCGCTCTTTCTGGGCGTCGGTGCCGAACATCTCGATGGGTTTCGTCGCGAGGCTGGTGTGGGCGGCGTACGAGAGACCGATAGAGCCCGATACCCGGCCGAGTTCCTCGGTGACGAGCGCGTACATCAGTTGGTCGCCGCCGAGCCCGCCGTACTCCTCGGAGACGGGGACGCCCATCATGTCGAGGTCGGCCAACGCGTCGAACACCTCCTCGGGGAAGCGGTGTTCCTCCTCGATGTCCCATGCGATGGGTTCGATTTCCTCGTCACAGAACTCCCGGACGGTGTCGCGAATCATCCGGTGTTCCGAGGGTAGCTCGAAGTCCATGGCAAAATTTGACCGGGGAACCGGCATAAACACTCCGACAAGCGGGACGGCGCGAAGGCACGAGGGAGAGAGGGTGCGACGCGACGAGGGCGCGAGCGAGGGGTGGACCGTCCCCGAAGGCGACGACCGGGCCGACGCTACGTGTCGAGGTCGAACCGGTTGCCGTGGGTGAGCGTCGTCCACCCGAGCAGTCGTTCGTCGCGGACCGGCCGTCCCGACGAGTCGATGGCGTCCTGATGCTGGGCGACGTACGTCGGTTCGTTCGTAATCTCGCTTCCGCCCGACTCGACGACCTCCAGATAGCGTTCGTCGCCCCAGTAGGAGTACGCCAGTTCGTACGCGGAGGTTCCCTCCTCACGTTCGCGGGCCGCGAAGCCGCCGGCCTCGCCGTACTGCTCGTCGAACGACTCGGGGTCGAAGAAGAACTCGGCGTGCGCGTCGAACATCAGCTTCAGCGCGCTCTGGCCGTGCCGTTCGTACTCGTAGAGCGACTCGCCGTAGTGCCGCCCGAGTTCGGCCGCGGTGACGAACGCCTTCAACGCGTACAGCGAGTACGAGAGGCCCTCCGCGCGCCCCAACTCCTCTTCGAGCAGGCCGTCCGAACGCAGTTGACCGAACGCGGTCTCGCGCAGGCGGTCGAAGCAGCCAGCGACCTGCTCGTCGTCGCCGACGAACACCGCACCGGCGGCGTGGGCGACCTCCCGCCATACGAACATGTTCTGAACCCAGTCGGGCGTCCCCGTCCCGAGTTCGCCGAGGTAGGTGTCGACCCAGTCGACGAGTTCGGAGTACTCCCCGTCGACCTGTTCCCACGCGGCGTGGTCGCCGACGAGTTCGGCCCCGTACCACAGTTTCGGGAGCGTGATGAACTGCTCGATGCTGTCGGTCAGTTCGGGGGTCATGTAGGTGTCCGACGCGAGGAACCAGTGGTCGAGGAACTCGACCGCACGCTCGGCGTAGGCGTCGTCCCCGGTGAGTTCGTAGGCCAATCCGAGGTCCCGCACACGGTCGCCCATCTCGATGGCGGCGACGTAGTCGGTCCGACTGTCGTCGTCGGGGTCGCTCGGTTCGAACGCGTGGCCGCCACCGTCGTCAGTGACGCTCTTGGGGCTGGCGTCGAGCGACTCGTCGGCGTCGGAGAGGAACGCTCCGTAGGCGCTGGCCCACGGCTCCTCGCCGGCGTCGACGCGGGCCGCGACGGCCGCGAGTTCGTCGCGGTCGACGAACATCGCCGGCCGACCCCCTCCGCGCTGGTGAGGGCCGGCCCGACCGTTCGCTTCGCGCGAGAGACAACCCGCGACGGCACCGACGCCTGCCGCGCCGACGGTCGTCAGCAGTCGCCGGCGCGACCACCGCCTACTTCGCCGCTCGTGTTGGTCGTCCGTCATTCGGTGTCGGACGGAGTTCGCGGACACGAATGGCCCTTGTGGTCGGGGGCAACACACTGATAGCGCCCGCCGGAGTGGGGATGAGTATGGCCTTCCGGCGGTTCCTGAGAGGGCAGGTCGAGTGGGACCGCCTCGAGAGCGTGATGCGCGAGGTGGCCCGCCGCTACGACCAGACCGACCTCCGCGTGGAGTTCCTCGACGCGGACAACTGGCTCTCGACGCCCTGCGTGGTCAACGACCGCTGGTTCGTGAAGGTGATGACGCCCCAGCACTCGCTGCTCCACGCCGTCCTCACGACGGGCCGGAACCTCGGAGCGTTCTCCAGCGGTCAGGAGGGGTTCTTCGAACACGTCGCCGACCCCGTCGAGATGGCCGACCGTGAACTGGAGGCGACCCGGCGGATGCGCTCGCTCGGCATCAACGTCCCCGAACCCGTCGAGGCGTTCGAACACGACGGACTGGGCGTGCTCGTCGTCGAGTACCTGCCCGCGTTCCGGACCCTCGGTGCTCTCGACCACCGGGAGGTCGTCCGCTACGCCCCCGACCTGTTCGACGCGCTCGCACGACTCCACGCCGCCGGCCTCGCCCACGGCGACCTGCGCGCGGAGAACGTCCTCGTGGCACGGGACTGCCTCTACCTCATCGACGCGACCAGCGTCCGCGAGGGAGCCATCGAGCAGGCCCGCGCGTACGACCTCGCGTGTGCACTGGCCGCGCTGGAACCGCTCGTCGGGCCGAAGACCGCCCTCGACGCGGCGCGCGAACACTACCCGACCGAGCATCTGCTGGCGGCCGAGGACTTCCTCGACTTCGTCAACATGCGTCCGGACCACGACTTCGACGCCGCGAGCGTCAAGGGCGAGATCGAGAAACAGGCGACCGCGGAGGGGGCCGAGGGCTGAGCGCGGCGAAGGTCGAACGCGACGGCTCGGATGGCGGCAGACCGCTCGTTCCGACTACTCGGTGACGTCGATACGGATGGGTCCGTCGTCGGCGTCCTCCGCGTCCCCTTCGGCCACCTCGGGTTCGGTCGGCGTCGGGCCGAACGCCCGCCGTTCGCGGTCACGGTGGTGTTCGGTCGCCAGGAACTCCTCGACGAGGTCGACGTTCCAGGCGTTGGCCTTCCAGAACGTGTCGAAGATGGTCCCGACGACGGGTATCGACCCCGTCGCCACGTCGACGGTGACGTTCGCGAGCATGCGGACCACCGTCGCGAACGGGACGCCGAGGTTCGCCGCTTCCAGCACGATGTACAGCGAGATGCCGGCCGACAGCGCGGTCCCGACTCCCGGGATGGCACTCACGAGCGGGTCCAGACCGACCTTCACGTCGGTGCCGGGGATGGTGACCGCCTCGTCGAGCAGGTCCGCGACCGTCCGCATCCGTCGCAGCGCGTCCTCGTCGACGGACTCGGGGACGTCGAAGTCGTCCTCGCCGATGTCGTTCAGGACGTCCTCGCCGAGCACCTCGCCCACGTCGGGCGACTCGTCACTCTCGTCGGTCGGGCTGTCGTCCATGCGCCCACCCACTCGCGGCGACCACAAAGCGGTGACGCCCGTCGCGCGGGCGGAGAGTCACGTGCACCGAGTAGTGCTGCCGCGAAAGACAGGGCTTTATACCACGTCTCGGTCAATCGCCAGTCGTTATGAGCCAGCAAGTCTCCGAGACGCACCGCCACTACATCGCCGGTGGCTTCGACGACGGCGACGGCGACGAGACGTTCGACTCCCGGAACCCCGCGACCGGCGAGTCCATCGCGACGTTCCGCCGCGGCACCGAGAGCGACATCGACCGTGCGGTCGCGGCCGCCGAGGACTCCTTCGAGGAGTGGCGCGCGCTCTCGCACATCCAGCGCGCGGAGTACCTCTGGGACATCTACCACGAACTGCGCGAGCGCACCGACGAACTCGCCGAAGCCGTCACCAAGGAGTGTGGCAAGGAGATTTCGGAAGGTCGCGCCGACGTCATCGAAGCGTACCACATGGTCGAGTGGGCCGCCGGCGACGCCCGCCACCCGAAGGGCGACGTCGTCCCGAGCGAGATTCCCGCGAAGGACGCCTACATGCGCCGCAAACCACGCGGCGTCGTGGGCTGCATCTCGCCGTGGAACTTCCCGGTCGCCATCCCGTTCTGGCACATGGCCGTCGCGCTCGTCGAGGGCAACACGGTCGTCTGGAAGCCCGCCGAGCAGACGCCGATGTGCGGCCAGATCATCGCCGAGATGTTCGAGGACGCCGGCATCCCCGAGGGCGTGTTCAACATGGTCCAGGGCTTCGGTGACGCCGGCGCACGCATCGTCGACCACGAGGACGTGAACGGCGTGCTGTTCACCGGGAGCGCCGAGGTCGGCCACGAGGTCGCCGAGAAGGTCGCCCAGCAGCCCGGCAAGCTCGCCGCCTGCGAGATGGGCGGGAAGAACGGTATCGTCGTCACCGAGGAGGCGGACCTCGACGTCGCAGTCCACTCCGCCGTGATGTCCTCGTTCAAGACGACCGGCCAGCGCTGTGTCTCCTCCGAGCGCCTCATCGTCCACGAGGACGTCTACGACGAGTTCAAGGAGCGCTACGTCGAGATCGCCAAGGAGGTCTCCGTCGGCGACCCGCTCGACGAGGGGACGTTCATGGGGCCGGCCATCGAGCCCGAACACGTCGAGAAGATTCAGAAGTACAACGACCTGGCCCGCGAGGAGGCGACCGAGGTGCTCGTCGACCGCACGGAGCTCGACGACAGCGAGATTCCCGACGGTCACGAGGACGGTAACTGGGTCGGCCCGTTCGTCTACGAAATCGAGTACGACGACGAGGGCGAACAGCGCTCCATCCGCGAGGAGGTGTTCGGCCCCCACGTCGCGCTCATGAAGTATAGCGGCGACATCGAGCGCGCCGTCGACATCCACAACGACACGCCCTACGGACTGGCCGGTGCCGTCATCTCCGAGAACTACCGCCAGATCAACTACTACCGCGACCACGCGGAGGTCGGCCTCGCGTACGGCAACCTCCCGTGTATCGGCGCGGAGGTCCAGTTGCCGTTCGGCGGCGTCAAGAAGTCCGGGAACGGCTACCCGAGCGCCCGCGAGGTCATCGAGGCCGTCACCGAGCGCACGGCGTGGACGCTCAACAACTCGAAGGACATCGAGATGGCACAGGGCCTCTCGGCGGACATCAAGACGTCCGAGGACTGAACGACTCGCCCCGCCCGACCAGTTCGACCACTCGACCGACTCCCGACCTTTTTGCGGCATCACGCGACCAGCGCCAGCCGTGAGCTGACCGCAGCTACGGGCGGTTCCGGGGCGTCGACCCGTACCGCGCGACACACCCGTCCGTGTCGAGCACCGGCCGCGCCGAGCGCGTGTCGGGTGTCGCCTGTCCGCCAACCGGTCGACTCCCGCGGACCTGTCGGTCCAGTGGGGCAACCAGATTAAGGTCTCGCCCGACGAACCGTCGGGTATGAGCGAATCGGACGACGCGGTCCGGGAGTACCTCCGGAAGGTCGACGGCGTGTTCCACGAGTACGAACAGGGCTACATGGACGCCGACGCGGCGATGGACGCCATGGAGCTGTACGTCGGCGAACTGCGCGAGGAGGTGGAGTGAGCACGAGGCACCGTCGACCGCTACTCGATTCCCACCGGACACCGGTGCCGTCCGGCCCTCAACCTTCTTGTCACGGCCCGTCTCGCTAGTGAGTATGACGACGTTCTCTCAGCGGGTCGAACAGGTCTCCATCAGCGGCATCCGGAAGGTGTTCGAGGCGGCGGGCGAGGACGCTATCAACCTCGGGCTGGGCCAGCCCGACTTCCCGACGCCCGAACACGCTCGAGCGGCCGCTATCGAGGCCATCGAGTCGGGGAAGGCCGACGCCTACACCTCCAACAAGGGGACCCGCGAACTCCGGGAGGCCATCGCGGCGAAACACGACCGCGACAACGGCTTCTCGGTCCACCCGCGGGACGTCATCGCCACCGCAGGAGGCAGTGAGGCGCTCCACCTCGCGCTGGAGGCCCACGTCGACCCCGGCCAGGAGGTCGTCTTCCCGGACCCCGGGTTCGTCTCCTACGACGCGCTGACGCGCATCGCCGGCGGGACGCCCAAGCCGGTCGAACTCCGCGAGGACCTGACGATGGACCCGGCGGCCGTCGAGGAGTCAATCACCGACGACACCGCCGCGTTCGTCGTCAACTCGCCGTCGAACCCCACGGGAACGGTCCAGTCCGAAACCGACATGCGCGAGTTCGCCCGCATCGCCGACGACCACAATGTGTTGTGCATCTCCGACGAGGTGTACGAGCGACTCGTCTTCGAAGGTGAACACCACTCGCCGATGCGCTTCGCCTCCTCGGACAACGTCGTCGTCGTCAACGCCTGCTCGAAGACGTACTCGATGACGGGGTGGCGACTCGGGTGGGTCACCGCCAGCGAGGACCGCATCGAGCGGATGCTCCGCGTCCACCAGTACGTCCAGGCGTGTACCTCCGCGCCGGCGCAGTACGCCGCCGAGGCCGCGCTCTCGGGACCACAGGACGTCGTCGAGGAGATGCGCGCGGCGTTCGAGGAGCGCCGCAACGTCCTGCTCGACGGGTTGAACGACATGGGCCTCGAGACACCCACGCCGGCGGGGGCGTTCTACGCGATGCCCCGCGTGCCCGACGGCTGGTGTGACGCGGTCATCGAGGACGGCGTCGTCGTCGTCCCCGGCGACGCGTTCGGCGACGGCGGTGCGGGTCACGCGCGGATCTCCTACGCGGTGAACGTCGAGACGCTGAAGGAGGCGCTCGACGTGATGCGTGGCGCGACCGCCAGTCTCCAGTGAGGCGGCGGACCGTCGTCGGTCGGCGGTCGGCGGTAGCCACCGGTTCGTCGACCCCAGAGCACTGAGGCGACGAAACCAAGCCCACAGACCCCCTACCGTGGCCGTGGACTCACTCGCACCGTCGAACGTCCCGCTGTACGAGACCGACGAGGAGCGAGCGCGACTCTGGACACGCTGTGGTGAACGCGGACTGCCGGTGGTCGCCGTCCGGGTCGGCGAGCGTGGCTACGTCGTTCGCTACGACCTCGGCACCGTCGACCGCCGGTTGACCGACGCCGCCCTCCAGCGACTTCGCGAACAGGTGCTCGCGTTCCACGACCGGGCGCCGGGCGTCGACCGCGACTCGCAGGTCGACCGCGTCGGCGGCGAGACCGGCCGCCACACCGGGGAACTCCACGCCGACACCGAGCGGACGGCACGGCGACTCGCCTCCCACGTCGCCGAGACGGTCCTCGACTCGTCGAGTTGGCACCGCGACTGAGCGGTCGCGACCGACCCCGACCGCGCAGCACCGAACATCCAAACGACCTGACGATTTATCCACCTGCCCGCCCACCCGTGGGTATGAGTATCGCTCGTCACGGTAGCGGAGTCGGGGCCGCCCTCGGGGCGCTCGCCTCACAGGTCCATCCGGTCTTCATGCTGCCGCCGGTCGCCGCGAGCGCGTTCGGGGCGGTGCTCGCCGAGTCGTTCGACCCGGTGGTGGCGACGCTGTACGCGGTGGTCGTGTTCAGCGCGCTGTACGTCGCCCACGTCAAGGACGGCTACGTCGACTTCCACGTGCGCGGCGAGGACGACGACCACCCGCTGACCGTCCGTGGCTGTCGCCTCGCGCTCGCCGGCGCGTCGACGGTGTTCTTCGTCGGTCTCGCCGGCGTGTACGTGCTCGTGGGGCCGGTCGGTGCGGCGCTCACGCTCCCGGGGTGGCTCATCGGCTACCTCCACGCCCCCCAACTGGACATGAACCCCGTCACGGCCACGACGGGCTATCCACTCGGCATCGGGTTCGCGTTGCTCGGTGGGTACTACGTCCAGGCGGAGGCGCTCTCGGCGACGGTCGTCGCGTTCGCCGCGGTGTTCGTCGTCGTCCTCTCGGGCATCAAGGTCATCGACGACGCGAAGGACTACGAGTACGACCGCTCCATCTCCAAACGGACCGTCGCGGTCGTCCTCGGTCGCGAACGCGCCCGGACCGCCGCCTACGCGCTGATGGCGACGGGGCTGTTGGTCGTCACCGCCCTGGCCGTCCTCACGCCCGTCTTCCCGACGAGCAGCGTGCTCGCGGTGGGGGTGTTCGCGGCCGTCGCGTCGCTCACCAGACGGATGGACCCTGCGACGTCGACGGCAGTGTTGATTCGCGGGTCGTACCTGTTTCTCGCCGTGCTGGTCGTCGCGGTGTGGCTCCGGCCGCTCGGGTGAGGTCGCGGAGACGTCGTCGGAGACCGAGGGCCGAAGAGCGTCAGCGGTGACCGAACGTGGCCGTCCGAAGGGGGAGGGGACCCGCCGGGTGCGAGCCCGTGTGCATCCATGGCACACGATTGAACCGAGGACCTCACCGGTCAAAAGCGTGTTTCAAACTCAGCGCCGAATCTCACCCGAATTCCGCTCCGACGGGCTGACAGTCGGGTCGAGAGGGTAGTTTCATCCCGCCCGCCGTGGTCGGTCCACCGATGACCGACTGGTGTGACGACCGCGAGGCGCTCGCCGAGCAGTACGGCGACGCCTCGAACCTCGACGCCCGTATCGCCCTCCACGAACGGTTCTCGACGGCCGACGTCGACCTGAAACCGTGGCTGTTCGAGCAGTTCGACCTGCCCGACACACCGCAGGTGCTCACCCTCGGTGGCGGCCCCGGCGACCTCTGGGTCGAGGTGGGTGTGCCCGACGACTGGACGGTCATCCACACCGACGCCGCACCCGGGATGGTCCGGGAGGCACGCGAGGACCTGGCGGCCACCGTCGCCGTGGCCGACGCCGCCTCGCTCCCGTTCACCAGCGACACGTTCGACGCGGTGACGGCCAACTTCATGCTGTACCACGTCCCCGAACTTCGTCGGACACTCCGCGAGATTCGGCGCGTCCTCCGGCCCGACGGTGCGCTGTACGCCGCGACCAGCGGGATGGACCACCTCGGTGAACTCAACGAGGTGATGACGGCCGTCTGGGGTGGCCCCATCGACCGGGCGGACGGGTTCCGACTCGGGACCGGTCGTGAACCACTCGAAACCGTCTTCGACCGCGTCGAGTGTCGTCGCCACGAGGACGCGTTGGTGGTCTCCGAGGTCGACGCACTGGTCGCCTACGCCGCCTCGCGCGAGGAGTTCGAGTCGGCTGACGAACCGGCGCTCCGGGAAGCGTTCGAGGAGCGATTCGAGGACGGCGTGTTCCACGCCGAGAAGGACGCTGGCCTGTTCGTCGCGCACGTCGGCGAGTGAGCGAGTCGCTCAGGACGCCGTCGAGACTATCTTCACGACGTCGCCCTCTTCGAGTTCGTGGTCCTCTGCGATACGGAGGTTCCGGCGGGCGTCGACGGCGTGGAGGTACCCGTCGCCGATGTCGGAGTGGACGGCGTACGCGAGGTCCTTGGGCGTCGAACCACGGGGGAGCAAGAACGCGTCGGGGAGGACGTTGCCCTGCCCGTCGGCCCACTTCGACTCGTTCTGGACGGGGTAGGCGGTGAAGTGGTCGAGGAAGTCGTAGACGGCGGTGTCGAGGGCGGTCTGGACGCCGGTCCCGCCCCACTCGTCCATCACGGTGCGAATCTGTTCGAGGCCGCGTTCTTGCTTCTCGGAGAGGTCGCCGGTGATGGTGAAGTCGGCGTCGCCGGGGTCGTAGTCGACGACGCCCGCCTTCGCGGCCTGCCGGAGCGCGAGTTCGCCTTCGGCGGTGGCCGGGACGACCACGTCGGCGGCCTCTCGGAGGCGCTCGAGGTTCTCTTGGGGGGCCACGTCGGCCTTGTTGGCGACGACGATGATGGGTTTCGAGCGCGCTCGGAGGTCCCGGGCGAGGCGTTCGTGGTCGTCGTCCTCCCACTGGATGGGGTCTGCGGGGTAGTCGACGCTCCGGAGCGTGGCGGCCACGTCGTGTTCGCTCGCGCCGATTCCAGTGAGGAGATCCGTGAGGGCCTCTTCGAGCGAGAAGTCCGGCGAGCGTGACTGGCGTTCGACGGACTCCCAGTTGCGCGAGACGATGCCCGCCAGCCAGAGGTCCATCTCCTCCTCGACGAAGTCGACGTCCTCGACGGGGTCGTAGCTGCCGACCTCGACCGGTTCGCCCTCGGCGTTCGTCCCGCCGGAGGCGTCGACGACGTTACAGATGACGTCGGCGTTCGACAGCGCGTCGAGGAACTGGTTGCCGAGGCCGCGCCCCTCGTGTGCGCCGGGGACGAGACCCGCGACGTCGAGCAGTTCGATGGGGACGTACCGCTTCCCGTCGCGGCAGTCCTCGTCGTCACAGCGCTCCTCCCGGTCCAGACAGGGGCAGTCGGTCCGAACGTAGCTCACCCCCCGGTTCGGGTCGATGGTGGTGAACGGGTAGTTGCCGACGTCGACCTCCGCGAGCGTCGCCGCCCGGTAGAACGTGGACTTGCCGGCGTTGGGCTTGCCCGCGAGCGCGACAGAGAGCATACCTCACACACCACAACGACGGTGGTGTGCCTTTCGGTCGCCGGTACCCGAACGTACTTAATTGCTGACTTCGCCGACCCTAGTTTTATTACAGGACGGTGTTTGTGATTGCCTGTTCCATGCCCCGGAATAACAAGACACGACGCAACGTGCTGAAGACCATCGGTGCAGGTGCGGCCGGGACGACGCTGCTCGGAACCGCGAGCGCGCAGGCTGCCGAGAAGGGTGACTACGTCGTCGGTGTCACCGACGGGAAGGCGAAGGGACTCGCGAAGCGGAAGGCGAACAGCGTCAAACACGAACTCGACTTCGGCGCACAGGGCGAGGCCGTCGCGGGTAACTTCCCCGAGCAGGCGGTGGAGGCTCTCCGGAAGAATCCCAACGTGAAGTACGTCGAACCGGACGGGAAGATGCACGCCATCGCCCAGTCGACGCCGTGGGGCGTCGACCGCGTCGACGCCGAGGTCGCCCACGCTAACGGGTCGACCGGGAACGGCATCGACGTCGCCATCGTCGACACCGGTATCGACTCCGACCACCCGGACCTGCAGGCGAACCTCGGCGAGGGCGTCGCCATCACCGGGTGTGGAGACGGCGGGTTCACCTGCTTCTTCTCGGGCAACTCGAACTCCTGTAACGAGGAGTGGGACGACGACAACGACCACGGCACCCACTGTGCGGGCATCGCCAACGCGGTGAACAACTCACAGGGCGTCGTCGGCGTCTCCACCGAGGCGACGCTCCACGCCGTCAAGGTGCTCGACTGCGCCGGCTCCGGAGCGTTCTCCGACATCGCCGCCGGCATCGAGGCCGTCGCGAACAAGGGCTGGGACGTCGCCAGCATGAGTCTCGGCGCGTCCTCCGGGTCGCAGGCCGTCAAGGACGCCTGCCAGTACGCCGCCGACAACGGCGTGTTCCTGGTCGCCGCGGCGGGCAACTCGGGGCCGTGTTCGGACTGCGTCGGCTACCCCGCAGCCTACGACACCGTGATGGCGGTCTCCTCGACCAACGAGAGCGACGGCCTGTCGAGTTTCTCCTCGACCGGTCCCGAAGTCGAAATCGCCGCGCCCGGGAGCAACATCAACTCCACCGTCCCCGGTGGCTACGCCGAGTTCTCCGGCACGTCGATGGCCTGCCCGCACGTCGCCGGCGCGGCCGGGCAACTGCTCGCCGACGGCTACACCGCCGGCGAAGCGCGCTCGCGACTGAAGAACACGGCCGAGGACATCGGCCTCGCGGAGAACGAGAGCGGGTCGGGCCTGCTCGACGTGGCCGCGTCGCTCGGCTACGACTCCTCGGACGACTGACTCGGTACGGACGTCCTGCTGGTCCCTGTCTCCTCCGCTCGCTACCCGGCGAGCGACGCATCGCGGGTCGAGCCGTCGGTCCGTCTCTCGGTCGGCGACACGTCGTCACCCACACGACCCACACGACCCACACGACCCACACGACCGCTAAGTAGTCACTCGGCGTACAGGACGGAGCGAGATGGCGACCGACCGACCCCCCGTCGACCCGACTCGACTCGTCGCACTGAGCGACGGCGTGTTCGCCATCGCCATCACGGTCCTCGTGTTGAACGTCGACCTGCCGAGCGAACCGGCCCGGACCGCCGTCACCGAGACGGTCGTCATCGGCGAGTGGCGCGACGTGTTCAGTTACGTCCTCAGCTTCCTCGTCATCGGGAACTTCTGGGTCGACCACCGCCACGTCTTCGACCACGTCACCGTCCACACCCAGCGCGTGACGTGGCTCAACATGGTGTTTCTCATGTCGGTCGCGTTCCTCCCGTTTCCGACGGCGCTGCTGGGCGACGACGGCGGCGTCGTCAGCGTCGTGTTCTACGCGGTGTCGATGACCGTGACCGGGGCACTGCTGTACGTCCTCTGGTGGTACGTCTCTCGACACGACGGGCACCTCGTCTCGGGAATCAGCCCCGACCGTGCGCGGCTCTACGGACTCCAGTACCTGCTCACACCACTCGCGTTCGGCCTGTCGATACCAGCCGCACTCTTCGTCGACCCAGCGCTCGCGTTCGTCTGTTGGGGTCTGCTGTTCGTCTCGCTCGTCGCGCTGAAGGTGTCCCTCGAAGGTAGTCGGTACGGCCGCACGGACGACTAGTCCGTCCTCACTCGAGTTCGCGGGCGAACTCGCGGACGATGGACATCTCGCCGCGAGCGCGAATCGCGCCGTCGACGGCGGCGTCGTCGTGCAACGAGAGGTCCTCGCAGGCGACGTCGCCCAGCACCTCCGCGCCGGGCGCGATGCGGACGGTTCCCTTGCGGGTCGTCACGTCGCCGTGGATGCGGGTGCCCTCGCCGACGGTGATGTCGCCCTTGGCGCGGAGGCTGCCGAAGACGTTGTTGTCCTCGCCGACGTCGAGGTCGGCGGCCCGGAGGTTGCCGTGGATGCGACAGCCGTCGCCGACGGTAGCGGGCGTCGAGACGCGCCACGCATCGTCCGAGACGGTCGCGCCGCGCGGGATGACGAGCGGACGCGGCCCCTCGGCCTCGTCGGTCGACTCGTCGTCCTCGGCGTCGGTATCGGCGTCGGAGGCGTCGGTATCGGCGTCGGAGGCGTCGGTCCCCTCCTCCTCCTCGTCGCCCAGCAGTTCGTTCGCGGCGCTCTGGGCGGCCTCCTCCTCGCCGATGCGTAGCAGGTGCGAGAGGTAGACGAAGAAGAACGTGATGGTGGGCATCGGGTTGCGGATGACGATCCAGCCGTTGGCCTCGAACCCGCGGTCGATGTCGACGTCGTCGCCGATGTCGAGGTCGCCCGACACCATCAACTGCCCGCCGATGTGGGTTCGCTCGCCGATGTAGGCGTCCTCGCCGACGAGGACGTTGCCGGCGACGTCACACCACATGTCGAGTCGGCAGTCGGCCTCGGCTTCGATGTCGCCGCCGAAGGTGACGCGCTCGCCGGCGACGACGCCTCGTCCGCGGACCCCGAACTCGACGGTGGACTGTCCCCCGATGACCACGTCTCCCGCGGTCACCAGGTCGCGCTCCTCGACGGTCGTCCCGTCGGGGATGGCGAGTCGGTCCAGCGGGTCCGAGCGGAGTGGCACGGCTACCCGTTACCGTAGCTGCTAATAAACCCCCGGAGAACGTCTGCCGGACGTCTGACGGCGCGTACGGCGAGTGACAGGTTCCGACGAGAGCGATGCGACTTTGGTCACCCCCGTGTTCTGGTGAGGTATGACGGTTCTCTCGTTCGACGAGTCGGGCGTCGACGTGGTGTACAAGGGCACCGAGTTCCGACTGGAGAAGGCGCTCGTCGAGGACGCGGTCGGCAAATCGTACCCCGACGTCACCGACCACGAGGTGCTGAAGATCGTCGAGGAGGACCCCTCGCCGACCGGCGAACCGCGACGCATCGGCGACATCGTGAACTGAGTCGTGAACCGAGCCCACGGAATCACGGGCGACGAACCGGCCGCCGTCGGGTTACAGGACCAACGATAGACCTTTAGACCGAGGCGCGCACTCGGCAGTATGGAACTCCCGCAGCGGTTCGCCGAGTACGAACACCCGACGTGGCTCACCGCCGTCGCGACCGCACTCAGCTACGGCCTCATCCTCGCGGCGATGACCGTCGTCCTGTTCGTCGTCCCGTACCTCCTCTTCACGCAGTTGGGCTGAGCGTCGACGCGTTCGACGCCGGTCTCGTCGACCCGTCACAACAGCAGGTTCACGACGGCCCAGAGCAACAGGAATCCGAAGTAGACCAACACGAGCGCGAGCGCCGCCTTCAGCCGGAACTTGCGCAGTTCCGCTTCCTCCTCGTCGAGCGCCGCGTCGTACGCCGCGCGCTGGTCGTCGTCCAGCGACGCCTCGTGGTCCAGTCCGTAGTGCAACGCCCGGTACTCCGCACGGGCGAACGGCCGGCCACAGAACCGACAGGCGAACACGTCGTCGGTCGTCTCGGGAGCGGCGCGCGTCTCAACCTCCTCGCCCCTCATAGGTAGGGCACCTCGACGGCCGGCTGGGAGACGATGAGCAGACTCGTCATCGTGTACAGTATCATCACCGCCGTCAGCGGGTACTGACTCCGGATGGCCTGCAACCGACTCGGGAAGACGTCGAATGCCGTCGTGTGGGCGACCCAGATTGCCAGGACGTGACCGAGCAGGACGAACGCCAACCCGACGCCGCCGAACCACGCCGGGAGGACGAGCGCCAGCGCGGGGGCGGGCGGCGACAGCGGGTTCGACAGCGCCCCGAACAGCGACGGCGACAGCGAGAGGAAGTACCCGAGGTAGTGGGCGACGTGGTAGCCCGCGGCGATGGCGAGCAGCGAGGGCGCGAACCGCCGGGCGAGTTCGTCGGTCGTGAGCAGCGAGTCGGCGTACCGTCGCCCGTACTTCGCCGCGAGGCGGTACGCACCGTAGAACACGCCGAACCCGACCGCGAGCGCGAGCGGATAGAGCACCGGCGCGGGGAGGCCGGCCTCGACCAGCGGCGTGACGACAGCCCGCCACGTCGGCGTGGCGACGAACCCGTCGTAGGTCGTCGCCCAGAGCAGCGCGACGACGAACGCCACGTCCCCCCGTCGGGTGAGCCACGACGCGTCGGAGAGCGCCGCACCGGGCAGGCGCGCTCGGACTCGACCGTCCTCGGCGTACAGCGGTGCGACCCGACCGTAGGCGGCGAACACCCGCGAGATGGGGTCGACCGTCCCGAACCACGTCTCCTCGCCGAACACGGCCGCCCCGACGAGCGTGACGGCGGTGTAGGCGGCCACGACCGTCGCCAGTTGCACCGGCTCATCGGCCAGCGGGCTGACGACCTCGACCCAGACGAACGCCAGCAGGAAGACGACGCTCGGCCACGATCCCAGCGACTCGGGGTAGTGACGGTCGAGCGAGGGCAGGGCGCGCGCGGCGGTCCGCCACGGGTTGAGTACGGGCCACGTGTTCCCGAGAAGGTACGTCGTCATGGTGAACCCGGCCCACCAACCCGCCCAGACGAGGACGACCGCGAGGTTCCGGAGCGGTTCGGTCGGGACGAGCAGGGCCGGCGGAAGGACGCCGGCGAGCGGTCCACCCTCGACGGCGAACCCTGTGTAGAGGACGGCGACCAGACCGAGCACGCCCAGCGTCCGCCCCGCGAGGACGAGGGGTCGAGTCGGAAACGAGACGGAGCGACGGACGTCGTGGAGCGAGGCGACGAACGCCCGGTCGGTGACGAAACTGGCGAGGATGAACGAGACGCCGACCGCCCCGCCGCCGGTCATCAACACGAGCCAGCGGGGTACCGAGAGGTTCTGTCGGGTGCCGCCGAGCGACCCGCCGTGGGCGAGCGCGGTGCCGACGAGCGCGACGGAGGCGGCGACGCAAGCGACGCCGAGGAGGGCGATGCGACGGGGCGACACGGCGCGGAGACGACGAGGGAGGGCCGGCCGGTCCATGGCGGTGGTAGGGGGAGCGTCGTGGAGTCGTTTTCGTCTCGCGACCGACGGCGCTTTGGGAGGGCTTTTGTCCCTCCGCTCGGTATCGCATCGTATGGCGACTGAAGAATCGGACGACCACGGTGGGCACCACCTGCCCGCCGTCGAGGACTGGCCTCGCGGCTTCGGTGAGGCGAGTTGGTGGCCGTTCGTCACGGCCATCGGTGGGGCGGGCTTCTACATCGGCGCGGCACTGTTCCTCCTCGGCACCGGCGAACAGCCACTCATCGGCTCGATGGTCGGGCCGGCGGTGTTCATCGCCTCGACGGTCGTCTTCCTCGTCGGACTGTACGGCTGGCTGTATCACGCGTTCATCGTCGACTTCTGGGGCGGCGAAGCGACCGAACACGGGTCGCCCGGACTCAGGATGGCGATGATACTGTTCCTCGGTACCGAGGTCGCGACCTTCGGTGCGGGGTTCATCTACTACTTCTTCATCCGCGCCGGGGCGTGGCCCCCCGCGGGTGCGGAACTCCCACACCTGGTCGGAAGCCTCGTGCTCATCAACACGGCGCTGCTGGTCGCGAGTTCGTTCACGCTCCACTACGCACACGTCGCGTTGCTGAACGACAACCGCTCGCGGTTCATCGGTCTGCTCGTCGCGACGCTCGTGCTCGGGACCATCTTCATCGGCGGGCAGGTGTACGAGTACTACGAGTTCATCGTCGGTGAGAACTTCACCATCACCGAGGGCGTGTTCGGGTCGGCGTTCTACGGCCTGACGGGGCTTCACGGCCTGCACGTCACCCTCGGCGCGGTGCTCATCGGCATCGTCCTCATCCGGGCGCTGTTCGGGCAGTACTCCTCGGAGCGTCACACGTCCGTCTCGACGGTCTCGATGTACTGGCACTTCGTGGACGTCGTCTGGATCTTCCTCGTCGTCGTGCTGTACGTCGGCGCGGAGTTCACCATCTGAGACGGCGCGACTCCTCTCCGTTCTCCCGACCCCCGAGCGACCGCCGTCACACACGACGTGCCCGACAGTCGCTTCCGTCACCCTTCTCAGCGAACCGCCACTCGCCGCCCGAGCACTCGCCGCAGGTCGTCTCGGTCCCGAACGTCGGGCGACGAGAGGCCGCACAGCTACCGCCGTCGCCTGCGGCCCGCCGTCCGCTCCGAGAGACGTGATGCTTCTTGCAGGCGACCGGACCCGTACACGCCGTGACGGCTCACGACCGCGCACGGTCGTCGAGTGCCGTCGGGACCGCTCCGACACAGCGAGCGCTCGGCGAGCAGGGACGACGGCCGCAAGTGCGGGCCACGACGGACGCCGGGGAACTCGCCTCGGCGACGAGAGGCGTCGCTCGTCTGTAGTCAGTGCGCGCCCGTTCGTGCGGCGGTCGTTCTCCCCAGAGCGGTCCGCCGTCGGACCCGTGTACCGCGCGGCGTGGCGAGTGCGAGGCCGTGGGCGCGAGACGGCCTCGGCGGTCGCGCGTGTCGTGGGCGACGACGTGCGCGGGCCACGCAAGTCCAGACGGAGTGGTGCCGGTGCCAGCGCCACCGACTCCGCGTGAAGCGGTACGGGTAGACGGTTGCCATCGCCCTGCGTGGATACACCCGGCGGAGCGACTCGACCAACATCCGCCGGTCCGACGCAGCTAGCGACGCGACCGTGCCATGTCACTACTACACACGTCGATAAAAGTGTTGTGGCAATGAACTGTCGTCGTGCAGAGAGAAACAGACGGCGCAGACAGTCCCGGCCCGGACCCAGTCGCGCCGCTCACGGGTCCTGAAAGACGGTGAGAAGTCGGCCGCTCAGGCCGCCACGAGGGACGCGCTGGTCGCGTTGCCCGACGCGTTGGTGCTGTTGCCCGTGCTGTTACCCGACGCGTTGCCGCCCGAACCGCCCGAACCGCTGTTCTCTTGGAGGTACTGCTGGTACTCCTCCTGGCTGACGACGCGCACCTCACCGAGCATGTTGGAGTGGCTGATGCCACAGTACTCGGCGCAGTAGAGCTGGTAGGAGCCCTTCTCGGTCGCTTCCGTGATGATGGTGTTGTACTGACCGGGGAAGGCGTCCTGTTTGAGTGCGAGCCCCGGCACGTGGACGGCGTGGAGCCAGTCCTTGGAGGTGACGTGGAGGTACACCGTCTGGTTTGCCGGTATGACGAGCGTATCCGTCGCGGTCACGTTCTGTCCACCGGGGTTCTGGTGGTTGATCTGCCAGAAGTACTTCTGGGCCTTCACCTCGACCTGGACGGCGTCGTCCGGGTTCTCCGGAGCCTTCGCGCCGGGCTTGTCGAAGCTGAGCTCCATCAGGCCGTCGTTGGTCGTCTCGGCGGTCGCGGTGCCGCCACCGATGAACGGCGTGCCGAGCACCTGGTAGGACGCGAGGCCGACGAACAGCAGGATGATGGCCGTCGCGACGGTCCACGTGATCTCGAGCCGGCGGTTCTCCTGGGTCGGCTTCGGGGTGTCGTTGTCCCGGAACCGATAGACGGTGTAGATGAGGATGCCCTCGACGAGCACGGTGATCGGCACTGCGACGTACAGCAGCTTCCGATTGAGCCCGAAGATGAGCTCCTCGTTCACTGACGACTGGGCAGCGACCGGGTCCGCGAGGATAACGAGCGCGAACAGCCCGGTCAGAACCCCCAGCATTCTCCGCGCCTGTTGCATGAAACCGAGTTAGCCGGTTCGACGTAAATACCTGCTGACTGCGGCCTCGTGGCGAAAAGCGCGGGGTCTAAGTGCGAACGCACCCGAGGTTCACCCAATCGTGTCTCGCCCTCGATTCACCTCCCTGCTCGCGGCGACGCTCGTCGGCGTCTACCTGCTGGTGGTGGTCGGCGCGACGACCTCGCTCGCGGACGCCGTCGCCGCCTGCGGGACGTGGCCCACCTGCTCCGGCCCCGTCACCGACCCGCAGGTCGCCGTGGCGCTCGGCCACCGCCTCGTGGCGGTCGTCGTCGGCCTCCTCGGCCTCGCGACGGCCGTCGTCGGCTGGTCGGTCGCCACCACGCGCGTCCGCCTCGCCCTCCTCGTCGCCGGCGTCGGCTACCCCATCCAGGCCGGCGCCGGCGCGTTCGTCGCGCTCGAAGGCGCACCCGACCTGCTCACCGGCACCCACCTCCTCGCCGGCACCGCCATCTTCACCGCGCTGGCGCTCGCACTCGCCTGGCAACTCGAAGCAGAGACCGGCGACAGTGACGAGTCGCCGGTGCACGCCGCCGACTCGTCCGTCGGCGACGCCTCGGACGACCCCGTCGACACCCCACCTGCGGCCGTCCCGACCGGAACGGTCCCACCGGTCGACCGCGCGAAGCGCGTCGTCTGGGCGTACTTCCAGTTGATGAAGCCGCGACTGATGTGGCTGCTCTGTCTCGTCGCCTCCGCCGGGATGGCGCTGGCCGCCGGGTCGAACCTCCGCCTCGACACCGTCGTCCTCACGCTCCTCGGGGGTGTCCTCTCCATCGGCGCGAGCGGGACGTTCAACCACGTCCTCGAACGCGACGTGGATAAGAAGATGAACCGCACTAGCGACCGCCCGCTCGCGAAACACGAGGTGCCCGTCCGCAACGCCCTGGCGTTCGGTGGAGCCCTGACCGTGCTCTCGCTCGTCGCGTTCCTGCAGGTGAACGTGCTGGCGGCCGCGCTCGGGTTCGTCGCCATCGTGTTCTACAGCGTCGTCTACACGCTCATCCTCAAACCGAACACCGTCCAGAACACCGTCATCGGCGGGGCGGCGGGCGCGCTCCCCGCGCTCATCGGCTGGGTCGCCGTCACCGGGACGACGAACGACGTCCTCCCGGGCCTCGCACTCGCCGGCGTCATCTTCCTCTGGACGCCCGCACACTTCTACAACCTCGCGCTGGCGTACAAGGACGACTACGCCCGCGGCGGGTTCCCGATGATGCCCGTCGTCCGCGGCGAGACGGTCACCCGGAAACACATCCTCTGGTACCTCGCGGCGACGCTCGTCGCGGCGACGGCGCTCACCGCGCTCACCGGCCTCGGCTGGCTCTACGCCGGCGCGACCGTCGTCTTCGGCGGCGTGTTCCTCTGGGCGGTCGTCAGACTCCACCACGAGCAGACCGAGTCCGCGGCGTTCCGCGCGTTCCACGCCTCGAACGCCTACCTCGGGACCGTCCTCGTCGCCGTCGTCCTCGACGCCATCGTCGTCTGAGCCGACGCCCTCATGAGCACCGCCCACCCACTCCGTCGGTTCGTCCCCCGCCGCGAGACGCTTCGCTACGGCGGCTTCCTCGTCGTCGCCGAGGTGCTCCTGCTCGCGGTGTACTTCGACACGACGGGCATCACCCCGACCAGCGCGACGAGGGACCTCTACCTCTACCCGTTCGTCTGGATCAACGTCGCGCTGTGGGGCGTCTGGCGTGCCGAAGTGCCGGACGCCCCCACGAGTCGGCGCGCGTTGGCCGCGCTCGTCGGCGTCGGCTACTTCCTCCTCCTGGGGTACGTCGGCGGTCTCTACGCCGTCGTCGACGCGCCGTTCACGACGGGTGTCGACGTGCGCTTCTGGACGCTCCCGCCGGGGTGGTCGCCCGCCATCCTCTACACCGGGTCGTGGCTCACCGTCGCGCTCGTCCCCTTCCGTGTCGTCGGCTACGCGGCGCTGGCGTACCTCGTCTACGGCGTCGTCCTCGACGCGACCGGGAGCGGCGGTGGTGCGATGGCCGGCGTCGTCGGCCTGTTCTCGTGTGTCTCCTGTACGCTCCCGGTCGTCGCGGGTATCGTCAGCGGGTTCGTCGGCGGGGCGGGCTTCCTCGTCTCTGCGACCGACAGCCTCACCTACGGTGCGTCGACGGTCGTGTTCGTCGTCACCGTCCTCCTCCTCGTCTGGCGACCGACGGCGGCAGACGTTTCACGCGCCCGGACGTGGCTCGGACGATGACAGCCGTCGAAATCGAGTACTGTGTCCCGTGTGGCTTCCTCGAACGCGCCGAACAGGTCCAACACGCCCTCTTGAGCAGTCTCGGCGAGCGTCTCGACCGGGTCGCGCTCGTCACCGGCGACCACGGCATCCTGGAGGTCAGAGTCGACGGGACCGTCGTCTTCGAGAAGGAGAGCGACGAGTTCGACGTCGACGCCATCGTGCGAGCGGTGCGTGCCGAGACGTTCTGACTCGACCTCGCGAACCGAGCGAACCCGGAACCCTTAGGCGGAAAACGGCCCGACTGGGCACATGGTCATCGTCGCCGAGGACGTCCGCCGGGAGTACGGCGACACCGTCGCGCTCGACGGCGTCTCCCTCTCCATCGACGACGGCGAGGTGTACGCGCTCATCGGCCCCAACGGCGCGGGCAAGACGACGCTCGTGCGAGCACTGCTGGGCACCACCGACTACGAGGGGCGGGTCTCGCTGTTCGGGACCGACCCACGTGACGCCGACCCCCAGCGCGTCGGTCTCCTCCCGCAGTCGTTCTCGCCACCGGAACGCCTCACCGCCCGCGAACTGGTCGACTACTACGCCGGCCTCTACGACAGCGCCCGTCCGACCGACGACGTGCTCGCCGACGTAGGGATGGCCGAGGACGCCGACACGTGGTACGAGAACCTCTCGGGGGGCCAGCAACGCCGGACGTGTGTCGCCATCGCGCTGGTCAACGACCCCGACCTGCTCGTGCTCGACGAACCGACGACGGCCATCGACCCGGCCGGCCGACGCGCGCTCTGGGACCTGCTCGACGCACTCGTCGAAGGCGGGACGACCGTCGTCCTCACGACGCACTCGATGGCCGAGGCAGAACGCCTCGCCGACCGCGTCGGGTTGCTCGCGGACGGCGACATCGTCGCCGAGGGCACCCCCCACGAACTCGTCGAGGCCTACGGCGGGCAGTCTCGGCTCAGCGTCGACACCGAGGGCGCGGCGACCGAGGCGGCCGCGAGCGCCGTCGAGTCGGCCGGCTACCGCGTCGTGACGACCGGTCGCGGTGTCGTCGTCCGCGACGCGATGCCCGAGGACGTCGGCCCCGTCGTCGACGCGCTGGGGGCGGCGGACGTCTCGTACCACGCGCTGCGCTGGGAGCGCCCGGACCTCGAATCGGTGTACCTCACTCTCACCGGTACGGGCGTCACCGAGACCGGTGAGGCGGTCGAGCGAGAGGAGGCCGCTGCATGACGCTGACGCGCCGCGTCCGTTCGGAGACCACCGCCGCCGCTCGCGGGTTCCTGCGTCGCCGGACGGCCGTGTTCTTCACGTTCTTCTTCCCGGTCATCATCATCCTCATCTTCGGAGCGCTGGTCCAGACGAACCCGACGGGTGGCGGCCTGTTCGCCGAACCGCCCGTCTACTACCTGCCGGCGTACCTCGCGGTCGTCGTGCTGTTCACGCCGCTGTCGCGGGTCGGCAGCGAGGTGGCTCGTCACCGCGACGGCAACCGCTTCGAGAAGCTAGCGACGACACCGCTCGCGCGCTGGGAGTGGCTGCTCGCCCAGACGCTCGTCAACGTCGCCATCATCGGGACGGCGGCGCTGCTCATCTTCGCGCTCGTCGTGTTCGTCACCGGCGCACAGGTCGCCGTCGGCCCGCAGTTGCTCGCGCTCGTCCCGTTCGTCGCCCTCGCGGTCGCGCTGTTCTGCGGCCTCGGCGCGATTCTCGGGCGGGTCGCGGACTCCCAGGACGGCGTCATCGCGGCGTCGAACGGCATCGCCATCCCCCTGCTGTTCCTCTCGGAGACGTTCGTCACGCCCGACCAGCTCCCCGAGTGGTTCCTGCCGGCACTGAACCTCTCGCCGCTGACGTACTTCTCGCGGGGCGTCCGCGCGGTGACGACCCCCCAGGCGACCATTCAGGTCGAGGGCACGGCCGGCGTCGCCCCGTGGCTCGTGAACCTCGGGGTCCTCGGAGCGCTCGCCGTCGGCTTCTTCGCCGTCGGCGCGTTCGCCCTGCCACGGACGGACTGAGCGGAGGCACCACGGTCACTCCGAGGAGGTCACGGCCGCTCGGTGGAGCAGTTCTGACAGTTCCGTGAGACGCTCGCGGACGCTTATAACAGCGGCCCTCGTGGCCCGACGCATGAGCCAGGACGACGAGGGGCCGTTGGCGACGATGCTCTCGCAGATGCAGCGAGCACAGGAGTACGCACAGGTCGACGAGGGCATCTTCGAACGCCTCCAGTACCCCGAACGGACGCTGAAGGTGACGCTGCCGGTGCGGATGGACGACGGCAGCGTCGAGGTGTTCGAGGGCTACCGGTGTCAGTTCGACAGCGCCCGTGGCCCGTACAAGGGTGGCGTCCGGTTCCACCCGAGTGTCACGATGGACGAGGTGTCGGCACTCGCGGGGTGGATGACGTGGAAGACCGCGCTCGTCGACCTCCCCTACGGGGGCGCGAAAGGCGGCGTCGTCTGTGAACCCAAGCGAATGAGCACAGACGAGATGCGCCGCCTGACCCGCCGTTACACCGAGGGCATCCGGCGGATGATCGGCCCGCACGTCGACGTCCCCGCTCCCGACATGAACACCAACCCCGAGGTGATGGCGTGGATGATGGACACCTACTCCGTCTACGAGGGTCACACCGTCCAGCAGGTCGTCACCGGGAAGCCCGTCTCGCTTGGCGGGACGCCGGGGCGCGTCGAGGCGACGGGGCGCGGCGTCGCCATCACGACCGAGAAGGTGTTCGACTACCTCGACCGCGACCTGGAGGACGCCAGCGTCGCCATCCAGGGGTTCGGGAACGTCGGCTCGTGGGCGGCCCGCCTCCTGAGCGAACGCGGTGCGAACGTCGTCGCCGTCAGCGACGTCTCCGGAGGACGCTACGACCCCGACGGCCTCGACGTGCTGGACCTCTACGGCCACGCCGCCGACGGCGGGCGGATGGCCGACTACGACGGGGAGGCCGACACCATCTCGAACAGCGACCTGCTCGAACTCGACGTCGACGTCCTCATCCCCGCGGCCGTCGCCGAAGTCGTCACCGAGGAGGTCGCGAAGAACCTCCGGGCGTCGGTGGTCGTCGAAGCCGCGAACGGCCCGACGACGACGCCCGCCGACGACGTCCTCATCGAGCGCGACGTCCCCGTCGTCCCCGACATCCTCGCGAACGCGGGCGGCGTCGTCGTCTCGTACCTGGAGTGGGTCCAGAACACCCAGGAGTACGCCTGGACGCTCGAACAGGTCAACGCCGACCTCGAACGTCGCCTCACCAGCGCGTTCGACGAGGTGGTGACCGCCTACGACGAGGACGGCATTCCGGACCTCCGGACCGCCGCCTACTCTATCGCGCTCGAACGGACCGCTCATGCCCACGAACTGCGGGGCCTGTTCCCGTAGCGAGGTCGGTCCTCACCGAATCGGGATGTCCGTTCCGCGCTGCCGGCGCTGTCCCCGGGGTCCTCGAGGCCCACGCGGCCCACCGGGACCTCTACCACGGCCCTCCTGGTCGCCGCGTCCGCCCGGCATCGGCCGTTCGCCGAGTCGGACTCGTTCTTCGACCCGCCGCCCACCGCGGAGCAGTTCCAGCGTCACCTCCTGGCCGGGCCGGGTCTCCAACAGCAGGTAGCGCATCAGTTGCTCGTGGGCGTCGACGGGTTCGCCGTCGATGCTGACGACGACGTCGCCACCGGCGGGGACGTCGTGGCCCCGGACGCGCCGCGAGTCACGCGAGCCACGGAGGATGCCGTGGGCGGGTCCGTCGTCCACGTCGACGACGAGGACGCCGCGCGGTCGGTCGAGGCGGTTGGCTTGCGCGACGCTCGGCGAGACGTCGAGCGTCCGGACCTTGAGGTAGGGGTGGCGGTACTCGCCGTCGCGGACGAGCGTCGGGACGACGCGGGCGGCGACCTCCGCGCTGACGGCGAAGCCGATGTTGTCGCCGCCGCGGGCGCGGTTGACGCCGACGACGCGCCCCGAGTGGTCGATCAGCGGACCCCCGGAGTTGCCGGGGTTGATGGGCGCGTCCGTCTGGACGGTGTCGGGGATGACGAACCCCGACTGAGTGACCATCGACCGCGACGCGCCGCTGACGACGCCAACCGACAGCGACCCGTCGAGACCCATCGGGTTGCCGAGAGCGGCGACGTGCGTGCCGGGGACGGGGTTCTCGGGGGCGAACACGAGCGGTTCGACGTCGTCTGGGAGGTTCGGGACGCCGACGACGGCGAGGTCCGTGTAGGCGTCGCTGCCGACGACCTCGCCGACGCGCCACCGGCCGTCGGCGAAGCGCACGTCGACCTCCGTCTCCCGGCCGACGACGTGCTGGTTGGTCACGACGACCCACTCGCCGTCGGCCGTCTCGTGGACGAACCCGGACCCCGCACCGCCCGGTCTGCGCCCGTTGCCCGCGATGTAGATGGAGACGACCGACGGGATGGTCGTCCGGTACAGTTCCTGGTAGCGTGTCTCCTCGCTCATGGTGTGCCACCGCCGCGGAGAATCGACCGCCGCCGGTGGACTAACCGGAGGTAAGCGACGTCGACTGATAACGAGCGTGCGAGTTGGTGTCACGCACGCACTGACGGTCCGGACGACAGGTCCGCAGTCGGAGCCGTCGACCTCCGAGCGCTACTCGTCGTCGCCGCGGCGCGTGGCGTACGCGGGGACGGCCAGCAGGAGGAGCATCGCCTCCTCGCCGCGGGGCACCCAGGAGTAGACGTGGTTGAGCATGACGTAGGTGACGACGCCGAGGAAGAGACTCAGCGACCACGAGGCGACGGCGATACGGCCGACGCGGGCGTGGGCCGTGTTCCGGAGCTCCTCGGGCGTGTGGGTCAAGCCGAGGACGATGGCGTACAGCACCACGGGCACCGCGAGCACGCTCAGGAGGATGTGGATGGCGAGCATCACGAGGTAGAGCGGTTCGATGACGCCGGCGTACCCCGCGAGGAACTGGCCCTCGCGGACGACGAACGACTTCTCGAAGCCGCCCCCGACCTTCCAGAGGTAGAGGACGAGGAACAGACAGATGAGTCCGAACGCGGTCAGCATCGCAGCGCGGTGTCTCCGGACCTCGCCGCGCCGGATGAGCCACCAGCCGACGAGCAGCGCGGTCAGCGCCAGCGAGTTGACGACGGCGATGAGGTCGGAGAACAGGATGACCGTCTCGCGCGAGAGTTCCGGGAACAGCGGGATGACGCCCGCGAACGCACCGAGGACGAGTGCGTAGCCGACGACGGAGAGCACCGCGGTGACGGCACGGGGGTACTCCTTGAGGACGCTCTCGGAGGAGGCAGTTGCCATACGTTCCCTCCGACCGGGGGAAGTATGGCCGCTTCGCTTCCGGTCGCCCCGCGGCCAGACCGCACGCTCGACGGTCGGACCTCGCGACTCGATGACCCTTAGTCGGTTCGTTAGAGTCAATGTCCCACCCCGTGAACCGGGTGCCATGAGCGCAGACGCTGACCAGCGGACCATCCGCTGCCTCGTAGCGAAAGTCGGACTCGACGGCCACGACCGCGGCGCACACGTCATCGCCCGCGCGTTCCGCGACGCCGGGTTCGAGGTCATCTACTCCGGTCTCCACCGCTCGCCGGACGAGGTCGTCCAGGCCGCCGTCCAGGAGGACGTCGACGTGCTGGGCATCTCCATCCTCTCGGGCGCGCACAACACGCTCGTCCCGAAGATTCTGGAGGGTCTCGACGAGTACGACGCGCTCGACGACACGCTCGTCGTCGTCGGCGGCATCATCCCCGAGGACGACCGCCCCGAACTGAAGGAGGCCGGGGTCGGCGGCATCTTCGGCCCCGGCGCGTCGATGGAGGAGGCCGTCGAGTTCGTCCGCGAGAACGCCCCACAGCGCGACTGATGGGCGACCTCATCGACGACCTGCTCGCGGGCAAGCACCGAGCGCTCGCCCGCGCCATCACGAAGATAGAGAACCGCTCGCCGGGCTATCGCGACCTCGTCAGCGACCTCTACCAGCACACCGGCGACGCCGACGTCATCGGCATCACCGGGTCGCCGGGGGCGGGGAAGTCGACGCTCGTCGACAAACTCGCGAAGACCTACCGCGACGAGGGCCTCACCGTGGGCGTCATCGCCATCGACCCCTCCTCGCCGTTCACCGGCGGGTCCGTGCTCGGCGACCGTATCCGCATGGCGTCGGTGTCGGGCGACATGGACGTGTTCTTCCGCTCGATGAGCGCCCGAGGCAGCCTCGGTGGCCTCTCGACGGCGACGGCGGACGCCGTGAAGGCCCTCGACGCCTTCGGCAAGGACAAGGTCATCGTCGAGACCGTCGGTGCGGGTCAGAACGAGATAGACATCGTGAAGACCGCAGACACGGTCGCCGTCCTCGTCCCGCCGGGGAGCGGCGACGACGTCCAGATGCTCAAGGCGGGCATCCTCGAGATCGGCGACGTGTTCGTGGTCAACAAGGCCGACCTCCCCGGTTCGGACCGCACCGTGATGGAACTGCGCGAGATGATCGACACGCGCAACGACTACACCCAGACCGCCGAGCACCACGACGCGGACGCCGCCAGCGAGGCCGCCGCCGTCGAGGCGATGGCGCGCGAGACCGACGACGAGGGCTGGACCCCGCAGGTCGTCGAGACGGTCGCCGAGGACGGCACGGGCGTCGAGGGCCTCATCGAGACGCTCGCGAACCACGCGACGTACCTCGAGGAGTCCGGCAAGGGCGAGGAGCGCGCCCGCCAGCGCTACGCCGAGGAGATTCGGACCCTGCTCCGCGAGGACGTCAACCAGTTGGTCGCGGGCGAACTGCGCTCGCGTGGCGGCATCGACGAGTACGTCGAACGGGTCCTCGACCGCGAGACCGACCCGTACGCCGTCGCCGACGAACTCGTCGCGCCCATCGAGGACTGCGTCGAGGCCGAGCGCGACGGCTGAGCTACGGACGACGCGTTCGTTGCCCACCGGAACCTGTCTTCGCGTGGACAGGGGTTAAGCGCCCGACGGTCGTACGGACCGCCATGCGCCTTCGCAACCTCCTCTACGGTGCGGTCGCCGGCCTCGGCGTGACCGCCGCGACGAACCGCGTCCTCGCCGGACAGGCGTCGACACCACACACGCCGCTCGGCCGCGCGACCCAGACGTACCGCTGGCGCGGGTTCGACGTCTCCTACACGGAGGCGGGCGACCCCGACGACCCGGACCTCGTCTTGCTCCACGGCGTCAACGCGGCCGGCTCCTCCGCGGAGTTCGTCCCCGTCTTCGACGCGCTGGCCGAGGACTACCACGTCCTCGCACCGGACCTGCCGGGGTTCGGTCTCTCGGACCGGCCGCCGCTGATGTACTCGGCGTCGCTGTACGAGACGTTCGTCACCGACTTCCTGCGCGACGCGGCGACCGACGCCACCGTCGTCGGGTCGTCGCTCACCTCGGCGTACGTCGCGACGGCCGCCACGAACGACGCCGTCGACGTGCGCGAACTCGTGCTCGTCTGCCCGACGGCGACGACGATGCCCGGCCGCCGGACGTGGCTGCGTTCGCTGCTCCGCTCGCCGCTGGTCGGCGAGGGAATCTTCAACCTGCTGGCGAGCGAACGCTCGCTCCGGTACTTCCAGGCCGACCACGGGTTCGCCGACACCTCCAACGCCGACGACGAGTGGCTGGAGTACCGCTGGCAGCTCACCCACCAGCCCGGTGCGCGGTTCGCACCCGCGTCGTTCGTCAGCGGCTTCCTCGATTCGGACCTCGACCTCGGGGAGACGCTCGCGGGTCTCGACGTTCCCACCACGCTCGTCTGGGGGCGTGACGCCGACATCCTCCCCGTCGAGGGGGGCCACGACCTCGCTGAGGTCGCCGACGCCCGCCTCGTGGTGTTCGACGACGCGTTGCTGCTGCCACACTACGAACACCCCGCGGAGTTCGCCGCACTCGTCCGTGGGGAAGTGGTCGACGACCTGGAGTACGTCGAAGCGTGAGTGGACGCTGCAGATAACCAGCGGGTCGTCTATCAACCGTTTCGACCGACACGCTCGATGCACGAGCGTGAGCGAGTGGGAATCAGCCACTGCGTAGATTGCCGGTAATGATAGACACAGAGCGTGCGTCTATCAGAACTTGTCGTCAATATCGAACTGGCTCTCTTCTTCGAGAGCGAGAGGGGTTCCGCGTGATTCTGTACTGTGGAGACAAAGCGATTGTGCGCCATCCTCTGCGTAAAACTCCTCGACGGTCGCCTCGGCACCGAGTTGCATCTCGTTGAACTCGGAGCGTTGTACCACTCCATTCATGCCATCTTTCTCCTCACCACGTTCGAGCCCGACGATGTATTCGATGTCGGAGAATCGCTGTGTTAGTGGCTCGTGTTGCTGGTCTGTGACCGAGAGACGGATGGACTCTGAATCGATTGTAACGTACTGTGGGTCGTACTCGACAATCGCTCGACGACCGCCCCCGCCAGTCACGAAGATTGCCAGACTCGCCCAGTAGGGCTGACCGCTGCTCGTCGGCTCAGCGACGTTGAGTGTCTTTCTGAACACAGTCCCAACTTCCCGGTCGAAGTAGCCAGAACAGCCAGCGAGACCCACAATTCCAGCAGTGGCGAATCCAGCGAGATAGTCGCGGCGGGAGGGCATAGTTTCAGCTTCGTGTGTCGGTGTATATGCTTTTGGAGAGTACTGTTAGACTCGCGGCACGGGTCTTTCAGCTGAACCACACAGAACCAGGCTGGAATCAACCTCGATCACTGATTGCCGCCTTTGATAGACAGAGAGCGTGCGTCTATCAGCAGGAGGTCTAACCTCTCGCGGTCTTGCCAGTTTCGTCGTGCTACGTACAGGGCGCGAGTCGGTCACCGATTCGGTTCTCGATGTGGGCTACTTGAGCGGGGCAACGGTGCCGTGTTACTAATGCTAGGTTAGTCTCGCTGCATACGAAGAACCTCAGAATGAACGCCATTCGTCTCTTGCCAGTACGTCTCCACGCGCTCAAATCCGAGGCACTCGTACGCCGAGATGGCCCGCTCGTCGAATGTTGCAACTCGGAGCTCGACGGAATCGGCGTCGTATGTCTCACGAGCGAACTCGAGGCCTGCCTCGATGAATTCGTACCTCGCGGCGGAAGTGCTGTTGCTCACCGATACAGGGGTCGAAAGAGTCGGCGGCATCGAGTCCCGGAAGGGGCTGTTCCCGAGGAAGTCAGAACGCGCCTTCGCCGAGCACTTCGAGCAGTTCAGCGCTCCCTTGGTCGGCGCCCGCGTCGAAGTCTGTGACGCGGACGCGGACTCTGGTGTCGGGTTCCACCGTCTCCCCGGGGAGCGAGAGGACGGTGTCTCCGACCCGAACGAGCGAGTGGCCGTTCAGACCGGTGACGAACGCCTCGAACTCTTCGCCCACCTCGAAGGCCGGGGTGTTCGAACGGAAGCCGAAACCGGCGAGGAACTGCTTCATACTCGGCTCACCTCCTTGCTGCGGCGGTCGGTGACGTACTCGAGTCCGAAGCCGGTGACCGCGGCGAAGACGAACACGCCGAACAGCAGCCAACCGTGGAAGACGAACGGCCAGACCTCGATGGGCGAGACGACCATTTCGGGCGTGAACCACTCGAAAGTGTCGGGCAGGGCCTGTAGCTGGGCGTAACCCACGAGCACACCGCCAGCCCAGGGGAAGATGTACCCGAGTGCCGAGGTGTTGGCGTCGAGGATGTTCGCGCGGCGGTAGCCGTTGATGTTGAAGCGCTGGCCGATGCGGGCGATGTAGGGCGAGATGGCGATCTCGGCGGCGGTGTTGATGGTGATCATCGCGTTGACCATCGCGGTTCCGAGGACCATCGTGAGTTCAGCACGGCGCACCGAGGTCGCGACGCGCTCGAGCAGGAGGTCTTGGATTGCGGCGAAACCGCCGCCACGGATCATCACCTGCGCACCGGCGACGATGAGCAGGACGAGGACGATGAGCGGGAAGAAGCCCTCGGCTCCCGTGTAGATGCTGCCGCCGACCGAGCCGACGAGGTCCGGGTTGTCGGGGATGACGACGAACGGGAGGAACTCGAGACTCCGCGCCGCGGGGTTGTCGGGCGCGAAGAACACGAGGACGTCCGCGACCGACGCGAGGCCGAACACGAGGTTAAACGCGATGGCGGCGATGAGGCCCCACGAGACCGCCTCTATGATGTGACGTCCGCGAACGGCGAGGACGATGACTGTGAGCATCGAGAGCAAGTGAACGAGACCGATGGCCTCGGCCTCCTCACCCAGCAGGGACGCGGCACCCTGGACGGGTGCCCCCGCCATCGCCGACCCGGCGACGAGGTAGGCGACGACCGCGAGGGCCGCCGCGACGAGCGCGTACTTGAAGCGGGAGGCGACGACGCCTCCGATGTCGGCGTCCTGCGTCACCGCCGAGACGATGGTCGTGTCGGAGACCGGCGCGAGGTTGTCACCGAACACCGCCCCCGAGAGGATAGCGCCGAACAGCAGTACGGGGTGGGCACCGAGCGCGACGCCCGCGGGGAAGAACAACGCCGAGAACGCGACCGTGGTCCCGTAGCCGGTGCCGATGCCCGTCGCGAGTAGCGCGGCGAGCAGGAACGTCGCGACGGGGAAGAGCGCCGCGCCGACGTCGAAGGCGTCCGCGGCCCAGACGAGGCCACCGACGAAGCCACCGGCCTGCAGAGTGGCAGCGAACATGCCAGCCCAGAGCCACGCGACCACGGCGGTCGCGGCGACCTTCTGGGTCATCCCCTCGAAGACGACGTTCGCGTAGTCCTTCCAGTCCCCCTTCACGAACAACATCCCGACTGTCAGGGAGATTAGCATCCCTGCAACCAGTCCAGTGGGGTCCCCGATACCGAGAACCCCGGACTGGAAGATCGCCCAAATAATGAACAGTGCGATTGGAAGTGCGCTCATCAGCCGGCCACCACGGAATTCGATGGCCGGAGCCGCGCCGGTGTCGAGCCCGGTGTCGAGCCCGGCTGGTGTGTCGGTGGTACTGTTCGTCATAGCTCTCCGTTCTCAAGGCTTTGACCACCCCCGATAAGTGCACCGCTTTTAAAGGTGATGAAAGAGCAACTAATGCAGCCATTTTAACGATGCCGCGAATGACAATACCGGCCGAATCAACCCTGAGAGTGCGAAACGAACCAGCTATCGGTGCTGCATACAGTCTCTATATTCAGTAGGTCGGTGAAGATATGCACGCAATCTGGTAGGGGTACCGGTGAAAGATTCGCGGCACGTATCTAACAGCTGAGCCACCGCACATCCGTGTGAAACAAACTCGGCGAGCTACCGAGGGGAGCGAACTGACCGGAGCGCTGGCCGGTCGTATCAGCCGACGACACGCGGACGCGTTCGAAGGAAGGTCGCGACTTACCGCGGGTCGAGTGTCAGCACGCGGTCGCCGGTCGTCTCGGTGCGCCCGACGCCGACCCCGACGGTCGTGCCGACCTCGACGGCCGTCGGGTCCGCGACGAACCCGGTGAGTCGCACTTCGCCGAAGTCCGCGACGGCCGTCACGTACGGGGCGTCGTCGGCGAACTGCGGTGTCGCGACGCGGACGACGGTGAACGTCTCGATGGTTCCCGAGTCGGGGAGTGGTTCTTCGGAGAGGTCCTGCGAGCCACAGTGCGGACAGACCCGTCGTGGCGGCAGCGAGCCGTGGCCGTTCGCACACGAGAGGTAGTAGCCAGCCCCCTCCTCGACGGCGTCGAGCAGGTCGTCGAAGCCGTCTTCGCGGGGAGCCTCGGTGTCGTCTCGGCTCATCGGTCCATCACCTCCAGGACGTGGACCGTCGCACTCGCGACCGTGCCACCGGCGTTGTGCGCCAAGCCGACTCGCGGGTCGTCGAGGTCCGACGAACGCGGGTGCGTCCCGCGCAGGAGCTTCGTCAGCGAGGCGATCTGAGCGACCCCCGTCGCGCCGACGGGGTGGCCCTTCGCCTTCAGCCCACCCGAGACGTTGACCGGGAGACGACCGTCGCGGGTCGTCTCGCCGTCGCGGGCGGCCGTGATGCCCGCACCGTCCTCGTAGAAGCCGAGCGCCTCGATGGCGAGCACCTCCGCGATGGTGAAGCAGTCGTGGACCTCCGCGAGGTCGACGTCGTCGGGGCCGATGCCCGCGTCGTCGTAGGCCATCTCGGCGGCCCGTTCGGTGGCGGGCGAGCGCGCCAGCCACTCGCGGTCGTGGAGTGCGAGTTTGTCCCCGCCCTGCCCGCTGCCGGTGATGGAGACCGGAGCGTCCAGGCCCTCGCGCTCGGCGAACTCGTCGCTGACGAGGACGGCCGCGCTCGCGCCGTCGGAGATGGGACAGGAGTCGAACAGCCCCAGCGGGTCCGCGATGCGCGGCGCGTCGAGCGCCTGCTCGACGGTGATGGCGTTGCGGTACTGGGCGTACTCGTTCGGGAGGGCGTTGTCGTGGTTCTTCACCGCGACGTGTGCGAGGTCCTCGACGCTGCCGCCGAACTCCTCGAAGTACGCCTGCGCCATCAATGCGTAGGCGGCGGGGAACGTCATGCCCGCGCGAATCTCGTAGAGGTCGTCGGCGGCGATGGAGAGACCGTCGGTCGCTCCCGCCGTCCCCATGTTCGTCATGCGTTCCATCCCGCCGACGAGCACCACGTCGGCCTCGCCGTTGCGGACGGTCTTGACGGCCTCGCGGACCGCGACGCCCGAGGAGGCACACGCCGTCTCGAAGCGCGTCGCGGGCGCGTTCACGCCCACCGCCTCGGCCATCAACGGACCCTGATGGCCCTGGTGTTCCGCCAGTTCGCCCATGAAGTTCCCGAAGAACAGGTGTTCGACGGCCGGCGGGACGACACCCGCATCGTCGAGCGCAGCCAACCCAGCCTCCGCGAAGAGGTCGCGGCCGGTCCGGTCGGGCATGCGACCGAACGGCGTCAGACCGACCCCCGCGATTCGTACCTCTGACATGTGCTGACGTACTCGGTTGCGCCGTAAATGTCTGCCGTGAGTCGACGCGAGAGCGCACGACCGAGCGGTTTACGACGTTGTGTAATTATCACCTAACACCTAACAGTGGCCGGGGAATCGCCGGTCGAGCCTCGACTCACATCCCCATGTCCGCCGCGGCGTCGGGCACTGGCAGGTCGTTCACCCCGACACCGAGTAGCTCCGCGACGTGGTCGAGCGCCATGTCGAATCCGTAGTAGCGTTCGAGTTCGTCGCCGTCGGCGGTCGGCCGCACCTTCAACATCGCGTATCCCTCGACGTTCTGGGCGACGGCCGCGGTTCGTCCGTCGCGGTCGTAGCTCAACACGCGCTCGGCGTCGGTCTCCTCGTAGCGTGCGGTGATGCCGTTGGCCTCGGCGGTGTCCGTGGCGTCGTGCTCGTCGGTCGCGTCGGCGTCGCTCATACCACCCGTTCGCACGCCACCCCGTCGTCTCTGTCGGTTCCAGGCCGGGCCCGACGTCCGCCTACGAACCACAACCGACGAGTCCTCCGCGACCGACCGGCGGGTATGCGCTGGCTGGAATCCGGCACCCGACGGGACATGTGCGTCGCCCTCCTCGCACTCGGGGAGGCACGCGGCCCGGAGCTGAAACGCCACCTCGAACGCCACTACGACGACCGCCTCGACTCCAAGCGGTTCTACGACCGCCTCTCGGCGCTCGAGACGTCGGGCCACGTCGAGCGACACGTCGACGGTCTGGACGACGTCTACTCGCTGACCGAGCGTGGCGAACGGGGCGTCCGCGCACAGCAGCAGTGGCTCGCCGACTGTGTGGAGACTGCCGAGGGAGACGAGGAGTAGCCGGACGGGGAATCAGTTCGCGGCCGCCTCGTCCATCATCGCTGCCATCGCCTCCTCGTCCATCTCGTGCGGTTCGACGAGGTCGAAGACGTTGCCGTAGCGGTCCTCGAACCGCGCCTCGACACCCCACGGGTTGTCCTCGGGTTCGCCGTGGAACTCGACGCCCGCCTCGCGCAACCGGTCGTACTCCGCCCGGCAGTCGTCGGTTCCGAGGACGAACGCGACGTAGCCGGGCACCTGCGCCCCGACTCGCTCGCGTTGCTCGTCGGTCTCCGGTTCCATCAGTGAGAACTGCGGGAGTTCCTGCGCACCGGGCGAGACGGTCAGCCAGCGGCCCATCTCCCCCATGTCCACGTCGTCTCTCTCGTGGAACCCCAGTACGTCGGTGTAGTACGCGAGCGCCTCGTCGAGGTCGTCGACCAGCAGCGTCACGTGCGAAAGTTCACCAATCATGGCCAGCTATCTGTTGGTCGTTTGAGGGTATGAACCTGTGCCGAGCGAGCAGAGCGGAACTGAACGTGAACCGCGTCGCCAGCCTCACGTCGCCCAGCGAACGCCGACAGCGAGAACCGCGACCGTCACACAGACCGCGACGGTGAACAGTCCGAGCAGTGGCGTCGGCACCGACCGTCCGAGGAGAAACAGTGTGACTGCGAGCGCGAACGCCACGACGGGCGCGAGTTTCCAGCCCAGTACCGCCCGCAAGAGCGCCATCGACTCAGTTCAGCAACTGCGCGGCGATGGTGTTGCGGAGCACCTCGCTGGTACCCTCGTAGATCTCGTTGAGTTTGGCGTCGCGGTAGAACCGCTCGGCGGGGAAGTCTTTGGTGTAACCGTAGCCGCCGTGAATCTGGATACCCTCGTTGGCGACCTCACGGGAGACCTCGCTGGCGTACAGTTTCGCCTGTGCGGCCTCCTTGATGAAGTCCTCGCCGCGGATCTTCTTGTCGGCGGCCTGGTGCATCAGCAGGCGGGCGGCGCTGGTCTTGGTGTCCATGTCGGCCAGTTTGTGCTGGATGGCCTGGAACCCGCTGATGGGCTGGTCGAACTGCTCGCGCTCCTGAGAGTACGCCAGCGCCTCGTCGAGGGCGGCCTGTGCGATACCGACACCGCGGGCGGCGATGGTGATGCGGCCGCCGTTGAGCGTCTTGAGGGCGTGGACGAACCCGCGACCCTCCTCACCGAGACGGCGGTGTTCGGGGATGCGCAGGTCGTCGAAGCGCAGTTCGGCGGTCGGACAGCCCTTGTCGCCGAGTTTGTCCTCCGTCCCCTCGACGATGAACCCGTCGTCCTCCTCGGGACGGACGATGAACGAGGAGATGCCCTTGTTGCCGGCGTCGGGGTCGGTCTTGGCGAACAGCGTCACCGTGTCGGCCTCCGAGCCGTTCGAAATCCACAGTTTGTTGCCGTTGATGACGTACTCGTCGCCCTCTTTCTCGGCGGTGGTCCCCATCGCGGGCACGTCGCTGCCGGCCTGGGCCTCCGAGAGCGCGAACGCACCGATGTCCGTCCCCTCGGCGAGCGGCGTGAGGTACTCCTGTTTCTGCTCCTCGTTCCCGAACTCGTAGAGCATGTTCCCAGCCAGCGAGATGTGGGCGGCGACGATGGTTCCCACGCCGCCCGACCCGCGGGCGATCTCGGAGAGACCCAGTGCGTAGGAGTGGTAGTCGAGGCCCGCACCGCCGTACTCCTCGGGGAACGGCATCCCCATCAGACCGAGGTCGCCCATGTCGGCGACGAGGTCGTGGGGGAACTCGTCGTCGTGGTCGATGTCCGCCGCACGAGGGACGATCTCCTCGTCGACGAACTCCGAGACCATCTCCTTGATCTGCTTCTGCTCGGGCGAGAGGCTGAAGTCCATACCCGGCATCCGGGCTATCCGGACTTCATTGTTGGCATCACCGCCGAAAATCGTGTCTCCGTTCGCGACGGTCTACCGGCTCTTCTGGTAGAGTCGGATGGCGAGTTCGAGCACCACGCCGACCCAACTGAACCGGTAGGCGAGCACCGCCGCGCCCGCGAGCATCGCCGCGACCTGCTTGTTCCCGCGATACAGTGCCAGTCCAGCCTCCGCGAGCATCGACAGCGCGCTCAGCGTCCGCGTGTTCTTGCTCGACAGGATGTCGGTCAGACTCATGTCCGTGACCTCGGGTGGTGGTCGCAAAAGGTCGCGGCCCGCGTGTGCCGGGACCGACCCGTACAGACCCCCGTCGCTCGCCCGCGCTCACAGTCGCTTCTCGTAGTAGAGGACGTCGACGCCCCACTCCGGGAGCGGGTGGCGATCGACCAGTTCGTAGCCAAGTGACTCGAGCGTCCGGTTGCGATTCGAGAGGTGTTCGTTGGTGTCGAGCGTGAGACGGTCGTACCCTCGAAGGTCGGCCAGACGTTCGAGTTCGACGAGGATACGGGCGAACGCGTCGCTGTCGCGCCACGTCGGGAGGACGCGACCGCGCTTCAGACCGGCCGTCGCCTCGTCTTCGGGGAGGAACCCCCCTGTCGCGACGACCGTCCCGCCGTGTTCGGCGACGAGGAAGTCCCCCGACCCGAGGTAGTGCCGCTCGACGTCGTGGAGGTCGGTCGCCCACGCCGACGAGAAGAACGGCATCGCATCGGAGAGGTCCCGCACGTGGACGTCCCACACCGCCGCTGCGTCGGTCGGACGGTACCGTCTGACGGTGAGCGAGTCCATTCCCTCTGGGTTGTCGCGGGAGGCCCAACAGTGTTGTGCCGGGTGTAACAACCCACCTCAGAGCGACCGCTCGAACACCACGCCGTCCGCCGCCGCGTCATCAGTGGCCGCGTGACGCTCCTCGTACCCGAGCGACCGGTAGAACGCCTGGGCGGCCGCGAGGGCCGGTTCCGTGTGCAGTGTCATCCGCTCGAACCCCCGGCGACGGGCGCGGTGTTCGAGGTCCCGGACCAGCGTCTTCCCGTAGCCACGACGCTGGGCGGAGGGGTCGACCCGGAGACTCCGGAGTTCGGCCGTTCGAACCGTGTCGGTCTCGATCGCGTCGTCTCGGGTACCACCGTCGTCGACCGGGAGGAACCCACCGATGGCGACGACCCGGCCGTCCGTGGTCTCCGTCTCCGCTCGACCGTCGCGCTCGGTCACCACGCCGACGAGGAACTCCCCACCAGCGTCGAGGAACGTCTCGGGAACGTGTCTGAGATAGCGGTTGTACCACGGGAAGAACTCCATCGGCGAGGCGCGGAACGCGCGGTCGTGGACCGTCCAGACGGCGTTCTCGTCGGGCGGTTCGTACCGGCGCACGTGGAGGGGCGGCGTCATACGAGCGGACCCACCGCCGACGAGGAGAAAACGGTTCGGGAGCCGTGTCACCCCGTCGCGGTTGGAGCCAGGTCGCCCGCTACTCGTAGTCGTAGAAGCCGCGACCGGTCTTCTTCCCGAGGTCGCCGGCGTCGACCTTCCGCTTGAGGAGGTAGGCGGGTTTGTAGCGGTCGCCCAACTCCTCGTACAGCGTCCGGGTCGCGTCGAGACAGATGTCGAGGCCGATGTGGTCGGCGAGCTGGAGCGGCCCCATCGGGACGTTCGTCCCGAGTTTCATCCCGCGGTCGATGTCCTCCTTCGTGGCGACGCCCTCGTCGAACGCCCGGACACCCTCGTTTATCCACGGCATGAGGATACGATTGGAGACGAAGCCAGGTTTGTCGTCGGACTCCCAGGTCTCCTTGTCGAGCGCCTCGGCGAACTCGTGGGCCAACGCGGTCACCTCGTCGCTGGTGTGCTCGCCGGTGACGACCTCGACGCCCTTCATGACCGCAACCGGGTTCATGAAGTGGAGTCCGACGACGAGTTCTGGTCGCTCGGTGGCGCTCGCGATGGTCGTGATGGAGAGCGTCGAGGTGTTGGTCGCGAGGACGACGTCCTCAGGAACCGCGTCGTCGAGGTCCGCGAAGATGTCCTGCTTGATGTCCATGTTCTCGACGGCCGCCTCGACGACGAGGTCACAGTCCGCGAGGTCGGACAGTTCGGTGGTTCCGGTCAGGCGCTCGCGGGCCGCGTCGGCCTCCTCGCGGGTGAGTTTCTCGGAGCCGACGAGGCGGTCGAGCGAGTCCTCGATGTTCTCGAACCCGCGGTCGAGGTACTCCCGTTCGATGTCCCGGACGACGACGTCGTAACCCTGCTGGGCGCACACCTGTGCGATGCCGCCACCCATGGTGCCCGCGCCGACGACGCCGATACGCTCGATGGAGTCGAATCCACGCATACTCGTCGCTCTCCGCGCGGTGGGTAAAACGTGCCGCTCTCTCGGTGCCGGGACGGTCAACGGTTGAGAGCGACGGCACGGCGAGGAGAGGTGGCCGACGTCAGACCAGCGCGGAGAGTTCGCCCAGGGACTCGATACGGTGGGTCGGTTCGCACTCCGGAACCTCGTCGTCGCGGACGACGAGCGCGGAGTCGACACCGGCGTTCGCGGCGGCCTCGATGTCCACCGCCGAGTCGCCGACGTACAGCGCGTCGCGAGTGCCCAGGTCGTCGAGCGCCGCGTCGAGGTAGTGGGGGTCGGGTTTCATCCGGCGCAGTCCCTCGGGGGTGTAGGGGTTGCCGTAGACGGCGTCGAAGCGCTCTTCGATGCCGAAGAATCGCAGGATGAACCGGATGGTCTCGTGCTGGTTGTCGCTGACGAGACCCAGCCGGGCGTTCAGGTCCCAGAGGGTGCTGGCGTCGTCGTACAGCGTCCGGAGGCCGTCGCGCATCTCGCGTTTCTGTTCGCGGACGGCGTGTGCGGCCGCCTCGTAGCAGAACGTGCCGGCGTCGATACGGTGTTCGGCACACAGCGTTCGGATGGCCTCGACGTTGCCCGCGACGAGCGCTCGGACCTGCTCGCCCGACGGCGCGGAGAGGTCGAAGCTCTGGAAGGTCCGCTCTGCGGCCCGCCACATCGTCTCGCGTTTGGGGAGCTCCGTGAGCACCCCGTCGTTGTCGAGGACGACTGCGGCGTAGGTCACGCGCGCACCTCGTCGTCGCTCTCGGTCATGGAACGTGGGATGGGTCTCCCACATATGAATCTGTCCGAACGCGCACGACGACTGTCAGACGCCTCGAACAGTGTGTGAGGCTGTCTGTCGTGCGCTCAGTGTAGCGACTGTCAGCGGACGGGAACGACGCGGACGGTGTACCAACAGTAAAATAGGCCGTCGATGAACACCCACCCGCATGATTCCTATCGACGATTCGCCGCTCTGTCGCGACGGCAAGGTGCTCATCCTCGCGTTCGACCACGGCCTCGAACACGGCCCGGTCGACTTCACGGGACTGCCCGAGAGCGCCGACCCCGAGCGAACCTTCGAGGCGGCGACCCACCCTGCCGTCACCTCCATCGCCGTCCAGAAGGGTATCGCCGAGGCGTACTACCCCTCCTACGAGGACGACGTCGACCTCCTGATGAAGCTCAACGGGACGTCGAACCTCTGGATGGGCGAACCCGACAGCGCCGTCAACTGCTCGGTCGACTACGCCGCCGAGGTCGGAGCGTCCTCCATCGGGTTCACCGTCTACGGTGGCTCGAACCACGAGATCGAGATGGTCGAGGAGTTCCGCGACGCACAGGAAGCCGCCCGCGAGTACGGTCTCCCCACCGTGATGTGGTCGTACCCGCGCGGCCAGGGTCTGAAGAACGACACCAGCGAGGACACCATCGCCTACGCCTCCCGCCTCGCGCTCGAACTCGGCGCGGACGTCGCGAAGGTGAAGTACCCCGGTAGCAAGGAGGGGATGGAACACGCCGTGCGCATGGCCGGCCCGACGAAGGTCGTCATGTCCGGCGGGTCGAAGACGACCGACCGCGAGTTCCTCCAGTCCGTCAAGGCCGTCATGGACGCTGGTGGGAAGGGTCTCGCCGTCGGCCGCAACGTCTGGCAGCGTGAGGACCCCACCGCACTCCTCGACGCGCTCGAAGCGGTCATCTTCGAGGGTGCCTCCGTCGACGCCGCCCTCGAATGAGCGCCGACCACGCGACGACCGACCACCCGGTCGTCGACGCGGTGTTCGAGACGGTCGCCAGCACCGCACCCGAGGTCCGCGAGAGCCTCGTCGGTCGCCGCAGCTACGAGGAGGGGGAGAACCCCTCGGGCGAGCAGCAACTGGAGGCAGACATATTCGCGGACCAGCTGTTCGAGGAAGCGCTCCTCGCGCTGGAGGGTGTGGGCAGCTACGCCAGCGAGGAACGCGACGACGTCGTCGAAGCGGACGAGCAGAGCGACGAGGACTACCACCTCGCGCTCGACCCGCTCGACGGCTCTTCGAACGTCAAGTCGAACAACGCGATGGGGACCATCGTCGCCGTCTTCGACGAGCCACTGCCCGCTGGCGGTGACGCGCTCGTCGCCGCGGGCTACGTGCTGTACGGCCCGCTGACGACGATGGTCGTCGCCTGCGACGAGCAGGTCTCGGAGTACACCGTCGTCGACGGCGAACGGACGGTCAACGAGGACGAGTTGACGCTCCCCGAGGAGCCCACCGTCTACGGCTTCGGTGGCCGCGTCCCCGAGTGGACCGACGACTTCGCGGGCTACGTCGGTCTCGTCGAGGACGAACTGAAGCTGCGCTACGGCGGCGCGATGATCGGCGACGTGAACCAGGTGCTCACCTACGGCGGTGTCTTCGGCTACCCCGGTCTGCGCCACCGTTCGGAAGGGAAGCTCCGACTGCTGTTCGAGGGCATCCCCATCGCCGCCATCGTCGAGGCGGCTGGTGGTCGCTCCAGCGACGGGGACGGCTCGCTGCTGAAGAAGACGCCCGAGGCGCTCCACGAGCGGACGCCGGTGTTCGTCGGCAACGACGAGTTCGTCGAGCGACTCGAACTCGCACTGGAGTAGTCGACCGCCCCGAACAAGACAATCGTTTTCACCCACCTCCGCGCAGTTCGGCGCATGAAGGTGCGCATCGCCGCAGGAGCGAGCGAGGAGGAGGCACAGGCCATCGCCGCCGCCCTCGCCCGACACGCCGTCGAGGAGGTCGAGGTGTACGTCGGCGAGGCCGACGAACCCGCAGTCATCCACGACGCCCAGCGCGTCGGGGACGCCGTCCCGAACGACGACATCGGCCCGACCGAGCGCGAGATAGCGCTGCTGGAGGAGATAGCCGCCATCGAACAGGGCGGCCACGAGAAGTACAAAGAGCGCCTGTCGGACCAGGGCAAGATGTTCGTCCGCGACCGGATGGACCTCTGGTTCGGCGAGGACGGCCTACTGTTCGAGGACGGCAAGTTCGCGGAGTTCGACGCCGAGGACCGACTTCCGGCAGACGGCCTCATCACGGGCGCAGCGGAGTTCGAGGGCCGCGACGTCCACTTCATGGCCAACGACTTCACCGTCAAGGCCGGGTCGATGGCCGCGAAGGGCGTCGAGAAGTTCCTCCGGATGCAACAGCGCGCGCTCAAGACCGGGAAACCGGTGCTGTACCTGATGGACTCCTCGGGGGGCCGTATCGACCAGCAGACCGGCTTCTTCGCCAACCGCGAGGGTATCGGGAAGTACTACTACAACCACTCGATGCTCTCGGGGCGCGTCCCGCAGATATGCGTCCTCTACGGGCCGTGCATCGCCGGTGCGGCGTACACGCCGGTGTTCGCGGACTTCACCGTCATGGTCGAGGGCATGAGCGCGATGGCAATCGCTTCCCCCCGGATGGTGAAGATGGTGACCGGCGAGGAGATATCGATGGAGGACCTCGGTGGCCCGCAGGTCCACGCGCGCCACTCCGGGAGCGCGGACCTCGTCGCCCGCGACGAGGAACACGCCCGCGAACTCGTCGCACAGCTCGTCGGCTACCTCCCGAACAACGCCGACGAGAAACCGCCACAGACCGAGGGCGTCGCGCCCGCAGCCTCTCCCGCGGGCATTGACCGCGTCATCCCCACCGAGCCGAACAAGGGCTACGACATGCACGACCTCATCGAACGGGTCGTCGACGCCGGCTCCGTGCTCGAACTCCAGCCCAACTACGGCGGGGAGATCGTCACCGCGTTCGCCCGCATCGACGGGCGACCCGTCGGTATCGTCGCCAACCAGCCCGCACAGCGCGCCGGGGCCATCTTCCCCGACGCCGCGGAGAAGGCCGCCGAGTTCATCTGGAAGTGCGACGCGTTCGACGTGCCCCTGCTCTACCTCTGTGACACGCCCGGCTTCATGGCCGGCTCCGACGTCGAGAAGGAGGGTATTCTCGAACAGGGCAAGAAGATGATCTACGCAACCTCCTCGGCGACCGTCCCCAAGCAGTCGGTCGTCCTCCGGAAGGCGTACGGCGCGGGCATCTACGCGATGAGCGGCCCCGCCTACGACCCCGAGAGCGTCATCGGCCTGCCCGCGGGTGAGATCGGTATCATGGGTCCCGAAGCCGCCATCAACGCGGTGTACGCCAACAAGCTCAACGCCATCGACGACCCCGAGGAGCGCGCCGAGCGCGAGGCCGAACTCCGCGAGGAGTACCGTGAGGACATCGACATCCACCGCATGGCCAGCGAGGTCGTCGTCGACGAGATCGTCCCGCCCGCGTCGCTGCGCGAGGAGCTCGTCAACCGCTTCGCGTTCTACGAGACCGTCGAGAAGGACCTGCCGAGCAAGAAACACGGCACCGTCCTCTAGCACCGCCTCACTCGTTCTTCACGGCTCACGCAACGCCTCCACCAGTACCGCCCACGCCAGGCCAGCCAGCCCGACGTCCCGCGCCAGAACGTCGCCGAACCGCCCCGACAGCACCCAGACGACCGCGAGATACGCGACGGTGGGGTCAGCGACACCGCCGCGACGAGGCTGGCGAAGGCGACGTACCGGTCGGCGAGCAGTGCGAGACCGAATCCGACCTCCAGCACGCCGTTCACCAGCATGAACTCGACCGGTGTGAGGACGAGCCACGGCGCGAGCCAGTCGACGACGTAGACGGCCCACACCCACGGAGCCAACAGTTTGTGGACGCCGGCGAGGAGTATCATCGCGCCGAGCGCGGCTCGTGTGAGCGTGGCGGTCGGCGGTGCCCGCGTGGCGAGTCGCCGACTTCGGGTTCGGACCGCCTCGAACGCATCCATAGCACGTGCTAGGCGTGTCGTACCCATAGCCCTACAGGGTCGGAGTCGCCCGAAACCGAGCGCAGTGGCCGTTTCCGCCCCGCCGACGAGTCACGCAGTCGACGGGGTGAGTTATCCACCCACTTGCCACCCGGTACGGCCTGATTTCCCCGCGTAAGCCACTGATAACAATGGACGGGGACGGTGTGGGAGGAGACAAGCCCGACCGGGCCGCTCGACTCATGTCACTCCAGACCGACCCACCAACACGAACGCAGACCGGGACGCTCCAGTTCGCCGCCCGCCACGAGCGAGCACTCTGGGCGTTCGCCATCGCCGCACTCGTCGCCGACGTCGCGCTGACCGCCTACGGTCTCGAACAGGGGGCAGTCGAACTCAACCCCGTCGCTGCGTGGGCCATCGAGGAGTTCTACATCGTCGGCATGACCGCGCTGAAACTCGGTGGCGTCGCCGTCGCGCTGCTCGGACGAAAGCTCATCCCCGACGAGTTCGGCGCGCTCGTCCCCCTCGCGCTCGGCGTCCCGTGGGCGCTCGCGGCCGGTCTCAACGTCCTCACTATCGCCTCGCTCTAGGGACACCACCGTTTTACTCGTCGGGTGGCGCTTCGCGCCACCACTCCTCGCAAAACCCTCTCCCAGCAAGCGCGCGGGACGTAGTCCCGCTTGCAGCCGGCGGCACCGCCGCCGGCGACGTTCACGAGAACTGTACTCTCGTGAGCCAGTCAGAACCGTAGATCTCGGCGACGACGCTTCTGGGAGCCTGTGAGACGCTTCACGTCTCACAATGGGACGAAAAAGGCCGACGGTCGGATTCGCCTCACTGTCGGTGAACCGCGCTCGCTTCGCTCGCGCGGACGCTTTTTCCCTCTGTTCTGCTCGGTTATGCCTCGACGTTCTCGCGCTTCAGCGACAGCGCCGTCCGGTCGAACGCACAGACCAGCACCTCCTCGCCGTCGTCGTCCTCGCGGTTGACGGCGAACGCCTCGACGTGCATCGTGACGACGCCGCGCTCGCCGTCGCTCGTCTCGCGCTTGTCGGTGACCGTCGACTGCGCGCGGACGGTGTCGCCGTGGAAGACGGGTGCCGGGTGGGACACGTCGTCGTACGAGAGGTTAGCGACGATGGTGCCGTCGGTGGTGTCGGGGATGGTGAGCCCGACGGCCAGCGACATCGTGTAGAGACCGTTGACGAGACGACGGCCGAACTGCGTCTCGGCGGCGAACTCCTCGTCGAGGTGCAACGGCTGCTGGTTCATCGTCATGTCACAGAACGTCTGGTTGTCGCTCTCGCTGACGGTGCGGCGCTTCTCGTGTTCGATGGTCTCGCCGACGGTGAACTCCTCGTAGTAACGGCCGGTCATGGCCGTGGCTCATCGGTGCGAGGCAAAGGTCTGTCGGGTCTGGTCGACCGCGAGGGGCGACCTCACGCGGGAATCCACGTCGCGACGGCCGCATCGGTCGTGTTCGAGTCGGCCGGACAGCGCACGACCCCCTCCTCGGTGCCGTCGGCCGGCACGTGCTCGAAGGTAACGTCCGGGGCGGGGTCGTCGCAGGCGACCTCGACGGTCGCCGATGCGAGGCCGCTCCCCTGCTGGTTCCGGAGTTCGACGGTGACGAGAACCTCGCCCGAGTCGGTCGTCTCCGTGGCGAGGACGCGGACGGTCGGGTCGGCCGCCATCGGAGTGGAGACGGTCTGGTAGAGGACGAACGCGAACAGCGCGACGGTGAACGCGACGCTGAGGACGCTGAGTGCGGTCTCCAGCGGGGAGACGTCGTCGCTCATCCCAGCACCACCCGTGCGCCGCTGGCCCCGACGGTCGCCGGGAACGCGAGGACGACGGTCTGCTGGACGACGACCGAGAGCGAGACCCCCTCCACGAGGTCGAACGCGGCGAGCAACGCCAGCGAGACGGTCACCGAGACGGCGTAGACCACGCCGGTGTGCCCGACCTGTTCGGCCACCGTCTCCCGGCGCCGACCGCGCTGGCCCCTGAACTCCAGTTCGTAGAGGACCAGGTAGGTGAACGCCAGGCTGGCGACGAGGAGACCGGTCAGCCGTCCCCACCCGGCGAGACTCGCGACGACCTGGACCTCTTCGGTCGGCGCGACGGGGAGTGCGAGGAACGACGCGCCGAGCCCGTAGAGCGCGAGGCGCTGACCGAGCGGTGGCATACCGCCGTCGTCGTCGTCGTCGTCCGTCTGCTCGTCGTCCGCGGCCCGCAGTACCTCGTTCGCGAGCGCCGACCCGAACGCCAGTGGGACGGTGAGCACCAGCCCCAGTCGGGCGACGACGGTCGGTGGAGTGGCGGGCTCGACGAGGCCGAACAGCACGAGGACGAGCAACCCGGTGAGAAAGCCCTGCAGGAGGAGTTCGGTGAAGTCGGTGACGAGTCGCACGGCCGACCGGTCGTCGCTGTCGCCGTCGTCGGTCTCTCTGAACCCGGCCCGGCGCGTCACGAGCAACACCAGCGTCAGCCCGACGGAAACGACGACGAGCAGTCGCCACGACGGCGTCTGCCAGCTGTACCACCACACCTCCACCGTGTAGAGCATCGGCACCCCCACGACCAGCAGCGCACCGCAGACGCCACGACCCTGGTCGCGAAGCACCCGTCCAGCAGTCATGTCATACTAACACATTGTCTGGAGCTTAACCGTGTCCCCGGGAGGTGACGGGCCTCGAACCGAGACGGCCGCCCAGAACGGGCCCCGCTCACCCGTGGTCACACCTATGGACCAGCCCTCGCGAGAACCGTCCTCTCGATGACGACACGATTCACCGACGAGGACGAGGACGAGCGCGTCGTGGACGTCCAGGACGACGTGGTCGGACGGGTCGTCGAGGTGGCCGGCGGCACCGCACACGTCGACTCGGACCCGGGGGTGACCGACACGCTCCGGTCGAAACTGGGTTCGGTGAGCGCCGACGGCGACACGTTCACCATCGACGAGTCGTTGGTCGAGGCCATCACCGACGACGTGGTTCGCATCCACCGCACCGTCTGAGCCGCCTGACGCGGGGACAGTCGGCGGGCCGGTGACGGGGTGGCCGCCGACCCGTCGAGCGACCGCTCAGTCCGTCCCCCCGAGTCGCTCGACGAGCGCGTCGAGGTGCGCCCAGCCGACGACTGCGACACAGAGGTCGCCGTCCACGTCGCGAAGCCGCTCGGTCATCCGACGCTCACGGGCGGTCGTCACCACCCCGACCGCCAGCGGGCGCTCGGTGACGCTCCGGAGCAGCGAACATCGCGAGACGTGCTCGGCCTCGTGTTCGGCGTGCTCGGCCGCCGTCGACCCGACGTCGTCGTACTCGGCCTGCTCGTCGGCGGTCGAGAGGTCGCCGAGTCCGCTCGCCGCGAGACGCTGCCGACCGATTCGGCGGGCGATGCCGACGGTCCGTCTCGCCACCGACCGCACCGTCTCGGTCGAGTGGCGCTCGGCGAGCAGGTCGTGGCCCACCGTGTGGAGAAAGCGGGCGTCCAGCGGGTCGATACCGACGACCGCCGCATCGGGCGAGGCGTCGATGGCCGCGCTCATCTCCCCGCCCGGCGGGGTCTCACCGTCGGCGGCGTGTCCGCGCTGCGCGGCCAGTCGCCGGTAGCACGAGACGGAGGCGGGGGGCAGTTCGAGCGCGAGCGTGTCGGGCGTGGTCGCCTGCAGAACGGCCCGTACCCGGGCGACGCTGGCCGGGTGGTCGTGGACGACGCCGACGAGCAGGAGGTCGGCGCTCTCGTCGCGTTCGACGAACGCACACCGGGACTCGTCGACGCGCGGGTCGTCGTGGGCGGCGACGGCGTCGAGTGGCGTGCTTGGAGTCGAGGACCGTACCGACGTGGCGACAGTGTAGCGGCGGGACATGTGTGACAACTCGTGTCACGTCTTCGTTCGGGGGACGAGGCGTCGCTTCGGCGGCTACGATGGTTCCGCGGGAGCGAGCGGTCGGCTACAGACATAGGGGTTTGAAGCCAACGAGCGTCGAGCGAGAACCATGGCTCGACGGAGTGTGCTGTTCTCGCCCGGCGACAAGCCGGCCCTGATGCGCAAAGCCCCCGGCACGGACGCGGACGTCGTCGTCTTCGACCTCGAAGACGCCGTCGCTCCCGGAGAGAAGACGGCGGGTCGCGAGGCCGTCCGCGAGGTGCTGACCGACCCCGAGTTCGACCCCGACTGCGAGGTGTGCGTCCGCGTCTCGACTCACGAGACCGGCGCGGACCTCGACGCGGTGGTCGGTGACGACGCGCGACTCGACGCGGTGATGCTCCCGAAGGCGGAGACCGCCGCCGACGTGGAGACGCTGGCGGCGCTGCTCGAGGAGCGTGACGCCGACGTGCCGGTGTTCGCGCTCTGTGAGACGGCCGCGGGCGTCCTCCACGCGGAGGCCATCGCGAGCGCCGAGGCGACCACGGCCGTCGCCTTCGGCGCGGAGGACCTCTCGGCGGACATCGGTGCGAACCGAACCACCGAGGGGACCGAGGTGCTGTACGCTCGCGAACACGTCGTGCTGGCGGCGAGCGCGGCCGGTGTGGACGCCATCGACACCGTGTTCACCGACATCGAGGACACCGACCGCCTCGCCGAGGAGACCCACTTCGCCCGCGACCTTGGCTACGACGGGAAGATGGCCATCCACCCCGCGCAGGTGCCGGTGATGAACGAGGGGTTCTCCCCGAGCGACGAGCAGGTCGCGTGGGCACGCCGCGTGCTCGCCGCCCGCGACGACCACGAGGGTGCGGGTGTGTTCCGCGTCGACGGGGAGATGATCGACGCACCGTTGCTCGCTCGCGCCGAGAACGTCCTCGACAGAGCGACCCCCGACCAGGACGGCGACCAGCGGTAGCAGCCTCCTACTCCACCGAATTGCGGGATAAGCGGCGTCTTAACTCCGACATACTTAACCGGTGCGTCACCGACTCGCAGGGTATGTCAGACGAGGCCAACCCGTTCGAGAGTCTGCAGGAGCAGGTCGACGACGCGGCCGAGTTCCTCGACGTCGAAGCGGACCTCCTGGAACGGCTCAAACACCCCGAGCGAATCCTCGAGACCAACCTCACCGTCGAGATGGACGACGGGTCGCTGGAGGTGTTCAAGGCGTTCCGGTCGCAGTTCAACGGCGACCGCGGCCCCTACAAGGGCGGCATCCGGTACCACCCGGGCGTCAGCCGCGACGAGGTGAAGGCGCTGTCGGGGTGGATGGTGTACAAGACGGCCGTCGTCGACGTCCCCTACGGCGGCGGGAAGGGCGGCATCGTCGTCGACCCGCGGGAGTACTCCGACGCCGAGATGGAGCGTCTCACTCGCGCGTTCGCGAAGGAACTGCGCCCCATCATCGGTCCGAACCAGGACATCCCGGCCCCGGACGTCAACACCGGCCAGCGTGAGATGAACTGGATCAAGGACACCTACGAGACACTGGAGAACACGACCGCGCCGGGCGTCATCACCGGGAAGGCACCCGACTCCGGTGGGTCGGCCGGTCGCGTCGAAGCGACGGGTCGGTCGACGATGCTCACCGCACGCGAGGCGTTCCGCTACCTCGGCAAGGACATCGAGGGCGCGACCGTCGCCGTTCAGGGCTACGGTAACGCCGGGTCCATCGCCGCCCGCCTCATCGAAGAGGAACTCGGCGGCACCGTCGTCGCCGCCAGCGACTCCTCGGGAGCCATCTACAACCCCGACGGGTTCGACGCCGCGGCCGCGAAGGACTACAAGGACGAGACGGGCAGCGTCACCGGGTTCGACGAGGCCGAGGAGGAACTCACCAACGAGGAACTCCTGACCCTCGACGTCGACCTGCTCATCCCCGCGGCGCTGGAGAACGCCATCGACGCCGACCTCGCCGAGGAAGTACAGGCAGACGTCGTCGTCGAGGCCGCCAACGGCCCCATCACGCCCGACGCCGACGACATCCTCACCGAGCGCGACGTGGAGGTGTTCCCGGACATCCTCGCGAACGCGGGTGGTGTGACGGTGTCGTACTTCGAGTGGGTCCAGAACCGCCAGCGGTTCTACTGGACCGAACAGCGCGTCAACGACGAACTCGAACGCGTCGTCACCGAGGCGTTCGACGCGCTCACCGACGCCTACGAGGAGAAGGGCACGCCGAACTTCCGCACCGCCGCCTACGTCGTCGCCATCGAGCGCGTCGTCAAAGCCTACCAGCAGGGCGGTACCTGGCCGTAACCGCACGGCCACGGCGAGTTCACCACACGCAGTTCTCGACGAGTCCGTCCTCACCGAGAGAGGCGGCGCTCTGCGCCCGGACAACGCAACTGCAAAGACCCGCCCCCCGGACCCTCGCGTATGAAAGCGACCGCACGTGCCCACCCGATTCAGGGGCTCGTGAAGTACCACGGGATGCGCGACGCCGACCTGCGCCTGCCGTACCACGACTCCATCAGCGTCTGCACCGCCCCCTCGAACACCACCACCACCGTCGAGTTCGACGAGTCGCTGGACGAGGACGTGGTCGTCATCGACGGCGAGGAGGTCGACGGCCGGGGCCGCGAGCGCGTCGACCACGTCGTGAACCACGTCCGCGAGCTGGCGGGCATCGACACCCGCGTGCGCTTCGAGAGCGAGTCGTCGTTCCCCACGAACATCGGCTTCGGGTCGTCTTCCTCGGGGTTCGCCGCCGCCGCCGTCGCGCTCTGTGCGGCCGCGGGCCTCGACATGAGCCACGAGGAGATGTCGACGGTCGCTCGGCGTGGGTCGTCCTCGGCGGCCCGCGCCGTCACGGGGGGCGTCTCCGTGCTCTACGACGGGTTGAACGACGAGGACTGCTACGCCGAGCGCATCCCGACGGACCTCGACGACGAACTGCGCATCGTCGCGTGTGAGGTGCCGGCGTTCAAACACACCGAGCAGGCCCACGCCGAGGCCGAGGACAGCCACATGTTCGAAGCGCGACTCGCACACATCCACGGCCAGATCGCGGAGATGCGCGACGCGCTCCACCGCGCGGACTTCGACGACGCCTTCGAACTCGCCGAGCACGACTCGCTGTCGCTCGCGGCGACGACGATGACCGGTCCCGCAGGCTGGGTGTACTGGCAACCCGAGACGCTCGAAATCTTCAACTCGGTCCGCGAGATGCGCGAGGACGGCGTTCCCGTCTACTTCTCGACGGACACGGGCGCGTCGGTGTACGTCAACACCACCGAGGAGTTCGTCGAGCGCGTCGAGTCCGAACTCTCCGAACTCGTCCCCACGCGCGTCTGGGAGGTCGGCGGTCCCGCACACGTGCTCGACGAGGACGAAGCGCTGTTCTGAGTCGGACGGAAAACTTATTCTCGGCTGTTACGTTCCCGACATAATGCCCTCCATCAGTCGTCGCCGGATGCTGGCCGCGAGCGCCGGCAGTCTCGCCACACTCGCGGGCTGTTCGGCGCTCGGCGACGGTGACGACCCGGACGAACCCGAACCGTATCGAGTCGGCGAAGTGGCGGTGTTCAACGACGACGAGGAGTCTCACGACGTGGACCTCCTGATTCGCCGTGACGACGAGGTGGTCCACTGGCAGACGTACGAGTTAGCCCCGAAAGACGGCGAAGGAGGGACGAACTGGGCGACCGTTCCGGCAACGGAGTTCGACGGCTGTACGCCCGGAATCTACCAACTCGCCGTCCGAGTCGACGGTGATGAGCGACGAGTCTTCTCGTCGGTGTCGAAACCGAGCGCAGACGGTAAGATGCGAATTCTTCGAATCTACGGCGACGGTGAGTTCCGGTTCCTCGCAGGAGACGAACACCAGTACTGTTCGTCACCGACGACGACCGAGTGACCGACGGCGTCGCTCGAAACGCTCACTGCTCGCTCGACACGCTGATGTTTCGCATCTCGCCGCCGCAGTTCCGACACGCGACCGGTTGGTGCTCCGCCTCGACGCGCTCGCCACAGTCCATACACTCGTAGGTGTACGGTGGCTCTCGCACCTCGGAGTGGCTGTCGTGCGTCATGGTCGAGATGAATCGGTGCGGAAGCACTAACCTGTCCCTTGCGTGGCGACGAAAATCGTCGCTACCGTCGCGAGGGAAGTCAGCCCTGGACGTTCCCGCACGTCCGGCAGGTCATCTCGAAGCGCCCGTCCTTCATCGCGAGGTCGTGGCCCGTCTCCTCGCCGCACTCGGGGCAGTGGACGATGGACTCGATGTCGTCCCAGTCGTGCATCGCGCCGGGGGCACCGAGCGCGAGGCCGACGACCTCCTCGTCGCCCATGTTGACGCCCTGCTGGAACTCGCCCGGTTCGAACCGGATGGCCTCGTCGGGGCCGACCTCGAGGTGTTCGGTGTCGTCGTCGACCGCCTCGCGGACCTGGAACGTCGCGGTCCCCTCCTGGATGTAGAACACCTCCTCCTGGTCGTGGTGGGTGTGCATCCCGCCCGAGAACGACTCGCCAGCGCCCAACTCGAAGTAGTTCATCGCGAACTCCTCGGTGCCGAGCACCTTCGAGACGGGTTTGCGGACCTCGTGGACCTTCAACGGGTTCGGTTCGTTGCGGACGTCCTCCAGCGCGACCTTCTTCATTACGTCCCACGCGAGGGAGCGACACGACAAAAAGCCCGCCGGGACTCGCGGTCGAGCGAGTCCCCACCCGCGTTCACTCCGGGAGCGCCACCGGCCCGGTCGTCTCGACGCGGTCGCCGGCGAGCGTGAACCCCCCGAGGGTCGCTCGTTCGACGTCGCCCCCCGAGACCGCCAGCGCCGGCAGTTCGCCGAACACCGTCGGGAGTCCCGACCGAACCGACTCGGCTTCGTCCTCGGGGACGAGCACCTCGACACGTTCGAGACGGGCGTCCTCACGGGGGCCGATCGACCGGGCCACGTCGCTATCGGCGCGGTGGACCTCGACACGGAACGTCCACGGCGTCATCACGAACGGGCGACGACCGTCGGGGTCGCGGACGCTCCACCCGGTCGCCTCGACGCGTACGACGACGTCGTCGAACGCGTTCGTGACGACTCCGAGGTGGTCGAAGCGCCGGCGCTGACCGGGGGCGAGCGTCACGTCCACCGCGCCGACGCGGTGGCTCTGGAGGCGGAGTCGCCAGCCGTCGGGGGCGTCCTCTCCGGGAGCGAGCGCGACGCTCTCACCGTCGAGGATACCGAACCGCTGGCGAAGCGGAACGCCGAGCGAGTCGAGCCACGACTCGAGTGCGGCGACGTCGGGCGTGTTGACGTGCAGGTGGAACAGGCGGGCCGGTGAGTCGCTGGAGGGCTTCACGCGTCCACCGAGACGGAGCACCGCGAAAACCGTGTCGGGAGTCGGGGCCGCGAGGGGGAGATGCGGCCTCAGTTCAGCGCGCCGTCGATGGCCCGTTCGAGGTCGGCACGCAGGTCCTCGACGCTCTCCAGGCCGACGCTCACTCGAATCAAGCCGTCGGTGAGACCGGCCGCCTCGCGTTCGGCCTTGGGGACCGCGGCGTGGGTCATCGGCGCGGGCTGTTCGATGAGGCTCTCGACGCCGCCGAGGGACTCGGCGAGGGTGAACACCTCGGTCGAACTGACGAGTTCGGAAGCCTCCTCCAGCGTGCCGTCGAGTTCGAACGAGAGCATCCCACCGAAGTCGTCCATCTGGCGGGCGGCGACGTCGTGCTGTGGGTGGCTGTCGAGACCGGGGTAGAACACCTCGCTCACGTCTGGGTGGTCGTCGAGCCACGCGGCGAGGTCGCGGGCGTTCTCGCAGTGGCGGTCCATCCGCACCGGGAGCGTCTTCGTCCCGCGCAGGACGAGGAAGCAGCCGAACGGGTCGGGCGTCGCGCCCACGGAGTTCTGGTAGAACGCGATGCGTTCGTCGAGGTCCTCGTCGTCGGTGACGAGCGCACCGCCGACGACGTCGGAGTGGCCGCCGAGGTACTTCGTCAGCGAGTGGCTGACGACGTCCGCGCCGTGTTCGAGCGGGCGCTGGAGGTACGGCGTGGCGAACGTGTTGTCGACCGCACACAGCGCGTCGCCCTCGTGGGCGACGTCTGCGACGGCCTGGACGTCGACGACCTGCATCAGCGGGTTCGTCGGCGTCTCCGCCCAGACCAGTTCGGTCTCGGGACGCATCGCCGACTCGACGGCGTCGAGGTCGGTCATATCGACGAACGAGAACTCGACGTCGTACTGGTCGTACACCTGCGTGAACAGGCGGTGGGTGCCGCCGTAGACGTCGTCACCCGTGACGACGTGGTCGCCCGCTTCGAGCAGGTTCATCACGGTGTTGATGGCTCCCATCCCCGAGGAGAACGCCCGACCGTACGCGCCGCCTTCGAGCGCCGCGAGGTTCGCCTCCAGCGCGGTCCGTGTCGGGTTGCCCGTCCGGGAGTACTCGTAGCCGCGGTGGTCGCCGGGGCCGTCCTGTACGTACGTCGAGGTGGCGTAGATGGGCGTCATCACCGCGCCCGTCCGTGGGTCCGGTTCCTGGCCGGCGTGGATGGCCTGTGTCTCGAAGGCGAACGCCTCGTCGTCGGGTGCGTCCTGGTCGTCCATACTCGGGGTCGGCGGGCCGCCGCCGTGATTCTTACCGTTCGTCGTCGGTCGCCGCCCGACCGGACCGTCGGTACGACGGGGTGTCAGGGCGCGCGTCGACCAGCGGCACCGACTCCCCGCCGACCGACCCGACCGCCCACACCAGCCCCGCACCGGCGACGACCAACCCACCCGCGACCCCGAACGCGACGAGGTAGCCGAACGTCGCTACCCACCCACCGAGCACGCCACCCACCCCACCCGCGACCGCACCGAGCGCGGTGTACACGCCGAGCACCTCGCCGCGGACGCCGGGGGCGGCGAGGCCCGTGACGATGGCCGTCCCCACGACGGCGATGACCGCCCACGTCACCCCGACGGCGGCGAGCACCAACGCGACCGTCCCGAGACCGAGCGCCGCACCGCCGAGGCCGACGACCAGCGCGACGAGCGGGAACAACAGGCCACGCGCTGTGAGCGCACCCGTCTGGAGGATACGCACGTCGAAGCGCGCCACCAGTCGGCCGGCCACCTCGTACAACACCGCGGACGCGAGACTGGAGACCAGATACAGCCCGAACACCGCCGCGGAGCCGAACTCTGCCTCGGTCAGGAACAGCGGCAGCGGTGCCCAGAAGGCGGCGAAACCGGTGAAGAAGAGCGTCGCGGCGACGAAGTACGTCGCGAGCGGGCCGTCGAGGCGACCGCGGAGGCGACCGAGACAGAGTCCGCTGGTCGCCCAGTACAGTCGGTTCGGCGAGAACGCGAACGCCGCTCCACGCACGCCGCGACGGGAGCGAGCGAGCAGGCGTGCGACCCGTCTGACCCGCCGGTCGTCGGTGACGTGGGCCTCGGGGTCGGGTGCCGGAAGCGTCCGCGTCGCACCGAGGACGCTGCCCGTGGCACACGCCGCGAGCACCCAGAACAGCGTTCGGGTCACGGCCGCGTCCGGGAGGAAGAGGCCGCCGACGAACGGCCAGACCGTTCCGAGGACGAGACCGCCCGCCCAGCCGTAGCCCTGGAACTTGTTCATCCGGCCGATGCGTTCGCCCCAGGCCGACTCGGGGGCGGCGTCGACGACCAGCATCGTCAGGACCGGGGCGACACCCCCGACGACGAGCCACAGCGCCGCGTTGGCGACGACGACCGCGGCGACGCCGTCGAGCGTGGGAATCGCGCCCAGTGCGAGCGCGACGGTTCCCAGCGTGAGGAGGACGAGCGTCCGCCGGTGTGAGACGTGGTTGGCGAACCGGCCGAAGGCGATGGCACCCGGTGCGCCGACGACGGCGGCGCTCGCCGCGAGGAGACCGAGGTCGACGGGCGTCGCACCCAGTTCGACGAGGTACAGCGGAACGAGCAACGACGCCCCGCCGAACGCGACCGACCCGAGCGCCCAGGCGTAGAGCCAGCGTTCTGTCACTGCCCGAGCGTGACGAGCAGCGGGAGGAAGCTCTGTCGGTCTCCGGAGGCCGTCGGGCCGACCGGACCGCCGACAGCGGGGGGGACGGCGTTCGCGTTTAGCCGAGAAGGCCCACTGTTAACTCCCCTTTGTCAAGACATCACAAGCGGGGAGACGAGCATGCACGAACGACCCGACACCGACACTCACGAGAATCGCCACGGTGACACCGACGACGAACGGGGAGACCGACCGGGGACACCGCTCACCGACGAGCGGCGACGGTTCCTCCTCCGCGACCTCACCGCTCACTACCACCCGGTGCCGACGTACGACCTCGCGGACCGACTCCGCGCGTTCGAACACACCGCAGATAGACCGATCAGCTTCGACGAGGTCCACCGACAGCTCGTCGAGGAGCACCTCCCGCGACTCGAAGCGGCGGGACTGGTCGAGACGGCCGGCGAGCGGGGCCGGTACGTCCCGACCGACGAGACGCTCGACACGGAGCTGACCGTCCGGCACCTCGAAGCGACCGACGAGTCGTAGGCCGAGTGGGTCGCCACCCGCTCGGGGCGCTGGCCCTCAGCCCGACCACTCCTCGAACGAGTCGTAGATACCCTTCGAGAGGTATCGCTCGGAGGAGTCGGGGAACACCGTGACGACCGAGTCGTAGGGCGCGTCGACCGTACCGTCGCGGATTCGCTCGGCGACCCGCAGGGCGGCGACGCTCGCCGCACCCGCGGAGGAGGCGACGAGGTGGCCCTCCTCGCGGGCGAGCCGCTTGAGTTCGTCCTGCGCGGCACGGTCGGGAACCGTGACGAGGTCGTCGACGAGGTCCGGGTCGAACAGTTCGTTCGTCGCGATGTCGCCAGTGCCGATGCCTTCGGTCTTGTACTCGCCGTGTGCGTCCTCGTCCTCGCCTTCGAAGAACCGGTGGTAGACACTACCCTCCGGCTGGACGGCGACGACGTGGGTGCTGGGGTGGTTCTCGCGGAAGTAGCGCGCGAGACCCATGAGCGTGCCCGCGGTGCCACAGCCGGCGACGACGGCTCCGACCTCGCCGTCGAGCGCCTCGTCGATCTCGGGAGCGGTCGTCGCGTAGTGGGCCTCGGCGTTCAGCGGGTTGGCGAACTGTTGTGGGACGACGCCGTCGCGCTCGTCGGCGATCTCGTCGGCGCGCTGGATGGCCCCCTGCATCCCGTCTTCGGTCGGCGTGTTGACGACCTCCGCGCCGAGCGCGCGCATCAACTGCTGTTTCTCCTGGCTGAACCGCTCGGGGACGACGAACACCGCCTCGACGTCGAGTTGGCCCGCCGCGAGCGCGAACCCGATGCCGGTGTTGCCGGCAGTCGGTTCGACGACGGTGTCACCCGGTTCGAGCGTCCCGTCGTCGAGCATCGATTCGAGCATGTAGACGCCGATGCGGTCCTTGATGCTCGCACCGGGGTTGAACGACTCCAGTTTGGCGTAGACGGGCACGTCGTCGGGCGCGGCGTGGACGCCGACCAACGGGGTCTCGCCGACGGTCTCCAGCACCGACGACAGCGGCTCGCGGTGGGTGGTCATCTAGGCAAATGTTGCACGGATACCGGTAATAAGCGGGGCGGTTCGGCGGGCCGGTCACACCGCCGCCCAGGTCGGAGGTCGGTTCACGCGGACCGGTCGGGAGGAACCGTCGTCGCGACGGAAAAATCCGAGGAGAACGGGGCTGATTCAGGCCGCCGGCGGGGCCTGGGTGGTCCGGTGCTCCCGGCGGGCGCTGAAGCGTTCGTACTCCTCGACGGCGACGAACGCGATAGCCCCGACGAGCACCACGTAGCCGACGGTCGTTCCGAGGCTCGACACGAGCGTCGGTGCCTGAATCGACGTGAGCGCGAAGACGGCCATCATCAGTCCCGCGGCCCACGCCCCGAAGCGCGACCCGAACGTCGCGAGGACGCCTCCGAGGACGATGCTCACCGAGAGCAGCGCCATCCCCGCGTAGTGCAAGAACGCGGCGTGTTCGTCCGTCGCACTCATCTGGAGACCCGCCTCCTGGACCGCGAACGCGAGCAACGGCACGGCTGCGACGACGGTCAGGAGTCCGAGGTACCGGTCGGCGGGCCGTTCGAGGCGGAGCGCGTCACGCCCGGCCGGGTGCAGCGCGAGCGCGAGAACCGGGAGGCCGTTGAGCAGCGTGAACAGCGGGTCGAACCCGTCGATGGCCGTCGAGACGAGGATGATGACGAGCCCGATGAACGCCGCGAGGACGAGCGCGGCCCCGCGTCGGAGCGGGCGATACAGCTGTATCGCCATCCCCGCGGTCATGACGAACAGCAACGCGCCGAACGCCATGTCGTGGACGTAGTGCATCTCGACGGGCAGGACGAACCACCCGATGAACGGTGCGAGCACGAACGGGCCGAAGAACACCGCCGCTAGCACGATGAACGCGACGATGGTCAGGTAGAACGCGACGTCCTTGGCACCGAGCGAGCGGACGCGAGTAGCGAGTGAACTGCTGTCAGTCGACATGGTCAACGTGAAGATTGGTCAGGGGACGGCTTAAACCAGCGTCCGGGCCGTTTTCGGGCCGTTCAGACCACCGGGACAGTTCGCCCGCCCGGTCGAACGTGGGCGGGTCGACCCCGACTCCTCTCACTCGCCGACGTTGTCGACCAGTCGCCGGACGAGCTCCTCGTCGACCGGGCCGGCGGGGTCCTCGTCCCGTTTGAGCGCAGTGCCGACGATGGCCCCGTCGGCGACGGTGAGAATGCCCGGTGCAGTCTCCGGGGTGACGCCGCTCCCGACGAACGTCGGGACCCCCGCCGCGCCGGCCGCACCGGCGACACTCGAAAGCTGTCCGGCGTGAATCGCGCGACCGGTGCCGGCCCCGGAGACGACGACGGCGTCGGCGAGGCCGCGTTCGACCAGGTCGTGCGTCGCGTGGACGACGTCCTCCTCGCCCAGCGGCGTGCTGTGTTTGACCGCGACGTCCGCGAGCACCGACGCGTCGCAGTCGAGGCGTTCGCGCAGGCGCATCGTCTCGTGAGCGCGGCCCTCGACGACCCCCTGGTCGGTGACGCGCGCGCCGGCGTGGACGTTGACGCGGATGGCCGACGCACCGGTCGCGGCCGCGACCGACAGCGCCGCCTCGGCGTCGTTGCGCAGGACGTTGACTCCGACCGGCAGGTCGACCTCCGCACGGACGGCCGCGACGAGCGCCGTCATCTCGGCGACGACGTGCTTCGGGACGTCGTCGGGGTAGAACGGCGCGTCGCCGAAGTTCTCGACCATCACGGCGTCGACGCCGCCGGCCGCCAGCGCGCGGGCGTCGGCCAGCGCCCGCTCGCGGACCGCCGCTCGGTCACCGTCGTACCGTGGCGCACCCGGCAACGGCGGGAGGTGGACCATCCCGACCAGCGTCGCATCGAGGAACGTGTCACTCATGCATTGCTCCGCGCGCCGTCGCGAAAAAAGGCCGTCGGTCGGCTCAGTCGTCGTTACAGCACCCACACGAGCACTGTTCGTCGGAACAGCAGTCACAGGTCGATTCGATCTGGGATGAGTCGTCGGGGACCATCGGTTCGGCAGAGGAACCGGACCACCGTGAACGGTGGTGACCGTCCGAATCGACGGTCAATCGAACGCGAGCGTCCTCCCACGACGGTACTCTCCGCTCGACCAGCCGAGAGTCGGAACCCGTCGGGCCGTACGGTTATGCCGGTCGCCGACGCCCGGTCGGTATGACCATCCGCACGTTCGACGGTACGGCCCCGACCATCGACGACAGCGCCCGCATCGACCCCGACGCCACCGTCGTCGGCGACGTCACCGTCGAGGCCGACGCGAGCGTCTGGCCCGGCGCGGTGCTCCGCGGGGACTCCGGACACATCCACCTCCACCGGGGTGCGAACGTCCAGGACGGCGCGGTCTGTCACGAGGACGCCGTCGTCGGCCCGTTCGCGACCGTCGGTCACAACGCCGTCGTCCACGGGGCGACCGTCGAGGAGCGCGCGATGGTCGGGATGGGCGCTATCGTCCTCAACGACGCCACCGTCGGCGAACGCGCGCTGGTGGCGGCGGGCAGCGTCGTCACCGAAGACACCGACGTCCCACCACGGACTCTCGTCGCCGGCACCCCCGCGAGCGTCGTCAAGGAGGTCCCGGACTCGCCGTGGGCCGCCGCCGGCGACCACTACGTCCACCTGGCGAACCGGCACACCGAGACCAGCGACCGCGTCGAGTGAGGCGGGAGCGCTAACACCCGGGCGGGCGTACCGCCGCGCATGACCGACGACGCCCCCGACCCCGCGGACGGCGACCCCGTTCGGACGTTCTCCTCGTTCCCCGACGGCGGCCTCACCGACGCGCAGTACCGCGCGCTGGACCGCGACGACCGGCTCTCGCTGGACTCCGTCGCCGGCTTCCCCGAGGAAGACCGCCTGACCCACGTCACCGTCGAGCGAGAGGGCGACCGCCGACTCTACGTCGTCGGCTGGGACCCCGCCGAACGACGATGGGAACAGCTCCTCACCGTACCGCTCGACGACGAGGGACGCTTCGGCGTCGAGGAGGACGAGGCGGGCGCGTACATCGACGTCGACGCCGTCACGGTCTACGACGACGACACTGGTGAGCCGCTGCTGTGGTTCGAACAGCGTCCGGGCGAGCGACCACGTGACACGATGGGACGGTACCTCCGCGGGTTCGTCGCCCACCGCTACGCCGACCACGGCGACCCCGTGTTCTTCTTCGCCGGGGGCCGGGACGACCCGGAGCGCGTCGAGACCGTCCGCGGCGAGACGCCGGACTGGGCGGAGTGAGTACGTCGACGAGCAGGACGGCCGTCTCTCGGACGGGCGCTGAGGGATTCGAACTCCACTCGGACGTACTCGCTTCGCCGCGTGCGTCCTCGCTATTCGAATCCACAGGTACTTTCCACTACTGCTCGCTGCCGCTCGCAGAAGTTACGGGCGCTGAGGGATTCGAACCCCCGACAAACTGGTCCGAAGCCAGTCACTCTGTCCAGGCTGAGCTAAGCGCCCTTCACTCCAACCGAGCGCCACGAGCGGTTTAACTCTATTCATCGCCGGCCACCGTGTCACCGCTTCTCCCGACCTTCCGAATCCCGCCAGGAACACTGACGAACCGACTTCCGGGCCGTTCGAGCAATCTTCATCGTGTCGCGGAGCGTGAGGATATCTGCCATGTCGAAGAGCACAGCGAAGCCGTTCGTCCGGGACACCGCCGCTGCGGGCGACTCGTACCACATGTTCGGGATGCTCACCGAACTCCGGGCGACGGGAGAGGAGACCGACGGTCTCGTCGGCCTCACCGAGCAGGTCGGAAACCGCGGCGTGATGACGCCGCTGCACGTCCACCACGCCGACGACGAACTGTTCTACGTCCTCGACGGGGCGGTGACGTACTACATCGACGGCGACCACTACGAGGCGACGCCGGGGACCGTCGTCTACGGCCCGAAGGGCGTCCCCCACGCGTTCCGCATCGACGAGGACGGGACGCGTGTCCTCGACGTACGCGCCGCCGGCGGCGAGCGGTTCTTCCGCGACGTCGGGACGCCCGTCGAGGAACGGGAGCTGCCCGCCTCTCCGGCCCCGACGGAGGAGGAACAGGAGCGCCTCGGAGCCGTCAGCGAGGCGTACTCGCTGGAGATACTCGGGCCGCCACCGTTCGACGACGCCCCCTGACCGCGCTCGTCGCGGTCTCACTCCTGCGCCTCCATCGCGCGGTTTCGCGCCTTTTATCGCCCGGCACTCACTCGACCATCGTATGCGCGAGACGCTCCGAGGGCTGCTCGACCTCACCCGCCCAGTCAACGCCGTCGCCGCGGGTGCGCTCACGCTCATCGGAGCCTACGTCGCCGGCGTCGAGTTCGGTGGCGTCGCCGTCTACCCCTGGCAGGCGGCGGCCGCCACGCTCGCGACGGTGCTCGCCGTCGGCGCGGGCAACGCCATCAACGACTACTTCGACCGGGACATCGACCGCATCAACGCTCCCGACCGGGCCATCCCGCGGGGGGCCGTCTCCGCGCGCGGTGCGCTCTGGTTCAGCGTCGCACTGTTCCTCGCGGCCGTCGTGCTTGCGCTCACCCTCCCGGTGTTCGCCATCGGTATCGCGGCGTTCAACCTCGTCGCGCTGGTGCTCTACACGGAGGTGTTCAAGGGCCTCCCCGGAGTGGGCAACCTCATCGTCGCCTACCTCACGGGGAGTACGTTCCTGTTCGGCGGCGCGGCGGTCAGCGCCGACGAGGCGGGCATCGTCACGGTCGGCGTGCTGGCCGCTCTGGCCGCGCTCGCGACGTTCACCCGCGAGGTCGTCAAGGACGTCGAGGACCTCACGGGCGACCGCGAAGAGGGGTTGAACACCCTGCCCATCGCCGTCGGCGAACGACCGGCACTGCTCGTCGGGGCACTGGCACTCCTCGTCGCGGTGGCCGCCAGTCCGGTGCCGTACCTCCGCGAGACGTTCGGGACGGCGTACCTGCTGGTCGTCGTCCCCGCCGACCTCGTGATGCTCGGTGCGGCCGTCGAGAGCTTCAGGGACCCGACGGCCGCCCAGGAGCACCTGAAGTACGGCCAGTTCCTCGCCGCTGCGGCGTTCCTCGTCGGGCGAGTCGCACCGCTGGGCGTCTGATTCGGTCGTCCGCGGTGGCACACGGTCCGGCCGGCGCTCGCACACCCCCACGACGCTTTTCTCCGCGCCGGCAGTAGCTCGACACGTGCCAATCCACTCCAACGAGCGACTCCGCGACCTCCTCGAATCGACCCGGACCATCGCCGTCGTCGGCTGTTCGGGGACCCCCGGGAAGGACGCCCACGGCATCCCGAAGTACATGCAACGGCACGGCTACGACGTCGTTCCCGTCAACCCGTTCGCCGACGAGGTGCTCGGAGAGGCGGCGTACGACTCGCTCGCGGACGTCCCCGAGGGTGTCGACATGGTGAACGTGTTCCGACCGAGCGACGAGGTGGCGGGCATCGTCGACAGCGTCCTCGACCGCGAGGACGTCGACACCGTCTGGTGCCAACTCGGCATCACCGACGACGAGGCGGGCGAGCGCGTCGAAGCCTCCGGTCGGAACTTCGTCCAGAACAAGTGTCTGAAGGTCGAACACGCGAAGCTCGTCGCCTGAGCCGACCGAGAACGCAGCCGAGACGGCTCGGCGTCAGTTGCTCGGTGCGGTGTCGTCGGTGCCGGTGGTGCCGTCGGTGCCGTCGGTGTCGGCGGTCGTCGTGTCGGTCGACGACTCGGACGCGGCGGACTCCGTTGCCGCTCCGTCGGTCGTCCCGCCCGTCGTGTCGGCCGCGTCCGACGTCTCACCGGCCGACTCGGTCGTCGACTCGACGTCCTCGGCCTCCTCGATGGCCGTCTCGGTGAGGACGGCGTCGACGTCGACGCCCTCCTCGGCGGCGAGCGCCTCGAGCAGTGCGCGGTTCTCGGCGGTCCGGCGGTCCATCCGGTCGACCGTCTCGCGCAGCGCGTTGATCTGATCGCGAAGTTCGTTGAGCTTCGCGTAGACGTCTTCGGCCATGCTGGCGACCTTCTGGAGCTTCTGCGTGGTCCCTCCGAATCCCATGGTTCGACTCCCTCGCCGGAGCCACGAGTGTGTTGCGTTCTCGGTGCGAGTCCGGTCACCGCCGCCTCCGCCGACGCGTCGCACGAGAGCGGCGGCTTGAAGCCCCCTCCGGACGCGAGTAGGGGCAATGGAGCGGACGCGTCTCGCCCCCACCGTCGGTATCGTCGCCTGTGTCGTCCTCCTCGTGGCCCTCGTCGTCCCGTACCTCCTCGTCCGGACGCCGGGTATCGTGGCGACGTACTACGGGACGAGTCTCATCAACCCGCTGTTCGCGGGGCTGTTCGCGGTAGTCGCACTGCTCGGGTTCGCCGCCGGCCGGGAGGAGCGCACCGACCCCGTCGTCGCCGCGGCCGTCTCGCTCGTCTTCGGCGCGTTCGGGCTGCTCATCTGCGTGCTGTGGGTGGCGAGCGACCCCGGAGTCATCATCTTCAACCTCGACCTCTCGCCCGAGTCCGGCGCGGGCGAGTCCTCGCTGGTGCGGAGCCTCGAGTACCACCCCTACGTCGTCGCTCTGGTCGCGCTCGTCGTCCCCGTCAGCGCCGGGTGGTACGCGCGGGAACTCGGACTGCTCTGAGACCGACGAGATGCGGGCGGTTCGACACCCGTGAGCGAGTGACGAAACCCACCCACGGCGAACGGACGACCGAAAGCGGTTTACGTGGCAGTGGTCTACCGAGTTGATGGACTAGGTCGGGCAGTTAGGCCCTGCCCCTTCCCGCACTACGGTCTTCAGCGGGAGCCGAAACACGGGCGCGTCCGGACCGACCGGTGCGGGCCCTGCAAGCCAACGTAGAAGCCTCGTCCTTCGGGGGCGGCGGTCCGGGTCGTGACATCTGCAGGGATGGCTCGACCCGGTTAGTCGTGGACAGTTCGCCAGGCGCGGAAGCGAGCAGCGAATCCGCGGACATCCGTCGCTCGAAGGGTCGCGGGGTGGAGACGGTACGCAGGATTCCCCGTATCGGAACGACCGGGCAACCCCGCCCGTCCGCTCTTTCGACACTCCCGAGCCGGCGGCTCGCCGGTCTCTGCGCTCCAGAACCGACCAGCAGTGACTACTCCGAACAGGCGACGAGCGTCCCGTCCGCCGCTGCCGTCGAGTCCGACGCCCCGGTCCGCAGCGCGAACCGTCCGGTGACGAGGTACCGGGTCGTCGGCAGTACACCGAGGCCGGACGTGGCCGTCCCGGACTCGTTCCCGGGCGGGTAGTCGAAGACGAACTCGCCGCTCGTCGTCACGACGAACCCGACCCCGTCCGAGCGGGGAGCGACGTCGTCGACGAGGACGGTGACGCCGAGGTTCCCGACGGCCGACCGGTCGTCGAGGACGTCGTTGTGCCACCACGCCCGTTCGAACTGCTTCGCGAACGTCGCGGCACGCTCGTCGTCGAGTTCGGACGGGAGGTCGGGGTACGGCAGCGATTCGACGCCGTGGTCCGACGGGTTCGCGTCCGGCAGTTCGAGGGCGGAGCAGTCGCCGGGCGGCGTCGAGACCGGGGTCGGCGTCGGAGACGGAGCCGACGATGGCGATGCGTCCGCCGGTGGGTCATTCGAGGCGAGGCAGCCGGCGAGCATCGTGGCCGTCGCTCCGGCGACGGCGGTCAGGAGGGACCTGCGAGCGGGCATACCTCGACGAGTGCGAGATCGCGGTAAGTGTCTTCTGTCGGGAGGGGTCGAGGACCTGCCGTGGACCCGTGGGACTAGTCGTCGCCCTCCGCTGGGAGCGTCTGTGCGTTCCCCACCTGAATCCCGCCCGAGAGGTCCATCTGCGGGAACGGAATGGAGATGCCCTCCGCGTCGAAGCGACGCTTGACGTCCGTGACGTACTCGCCGCGGATGCGCATGAAGTCCGCGCGCGAGGGGTTCGAGATCCAGATGCGAGACTGGAGACCGACGTAGGAGTCCGCGAGCTCGGTCAGCCGGACCGACGGCGCGGGGTCGTCCATGATCTCGGGGTGGTCCTCGGCTTCGGCCATGATGATGTCCGTCGCCTGCTGGATGTCGTCGGTGTAGTCGATGCCGAACGTGAACTTCAGCCGGAGCTTGTCCTTCGCGACGGGGTTCTTGATGACGCCGTCGGTGAGTTGGGAGTTCGGCACCGTCAGCAGTTCGTTGTCGAACGTCCGGACGCGCGTGACGCGCAGCGAGATGTCCTCGACGATGCCGGAGTTGCCGTCCCACTCGATCCAGTCGCCGATGCGGAACGGCTTGTCCGTGTAGATGAACACGCCGGCGACGAAGTTCGCCAGCACGTCCTGCATCGCCAACCCGATGGCGAGCGTGGCGGCCGCGGCGATGGTCGCCAGCGAGGTGAGGAAGTTGCCGAACCCGGCGAGGCCGAACGACACCGAGACGGTGACGAACAGCATGGCGAACGTCACCAGTTTGAGCAGCGGCGTCTTCGCGTGTTCGTCAAGTTCGCGCGAGTCCATCACCCGCCTGGCGACGGGAACGACCGTCGCGCGGCCGACGAGGTAGAGCAACACGAACGCGGCGACGAAGACGAGCGCACCGCTCATCGTCCCTGCCAACTGTTCGGGAACCCCGGCGTTCTGGAGGAACCTGGAGACGCCCTCCGAGGCGGTGGTCGTGTTCCCTCCGGTCTGGAACGCCGCGGACTGGCTCATCGGTGGTACACCGCGGTGTGGCCGCGCACGTCGACCACGTCCGCGTTCACCCGGTCCGCGAGGTCCTCGGCCAACTCCTCGGTCGTCGTCCCGCCGCGCGAGGCGCGCAGGAACTTCGTCTTCACGACGGTCCGCTCTTTCAACTGGTCGTCCAACTCCTCGGCGACCGACTCGATACCGCTCTTGCCCACCCAGACGGTGACCTCCGCGTCGTGTGCGAGCGTCTTCAAATCGTCTGCCATTGTGACGCGGCTAGCGAAGCGGTGCGGTTCAACGTTTCCACTCGGAGGCGTCGTTCCTGATAACCGTCGTTTCGTCGTGAAGGTCCTCGCCGACGGCGGGTCAGCCACCGTCGCGGTACGGGTAGCGCTCGTGTGTGCCGCAGTCGCAGGTGACGACGACGTGGCCGTCCTGCGTCCGGACGCGGGCGTTGCGACCGGGGCGGAGGTAGACGTCACAGCGGTCACAGGTGAACCGCTTGAACTGTCGGGGGAGTCCACACCGGTTGCGCTCGGCGATGCGTCGGGCGAGACGCACGTACTCTCGCGAGCGCTCCTCGTCGCCGTCGGCCACCGCTCGGCGCGCGAGCGTGTGGAGTCGGTCGATGCGTTCCTCCGCGATGCTGGTCATGGCGCGTGTGCTCGACGGGAGGTTGCTGGCAGGGGCGTATAGCGGTTGTCGTTCGGCGTGACGGCGCGACGGGCCTGTCGTCCACGCCGTGAGCGAGCGTCCCCGACGCCCGTCGTCTCGCACGGCCGCACCCGGTCGTAAACCCGTGACGGCGATAGCAAACTCCACCACACGGCCCATTCCGGCACTCCTAACACCCGCTCCCCACTCTCCTCGACCAATGCGGGTCCTCAACTACCTCGAACTGGAAGGGCCGCTCCGCCGCTCCGGGTGGGCCACCTCCGTGAACGCCCAGCGCAAGGCGCTCGCCGACACCGACGTCGACCTCCTCACCTCGCCGTGGCGCGGCGGGTCGCTGTCGAGTGCCGCCGCCCACACGCTCGTCGGCGACGGACCGGTCGTCGACTTCGACGTCGCCCACACCAACGCCATCGGCCCGGGCTCGGTCGCCGTCGCACAGCACGCCAGGTACCACGGCATGCCGCTGGTCGCTCACGCCCACATCACCCGCGAGGACTTCGCCGAGTCGTTCCGCGGGTCGAACCGGGTCGGACCGTACCTCGAACGCTACCTGCGGTGGTTCTACTCGCAGGCCGACCTCGTGCTCTGTCCGAGCGAGTACACGAAGGGCGTCCTCGAATCGTACCCCGTCGACGCGCCCGTCCGCCCCATCACGAACGGCGTCGACATCGAGTCCCTGCAGGGGTACGAACAGTTCCGCGAGGAGTACCGCGAGCGCTACGACCTGGAGGGGATGGTCGCGTTCGCCGTCGGCAACGTCTTCGAGCGCAAGGGGCTGACGACGTTCTGCGAACTCGCTCAGCAGACCGACTACGAGTTCGTCTGGTTCGGCACCGTCGACGACGGCCCGCAGACCAGCGAGACGGTCAGACGCTGGACCCGCGACCCGCCCGAGAACGTCACGTTCACCGGCTGGGTGGAGGACAAGCGCGGCGCGTTCGCCGCGGGCGACGTGTTCTGCTTCCCCGCGAAGGTCGAGAACCAGGGCATCGTCGTGCTGGAGGCGATGGCCTGCGGGAAGGCCGTCGTCCTCCGGGACATTCCCGTCTTCCGCGAGTTCTACACCGACGGCGAGGACTGCCTCATCTGCGAGACCGACGCGGAGTTCCGCGAGGCGCTCGACCGCCTCGCCGCGGACCCCGACCTGCGCGAGCGACTCGGCGAGAACGCCCGCGAGACGGCCCGCGAGCACTCGCTGGACCGCGTGGGGGAGGGCCTCCGCGCCGCGTACGAGGACGTGCTGGCCGGACGGGTCTGAGCGGGCGCTGGCCCGACTCGGGGAGCGTCCCGCCGGGGAATCGGTCCCCTCGGCTCCCGTGTGCGAGCGACTCCCGCGGGGACGGCGAAGTCACAACGGCTTAGGCGTCGGGCACGTCAGGATGGGAAAATGCGTCCCGACGTCGCCGTCTTCACCGACACGTACCTCCCCACGGTGAACGGCGTCACCTACACCATCCAGACCTGGCGGGACCGCTGGGTCCGGCGCGGTGGCTCCATGGGTGTCGTCTACCCCGACAGCGCCCACGACCCCGACCCGTTCGAGTACCCCGTCGCGAGCCTCCCGTTCCCGTTCTACGACGGCTTTCGCATCGCCGCGCCGTGGATTCCCGACGGCGTCGACGACGTCGACCTCGTCCACTCCCACACGCCGTTCTGTCTGGGGCTGTCGGGCCTCGCGCTCGCGCGGCGTCGGGACCTCCCGTTCGTCGCCTCGTTCCACACGCCGACCTCCGAGTACGCCAACTACCTGTCGAACTCCGGTCTGGCGACGGTCATCTCCTCGGTGGCCGACGGCTACGAGAACGTCTACCTCCGCCGCGCCGATCGCATCGTCACGCCCTCGCCGAGCGCCAAACGGCGACTCCGCGACCGGGGCATCGACGTCCCCGTCAGCGTCGTCCCCAACGGTATCGACGTCGAACGGTTCGCCCCGGCCGACGGCGAGGCGTTCCGCGAGCGCCACGACCTCTCGGGGACCCTCGTCGGCTACATCGGTCGACACGGCTACGAGAAGCGTCTCGAAGACGTCGTCGACGCCTGTGAACGACTGGACCGCGAGGTGACCGTCGTCATCGCCGGTGACGGCCCCGCTCGTGCCTCGCTGGAGGAGCGAGCCGAGGAGTCGCCCCTCGACGTGCGGTTTCTCGGCTTCCTCGACCGCGAGGAGATGCCGGCGTTCTACACCGCCCTCGACGTGTTCGGCCACCCGAGTCCCGTCGAGACCGAGGGGCTGGTCGCGCTCGAAGCCAACGCCTGCGGGACGCCCGTCGTCGGCGTGAACGCGGGAGGCCTCGGCGACACCGTCCGCGACGACGAGACCGGCTTCCACTACCCGCTCGACGACATGGACGCGTTCGCCGACGGCATCGAACGGGCGCTCGACGAGCGCGACCGCCTCCACGAGAACTGTCTCGCTCGGCGCGACGAGATGAGCGTCGAACACGCCGTCGACCGACTGGAGACAGTGTACGCCGACGTCCTCGACGAACACTCGGAGTGAGCGTCGAGGCCGGACGACGTGACAGGCCGTTGATTGAGACCGTCACTCAGGGCTAGCATCGTTGGGAGAATGTCTTTTTATCGTGGCTCCATGGTCGACCCATGAGCATTCGGGGGAAACTGTTCGGAAGGAAGGTCCGGGCCGTACTGGCGGTCGTCGTGCTCCTCGTGGCGAGCGTCGCCGGGGCGTACGTGCTCGGCGTCGTCGGCGCGCCGGCGGTGACGGACGTCGAGAACCGCTTCGGGGCGGTCGACGAGAACGAGACGACCATCCAGACGGACCTCGCACTGCAGAACCCGAACCCCGTCGGCGTTCAGTTGGGCGGCGCGTCGGTCGCTTACACCGTCTACATGAACGACGTCGACATGGCTGAGGGCGGTCGGGAGGGCGTCAGCGTTCCCAAAGGCGACTCCAGCATGGCGTTCACCACCCAGATGAACAACGAACGGATTCCGGCGTGGTGGGTGAGTCACATCGAGAACGGTGAACGGACAGAGGTGAACATCGACGCCAGCGTCCACTCCTCGCTGCTCGGACGGTCGTTCGACCTCCCCCAGCGCCGGACCATCCAGACCGACATCATCGAGCAGTTCCGCTCGACCGAGGACCGACCGGTGAACGCGAACCGCCCGCTGGTCTCGGACCCCGTCCTCGTCGTCCGTGAGACGAACGCCAGTTGGGGGGACGTCTCCGAACGCCGGACGCCCATCGACATGTCGTTCACCGTCTACAACCCCAAGACCGTCCCCTACGCCGTCACCGAGATCGGCTACAACATCACGATGAACGACGTGGCCGTCGGGAACGGCACGACCGACGAGGGGTACGTCATCCCCGGCGGCACCGAGAAGACCCTCCGGGCGACGACTGCCATCGACAACCAGCGTCTCGACGAGTGGTGGGTCACTCACCTCCAGAACGACCAGCAGACCGAGTTGCAGATCGACTTCTTCGCACGCATCGAACTGCCCAGCGGGTCGACAATCCGCGTCCCGCTCGACGCGTTGACCTACACGAAGACCATCGAGACGGACATCTTCGGCACGAAGAACGCGACGGCGGCCGACGGCACCGCCGAACCCACCGCGACCGGGGGTGACGGGACGACTACCACGGAGCCCGCAGGCGACGACTCCACGCCGACTGCGAGCGCCACGGCGACCGACGACGACGGCGGTCTGCTCGGCGCGGGGGAGACGGAGACGCCGACCGACGGTGAGGCGACCAGCGCGCCGACGCCGACGCCCGACCGGACCGCCACGCCGACCGCGACACCGACCGACGGTGGCGGCGGTCTCCTCGGCGGCGGGAGCAACGACACGACGAGCGACGGGCGGACCACCGACGGCCCGACCGACGGGACGCCGAGCGACGACGGGACCGAGACCGACGACGGCGGCCTGCTCGGTGCGCTCCGTGGTGCCGCCACTCACGGCATGTTTAACCCACTCGTCGCGTAGAGTTGGGTATGTCGCGGAGCCCCCACACTCCTGGTCGCGTTCTCCACTGACCGGACCGACAGCGTCGTCGAAGTCACCATCGACGGCGACACCTACTCGCTCTCTCCCGTCGCCGCTCGCGAACTGGCCGACGGCATCGCCGACGCGCTGACCGAACGGCGCGCGTTCGTCCACACCCGCTACGAGCGCCGCGGCGACGGCCGCGTCGTCGTCGCCCGTCGCCGCGCCGAGTCGGCGGGTAACGAGGTGGTGTTCGACTCCCGGACGGACCTGCGTGCCACCTACGACGCGTTGCCCGACCGCTTCGCCGCGAGCGACGTCACCCGCGTCTCGGGGTCGAGACGCCACCTGTTGGTGCGCTTCTTCGCCGAGTCGTCCGACTTCGACTGCACGATGGTCTCGGAGAACCCACTGTGTGCGGCGAAGGGAGCCTCGACCGGTGACGATTGACCCGTCGCTGGTCCGACGACCACTCCCCTCTCGGTATGGGTACCGCTTCGACCCCAGCACGAACGCGAACCGAACGTAGTACCGAAACGGGCAATGAGAAACAGGCCGACCGCGTCGCCTTCACTCGATGGTGACGTGCTCGCTCTCGGCGTTGAGCGCGAGGTTCGTTGCGATTTCGGCGTTCCGGACGGCGTACTGGGCGGTCTGGGCGAGACTCACCAGCACCTCGCGCACTTCGAGCAGGTCGTCGTTCGACATCTCGGGGAGGTCGTTGAGGATTTCGCGTTCGCGGTCGTTGATCTCGCTGAACAGGCGGCGAACTTCGATGGCGAGGTCGTAGTCCCGTTCGACGGCCGCTCGGACGCCCTTCTCCGTGATCTCGTTGACGCTGTCGGTGAAATCGCGGATCTTGCGCATCGTCGAGTCGTCGACGTCGAGGGTGTGGCCCTCCGCCGACAGCGCGATGTCGGCGATGTCCTCGGCGTTGTCCGCGGTGAGTTCGAGGTTCTTCGCGATGGAGCGGTAGCCGATGAGCGCGAACCCGTCGTCCAGTCCCAGCGCGCTCGTCAGGTTCGGGTTCTGGTAGGCGGTGAAGATGAGGCGCAGGAGGAGGACGAATATCTTGTTCGCCTGGCGCTCGCGGTTGAGCGCGCGCTGTGCGAGGTCCGGGTTGCTGTGTGCGAGGGCTTTGATAGCCTCGTTGCGCATCGTCGACCCGGTCGATTCGAGGCGTTCGAGCAGGTTGTCGAGCGTGAAGTCCTCGGGGTCGACGCTACAGCGGATGGCGATGCGCTCGGGACGCTCCTCGATGACGCCCAGCCCCATCAACTGCGTCTCGGCGTTGTAGACGGCGTTGATGGTCGCGCTGTCGAGGCTCTCGCCCTCCGGTGCCTCGATGTGGATGACCCGCCGGCCGAGCACGTACTGGGCGACGATGGCGCGCTCGATGGCGTCGGCGTCGAGGCTGTCGGCGTGGATGGTCGCCTCCGACTCCTCCTGCTGGACGGACTCGGGCATCACCGTCAGCATCCCTTTCTCGCCGATGCGAATCGACACCTCGTCCCCTTTCTCGACGTCGTAGGCCTTCGCCCACTCCGCCGGGAGCGTCATCGCCAGCGTCGACGGCCCTAGCCGCTGGACTTTCCGCGTTTCCATGGTAGCCGTACCGTCTCGCCCGACCTTAAGGATATCTCAAGATGCTTCCTCAGAGGGGAATGCGTATCAGGGGCAGGATTTCACACGGTCTTTAGCAATCGATGTTCGAACCGGCCGACACGGACCTTCTGCCACCCGCGAAGCTCCTCGTCGAGGTCGGGGTCGCCCGTGTCGACCCGGAGTTCCCCGACGGTGTCGAGTTTCGACGGCGAGGCGACGACCACCACAGAGCACCGGCGGATCACGTCGGGCGAGAGCTGCTGGTTGCCACGGCCGAAGACGAACCCCTGGCCACCGATGGGCGAGACGACGACGACGTTCTCCTCGCCCAGCGCGTCGAGGATCTCCCGCTCGCTGCCGTCGCGGACGAGCAGTTCGCCGGGGTCGTCCCCGCGGGGGTCCTCGCTCGCGCGCCAGACGTCCACGCCCAGCGGCGACCCGTCGAACCCGAGGTCGCGTTTGATGGCTCCGACCGTGCTCCCCGGCCCGAGGACGTAGGTGACGCCCGGTTCGACCGCCGCGGCGACGCCGGCCGCCAGCGCCTCGACGCTCCCGCCGCCCAACTGCTTCGAGGACTGGACCTCGCTCGCGACGGGCACCGAGACGATGGCCTTCAGTTCGGTGCGGACCTCCCCCTCTCGGTACGCCGCCTCGTCGATGTCGTTGACCTCCCGCTCCTCGGTGCGGTCGAACGTCGCGGCGATGCGACCCGCAGAGCGGGGGGTGACGCCGAACACCGAGGAGTATATCTTGACGCCGGCGGGGACCCCGAGCATCGGCGTGTCGCTCCCCGTCGCGTCGATGGTCTCGGCGACGTCGACGGCGGTGCCGTCGCCGCCGGCGAACAGCAGGAGGTCGACGCCCGCATCGAGGATAGTCCTGACCGCCGCCCGCGTGTCGTCGGCGTCGGTCTCGTCCGCGTTGGGGCGACCAAGCACCTCGTAGTCGAGGCCCGCGGCGTCGGCTTCGCTCTCGCCCATCTCGCCGCCCCACGTCAGCAGTTCGACGGGGCCGGTCGCGGCGTTCGAGAGGGCATCGAGCGCCTCGCGGGCGCGCTCGGGAGCGCGCGGTTCTGCGCCGCGGGCGCGGGCCTCCTCGACCATCCCGTCGGTGCCCTTCAGTCCGACACGACCACCCATCCCGGCGACGGGGTTGACGACGAATCCGATGCGTCTCACGGTCGGGAGTTCCGGCGCGACGCCCAAAGCGTCGCCGGTGGACGACGGACGCGTGGTCGGCGACTGGGTCGCGACGGGTATCAACGCTTATACGACCGCCAACGGAACCGTACTGCATGAACGCACTCCTGCAAGAAGGGGTCCAGACCGGTCTCATCGACGCGTCCGGGTGGATAGTCGGCATCGGTGGCCTCCTCCTACTCGTCGGCTGGGTCGCCTACCTCACGCGCTGAGGCACCGACGGGACCGCCGACTCACTCCTCGACCGTCTCCGAGCGCTCCGCGAGCCACGCCAGCGCTCGCTCGACCTCCTCGGGGTCCTCCCCCCGGAGTCGAACGGTGACGTTCTCGCCGGGGTAGCTCCCGACGGTCACGTCGAACCGGTCGCGGACCGCCTCGAAGCGCTCGACCAGCGCGCTCTCGGGTTCGGCGACGGTGACCGCCTCGACGTGGAGGACGGTGCCCTCGAACTCGTCGACGACCGCCTCGAACATCGCCTTCATCTCGCCGGGGACGCCCGGCAGCACGTAGACGGAGCCGAGGACACAGCCGGGAGCGACGCCGACCTCGTTGTGCAACGGACGGGCACCCTTCGGGAGGTCCGCGGTGCCCCTCGCGAGGTCCTCGTTGCTGTAGCCGCCCTCGGCTTCGAGCCACTCCAGAGCCTCCTCGTTGCGTTCGAGCGGGACGCCGAAGGCAGCGGCGACGCCGGCCATCGTCAGGTCGTCGTGGGTCGGGCCGAGACCACCGGTGACGACGACGGCGTCGTACTCCGCGCGGTACTCGTTGACCGTGCGGGCGATGTCGCCCTCGCGGTCGGGGAGCGTCACGACGCGCTCGACGCTCGCACCGCGGGCCGTGAGCCGTTCACCCAGCCAACTCGCATTCGTGTTCACCGTCTCTCCGGCGAGCAGTTCGTCACCGACGGTCACCACCGCGACACGCATGGCTCGGGGTTGGCGTGGCACGAGTAAAACGCCGTGGGTCGCGGGTGGCGAACCGTGGTACCGAGCGGGGGCGGACCGGTGGAGCGTGGGGACCGCTACTCCTCGCGGTTCACGTCCAGTGCGACCTCCTCGCGGCGGCGTTCGAGTTCGCGGATCTGCCGGAGGTAGTAGACCCCTCCGACGACGCCCGCGACGACGAGCAGGCCCGCAAGCGACCCGAAGATGAGCAGGTCGCGGTCGAGGTAGTACCGCACCGAGACGTCACGGGAGACGGAGTCCCAGTAGATGTGGGTCCGACCGGCCTCGTCGAACGTCCGGGTGGGACTCGGGTCGACGTTCGACAGCAGCGGCACCGCCACGTCCACGCCGGGCGGCAACGCCGCCTCGTAGGACACGTCCTGGATGAACGCCGGGACGCTGAACGACTTGCCGCCCTTCGGGGCGGTGAACGCCAGCGACCCGTTCTCCTCGGGGACGGTGATGGTCAACTGCTCGCGCCCCTGCTCGACGGTGAAGTTCGAGTGGTTGGCCGGGCTGACGACGGTGCCGTTGTCGAACCGGAACCGGAGACCGCTGACGTCGAGCGGCCGTTCGAGGCCGAACCCGGTCCGGCCGTACACGTCGAGCGTCGTGCGGTTCTCGCCGAGGTCGTAGACGGCGCGGTAGTCGTCGGTCCGGACGTCGATGTAGACGCTCGGGGGCTGGTCGCCCGTCGTCGTCCGGTTCCACACGTCGTCGTACGTCGTGTTCTCGTTCAACTGGTCGTCGCTCAACTCGCCGGGCCCGAACAGGCTGGTGCAGCCCGCGCTCACCGCCAGGAGGGCGAGCAGACAGAGCGCGAGCGTCCGCCTCATGGGACCACGCAGAGCAGCTCGGCGGGGAGGTACCCGCCGACGCTGGCGAGCAGCCCCGGCGGGTCGGTCCCCTCGGTGCAGACGACCGACTGTTCCAGCAGACCGAGGCGTTCGACGGTGACGACGTCCTGGGCGTGCCCCGCACGGTTCATCGTCGCGCGGACCTCCGCCCGCGTCGCACTGTTGACGTTGAGGCGACCCGTCTCGGCGCGCGTCCAGTCGTAGAGGCGGTCGCGCTCGCTGTCGGCGAGGCGCGGCGCGTCCTCGTCGTAGACGAACCGCATCGGGAGGTGCTGGACCAGCCCGAACCGTTTGCGAATCTGGATGGGCGACCCCTGACCGAGACCGAGTTCGCTCGCGGGGATGCGGACGCGCTCGCCCGCGTCGAGGACGAACCCCTCCTCGTCCCAGCGGTCGAGGGTCCCGACGTACTCCTCGCCGGCCTCGAAGCTCGGCGTGATGGCTCCCCACTCCTCGCGGAGCAGGTTGCGCGCGACGACGCTATCCTCACCGTCGATGGTCACCGACGGGAAGTCGTCGTCGCGCAGTCCGAGTGTCCACTCGACGTCGAGGTCCGCGAGGTCGTTGCCGACGAGCGAGCGGAGGCTGTCGAGCGCTCGCTCGCGGGCGTCACCTTCGACGTACAGCTTGGTCGCGAGGACGACCATCTACGCCGGTGCCTCGTCCTGGGACTCGACGTTGAGTTCGTCGCGGAGTTGCTCGATGCGCTCGTTCATCGCGCGGACGAGCTGGTCGTTGCTCATCGACTCCAGGTCGGCCCCACAGGAGGGGCACTCGAAGGTGAACTCCATCGCCTCGCCGAACTCGAAGCGGATGGACTCCTCCGGGCAGAGGTAGAACTCGTTGTCCGCCTCGTACTGACGACGCGACTCTAGCGCGTCGAGCAGGCGGTACATCTCCGATTCGAGCACCTCGGGGATCTGGTCGTACTCGAACGTCCAGAGGTACGTCAGCCACCCCGAGTCCTCGTCGCGCACCCGGCGGTACGACGCGAGGTCGTTCTCGTACAGGATGAACAGCGCACGGCGGACGTCGTTGAGTTCGAGTCCCAGTTCCTCGGCCAGTTCCTCGTCGGTCACCTCCCCGTCCGGGGGTGCAGCAGCGACCGGCATCCCCGTCGGTCCGACCAGTTCGTGAAGATATTTCTGGATGACGGGGTCGTTCAGAAGCTCCTCGAAAGCCATTACGGAAACGTGCGCGAGACTCGTGCCTAAAGGTTGCGCTCTCGCGGGCCTACCGGCCACAGCGTCGCCCGTACGGACGACGAGCGGCCCGCGACGCGACGGCCCCGACCGGACCGGAGCGGGGAGACGGTTTTTGTCCGACGAGTGGCAACTATCCGCATGGACGAGCCGACACCGCCCGAGGACCTCCCGACCCACGCTGCCGACGCGCTCCGCGGTCTCGACGGCCACGACCTGCGAGAAGCCATCGTCTACGCGCAGGAGCTGTTGCGCGCCCGTCAAGAGCCGCTTCCGACCGTCGAGCCACAGGAGGGTGAGGAGGTCGTCCGCGTCGACGAACGCGACGGCTACCTCGAAGTACACAAGCGCCACCGCGGCGAGGACGGCACACTCGGCGGTCGGTACGTCTACCACGTCGCGCGCGTGCGCCACCCCGACGGCACGGTCCGCCACCGCTGGACGCTCATCGGTCGGGAAGACGGGTAGGACGACGACCGAGCGTCGCGAGAGCCGTCGGCCCGACGGTCGGAGTCAGTCACGGCGTGCTTCGCCGCCGGCTTCATCGACCGTCGTCTCGACGACGGCCAGGTCGTCGCCGACGCGGAGCGAGAGCGTGTCGCCGTCGACCGCGAACGTGAACCGAGCCTCGAACGGGTCGGTCGAGAGCACCTCCTCCTCGTAGTCGACCATCGCGCCGATGGCCGACCGTGCCGACGGTTCGACCGGGTTGATGCCCCGAGCGGTGAGGAACGCGAGGAGGTCGGTGTTCGTGAGGAGTTTCACCCCGAACGCACCGCCGCGGTCGTAGATACAGTTCGTGCACTCGAAGTGGATTCCGACGGCGTACCGTTCGACACACTCCTCACACGGCTCGGAGCGCGCCTCGTGGTCCGCACAGACGGAGACCGACTCGTCGAGGACGGCCGAACACCGTGGACAGACGCCGCTGGCCGACGCCATCCCGGTGAGTTCACCCCAGACGTACGCCGCCTGGAGCGACTCCGCGGGGGTTCGGTGCTGGACGCCCGCGGGCGGCAGGGGGAGCGTTCCGAGGTGGCCGTTGCCGTCCGCCCGCTCGTCGGCCCCGTAGATACCCTCGCAGTCGGTACAGTGGACGCGAATTCGGTCCTCGTGGTACCGGACCTCGACGGGCGCGCCGCAGTAGTGACAGGGCCGGTCGACCGCCGTCGCGTCGCGGACGGGCGACTCGGTCACCGCCCCCGAGAGGACCGCCTCGATGACCCGCTCGCCCGCCCGCCGAATCTCGTAGCCGTCGGGCGTCTGCCGGACGAAGTGGCCGACGAGTTTGTTCAGGTGGTAGCTGAACTGGCCGCTGTCGCGGGTGCCGACGGCCGCCCGGAGGTCCGAGAACGCGAGCGGTCCGTCCGCTTCGCCGAGCGCGCGCAACATCGCGATGCGGTGGTCGCTCCCGAGCACCGCGAACGCCTCCTCGGGCGACAGCATCTCGTCGGTCGGCACACCGTCGCGCGACGGGTCCGACTCGGTGTCGTCGGGAGTCACACGCGACGGAACGCGGTTCCCGCCCGTCGCGCGGTCACGGCGTCGCTGTCGGAGTCACCGACGAACAGGGTCGTCGCCGGACTGGCCCCGAGACGCTCGACGGCCGTCAGCAGGGGCCGAGGGTGCGGTTTGCGCTCGGCGACGGTGTCACGACCGACGACGACCTCGGCAGTGACGCCGTGGGCACCCAGCGCCTCCCGGCAGGCCGCCTCGCAGTTGAGCGAGCAGACGCCGACCGGAACGTCCGCCTCGACGAACTCGGTCAACAGCGGGAGGCGTTCGGCGTCGGCCGCGCCGGCCCGCTCGGCGCGCGCGAGGTGCGGTTCGACCTCGCCGGCGACGCCGAGCGATTCGGCGACGGGCAGCAGGTCGAGCGCGTCGTCGGCCGACGCGTCGCCCCCGTGAGCGCGGACGATGGGCTTGATCGGCTCGGCAGCGGCCTCCCAGTCGACCGCGAGGCGCACGAGCGTCCCGTCGAGGTCGTAGACGACCGCGTCGTACTCGTGTGTGTCCGATTCCATACCCGGGCGTTGGACGGTCGCCGTGAAATACGTGTGCTGAAGGATGTTTCAGTACGGCATGCTACCGGTGACGACCCACAGGTGTCACGAGGCCGCCCGCGAGTCGCGCTGGTCGGACACGTCGCCGGGAGATTCGTATAGCAGTATCCGATTCACGGCACGTCGACCGACGCCGTCGCTCGTCGTTCGGAGAACGGGTCGAGAACGGCTTACTCCTCCGAATCGGTGGGGACGACCTTCTTGCCGGTCGCCATGGGGACGACCCGTCGGTCCGCGTCGGTCCACTCGCGGTCGAGTTCCCGGCCATCGAACAGTCGGTCGAGGAAGACGGCGAGGCCGGCGACCTCGGAGTGGGGCTGGTTCGTCACGCCGACGTTGTAGTCGGCGGCCTCGTAGACGTCGAACGTCACCTTCTCCGCACCGACGACGACGAGGACGGCTTCGTCGGCGTGCGCCTCGCGAATCTCGGCTTCGACGTCCTGGACGGGCAGGCCGTACATCGTCAGGTGGACGACCGTTCCGGGGAACTCCCGGACGACGCGGTTGGGTTCGTCGGTCTGTTCGACGGTGAACGGGCCGCCGAAGCGGTCGGTGATGTCCTCGATGGTGTCGCGAGACTTCGTGGCGTCGCCGGCCAGCAGCACGCGGTCGGCACCGAGCGCCCGCGCGGTGAGGCCGACGTGGGTCGTCATGCGGTTGTCGCGGCCCGGGCGGTGGCCCAGTCTGAGCACCCACACCTCGTGTTCGTCCATAGCGCGCGTTCGCGTCGCGGCGGGAAGGGGTTTCGACTCCGCGCTCGCCGGCGAGCGGAAGGCACTTGCCCCGTCTCCGACGAGCGCACGCATGCAACTCGCGGACAAACGGCTCGTCGTCACGGGCGGCGCGGGACTCATCGGCTCGCAGTTGGCGAGCGACCTCGCCACCGAGAACGACGTCGTCGTCGTCGACGACCTCTCGAACGGCCGACTCGACAGCGTCCCCGACGACGCGACGTTCGTCGACGGCGACCTGCTCGACGAACGGGACGTGGCGAGCGCCATCACCCCGGACGTGGACGCCGTGTTCCACCTCGCCGCGGCCGACAAGTACGTCGACACCGACTCGCCGCGACGGCAGTTCGAGGCGAACACGCGGATGACCCACAACGTCCTCGAACGGATGGACGAGGTCGGCGTCACGAACCTCGCGTTCACCTCCTCGTGTACGGTGTACGGCGAGGCCGGCGAACCCACCCCCGAGGAGTACGGCCCGCTCGAACCCATCAGCAGCTACGGTGCGACGAAACTCGCCGAAGAAGCGGTCTGTTCGGTGTACGCCCACTCCAACGAGTTCACCGTCTGGACGTTCCGCTTCGCGAACATCGTCGGGCCGCGCTTCGGGGCGGGCGTCGTCCCGGACTTCGTCGAGAAACTCGACGAGAACCCCGAGACGCTCACCATCCTCGGCAACGGGCGACAGGAGAAGTCCTACATGCACGTCACGGACTGCACCGCCGCGATGCGCCACGTCGTCGAACACACCGACGACGCACACAACGTCTTCAACCTCGGCACCCGCGAGACGACCGACGTCAACCGCATCGCCGACATCGTCAGCGAGCAGATGGGGCTGGACCCCGACTACGAGTACACCGGCGGCGACCGGGGCTGGACCGGCGACATCCCGGTCGTCTTCCTCCCCATCGACAGACTGCTCGCGACCGGCTTCGAACCCGAGTACGGCTCCGACGAGGCCGTCCGGAAGGTCACCGACCAGCTACTCGCCTCACTCGACTGAGAACGTCGTCTCGCACTCGCACGCCTCTTCTTGCGCCCGGAGTTCCGCACGCGCTGTGTACTCGCCAGGGGCGGGAGCGTCCCACTCGAAGCCGAACTCGCTGGTGTCGCCCGGCGCGAGCGTCTCGTGACCGATCGCCTGCGTGAACATCCGGCCCGCCGACCAGCGCCACACCTCCTCCTCGCCGTCGAACACCGCACAGTCGGCGTGCCCGCCGTCGCGGAACGTCAACTCGACCGCCTCCTCGCCCGTGTTCTCGACCGTGTAGTGGAACCGAACGCTGTCGCCGGTCTCGACGGCCAACTCGCCTGTGAGCATGGTCGCTCGTACCGGCCGCCCCGGGAAACCGTTACGGGTCGTAAATCGTATACCACGATAGCAAATCGAATCGGTATCCGCGTAGTTATCCGTCTCGGCGCGCGAAGTGGCTACCAATGCAGGAGACGGCGATATCGGTCGCCGACGAGGCCGTCGGCGGCGCGATGCCCCAGACCGACGGCCAGCGGTGGCTCGTCCTCAACCCGACGAGCGGGAGCGCAGACCACACCGACCACGTCCGGTCGCTCGCCGAGGAACGGGACTACCACGTCGAGGAGACGCAGGGCGAAGGCCACGCGACAGACCTCGCGACCATCGCCGCCGACGAGGGGGTGAACCTGCTCGCGGTCGCGGGCGGCGACGGGACGCTCCACGAGGTCGTCGCGGGACTCGCCGCCGCCGACGCCCTGGACCGGACCACCGTCGCCGTCGTCCCGGTCGGCACCGAGAACATCTTCGCGACGAACATCGGCATCCGGGACGCCGAACACGCCTTCGACGTCGTCGAGACCGGAGCGCGGCGGCGCGTGGACGTCGGGATGGCCGACGGCGAACCGTTCGTGATGTCCTCCATCGCGGGACTCGTCGCCGACGCCAGCGTCTCGACGTCCAGCGAGTTGAAAGAGCGCTTCGGGTCGCTGGCCTTCCTCGCCAACGGCGTCCAGGAGGCGGCCTCGTTCGACGGGTTGCACATCGACCTCACCGCTATCTCGAACGGCGAGGAGGTGACGTGGTCGGGTGACGCGCTCTGTGCGCTGGTCGGTAACTCCCGGCGGTTCGTCGAGGAGGGCGGGCAGGCCGACCTCGAAGACGGCCTACTGGAAGTCGTCGTCATCGAGCACATGCCCGCGGGGAGCATCGTCGCCGAAGCGTTCATCCAGCGCGTCCTCGGGCGGACGACGGACAACGTGTTCCACACGCAGGCCGCCCAACTGGAGATCAGCAGCACCGACGGCGACCCCATCGGGTTCAGCCTCGACGGCGAGTCGCGATACCACGACCGACTCGCCATCCACACCGAACCGCTCGCGCTCAGGGTATGCGTCGGGCCGGAGTACACGGTCTCACCGCCACCGTGAGTCGGGCGGCGACGCGGGCGAGACGAGTCGTCACCACCGAGTCGAACCGGGACGACTAACCCACCGACCGCGGAACCGTCACGGGTGACCACGCTCCTGTTCGTCCGCCACGCACACTCGCCGTGGGTCCCGAACCGCGAGGCCGAGCGACCGCTGTCCGCGAGCGGCTACGCGGCCGCCGAACGGGTCGCCGACCAACTGGCCGACCACACCGTCGACGCCGTCGTCTCCAGCCCATACGAACGCGCCGTCCAGACCGTCGAACCGCTGGCCGAGCGTCGAGGCCTCGCCGTCGAACGCGACGACGGCTTCCGCGAGCGAGCGTTGACCGACGGCCCCGTCGAGACCATCGGCGAGACGTTCGAGAGTGCCGTGCGCGCGGTGTGGGACGACTGGTCGTTCGCGTGGCCGGCGGGCGAGTCGAGCGACGAGGCCCAGACCCGCGGCGTCGCGGCCGTCGAGCGTACTCTCGACCGCCACGCCGGCGAGACCGTCGCCGTCGGCACACACGGCCAACTACTGACGGCAACGCTGAACCGCTACGACGACCGGTTCGACGTGACGTTCTGGCGCGAGGAACTGACGACGCCGGACGTCTACGAGGCCCAGTTCGAGGACGGCGACCTGCTCGCTATCGAGCGCGTCTACACGCCGCAGGAGTGAACGGAGCGGGGAGACGGCCACCGAGCGAGGACTACTGCGCGGTGAACGTGACGTCGGGCATCCCGCCCATCAGGCCGCCGAAGGCCGTCTCGTAGCCCTCGTGGCGGGCGGTCTGGGGCTGTGTCGTCACCGACAGTGTCACCTCGTCGCCGGCGTCGACCCCGTCGACGGTCGCGCCGTAGTGGTAGCCCAACTCGGGGTCGAACGTCCGGACGAGGTCGCCGTCGAACGTCGGGTCGCCACCGCCACCGACCGTCGCGGTGAGGCCCATCGCGGGGACGACCAGTCGGTTGTACGGCGTCCGTGCCGACACCGCGAGGTAGGCCCCGTCCTCGTCGATGCCCTCGGGCGGGGCGTCAAGGACCGTCGCGACGAGGACGGCGTCGTTGCTGTTGCCCTCCCCGACGACGCGGCCCGGCAGGTCCTCGACGGCCGGTGCCGTCGAGTCGGCCTCCATCATCATCGTGTTCGCTTCGAGCGCCCCCGGTTCGCCCGCGTCGTCTCGAATCTGGAAGGAGAGGTTGTCCTTGCGCTGGCGGCTGTAATCGAACTCGATGGTCGCGCTCGCAGGGTCGGCGAACCGTCCCTGGAACGCCCCGGTCCGACGCGTGCTCATCCCGCCGACGCTCACCTCGACCTCGTAGACGCCGTCGCCGTCGAACTCGAAGTTCGCCCCGTAGTGAAACCCCATCACCTGACTGAGCATCGGGTAGATGACCTCCTGTTGGCCCACCGGGTCGCCGTCTTTCGTGATGTCGACGCTCAGGCCGGTCTCCGGGAGCGCGAGTTTCGTCTCGGGGTCCCAGACGGACGCCATCAGGTGGACGGCGTCCGCGCCGCTGGACTCGACACCTGTCTTCTCGACGGTGTCGCCGTTGACGTTCCAGAACCGGTGGGCGAAGCTGTACATCAGGCCGAACTTGTAGTCGCCGGCCATCCCCATCCCCGGCATCCCCATCCCCTCCTCGTGGCTGGGGATGTAGACGCCGTCGGGGCGGTTCTCGGGAATCGGTGGGATGCCGGCGGCCTGCGTCTCGAACACGCCGAGACAGCCAGCGGTCAACGCCGCGCCCGCGACCCCGGCACCCGCCTGGAGGAACGTCCGTCGTCTCATTGTTCGTACTCGGTGATTCGGAGGAAAGGGCGTTGTGGTGCGACCGTCGAACGCCGGCGTTCGGGACGGAGCGCGTGTCACACCGCCCCACCGTCCGCCCGCCTCACTCCTCCAGCAGGCGGTCGACCAGGCGGGTGAACCGGTCGACCAGACGGCCGGGCAGCGACGAGGTCGCCCGGCGGAGGAGCCACGCCGTCTCCTCCGGTCGAGCGAGGACGAGCGTCACCCGGTTGCGCGCGTCGCGCTCCTTCCGGACGAGGTCCTGTTCGACCAGGCGGCCGAGGTGCCACTCCAGCGTGCTCCGGGCGATGCCGACCGTCTCGGCGACGTCTGCGGGTCGTGCCCGACGCTCGTCGAGTAACACGGCGACGACGTCGGCGGCCGTCTCGCGGGCGAGCAACGCCAGCGCCCGCCGCTCCCAGGGGTCGTACGACGGCGGGTAGTAGTGCGTCCGCCCGTAGAGGCGGAGTTCGGCGACGCTGTCGGTCTTCCGGAGGCGGTCGAGGTGGTACTGCACCTGGCCGGGCGCAAGGTCCAGCACCCGCACGAGTTCGTTGAAGTGGATGCCGGGGGTGGCGTGGACGCGCTCGGCGACCCGACTGCGGGTGTCGCTCATCGGCGCTCACCCGTCGCTCGCGTGCGGTCGGAGCGGACCGTGTAGACGGCGACGAGGAGGAACCCGACGAGCGCCACGTCGAGACCGTGTTCGAGCGTGTGGTGGACCGCGTCGTCGACGAGTCCGTTGACCATCAACAGGCCGGTGGCGCTGCGGACGAGCAGCGTCGCCAGCGCGAGGAAGACGAGCAGGTACGACCGGGAGCGCCGCTGGACGAACGCCGCTGCCGCAAGCCCCACGAGGAGCACCGACCCGCCCCCCGCGAGCATCAGCGACAGCGCCAACCCCGACCCGTGACCTGCACCCATCGGTAGCGTCGATAGGTGACCGTGAGGTATTCCGGTTGTGGTTCGACGGTCGAACGCGCAGGCGAGGCGTCGCGGTGGGGGCGACGGACCGCCCTCGACGGTCGACGGTCGGCGGTTCAGAGGTCGTCGACCATGTTGCTCACGACGGCGACCTCCTCCTCGTTGACGCCGTGGCCCATCCCCTCGTAGATGCGCTCGTCGACGTCCGCGCCGAGGTCCGCGAACACGTCGCGGGTCTCGTGGACCCGTTCGAGCGGGATGTGCGGGTCACGGTCCGAACAGCCGAGGAAGACGGGCGTCCCGTCGAACGACCCCTCGTACTCTCGGGGCGTCCCCTCGGGACCGATGACGCCGCCGGAGAGCGCGGCGTGCCCGCCGTAGCGGGTGGCGTTGCGCGCCAGGAACTCGCTGGCGAGACACGCGCCCTGCGAGAAGCCGACGGTCACGATGCGCTCGGTCGGGATACCGGCGTCCGTGGCCGTCGCGACGGCGTCGCCGAGCGCCCGGAGCGCCGAGTCGAGGTGGGGCTGGTTCGACGCCATCGGAGCCATGAACGAGTTGGGGTACCAGGTGTTGCGGGCGGCCTGTGGCGCGAGCAGTGTCGCGTCGTCGCGCCCTCGACTCACCTGCTTCGCCAAATCGACGATGCTGCGTGCGGTCGCGCCGCGGCCGTGGAGCGCGACGACGGCCACGTCGGCGTCGGCGGGGTCGAGTCCCGCGGTGACGAGTTGCTGGGACTGGTGGGGACCGTCGGCGTCTGTCATCGGGCACGCACCTCGGTCGATAGCGTGGAGCGGGCAGTGACACGAGCGACGGTGGCGACCGGTCGGCGTCGTAGTTGCATCGGTACACCTGGTTACCAGCCGAACTGCTTTAACGACTCGCGAACGAACGGACACCAGGTGACATCGATGTCAGGTGAGCGGTACAACGAGGAGGCGTGTGTGGTCATCGACTCGATAGAGCAGATCGGGTCGCAGTGGCGACTCATCGTCCTGCACGACCTGCAGGACGGCGAGAAACGGTTCAACGAACTCAAGCGGTCGACGGGGGCGTCCTCACGGACGCTGTCGCGCGTACTGGACGACCTCCAGGAGACGAACTTCGTCGACCGGCGACTCGAAGAGGACGCGCCGGTGGCGACGTTCTACTCGCTGACCGAGAAGGGCTGTTCGCTCAAACCGGTGTTCGAGGAGATCGAGTGCTGGGCCGACGAGTGGCTCGACGGGAGCGTCGTCGACCCGGAGACGCCGCCGGCGGACCCCGAAGCCGAGGCCGACATCACCGCCGAGTGAGCGTCTCGGTCGCTCACTCCGGGCGTTCGAGTCGGAACCGGTCGTCGGTGCTGGCGTAGTAGTTCCCGGCGAGTCGCCCGACCGCGTCGAGTTCTCTGACGTCCGGCTTCCCGTCGGTGAGCAGGTCGTCGTCGACGTGGGCGTACACCACCTCGCCGAAGACGAGGGTCTGTGCGCCGATCTCCTGGGTGTCGTACAGGTCACACTCCAGGACGACCGGCGCGTCCGCGATGCGCGGGGCGTCGACGTGGGTCGCGTCGACCCGGTCGAGGTCGGCGTGTTCGAACTCGTCTTCCTCGGGCGCGAGCGTCGCGCTCGTCGCGTTCATCGCCTCGGCGAACGCGCGGGTGACGACGTGGACGGTGAACGCCTCGCTCTCGATGGCGTTGTTCGCGCTGTCCTTGCGGTGCTCGCCGGTGCCGCCGGGCGCGAAGTAGACGACCGGTGGCGACGACGAGACGACGTTGAAGAACGAGTACGGTGCGAGGTTCGGCGTGCCGTCGGCGTCGTAACTGCCGACCCACGCGATTGGCCGGGGGACGACGACGCTCGACAGCAGGCGGTAGCCCGACCCGAACTCCTCGGGTGGCCCCTCCATTCAGCGACCCTCCATTCAGCGACCCTCCATTCAGTCTCGCTCCGGCGAGACGTCCGTCCCGGTCGGCGCGTCGGGCAGGTCGTTGGCCTCGACGGGGAGGTCGAGCGCCTCCAGCGCCGCTCGCAGGTCCTCGCCGCGGACGAACTCCGCGCCCGCCTCGACGCGCAGGGCGTGGGCACGAGCGAGAATCTCGGCGCGGCGGTCGTCGGGGACGACGAACTTGTCCGCGACCAGTTCGACGATGAGGCCGTTGTGGTCTTTCGTGTAGAGGCTGTGGAACGCCCCGCGGTCGAACTCCGAGAACCGCCGTCCCGACTCCTTCAGGTTCTCGCGGGTCTCGCGGAACCGGTCCGGGTCGAGACGGAACGCGAGGTGGTGGACCGCGCCGACGCCGGGGTCCTGGTCGTCGGCGGACTCGCGGTCCTCCTCGCAGAAGAACGTCACCATGCGGCCGTCGCCCGCGTCGAAGAAGAGGTGGGTCACCTCCGAGCGGTCGAGGTTCGGCTGGCGCATCACGAGGCGCATCCCGAGCACGTCGCGGTAGAACGCGACGGTGTCCTCGACGTTCGACCCGACGAGCGTGACGTGGTCGGTCCCCTCGACGTGGACGGTGCTGTCCGGTCGGTCCGCGCTGACGGCGATGTCGTCGGTCACGTGTTCACGTACGTGCCGGGGGTGTATAGCCTCCCGCGGACGCGGCAGTCAGCGGGTGACACGCGTGTCACCTGCGCACCCCGACAGCGCGCCGACTCCGGCCCTCTCACCCGAGGTTCAGGACGTCGCGGGCTTCGTCGGGCGTCGCGACCGGCCGACCGAGCGTCTCGGCGACCGAGACGACCCGCTCGACGAGTTGTGCGTTGCTCTGAGCGAGCTCGCCACGGCGGTAGTAGACGTTGTCCTCCAACCCGACGCGGACGTGCCCGCCGAACAACAGCCCCATCGTCGCGAACGGCAGTTGGTGCGGGCCGAACCCGAGCGTGTTGAACGTCGCGCCCTCGGGCAGGTCGTGGATGAGCGCGAGGAAGTTTTCGGGTGTCGGGCGCGTCAGACTGCCGGACCCGAAGATGAGCGTCGCGTGGACCGGGTCGGCCAGGTCACGCCGTTCGAGAAGCTGGTAGGTTTCGGTCACCTGCCCGCCGTTGAACAGTTCGAGTTCGGGTTTGATTTCCCGCTCGGCCATCTCGTCGTACAGCGTGTCGACCGTCGCCCGCGTGTTCTCGCTGGTGAGGTGGTGGTAGCGGTTGACCGGCCCCATGTCGAGACTCGCCATCTCCGGGGCGGGGTCGGTGCGGAGCGGTTGGAGGCGCTTCTCGTCGGGCGCACCCGTCGCACCCGTCGAGTGCTGAATCACGAGGTCCGGTGCGCGAGCGCGAATCTCGTCGTCTATCTCCTGGAAACGCTCGGTCGAGAAGGAGCGCTCGCCGTCGTCCTCGCGGGCGTGGACGTGGACCACGCTCGCCCCCGCCTCGCGACAGGCGGCGGCGGCCTCGCCGATCTCTTCGGGCGTCTCGGGGAGGTTCGGGTTGGCCTCCTTACCGTGGATGCCGCCGGTGAGCGCCGCGGTGACGATGGCGGGGTCGCCGTCGAGGAACGACTGGTAGCTCACAGCCCTTCCGCCTCGCGGTAGAACTCGCAGTCGGTCTCGTGGTGGAGGTCGTAGCGGTCGTTACAGATGTCGGCGCGCATCGGCTGGACGAACGCGTCGACGGCGGTGCAGTACGCGCGCTCGGTGTCGAACGAGTGCGCCTCGTCCGCGTCGCGGTACTCCAGATACGGGCAGGCCATGGGACTCCGACGCACGAGTCGGGCAAAAGCGTTCGCGGACGGCGGTGACATCGGGTGACGCGAGGGTGACCGGTACGACGACCGCTCGGCAGTCGAGCGGGAGTCACGAGTAGAAGGGGTGCGCGAGTCAGTTCCCGCGGGCGATGGGGTTGACCCGGTCGGGGTCGACGCGCTGGGTGACCCAGTAGACGCCGGCGGCGAAGACGGCGGCGGCCACCGCGTCGGTCAGCCAGTGGATGCCGAGGTACAGCGTCGACAGCACGATGATGAACGCCAGCGCGCCGACGACCCGAGCGTACTTCTCGGTCGCGTTGCGGGCGTACAGCGCCGCGAGCACCGACAGACCGGTGTGGAGGCTGGGGAACGCCTTGACGAGCGTGTCCGTCGCCATCACGCCGGCGCGGATGATGGGGTTGAAGTCCAGCATCAGCGGCCGCACTTCCAGCAGGTACAGCCCCGGAATCCCGACCGGGAACAGCAGGAAGAACGGCACGGCGAGGATGACGAGCGCACAGTACGCCATCGCGTAGCGTCGGGCCTGCTGTTCGTCGTGTGCCTTCAGTTTGAAGTACGTGAACAGCACGATGAACGGGAAGGCGACGAGGTACGCGACGGTGAAGAACGCCGTCAGCCCGAACGCTACCCACTCGGGGACGACGGCCGTCACCGACTGGAACGTCGCGACGGCGGGGCCTTCGAGTTCGTAGACGTAGTTCGTGAACGTGCGGTCGGCGTGGAACCGGTGGGCGAGTTCGTTGACGCAGAACGTGACGACCCACGCGAGGCCGATGTACCGCCAGTCGGTTCGGAGGAACTCTCTGATGAACGCCATAGGGCGCAAGTCGGGGAGGAAGACGCGAGCACCGACGAGGAAGGCGAGCAGCGCGGCCGCTGTCATACCCACCATGTACTGCGTCTCCGGTTGGAGGGGGACCATGATTGCGAGTCCTACGTAGCCCAATAGAGGCTAAAAATCTTGTCTTATCGCTTTACTTCCAGTTATGCCGTCATTAACTCGCACTCGATACCGGTTCACACGCGACGAAGGCGCACACGTCGCACGGCGAGCGAGACAGCGTTTTGCTCCCTCGAATCGAACCACCGAGCGTGCAAGTCGTGGGCTACGACCGCGCCGACCCCGCCCTCCGACTCGCCAGCGACGGCGACATCAGCCGTCTGTCACTCGCACCCGGGACCGACCTCGCGTACGCGCTCGGCGAGCGCCACTGCGCCGGACGCGTCGACTACGAGACCGAGGGTCACGAGTCGTGTTCCGACCCGCGAACGCCGTACTGTCCCGTCCACACGACTCCGTGGTCGGTGCAGTCGAACGCCGACTCCACCGAGGAGCACGCCGTCTACCTCGCCGCGTTCGCCCCCGACGTGTTCAAGGTCGGCGTCACCCGCTCGTGGCGACTGGAGACCCGCCTGCGCGAGCAGGGTGCGGACCGCGCCGCCCAGATCCACACCGTCTCCGACGGACGCATCGCCCGTGACCTCGAGGCCGACATCGCCGAGACCGTCGGCGACCAGGTCCGGGTCGCGACGAAGGTCGCGGGTCTCCACGAGTCCGTCGACGAGGCGGCGTGGGAGTCGCTTCTCGCGGACCACCGCGTCATCGAGCGTTTCGAGTTCGACTACGGCACCGACCTCGACGCCCGGCCCGTCGCCGAGACGCTCCTGACGGGCACCGTCCGGACGACGAAGGGCCGCCTGCTACTGCTCGACCGCGACGGGACGACCTACGCCGTCGACCTCCGCGACCTGTTGGGCTACGACCTCCGCGAGGGGGCCGACGACCGGACGCTCCAGTCGAGTCTCGGGAGCTTCTGAGGCTCACCAGGTCGGACGGAGTCGCGTCGCTACTCGTCGACGAGAGAACGGAAAGAACGCGGTCGTCGGCTCAGTTCCGGCCTTCGAGCGCGTCGGCGATGCGCTCGAGTTCGCGGCGCACGTCGTGGACCTCGTCGCGGACCTTCCGGACCTCGCGGACGAGTTCCTCGTTGGCGCGAGCGTTGTCGCCCTGCTCGCGCGGGTCGGGACCGCCCATGCCGCCGGGACCGCCGCCCATGCCGGGCGGGCCACCGCCCATCCCGCCTGGGCCGCCGCCCATCCCGCCACCGCCGCCCATCATGCCGCCCATCATCTGGGCGAACGGGTTGCCGCCGCCCATCCCGCCGGGGCCGCCCTCGCCACCGCCGCCGAACGCCTCTTCGAGACGTTCCTCGGGCGAGCGCTCGCCCTCCTCTCCCTCGCGCTGTTCGGCGCGCTGTTGTCGGATCTCCTCGACGCGCTCGCGGAACGACTTCTCCTCGCCCGCGTCCGCGCTCTCGTCGGCCGGTTCCTCGTCCGCCGCCGATTCCTCCGGCGTCTCCTCTGTGGGGTCGTCGTCGCTCATGGCGCGGAGTTCACGGCCCCGCCACAAAAGGGTGTATGACTAGCGAGACTACAGTCGGTGGACGAGCAGCGAGATGCCGACGCCAGTGGCCAGCAGGACCGCGAGGTTGAACGCCGCCTGGTACAACGGCTGGTAGCGCTCGCTGACCCAGACGTCGATGGCCGACGAGGCGCTGCCGTAGAAGTTCACCGTCGCCACCAGCGCCAGCAGGACGCAGACGCCGAGCGCGCCGTACAGCAGGTACGTCCGCAGGTCGTCGCCGTCGAGCGTCGACCGTGTGCCGGGCGCGCGGTACTCGGTGTTCGGTCGTGGCTCCTCGCCGTCGCCGGCACCGGAGGGTTCGGAGCTCACGCCGACCGCCTCCGGGCGAGCAGCGCCGTGGCGACGAGTGCGACGAGCGCGACGCCGACGCCGAAGCCGGGTTGCCCGCCGTCGTCGGCGGGGGTCGCGGGTGCTGTCTGTCGGTTCGGTGCGTCGTCGGACTCGAAGTCGCTCACTTCGAGGCCGGTGTCGGTGGTGGTCTGGTTCATGGGGACGGTCTTCGTGGGGTCGAGCGCCGCGGGGGCGCGGACGGTGTCGACGACGACGCCGTCGCGCAGCAACACGGCGTCGAGGTAGTAGTTGTACTCGGTGGGGACGGTGAGGTCCAGCGACGCGGTCGCGGTGCGACCGGGCCGGACCTCGCTCACACCGACGCGGGTCCGGTCCGCGACGATACCGGAGTCGACCTGCCGGGCCTTGACCAGCAGTTCGACGTCGCCGGCGGACTCGTCGCCGGTGTTAGTCACCAGCGCGTCGACGGTGAGCGTGGTCCGATTGTCGGCGCTGGAGGCAATCTCGAACTCGACGGCCGGCATCGGCCCGTCGAACCGGTGGAAGCGGAGGTCGCTCCGCGTGTACGCCGGTTCGAGCGACCCGACGCCCGCCACGGACCGTGCGCTCTCGACGACGCGACGGTCGTCCTCGTAGACGACCGACTCGATGCGGTAGTCACCCGAGCGCGGGACGGTGACGTTCGCGGCCACCGCGTACTCGCGGTCGCCGTCGAGCGTGCCGACGTCGACGGTCTCGTCGGTCGCGACGAGGCCGGACGTGGCGTCGACCGCACGCACCCGGACGGTGACGTTCTCGGCGGGACCGCGGCGGTGTTCGAGGCGGGTCTCGACGCGGAAGGTCGCCGTCTCGCCGGTGACCGCTCCGGTCGCGATGGCGAGGTCGCTCACGGCGAGCGAACTGGGGGGTTCGGGGTCCTGTGGTGGGGCCGCGATGATCCCCGGAACGACCGCCATCCCGAGGGCGGCGACCAGCGCCACCGCGACGAGGCCGCCGGCGAGGACCAGGTTCCTGTCCATGCCTCGACACTGAAGGAGGGTGTAATGTGCTTTGTGTTCAACAGGTCGCGATCGGGAACGATTCGGAACTCGAGGTCGGGTTCACGAGGCGTCACGCCCGGGGAGTGACGCAGGTCGGCGGACGCTCACGCGAACCGACGGGGTTTATCCGGTCGCTCCCCGACCCACCGGTATGGACACGTCTACGGGTTCGGACATGGGCCTCGGCCTCGGGTTGCTGTTCGGTGCGCTCGGGTTCGGCGGGGCGCTCGTGATGCTCGTCGCCGCGTTCGACGAGATGAAGGTGCTGTCGGGGTGGGGGTTCGCCGCGGCGATGGTCGCCGGCGCGATTCTCATCGCGGCGCTGCACCTCGCGGAGTGACGCTCGCGGACGCCGACCGCCGGCCGTAACCGTTAATCCGCCGAGTCGCTTAGCGGTGGCTATGGCAGAGATGAGCGAGGAAGACCAGCAGATTCTCGATTACCTTCGCGACAGCGTCGCGAAAGGCGATCAGTACTTCCGCGCTAAACGTATCGCGAAGGGGGTCGGACTCACCGCGAAGCAGGTCGGCGCGCGCCTGCCACGACTCGCCGACAGCGCCGACGACGTCGAGATAGAGAAGTGGGGTCGCGCGAAGTCGACGACGTGGCGCGTCACCCCCGGTGCCTAGCCGCAACCCCACTGTAGTTTTTACCTGCGGTCCGTAGGGTCGGTATGACCGTACGAGTCGAGCGGACGTTCGACCTCGACGCCGCCCCCGAGGCGGTGTGGGCGTTCATCGCCGACCCGCGCAAGCGCGCCGAACCCATCAGCGTCGTCGACGAGTTCGAGGAGACCGGTGAGGGGACCGCGACGTGGCACGTGAAACTCCCCATCCCGCTGATCAACCGGACCGCGACCGTCGAGACCCGCGAGACGGACGTCGAGCCACCCGAGTACGTCCGGTTCGTCGGCCGCTCGAAGGTGATGCGCGTCGTCGGGGAGCACGAGTTGGTCCTCCACGAGAACGGCACCAGACTCGTCAACCGCTTCACCGTCGACGGGAAGCTTCCGGGCGTCGAGAAGTACTTCGAGCGCAACCTCGACGGCGAACTCGACAACCTCGAAGCCGCGTTACGTCGCGAACTCGCGACGACCGAGTGACCGCATGCGACTGGCACTCGCGCAACTCGACGTGGAACCGACCGACGTTCGGGAGAACGTCGAGCGGGCCGTCTCGGCCGTCGCCGACGCGGCCGACCGCGGCGCTGACCTCGTCGTCCTCCCGGAGCTGTTCACCGTCGGCTACTTCGCGTTCGACAGCTACGCCCGGACCGCGGAGTCGCTCGACGGCCCGACGCTGACGGAACTGGCGGAGGCCGCCCGCGACCACGAGGTGGGAATCGTCGCCGGGAGCATCGTCGAGGACCTCGCGACGACGAGCGACGGACCGGCCGAAGAGGGCCTCGCGAACACCTCGGTGTTCCTCGACCGTGCGGGCGAGCGCCGCGCGGTGTACCGCAAGCGACACCTGTTCGGGTACGACTCGGCGGAGTCCGACCTGCTCGTCGCCGGCGAGTCGCTCCCGACGGTCGAGTTCGAGGGGTTCACCGTCGCGACGACGACCTGCTACGACCTCCGATTCCCCGAGTTGTACCGACGGCTGGTCGACGCGGGCACGACGCTCGTGGCCGTCCCGAGCGCGTGGCCCTACCCACGGGTCGAACACTGGCGACTCCTCCCGCGAGCACGGGCCGTCGAGAACCTGCTGTACGTCGGTGCGGCCAACGGGGTCGGGCAGTTCGAGGACGCGCGTCTCTGCGGGCGCTCGACGGTGTTCGACCCGTGGGGGACGACGCTGGCGTCCTCCGACGACGAGGGGACGGTCGTCCTCGCCGACTGCGACCCCGAACGCGTCGCGTCGGTGCGCGCGGAGTTCCCCGCGCTCGGGGACCGTCGACTGTAGCGGCCGCTCGGTCGGAGCAGACGCTGGAAGAGACGAGCGCGTGAAGAACGTGGACCGGAACGACGTCCGCCCGCTTCAGGCGGCGACGACGAGTCGGAACGGACTGTCGGTCGACTCGACCCGGAGGTCGTGGCGTCTCGCGACCGTCTCGACGGTCGACCGGAACGAGTCGGCGTCGAACGTCAACGGCACGGGGTCGTGAACCTCGAAGCGGCCCGCCCCCGTGTCAACGTCTGACGTGGTGATGTACAACGACGTCCGGAGCATTCGCTCGCATTCGGACAGTCGTTCGGACTTCGAGCGGACGTTCGTGTGGCCAATCGCCATACCCTCACGAATCTCCCACACATCATAGTTGTTCCGCCGTTACTCTCGTTTGCCGTCAGTTAACCCGGTGCAACGGTGACCGTTCGGTACGTTCGGAGGACTGTTTTCGAACGTTGGTACAGTTTGTTTCGTGTTAACAGTCTGAATCTGCGAACGGCGAGTCAGTCGAGGGGGACTCGGCGGCCCGTCGCCGCCGACTGTAGCACGCCGGCGAGCGCCCGCACGTCGGTCAGGCCGTCCTCGCCGTCGGGTTCGACGTCGCCGTCGGTGGCGACCTGGTGGGCGAAGTAGTCGAACTCCTCGCGCAGTTCATCGGTGGCGGGGACGGTCAGTTCGACGGTCCCGTCGTCGCGCTCGACCGTGATTTGGCGCTCGCGTTTCGGCTGGAAGGCGTCCTCGATACGGACGCGTCCCTCGCTACCGACGACGGTGAGCGTCGCCCCCGCCTGTCCGGAGAAGTTGGCCGTGAACAGGCCGGTGCAGTCGGCCCACTCGACGCCGAAGCCGACGTGTTCGTCCGCGGCGCGGTACGCGCCGTCGTCGTCCTGTCGGGGCGTCCCGTCGAACGGGTCCTCGCCGCGCGTCCGCCCCCAGACGGCGACGGGGTCCTCGCCGAGCAGGAATCGAGCGGTGTTGAGCGGGTAGACGCCCACGTCGAACAGCGCCCCGCCGCCGGCGAGGTCGGGGTCGATGCGCCACTGGTCGGGGCCGCGCGACCCGCCCATCACGTCGAACGTGAAGTCGCCGTGGAACTGGACGGGGTCGCCGACGAGGTCGTCGAGGGAGTCACGCAGGCGACGCATCGCGGGGTCGAGTTGCATCCGATAGGCCGTCATCAGCGGGACGCCGGCGTCCTCGCAGGCGGCGACGACTGCTTCGGCGTCGGCGACGGTGTCGGCCAGCGGCTTCTCCGAGACGACTGCTTTCCCGAGGTTCGCGGCCGCCTCGACGTGCTCGCGGTGGAGCGCGTTGGGCGTGGCGACGTACACCGCGTCGTAGGCGTCGCTCGCCTCGCCGTCGGCGAAGGCGTCGTAGTCGACGACGTGGTCGACGTCGTGGTCGGCGGCGAGGTCACGGACCTCGTCGGCCGACCCGGTGACGAACACGGTCGGGTCGCAGTAGTCGGCGTCGGCGATGGCCGGGAGCGCCGCCTTCTTCGCGAACCCGCCGAGCCCGACGAGCGCGAATCGCAGGGTGGTGTCGACGTCGGTGTCCCAGTCGCGGTCGCCGAACGAACGCAGGTCGTCTCGAATGTGCATGGCGACACCGACGGCCACGACCCCCATAGGTCGTTTCCCGACGTAGACCCCATCATGTTTATATGAGGAGCCTCGTACTATCTAATGCCGGCAAACGACGCTTTTCTCGTCTACACCGGCAGAATCCAATCGGCCGCCGCCGCGACGCCGTCGGGTTTGGCCCGGAACCCGACGGCCATCCGCGCCTCGAAGGGGAGCGTTTTGCCGAGACAGAGACTCCAGTTGCTCGGTCGCCACGTTCGTCACGGGCGAGTTCGAGAACACACGCGTAGAGCGACGGCTGCGCCGAACCCGGCACTCGTGTCGGAGGAGGTCGTGGAGTACGTGTCCGCAGAAAATTGGTGTCGCGTGGAACGGTGACGGTCCGCGACCGACCGAAGGTCAGGTGGTCGGTTTACGCGGGCACCGTGTAGGAGCCGAGGATGGCCGTGTCGCCGTTGGGGAACGTGTAGACGACGTTGACCGTCTCACCACCCGTCGCACCGATCGTGCCACTTGCGTCGCCAGCATCAACAGCACCAGTGCCCCACGCCGCCGAGTTTGCGCCGTTGCGGAGTTCGACGTCGGCACCGTTGAACGTGTCCCCGCCCTGGTGGGTCGCGACGACGTTGGTACCGTCGTAGTCGAACGCGATGGACGCCTGAGGCGCTTCTTCCTGGTCACTGCCGAGATCGAGCACGAAGAACCCGATGACGGCGGCGAGAATGACTGCGATGGCGACCATCAAGATGACACCAACGACAGGGCTTACCGCGCGGTCCTCACTGAACAGTTGTTTGAGTTTTTCGAACATTGGTTTGAGTGTTCTCTCTCACGCGTGTGCTCACATCCTGCTCGCGGGCCGAGGGAGTCGGGGCGAGGTCGGGTCGGCCGACGCGTCGGCCGATGCCGGCGAACGTCGGGTCCTGTGGTGTGGTGTGCATGCGTGAGTCGGTTTGGTTGTGGTGCGAGACGGGCCGATGTCCCATCCGCACATGCGCTTCCCTCGGGCGCTGGTCGACCGGGTCGACCGAGACCGACGTCGGTCCCAGCCCGCGGAGGCACATGGCCAACCGGTGGATGTGGGGGGTATTAGGAAATTACACTCAAAGTGAACAACTGGTTGAGTATACAATCCTAATGGTACTATTAAAAATTCTACAAGTGGTCGTTAGCAAAGGCCCCCACACTCTCACCAGCCTGTGTGATTCAGGATAACTCTCCAGGCGTCCTGACGCCGACGTTCTGGAACCGAGGCGGAGTTCGAACGCTGGTGTCTGCTCAGTGTCAATGTCGGTTTATGTCGAGAATCGAGACATTCCGACCGAGCGGCGAACGACACGGCGGGGGGCGATGACGATGGCGGCTGACGCCCCCCCTGGTGACGACGCCGGAAGTGAAGGTGCGGCCCTCACGCGCGATGACCTAGTCGACGGCAGTGACGTGTCGGAGCTGCTCGGGGCCGCGGCCGGAGCGGGGGAGACCCTCTCAGCGCTCGTCGACGAGCGGACGGTCTCGGTCGACGAGTCGGTCGACGAGGACGAGTTCTTCTCGATGCCGGACGGCCGGACCACCATCGTCAACCGGTACGACCTGGAGAAGGCCGTCTCGATGGAGAAGAAGCGGTACTTCCGCGAGGTGACGCGCTACTGGGTCGACAAACCCTACGCGTTCGTCGTCATCTTCCACTCCGAGAAGGAGAACGAGCGCAAGTACTACCTCGTCGAACCGCACCTCAACTCGACCGAGCGCAACCTCGTCGAGTTCCTCACCGGGAAGCTCCGCACCGCGATCACCTACTCCAGCGACCGGTTCATCGTCAAGGGTGGCGGGGAGGAACGGGCAGCAATCATCCGAGAGGAGACCGAGCGCCTGCTCGACCGGTACGACCTCTACCGCGGGACCTTCGTCGACAGCGAGTCAGCGCTGTTCGGTCGAGTCAAGGGGCTCTTCGGGATGACCGCCGAGCCGACCGTCGAAGGCGAGAATATCCAGGGTATCGCCGCTCGGCCGGAGCCAGCGGTCATCGAGGAGGACGCGACGAGCCTGACGGAGTACCAGGTGGCGAAGATCCACCGCCAGCTCCTTCGCGACTTCGTCGGCTACGAACGAATCGACGGCATCAAACACGACGTCAACGTCGAGGACATCTCCTGTGACGGGTACAACAGTCCCGTCTTCGTCTACCACTCCGACCACGAACAGCTGATCACGAACGTCAGCCACGGCGAGCAGGAACTCGACGACTTCGTCGTGAAGCTCGCCCAGCGTTCGAACAAGGGTATCTCAAAGCGCCAGCCACAGGTCGACGCCACGCTCGCCGACGGGTCGCGTGCGCAACTCACGCTGGGCCGAGAGGTCTCTGGTCACGGAACGAACTACACGATTCGACAGTTCAAGGACGTCCCGTACACGCCCGTCGACCTCATCAACTGGCACACGTTCAGCCTGGACATGATGGCATTCCTCTGGCTCTGCATCGAGAACGACCGCTCGGTGCTGTTCGCGGGCGGGACGGCGTCGGGGAAGACGACCTCGCTCAACGCGATGAGTCTGTTCATCCCCAGCACGGCGAAGATCGTCTCCATCGAGGACACCCGCGAACTGGAGATACCCCAGCGCAACTGGGTGGCGAGCGTCACCCGGCCGTCGTTCTCGCACGACGGTGCCGGCGACATCGACGACTACGACCTGCTCGAAGCCGCACTGCGCCAGCGCCCCGAGCACCTCATCATGGGGGAGGTCCGCGGTGAGGAGGGACGGACGCTGTTCCAGGTCATGTCGACCGGCCACACCAGCCACACGACGTTCCACGCCGACAACGTCGGGGAGGTCATCAAACGGTTCACGACCGACCCCATCAACGTCTCGAAGACGCTGTTCACGGCGCTCGACCTCATCAGCGTCCAGACGGCGACCCGGATTCACGGGAGGAAGGTTCGCCGCTCGAAGGTGCTCACCGAGGTCAACTACTACAACAGCGAGCAAGACGAGATCAACGTCCAGGACGTCTTCCAGTGGCAGGCCTCGACCGACGAGTTCCTGCAACGCGGTCGGTCGAACACCCTGGAGGACATCATGTTCGACCGCGGATGGGACGAAGAGCGCCTGCAGGGCGAACTGTTCCTCCGCAGACTCGTGCTCGCGTACCTCATCGACCGGGGGTTCAACACGTACACGGAGGTCGCCGCGACCCTCCAGGCGTTCATCAACGACCACGAGACGGTGTTGACGCTCATCGCGAACGACGAACTCGAAGAGAGCTTCGACAGCCTGCGCGAGATGGAGAGCGTCATGATCGACACCGCCTCCGAGAAGGAGGCGATGGTTCCGCGCCCGGAACCCGACGACCGGCTCCGAGAACTCGTCGCTGCCGTGCTGGCCGAGGGCGAGGAGGTGCTCGCGACCTTCCGGGGCAAGACCGCACCGGGGCTGGCGGCCGCACTTCCACAGGTCGACCGGACGCCACCGGCGACCGGGGCGGAGATGCGAGCGGAGGCCGACGGTGGCGACGGCATCGACGAGTCACCGGACCCGGCCCCGACGTCGCACGGTGTGAGAGGGTCTGAATGAGCGTCGAGCGCTCCGACCTCATCGGTGGCAGTGGCGAGTACCAGGAGCGTGGGGACACCCTCGCCGACCTCTTCCACCCGATATACCGGCGGGTGTTCGACGAGGACGACGACTTCGTCGGTGACATGGAGAAGACGCTCGCCGAGGCACGCATCCCCGAGACCGTCGACCACTACCTCTCGCGCGGAATCGGTGCGGGTGCGCTCGTCGGCGCGTTCCTCGGTCTCGTGATCACCCTGCTCGGGTTCGCCTACATCGAACTGTACGTCCAGGGCACCCCGAAGCTGACGTCGATATCGATACTCCCGGCGGGACCGCTCCTCACCCTGTTCGACGCGATAAAGATCCCCTTGCTGGTCGTCATCGTCGGGGTGTTGTCGGGGGTCGTCGGACTGTTCGTCGGGTTCGGCGTGTTCGTCGTCCGCCCACGGCTGACGGCCGGCGCTCGTCGCCGCGAGATCAACATCCTGCTCGCGGACGCGGTCTCGTTCATGTACGCGCTGTCGATCGGCGGGATGAACCAACTGGAGATTCTGCGGGCGATGGCCGAAGCCGACGACACGTACGGCGAGGTCTCTCGGGAGTTCCAGTCGGTCATGCTCGAGACCGAGTACTTCGGGACGGACTACCGGTCTGCGATTCGGAACCAGTCCATCCGCACGCCGAGCAAGGAGTTGAGCGAGTTCCTCACGGACATGCTCTCGATCATCGACTCCGGCGGCGACATGACCGAGTTCCTGAACGACAAGAAAGACCACCACCTCCGGACCGCGAAAGAAGAACAGCTAGAGACGCTCGAGACGATCGACCTCTTCGGTGAGATGTACATCACGCTCTCGCTGTTCCCGCTGCTGCTCATCATCATCCTCGTCGTGATGCAGATGATCGGCGAGGCACCGATCTCGCTGCTCTACCTGACCGTCTATGGGATCATCCCCATCATCGGGGTCGCGTTCATCGTCCTCGTCTCGACGGTCAAAGAGGACGAGGTCGGGTCGGGCTACCTCCGCCCCGAAGACGAGACCGGCGACTGGCGCGCGAAGAGCGGCGTCGCGAGCATCTCGGACCTCGGACTCGTCGAGCGCTACGTCGGAACGGCGGCGATCTTCGACCGCATCGAGAGCCGTGAAGGGACCTTCGAGACGGCGCGTCTGCTCGAGAAACCGCACGTGTTCTTCCGTGAGCACCCGCTGGCGGTGCTTGCGGTCACGGTACCCGTGACGCTGGTGCTGCTCGTCCTCGCCGTGGTGCGTGGTGCGGCCCCGACGTCGGCGGCCGAGTTGAGCGACGCGCCAGTTCTCGGGACCGTCATCTGGGTGTACATGCCACTCTACGTCAACCTGCTACCGCTCGCGGTGTTCTACGAGTGGAGTCTGCTGAGTCGCGAGCGCATCACCCGAAAGTTCTCCGAGACGCTGCGGAAGCTATCGAGCGCGAACAACACCGGGTTGACGCTGCTCGAGTCGGTGCGACTCGTCGCCGACACCTCGACCGGGAGGCTCGCGGACGAGTTCGAGACGATGCACGCGAAGGCGAACTACGGCGTCAGTCTCCACTCGGCGCTCGTCGAGTTCAACAACCGGTATCACATCCCGCGAATCGCCCGGACGGTGAACGTCATCAGGAAAGCACAGGAGGCGTCGAGCCACATCAGCGAGGTCCTGACGACGGCCGCACGGGCGAGCGAGAACCAGGACGCCATCGAACGCGAACAGCGCACGCAGGCCCGCATGCAGGTGACCATCATCGTCATGACGTTCCTCGTGTTGCTCGCGGTGATGGCCATCCTGAAGGTGCGGTTCGTCGACGTCATCGCCGACCTCACGGCGTCACAAACCGCTTCCGGTGGGACGGCGGCGACCACACAACTCACCGGCAACATCGACACCGACCTGCTGGCGTTGCTGTTGTTCCACGCCGTCACCCTCTACGCGGTCATCTCGGGGTTCCTGGCGGGGTACATCCGCAACGGCGACCTGCTGACCGGCGCGAAGTACGCCGTGAGCCTCCCGACGGTCTCACTGCTCGTCTTCGCGATCATCTGACCCACATCGAGGAGAGACAAATGACACTATCAAAACACATCACGCAGGGGCTGTCCGACTACTGGAACGACGAGCGAGGCGTCTCGCCCGTCGTCGGGTTCGTGCTGATATTCGGCATCATCGTCATAGCGCTGGCGCTGTATCAGTCACAGCTCGTCCCGGCGCAGAACGAGCAGGTGGAGTTCAAACACAGCCAGGTCGTCGAGACCGAGATGAACGAACTCCAGGGAGCCATCAGCGCGGTCAGTTCAGACGGCTCGCCCCGGTCGGTGAGCCTCGACCTCGCACCCGAGTACCCCGACCGCGCCGTCGCGGTGAACCCGGGCCAGCCCATCGCGTCGCTCCGGACGACCGACCCGGCGACGGTGACCCTGTCGGGGCTCAGTTCGGCCGACGGGCAGTACTGGGACGGTACCGACAAGACGTTCGACACCAGGATGCTCGAGTACCAGTCGAACTACAACGTCTACAGTCAGGACCCCATCATCCGGTTCGAGAACGGGATGGTGACCAAGGAGTTCGACAACGGAGAGTCGCTGGTCCACTCCGACGGGAGCGTCGTCTCCGACGACGGGAACCAGATCGACATCACGTTCGTCAACGGCACCTACCAGGAGAGCGTCACCACGGCAGGTGTGACGGCCAAGCCCGTGAGCACCTCGCGGGAGTTCCTGCAGCTACGGACGGCCCCCGGTGGCGGTGCCATCACGCTACCCACGACGCTGAGTCAGGAGCGCTGGGACGCGTTGCTCGACGGTGTGGGCCACGTCTCGGCGGCGGTCGCCGGCGACACGGTCACGTTGGACCTGGAGGGCGACCGCCTGTACACGGTTCGACTCACCGAGGTGACGTTCAGTGACACGCCCAAGCGGACGGTCCACTACCTCGCCAGCGAGGAGCCGCGCGACCCGACGACGAACCTGACGGTCGAGATCGGCCAGTCGATTCCGCTGACCGTCAGCACGCGTGACCGCCTCGGGAACACGAAGGCCGGTGCGACCGTCGAGGCGAACATCAGCGGCCCCAACGCGAACTTCGCGGAGTCCGGGACCGACAACGCGACCGTCGGTACGAACGAGGCTGGCCGCGCGACGGTTCGGTTCACGCCGCTCGAAGTGGGGACGTACACCGTCACGCTGACCGCCCCCGACGGCGACTCGTCGGTCAACACGGTCACCTACGAGATCGTCGCGACGGACGACGCGGTCGGTACGGGCGGCGACAACGGGAGCGGTGGTGGCATCAACAACGGCTTCCCCATCCAGGTGTTCATCGACTCGAGCACGCCCAACAAGTGTACCGTCGAGTTGACGTTCGTCAACGACCGATCTGACGACGTCACCGCGACCGACCTGCGAATCAACGGGTTCTTCTCGCAGGGTGCGAGCGGCCCCGATATCTCGAACATCACGGTGCGCAACGGCCCACCGATGACGGCCGTCGAACTCAACGGCGACCTCACGCCGCTGGAGACGTTGATCACTGTCCCGGCCCAGGGCCAGACGACGGTAGAACTCAGCACGGACGACGACTTCGTCGAGGGCGGGTTCCTCATCATGGAGGTCCACTACACCAGCACGAGCGGGTCGCTCACTGACACGTACTTCATCGGCGTCCCGAAGAAATCCGGCGGCAACTGCCCGTACTGACCGACCACCCAACGACCATCATGCACACACATCCACACTCGGACCGAACCGACCGGTCGCCCGCTGGTCGACCGACCACCGACCGCCAGCCGTCGCGCAGCCGTGGAGGCCGCCGATGGTAGACATCGCTACCTTCGGCGAGACGATGCTCCGTCTCAGCCCCCAGCACGGGAACCGCCTGGAGACCGCCCCACAGCTCTCGGTCCGAACGACCGGCTCGGAGAGCAACGTCGCCGTCGCCGCCTCGCGGCTCGGTCTCGACGCCGCCTGGCTGTCGGCGGTCCCCGACTCGCCGCTCGGGCGACGGGTCGTCGACGACCTGCGGACACACGGCGTCCGAACGGCGGTCTCGTGGACCGCCGACGGCCACCAGCCGACACAGTTCGTCGAGGAGGGCAACGCCCCGCGTGCACGGACCGTCCTGACCAACCGGGAGGGCGCGCCGATGGCGACCGTCCGTCCGGACGATCTGGACCTCACGCTGGTCGAAGACGCGGCACTGTTCTACACGAGCGGCGTCACGGCCGCACTGTCGGAGACGACGAGGGAGACGACCGCCACGGTGCTCGCGACGGCGGCGGAGGCGGAGACACGGACCGTCCTCGGCGTGACTCACCGACCGGAACTCCGGTCGGTCGAGGAGGCACGGGCAGACTACGAAGCGCTCGTCGAACACGTCGACGTGCTCGTCGTGACCGCGCGCGACGCCCAGGTCCTGTTCGACTACGACGGTGACGCCACCGAGGTCGCACACGGTGTGCGAAGCCAGTTCGACGTCGAGACGGTGCTGTTGCTCCGGGGCGACCAGGGGGCGCTCGTCTCGCATCGGAAGCAGATATACGAGCAGCCAGCGTTCGAGACGGCCCACAGCCGACCAGGAGGGAGCGACGACGCGTTCGTCGGGGGGTTCCTCACACGGTGGCTCGCCGACGAGGACGTCGGCGCGGCGCTGACGTACGGCGCAGCGACGGCGGCGCTGACGCGGAGTCTCCCGGGAGACCTCGGTATCGTCACTCCCGCCGAGGTCGAGGCGGTCGTGTCGGACTCCGACGACGGCCAGTAAGCGGTTCTTCGACGGGTCAGCCGATGTCGCGGCTGGTGTCGATCTCGACGATGTCCGTCAGTCGGAGGTTGACGGTCTCGGTCAGCGCGCGCCCGCGGCGGAACTTCGGCACCGAGAGCTTGTTCTCGATCTGTTCGCCACGCATCGACGTCGCGACCTGGAAGACGACGTCGGCCATGTACTCGGTCGTCTCGTGGGCCGCTCCGTCGGTCTGCCCCGGAGCGTTCAGCACCGCGACGCCCCCGGCGGCTTCGACGGCCGCACGGACCTCGTTGAGGATACCGACGTACGCCTCGCGGTCGCCGGCCTCCAACCGCGTCACTGGGTCGAGTACCAGCGTCCCGCCGTCGGGGAGCGACCCGACCGCCGCGACGACGTCGTCGACCGTGGCGTCGGCACCGATACGCCGTATCGTCACGTCGGCCGCCGCTCCGGGCACTGCGTCGAGTGTGCTCTGGACCGCCGCCTCGGTCCGGTCGAAGGTGAGGTACAGCGTCTCGCGGACCGTCGCCAGTTCGTAGAGGAGTAGTTCGGCCTGACTGGCGGGTCGCGACCGAAGTGCGACGACACTGCCGGGAGGCACACCGCCCCGAAGCTGTTCGTCGAGGAGACTGTTCCCGGTCGACAGATTGTCCATGGGAGAGTTGACAACCTAATGGAATATATCTGTAGTGGGTGGTTCGCCGGTCGGCGCTCGGGCTACCGGGGTGGAGACGGTCGACGCGAAGGAGCCAGGTCGGTGGGGGTCGGACGGAGACGACCCGGGAGCGGTGCCGGGCTATCGGAAGCGGAACGTCTCGAGGTTCTTCGGCGCGAACGTCCGCATGTTGAACTCGTGGTACAGCGCGCTGGAGAGGTCCTGCACCGAGGACTCGTCGCCGTGGACACACAACACCTTCTCGGGACGGGGGTTCATCGTCCGGACGAAGTTCATCAGCCCCTGGCGGTCGGCGTGGCCGGAGAACCCGTCGACCGTCTCGACGTCCATCTTCAACTGCAGCGTGTTCGAGCGCCCGCCGCGGCCGTTGATGGGAATCTCGTCCCAGCCGTTCTGGATACGACGGCCGAGCGTCCCCTGGGCCTGGTAGCCGACGAACACCATCCGGGACTTCTCGTCGGGACCGACGTGTTCGAGCCACGACATGATGGGGCCGCCGGTGACCATCCCGGAGGTCGAGAGGATGATACACTGGTCGCCGTCGGCGACGTCTTGGCGCTCCTCCTCGCCGCCGTCGATGTGGTTGAACTGCTCGGAGAGGAACGGGTTGGCGTCCTCGTGGAAGATGCGGTCGCGCAGGTCGTCGCGGAGGTACTCGGGGTAGGTGGTGTGGATGGCCGTCGCCTCCCAGATCATCCCGTCTAAGTGGACCGGCATCTCCGGTATCTTGCCCTTCCGCATCGCCTCTTCGAGGACGAGCATAATCTCCTGAGAGCGACCCACCGCGAAGGCGGGGATGACGACCTTCCCGCCCTTCTCGTAGGTCTCGTTGATGACCTCGACGAGTTTGCGCTCGGAGTCCTCCTGGTCGGTCTGGTAGTCGTTGCGCCCGCCGTACGTCGACTCCATGACGAGCGTCTCGACGCGGGGGAACTCGTTGACCGCGCCGTTGAACAGGCGGGTGTCGTCGTAGTGGATGTCGCCGGAGAACGCGACGTTGTAGAGACCGTCGCCGATGTGGAAGTGCGAGACGGCCGACCCGAGGATGTGGCCCGCGTTGTGGAAGGTGAGTTTGATGTCCGGAGCGATGTCGGTGACGTCGCCGTACTCCAGCGGGATTGTGTGCTTGATGGCCTCGCGGACCATCTCGGACTCGTACGGTGGCGCACGCCCCTCCTTGGCCGCGACGTCGAGGTAGTCGAGGGTGAGCAGACCCATCAGGTCCCGTGTCGGTTCGGTGCAGTAGATGGGACCGTCGTAGCCGTACTTGAACAGCAGCGGGATGAGCGCCGAGTGGTCGAGGTGGGCGTGGGTGAGGACCACGGCGTCGATGTTCTGTGCGCCCGCGCCGAGCGCCTCGGGCACCTGGAGGTACGGCACCTCGCCCTCCGCGCCGGGTTTGTCCCCACAGTCGATGAGGATGCGCGTCTCGGGCGTGTTGAGGACGAACGAAGCGCGCCCGACCTCTCGACAGCAGCCGAGCGTCGAGATACGGACCCACTCGTCGTCGGACATCTCCTTGCGGTGGATCTGCCGGCCGACGCGTTCGAGGATGTCGCGGCGGTCCTCGCGTTCCTGTTTGAGGAAGTTGCGGACGTTCGACACCGTCGAGGACTCGATGGGCGGCGTCCGGACGACTTCGGGCGTCCAGCCGACCTTCTGGGTTATCTCGCGGAGGGTCGAGCCGTGGCGACCGATGACCATGCCGGGTTTCTGGGCCTCGATGACCACCTCGCCGGTGTCGGCGTGGAAGTCGAGGTCCGTGACGCCCGCTTCCTCGGGGATGACGCTTCGAATCTCTTTCTCGGCGTCGGTGGGGCGCGAGAGGACGTCCGGGTCGGGGCGGACGGTGATGCGCTTTCGGAGGCGGCCCGCGAGGGTTCGGATGAGGTCACCGTTCTGCGCGAACTTCTTCGGGTCGCGCGTGTAGATGACCAGTTCCGGGCCCTCGTAACTGACGTCCGAGATGGAGATGTCGTCGGGTACCTCGTCGGCTATCTGTGCTTTCAGGTCGTCGAGTTGCTTCTCTACCGTGCTCATAGCTGGCGCAGACGGGCGGGGTTCCGTGACGCACGGCCGACAGGGCCCCCACCGAGTTCCGGGGGGTGGCCGGCGTCTGGATGAAGCAGTACGTCATGCTAGGGAGTCGTGACCGTGGGGACGGTCCGGAAAACCCGCGTTATCTGGGGGTATACCTGCACGATTATAAAAGCCTTCGCAAAGCCGACGTAGTTCCGTCGCCTGCGAGGGGTATGAACGTCACACCCGAGCGCGTTCGCGAGGAGTACGAGTTCGTCCGTGACCGACCGATAGCACCCCTCATCACCGAGGTTCGCGACGGGCTCGGAGAGCTGTTCGACACCGACGTCGCTCCCGTCTCGGCCGGTCAGTACCGCCGCGAGGTGGACGTCGTGTTCGCCGACGGCGACCGCGCGGTCAACGTCGCCGCGCTCGTCGCCATCCTGCGCGAGTTGGACGTCGCGGGCGACTACCCCGGGTTCGTCGTCGACGAGCAGTTGGGGCGCGCGCTCGCGGCGACCGTCGCCGGCGGTCAACCGCTGCGGACGCTCGCGGAGGCCACGTTCCACTACGCCGACGTCCACGTCCACGGCGACGAGACCGAGGGCGCTGGCCTCGACGACCTCGACGCCGCGCTCGCGGCGGGGTTCCAGACCCGCCTCCCCGGGTGGGAGTGGCGGGAGTCGGCGAGTCCGTTCGCGATTCACCCCGAGTGAAGCGCGCGCGACACGACGGGTCCGTGACCGTTGCGCGAACCGAACCGGGTTTCCGTCGCCGCCGCCCCGAGACACCATGGACCGTCGTGCCTCCGTCGTCGCCGGTATGCGTGACGTCGCCCCGTTCCTGTTGGGTGTCGTCCCGTTCGGTCTGGTCGCGGGGGCGGCCGTCGTCGCCGCCGGGTTGCCGCCCGAACTCGCCGTCGGGTTGTCGGTCGTCGTGTTCGCGGGCGCGTCGCAACTGGCGGCTATCGACCTGCTGCAGGCGGACGCCAACGCCGCCGTCGTCGTCCTCACCGTGCTGGTCATCAACCTGCGGATGATGATGTACTCGGCGTCGCTCGCGCCGTACCTCGACCGCCTCTCGCTGGCCGAGCGCGCCCCGGTCGCCTACCTCCTGACCGACCAGGCGTTCGCGCTCTCCGTCACTCGTTTCGAGACCGACGACGTCGTCCGGCGGTGGTACTACCTCGGCGTCGCGCTGTCGCTGTGGGTCGTCTGGCAGGTCTGTACCGTCGTCGGCGTGGTCGTCGGAGCCAGCGTCCCGGCGGGCATCCCGCTCGACTTCGCCGTCCCGCTGACGTTCCTCGCGTTGCTGGTCCCCGCGGTGAAGGGCCGGGCGTCGGGCACCGCGGCGCTCGTCGGCGGTGGCGTCGCGCTGGCGCTCACGACCGCCCCGTTCAACCTCGGCCTCGTCCTCGGCGCGCTGGCGGGTGTCGTCGCCGGCCTGCTCGCCGAGCGCGTCGTCGGGACCGACGCGGGAGGTGACGACCGTGCGTGAGGCGACGCTCTGGGCCATCGTGCTCGTCGCCGGCGTCGGCACGTTCGCCATCCGCTACTCGTTCCTGGCGGTGTTCGAGCGCGCCGGGAGCGTCCCACCCCGTCTCAGACAGGCACTCCGGTACGTCCCGCCGGCCGTCCTCGCCGCGCTCGTGTTCCCGGCGCTCGTCTTCGGTGGAGAGGGTGGTGCGGGCGCGGTGACGCCGCTGCGGACGGTCGCGGGACTGGTCGCCGCGGCCGTCGCGTGGCGCACCGAGTCGGTGCTGTGGACCATCCTCTCGGGGCTGGTCGCGCTGGTCGTCCTGGAGACGCTGGTCGGCGGCGCGGTCTGAGCCGCTCGGTCTCCTCGTCCGTCCGTTCGCCGTACTCGACGACGTGAACGCGCCGACGAGAAGGGAGGAAGGAGAGGGGGAGACGAGGAGAGAAGAGGGGAGGTGAGAAATCGGGGACGAACGGTCAGATTCGCAGGTGTGCAGGCGGGTCGACGACCTCCAGTTGTTCGAGGAGTCCGAGTCGGTTCTCCTCGAGCCACACCTCCGCTATCTTCCCGTCTTCGACGCGATACATCGCCATCCCCGTCCACTCGGCGGTCCGTCCGGTCGGTTCGATGTCCTCGAACTCGCCCGTGTGCGTCCCGCGGACCGTGTACCGGACGGTGACCGTGTCGTCCGCCGCGACCATCGCGTCGGTCTCCCCGGAGTAGTCCGGGAACGCCTCGAAGTGGGCGTCGAGGAAGCCGGTGATCTCGTCGGGACCGTGGAGTTCGTCGTGGATCCCGTGTTCGATGACGTCCGCCGCGAGGAGTTCCGAGAGACGGTCGTAGTCGCGGTCGTTGAACGCGTTCAGGTAGCTTCGGACGGTCTCTGTGGGTGCTTCTAGCGTTGGCATCGTCTCACCTCGTTCGCACTCCGTCCGGCTCGACAGCCCGACGGCTACGCTCGCCGGGAGTGCTCGGTCGTCCCGTGGCTGTCAGCAGAGTTAACAGTTAGCGTGGCTCGCGGAGACATACAGCGAGTGATGACGGCCCATCGAAGCACGTGACCTACCGACACACCACCGGAGGTGACTTGTCGCCCGCCGCGTTCGGTTCGAGTATGACCGACCGTCGCGCCCGTCTCGCCACCCGGCGAGCCCGCGTCGTGGTCGCACCCTCGCCGCTCCCGCCGGGTGGCTCCTGAGCCACCACTCCACTTCTCGACCCCCGACCGAAACGCACCGCGTTTAAGCGACCCGCAACTCACCAGCACGTATGAGCGACGAGACACAGGAACTCGGCATCACCGAGTCGAAGGAGCACAGCCCCGGCGAGTGGTACGCCGAAGTGGTACAGAAAGCCGGCCTCGCGGACTACGCCCCCATGGGCGGGTTCATCGTCACCCGTCCCCGCGGGTACGCCCTCTGGGAGGGCCTCCAGAACCACCTCGACGGGTGGTTCAAACAGACCGGCGTCCAGAACGCCTACTTCCCCATGCTCATCCCCGAGAGCTACCTCGAAGCCGAGAAGGACATCGTCGAGGGGTTCGACCCCGAGGTAGCGTGGGTCACCCACGGCGGTCACGAGGAACTCGAAGAGCGCCTCGCGGTCCGGCCCACCAGCGAGTCCATCATCACGCCGTTCATGAGCCAGTGGATCCGCAGCCACCGCGACCTGCCCATGCGCCTGAACCAGTGGTGTTCGGTCATCCGCTGGGAGGCGACGGACACGAAGCCGTTCTTCCGCACGAAGGAGTTCCTCTGGCAGGAGGGCCACACCGCTCACCGCGACCGGGAAGGCGCGTGGGACGAGACGATGACCCGCCTCGACCAGTACGAGCGCCTCTACGAGGACGTGCTGGCCATCGACGTGCTCACCGGGCGCAAGCCCGACCACGACAAGTTCCCCGGTGCTGACACCACGACGTCCGTCGAGGCGCTGATGCCCGACGGCAAGTCCGTCCAGGGCGGCACGTCCCACTACCTCGGCACCGGCTTCGCGGAGGCGTACGACGTCACCTACGCCGACGAGGACGAGGAGGAGCAGTTGGCCCACACCACCTCGTGGGGGACGTCGTGGCGCGCGCTCGGGGCGCTCATCATGAGCCACTCCGACGACCAGGGGCTCGTGTTGCCCCCCGCCATCGCCCCCGAGCAGGTCGTCATCGTCCCCATCTGGCAGGAGGACACCCGCGAGGAGGTCCTGGAGTACTGTGAGGGACTCCAGAGCGACCTCGAAGCGACCGGCCTGAGCGTGAACCTCGACGACCGCGACGAGCGCAACCCCGGCTTCAAGTTCAACGAGTGGGAGCTGAAGGGCATCCCCCTCCGCATCGAGGTCGGCCCCAACGAGGTCGACGACGAGGAGGTCACGATGGTCCACCGCCCCGACGGCGAGAACGTCGTCGCCGACCGCGCGGACCTCGTCTCGGCCGTCGAGGACGCGCTCGACACCGTCCACGCCAAACTGTTCGCCGCGAGCGAAGAACGCCTCGAAGAGGGTGTCCGCGAGGCCCACGGTCGCGCCGACATCCTCGGCACCATCGGCCAGCACGGCGGCTACGTCAAGACCGGCTGGTGTGGCGAGGAGTCCTGTGAGACGGAGATCAAAGACCAGATCGCCGCCGAGATCGTCGCCGTCCCCATGGAGGACGACGAAGAACACGAGACCCCCGTTCACGACACCTGCGGCGTCTGTGGCGAGGAGAGCGTGACGACGGCGTACTTCGCGAAGTCGTACTGAAGGGGCCGAATCACTACGGCGGCGCGGACCTTCACGAACCATCATCTTAAGGTCCTATTATCGCTTCCTCACGACTCGATACCTTCAGGGAGACCCTTTTGGGCATTCAGTGTCGGATGTTCGCATATGACTGGGAACCAACCGGACGTCGCGAGCGGCGGCGGTCTCGCCCCGCCCGACGACGACCGAGGGAGCTGTGGCGTCGGGGTCGTGATGGACCTCGACGGCGGGCGGTCACACGACGTCGTCGCGGACGCGATCGAACTCCTGTACAACCTCGAACACCGCGGCGCGACGGCCGACGAGACGGGCGACGGGGCGGGTATCATGCTCCAGACGCCCCACGGGTTCTTCGACGACGTCTTCGAGGGCCTGCCCGAGCGCTCGGCGGTCGGGACGCTGTTCCTCCCGCAGAGCGAGGAGCGCCGGCAGCGAGCGCGGTCGCTGTTCGAGGCGAGCGCCGCGGCAAACGACCTCGCGGTCGTCGGCTGGCGGGACGTCCCCACCGACAACGACGGCATCGGCGAGACCGCCCTCGACGCCGAGCCGTCGGTGGTACAGGTCGCCGTCGCCCCCCACGAGGGGACGCCCGCAGCCGACGACGACGCGACCTTCGACCGTCGTCTCTACGTCGCGCGCAACGCCTTCGAGTCGGCCGTCCGCGACGCCGGGATGGACGAGGAGCGCAACTACGTCTGCTCGCTCGACCGCCAGGTCGTCGTCTACAAGGGGATGCTCACCGCAGAGGGACTCCGGGAGTACTACCCCGACCTGCGCGACGAGCGCGTCGTCTCGAACTTCGCGATGGTCCACGCCCGGTTCTCGACGAACACGCTCGGCAAGTGGCACCTCGCCCACCCCCACCGCCGCATCATCCACAACGGCGAGTTCAACACGCTCCAGGGGAACGTCAACTGGATGCGGGCGCGGGAGGCGAACCTCGACCACCCCGACTTCTCCGCGGACGACTTCGACACCCTCCGGCCCATCGTCGACCCCACCGCCTCCGACACCGCCTGCATCGACGCCTCGCTCGAACTCCTGCTCGAAGGCGGCCGTGACCTCCCCCACGCCCTGCGGATGCTCGTCCCGGAGGCGTGGCGCGACGAGGCGACCGGCGTCACCGGCGCACGTCGCGAGTTCTACGACTACCACGCCTCGCTGATGGAGCCGTGGGACGGCCCCGCGTTCGTCGCCGCCACCGACGGCGAGCGCGTCGGGGCGGTGCTCGACCGCAACGGCCTGCGCCCGTGTCGCTACGACGTGTTGGAGGACGACACGCTCGTCCTCGCCAGCGAGGTGGGCGCGCTGGAGTACGACGCCAGCGAGGTGAAAGAGCGCGGGCGACTGTCCCCCGGGCAACTGTTCCTCGCGGACCCGAACGAGGGCCGGGTCGTCCCCGACGAGGAGGCGTTCGAGGGCCTCGTCGACGACCACTACGGCGAGTGGGTCGCCGAGGGACAGGTCCGGTTGGACGACCCCGAGACGGTGACGAGCCAGGACCCCGTCGAGGACCTGCGGGTCCACCAGACGCGCCACGGCTACAGCCACGACGAACTCGACGAACTGCTCGAACCGATGGCGACCGACGGGAAGGACCCCGTCGGCTCGATGGGCGACGACACGCCGCTCGTCGGTCTCGAAGGTTCGGACCGCCCGCTGGCGAGTCACTTCCGACAGGGGTTCGCGCAGGTCACCAACCCACCGCTCGACTACCTGCGTGAGGACCTCGTCACCTCGCTGGAGTGTCGCCTGGGTCACCAGCGCAACCTGCTGGCGGAGACGCCCGAACACGCCCGACAGGTCGTCCTCGACTCGCCCGCGATTTCGGACGCGGAGCTGTCGGAGCTGAAGGCGCTCGACGGCGACGTTCCGGTGACGACGCTCGACACCACGTTCGAGGCGGGGACGCCGATGGTCGACGCCATCGAGGACCTCCGCGAGCGCGCCCGCGTGGCGACCGCGGAGGCCGACGTCCTAGTGCTCTCGGACCGCGCCGTACGCGACGGTCGCCTCGCGATTCCCAGTCTGCTGGCGACCGCCGCGGTCCACCACCACCTCGTCCGGACGGGCGACCGCGAACTCGTCGGCCTCGTCGTCGAGGCGGGCGACGTCCGCACGGTCCACCAGTTCGCCACGCTCGTCGGCTACGGCGCGGGCGCAGTCTGTCCGTACCTCGCCGTCCAGACGGTCGAGGACCTCGTCGCCGGTCCGGACGGGGCCGACGAGGAAGACGCGGTCGAGGCGTACCACCACGCGCTCGAACACGGCCTGCTGAAGACGATGGCTCGCCTCGGCATCTCGACGGTCGAGAGCTACCGCGGCGCGCAGGCGTTCGAGGCCGTCGGCCTGGACGCCGACTTCGTCGCGGAGTACTTCGAGGGGACGCCCGCCCGAACCGGCGGGTTCGACCTCGACGCCGTCGAAGAGCAGGTCCGGTCTCGCGCCGACCTCGCGGCGAGCGACCCCGAACTCGAACGGCAGGGCGAGTTCGCCCACCGCAAGACGGGGATGCGCCACGACTGGAACCCCGAGACCGTCGGGACGCTCCAGCAGGCGGTCCGCAACGGCGACCCCGAGCAGTACGACGAGTTCGCCGCCATCTCGGACGGCGACGCCGAGCGCGGGACGCTCCGCGGTCGGCTGACGTTCGCCTCGGAGAACGACCCGATTCCCGTCGAGGAGGTCGAGTCGGTCGCGGACGTCGCCGAGCGGTTCTCCACCGCGGCGATGAGTCTGGGGAGTCTCTCCCCGGAGGCCCACGAGACCAACGCCATCGCGATGAACTGGCTCGGCGCGAAGTCCAACACCGGCGAGGGCGGCGAACCGCCCGAGCGGTTCGGCACGCCTCGCGAGTGTAACGTCAAGCAGGTCGCGTCCGGGCGCTTCGGCGTGACCGCGGCGTACCTCGCGAACGCCGAGGAGATACAGATAAAGATGGCTCAGGGGTCGAAGCCCGGCGAGGGGGGCCAGCTTCCGGGCTCGAAGGTCAACGAGTACATCGCGCACGTTCGGTGTTCGACGCCGGGCGTCGGTCTCATCTCGCCGCCACCGCTCCACGACATCTACTCCATCGAGGACCTGAAACAGCTCATCTTCGACCTGAAGGCCGTCAACCCGGAGGCGGACGTCAACGTCAAACTCGTCGCCGGGTCGGGCATCGGGACCATCGCCGCCGGCGTCGCCAAGGCCGGGGCGGACGCCATCCACATCTCCGGGCACTCCGGAGGGACGGGCGCGTCGCCGAAGACGAGCATCAAACACGCCGGTCTGCCGTGGGAACTCGGCGTCGCCGAGGCCAACCAGATGCTCCGCCACACCGGTCTGCGCGACCGGGTCCGTCTCGGGACCGACGGCGGTCTGAAGACCGGTCGGGACGTCGCCGTCGCCGCCGCACTCGGTGCGGAGGAGTACGTGTTCGGCACCGCCGCGCTCGTCACCGCTGGCTGCGTGATGGCCCGGAAGTGCCACGCCAACACCTGTCCGGTCGGCATCGCCACCCAACGCGAGGAACTGCGCGAGCGGTTCCCCGGCCGCCCCGAACACGTCCTCAACTACATGACGTTCATCGCGCAGGACCTCCGCGAACGGCTCGCAGAACTGGGCCTGCGGAGCGTCGACGAACTCGTCGGGCGCGTCGACCTGCTCTCCCAGCGCGAGGACCAGCAGGTCGACAACCGCGCGGCGCTCGACTGCTCGGCGCTGCTCGCCGAGTCGACGGGGCCGCGCCGCAAGACCCGCGAGCAGTTCACCGACGAGCGGTTCGACGACGCCCTGCTCGACGAGGTCGAACCCGCACTCGAACGGGGCGAACCGGTCGCACTGGCGGCGGACGTGGCGAACACGGACCGCGCCGTCGGGTCGACACTGTCGTACCACGTCGCGAAGCGCCACGGCCCCGAGGGGTTGCCGGACGACACCGTGGACGTCGACCTCCACGGCGTCGCCGGCCAGAGCTTCGGCGCGTTCCTCGCGGGCGGCCTCTCGCTGCACCTCACCGGCACGGCCAACGACTACGTCGGGAAGGGCCTCTCCGGTGGACGACTCGTGGTCGAGACGCCCGGCGACGCGGGGTACGACCCGACCGACAGCGTCGCCGTCGGCAACGTCGCGCTGTACGGCGCGACCGACGGCGCGTGCTACGTCAACGGCGTCGCCGGCGAACGGTTCGCCGTGCGGAACTCCGGAGCGACCGCGGTCGTCGAGGGTGTCGGCGACCACGGCTGTGAGTACATGACCGGCGGCGTCGTCGCCGTCCTCGGCGAAACGGGCCGGAACTTCGCCGCGGGGATGTCCGGCGGCTTGGCGTACGTCTACGACCCCGAGGGGACGTTCGAGGGCGGCCTCAACCCGGGACTCGTCACCACCGAGCGGTCGCTCGACGACCGGGACCGCGACCTGCTGCGTCGCCTCGTCGAGAACCACCGCGAGTACACCGACTCCGCCCGCGCCGCCGACCTGCTGGCGGACTGGGACGCCGCGCTCGACGCGTTCGTGAAGGTCGTTCCCGACCCGTACGCCGACGTGGTCGCGGAGAACGAGGAGTTCGACGTCCGCCGGGAACTGCCCGCGGCCGCGACCGCGAGGGGTGACGGCGAGGACCGCCAACCCCTCTACGGCGCGTCGGACTGAGCGGACCCCCACCGGACGGAGGTGCACACCCGCTCGGCCCCTCTCCTGCCGGCGTCACAACCGGTTTGCTCCTCGCCCGTGAGACGACGCTATGGTCTCGGTCACCCTCGTCCGACACGCGACGCTCCTCGTCGACCTCGGCGACACCCGCCTGCTCGTCGACCCGATGTGCAGCGACAGCGGCGTCAACCCACCCATCGACGGTTCGCCCAACGACCGACGGAACCCGCTCTGTGACCTGCCGGAGGACGTCGAGTGGGACGCCGACGCTATCGTCCTCACTCACCTGCACCACGACCACCTCGACGACCCGGCGCGCGAACGGTTCGCCGACGCCGGTCTCCCGGTGTTCTGCCAACCCGAGGACGAGGCGTCGCTGTCGGAGACGTTCGAGGACGTCCGCGTCGTCGCGGAGTCCGTCGAGTTCGACGGACTGACGCTCACCCGAACGCCCGCCCGCCACGGCCACGGCGAGTGGGCCGAGCGGATGGCCCCCGTCTGTGGGTTCGTCGTCGAAGCGAGCGACGAACGCCTCTACCTCGCGGGCGACACGGTCTGGTACGACGCCGTGGCGGAGACGCTCGACGACCACGACCCGACAGCAGTCGTCGTCAACGCCGGCGCGGCGCAGTTCGAGGAGAGTCGCCCCATCACGATGGCCGCCGAAGACGTGACCGCGGTGTGTGAGCACACCGACGCGCCCGTCGTCGCGGTCCACATGGAGGCGATCAACCACTGCCTGCTGACTCGCGACGGGTTAGCACAGGCGCTCGCGGAGACGGCCCACGACGGGCAGGTCGAGATTCCCGACGACGGCGAGACGGTGGAGTTGTAAGACCGCTCAGTCCGCCAGCCAGGCGTCTTCGATGCGGAGGTGACCGCGCGTCCCCTCCCACACCGTGCCGTACTCCAACTCGATGCGCCGGTCCATGTGTGGGGCGTCGACGACCAACGTCTCGAACTCGCCGCCTTCCCCCAGGACGTGGACGCCGTACTCCTCGTTGAGCGCGGTGAGTTCCTCGATGGCCTCGCGGTCGAGCGTGCGGCCCAGCCACGACTCGTCGAGACCGTGAGCGGCGACCTGGACGATCGTGATCTCGAACCCGGCGTCGAGCATCGCGTCGGCGAGGTCGTGGGGGTCCCGCTGCCAGAGCGGCGCGAACAACTCGGCGTCGAGACGGTCGCACATCGCCTCGATACGGGAGGTCTGGAACGTGCTCTCGACCGCACCAGCCGTGACGCCGCCGATGCCGCCCCACTCCTCGGCGAGCGATTCGAGGGCGCGTTCGAGCGGTTCGAGTTCGGCGTCGCCCTGTGCCCCCGAGTCCTCGGCGTCCTCGGCCCCGAAGTCGTCGGGGCGGACGTCGAGCAACTCGATACCGGTCGACTCGGCCGCGAGACTCGCCAGCGTCGTCGCCGGGGTGTGGTACATGTACGAGTCGCCCTGCGGGTGGACGGTGACGAGGCGCTCGACGGGGTGGCCCGCTTCGAGCGCGCGATACAGCGCCCACGAGGAGTCCTTCCCGCCCGAGAAGAGGCTGACCCACGGTTGCATACCCTCGCTACCGAGTGCGCCCGGTTAGCGCCTCCGGTCTCCGAGCGGTTCCCGGTACGAACATCAATTCAATTAGTGTTCATACATCGAGGCCCCCAGTGGAGAAGTAGGTGACCTTTCGAACCTCTCTCGGCCACTCTCGAACGGCACTACTAATATCCATCGCCGAAGACGGTTGAACAGTGCCTCAATCGACTCGGCTCAGACGGTACCTCGAAGACGAACTCGGGGAGTGTTGCGAGGAGGACGTCGACCAGCGCCTCGCGGAACTCGAGGCGTTCGACCTCGGCGACGACGACCGCGTCGAGACGGACCTCGGGGCGCTGTCGGCGCTGGCGAACGACACGCGCTATCGGCTCGGGCGTGCGCTCCACGCCGCCGACGGCGAACTGTGTGTCTGTGAACTCGTGCCGCTGGTCGACGTGAGCGAGAGCGCGGTCAGCCACGCGCTGTCGACGCTGGCGGAGGCGGGCGTCGTCACCAAGCGCAAGGACGGACGGTGGCGGATGTACCGTATCACGCCGCGCGGGACGGCGCTGCTGGTCGCACTCGACGGGACGGTGAGCCGATGAGCGCCGCGACCGACCACGACCACGGCCCGAACTGCGACTGTGCGAGCTGTGGCGACCCGCGCTCGATGGACTTCCTCGACAAGTATCTCACCGTCTGGATTCTCGGCGCGATGGCGCTGGGCGTCGGACTGGGCTCCGTCGCCCCGTCGGTGACCGAGCCGATTCGGGACCTGCGTCTCGTCGAAATCGGGCTGGTCGCGATGATGTACCCGCCGCTGGCGAAAGCCGACTACTCACAGCTCCGGACGGTGTTCGGCAACTGGCGCGTGCTCGGGTTGAGCCTCGTCCAGAACTGGCTCATCGGCCCGACGCTGATGTTCGGGCTGGCGGTCGTCTTCTTCGGCGGGGTCGTCCCCGGTCTCCCCGCACGCCCCGAGTTCTTCCTCGGTCTCGTGTTCATCGGGATGGCACGGTGTATCGCGATGGTGCTCGTCTGGAACGACCTCGCCGACGGGTCGACGGAGTACGTCACCGGACTCGTCGCGTTCAACAGTCTGTTCCAGATCCTCACGTACGGCGTCTACGTCTGGTTCTTCGCGCTGGTGCTCCCGCCCGCGCTGGGCATGGAGTCGCTAGTCGCCGGCGTCACCACGTTCGATATCTCGACGACACAGGTGTTCGAGGCCATCGTCGTCTTCCTCGGCATCCCCTTCGCGGCGGGCTTCCTCAGTCGGTACGTCGGGACGCGAGCGAGGAGCGAGGAGTGGTACGAGGAGTCGTTCGTCCCGCGCATCGACCCGCTGACGCTCGTCGCGTTGCTGTTCACCATCGTCGTGATGTTCGCCACCCAGGGCGAGACCATCGTCGCCGCGCCGGGCGACGTGCTGCTCATCGCCGTCCCGCTCACCGTCTACTTCGTCGTGATGTTCCTCGTGAGCTTCGGAATGGGCCGGGGCGTCGGCGCGGACTACTCGACGACGACGGCCATCGGCTTCACCGCCGCCTCGAACAACTTCGAGTTGGCCATCGCCGTCGCCGTCGCCGTCTTCGGCGTCGGGTCTGGCGTCGCGTTCACCACCGTCGTCGGCCCGCTCATCGAGGTGCCCGTCCTGCTCGCGCTGGTCAACGTCGCGCTGTACTTCCAGCGGCGACTCGACTGGGGCACCTCCGGCGGAGGGACCGCCCGCACCGCCACCGATACGACGACCGACGACTGACCGAGGAACAGACCACCGACCGACACCTCACCACCGACAGACCACCATGACCGACACCACCGACCCGACCCGTATCGCCTTCGTCTGTGTCCAGAACGCCGGTCGCTCCCAGATGGCGACCGCCTTCGCCGAGCGAGAACGCGACCGACGCGACCTCGGTGACCGCGTCGAGATCCTGACCGGCGGCACCCACCCCGCCGACGACGTCCACGACGTCGTAATCGAGGTGATGGGCGAAGCGGGGTTCGACCTCGCCGGCCGGACGCCACGAGCAGTGTCGACCGACGACCTCGAAGCCTGCGACCTGGTCGCGACGATGGGTTGTTCGACGCTCAGCCTCGACACGGCGGCGGGCGTCGAGGTGCGCGACTGGGACCTCGACGACCCCCACGGGCAGGACCCCGAACGCGTCCGGGAGATACGCGACGACGTCGAAGCGCGGGTCGTCGCGCTGTTCGACGAACGAGAGACGTAGACGTAGCCGCACACGCCCTCACGGTCGGGTCTCGTACTCTTCGACGGAGAGACCGTCCATGAACGAGGAGACCACGACGCCGACGAGGCTGACGAACACCCCCAGGACGACGAAGACGACGAGTCGCGCTTCCGCCGTCAACTGGACACGCTGGACGGTGAGCGCGCCGAGTTCCGCCGCCGGGACGACCAGCGGGGCGACGACGCCCGCGTTCTCCAGGAAGTACGCGGTGAACCCGCGAACGACGAACCCGATGGCGACGATGCCGAACGGCAGGGTCATCAGCGCGCTCCGGATGCGCTCCTCGCGGAGCATCTCGTCGAGGAGACGCCCCGTCGCGGCTGCGAGCGCCGCCAACGAGAGCCACGGGACGCTCTCGTAACAGAAGCGCATCGCGGCCAGCAGCGGCCCCTCGTCCATCTCGGAGGCGGCGAGCACGCCGACGAACGCGCCGACCAGCGCGAGTCCGGCGGCGACGACGTAGGTGACGAACGACACCTGCCCGGCGTAGAACGCGTCGCTGACCGCCTGCGGGAGGCTCTTCAGGAGGTCGTCGACGCCGAGACCCTTGTAGAGGAAGAACGTCCCGACGACGCCGGCGACGACCGACAGCGCGACGGCGACGCTGTCGGCGACCGCCAGCAAGACGGGGAAGGCGACGAGCGCCGCCCCCAGCGGGATGAGGACGGCCGCGCGCAACTCCTCGTCGCCGAGGAACTGCTTGAGGAGGTAGTACGTCGACTCGATGTCGCGGGCCTGTCGGACGACGACGCGGTCGACGGCGTCGACGCGGACACGACTCTCGACGATGGGGACGATCTGTTCGTCCTCGGCGCTGTCGACGACGATGACCGCCGCGTCGGGACGGTGGTCGGCGACGAGCGCCTCGACCTGCCGGGCGATGGTCCGGTCGCCGTCGACGGTGTCCCCGCGGCTGGAGACAACGGCGACGACGGCCTCCTCGCCCTCCGCGCGGACGTCGCGGGCGACCCGGAGCGCTTCGAGGAGGCTGTTGACGCGGGCGTCCTCGGGGTCCGCGACGCCGACCTCGGTGACGAGGCGCTCGACGTGGTCGTCACCGACCAGCGGAGGGTCGCGGTCGGCCGCGACACGGCCGTCGCGGTCGAGACAGAGGACGAGCGTACTCACGGTTCCGAGGAGGCCCTCCCGGGGTAAATAACCTGTAGACGGTCTCGCCCCCGGTCGCCCCTGCCCGCTCCGTCGACCGTCTCAGAGCCGAATCGAGAGGTCGTCGTCGACACGGCTGGCGATGCCCGCGCCGAAGGCGTAGGCGGTCCGACTGGCCCCCCGCGAGAGTCGCTGCATCGGCGAACGCGACGGTCGGAACTCGACGGCGCTGACGGCCGCTCCGAGAATCTCCTCGACGTGGTCGAGTGCGTCGTCGCGGGTCCCCAGCGCGTCGACGAGACCGAGGTCGTAGGCGCGTTCGCCGATGTAGACTCGCGCCTCGGTCTGGCGGATGTCGCCGGGGGCCATCCCCCGTCCCTGAGCGACCCGCTCGACGAAGTGCTGGTAGTAGTCGTCGATGATACCCTGGAGGTACTCGCGCTCCTCGGGTTCGAGTTCGCGGAGCGCGGTGCCCGCGTCCTTGTACTTTCCGGCGGCGAAGCGCTCGTAGGAGAGACCCAACTGGTCGGCGAGGTCCGTGGCGTTGACCCGCGACCCGATGACGCCGATGGAGCCGACGATGCTCGTGTCTCGTGCCCACAGTTCGTCACAGCCGCTGGCTATCCAGTAGCCGCCGCTGGCGCAGGTGTCGGTCGTGTACGCGACCGTCGGCCCCTCGAACGCCAGCGCCGCGTTCCGGATGTCGTCGCTGGGGACCACCTCCCCGCCGGGTGTGTTCAGCTTCACGAGCAGCGCGTCGACGTTGTCGTCGGCGTCGGCCGCCTCGATCTGCTCGACGACGTCGTCGGCCGGCGTCCCCCGCACGCCACCCGGGACCGGCCCGCCGCCGCCGTTGCGGGTGATGGGTCCCTCGACGGCGACCTCCGCGACGTTGTACCGCGGCTGGAGTCGCGAGGCGACCGGCCCGGCGAGTCGGAGACCGACGAGACCCGCGAGGAGCATCAGGAGTGCGCCGAGGATGGTGTACTCGCCGATCCACTCGACGAACAACAGCCACCCGACGACGAGACCGACCAGCGCGCCGACGAGCACCACGGCGAGGTGCCCGAGCGCGCGTTCCCTGCTGTCAACTTCGACCATACCGACCACGCGGCCGGCGACGGGTTAAACGATATGGCCTATGTGAACACGACACCCGGCCCGGTTCGCACGCGTCGGTCAGTCCTGTGGGGTCGGCTCCCCGGCCGTCGTCCCCAGCGAGTCCTCGACCTGCGAGTAGACCAACACCAGCGCGAGGGCGGCGATGACCGCTCCGAACGTGAACGGGGCGGCGAAGCCGAAACGGATGAAGTAGCCCGCCGCGAGCGGCCCGATGGCGACGCCGAGACCGAACGCCGTCGTCAGCACCGACAGCGTGGTCCCCGAACGACCCGCTCCCGCGAGGTCACCCGCGAGCGCGAGCGACGGGGCGAACACGAGCGCGACGGCGACTCCCTGGAGCAGGCGGAAGAAGAGCATCAACAACGGCGCGACCAGGCCGGCGCTGTCCGCCGGGACGAGGCCCGCCCACGTCTCGGCGATGCCCGGGACGTACCCCTGGAGGAACACCGAGGGGACGAGCAGCGCGAACCCGGCGACGATGAACGGTCGCCGACCGTACTCGTCGCTCGCGCGGCCGATGGGCACCTGGAACAGGACGTTCGCGATGACGACGGCGGCGAACTGGACGCTGAACAGGAACGACCCCTCACCCAGCGCGTCGGTGATGTCGGCTTGGAGCGTCGCGAACAGCGCGATGGTCGTCGCCATGAACAGCGTCCCGACGCCGAGAGTGAACACCGGGTCCAACAGCGTGTCGCCGGTCCGGTCGAACACTCGGAACGAGAGGTCGTCGCTCGCCTCGTTGTCGGGCCGCGGGGGGTCCTCGATGAGCAGCGTCACCAGCGCGAAGCTGACGATGGCCCCGAGGACGGCGATGCCGAACGCGGCGTTGTACCCAGTGAGTTCCCCCCACGGCGTCGCGTAGGAACCGCCGTCCACGACGAGTCCGGCGACGATGGGGCCGAACCCGAACCCGATGAGACGGAACGTGTTGAACACGCCGAAGTTCCCCCCGCGTTCGGTGTCTCCGGCGGCGAACTCGTTGACCAGCGCGATGGTCGCGGGGATGGTGAACGCCGCCCCCAGCCCCTGGAACGCGCGGATGAGCAGGACGTACTCGTACTGCTCGACGAACGGGTAGGCCGCGCTGGCGACCCCGAACAGCCCCAACCCGAACAGCACGAACACCCGGCGCTTCCCGACGCGGTCGGAGAACCGTCCCGTGATGGGCTGGCCGAAGCTGTTGAGGAAGCCGAACAGCGACAGCACGAGACCGATGAGGAACGCCGTCGTCAACTCGACGCCGAACAGGCTGCCCCCCACGATGCCGGAGAGGTCGATCTGCCCGCTCTCGATGTACAGCGGGAGGACGATGATGAGAAACGAGTTGCCCAATGCGTCCGCCATCCGAGCGATGCCGAGCGTCAGGACACGGTTGTCCGTCCCTAAAACCATTCAGTACGGGGTACGGGCGTCGGTGCAATACCGTTTCTCCTCGCGGCGGTACGCTCAAGCCATCAGCGAACCAACACCAGCGCATGTCTCGTGACGTCAAACTCAGCCGTGTCCAGGCCGTCCTCGCCGAAGTGGAGTACCCCGCCAGCCGCGAGACGGCCGCCAGCGCGTTCGACGACGTGACGCTCCTGCTGGCCGACGGCGAGACCAACCTCGGAACGGCGGTGCGGGACCTCTCGACGGAGGAGTTCGACAGCGCCGAGGACCTCGAAGCCGAAGTGTACAGCACGCTCCCGCGCAACGCCGTCGGCGAACCCTACCAGTCGGAGGGCGAAGGGTAATCCGCGACGGGTCACCCACACCGAGACCCGCTGCGCGAACCGTCAACCACGCCGCTTATGCGTCCGAACCGATTTGGCCCGCTATGGAGTTCTGCGACGAGTGCGGCTCGATGATGAAAGTCGAGGGAGGCGTCTGGACCTGCGGTAGCTGTGGCTACGAGAAGGCTCGCGACAGCGAGAACGAAGCCAGCATGGTCACGACGCAGGGCCAAGAGACGTCCGAGGTCGTCGACGTGAGCGACGCCGAGGACAACGGCCTCCCGACGACGAAGGTGAAGTGCCCGAACTGCGAGAACGACCGCGCGTACTACTACATGCAACAGATCCGCTCGGCCGACGAGTCCGAGACGCGCTTCTTCATCTGCACCGAGTGCGAACACAAGTGGCGCGAGGACGACCACTAAGAACCCACCTTTTGCTGCGTTCGCCTGTCAGCAGGACGCTCGCTGCCGCTCGCTCCTGCTGACGGCTCACTGGCAAAATCTGGACCAAAAGCTTCCTCGCTCCCGATGGTCGCTCGTCAGCCCGCTCGCTCACTCCTTTCGCTCGCGGTACGACTGACGAACCAACCGCACAGTACGCACTGCCACACCACCGCACCGCGACCGTTCAAATAGTATCGAGTGAGCACGCTTTCGGGTGAACTGACGAGTCATCACGAAGCGTTCAGCGGGAGCGCGACGCGGCGCTTCGTCGAAGAGAATGTCGCCTGTTCGCCTCAGTACACGGACTGATTAGTCTGGCCGCCCTGGGGTGTACTAATGGCCCCCGACCGTCTGCGGCCGCCGGACCTTCCTGAGCGACTGCGCTCGGAGAACGGCTGGGACCTCCTCGAAGCACGCGAGGAGACGCTGGCGACGCTGCCCGCCGCCCGCGTTCAGGGGGTGACGCACGTCTACGAGGACGAGGCGCTCCGCGAGCGTGTCGCGGACGCGACGGGTGTCGACCGGACCTGGCGGTTCGTCTTCGCGACACGCGTCGCGTTCGTCCCGCCGCTGGCACCCGGTATCGGGACCGCCATGGTTCTGCCGATGGTCTCGGGCGAGGCCCACCGCGCGTTCGTCGACGACCTCGAACGGCGCGGCGTCGTCAACGTCTCGCGCGGCCGCAGCGAACGGGTCCGGTCGACGTCGGGCGAGCGTATCCGCCTGCGCTCGTATCGCGGCCGCCTGCCCGTCGACGACGACGCGCTGGCCGTCGAAGGGTGGCTCGGCGTCTGGTCGGTCGACGGCGAGTTCCGCATCGCCGGGGGAGCCTACCCCACCGACCTCGACGCGTTCGTCGGCGCGGAGACGGCCGTCCCGGACGCCGGCGAGTGTCGCGACGAACTGCTCAGAATCGTCCGCGCGGTCAGTTGAAGAATCGCAGCGGCGCGGCGACCGCCGCACGGAGCGTGCCGCCGGCGTCGACCTCGACCGGGAGCCGACGCGACTGTGGTCGAGCGCGCGCCCCCAGCGTGCCGACCGCGGTGCCGTCGACGAGGACGACGACCGTCAGGTCCGCCTCCGAGAGCAGGCGCTCGAGCGACGGGAGTCGACCGCGTTCGGTCCGCGCGACGGCGACGAGCGCTCGGACCGACGGGAAGTCCACCAGCACCGTGTCGGTGTACGACTCGATGGCGATGGGCTGACCGTCGATGGTGAGCGTCAGGTCGGCCTCGACGTCGATGGGGGCGCGCTGGGTGCTCAATCGCCTTTCTCCCGCGTCGAGATGGTGAGCGTCCCGTCGAGACGCCAGTGGGCGTGGTCGGCGTCCTCGCCCGCTCGACTCGGGACGTAGACGTTCATGTCCTCGAACTCGTACTCGATGACCGCGTTCCGGCCGGTCAGTCGGTCGTACAGCGCGATACCGAGGTCCGGCCACGTCGTCGTCTCGTCCATTCGCTCTTCGGGTTCTGAGTCGCTCATGCGAGAAAAGGTACGCTCGTCGTCAGCTTAAGAGTACGCGCGGCCCTCGCGCTTGCCGGTTCGTCGGACGGTCGACCGTCGCGACTACCGGTCTCAGGCCCGCGCGAACACGAGGTAGCCGGTGTGTCCGACGCCGGCCGTCGAGGGACGGGTCCCTCGGTCGCCGACGTCCATCCGGCGCTGGATGGTCTCGAACGTCTCGACGTCGCCCAGCGACTCTCGGGCCGCCTCGACGACCGCGCGCGTCCCCTCGACGAACGGGACGTACGCGACGAGGTACCCGCCAGGGACGAGCAGGTCGTCGGCACGGGCGGCGACCTCGGGTGCGTCCTCGGTGTCGAGCGTCAGCACGTCGAAGCGCTCACCGTCGGCGACGAGGTCGTCGACCGTCTCGGCGAGGTCGCCCACGCGGACGTCGACGTGGTCGGCGACTTCGGCGGTCTCCATGTTCGAGCGGGCCACCTCCGCGAACTCCGGGTCGATTTCGTAGGTCGTCACGTTCGCCCCGACCCGCCCGAGGTACGCGCTCAGGATACCCGTCCCGGTGCCGGCGTCGAGCACTCGGTCGCCCGCCGCGATGCCGGTGTGGCCGATGATGAGACCGATGTCGCGGGGCATCATCGGCGCGCCCGTGCGGTCGAGGTGGTTGAACAGGTCGGGACCGCGCATCTCGCGGACCTCGAACGGTTCGCCCAGATGCGTCTCCAGGGTCTCGCCGGCGTTCACGTCCTCGGGAATCTCGAGGACGCCGAGGTCGGTCTCCAGCGTGTCGCCGCGCTCGCGGCAGTACTCGCGGTCCTCGTGGACGAGGAGTATCACTCCAGACGCGAGACGGCCGCGGCGAGGTCGCCGCCTTCGGCTTCGAGCGCTTCGCGGGCGGCCTCCTCGGTGGCACCCGTCCGCTGGGCGACGATCTCGACGTCGGCGTCGGGAATCTCGTCGGCCGCCCCGACGTCGACCTCGTCGGCACCGCCGGACTTCTCGGTCGCGCCCTCGCCGACGCCGGCGTCGTCGGCCGTGGCACCGCCCTCGCCGAGCGCTCGGATCTCGGGGTCGCCGACGATCTGGTACGTCGCCTGGCCCTGGGCGTCCATCCGCTGGACGTCGACGTCGGTGAACACGAGCTCCTCGTCGTCGGTCCGGATGACGATCTCGTTGGCCTCGATCTCGGTGACCTCGATGCCCATCTGCTTCATCATCTGCTTCATCTTGCGCGGGTCGAGTCCGCCGCCTCCTCCAAACATACGCGCATCGTCGTCAGCAGGCCTCAAAAACCCAGCGCACTCGCCCGCGCGACCCCGCCGTCGCCCGCCGTCTCGGACCCCTCAGGCGTCCGCGCCCGCCCTGACCTTCACGGCGACGCCGGACTGGAAGTCGCGCATCCCGTCGGCGGGGAGTTCGGCGCGCCCGACCGCGAGCACGTCATCGTCGTAGGTCACTGCGACCTCGTCACCGGGACGGACCGCGTCGTCGACCGCCCGGACGAACTTCGCGAACGCGTTCTTCCCGTCGCGGACGAACTCGACGGACTCGTCGCCGACTTCGACGGCGGGGCCGCCGAGGACCTCGTACAGTCGCCGCCCGCCGGCGACGGCGAGGGTGAACCGCCCTTCGACGGTGTACGAGACCAGTCGCTCCTCCTCGTCGGTCAACACCTGCTGGGGCCGGCCCGTCGAGGTCCGGAGGACGGTCAGTGGTTCGTCGTCGGGGAACAGCGCCGTTCCCGCTCCCGCGCCGAACTGGTAGTCGGCGACCGCCTGCAGTCGTTCTCGCGCGTCCGCGTCCATGAGAGCGAGGTCTGGGGTCGGCGGGGAAAAGCGCCCCGAGTCCGGCCGGGGGCGTGGCACGCGAGACCGTACCAGTGCCGTGACGTTTCGACGGGGTTTATGTGCCGTGTTTCGTATCGCCCGCCGATGACGACTGACACCAGAAAGCTCGGTCTCGGTGCGGCGCTGTTGCTCCTCAGCACGGTCGCGGTCCTCCTCGTCGCCGCCGGCGACATCTACGCGAACACCCCCGTCCTCGACGCGGTCGGTGGAATCGCGTCGCTCGCGATGGCCGCGGGCGCGCTGCTCGTCGGCCTGTCCGAACAGGGTTCGGGCGTCTGAACGCGCCGACCCCGCCGCTTCGGGTCGATTCGAGACGACCGAGCGCTACAACAGGAACTTCTCTTTCTGCTCGCTGAGGTCGACGAACGAGTCGGCGGCGGCGACGAGCGAGTCGGAGGTCGAGGGGCCGAACGCCATCACCTCGACGCGAGTGCCCTCGTGGCGGACGTGCGAACAGAGGCGGCTGAAGTCGCCGTCGCCCGAGCAGACGACGATGGTGTCGACCTTCTCGGCGAGCGTCACGGCGTCGAGACTGATGCCGACGTCCCAGTCGGCCTTCTTCGTCCCGTCGGGGAACGTCTGGAGGTCCTTGATGCGCGTCTCGAAACCGATGTCGTCGAGCGCGTCGAAGAACGACTCCTCTTCGGGTGCGGACGCCCGGACGACGTAGGCGATAGCACGGATCAGTTTCCGGTCCTGGACCGCGGTGTCGAGCAGCGCGGTGTAGTCGACGTTCCGCGAGTAGAGACTGTGAGAGGAGTGGTAGAGGTTGCGCGAGTCGGCGAGAACCGCGACGCGCTGGTCGGGATGCAACGGTGGCATACGCCGAGTCGTGTGTCCTGGGTCAAAGCGTTTGGTATCCGGGGAGTCCTTCGGGCGGCCGCCGCTCGCGGTCGCCGGCGGAGAGGGGCGTGTGACGCCCGCAGGTTCCGGCAGGTGTCGCGCGCGGCGCAACCCCTAAGTCCGCACGGGACCGGTCTGCGTGTATGCGTCTCACCTCCGCGGACGGGTGTGTTCGACTCCACCGCGGTAAACGCGCGTAGCTGTCGGTTCACGGCGGGCTGGCGACCCGTCGCGGGCTGTTCTCTGTTCCAGACCGGACAGCGACGCGACCACGCGATTCACGACCCACAGCACGGCGCTGTGGACGACACCACACCACCACACCACATGACACACGAACCGTACGCCGGCGTCTACCCGGCCCTGCCGACACCGTTCCACGACGACGAGAGCATCGACCACGAGACCCTCGCCGACCACGCCCATTCGCTCGAAGACGCGGGCGTGGCGGGCGTCGTCCCCGTCGGGACGACCGGCGAGAGCGCGACGCTCACCCACGACGAACACGTCGCGGTCGTCGAGACGGTCGCCGAGGCCGTCTCCGTCCCCGTCGTCGCGGGGGCTGGGTCGAACGCCACCCACGAAGCGCTCGACCTCGCCGAACGCTCCATCGAGGCGGGTGCGGACGGCCTGTTGCTCATCTCACCGTACTACAACCGCCCGGAACCGGCCGGGATGGAGCGCCACTTCCGGACCATCGCGGACGCCTTCGACGTGCCCCAAGTGATCTACAACGTCCCCTCACGAACGGGCCGGAACATCGCCGTCGAGACGGCCGTCTCGCTGTCCTCCCACCCGAACGTCGTCGGCTACAAGGCCGCCAGCGGCGACGTCGGCCGGGCCAGCGAGATCATCGAACAGACCCGCGACGAGGCGTTCTCGGTCCTCTCGGGGGAAGACGGGCTGAACCTGCCGTTGCTCTCGGTCGGCGCGACGGGGTGTATCAGCGTCACCGCCAACGTCGACCCCGAACGCGTCGTCGCGATGGTCGAGGCGGCGCTCGACGACGAGTTCGCCGCGGCCCGCGAGTACCACCACGACCTCGGCCCGCTGTCGCGGGCGCTGTTCGCCGAGACGAACCCCATCCCGCTGAAGACCGCACTCGCGATGCGCCGGGAGTACCCCGAACGCCTTCGCTCGCCGCTGTCGCCGCTGGGCGAGGCCGGTCGCGAGCAGCTCCGCGAAGCGTTCGCCGCGCTCGATAGCGATACCACGCAGGCCCCCGAAGCGGACGTATGAGTCTGCGACTCGCTATCACGGGCGCGACGGGGCGGATGCCCCAGCAGGTCGTCGCCATCGCCGAAGAGCGCGGCCACGAGGTTCTGCCCGTCTCGCGCGTCTCCGAACGCATCGACGGGTTCGACGCCTACCCCGCGAACAACCTCGCCGCAGTCCTGGCCGACCAGCGACCCGACGGACTGGTCGACTTCACCGCCCCCGAGGGCAGCGTCGACTACGCCGCCGCGTGTGCCGAAGCGGGCGTCCCCGCCGTCGTCGGCACGACTGGCTTCTCCGACGAGCAGTTCGAGTCGCTCCGGCGGGCCAGCGAGCGGACGCCGGTGCTCCACGCCCCGAACTTCTCGCGCGGTGTCGCGGTGCTCACCGACCTCACCGAGCGAGCGACCCGGATGCTCCCCGACCACGACGTCGAACTGACCGAGACCCACCACCGCGAGAAGCGCGACGCCCCGAGTGGCACCGCCAACGCCCTGCTCGACGCCATCGAGGGCGCACGCGACCCCGAGCGCCACGGCGCACACGCCGACGGCGAGCGGGTCCACGGGCGAGAGGGCGTCGCCCCCCGACGCGACGGCGACGTCGGCGTCCACGCTCGGCGTGCTGGCGACATCCGCGGCGAACACGAGGTGCTGTTCGCCGGCGACGACGAGACGCTGACGCTCACCCACCGCGCCGGCAGTCGGCGGGTGTTCGCCGCCGGCGCGCTCGACGCCGCCGAGTGGCTCGTCGGTCGTGACGCCGGCTGGTACGACTTCGCGGAGGTGCTGGAATGACGAACACGAACGCGCTCGAAGCCGACGTCGAGGACCTGTGGCAGCGACGAGAGGACGGCCTGACGGCGAGCGACGCGACCCACGCACACCTCGCGACGCTCGACGCGTTCCTCGACGCGCTGGAGGCGGGCGAGGTCAGGGCCGCGGAGAGCAGTGGCGGGGAGTGGACCGCCAACGAGTGGGTCAAGCGCGGCATCCTGCTCAACTTCGCACTCCGTCGGTCCCGACAGCGCACGTACGGCGACGTCGGCTACAACGACGTGCTCCCGCTGCGCGACACCGCCGACCTCGCCCGGCGTGGCACGCGCAACACGCCCGACGGCACCGTGATTCGCCGGGGTGCGTACCTCGGCGACGACGCCATCATGATGAGTCCGAGCTTCGTCAACGTCGGCGCGTACGTCGGCGACCGGACGCTCGTCGACTCCTGTGACACCGTCGGGTCGTGTGCGCAGGTCGGCGACGACGTGAAACTCGGTGCGAACACGCTCCTGGGGGGCGTCCTCGAACCGGTCGAGAGCGCACCCGTCGTCGTCGAGGACGACGTCTCGCTCGGCGCTGGCTGTCGGGTCACCTCCGGGTTCGTCGTCGGCGAGGGAAGCGTCGTCGGCGAGAACACACTCCTCACGCCGCGTATCCCGGTGTACGACCTCGTCGAGGAGGAGGTCGTCTACGGCCACCTCCCACCCGAACGGCGGGCGTTCACGCGCTACGTCGAGTCCAGCGTCGCCGACCACGACCTGTTCGACGGCGGTGGGGCGTACAAGCCCGCCGTCGTCGCGACCCACGTCGAGGAGGAGACGCTGGAGGCCACCGAACGGGAGGGCGCACTGCGCGAATGAGCGAGTCGAACACCGGTGACGGGACTACCGAGAACTCGGCCGTCCGTCGACCTGCCGACTGGGAGGCCGACCGCCTTCGGGACCTCGCGAGCGAGTTCGGGACGCCGCTGTACGTCGTCGACCCCGACCGGGTCCGACAGAACTGCGAGCGCCTCCTGGGTGCGTTCCCCGACGCCACGGTCGACTACGCGGTGAAGGCCAACACCGCCCGGACGGTCCTCGAGACCGTCGAGGACGCGGGACTGGGCGCGGAGTGTGCCTCCGCCGGGGAGGTCCGGCGCGCGCTCGACGCTGGGTTCGCCCCCGAGGAGGTGCGCTACACCGCCGTCAACCCGCCCGCCGCCGACCTCGACGCGGTCGTCGAGTGGTGGCGCGAGGGTGCGGACCTGACGGTCACCGTCGGCGCACGCACGACGCTCGACGCACTCGCCGAGCGGGGCTACGACGGACGGCTCTGCGTCCGGGTCAACCCCGAGGTCGGGGCAGGGCACCACGCGAAGGTGACCACCGGCGACGCCCCGCAGTTCGGCGTCCCGTTCGACGACGCGACCGACGCGGCGAGCGCCGCGAGCGAGGTCGGCGAGTTCGTCGGCCTCCACGCCCACGTCGGTAGCGGCGTCTCGGGCGACGACCTGTCGGCCCACGAGGTGCTGGTCGGACGGATGGCGATGCTAGCCGACGAACTCGACGAGTCACCCGAGTTCGTCTCGGTCGGCGGTGGGTTCGGCGTGCCGTACCGTCGAGAGGACCCGCCGCTCGACCTCGACGCGGTCGCAGACGCCACCCGCGCGGCGTTCGACTGTGACGCGCGCCTCGTCGTCGAACCGGGCCGGTACGTCGTCGCCGACGCGGGCATCCTACTGACAGAGGTGACGGCGGTCAAGGAGACCGCCGAGACGACCGTCGTCGGCGTCGACGCCGGGATGACGACGCTGCTCCGGCCGGCGCTGTACGACGCCTACCACGAGGTTCGCAGTCTCTCGGCGTCCATCGACGACCGCGTGCCGACGTCGTGTCTCGTCGCCGGCCCGGTCTGTGAGACCGCGGACGTCCTCGGCGAAGAGCGCGTGCTGCCCGAACCGAAGCGCGGCGACCTGCTCTCGGTGGGGACGACCGGCGCGTACGGCTACGAGATGGCCTCGACGTACAACTCCCGACCGCGCCCCGCCGTCGTCACGCTCGACGGCGAGACGGTCGCACGTCGGGAGACGCTGGCGGACCTGACTCGACTGGAGGGAGGTGAGCAGTCGTGAGCGACGCGATTCGGGTCGAGAAGTACCACGGCGCGGGCAACGACTTCCTCGTCGTCGAGAGCGACGCACCCGTCGACGACCGGTTCGCGTTCACCGCCGACCACTGTGACCGAGAGACGGGCGTCTCACACCCCGAATCCAAGCGGACGGGCGCGGACGGATTGTTGTTCTTACGGGTGGACGACGAGGCCGACCCACCTCGCGTCGAGATGACCCACCACCAACCGGACGGCTCTATCGCCGAGATGTGTGGCAACGGCGTCCGCTGTGCGGCGCTGTGGGGCGCTCGCGAACTCGGCGTCGGACGGGACGAACCGGCCGAGGTGGTGGTCGTCACACCAGCGGGAGAGCGGCCCTCGACCGTGGTCGAGAGCACCGAGGAGAACGACGCGACGGTGACCGTCGCGATGGGCCGCCCGTCGTTCGCGCCGGAAGACGTGCCGCTCGCTCCCGACCGTACCGACCCGCTCGTCGAGGAGACCGTCGAGGGACTGACTGTGACGGCCGTGAACACCGGCGTCCCGCACGCCGTCGCGTTCGTGGAAGATGCGGACACGGTCGACCTCGACGCGGTCGCGCCGGCGGTCCGCCACGCCGACGCCTTCCCCGAGGGGACGAACGTCGTCCTCGCCACGGCCACGGCGGAGGGGTTCGCACAACGGACCTACGAACGCGGCGTCGAGGGCGAGACGGACGCCTGCGGGACCGGCGCGGTTGCCATCGGTGCGGTCGCCCGACGACGCGGTCTCGTCGACGACGAGTGGGTGACGGTCCGACCCCCCGGCGGCCCGCTGTCGATTCGCGTCACCGACGACGAGGCGTTCCTGCGCGGCCCGGCGGTCCGCGAGTTCGAGACGACGGTTCCGGTCCAGCGATGACCGGGAGCGACCAGTTCGACCCGCTCGCGTTCCACGAACGCGCGGTCCGGACCGCTTCTCACGAGTCGCCCGGCGCGATGCGCGACCTCGTGGTCGAGACGCTCACTGGATGGGGCCACGACCCCGACGTGGACGACGCGGGCAACGTCCTCGCCACCCGTGGGGCGGGGGACCCGCACGTCGTACTCAACACCCATCTCGACACCGTCCCGCCGCACGTCCCGTTCGAACGAGCGAGTTCACCGCCCGACGCCGACGGGGCCGCGCCGAGCGACCCCGAGGGGGACGTGGTCCTCGGCCGTGGCGCGTGCGACGCGAAGGGACCGCTGGCGGCGCTGCTCGACGCGTTCCTCCACGTCGACCCGCCGGGCCGCCTCACGCTCGCGTTGACGCCCGACGAGGAGACGACGAGCGCCGGCGCGCACGCACTCGACCTGGACGCCGACTGCTACGTCGTCGGCGAACCGACCGACCTGGCGGTCTGCACCGCCGCGAAGGGTCGATTCGAGGGAGCCGTAGCGGTAACGGGCGAGGCCGCCCACGCCGCCCACCCCGACGATGGCGTGAACGCGACCGCCGCGATGGAGTCGGTGCTGGGTGCGCTCCGGACGTTCGACGACGAACACGGCCCTGGAACAGACGAGCAGTTGGGCGCGCCGACGCTCACTCCGACCGTCCTCGCGGGGGGTGAAGCCGCCAACCAACTCCCCGAACGGGCGACGGTGACCGTCGACCGACGGAGCGTCCCGCCCGAGACCGCCGCCGGGTACGAACGGGCGCTGAACGAGCACCTCCGGACGGCGCTCGCCGACGGACCGGTCCCCGACGCCGAGGTGTCGTTCTCGCTGACCGAGCGCCCGACGCCGTTCCTCGAAGCGTTCGCGACGCCGACCGACCACCCGCTCGTGGCGGCGTTCGAGGCGGCAGGGGCGGACGCGCCTCGACCGTTCACCGCGGCGACCGAGGCGTCGTACTTCGCGCCCGCCCCGGTCGTCGTCTTCGGGCCGGGCGTCCTCGTCGACGAGGTGGGACCGGTCGCTCACGCGCGCCGGGAGTACGTCCGCCGGAGCGACGTGGAGCGAGCGAGCGAGGTGCTCCAGGGTGCGCTGGCGGCGCTCGGCGACCGTTGAGTCGGAAGTCAGCGACCGGGTGGCTCAGCGGAAGTACGCCGACTTCGTCAGCAGGTAGCCGACGACGACCACCGAGAACAGCACCCCGAGGAGGTTCCCGCCGACCAGGTCGAGCAGGCCGCCGACGGCGTGGATGGTGAGCGCCCAGCGGTAGGCGGTGCGACTGCGGGTCAGCAGGCCGAGGCCGACGAGCAGTTCGGCGACTCCGAACGCGAGGACGAGGACGCCGATGGGGATTCCCCACACCGAGGCGATGTGGCCGAGGCCGGCAGCGACGCTCGACAGGCCGCCGACGATGGCGAGGCCGGCGACGAGCCAGATGCCGAGGGGCGTCGACTGGTGACGCCGCGAGTAGCTGTTCGCCATCGACTCACCCGAAGAAGACGTCGGCGAGGTCGCTGCCACGGGACCCCACGTCGCGGTACAGTTCGGAGTAGCCGCAGTTCGTACAGGAGACGACCCGGAACTTGTTCGTCTGGATGTCGAACATCTTGCTCAGACCGCCGCCGGTCGTCGATATCTCACCGACGTCGACCTCGGTGTGACCGCACTTCGGACAGCCGTTCTCGTCGTTGGAGGACATTCGGTTCGACTGTCCACCTACGAGTACAAAAGTGTTCAGTCGGGTGACCTGTCGAGGTACGTCCGCGCCTCGGCGTCCCCGACCTGTGCGAACGAGCGGTAGTACTGGCCGACAGCGCCGAAGTACGGCGGCGTCTCGACGGCGATTACCTCGTCCGCGACGGGGCGGTGCGACGCACCGCTGGCGGTCGGTCCCTGGTCGCCAACCGACCGGAGACGGTCGACGGTGTCGGGGGAGGCGACCGGGACGGCGAGGACGACGCGGTCGGCCCCCGCCTCGCGGACGGTCCGGAGACAGGCGATGGCGGTCGCGCCGGTGGCGACGCCGTCGTCGACGACGAGGACGGTCTTCCCCGCGAGGTCGAGTGGGGGTCGACCCGCTCTGTACCGGGTCAGTTTCTCGCGGACGGCCGCCTCCTGCCGGTCGCGTTCGCGCTCCAGGTAGCCCTCGGAGACGCCGAGTCGCTCGACGAGGGCATCGTTCAGCCAGACTGCACCGTCGGCCCCGACCGCGCCGACGGCGAGTTCGGGGTTGCCCGGCGCGCCGAGTTTCCGCGCGACGACCACGTCGAGCGGGACCGGGTGGTCGGGCGTCGAGAGCGCGTCCGCGACGGCCCGGCCGACCGGGAGGCCACCGCGTGGGATGGCGAGGACCACGTCCGCGGTCGTCCCGCGCTCGCGGAGCACCCGACCGAGTCGCTCGCCGGCGTTCGTGCGGTCCGTGAACATGACACTCGACCTCGGCGGTCGAGCGAGAAAAGGGACGCGTGCGTCAGTCCAGTTCGTCGACCAGTTCCGCGCCGTAGCCGGTGTAGCCGGCGGGCGTGAGAGCGAGCAGTTCCTCGCGGACGGCTTCGTCCACGTCGAGTGCGCGAATCATCTCGTGGAAGTCCTCGATGGTGACCTCCCGACCGCGCGTCGCCTCCTTGACGCGCTCGTAGGCGTCGGCGTGGCCCTCCCGACGGAGGATGGTCTGGACGGCCTCGCCGATGACCGCGGGGTTGGCGTCGAGGTCCTCGCGCATCACCTGCTCGTTGGGGACGACCTTCCCGAGTCCGTTCTGGGTCTTCTGGTAGCCGAGCAGACAGTGGGCGAGCGCGCTCCCGATGGTGCGTTTGACCGTCGAGTCCGAGAGGTCGCGCTGGAGGCGCGAGGTGGTGACGTAGTCCGCGAGGAACTGCAGGTCCGAGTTCGCCTTCGAGAGGTTTCCCTCGCTGTTCTCGAAGTCGATGGGGTTGACCTTGTGGGGCATCGTCGAACTGCCCGTCTCGCCCGCGGCCGCCTCCTGCCCGAGGTAGCGCTGACTGACGTAGAGCCAGACGTCGAGGTCCAGGTCGAGCAACACGTCGTTCGCGCGGCGGAACGCGTCGAACAGTTCGGCGAGGTCGTCACACGGGTTGACCTGCGTGGTCAGCGAGACGTGTTCGAAGCCGAGCGAGTGGACGAACGCCCGAGAGAACTCGCGCCAGTCGACGTCGGGATAGGCCGCTCGGTGAGCGGCGTAGGTTCCCGACGCACCCGCCAGTTTCCCGGCGAGGGCGGTCGTCTCGATAGCACCGAGCGCCTTCCCGAGACGGGCGGCGTAGACGGCCATCTCCTTGCCGAACGTCGTCGGCGTGGCCGGCTGGCCGTGCGTTCGCGCGAGCATCGGGACGTCGCGGTGTTCACGGGCCATCTCGGCGAGGTCGTCGCGCACCGAGCGCAGCTGTGGGACGAGCACCTCCTCGACGGCGTCGCGGACGAGCAGGCGGTGGGCGAGGTTGTTGACGTCCTCGCTCGTGAGGCCGAAGTGAATCCACGGGGCGTACTCGGGGAACGAGTCGCGGACGAAGTACTCCACGGCCTTCACGTCGTGGTTGGTCGCCGAGAACTCGCCGTGGCCCTCGGTCTCGAACTTCTTGACGAGCGTGGCGTCCTCGTAGCCGAACGACTCGTAGAGCGAGCGGAGTCCCTCGCGGTCGGACTCGGGAATCGACAGCGGCGTGGCGTCGAGGTCCGCGAGCGCGACGAGGTACTCCACCTCGACGTGGACACGAGCGCGCATCAGGCCCGCCTCGCTGGCGTAGGGAGCCAGCGGGGCCGTGTACGTCGAGTACCGGCCGTCGAGCGGCGAGATGGCGTCGAGTGGGGATTCCATACGCGAGGTACTGGACGGTCCCCGAAAAAGCGTGTCGAACCGGCGAACGCGCGTGAACGACTGTCAGTGTCGACCCGCGGCCGTCGTCCGAGACGACGCCGATATACCCACTAACGTGCACAAACTGTCGGCCCTCACCGGCATTTTCGGCCACGACCGTGCCCTCGAACCGACACCGCTTTGGGTCTCCCCCGGGGGTGTTCGCACATGCACATCGCCGGGATGGCGGGCAACCGTGGGCGCAACCTCCTGAACATCGCCGACCGCGCGCCGGGCGGCGCGGAACTGGCCGTCGTCCTCGCGACGAGCGAGGACGCGCCGGTGCTGGACGCGGCGGCCGAACGCGGGATTCCGACCGAGACGGTCCCGCCGCGCGAGGGCGAGGACCGCCGCGACCACGAACGACGCGTCCTCGACGCGCTCGACGGCTACGACTTCGAGCTGGTCTGTCTCGACGGCTACATGCGCGTGCTCTCGGAGACGTTCCTCGACGCCGCGCCGACGACGCTGAACGTCCACCCCTCCCTGCTCCCGTCGTTCCCCGGCACGGACGCCTGGGGCGACGCGCTCGACGCCGGCGCTCGCGTCACCGGCTGTACCGTCCACGTCGTCACGGACGCCGTCGACGAGGCGGGCGACGTCGTCGAGAGCGAGGTCGACGGCGGCCCCATCGTCACGCAGGAGCCGGTCCCCGTCTACGAGGGCGACGACGAGGCCGACCTGAAAGAGCGCGTCCTCTACGAGGGCGAGTTCCGGGCGTACCCGCGCGCCGTCCGGTGGTTCGCCGAGGACAGCGTCACCGTCGAAAGGGGCGACGTGACCGTCGAGGGCGACGACGACGGGACGTTCCCCGCCCGGGACCTCGCCTCCGCGGACCGCGTCGAGACCCTGCGCTACGGCGAGAACCCCCACCAGGACGCCGCGCTGTACGCGACCCCGACCGACGAGGCGAGCGTCGTCCACGCCGAGCAGTTGAACGAGGGCGCGAAGGGGATGGGCTACAACAACTACAACGACGCCGACGCCGCGCTCGCGCTCGCGGCGGAGTTCGACGCGCCCGCCGCCGCCGTCATCAAACACACCAACCCCGCGGGCTGTGCGACCGCCGAGACGCTCGCCGACGCCTACGCCGACGCGCTCTCGACGGACCCGATGAGCGCCTTCGGCGGCATCGTCGCGCTCAACCGCGAGTGTGACGCCGCGACCGCCGAACTGGTCGTCGACTCGTTCAAGGAGGTCGTCGTCGCGCCGGGCTACAGCGACGACGCGCTCGCGGTGCTCCGCGAGAAGGAGAACCTGCGCGTGCTGGACGTTGGTTCACTCGACACCCCCGAAGCAGCGGGGGAGCACTACACGGTGAAACCCGTCACGGGCGGGCGACTGGTCCAGGAGCGCGACGAGCAGCGTCTCACCCGCGCGGACCTGGAGTTCGTCACCGAGCAAGAACCGACCGACGAGCAGGTCGAGACGATGCTGTTCGCCTGGCAGGTCGCTAAGCACGTCAAGTCCAACGCCATCGTGTTCGCCGACGGCACCGAGACGGTCGGCGTCGGGATGGGACAGGTCTCCCGGGTCGACGCGGTCCGCCTCGCGGCGATGAAGGCCGACGAGCACGCCGAGGGGAAGGACGCTGCCGGTGCCGTGATGGCCTCGGACGCGTTCTTCCCGTTCCCCGACGGCGTCGAGGAGGCGGCCGACGCCGGTATCGAGGCCGTCGTCCAGCCCGGCGGGAGCGTCAACGACGACGACGTGATCGAGACGTGCGACGAACTCGGCATCGCGATGGCGTTCACCGGACAGCGGAGTTTCCGGCACGACTGAGCGAAGCGACGCAGTTCCAGACGTTCGTCGGGTGAGTGCTACGAGTCGGACGGGGGTTCGAGTACGACCGACTCGACCGCCAACATCGACCGTCTGAGACCTCGGTTAGCCGTCGTAGCCGGCGTCGAGCCCCTCGTCGGGGAAGCACTCGGCGAGGTCGTGAATCATGTCGATGGTCGCCTTCTTCGTCTCGGCGTCGAGGTCTTCGAGCGTGTCCAGCTCCTCGACCGCCCGGCGGAGGAGCGGCAGGCTGAGTCGCTGGTCGAGGTGTGCGACCGGGATGTAGAGGTCGTCGAACCCCTCCGGGGGGATGTCGGACGTCGACAGCAGGAAGTAGTCGTCGATGTCCGCGAGGTCGTCGGTCGCGAAGTCGTCTTCCTGGTACGGCATGTCGGGTGCGTTCTTCGTCGTGCCACGAATCGAGGGGACGTGCAGCGTGTATTCGGTCATCCACCGCGGACGACTCGCCGACGGGGAGTGTCACTGGTGCCTGCCACTGCGTGGCGACCCCGGTGACGGACCGGTCGAACGGGGCGCGACCCGCTCCGCCGGAGGGCGTTTGTCGGTGGCCGACGAGGAGCCACGTAGATGCTGCTCTCCCTCGTCGTCGGTGCGGTCGGCCTCCCGTACGCGACGCTCTGGGCGACTCGGAGCGCCCGGGTCCGCCATCGGGCGGTCGCCGCCGCCGACCGCGGCTGGCACCGGGTCGCCGCGCTGGTCGGGGCGGGCGTCGGCGTGCTCACGCTCGGGGCAGCGAACGGGGGCGGCCCGGCGATACCGTTCTGGTTCGGGTGGGCGCTCGCCACGTTCGGCCTCCTCGCGTTCGCGCACGTCGACCTGTTCGTCGCGGCCGCCCGGATGCGCTCGTACCCCGACGACCGGGCGTTGCACTACGACCTCGCGACGCCTCGGACGTGGCCCGCGACGAGCGCCCGCATCGTCTCGGCGTGGGGCGTCGTGATGCGACGGCACCGCTGGCTCTGGCCCGCGCTGCTGGCGTGCAGCGTGCTGTTCGCGCTCGGGCCGCGGGTCGTCGCGACGACGTGGTGGCTGGCGCTCGCCGCCGACACGCTCGTCCTGGGGCTGTGCTGTCTGCCGTTCCCGCGACTGGTCGCGCTACCCGCCGGCTTCGACGGTGACCTCCCGTCGACGGCGTGAGTACCCGTCGTCGTACACGACTGGGAGTACGTCGCCATCGACCGATTCGACGCCCTCCGTCGGTATCGTCTCCGTGTGAGTGACCGACTCGCCCGCCGGAACCGCGAACTCGACTTCGGCCACGTCAGAGACGACGGCCGCACCGAACTCCGCGAGGAAGACCCCGTCTCCCGACCCCTCATTGCGGACCGTGACCGACGCCTCGAACGACGCCGGTTCGGCCGTCTCGGGGACTTCGACCGACTCGACGACGAACGCGGCGGGACTCGCCAGGGCGGTCAGCGTCTCCTCGGAGAGCGCCCACCGGTCGACGACGGCGTCGCCGTCGACCTGGAGGATGGCCCCCTCGTCGGGAGCGACGTCGTCCGGGACCGGCACACCGACGCGCGGGACGACGCCGAGCGTGTTCGTGACGGTGTCGTACCCGTCTGGGTATCGAGTCCCGTCGAGGTCGACGGCGAACTGCGAGCCGAGACGGGTCCGGTGCGTCGGGGTCCCCGTCTCCGTCACGTCGAACCCGACGAACTGGGTGCCGGCGTGGGCGGCGACGTCGAGGTGGACGCCCGACGTGAGCGCCTGCCGCCGCGTTCCGACGTTCTCGACGGCGAACGACGGCGACTCCGTAGCCGTCTCCGACGACGGAGCGGTCGTGTCGCTGGACGGTGTGCCGGGTGACTCGGTCGTGTCGAGACAGCCGGCCACGGGGAGGGCAGCCGCGCCGAGGAGCGTGAGCAGGCGACGACGCTTCATATCAACACCGCAGACTGTCCGGGTGAATACTTTCGGGTGCGCGTCGCGGGTCGGAATCGTGGACTTCGATAGGCTAAAACCGAGACGGCGCACACCCGTTGGCATGGAGTACCACGAGGCCGCGAACTTCCTCTTCGACCTGCGCCGGTACCCGTCGCGCAAGGGCCTCGACGCGACACGGGCGCTCTGCGAGTCTCTCGGCGACCCCCAGGACGACCTCGTCTGCGTCCAGGTCGCCGGCTCGAACGGGAAGGGTTCGACCGCACGGATGGTCGAACGCACCCTCCGCGAGGCCGGCCTGGACGTGGGGCTGTTCACCTCGCCACACCTCTCCGACCTCCGCGAGCGCGTCCGCATCGACGGCCGGAAGGTGACCAAACGCGCGGTCCGTGAGTTCGTCGAGGCGACCCGCGAGCACACGCTCGACGCTGCGGCCGCGGGCGACTGTCCGACGTTCTTCGAGTCGACGACGGTGCTCGCGCTGTGGGCGTTCGCGCGAGCGGAGGTGGACGTCGCCGTCCTCGAAGTCGGCATCGGCGGGCGCTACGACGCGACCAGCGTCGTCGACCCGCTGGCGAGCGCGGTCACGACGGTCACGCTCGAACACACGGACCTGCTGGGCGACACCGAGGCGGAGATCGCACGCGACAAGGCCCAGGTCGCCGGGCGGTCACCACTCGTCACCGCGACGACCGGCGAGGCGCTGGCGGCCGTCCGCGACGAGGTCGAGTCGGTCGTCACGGTCGGTGCGGACGACGACACCGACCGGGCCGAACCGCCCGACGTCCGCGCCCGCTACGAGGGTCGAGAAGGGCTGTCCGGGCGAATCGCGCTCGACGGCCCGGACTGGTCGGTCGAGACTCGCCTCTCACAACTCGGTGCCCACCAGACGTCGAACGCGGGCGTCGCCGCCGTCCTCGCCCGGCAGGTCGCCGACGCGCTGGACGTCCCCCTCGACGAACCGACGCTCGCTCGCGGTCTCGCCAGCGCCCACTGGCCCGGCCGTTTCGAAGTGATGGAGCGCGACCCGCTGACGGTGCTCGACGGGGCGCACAACCCGGGAAGCTGTGTGACGGTCGCCGAGACGCTCGCGGAGTTCGACTACGACGACCTGCACCTCGTGTTCGGCGCGATGAGCGACAAGGACCACGCGGAGATGGTCGCGGCGCTCCCCCGCGCCGACCACGTCTACACCTGCCGGGCGGACACCGACCGCGCCGAGTCGCCCGAGGCGCTCGCTCGCGTCTTCCGGGCCGAGGACCGCGCGGACGAGGTCCACGTCGGTGGGAACGTCCCGGACGCGCTGGCCCGAGCGCGCGAAGCGGCCGCCCCCGGCGACGCCGTCCTGCTGACGGGTTCGCTGTACGTCGTCGCGGAGGCCCGCGAGTCGTGGGTCGCTCCCGAGATACCCAAACGCGTCACGGACCTGAAGGAGGCCCGCGCCGTCCTCGAATCGGCCGACGTCACCGAAGGCGGCGTCTGGCGGATGCGCGGGAAGGGCGTCCACCGCGTCGTCAAGACCCGCGTTCGGCCGCGACAGGCCCAGTACCTCAAAGAGGAGATGCTGTCACTCGGTGGTGAGTGTGCCACCTCGGGGCTGTCGACGCAGGACCACGAACCGCTCGACGTGGTGTTGATGGGGACGCTCTCGCAGTTCAAGCGCCTGCTCGCGAAACTCGACGACCAGCCGTTCGGCCTCCAGCAGGTCGCCGACCGACTCCGGGAGACGCTCGACGTCGAGACCGACCCCCCCGAGTACCCCTGGGAGGCCAGAACGGCGGTCATGGGTATCATCAACGTCACGCCCGACTCGTTCCACGACGGCGGGGAGTACAACGCGCTGGCGGAGGCCCGCGAGCGCGCCGAGGCGATGGTCGAGGCGGGCGTCGACATCCTCGACGTGGGTGGCGAGTCGACCCGTCCCGGTGCGGACCCCGTCTCGGTCGAGGAGGAGATAGAACGCGTCGTCCCGCTCGTCGAGGCCGTCGCGGACCTCGACGCGCTCGTCTCCGTCGACACGCGGAAGGCCCCGGTCGCCCGCGCGGCCCTGGAGGCGGGTGCGGACATCATCAACGACGTGACGGGCCTCGACGACCCCGGAATGCGCGAGGTCCTCGCGGAGTACCAGCCCCCGACGGTCGTGATGCACTCCATCGACGCGCCGGTCGACCCGGACACGGACGTGGAGTACGACGACGTCGTGGAGGACGTCGTCGAACAGCTCAGAGAGCGCGTCCTCCTCGCCGAGAAGTCGGGGCTGGACCGCTCGCGTATCATCGTCGACCCGGGGCTCGGGTTCGGGAAGTCCAAACGCGAGAACTTCGAACTGCTGAGCCGACTCGACGAGTTCCACGCGCTCGGCTGTCCCGTCCTCATCGGCCACTCCCACAAGTCGATGTTCTCGCTGGTCGGCGAGGACGCCGGCGACGCCTCCGCGGGCACCATCGCCGCCTCGGCACTGGCCGCCGACCGCGGAGCGGACGTGGTCCGCGTCCACGACGTCCCCGAGAACGTCGTCGCGGTCCGGACCGCCCACGCGCTCGACGACGCGGACGAGGAGTGACGGCGGTCTACGCCGAGACCGCCCGAGCCTCCGCCGGAGGCGTCGACTCCTCGACCCGGCGGAACCCGCTGATGGGGAGTTCCGCGAGGTAGCAGTACCAGCCGACGGTCCCGACGGTCGGGGCGTCGAACCGGGCGACCGCGTCGGTCGGCACGCCCGCGGCGTCGAACGACAGCGTCGTGCCGAGATGTCGAATCGGGACGCCGTCGGCCTGGAACTCGCCGAGGACGGTCATCGCGTGGTTCATCGTCGCCTGCTGGCGACCGCCCTGTGCGTCGCTGAACGTGTAGTGTGCTTCGTAGACGGGCATAGTATCCCTCCGAGGACGGGTTCGTCGCTCGTCCGTATCGAGGGTACCGGCCGAGATAATCGCACGGCGTGGTCGGGTCGACACGACGTGTTCGTTCGACACGGCGTGTCCTTCGAGTTTCCGCCGGCGGGATCCAGTCGGGCGAGCGGTCAGTCGTCGGGGGTGGGGACGAACGGCGTCGCGTCCGCCCGGTAGCGCTCGTAGGTCGCCCGCGCCCACTCCCGGACCGCTTCGGCGTCGCTCTCGATACCGACGCGGGTCGCGCCGTAGTCGTCCGTCGCGACGACGCCGACCGTATCGCCGAACACGCCGACGACGTGCGGGAGCGACGCCTCCGAGCGGTACAGCGTCGCCCGGTCCGTGTCGAGCATCTCGCGGGTCCACGCCCGCATCCGGGGCGATGCGTCGACGCGGTCGGCCGCACTCGCCGAGAGGACGGCCTCGAACCGCATCCCACCGTCGACGATGCAGTCGCGGTAGGCGTCGAGGAGCACCTCGGAGACGACGTTCGTCACGAGCGTCGTGTGCTCGGCCGAGCGCGTCAGGTCGAGCCACCGGTCCAGTTGCGCCGTCGGGTCGTAGCGGTCGGGGTCGAGGACGAACGCGTCCGCGAACACCCGGAGGTCCAGGTCGAGGAGGTCTTCGGGCAACCACTCGACGACCGGCCCGAGTCGCTGGGCCGCCCGTACGGTGGTCTCCAGCCGCGAGAAGTCAGCGAGGACGTGGTCGCCGAGTCGGGTCGTCCGATAGGTTCGCCCGCCTCCTGCCGGGGCGACCTCCTCGGCCCACCCCCGTTCGAGGAGGTCGGCGACGCTCCGCTTGACCGTCACCGCGCTGACGTCGGTCGTCGAGCGCAGGTCGTCGCGCGTGTGCGGCCCCGACGACAGCGCCGCGAGGACCCGAACGCGGTTGGGCGAGCGAGCGAGGAACGCGATGTCGTCGAACGGCGACTCCATGGGAAGTCGGTGGGTCGGTCCGGAGCAAAACGTTTCCGCCGGTCGACAGTTCGACGGGGCGAACTCTCACCGGGGCCGGTCTGTCGGGAACCCGGCCGATACCGAGTCGCACAGCTTAAGTTTAGGCCCTCCTAAACCACTGCTGTGACTCGCTCCCAGGGAAATCGTGACGACTCCGCCGAGGCGCTCTCGTCCGAGTGGGAGTCCGAACCCGACGACGTCGTCCGTGCGACCGCGTGTTCGACCGCTCCGGGACGGACCCTCCTCGTCGAAGAAGGCAACTGTGACGGTTGGCTCTCGTCCGATCTCACGGTCGACATCTCCGAGTATCGGTAGCGAGCAAACCGTTATCCAGCCTCCTCGCCTGCTAGCCGTATGGCTACCGTTCCCGAGACGACCGTCGAGTCGGCCGTCTCCCTCCGGGACGTCCGGCGGCGCTACGACCGGGGCGAACCGGTCGACGCGCTGGCGGGCGTCTCCCTCGACCTCCCCCGTGGCTCGTACACCGCCGTCATGGGACCCAGTGGCTCGGGAAAGAGCACGCTGATGAACGTCGTCGGGTTGCTCGACACGCCGACCGACGGCGCGGTGACCATCGGCGGCACGGACGCGAGCAGCCTCTCCGAGTCCGAACGGGCGCGGGTTCGCGGTGCCGAGGTCGGCTTCGTCTTCCAGACGTTCAACCTCATGCCGCGGCTGACCGCCCTCGACAACGTCGCCCTCCCGATGGTGTTCGCCGGCGTCCCCCGTCCCGAGCGCCGCGAGCGTGCCCGCCGACTGCTCGAACGGGTCGGTCTCGGCGACCGCCTCGACCACCTGCCGAACGAACTGTCGGGCGGCCAGCGCCAGCGCGTCGCCATCGCCCGAGCGCTGGCGAACGACCCCGCCATCCTGCTCGCGGACGAACCGACCGGCAACCTCGACTCGGCGACGAGCGACGCCGTCCTCGCGCTGTTCGACGAACTACACACTGAGGGCAACACCGTCCTGTTGGTCACTCACGAACGCGCCGTCGCCGAACACGCAGAACGCATCGTCCACGTCCTCGACGGGCGCGTCGAGCGCGTCGAGACGCTGCGCCGCTGATGGACCTCGGCGAGTCCGTCGGGATGAGTCTGAGCGCCATTCGGGGGCACAAACTCCGCTCGGGGCTGACGGTGCTCGGCGTCGTCATCGGCATCACCGCTGTCATCACGTTCGTCACCCTCGGCGGCAGTCTCCAGGCGGGACTGGTCGGGGACCTCGGCGGCGAGGGGGCGTCGAACGTCAACGTCTGGTCGAGTCCGACGGAGGTCAGCGGCCCGCCCGGCGCGGGGGCACAACCGGTGTTCACCGACCGCGACGTCCGCGAACTCGACCGGCAGCAGGACGTCCGGCAGGTCGTCGCCCGCGGAACCGTTCGGTTGTCGACGGTGAGCGACGGCAACGACACCGTCGCGCTCCAGCAGGCGACGGCGTACGGTCGCTCGTACTTCGCGCCCGACGACCTCCGGGAGGGCCGCTCGTTCAGGCAGGGAGCCGACGAGGCGGTGCTCAACCCCGCCGCCGCGGCGCTGTTCGAGGATGAACTGCGCGCGGGCGACACGTTGACGCTCGCGCTCGAAGACGGCCGCGAGGTGGACGTACGCGTCGTCGGCGTTCTCGACACCTCGACCGCACAGGACCCGTTCGAGGGGTTCACCCAGGGGCCGCGGGTCTACCTGCCGACCGACCCGTTCTACGAGCGGGTCGTCACCGGACCGACCAGCGGCGACCCCGAACGGGTCTACCAGACGCTGTTCGTCATCGCCGACGGCCCCGAGCAGGTCGGCGGCGTGCGGGAACGGACGCTGACGTACCTGGCCGAAGAGTCCGACGCCGCGACGCTCGTCGCGCCGAACGTCGAGTTCGTCGCCCAGACCAACGAGCAGTTGCTCGACCAGGTGCGGGACATCCTCGATACGCTCACGGCGTTCGTCACCGGCGTCGCGGTCATCTCGCTGGTCGTCGGGGCCATCGGCATCGCGAACATCATGCTCGTCAGCGTCACCGAGCGGACCCGCGAGATCGGCATCATGAAGGCCGTCGGCGCGCGCGACCGGGACGTGCTGGGGGTGTTCCTGACCGAGGCGGCCGTCCTCGGCGTCGTCGGCGCGGCCGTCGGCACCGTCGCCGGCCTCGCCGTCGGCTACGCCGGGACGGTGTTCGTCGACCTGCCGTTCGTCGTCCCCTGGGAGTGGGGGGTCGTCGCCGTCGTCGTGGGCGTCCTTGTCGGCGTCGTCTCGGGGCTGTACCCCGCCTGGAACGCCGCGCGAACCGACCCCATCGACGCGCTGCGCTACGAGTGACCGAGCCGAGTCGGTCGGCGAGAGTGTCGGTCGGCGAGGATGTCACTCGGTGCGTTGGCCATCAGTTAAAAGGGAGCACGGTGTTGAGTGGTTTACTACTCAACGGTCACGATGATACTCGTCGAATTCACGCTCCAGCATCCCATACTCCACGCAACGTTTCAGGCTGCCCCCCAGATGCGCCTCATCTGGGAGCAGTCACACCGCCCGAGCGACGACGTCCACCGCATCATCGCCTGGGTCGAAGGCGAGGACATGGTCGGCTTCGAGGACGGCCTCGACGGCGACCCCTCCGTCACCGACTACCGCCGGGAGACCGAGGCCGGGTCGCGTCGCCTCTACCAGTTGACGCTCTCACAGGAGAACGCAGACCTGAGCGTCTACCCGGCACTGATGGAGGAGTCGAGTATCATCCAGCGACTGACGGCGACGAACGAGGGCTGGCAGTTCCAGGTCGCCTTCCCCGACCGGGAGGCCCTCGACGGGTTCCGGACGTTCTGTGACGAACACGACCTGCGGTACGAGGTGACTCGCATCTACGAGGAGCAGGGTGGTCCCGACGACCACCAGGGGTACGGTCTCACCGACAAGCAACGCGACCTCCTGGAGATGGCGACCCGTGAAGGCTACTTCGACGTCCCGCGGCGCATCGGCCTCGAAGAACTCGCCGCGGAGGCGAACATCTCCCACCAGGCCGCCTCGGAACTCCTCCGCCGGGCACAGGCCGCCCTGAACCGTCGCGCGCTGGGGTTCGAGGACGACTCGGCCGACGAGTGAACGACCCGACCGGGACGGCGACCGTGGCCTCGACCGGCCACCGCGGCTACGCCGTCGCCAGTTCTCGGTAGTACTCGACGTACTCCTCGGCGACCCGTTCCCAGTCGTAGCGGCGCATCTCGGGGTCGACGGTCCACCGTTCCAGGTCGGCGGCGTCCTCGATGGCGGTCTCTATCTCCTCGGGCGTCGTCACGCGGAAGCCCCGCGGGTGGTCGACGAGCAGTTCGTGGGCGCTGGAGTCGGCCTGGTACTCCACGACACCGACACAGCCACACGCCAGCGCCCACAGCAGTTCGCGGGCGAAGTACTCCCGAGCGCGCGTCTGGACGAACACGTGTGCGCCGCGGTAGGACGCGAGGCGCTCGTCCCGGTCCAGTCCGTCGACGACGGTGACGCGGTCGGCGATTCGGAGGTCGTCGAGCTGCTCGGCGAGACGGTCCCGGGGCGACTGCTCGGCCGCCCCCTCGTCGCCCTCCTCGGCGGTACCGACCCCGTTCGTCGCGGCGGGTGTCGACACGCTCGACGAGTCGCTCGGCCTCCCGTCAGCATCACCGTCGGTCGACCCGTCCGTACCGCTGGCTCCGCCGTCGGTCCTGAGCGCACGTCGGGTCGACCGACTGCTCTCGGCGGCGGTGTCGACGACGAGCGCCGACCAGTCCCGGCGGCGGAGTTCGGCCAGTGCGAGCAGGAGGCCGTCGAGGTTGGCGTGTTCGTCGAGGGGCGTCGCCGTCACCACGTCGTAGTCGCCGGTCGGGTCGACCGACTCGACGCGGTCGGCGTCGATGGCCTGCGGGACGTTCCGGACGCGGCGCTCGGGCGTGCCGGCCTTCCGCGCCCGCGTCCCGACCAACCCCGAGGGGACGGTGACGCCGTCGGGAGCGCGCGCCGCTCGCCCGACCAGCCGTCCCGTCGGCCGTTCGTGGCCCTCCCAGCCGACGACCAGCGGTGCGCTCGCGAGGCGTGCGCCCTGCTTCGCGGCGAGGACCGCGCTCGGCGGTGTGGGCGCGGCGTGGACCACGTCCGGACGGGCCGCCGCGAGCAACGCGGGGAGACGCGCCGTGAACGACGTCGCGGCGGGGGCGACGGTCACCGCCCGGTAGGTGACGCCGTCGCGTCGGAGCGTCGACTCGTAGCCGTCCCAGAACTGCGTACAGAACACCGTCACGTCGTGGCCGGCCGCCACCTGCTGTTCGGCGTAGCGACGGGTCAACTCCGTCTCACGAGCGGGGGCGAGCGAGCGCCAGTCGCGCGTCTCCGTCACGACGATGGCGAGGTGCATATCCGCGGTGGGTCGTCCCCCGACATGAATCCCCCGCTCGGTCGGCGGCGTGTCCGACGGGTCACCGGGGCGCTCGGTGGGTGCGTACCGGAAACTCCAGACGTCTCGACTCTCGTGACTCGCTGCACGTTCACTCTTCGTGTGTGTCTCATTACAGCGGGCGAGGTTCTGGGAGTGGCGGCATCGAACGCCATCCGACTCCGGGCGACCACCACGACCTCGCCCGGTTTCCGAAGCTCTTTGCCGTGGTCCGACGTGCCACGACCGTGCACGACATCGAGCGCTACCTCAACATCAGAAGCGCCTACGGCGCGTCGCTCTCCGAAGCGGGGACCCTCGCCTTCCTGCTGAACACGACCGGGACCGCGCAGGTCTGGACGCTGGACGAACCCCGCGGCTGGCCCGTACAGCGGACGTTCTACGAGGAAGCGGTCTCGTTCTGTACGTTCTCGCCCGAACGCGAGGAACTCGTCTTCGGGATGGACGAGGGGGGCAACGAGCGCCTCCAGTTCTACCGCCTCGACCTCGCGGGCGACACCGAGGGCGAGATAACCCCGCTGACGGAGATGCCCGACGCCAAACACCTCTGGGGTGGCTGGAGCCACGACGGCGAACGGTTCGCGTTCGCCTCCAACCGCCGCGACGAGGGCGTCTTCGACGTCTACGTCCAGGGCCGCGACGAGACGGGCGACGACGCCGAGTTGGTGTTCGAGTCCGACGGCTGGTACTCGCCGGGCGGGTTCTCGCCGGACGACTCCAGACTGGTGGTCACGCAGGCCACCTCGCTGCTCGACCAGGACGTCTACGTGCTCGACCTCGAAACGGGCGAGTTGGACCTGCTGACCGAACACGACGGGTTCGAGCGCCACCAGAGCGCGACGTGGGGCCCCGACGGCGAGTACCTCTACGTGACGACCGACCGCGATTCTGACACGCTCGACGCCTACCGACTCGCGATGGACGGGTCCCGCGAGCGGGTCACGCTGCCCGACGACGAGGCCAACGGCGAGTGGAGCGTCGACGGCGTCGCCATCGACCACGAGACGGGTCGCCTCGTCTACTCGCGGAACGTCGACGGTTACACCGAACTCCGGGCGGGCGACCTCTCGGCGGACGGACTGGCGGTCGAGAACGTGACCGACATCGACCTCCCGGCTGGCGTCGCGGGCGGCGTCTCGTTCGACGAGGACGCCGACGCGTTCGCGTTCACGACGACGGCGAGCACCCAGAACACGAACGTCCACCTCGCGGACGTCGAGACGGGCGACACCGACCGCTGGACGCTCGCATCGACGGCCGGCATCCCCGAGTCGACGTTCGTCGAACCCGAGTTGGTCAGGTTCGAGTCGTTCGACGGTCGGGAGATTCCGGCGTACTTCTCGCTGCCCGAGGACGTGCCCGAGGGCGGGGCACCGGTCGTCGTCGACATCCACGGCGGCCCCGAGAGCCAGCGGCGGCCCTCGTTCAACCCGCTCAAGCAGTTCTTCCTGCGCTCTGGCTACGCCGTCTTCGAACCGAACGTGCGTGGCTCGACGGGCTACGGGAAGGCGTACTCGCACCTCGACGACGTCGGGAAGCGCATGGACTCGGTGAAGGACGTCGACGCGGCGGCGACGTGGCTGGCCGAGCAGGAGGCCGTCGACGCCGACCGTCTCGTCGCCTACGGTGGCTCCTACGGCGGGTTCATGGTGCTCGCCTCGATGACCGAGTATCCGGAGCTCTGGGCCGCCGGCGTCGACATCGTCGGCATCGCCAACTTCGTCACGTTCCTGGAGAACACCGGCGAGTGGCGCAGGGAACTGCGCGAGGCGGAGTACGGCAGTCTCGCCGACGACCGCGAGTTCCTCGAGTCCATCTCGCCCATCAACAACATCGACGCCATCCGCGCGCCGCTGTTCGTCATCCACGGCGCGAACGACCCGCGCGTCCCGTTGGGCGAGGCCGAACAGGTCGCGGAGCAGGCCGCCGAACACGTCCCCGTCGAGACGCTCGTGTTCGACGACGAGGGCCACGGCCTCTCGAAACTGGAGAACCGCATCGAGGCGTACTCGGCGGTCGTCGAGTTCCTCGACGAGCACGTCTGAGGGCGACGCGTCTCGCCAGAAGTGTGAGGAGTCAGAGAACGGAGCCGGGAGTTCGAGCGGGTCAGTCCGTCCGTTCGAACACCACGTAGCCGCCGGCCGTGACGGTCTGTTCGTAGTGTGCTTCGACGTAGGCGTTGATCTGGCCCTTCGTCTCGGGGAAGTAGCCCGTGTCGGCGGCGATGGTGCCGTCGTCGTTCAGGTGGCCCTCTGGGACGACGACGTACGGCGTCGCCTGCGCCGCGAGGTCGCTCGTCACCCGGTCGGCCAGCGCCTCGGAGTACGGCAGTCCGACGAACGTCGAGGCCGGTTCGATGGTGTCCGAGAAGTAGACGACGTCGTTGTTGAACGGCAGCATGTACGCCTCGCCGTCGACGTGTTCGGAGAGCGCGGCGGCGCTCGCTTCCTGCTGTCCGACGTGTTCGTCGGCCATGGTCACGCCGTAGACGCCGTTCGCTGCGAGCGCGATACCACAGACGAAGACGACACAGGCGGCGAGCATGCCGACGACCGCCCAGGAGTCGACCGTCTCGTCGTCGACGAACACGTCGATGACGACGTGCTCGTACACCCAGACCGTACCGACGGCGGCGAGCAGCGCCGCGGCCGGGAACGCGAACAGGAGTTTGTGGTCGCCGCTGAACCCGACCGCGCCGGGGTAGCCGAGGATGACGAGCCAGAACACGACGAACCAGAGGCGGTCGTCGACCCGCGTGCCGGTCAGTTCGCGACCGGCCAGCACGGCCACCGTCGCGGCGGCGAACGTCCACACCGGGAGGTACGACGCGCCGGCGAGGAGGTGGCCCCCCAGGTCGAATGGCGTGCTGTAGTCGGTGAGCGGGACGAAGACGGCGTACGACAGCAGGCCGTCGAGGAACCCGCCGACGGCGGCGAGCGCGAGCGTCAGCGCCAGCACGGTCACGAACGGGACGCCGATGGAGAGGTACCGCCACGTCGTCGTCGTCGCGAACTCGCGGGTACGGTTCTCGGGGCGACGCAGCGCGAACAGCGTCGCCGCGACGACGACCAGCCCCGCGAGGAACACGGTCTGGTTGAACAGGACGCCGACGGCGAGGGCGACGCCCGCGAGCGCGTCGGTGCCCTGTCGCTCGCTGAACAGCGCCAGCGCGGCGACGAGCAGGGCGACCAGACAGAACGGCTCGGTCATGAAGTAGTAGCCGTCGAAGTGCGGGAGGTAGACGCCCACGAGGAACAGCAGCCCCGCGACCAGCCCCGTCAGGCGGTCGCGCAGGCGCGTCCCGAGCGCGACGACGAGGACGGCCGAGACCAGGTGGAGCGCCCCGACGAGCAGTCGCGCGGCGACGTAGCTCTCGCCGGGGAGCCACGCGAGCAGTGCGCCGACGGCGAACACGCCGGGCGGTTTGTGGTCGACGAGGTCGACGTAGGGGGTCGCCCCGTTCAGTATCGCCTCGCCGAGGACGAGGAACGTCGACTCGTCGACGTGCATCGGCCGCGTGAGGTAGACGAACGGGCCGAACAACCCCACCGCGAGGATGGCCGCGTACCAGAACTGCGTCGTCGTTTCGAGGTCGTCGAGCAGCTCCGTCCTGTCGACGACGACCCCTCCGTCCCTTCCCGTTGACATGACTCTCCAGAGACACCCCCTGGTGATAGGTACACGGCGGATAACGTCTCGCTAACGAGCCATTTTTCGGGAGGTAGACGTGCGCTACCGACGCGGAGACCCGGAGAAACGGCACGCTCACACTCCCGAGACGCCGGCGTTCCTGTCGCTCTCACTCGACGACCGGTCGGTCCGGCGAACGGTGTGGGCGTTTTATACCCGACGTTCGCAAACGGAGCCAGTATGTCTCGGGGGGAGACCTACGAGCGGGTTCGAACCGCGCTCTCGGCGCTTCGCGGTCGGTACGGGCCGTGTCCGGTCCGACAGACGACGCTACCGGTGCCGTCGCCGACGTACGACCAGTTGTGCGGACTCGCCGAGCAGAGCGTGGTCGACGCCGGCGTCCGCATCAGGAACAGCCGTGGCGACACGCTGACCGTCCCCGGGGGTGGTGGGTGGACCGACCCGACGGGAGCCGTCGCGACCGGCGAGTCCATCGAGGCGGGCGCGTGCCGTATCCTCGAAGAACGCGCCGGCTGTCGGTGTCGCATCGAGGGGTTGCTCGGCATCACCATCCTCTGTCTCACGGACGCGAGCGACGCCACTCGCGACCCGGTGTACCGGTTGGGCGCGCTGTTCGACGGCGGCCGAACCGACGACGTCGACGGCGAGGAGTGGCAGTGGCGCACGAGCACGGACGCGCCGTTCGCGTCCAGCATCTGAACCGGTCGGTCGGCTCCGTCGTCAGACCGGTCACGAACGGGACCGTCGACCGACCGTGCAGCACGTCGTGACAGAAGACCTATCCTCGACTCGGGTGACGGTTCGCTCATGCCCGGTGCACTCGTCGCACGCGGCGAGCGTGTCACGCTGCGGACGACCGAGGAGGAAGACGTCTCGATGCTCCAGCGCATGCGGACCGACCCGACCCTCCGTCTCCCACTCGGGAACCCGGTGACGAGTCGCACGGAGATGGTCGCGGAGTGGCCCCGCGACGACGACGCTGACCGGTTCACAGTCTGCCTCGACGACCCACCGGCCGGTCGCGGGTCGCCCGCGGAGGACGAGACCCGAGCCATCGGCTTCGTCAACGTCGAGGACGCCGCCTGGCGACGCCCGGAACTCGGCTACGGCCTCGTGAGCGAGGTCCACGGCGAGGGGTACGGCAAGGAGGCCGTCGCGCTGGCCGTCGACTACACGTTCCGGACCTACGCTCACCCCGCCGTCGGTGCGGGCGCGTTCGCGTTCAACGACGCCTCGCGGGCGCTGCTGGAGTCACTCGGCTTCACCGAGGAGGGGCGCACCCGTCGGGACATGTTCGTGGATGGTGAGTACCGCGACATGGTGCAGTACGGTCTGCTCAGAGAGGAGTGGACCACACGGAGCGACGACTGACTCGACGAGCGAACGGCGTGCTCGGAGCGCACACAGTGTGCGAAGCGGATGTTAGTCCCATCGCGAGACGTTCAGCGTCTCGCAGACTCCAAGGAGCTTCGCTCACTGGGAGAGGTTTTACCCCGTGGGGAGCCTGCGCGTGGCTAAGAGGTGGCGTTAGATGACGCCGGTGACCGTCGCCGCCTCGATAGCGGCCTCCTCGCTGACGCCGTCGCCGAGGATGGTGTAGCGGTCGCGAATCTCGTGAGCCGTCGTCATCGCCTCGACGAACTGCTCGGGGGAGTGGCCCAGTTCCTCGGCGGTCGTGGGCGCACCGATGGCTCCCAGCGCGTCGTGGACGTTCTGCCAGCGCCCCATGTCCCCGGAGTGGAGGTACTCGGTGACGACCGAAGCGACGCCGACCTGGTGGCCGTGGAGCGCGGTGCCGGGCGCGATGCGGTCGAGCTGGTGGCTGATGAGGTGCTCCGCGCCGCTTGCGGGCCGCGAGGAGCCGGCGATGGACATCGCCACGCCCGAGGAGACGAGCGCCTTGATGACGAGCCAGGCGGACTCCTCCAGCCCGGGGCGGATGGAGTCTGCGTTGTCGACGAGCATCTCGGCGGTCATCCGCGACAGTGCGCCGGCGTACTCGGAGTACTCGACGTTCTTCAGCCGGTGGGCGAGCTGCCAGTCCTTGACGGCGGTGTAGTTCGAGATGATGTCCGCACAGCCCGCGGTGGTGAGTCGCCACGGCGCGTCGGCGACGATGCCCGTGTCCGCGACGACGACCAGCGGTGGCTCGGCGGCGACGGAGTGACGCGTGTCCCCTTCGGGGACCGACCCGCGCCCGGAGACGATGCCGTCGTGGCTCGCGGCGGTCGGGACGCTCACGAACCCCATCCCGAGTTCGTCGCTCGCCATCTTCGCGATGTCGATGACCTTCCCGCCGCCGACGCCGACGAGGAAGCCCGCCTCGCAGTCCTCGGCCTCGTCGATGACGCGTTTGACCTCCGCGAAACTGGCCGTCTCGACGGTCACCATCGGACACCCGTCGAACTGCTCGGCGACCGACTCGGCAGCCAACCGTCGTGGCGTGGGGCTGGTGACGATGAGCGGCGTGCCCGCGAGGTGGAGTTCCCCGACGGCGTCGGCCGTCTCGGAGAGCACGCCCCGGCCCACGAGGACGTTCCGTGGAAGCCGAATCCACGACCGTTTGTCGAACATACCCTCAGTGGCCCGTCGTGGCGTATAACGGTTCGTACTCGTCAGCGGGTGCGAACGTGGCCGGGCGGTCACGAGAGTCGGGCGCAGCCGGTCAGTCCCCGCGCCGCTCGACGAGACCGAGACCGACCATCGTCAGCACCGTCTCGCCGTCGTCGGTGGTCGTCGTCACGCCGACGCGCGTGTGGCCCATCCCCGGATTTCGGTCGTCCGGTTCCTTGTCGAGCACTTCGACCTCGACAGAGAGCGTGTCGCCCGGTCTGACGGGCGCGTGCCAGCGCAGGTCGTCCATCCCTCGTCCGCCGAGACTCGCCGTCTCGTTCATGAACCCCTCGACGAGCAGTCGCGCCGACAGCGCGGCGGTGTGCCACCCGCTGGCGATGAGGCCGCCGTACATCGACTCGGCGGCCGCCTCGGGGTCGGTGTGGATGGGCTGGGGGTCGAACTGCTCGGCGAACGACAGCAGGTCCTCGCGGGTGACGGTGACGCTCCCGCAGTCGCGACTGTGCCCGACCTCGATTTCCTCGTAGTACAACGACATGTCGGCGACTGTAGGCGGCGGGGGCAAGACTCTTGCCCGACCTCAGAACGTCTCCAGCACGCCGAGCATCCGTTCTTCGGTCTCGCGGTCGGGGCCGTTCTCCCGGCCCTCGCCGTCGGGGTGGGCGGCGACCGTCTCGGCGACGGACTCGGCGACGGGCGTCGCCTCCCAGCCCAGCGCTTCGAGTTTCTCGGTCGCGAGGACGTGGGGGTAGTCGCGGTACAGCGCGAAGTCGTCGGCGGCGAGGTCGACGGCGTCGAGTTCCCGGTCGCCCACCCGGACCTGCTCGACGTCGCGGCCGAGTTCCGCGGCGACGGCGTCGACCCACTCGGTGAGCAGCGGGAGCGTGTGGGTCCCGACGTTGTACGCCTCGCCCGCCTCGCCTTCCTCGGCGATGACGCGCATGGCGCTGGCGACGTCCTTCACGTAGACGAGGTGGCGCAACTCGGAGTACGGGACGAGCAGTCGCGCTTCGGTCTTCACCCGGTCGATCCAGTAGTCGAACCGCCGGGTGTAGTCGTGCGGGCCGTAGACGATGGGTGGGCGGATCGACATCGCTTGCACGCCGCGGTCGCCGGCCGCGAACACCGCCCGGTCGCCCTCGGCCTTCCGGGGGCCGTACGTCTCCGCGGAGTCGTCGGTCGCCTGCTCGGGCGTGCAGTCACACAGCGGCGTGTCGTCCTCGCGTTTCGGCGCTTCCTCGACGCCGTAGGCCGCCCCAGAGGAGATGTAGACGTAGGCGTCGCAGTCGCCGAAAATCTGGGTCGCGGCGCGCACGTCTTTGGGCTGGTAGGCCACGCAGTCGATTACGACGTCCGGGTCGACCTCCAGTTTCGCGCGTTCGAGCGCCGAGTCGGTCGTCCGGTCGCCTTCGACGTGCGAGACGCGCTCGTCGTCGGCGAACGGGTTCTCGTGGTTCCCGCGGTTGAAGATGGTGACCTCGTAGCCGTGGTCGAGGAACTCCGCGACGGTGTGGCGGCCGATGAAGCGCGTGCCGCCGACGACGAGTGCCGTGTCCATGTGTGGCGGTGTGTCGCGCGGGCCAAGGGTGTAGCGATACCGGACGACGGAGCAGGGAGCGGTGAACGAGAGACGGTGAGCGGGGACATCGCTACCGACCGCGTGCTCGCGTCACTCGGTCAGCGCGTCGACGACCCGTGCCTCGCGTTCGCGACCGGGGTCGTACTCCTCGCCCGTGAGGTCGTGTTCGCGGTGGGACTGGACCGTCTCGCGGACGGCGACTTCCGGGGGCGTCGAGTCCCAGCCCAGCGCGTGGAGTTTCTCGGTCGAGACGAGCGCGGGCGAGGGGGTGTAGAGGACGAACTCCTCGGGCGAGAGGTCGCCGCGTGCGAGGTCGTGTTCGCTGGCGTGGACCAGTTCGACGTCGGTGTCGAGTGCGTCCGCCGCGAGGGTCAGCGAGCGGTCGAGCGTCACCGCGTCGCGGTCGGCGACGTTGTACGCCTCGCCCGGTTCGCCGCGCTCGGCGACCAGACGCAGGGCGTGGGCCACGTCCGCGACGTACGCGCGGTGGAGCAGGCTCCCGCCGTCACCGGGGACCAGCACGCGCTCGTACTCCGCGACGCGGTTCACCCAGTAGGCGTAGCGTTCGGTGTAGTCGTGGGGACCGTAGACGAGCATCGGGCGGACGGACATGGCGTAGACGCCCTCCTCGGCGGCCTCGAACACCGCGCGGTCGCCCTCGGCCTTCCGGGGGCCGTACGTCTCCATCGACTCGTCCTCGGCCTGCTCGTCGGTGCAGTCGTGGAGCGGCGTCTCGCCCTCGCGCATCGGGACGTCCTCGGCGTTCTGGTCGTACGCGCTGCCACTGGAGACGAACACGTACGAGTCACAGTCGGCGAACACGTCGGTGGCCGTCCGGACCTGTCGCGGGAAGTACGCACACGTGTCGACGACGACGTCCGGGTCGGCGCGGTCACGGGCACGTTCGAGCGCCTCACGGTCGTTGCGGTCACCCTGGACGTTCGAGACGCGGTCGGTGTCGGCGAACGGGTCGTCGCTCTCGCCGCGGGTGAGCGTCGTCACGTCGTAGTCGTTGGCGAGGAACTGCGCGACGGTGTGGCGACCGATGAAGCGCGTCCCGCCGACGACGAGTGCTGACGGCATGTCCGGAGCGTCGCGGCAGGAGGGGAAAAGTGTGTGAGTCGTGGCCCGGAGGGTGAGGGCGGTGGGGCGTCGGCGAGTCGCTCTCGCGTCAGCTCAGTCGCGAGTACGACCCGACCAGCGAGTGGGTGAGCGTCTTGCCGTGGACCTCGGCGTGCTCGTCGACGATGGAGTCGACGATGTCGGAGTCCTCGATGGTCGCCTCCGAGAAGACGACGCTGTCGGAGACGGAGACGCCCGAGAGCGTCGCGCCGGGCATGACGTGGACGTTCTGGCCGAGGTCGCAGTCCTCGACGGTCGCGTCGGCCGCGACGACGGTCTCGCCGCCGAGCGCCCACGCTACCGCTTCGAGGTAGGCGTCGGGCGTGCCGATGTCGAACCACGGCTCCTCGAAGGAGAAGGCGTGGACCCCCTCCTCGGCCTGGAGCCACTGGATGTACCAGCCGGGTTCGTCGGGGTTGTTGTCACCCGACAGGTACTCGCGGAACCGCACCGATTCGGCGGGGAAGGCGTAGCAGGCGATGGAGACGAGCGTGCTCTTGGGGTTCTCGGGTTTCTCCTGGAAGTCGACGACGCGGTCGCCCTCCAGCGCGACCAACCCGTAGTTCGTGGCTTTCTCCAGCGACCCGACGTCGTAGGCGGCGATGGTCGGCGCACCCTTCTCCTCGTAGAAGTCGAGGAAGTCGCCCATCTCGAACCCCATGAGGTTGTCACCGGCGACGACCAGGAGGTCCTCGTCGACCCCCTCGCGCTCGACGAGTTGGGCGAGCGCACCGACGACGCCGAACTTCTCGGTCTCGACGTTCGTGTCCTCGATGGAGAGCGAGGCCTTCTCGTAGGGGTGGGCCTCGAGGTGGGCCTCGAACGCGGGAGCGAAGCGCTCGTTGGTCGAGATGTAGACGTGGTCGATCCGGTCGTCGGTCTCGAGTTCCGAGAGGATACGGTCGATGACGGTGGTGTCACCGACCGGGAGGAGCATCTTGGGGCGGTGGCGCGTGATTGGCCAGAGGCGGGTGGCGTACCCACCCGCGAGAACGACCGCGTGCATGTGTTGCGCGTCTGTTGCTGCCGTGATAGGCGTTGCGCCTTCTATCCGACCCGACGACAGGTCGGCTCGTGTGGCCGTCGCCCGAACACGTATGTCGGCTGGCGTGGTACGGCTTCACGTATGCGCGCCGAGGAGGAGACGACGCGCCAGCGTATCGCCGACCGCCTCCGTGACGACCCCGCTCCCGCCGGCACCCTCGCCCGCGAGTTCGGCGTTCGGACGGCGACCGTGTTCTCGCACGTCGAACACATCTCGAAGTCACTCGACCCGAGCGACGAGCAACTGCTGGCGGCCCCGCCGGAGTGTCGCGACTGTGGGTTCACCGACTTCGACGACCTCGTCAACCGACCCTCGCGCTGTCCGGACTGCAAGAGCGAGAACGTCGAGGAACCGGTGTTCACCATCGAGTGAGGGCGACGCGGCCACCCCGATAGCCCAGTTCCGGACCGACCGGCGGGTCCGGTTCAGCCGGGGACGTCGACGGCGACGGCTACCTCGTTCTGTCTGAGGAACGGCGGCGTCAGCGGCGGGTCGTACCGGAACAACACCGGGGCGCCCGTCTGTTCGAGACCCGTGCCGTCGAGCGCCGACAGCAACGCCGCCTCCTGGCTCTCCGTCCGGTCGTCGGTCGCCCACCACGAGAACGGGCGGACCGCGAGCGTCCGTGGCGGGTCGGCGCGGACCGTCACCTCCGCGTTCGTCGGTCGTGGCGCGCGCTCGACGGTGTAGCCCTCGGGGAGCGTGATGCCGACCGTCACCCGGTCGTCGGCCGTCGTCGAGCGAACCGGAACCGTCGACGCGACGGCCTCGCCACCGACGCGGATGGGTGCCAGGACGCGCCCCTCGCGCTCTCTGACGCCCACGTGCGTGCTGACGGGCGTCGCCATCGGAACGTCCGCTCGCGGTTCGTTGGCACCCGAGCGGTACCGCTCCAGTCGAGCGTACGCCTCGTCCTCGGTGGGGGCCGTCGTCTCGACGACGACCGACGCCGGGTACGCTCGAATCTCCACCCCGTCGACCGTCTCGACGGTCGTGTACGGAACGACCGCGACCGACCGCCGCGCGTAGGCCCCCCACCCGACCCACGCGGCGACGAGGCCGACCGTAGCCACGACTGCCAGTCCTGTCCTCTGACCCATGCCACGGGTACGCACGGAGGGACGATAAACGGGCCGAAGGAGCCGTCAAACCGGTGAATTGTCCCGAAGAGAGTATCGTCCCGGTGGCGCTCAGAAGCCGATGCGACCGCCCGACGAGAGGTCGTGGTCCCCCGACGGCCCGAGACCGTCGAACTCGTAGTCCGCTTCGGTGAGGTACACCGCGTCGTCGTGGACCGTCACCGCGACGTCCTCCAGGTACGCACCCTCGCAGGGACCGTGGGTGCACAGCCCCGACCCCTTCTCGAAGGTGGCGGCGTGGCGCTGACAGAGCACCTCCCCCTCCCGGACCGCCGCGCCAGACCCCTTGTCGAGGCGCACGTCCGTCCAGTGCTGACAGTAGTTCTTCCAGGCGTGGATGGCGTCGTCGCCGGACTCACCGCCGAGGCGCACGAGGATGGCCTCCTCGCGGTCGAACCCGTCGCGGAGAGTGAACAGGAGCGTCCCGTCGGTGGGCACCTCCGAGACGGCGGCGATACGTCGGTCCTCGTCCATGCCTCGACCTCGCGGGGCCGCCGCTCAAGGGTTCTGGTTTCGAAGCGGAGGTCGGCCGGGACCCTGTTCGGTCGGTCGACGCGGTCCGTCCCCGCTTCAGTCGGACGCGTCCTCGTCGGCCGGGCCGTCCTCGACCGGGACGACGGGACCGGAGAGCATCCGGACGACGGTGACGGCGGTGAGGCCGAACGCGACGACGCCCAGTGACAACCCGAGCAGGCGGAACCCGTCGGTCGCGTTCCAGAACAGGACCCCGAACAGCGTCAGTTGGACGGCGAGCAACAGCGTCCGGCAGTCGCGTGCGATACGGTGGAGGGAGTCCATGTCGGGGCGTTCGTGACCGGACGGAAGTACGTTCCGACGACCGTCGCGGGCGACGACTGCCGCGAGCGGTTCGCCTTTCCGGCGGCCGCGAGTACGACGGCTCATGGCGACGCTACTCGTCTACGGCTCGTACGGCTACACCGGCGACCTCGTTACTGACCGGGCGAGCGAGCACCTCGACGACCACGACGTGATTCTGGGCGGGCGTTCGCCCTCGAAACTCGAAGCGCAGGCCGACGACCACGACCTCCCCTCGCGGGCGTTCACGCTCGACCACCAGCGCGTCGTGGAGCGTCACCTCGCGGACGTGGACGTCGTGCTCAACTGCGCGGGACCGTTCTCACGGACCGCCGACCCGCTGGTCGACGCCTGCGTCGCGACCGACACCGACTACCTCGACATCACGGGCGAAATCGGCGTGTTCGAGGCGCTGGCGGCCCGCGACGCCGAGGCCGAGGAAGCGGGCATCGCCGTCCTGCCGGGCGTGGGCTTCGACGTGGTGCCGACGGACTGTCTGGCCGCCCACCTCGCGGAGTCGCTCCCCGACGCGACGGAGCTCTCGCTGGGGTTCCAGGCGTTCGGGTCGTTCTCCCGAGGGACGATGCGGACCGCCGTCGAGTCCATCGGCGAGGGCGGTGCGGTGCGTCGCGACGGCCGCGTCACGGCCGTCTCGTCGGTCCACGACACTCGCCGCGTCGACTTCGGAGAGGGCGAGACGCTCGCGGTGACGGTGCCCTGGGGCGACGTGGCGACCGCGTACCACTCGACGGGCGTCCCGAACGTCCAGGTGTACACCGCGGTCCCCGAGCGGGCCGTGCAGGCGCTCGAAGCGACCGACCGACTCGCGCCGCTCCTCGACCGCGAGTGGGTCCAGCGGACGCTGTCGGCGGTCGTCGACCGCACCGTCGTCGGCCCCGACGCGGACGAACGCGAGGAGGGGATGGCGCTGGTCTGGGGCGAGATTTCGGATGGGGAGGAGACGTACGAGGCACGCCTCCGGACGCCAGAGACCTACACGCTGACGGCGATGACCGCTGTCGAGGCCGCCCGACGCACGCTCGACGGCGAGACCACGACGGGCTACCAGACGCCCTCGTCGGCGTTCGGGGCCGACTTCGTCACCGAGTTCGACGGCGTCGAGCGTGAGGACGCCCACCCGGTCGGCGCGACCGACGAGGAGTGACCCGGCAGCGCCACGAACGCCACACTCAGTCGTAACAGCGTGACTCGACCAGGTCGTCGTAGAGACGCTGGAGCAGGCGCGTGACCGGTCCTGCCTCCGTCGCGATACCGTCGATGGACTCGACGGGCCGAATCTCCCACGTCGCGTTCGTCAGGAACGCCTCGTCGGCCCCGCGCACGTCGTCGGGAGTGTACCGGCCCGTCTCGACGGGGAACGACTCGTCGGCCGCGAGGTCGAGGACGGTCCGTCGCGTGATACCGGGCAAGAGCGACCCCTCGGCGGGCGTCTTCAGCGTCCCGTCGTCGACGAAGAAGCAGTTCGAAGTCGCACCTTCGGCGACGTAGCCCTCGGCGTCTCGCAGGAGCGCCTCGTCGGGGCGGTACCGTTCGCTCGACGCCCGTCGGAGTTCGAGACGGGCGAGGATACTGTTGAGGTAGTTGTGGGTCTTCGCCTCGGGCGGCAGGACGTTCGCGGGCGGCTTGCGGGTCGTGACCGACTGGACGACCGCCGGGCCGTCCCAGACGCGCTCGCCACCGTTGGCGGGCCGTCCGCCGCGTGGAAGCGCTTTGACCACGACGACGACCGTCGGGTCGACCTCTTCGCGGGGAGTCAGTTTTCCCGGTTGGACGCCCCGCGAGACCGTGACCCGGACGTACGCGTCGGCCAGGTCGTTGGCGTCGAGCGTCTCCGCGACGCGCAGCGCGAGGTCGTCGGGCACCGCGTCGGGCATCCCGAGGGTCTCGCAGGTGCGCTCGATGCGCTCGCGGTGGGCGTCCCACGCGAACACCTCGCCGCCGTAGGCCCGACACGTCTCGAATGCGGCGTCGCCGTAGCGCCACCCGCGGTCCTCGACGGAGACGGTCGCCCGTTCGCGGGGGACCAGTTCGCCGTCGACGTGGTACTGCATACCCGGCGGTTCTCGGGGACGGGACTTGGCCGTACCGCGTTCGCCTCCGCGCCTCCTCACAGCACGTGGTCCACGGCGGGCGCGCCCGCCGCGTCGGCGTCGGGCCACTCGCCGCGGAGCGCGCGGGCACAGAAGTTCCACACCATCCGACGACCGCCGTCGGTGAGGATGCTCTCGGGGTGGAACTGGACGCCGACGTGGGGATGATCGCGGTGGCGGGCGGCCATCAGCGTCCCGTCTGCGGTCCGGGCGGTCGCCTCCAGGTCGTCCGTCAGGTCGCCGGTCGCACACAGCGAGTGGTACCGGCCGACCTCGAGTTCGTCGGGGAGGCCCGCGAACACCCCCTGTCCGTCGTGGGTCACGGTCGAGGGCTTTCCGTGGACCACCTCGGGGGCGTAGCCCACCGGGACGCCGTTGGCGACACAGAGCGCCTGGTGGCCGAGACAGACCCCGAGCGCGGGGGACGGGAGGTCGAACACGTCGACGGAGACGCCCGCGTCCTCGGGCGTGCCGGGACCGGGCGAGACGACGACACCGTCGGGGGCCAACTCGCGGATGGCGGCGGCGTCGAGCGCGTCGTTGCGCCGGACGACCACGTCCTCGTACGGGTCGGCGTCGAGCGAGAGCAGCGCCTCCCCGACGAACTGGACGAGGTTGTACGCGAACGAGTCGTAGTTGTCGACGACGAGGATCATCGCGACTCACCCTCCACGTGCAGGTCCCGGTCGTCCATCGCGGCGTCGAGCGCCTTGACGAGCGCCCGGCCCTTCGCGAGCGTCTCGTCGTACTCGGCTTCGGGGTCGGAGTCGTGGACGATGCCCGCGCCGACCCGGAGGCGGTACTCCTCGTCGGGACGGGCGAGCGTCCGGATGACGATGTTGAGCGTCGCGCGGTCGTCGAAGCCGAAGATACCTATCGAGCCGGTGTAGGGGCCGCGGCGGGTCGGTTCGACCTCGTCGATGAGCTCCATCGTCCGGGGTTTCGGCGCGCCGGTGATGGTGCCGCCGGGGAACACCGCGGCGACGGCGTCGGCGAGCGTGCGGTCCTCGCGCAGGCGACCCTCGACGAGCGAGACGAGGTGCATCACCTCGCTGTAGCGGTCGACGCGGCGGTACTCGCTCACCTCGACGCTGCCGAACTGGCTCACCTTCCCGAGGTCGTTGCGTTCGAGGTCGACGAGCATCGCGTGTTCGGCACGTTCTTTCTCGTCGCCGAGCAGTTCGGCTTCGAGGGTGGCGTCCTCGTCGGGGGTCTCGCCGCGCGGCCGGGTCCCGGCGATGGGTTCGGTGAGCAGGCGGGTCGCCGTCCCGTCCAGGTCGGGTTCGGCGTGGAGCAGGAGTTCGGGACTCGCGCTCACGAGGTCCGTCGACGGGAACTCTACGAGCGCGGAGTACGGCGCGGGGTTCACCGCCCGCAACGCGGCGTACGCGTCGACGGGATGGACGGCCGCCGGCGCACGCAACCGCTGGGAGACGTTCGTCTGGAACGTCTCCCCGTCCCGGATGGCGCGCTTGATGAACCGGACGCGGTCGGCGAACGCCTCGCGCGTGCAGTCGCTCTCGAACTCCGCCTCGTGGGCGTCGACCGGCGGGGCACCGACGCTCGGGTCGCCGTCGACCATCGCCGTAGCGAGGTCAGTGGCCCGGTCGAGGCCGTGGTCGTAGGCCGCGTCGACGGTGGTCGGGTCGGCGTCTGTGACGACCGGACACGCGGTGACTCGAACCTCGCACGCTCCGTCGTGGGGTTCACGCCACGTCGCGACTCGGTCGAACTCGCCCACTTCGAGGTGCGGGTACGGCGTGTCCCGTTCGGCGTGTTCCGGCAGGCGCTCCAGTTCGCGGGCGACGTCGTACGAGAGCCACCCGAGGACGCCACAGGGGTAGGGGACGTCGCAGTCGCCGCGGGCGAGCGTCGTCTCGTTGAGGAGGGCTTCGAGCGTGGGCAGTGCCCCGCCGTCGGGGTCGACCGTCGTCACCGAGACCGGGTCGGTCGCGAGGTAGCCCCAGCCCTCGGCCCCGCCGGTCGTCTCCAGGAAGGCGCTCGGCGACCCGTCGCGCGCCCGGCGGTAGGCGTCGAACGGGTCGACGTGGACCCGGACCTCGACGGGTACGCGAACCCGGTCGTCCGCGGACGCGCCGTCGAGGGCGTCGCTCGCGACGGCGGCGAACTCGTCTCGGTCCGTGACAACCGTCGGCATTGGTTGGGAGAGAAGCGGTTTCGCTATCGGCGTTTCGGTCCACCGCGTCGGACGGTGGCGGTCGAGACGACCGTCGACCGGGCCGTGTCAGCGGTTCTTCGCACGTCCGACCCAGCGTTCGAGTCGCTTCTCGGAGATGCCGGTCGCCTCGGAGAGCGACTCGGGGTCGGCGTCGGCCAGGTCCGAGATGCTCTCGACGCCCGCCTCGGCGAGGGTCTCGGCGTACGCCGGGCCGATGCCCTTGATGTCGTCGACGCCGTCGGCCGTCTCGATGTCCTCGGTCGCGTCCGGCGTCGGACCGGCCGCCTCGGCGGGTTCGGCCGCACTGTCGGGCGAGTCGGGGTCGGCCGACCCGACCGCCTCGCCCGGTTCGATGCCCGCGTCCTGGTCGACGAGTTCGCCGCTCGCCTCGGCGTCGGGTTCGTCGGCGACCTCCTCGGCCGCGTCCTCGGTGTCGTCGGCCGTGTCGTCGGACTCCGTCTCGTCGTCGGTCGCGTCGTCCGTCTCCGGCGGTTCCGTCTCGGCCTCGTCGATGAGCGACTCGGCGTCCTCGTCGGTCTCGTCGGCATCGACCGCGTCGTCGGTCTCGTCGGTCTCGTCGGTCTCGTCGGCGTCGACGTCGCTCGGCTGTTCGGACTGGGAGTCGGGCCCGGCGGCCTCTGCTGGCTCCGTGGCCGCCTCTACGGACTCCTCGGGCGGTTCGTCGGTCACCGACCCGGTCGAGGCCGTCGCGTCCGTCTCGGCCGCCGCGGCCTCGTCGGTCTCGTCGGTGGTCTCGTCGTCCGTCGGTTCGTCGGTTCGCTCGGTCGCTGCCGTCTCGCTGTCGCGTTCGCGCTCGACGTGCACCCCGCGGCCGGAGCCCGACGACTCCTCGTCGGTCGACGACCCCATCCCGAGTAACGACTTGATTCTGTCGAGGATGCTCATGTTGGTTAGTAGTTTCCCCGGACCACTTAAAGCCGTACCCGTAGCGCCCGCGCCATCGTCTCCACTGGTGCGGGTTCGCCGGTCCAGCGCTCGAACGCTTCGACGCCCTGGTACAGTAACATCCACCCCCCGTCGACCGTCGTCGCGCCGGCGGCGGCCGCCTCACGGAGCAGACGGGTCTCTAACGGGGCGTAGACGGCGTCCATGACGACCAGGTCGGAGTGGAGGGTGGGTTCGGGGACCGGCGTCTCGTCGGTCTCCATCCCGACGCTCGTACAGTTGACGAGCAGCGACGCGTCGGCGAGACAGCCGTCGAGCGCGTCGAGACCGTGGGCGCTCGCCTCGAACCCTCCTTCACGGAGGTCCGCCGCGAGCGACTCGGCGCGGTCGACGGTCCGGTTTACGACCCGAACCGAGATATCCTCATCGGCGAGACCGAACGCGACCGCACGGCCCGCCCCGCCCGCGCCGACGACGACGGCCGTCCCCTCCAGCGCGACGTCGTGGTGTCGGAGCGCTCGAACCGCGCCGACCGCGTCGGTGTTGGCACCCGTCGGTGGCGTCGTCGAGAAGTCGACGGTGTTGACCGCGCCGATGCGGGCGGCCAGTGGGTCCGGTTCGACGTGGTCGAGGACGGCCTGTTTGAACGGGATGGTGACGTTCAGACCCGCGACGCCGAGGGCGGCCGCGCCGTCGAGCGCCCGCCCGAGGTTCTCGGGGGCTGGTTCGAACGTGACGTACCGCGCGTCGAGGTCCAGTTCCTCGTAAGCGGCCTCGTGCATCGGCGGCGACAGCGAGTGTCCCACCGGGTTGCCGAGGAGACCGAAGACGTCCATACCCACACGTTAGCGGGTGGTACGTTAACAACGGCGACTCCGGATACGACTGGAACAAAAGAGATAGGTGCGCGCCTCGCGCCAGATTCGGTAATGCTCGACCGGTTACGCCACCCACTGAGCGCGGTCGCCTTCGCGTTCCTCCTGACCGCTCCGTGGGTCGCGACACGGCTGTACGTCCTCACGACACCCAGTCTCGACTCGCCCGAAGCGCTGCTCACGACGGGACAGGTCGTCGCCGTCAGCGGCCTGGCCGTGCTCGGTGCGTCGTTCCTCCTCGCGTGGGGTGCAGAGACCGCCGAGAAGGACGTCCCCCGGGCGTTCGCCATCGCCGTCCTCGCCATCCTTGCGGTCGCCCCGGAGTACGCCGTCGACGCGCTGTACGCCTGGAACGCGGGTGCGAACGCCGGCACGGCCGAGGGCGCACGGAACGCCAACCTCGCGGTCGCGAACATGACGGGCGCGAACCGCATCCTCATCGGTGTCGGCTGGTCGGCGATCGCGCTGTTCACCATCTACAAGGCCCGCACGACGAACGACCCGGCCGTCGAGAAGCGCAGCGGGTTCCTCAAGGACGTCGTCACCCTCGACCGCGGCATCGCGACCGAGATCGCGTTCCTCCTCGCGGCGACGGCGTTCGCGTTCCTCGTTCCGCTCAGCCTCGGCACGTTCAACGGCGGCGGCGCGGCCGGCGGTATCGGCATCGTCGACACCATCGTCCTCGTCGGTCTCTACCTCGTTTACATCGCCATCATCATCCGCGGCGACGTCGAGCACGAAGAGCAGGTCGGCGTCCCCGGCTACCTCCAGTCGTGGTCGAAGGGGCCACGCATCGCCTCCGTGCTGTTCCTGTTCGTCTACTCGGGGCTGATGATATTCGTCTCCGTCGAACACTTCGCCCACGGGCTCGAGCTACTCGGGCAGGACTACGGTATCCCCGAGTTCTTCATGATCCAGTGGATCGCGCCACTGGCGTCCGAAGCGCCCGAACTCATCGTCGTCGCCTACCTCGTCAACAAGGCGCGCTCGACCGCGGGGTTCAACGCGCTCATCTCCTCGAAGCTCAACCAGTGGACGCTGCTCATCGGGACCATCGCGGTCGTCTACTCCATCGCGGCCGGTGAGATAGCGACGCTCCCGTTCGACCAGAAGCAGGTCGCCGAGATATGGATCACCGCGGCACAGAGCTTCTTCGCCATCGCCATCCTGACGAACTTCGAGATATCGCTGCGCGAGGCGGCGGGGCTGTTCGCACTGTTCATCTCGCAGGTGCTCATCGAGTTCGCCATCATCCTCTCGTTCCCCGAGACGGGGTCGGGCACGTTCACCGCCTTCGGCCTGACGCTCCCGAACTCCGCGGAGGCGTTGAGCATCTACGTGCTGTACGCCTACACCGTCCTCTACCTCGTCATCGGCGGCTACCTGTTCGCCACTCGGTGGAACGAGGTGCGCGCGCTGTTCGGCCGGACCGTGACGACCGCCCGCGAGGCGTTCGGCGGGGGCACCCAACCCGAGTCCGCCGACTGACCCGACGTCGACGGCCCATCCCGTCACCACCCCGCGCCGTCTCGACACCGTTTTTCACCCGACCATCGTAGCCGGAGCGTGCTCGGAATCGTCGTCAGTCGTGCCGACAGCGCCTCCGAACGTATCGGCACACAGCTACTCGACCTGGCCGACTGGGAGGAACGCGCCGACGAGACGCGGCCCGACGCCGAAGGGGGCGGCACCGTCTACCGCCTCCCCGACGCCGAACTGCGAGTGTTCGACGACCTCCACATCTACCTCGAGGCACCGGACACCGCCTTCGACGCCGAGGTGGACTGCCTCGCGGTCGTCTCCCGACACGCCGGGGACACCGGGCCGCTGCTCACCGCGCATCCGACGGGCAACGTCGGGGTCGCGGAGTACGGTGGGGAAGCGGGGCAGTTCGCGCGGGCCGCCCCCGGCGCACAGAAGGCCGCCCGCGACGCGCTCGACCGGTACGCCCCCGAGGGCTACGACGTGGGGATGGAGTGTACCCACCACGGACCGACCGACGTCGAGACGCCCTCCCTGTTCGTCGAGTTGGGCAGCGACGAGGAACAGTGGGCCGACGACGAGGCCGCCCGCGCCGTCGCCCGCGCGACCCTCGACCTCCGGGGGGTGGACCCGACGCCCGAACGGACGCTCGTCGGCTTCGGTGGCGGTCACTACGTCCCCCGGTTCGAACGGGTCGTCCGCGAGACCGACTGGGCGGTCGGTCACGTCGCCGCCGACTGGGGTCTCGACGACCTACCCGAAGCGCCCGACGCCCACCGCGACGTGTTCCGTCGCGCGTTCGAGCGGTCGGGGGCGACCCGCGCGCTGGTCGACGGCGAGCGACCGTTCCTGCGCGAGCAGTTGGCAGCCCTCGGCTACGAGGTCGTGAGCGAGACGTGGGCCAGAGAGACGACGGGCGTCCCGTTGGACCTGGTCGAGCGCCTCGAACGCGACGTGACGAGCGTCGAGGACGGCCTCCGGTTCGGGGCGCTGGCACGCGAGGACGGTCGAGCGTGGGGCGACACGGACCTCGCTATCCGCTCGCTCCCGGACGAACTGCTCGCGGAGGCCACCGGCATCGACCGCGAGCGGACGCTGGAACTGGTCCGCGAGCGGAGCGTCGCCGTCGGCACCGACGAGGGTGGGACCCGTCTCGCCGGCCCGGTCGTCGTCCCGGCAGGTGACGCGAGCGAGGAGCGCGAGCGCATCGAGGGGGCCGTCGACGCGCTGGTCGCGGTGCTCGAATCGAAGTTCGACGCCGTCGAGCGCGAGGACGGTCGGGTCGTCGTCACCGACCGTGCGTTCGACCCGGCGCTGGCCCGCGAACGCGGCGTCGAGGAGGGACCGGCGTTCGGTCGGCTCTCGAACGGCCAGGACGTGTCCGTCGACGGTACAGTTATCTCCGCGGCCGATGTCCACCGGGAACGGAGACGGTCGTTCTCGGTCGACTCGCCGTCTGACGAGCGTCAGACATCGGCGAAAGATAGTTAGTCTAACTCTGTAACATTCCGCGCAGGCATGGACTCGCTTATAGAGGACGCCATCGACGAGGCCGAACAATCTCGGGAGGAGAACTCCCCGCGTGGGAACGGGGCGGAGCCACAGGCAGAGGGCTCCACGAACACCGCCGGTGCGCCCGGCGCCAACTCCGGGACGATGACCGACGAGGAGCTCGCGGACATCGTCAAGGACCTGGAGACGAAGATCACCGTCTTCGGATGTGGCGGCGGTGGCGGCAACACCGTCACCCGGATGGCCCAGGAGGGCATCCACGGCGCGCAGACGGTCGCCGCCAACACCGACGCCCAGCACCTCGCGGAGCAGGTACACGCGGACTCGAAGATCCTCATCGGACGCAAACGCACCGGCGGTCGCGGCGCGGGGTCGGTCCCCCAGATCGGCGAGGAGGCCGCCCAGGAGAACATCGACGACATCCAGATGGCCATCGGCGACTCCGACATGGTGTTCATCACCGCCGGTCTCGGCGGCGGCACCGGCACCGGGAGCGCCCCGGTCGTCGCCCAGGCCGCCCAGGAGGCCGGCGCGCTCACCATCGCCGTCGTCACCATCCCGTTCACCGCGGAGGGCGAGCGACGGCGCGCGAACGCCGACGCCGGTCTCGAGCGCCTGCGACAGGTCGCCGACACCGTCATCGTCATCCCGAACGACCGACTGCTCGACTACGCACCGAACCTCCCGCTGCAGGACGCGTTCAAGATCTGTGACCGCGTGCTGATGCGCTCCGTGAAGGGGATGACCGAACTCATCACCAAACCCGGCCTCGTCAACGTCGACTTCGCCGACGTGAAGACCATCATGGAGAACGGTGGCGTCGCGATGATCGGACTCGGCGAGTCCGACTCCGAGAACCGCGCACAGGACTCCATCCGCTCGGCGCTCCGCTCGCCGCTGCTCGACGTGGAGTTCTCGGGGGCGAACTCGGCGCTCATCAACGTCGTCGGTGGCCCGAACATGTCCATCGAGGAGGCCGAGGGCGTCGTCGAGGAGATCTACGAGCGCATCGACACCGACGCGCGCATCATCTGGGGTGCCTCCGTCAACCCGGACTTCGAGGACAAGATGGAGACGATGGTCGTCGTCACGGGCGTCGACTCCCCGCAGATCTACGGCAAGGGCGACGAGGCCGACGGCGTCTCGGCCGACCGCGTCGAAGGGCAGGAACCGAACCCCGACGACGACGGCGACATCGACTTCATCGAATAATCGACCCGCCGGCGATACGTTCTTTTTCTACCCCGACTCCGTGAGCGTATGGTCTCGCTCACACCGACCCTCCAGCAGTTCGTCGCTGCGGTGCTCGTCTTACTCACCAGTCACAACGCGACCGTCCTCGCGAGGACGGAACTACTCAGCGTGCTCGCGTTCGTCGCCTTCTCCGTCAGTAGCGTGGTCGTCGTGCTTCAGGCCCTCGGCGCGGCCGTCGCGGGCGGTCGGCGGCTCACGACTGCGACACGCGTCGAGGAGTGACCCGTCTCATATCGTTGTAGAAAGATAGAAAAAGGCGCGCCGGTAATCCCGCCGCATGGAAGTACCGAAGGACCTGAACTCGTACGTTCGCGTGCTGAAACTCGCCAGCACGCCCTCCACCGAGGAGTTCTCCCAGGTGGCGCTCATCGCGGGGGCCGGTATCGTCTTCATCGGCCTCATCGGGTTTCTCATCTTCGCGGTCATGACGCTCCTCCCCGGTGGTGTCTGATGGCGATATTCGCCGTCAAGACGACCGCCAGCCAGGAGCGAACGGTCGCCGACATGATCATGACCCGCGAGGAGGAGACCATCCACGCCGCGCTCGCGCCGGACTCGCTGACCAGTTACGTGATGGTCGAGGCCGACGAGGCCGCCGTCTTCGAACGCATCCTCGACGAGATTCCCCACGCCCGCGGCGTCGTGCCCGGCAAGTCGAGCATCATGGAGGTCGAGCACTTCCTCTCGCCGAAACCCGACGTGGAGGGCATCGCCGAGGGGGACATCGTCGAACTCATCGCCGGTCCGTTCAAGGGCGAGAAGGCGCAGGTCCAGCGCATCGACGAGAGCAAGGACCAGGTCACCGTCGAACTGTACGAGGCGACGGTCCCCATCCCCGTCACCGTGCGCGGTGACCAGATTCGAGTTCTCGACTCCGAAGAGCGGTAACCGAACGACCGACCTTCTCGAAACTCCTGTCGTCTCACAGCCGACGCCTCACCTTTCGAACCGATTAAGCGGTGACCGCGAGAAACGACGGACGTGACGGCAGACGGCTTCCGCGTCGACATGCACGTGAAGATCCTCGACGACCGCGTCGTCGAGCGTGCGAAGGACCGAGGGCTCGACGCGCTCGTCTACGCCCCCCACTTCGTCCGCCTGCCCAACATCGCGGCGAAAGCCGAGGCGTTCTCCGACGAGGAGCTACAGGTGTTCCCCGCCCGCGAGGTGTTCACCGGTAACTGGCAGCGTCGCAAGCACGTCCTCGCGCTCGGGTTGACCGACCCCGTACCCGACTTCATCACCCTCGAAGGAGCGATGGCCGAGTTCGAACGCCAGGACGCCGCCGTGCTCGCCCCCCACCCGGAGTTCCTGACGGTGAGTCTCGACGAGCGCGACATCGAGCGGTTCGACGTCGACGCCGTCGAGGTGTACAACCCGAAACACCTCCCGCGGGACAACGAGCGGGCGGTCCGCATCGCCCGCGAGACGGGGACCCCCGGGTTCACCTCCTCGTACGCCCACCTCCTCGGCACCGTCGGCGAGGCGTGGACCGAGTTCAACGAGGACGTCGAGGACGTCGCTCACCTCGCCGAACTCCTGCGGTCACGGGCACCGCGTCAGGTGTACCACCGTGAGGGTGTCGGCCACGAACTGCGCTGTGCGGCGGAGTTCGCCCACCTCGGACTGGAGAACACGTGGGGGAAGATCGACCGCGTGTTGCTGTCGGCGACCGAACCGACTCATCCGGGCCACATCGCCTACGACGGGCGGTTCGACGACGTCCGGGTGTACTGAGACGGACCCGAGGAGAGGGTCGGTCAGCGGCGACGAGAGACGCGTTCTACAACGGCAGGTCCGACAGCGGCGGGACCCGGCTCAACTCGGCGACGAGTTCCGGCGCGTAGCGGACGATGGCCGCGGCGACGAGCAGTTCGACGGCCGTGACGACGAGCGTGACGAGGTTGGCGTACCTGCTGCTGGTCGCCACGCCCGTCGGGAAGCCGTACTCCGTCGAGAGCGGGTAGAACAGCGCGATGCCGCGTTTGCTCCCGACGACGTCCAGCACGTAGTGGGTGAGGACGCCGACCCAGACCCAGTGGAGGTTGTCGAAGACGACCGGGAAGGCGACGAACAGCCCCAACACCAGCAGGTTGTGGAGCGTCTTGCGGTGACGGCCGAACGCCGTGTCGACGTCCGGGAACAGCGCGCCGAGGACGACCGGGACGGTGACCGCGACGACCGTCGTCAGCGTCTCGACGTCGCCGCCGGGTTCGAGGACGAACCCGAGCCCCACGCCCAGCAGGAGGCCGTTGATGACGTGTCCTTCCTTGTTCACGCGGTGTGCTGGCGAGGCCGACGGCAAAGCCCCATCGGTCGAGCGGTGTGGCAGTCGGGCGTCTGGTCGGCGGTCGGTCGGCAGCCAGTGTCCGGTCGGTGGCCGAACGTCGGCGGTCGGCGCTCGGTCTCGTCCGTTCGGCCGGTGGTCACCGGTCGGACTCGATGCGCGCCAGCAGGTCCGCGAGCGCTCGTCTGGCGAAGGCGGCTTTCACCTCGTCGCGCGAGCCGTCGAACTCGTGGCGCTCGACGGTGGTCCGGGAGTCACCGCTGCCCCACGGCGCGGCGTTGGCGACGCCGACGTACACCGTCCCGACGGGTTTCTCGTCGGTGCCGCCGTCCGGGCCGGCGATACCCGTCGTCGCCACCCCCCAGTCGGTGTCGGCGGTGTCACACACCGCTCGGGCCATCCCCGCCGCGACGGGGGCGCTCACCGCGCCCTCAGCGTCGAGCACCTCCCGGGAGATGGCGAGCAGGTCGCGTTTCGCGGCGTAGGAGTACGTCACCACCGAGCGGTCGAAGTAGTCGCTCGACCCCGGGACGTCGGTCAGCAGCGAACCGACGAGGCCACCGGTACACGACTCCGCGACGGCGAGCGTCTGGCCGTCGCGGCGCAGCGCGTCGCCGACCCGGCGCTCGACATCGTCGAGACTGTCGTCCATGGCGGGTCTCCGAGAGCCGAGAGCAAGAAACTGTCCGCGGTTCGACGGCCGGGGACCGACCCGACGCGCTGGTCGGGGCCGGGTCCGAATCCGTCGGCGACTCAGTCGTCGGCGACGGCGGCCGGACTGTTGGCCGCGAACGTCTCCTCGTCGACCGGCGAGTCGGTCCGGACGTGGACGCTGACCTCGTCGTCGGCCGCGACGGTGACGTGGGTGCCGGCGTAGTCGAACGAGAGCCATCCGTCGGGGGTCGACCGCGTCTCCCCGCGGGGCATGAACAGTGCGTCGAGCGCCCCTGGCGCGACGGCGTCGTACAGCGCCGGCAGGTCGTCCGTGTGTCGGCCGGTCGCCGCCGCGACGGTGTCGGCGATGGTCATGACCAGTGACTCTGCCAGGTCGTGGCGGACGCTAAACGTTGTCGTACCGGAGACAGTCTCTCGTTTCGTCATCACACCGGTTGTCAAGCGTCACCAGGCATCGGTTGTGGCGTTCATATGTGACTCGTTTATACGTCGTCGACCAGCGAGTGCTCGATGAACGCCGCGGTCGCTCGGCGGAGTCGGCGGCCGGCGGCGGTCGCGGAGACGCCGAGTCGCTCGCCGAGTTCCGCCAGTGAGACCGCCCGTGGCTCCTCGAAGTAGCCCATCTCGTAGGCGACTCGCAGCGCCTCTCGCTGCTCGACGGTGAGTCCCAGGGCGGACTCCTCGCCGATGTCGGTGAGCGAGCGGAGTTCGAAGCTGACGCCCTCCTCGTCGCAGTACCGTCGGAGGCAGGCGAGCGACCCGCGGTCGGGCGTCCGCAACCGAAACGTCCAGCCGCCGTCGCCGCCCACGAGGTCGAGAACCTGGAGACCGATGTCGACGAAGACGGGACCGAACCGGAGGCGGTCGGTCGATAGCTCTAGGGCGTACACCGGGTCGCCGTCACAGCCGTGTCGCGACCAGTCGAGCACCGTCGGGTCCTCCGCCAGCGCCGCGTCGAACCGCGCGAGGTCTGCACAGCAGACCGTGGCGTACGAGTGGACGAACCCGTCGTCGATCATCGTCTGGTGTTCGGGGTGGACGCGCACGTTGGGGACCCGCTCGAACGTCCGGGCCATGGTGAGGTCGGGGTGACTGAGTCGAATCGTGGCGACGAGCATTGATACAAGCGCAGTGAGCGTGCTGTACTAACCAGGAAATCGCGGGTGTAAACCCGTTTCCGTTCTCACCGGCGGGGCGCGAGCGAGCGGCGAGGCCCCGTCAGTGGTTCGGGAGCGCGCTCTTCTCGCCGGCCTGGACGCCCCAGAGGTCGGCGTAGACGCCTTCGGCGTCGAGCAAGCGGTCGTGGGTGCCGCGTTCGACCACCTCGCCGTCGTCGAGGACGAGAATCTGGTCGGCGTCTTTGATAGTCGAGAGGCGGTGGGCGATGGCGAGTACCGTGCGGTCTTCGACCAGGCGGTCGATGGAGCGCTGGATGCGCAGTTCGGTCTCGGTGTCGACGTCGCTGGTCGCCTCGTCGAGGATGAGGATGTCGGGGTCCTGCAACAGCACGCGGGCGATACCGACGCGCTGTTTCTGGCCGCCCGAGAGCTTCACGCCGCGTTCGCCGACGAGCGTGTCGTAGCCCTCCTCGAACTCGGTGATGAACTCGTGGGCCTCGGCCATCTTCGCGGCCTCGCGAATCTCCTCGTCGGTGGCGTCGAACGTCCCGTAGGCGATGTTCTCCTTCACGCTCCCGTAGAAGAGGAACGTCTCCTGGCTGACGTAGCCGATGGACTCGCGCAGACTGCCGAGGGTGACGTCACGGACGTCGTGACCGTCGATACGGATCGCTCCCGAGTCCACGTCGTACAGTCGTGGCAGGAGTTTGAGGACGGTCGATTTCCCCGCACCAGTCGGCCCGACGAGCGCGAGCATCTCCCCGGAGTCGAGGTCGAAGCTCACGCCGTCGAGCACCGTCGCGTCCTCGTCGTCGTCGCGGCCGTAGCCGAAGGTGACGTCGTCGTACTCGACGCGGCCGTCGGTGACGACGAGGTCGGTGGCGTCCTCGCGTTCGGGGAGGTCGGTCGGTTCGTCGACCAGTCCGAAGATGCGCTCGGCGGAGGCCTGCGCGCGCTGGTACAGGTTGATGAGCTGACCGAACTGCGCCATCGGCCAGATGAGGCGCTGGCCGAGGTAGACGAACGTGACGAAGTTCCCGACGCTGAGCGGGCCGGAGAACGGTCCCGGTGCGCCCTGGAACACCCAGACGCCGCCGACGACGAACGTGATGACGAAGCCGATACCCGCGGTCAACTGGAGACCGGGGAAGAACTTGACCCGGGTCGTGATTGCCCGGACGTTCGTGTCGTAGTACTCCTGGGAGGTGTCGGTGACGCGGTCGGTCTCGTAGGTCTCGGTGTTCGAGGCCTTGATGACCTCGATACCCCCGAGGTTGTTCTCCAGGCGAGAGTTCATCCGGCCGACCGTCGAGCGGACGTCGGCGTACATCGGCTGGATGGTCTGGACGAACTTGTGGGTGAACACCGCGATGATGGGCACCGTCACGAGCGTCAACAGCGCCAACTGCGGGTTGACGTAGAACAGCAACCCGGCGACGCCGAGGACGGTGACGAGCAGTTGGGTGAGCACCCCGAGACCGCCGTTGAGGAACTGTTCGAGGCGGTTGACGTCGTTGTTGAGGATGCTCATCAGTTCGCCGGTCTGCTTGTCGGCGAAGAAGCCCAGGTCGAGACCCTGCATCGCGTCGTAGGTGTCCGCGCGCACGTCGTGCTGGACGCGCTGGGCGAACACGCTCAGGCCCCACCCCTTCCCCCACTGGAACAGCGCCGAGAGGAAGAACGAGGCGGCGACGATGCCCGCCGAGAGCCAGAACAGGTCGACCTGGCCGGTCGGGAGCCACGAGTCGGGCACCAGCGGCAGGTCGTACGGTTCGGTCTGGAGGAACACCGCGTCCACGGCGAGACCGAGGACGAACGGCGGGAGCAGCGCCAGCGTGTGGGCGAACAGGCTCGCACCGAGACCGATACCGAGCGGTCGGCGGTGGAGGCTGCCGTACTGCCGGAACAGACGGCGCATCGGCTTGTCGACGCGTGCGCGCTGTTCTTCGAATGTGTCGTCTTCGTCGTCTGATTCTGAAGCTGAATCCTGCGTGGCTGTCATCGATAGGGTCGTGTCGGGCGGTCGGAGAGCGGTGCTGAGTCGGGCGGGAGGTCCGCGGGGGCGGCGTCGGCGGGCGGTCGAACGACGGTACGGACTGGCGTCGGTGTGGTGGTCGTCATGAGTAGGTGTGCGCCGCTGTGCACGGCGTGGGCGGTCGAGACGTGGAGACACCCGCGTGCGGGTGTCACCTCAGAACGGTTTCGCGTCTGTCATCTGCCCTCGACTGAGCGATGGAGGCGTCCCGCATAACGATTTCTATGGTGTGGGAACGGACCCCACGCGCATCCCGGTGTCGGCCGGCGGTGCCCGTCCGTACCAACGGATACTCGTGGCGCGATGCGGTAGGAGACGTATGAACACCATCGAGGTCGAGGCCGTCGAGGACATCGACGCCGAGGACGTCACGCCGGAGGGCGTCGACGCCCCGGACTACGTCCTCTACGGTGGGAAGGGTGGCGTCGGCAAGACGACGATGGCGGCGGCGACGGCGCTCGCCAGCGCCAACGACGGGACGCCGACGCTCGCCGTCTCGACGGACCCCGCCCACTCGCTGTCGGACGTCCTCGGAACGCCGATTCCGGACGAACCGGCGCGCATCCGCGACGACATGCCCCTCTACGCCGTCGAGATCGACCCCGAACGCGCCGACGACCCGTTCGACGGGTCGGGCGGTCCCGGCATGGGTGGGATGGGCCCCGGCGGCGTGGGTGCCGACGGAGACGCGAACGGCGGGAACGCGGGGCCGTTCGGCGGCACGGGCGGGATGGGTGGCTTCGGGATGGGCGGAGGCGCGGGCGCACCCGGTCAGGGCGGGTCGGGGTCGGACAGCGGGTTCGACGTGAACGAGGGGTTCGGGGCGGCGGACGCGATGTTCGGCGGGATGAACCCGATGGGCGGCGGCGGGGCGATGCCCGGTGACGACGAGACCGCCGCGATGCAACTCCTGCTCCAGTACATGGACGACGAGCGCTTCGACCGCGTCGTCGTCGACACCGCACCGACGGGTCACACGCTCCGCCTCCTGCAACTGCCCGAGGCGCTCGACTCGATGCTCGGCCAGATGCTCCAACTGCGCGAGCGGATGAGCGGGATGCTCGGGGACATGCCCGGTCCGTTCGGCGACCCCGACGCGACCGACGTCGGTGGCCTCCGCGAGTTCGCCGACCGCGTCGAACGCCTCCGCGACGCGCTCCGGGACCCCGACAAGACCGACTTCCGGGTCGTGATGGTCCCGGAGACGCTGAGCGTCATCGAGTCCGAACGCCTCCTACGCGAACTGGGTGACTACGGCGTCAACTGTAGCACCGTCGTCGTCAACCGCGTCACCGAGGACATCACCAACGTCGCGGACGTCGACGAGGACGCCTTCGTCACCCCCGACCCCGAACACTGCGAGTTCTGCTCGCGGCGCTGGCAGAGCCAGCAGAAGGCCCTCCAGCGAGCTAACGAGGTGTTCCGCGGAAAGGACATCAAACGCGTCCCGCTGTTCGCCGAGGAGGTGGCGGGCGAGACGATGTTGCGCGTCGTCGCCGCCTGTCTCGCCTGAGAAGGAGCGTCACGACGATTCTTCGAGTCGCTCCGGCGCGTCCACCAGCACGACTCTGAGGTCGTTCACGTTCGTCGCACTGTCGACGGTGAGCAGCGCGTCGCGCTCGCCGAGATGGGGGAGGGTGTCGTTGCTTGCAAGCGACTGCCGGGCACGTGCGACGTCCTCGACGGTCGCGCTGTCGACGGCCGCGCCGGCCACGTCCGTCCCGCCGTCGCGCCCGTCGGTGTCCACACTCACGAGCGTCACGTGCGGCGGGCACTCCAGCGCGGCCGCCAGCGCGAACTCCAGGTTCGGGCCGCCGACGCCGTCGCCGCGGACGGTCACCGTCAGCTCACCACCCGAGAGGAGCGCCAGTGGAGGCGGTGCGGGGTCGCCCGACGCCAGCACCTCCTCGGCGACGGCGACGTGCGCGAGGGCGAGTTCCCGGGCCTCGCCGCGCATCCGCGAAGAGAGCACCAGCGGGTCGTAGCCCGCTTCACGCGCACGGTCGGCCGCCGCGTCGATAGCCGTCCGACCGGACGCAAGCAGGTGCGTGTGGACGTGCTCGAACGGCCCCGCGTGTGTGGTGGCCGTCTCGACGGCCTGCCGAACCGCGTCACTCGCATCGACGTCGTACCGCGAGAGCACCGCGAGCGCCTCGTCCACACCGGTCTCGTCGGGCGTGAACGGTCCGCTGGCGACGGTCGCGGGGTCGTCACCGACGACGTCGCTGACGAGGAGCGCGAGGACCGTCGCGGGCGCAGCGCGGGCGGCCAATCTACCGCCTTTCACCCGCGAGAGACGCTTGCGGACGGCGTTTATCTCGTTGATGGTCGCGCCGCTCTCGACGAGCGCTTCGGTGAGGTCCCGGAACTCGCCGAGCGGGACCGTCGGTGCGGCCAGCAGCGCGCTCCCGCCGCCGGTGACCGGCGCGAGCACGAGCGTCCGTTCGTCGGCCGCGTCGAGCAGGTCGCAGAGGCGGTCGGTGGCGGCGACGTTGCGCTCGCTCGGGACGGGGTGGTCGCCGAGAGCGACGTCGACGGGGTCGGTTCCGGCGTCGTCGCCGTCCGTGACGACGAGGCCGTCGTCGAGGCGTTCACCGAGGACGGCCACGAGGCCGCGCGTGACCGCCGCGCTCGCCTTCCCGCCGCCGGCGACGACGACGCGGTCGTACCCGGCGAGGTCGACCGTCCACTCGCCGGCCGTGAGCGACTCGCCGTCGAGCGATAGCTGGTCGGTGACGGCCCGTTCGGGGTCCGCGGCGGCGACGCCAGCCTCGATGCACTCGCGGGCGAGGTCGTAGCGCGCGGCGCGGTCGGCGGCCGAGTCGTGAGTCACCACGACCGGCCCTCAGAGCAGTCGGCCGAGCAGGCCGAACACCGCGTCACGGACGCGGTCGGGCAGGAACCGGGCCTTCAGCGAGAGGTCCGCGAACGCGCCGACGGGGTAGCGCGCTTCGGGTTCGGGGACGACCGACGCCTCGACGATGACCTCCGCGACGTCGATGGGGCGGACGGCGACGGGGGAACTGCCGCCGAACGTGGTGCCGTCGTCGTACAGTTTGTACAGCGTCTCGTAGGCTCCCGACCGGTCGAGGACGTCGAGTTCGTCCTCCGCGCGGTCGGCGAACTGCGTCTCGACGGGTCCGGGTTCGACGAGGACGGCCTCGATGCCGTGTGGTTCGACCTCGTTTCTGAGCGCGTCGGTGAGTGCTTCGAGCGCGAACTTCGAGGCGGAGTAGACGCCCATTCCGGGGGTCGCGAACCGGCCCGCGACGCTGGAGACGTTGACGATGCGCCCCTCGCCGCGTTCGCGCATGTGCGGGAGGACGGCCTTGATGAGGCGGTGAGGGCCGTAGAGGTTCACGTCCATCTGCTCGTGGACCAGGTCGGTCGGCACGTCCTCGACGGGGCCGAACTGCCCGTAGCCTGCGTTGTTGACGAGACAGTCGATGCGGCCCTGTTCTTCGTCCATCCGGTCGACGACCGCCCGGACCTGCGTCTCGTCGGTCACGTCCAGCGCGGCGGTCTCCGCGCCACGGTCGGCGAGGTCCGCGATATCTGCGGGGTACCGAGCGGTCGCGTACACGGTCCAGTCCTCGTGGAGAAAAGCGCGAGCGGTCGCCCGACCGATTCCCGACGACGCACCCGTAATCAACACCGTCTTGGCCATAACCGCGTCTCACGCCGGTCGCACTTAACAGGGGACGGTCGGAGCGGCGACGAGTCGCTGCGGAGTGGATTCGCAAGCCCAACCTCTTGGAGTGTGGTTCGTGTCGTCTTCGGACGAGACGGTCCCTTCGACGCAACCCGCGTTTCGACCGCGACCCTCCCGAACGACGATGACACCCCACAACCCACCCGGCCCCGACCCATCGGTACCCGACAGCCCCGTCGTCAGACCACGTCCCGACGGTCTCGGCGTCACCATCGACAAGAGCGTCGTCGAGGCCATCCTCGACGAGACGGACCACGGCCTCGTCCCGGACGGCCGAAGCCAGCGCGCGCCCGAGGACCTCCTCGACGCGCTGGTCGACGCGTTCACGCAGGTCTCGCCGTGGATGGACCCCGACGTCGTCGCCGACTGCCGCGGTGCCGCCCGGACCATCCGCGCGCTCCGCGACGACGCCACGCCCGTCTACGTCACGCGACGCGACCGCTGAGGTCCGCGACTCCGGTCGGCGTCACTCCCGCACATCCTCTTTCACCTCGTCGGCGTAGGCGTCGGCCAGCCGCGTCGGTTCGGGCAGTTTGTACCCCCCGCGACAGCCCAACACCACGTCGCGAGCGGTCGCCGCGCTCACGCGGTGGCCCGGCGAGACGTACACCGGGTTGATACGGTAGGAGTCGAACTGCCGGGTCTGGACGGCGTGACCGACGAGCGTCCCCGCCTCGCAGTCCATCCGGTCGTTCGCCTCGATGGGGACCGACTCTCCCGCCTCCAAGTGGTCGGTGTCGGCGACCGGGGTCCCACAGAGCAGGCTCTTGGCGACGCCCAGCGCGGGCACGTCCAGCGCGACGCCCATGTGCGTCGCCAACCCCGCCTGCCGGTAGTGGATGCGCCCCGACCCGTCGAACAGCACGACGTCGGGAGTGGTGTCGAGACGCTCGAACGCGTCGAGGATGGGACCGCCCTCGCGAAACGACAGCAGACCGGGGACGTACGGGAAGGTGAGCGGCGAGACGGCGTGAGTGCGTTCGACCACCTCCCCGTCCCGGAGGACGACGACGGCGCTCACGGCCCGGTCGTCGAGGAACGCCTGGTCGACGCCGGCGACGAGCAGTGGGTCGGGACGGACCGGTGAGTCGGACTCGGTCGGTGAGTCGAGCGTCGTCTGTGAGGGAGCGGCGTCGCCGGTCCCGAGTGTGTCGAGGTCGAAACCGTGGTCGTCGTCGAAGCGGGCGCTCGCGGCGATGTCGTGCTGGAGGGCTTCCATCTCCTCGCGGGTCGACTCGGGGTCCGGACGGAACTCGGGACGGGCGACGTTCACGACCCGAGAGAGGAGCGACGGGGTGTTAGAACCGACGCCGGCCGCCGCCCATGCCGCCACCGCCGCCACCGAACTGGACCTGTCCGGGGGCGCGGACGCCCTGCCGCTTGACGTACTCGCCGTACAGCAGGCCGATGACGAGGCCGGAGAGGTGGGCCATGTGCGCGACGTTGCCGCCGAGAACGTTCGTCCCCGGCGAGAGGACGCCGACCAGCGAGAGACCGGCGTAGCCGAACGTCAGCACCCAGATGGGCACGGGGATGAAGAAGTACAGCAGTACCCGCATGTCCGGGTTGAGGACGGTCAGCACGCCCATGATGGCCATGATGGCCCCGCTCGCACCGAGGACACCGCTGGCGGGTTCGTTGAGCGCGATGGTCAGGCCGATCTGACCGAGGCCGGCGACCGCGCCGCTGACGAGGAACAGCGCTGTGAACGCCTTCGAACCGATCTGTCGTTCGACGACCGGGCCGAAGAAGTACAGCGCGATGCCGTTGAACAGGATGTGAGTGAAGCCGACGGGGCTGTGAGCGAAGATGGAGGTGAACCACGTCCACACCGCGAGCGGTTCGGTCGACGTCAGGACGAACAGGTCCTGGTGTAGCTGGGGGCTGAACACGTTGATGACGATCTGCTGGGCGACGAACGTCACCAGCATCAGCGCGAGGAACACGTAGGACATGTTCCCGCGGAAGTAGCTCAGCGGGCCGTTCGTCGCGGTCAGACCGGAGAGCGCGCCACCCGACGAGCGCTGCTGGTTCACGCTGTCGTCGAACCCGCCGTCGAAGACGCCGCTCGGGTCGCCCCAGTTCTGGAGGCCCGGACAGTCGTGGGACTCCGGGAGGCGGTGCTCGGAGCAGAAGGTGTTGCCGCAGTGCCGACAGTTGTACGGCATGCTCTCTTGCCGCCCACACTCGTCACACAGTGCCATTACGTGAGGCTAGGTATCCGACGGCAAAGGGGTTTGGGTCGATGGGTCGGCCGCCCCAGAACCGTTCTCGTCGGTGAATAGAAGCGATTCGTCTCACGGTGGGAGGAACGTTACGTGTTTCACACAGTCCGAATCTACTACAGCTCTTCGATGCTCCGGAGGCGCTGTTCGACCTCGGGTGGCGCGCCGCTCGGTCCGTCGCGGACGCGGTGGTCGGGGACGAGTAGGGGGATGGGGTTGTTCGCGAGTGCGGTCCGGACGGTGTCGTGGTCGGCCTCGTCGTCGGCGTCGAGGCCGGCGACGTTCCGGACGAGTCGCTCGACGGTCACCTGCTTGCGGAACGGTATCTTGCGGACCGCGAGCAACACCTCGCGCTGGTCGGTCGGGACCGTCAACGCGAGTTCGACGTCGTCGAACGATTCGTCGTCACCCTCCAGATACGCCTCGATGCGGTCGAGCAGCGGGTGGTCGGTCTCGGCGTCGTCCTCGGGCGTCCGGGGGAACGTCAGGGAGATGACCTTGCCGCTGGCGATGCCGACCTGCACGTAGCGGTCGAGATACTCGAACTCCCGGGCGTAGATGCCCGCCACGTCGTCCATAGCGGTCTCACGGGAAACCGAAGTATGAAGGTTAGCATGCCGCTCGACGACCGCCCGTCGCGACGGCGCGCCCCGGTGGCGACCTCACAGCGCGTCCGCGTACTGCGAGAAGACGCCAGCGTCCGAGACGAGCGCCATGTGGCCCGGGCCGCTGACGTGGACGTTCCGGACGTTGCGCGCCTCGAACGGGAGCGAGGCGCGGTCGGGGCTGACGAGTCCGTCGTCGTCGCTCCCGACGGCGGTGTAGTCGACGCCACGGGGCGGTCGCCGACCGTTGAGCACGGTCAGGAAGTCGCTGTCGGGCGTCATCGCCCGCCCGCCGGGTGTCGGCTGGGTGTACGCCAGCGTCGTCCCCTGGTGGGGCGTCCCGAGCGTGACGAGGTCGTCGACGAACGCCGCGCCGCCGCCGCGTTCGACGTACCAGCGCGCGCCGAGGCCGCCCATCGAGTGCGCGACGATGTCGACCCGCGAGTCGTACCGGTCGCGAAGCGTCTCGACGCGGTCGCCGATGCGCTCGGCGTACCGCCGCGGTGACCCGAGCGTCAGCCCCGGCACCCCGAACGACAGCGTCTCGACGGCGTCGTCCGGGTATCCCCGGTTGTGGAACCGCCCTTCGAGCGTCCGCCACCAGGGCGTCGCGCCCGCGTCGCCGTAGCCGTGCACGAGCAACACCGGATGTGTGGTCTCCCCCGTTCCCATCGCTCCGTCTACATCGTCGGTCGGCAAAAGCGACCGGGCAGGTCGCGTGACACGTTGCACCACGACCCGCAAGCCTTACGTACAGACTAGTCCATCGAAGTACAATGATGGACAGTCAAGGAGAGCTGGCCCCCGCGGTCGCCTCGATTCTCGAGGCGGCCCGCGCGCGGCCCACGCCGGCCGAGCGCGTCGCCGTGACGCCCCGGGACCTCCCGTCGGCGCTCGCGCGCGCCGAGGCAGCCGGTCGCGTCCCGGTCGTCGCCGAGGTGAAGCCGACGAGTCCGACGACCGAGGGCACCGACGAGCGTGACCCGGTCGAACTGGCACGCGGGATGGTCGCCGGCGGCGCTGCGGCGCTGTCGGTGCTGACCGAACCCGAACACTTCGGCGGGAGCGTCGAGACGCTCGACCGCGTCCGCGAGGCGGTCGACGTCCCGGTCCTCCGGAAGGACTTCCTGCTGGAGGAGGCACAGCTCGACGCCGCCGAGGCCGACGTCGTGTTGCTCATCGCCCGGTTCCTCGACGACCTCGAAGGGATGCTCGCGGCGGCCCGCGAGCGCGGCTTTCAGGTGCTCGTCGAGGTCCACGACCGCGAGGAGTTGGAGCGAGCGCTCGACGCGGGTGCGGACGTCGTCGGCGTGAACAACCGTGACCTCGCGAACCTCGTGGTGAACTTAGAAACGTTCGAGAGCGTCGCGCCCCACGTTCCGGACGACGTGACGCTGATCGCCGAGAGCGGTATCGCGGACCCGGCCGACGCCGCCCGGATGCGACGGGCCGGCGCGGACGGCCTGCTCGTCGGGACGGGCATCGTCCGCGGCGGCGGTAGCGTCGAAGCGAACACGAGACGACTGACGACACCAATGGACGACTCATGAGCAGCGACACGAGCAAGTTCGGCGAGTACGGTGGACAGTACGTTCCGGAGGCGCTGATGCCGGCTATCGAGGAGCTGGACGACGCCTACCGGCGGTACGTGCTGGAGAACGAGGACGGGTTCGTCGACGAGTTCCGCGAGCGGTTGCGGGACTTCGGCGGCCGACCGACCCCGCTCCAGCGCGCCGACCGCCTCAGCGAGCGCTACGACACCGACCTGTTCCTCAAACGCGAGGACCTGCTCCACGGCGGCGCGCACAAACTCAACAACGCCCTCGGGCAGGTGTTGCTGGCGAAGTACATGGGCAAAGAGCGCATCGTCGCCGAGACCGGTGCGGGACAGCACGGCACGGCGACGGCGATGGCTGCGGCCCACCTCGACGTGCCCTGTGAGATATACATGGGCGAACGCGACATCAACCGCCAGCGCCCGAACGTGTTTCGGATGCGACTCAACGGTGCGGCGGTCAACCCCGTCACGACCGGTCGCGGTACCCTCAAGGAGGCCATCAGCGAGACGATGCGCGACTGGGCGACGACCGTCGAGACGACCCACTACGTCATCGGCTCCGTGGTCGGACCACACCCGTTCCCGACGATGGTCCGGGAGTTCCAGTCCGTGATTTCAGAGGAGGCCCGAAGGCAGTTCGACGACCAGGTCGGCGGTCTGCCGGACAGCGTCGTCGCCTGTGCGGGCGGCGGGTCGAACACGATGGGCGCGTTCTCCCGGTTCGTCTCCGACGAGTCGGTCGACCTCTACGCCGTCGAGGCCGGCGGCAGTTCCCTCGCCGTCGACGAGGAGGAGGGCGTCGCACCCAACTCCGCGTCGCTGTCGACGGGCACCGAGGGCGTGCTCCACGGCGCACGCACGAAGCTCCTCCAGGACCGCGACGGGCAGATAGTGGAATCGCACAGCGTCTCCTCGGGGCTGGACTACGCCGGCGTCGGCCCCGAACTCGCGTACCTCGTCGACGAGGGGCGAGTCACGCCCGTCACCGTCGACGACGACGCGGCGCTCGAAGGGTTCCACCGCCTCTCCCAGACCGAGGGTATCATCCCGGCGCTGGAGACGGCCCACGCCGTCGCGTGGCTCGAACAGGCCACGTCCGAGCAGTTGGGCGACAGCGTCGTCGTCTGTGTCTCCGGGCGCGGCGACAAGGACCTCGAATCGGTCATCGAGGAGACCGCCAGTCGGGAGATTCCGAACGCACCGGATATGGACGTGTTCTCCGGAGGGATGCGATGAGCCGTCTCGACGAGGCGTTCGCCGACGGACCGGCGTTCGTCCCGTACCTCGCGCTCGGCGACCCGGACCTCGAATCGAGCCTGGAGTACGTCCGAGCGCTCGACCGTGGCGGGGCGGACGTCATCGAACTCGGGTTGCCGTTTTCCGAACCCATCGCCGAGGGGCCGACCATCCAGTCGGCCGTGGTGCGGTCGCTGTCGGGCGGGATGACGCCCACCAAGTTCTTCGACGCCGTCGAGACGCTCGACGTGGACGCGCCGCTGGTCTGCATGACCTACTACAACCTCGTCTACCAGTTCGGGGGGAGCGAGGCGCGAAGCGCCTCGGAAGACGCGAGCGGTGGAACCGCGAGCGAGGGAGCGGGTCCACGGCCGTTCGTCGAACGCGCCGCCGAGGTGGGTATCGAGGGGTTCGTCGTCCCCGACTTACCCGCAGAGGAGGCCGGCCCGCTGCGGGAGGCGTGTGACGAGTTCGGTCTGGACCTGATCTTCATCGTCGCGCCGACCACCCGCGGCGAGCGCCTCGAACGCATCATGGAGCGGACCTCGGGGTACGTCTACGTCCAGGCGCGACTCGGCGTCACCGGCGCGAAGGCCGACGTGAGCGACCAGACCGGCGCGAGCCTCGACCGCCTGGACCGCTGGGACCTCCCGAAGGCGGTCGGCTTCGGCATCTCCTCGGGCGAGCAGGCCCGCGAGGTAGTGGCGGCCGGTGCGGACGGCGTCATCGTCGGCAGTGCACTCGTCGACATCGTCGCCGAGGGAACCTCGGCTGCCAGCCAGACGGCGTCTGGCGACGTCGCCGAAGGCCACGAGAACGGCGACTCCACCGAGGCGGTCGCCGACCGTCTCGAGACGCTCGCACGCGAACTGAAACGGGGTGCGCTCGCCGGGGCAGAGCGAGCGCAATCGGAACGGACTTGAACGAACCTGCCACACTCTCACACACTCAATGAACGCAGGCACACAGGCACGACTCGACCGAATCGGGACAGACGGGAAGTACGTCGTCGTCCCGATGGACCACGGCATCACGATGGGGGCAGTACAGGGGCTGAAGGACATCGAGTCGACCATCGACGCGGTGACGCGCGGCGGGGCCGACTCCGTGCTCACCCAGAAAGGTGTCGCCCCGCGCGTCCACCCGAACAAGAACGACGCGGGCTACATCGTCCACCTCAACGCCTCGACGACCATCGGCCCGGACAGCAACGACAAGCGCATGACCGGCACCGTCGAGGAGGCCATCCGCGCCGGCGCGGACGCCGTCTCGCTGCACCTCAACGTCGGGAGCGACCACGAACCGAAACAGATAGAGGACCTCGCACAGGTCACCGAGGCCGCCGAACGGTTCGGCGTCCCGGTCCTCGCGATGACGTACGCCCGCGGCCCCGGTGTCGACGAACACGACGCCGAGGCGCTCGGTCACGCGGTCCGACTCGGCGAGGAACTCGGCGCGGACGTCATCAAGACGGCGTACTCCGGCGACGCCGAGAGCTTCGAACACGTCGTCGAGTCCACGCGCCTGCCGGTCGTCATCGCCGGCGGGTCGCCATCGGGCGACGAGGCGACGCTGGAGGCGGTCCGCGGGGCGATGGACGCCGGCGCGGCGGGCGTCTCGATGGGGCGCAGCGTGTTCCAGCACGAGGACCCCGAGGCCATCACCCGCGCCGTCAGCGCCGTCGTCCACGAGGACGCGGATGCCGTGGACGCACTCGAACGGGCCGGCCTCTCCGCTCGCGTCTGAACGACCCGTCGCGACGCTCCTCCGTACGGTTCTCGCGAACGACGAGCGGGGGCTATCCGAGGCTCTTCTTCCCGAGTAACAGCGTGTCGGTGACGAGCGCCTCCTGCCCACGGCGGAGGCGTTCGGAGAGCGCCTGGTGGGAGATGTCGAGGTCCTCTGCCAACTCGTCGAGGTCGGTCTCACGCGGAACGGCGAAGTAGCCGGCTTCACAGGCCGCCACGAGCGCGTCGAACTGCTCGGTCGTCAGGCCGTAGCGACCGCTCGGGTCGCCCTCCATCTCCCGGACGAGTTCGATGTCGAACCGGAGGTCGTTGATCTCGCAGTAGTCGTGCGTCGAGGAGAGTCCCTCGCGGGTTGGAAACAGCACTCGGAACCACCAGCGCTCGCGGTCGGTCCACGCCTCCATGATGGTCGCCTCGGAGTTCGCGATCATCTGGAGGACGACCCCCACCCGGTCGACCCACTCCATCCGGTAGAGCCACTCGCCGTCGAACGAACTCAGTAGTTCGACGTCCGTCGTCGTCGGGTCCGCTTCGAGCGCCGCCCGGACCGTCTCCTCGTCGGGACCGGTCGCCCACACCAGCGGGACGACGGCGTCCGCACCCGTCTCCACGAGTCGCTCGCACTCGACGGCGATGTCCTCGTGGGCCTGGAGCGTCCGGTACAGCGCGAACTGTTCGGCCGGAACTGAGGCGACGACGATAGTGCTCATCAGTTCGAGAGTGGGTCGGCCCAGGATATACGGGTTGCTCAGGTCGCCGGCCACGACTGTCCGAAACTGATTTACTGTTGATACGATTCGTCGACGACTGGCCGCTCGCCGGGGTTCGGAGACCACAGGTCGTCTCGTCTCACTCGGTACCTGTGCGACGGTCCCGATTCGTCTCAGTCGTCGGGACGAACGCCCTGGCCGACCAACAGCGTCTCGGTGACGAGTACCTCGGTCCCGCGGCGGAGGCGTTCGGAGAGCGCCTGGTGGGAGATGTCGAGGTCCTCGGCCAACTCGTCGAGGTCGGTCTCGCGCGGGACGGCGAAGTAGCCCGCCTCACACGCGGACACGAGCGCGTCGAACTGCTCGCTGGTGAGGCCGAACCGACTGCTCGGGTCGCCCTCCATCTCCCTGATAATCTCGATGTCGAACTCGACGCCCCGCTCCTCGCAGTAGTCGTAGGTCTTCGACAGTTTGTCGCGGTCGGGGTAGAGGACCCGGAGATACCACCGCCCGTGGTCCGTCCAGGCCTCGATGATGGTCGCCTGCGAGTTCGTTATCATCTGGAGGACGAGGTCGACACGGTCGACCCACTCCATCCGGTAGAGCCACTCGCCGTCGAACGAACTCAGCAGTTCGACGTCCGTCGTCGAAGGGTCGTCGTCGAGTGCCTGTTTGAGCGTCTCCTCGTCGGAGCCACGGACCCACAACAGCGGGGCGACGCTCTCCTCGCCGGTCTCGACGAGCCGTTCACACTCGAAGTCGACGTCGTCGACCCGTTGGAGCGTCTGACTGAGCGCGAAACTCTCGGAGGGAATGGAGCCTACGACGATAGTGCTCATCGGGTACGTAGAGGACCCAGAGTTCGAAAAGAGTACCCTACGTTCCGAATCGGCCACAGTCACAGGTTCGAGACAGTCTCGCGCTCACTCGATGGGGAATCGGAGGAACGCCGCGCGCCCCCCGAACCCCTCGCGGAACCGGTCGCCTCCCTCGACGTCCGCCGGGACGACGACCACCTCCCCGCCCTGGTCGGTCGCCTGCGATTCGAGCGCCCGGAACGCCTCGGTGCGGAGCGAGTCGGCGAGCACCAGCGTCTCGACGGCGTCGTAGGTCAGCGCCTCCGCGACGCCCTCGCGACCGTAGGCGACCCGGTCCTCGTCGGCCGCCGCCGAGAACAGGTCTTCGAGCGTCTCGCGCGGGCCACGCCGTTCGACGGCCGCGATGCGGTCGCGCCCGAGTTCCGCGAGTCGTTCGAGGCCGCGTTCGTTGGCGTACTCGACGGCGAACGGGTCGCCGAGCATCGCGTCGACGAGACGCGAGGAGAGGTGTCCGTCCTCGACGAACCGCTCGACGGTCCCGGTCGTCCCCCCGACCAGCACTCCTTCGACACCGCCCTCCTCGTCCTCGACTCCGTCGACGGCACCGTCGCCGTCGGTGGCGCGCTCTGCGGCCGTCCGGTCGCGGAACGCTCGCTCGGCGGTCTCGCCGACCCGGTCGAAGAACTCGTCGCGCTGGCGTTCGCGCTCGCGTTCGAACCGTTCGGCGGACTGGCCGCCCGCTCGGGTCTTGCCCATCACGTCGCTGTCGAACTCCTCGAGGACGTCGAGGCGGCCGTCGTCGAGGCGGCCGAGCGCCGCGCCGCCGCGGTCGACGACGAGCAGACCGACGCTGTTCGAGGGACCGACCACGGCGTCGAGCGGCGACGTGTCGAACTCGTTGGCCCACGCGTAGCGCGACTCCGTCACCGGGTCGGGCAGGGCGTCGAACGTCCAGTCGGTCGCCGCGTCGTCGACGACGCCGGCGAAGACGACCAGTCCGTTGTCGGGCGTGGTCTCGTAGTCGGCGAGCACTCGACGGGCGTGTTCGAGCGCGTCGCGTTCGTGGCTCGTGGCGTCGTCCGTGTCGATGTACGACGCCTCGGCGTGGTCCTCCTCGACGCGCTCGTGGACCGACGCGACCGACTCGTCGGCGGGAACGGCGATAGTGAGCAGGCGTTCGTCGTCGACGGCGACGCGTTCGACCGCGCCGATACGGTCGTGCAGTGGCGGAGACTCCGTACTCATCTAGGACGGAAGTGCTCGCGGTGACCCGTTGGTCCCGCGCCCTGCCTCTGCCACCCGGTTTTGACGCCGCCGCGTGCGGAGCGCAGGCGTCGCCAGTCTGGAGGCAACGCATAGCGATTAGTTCTCGCCGCCCGTCGGGCCGTCCATGGGTTCGCTCTCGTTCGACTACAGTGGAGAGACGGTCGTCGTGACCGGGGGAAGTTCGGGCATCGGCCGGGCGACGGCCCTCGAGTTCGGCCGGGCCGGTGCGACGGTGGTCGTCGCAGACGTCCGCGAGAAACCGAAGGACGACCACGCCAGCGTGCCGACCCACCGCGTGATTCGGGAGGGCGGAGGGGAGGCGGAGTACGTCGAGTGCGACGTCGCCGACCCCGGCGACGTGGCGACGGTCGTCGAGGCCGCCCGCGACCTGGGCGGCGTCGACGTGATGGTCAACAACGCCGGCCTGTTCGTCGGCGAGTCGCTCGTCGACCTCGCAGCCGACGACCTCGACCGAATCATCGACGTCAACGTCAAGGGGACGTTCTACGGGACGCAGGCCGCCGCCCGCGACATGCGAGACCGGGGTGACGGCGGCGTCATCCTCAACACCGCCTCCATCTCCTCGCGGTTCGCCCAGAAGGGTCAGGTCCAGTACGACGCGACGAAGGCCGCCATCGCGATGATAACGCGCGGCGCGGCGCTCGAACTCGCCCCCGACATCCGCGTCAACGCCGTCGCCCCCGGCCAGATAGCGACGGAGTTCACCGAGAACGGCACCGAGAGCACACAGGAGCGGGCGGGTGACCAGGGGTTCGTCAAACCCGTACCACTGGAGCGGGCGGGGTTCCCGGAGGACCTCGCACCCGCGTACTGCTACCTCGCCAGCGAGGAGGCGAGCTACGTCACCGGCGAGGTGCTGTACGTCGACGGCGGGTGGGGGGCGTTCTGAGGCGGCCGGTCGACCGCTCGCCCCGGGTGCTCACGCTTCGCCCCGTCGCGAGAGCAGTCGCATCGCCGGTGTAGCGACGACGCCGTGGACGACGAGCGAGGTGAGCACGACGAACCCCACGAGCGCCCACACGAACCGAGAAGCGACGAACGTCGTCTGTTCGAGCGCGTACGCGAGATAGTAGAACGAGCCGATGCCACGGATGCCGAAGAACGCGATGGCCGCTCGCTCGTCGACCGAGATGCCCGTTCCCAGGAGACCGATACCGCCCGCGAACGGTCGGAGGACGAACACGACGACCAGTGCGACCGCGACCGCCGGCCACGTCAGTGGGGCGAGGAGTCCGCTCGCGACCATGCCGCCGAACAGGGCGATCAGGACGGCCACGACGAGACGCTCCGTCACCTCGGCGAAGTCGTGTAGCGCCTGGTTGTACTCGTGAGAGCGCTCGCGGTGCCGGATGACCAGCGCCGCGACGAAGACGGCGACGAAGCCGTAGCCCTGGACCAGCTCCGTCGCCCCGTAGACGACGAGCGTGCCACCGAGCGCCTCGATGCCCTCGACCGTTCGGGCGAGGCGCGTCGTCGGTGCGGCTCGGAACAGGAGTTCGGCGAGCACGGTCCCGCAGACCAGGCCACCGACGACGCCGACGAGTATCTTGCCGACGACGTACGTCCCGAGCCACGTGCCGACCCAGTCGGTCCCGCCGACCCCGGACGTCGCGACGAGGACGGCGACGTAGACGAACGGGAACGCCAGTCCGTCGTTGAGGCCGGCCTCCGAGGTGAGCGCGAATCGGACCTCGTGTTCGTTGTCCCGGAGGTCGGCGGGGTCGTCGCCGACGTCCTCGCCCTCGCCGGGCGGACCGACCTGGACGTCGGACGCCAACACGGGGTCCGTCGGGGCGAGGACCGCGCCGAGCAACACCGCCGTCGCGGGAGCGAGTCCGAGGACCCACCAGCCGGCGAGCACCGCTCCGGCGATGGTGAGGGGCATCGTCACGGCCAGCAGTCGCCACGTCGTCGACCAGCTCCGGACGTCGAACGGGCGGTCGAGCTTCAGTCCCGCGCTCATCAACGAGACGACGACGACGAACTCGGACAGTCGCTCGACGACGACGCCGTTCGCTATCGGGTCGAGCGACGGCCAGCCGAGCGGCAGCGAGAACACGACGGCTCCGAAGGCGAGGTAGACGAGCGCGGGGGAGAGCGCACGTTCCGAGAGGAGTTCGGGCAGGACCGCCGCGGCGAGAACGACGACTCCCACGACGACGAGGCCGAGGAGGTAGGTCGTCGTCACCGGCGTCCCCCACCGGCCGACCGCAGTTCGGTCGACCCGACGACGGCGAGCCGGCGTGCACGCTCCAGACGGTGCTGGCGACCGGTCCGGGCGGTTCGCTGGGACTTCATGGGGACTCCTCGGCGACGGGCACGACTCCCGACGCCGTAGGAGACACGTCAGCGAAGCACGTACTCAGCGTCGAGCCTTGCCGGTGCCGGCGGGGGCGGCGACCGCGCGTGCAGCGGCCGCCGGAGGCTGCGTCCGCAGGCCGGAGCGTGAAGCCGACCCCTGCGAAACCGAGAGCGATGTACCCGCTTCGCGAACCGACGGCCGGACAGCGGCACGTCCCATCGCCATGACCGACTTCGGGAGGGCCGACGACCGGGGTGGCTCGCTCTGGCTGGAGCCACCGGACGAGGAACCGGCACCCACGCTCGAGACGGACGTCCGGACGCAGACGACGGTCGTCGGCGGCGGCGTCGCGGGCGTGACGACGGCGCTCCTCCTGGCCGAACGCGGCCGCGACGTCGTGCTCCTCGAACGCGACCGCATCGGACACGGCGTAACGGGCCACTCGACGGCGAAGGTGACGGCCCAACACGGTCTCGTCTACGACGCGCTGGAGCGACGCCACGGGGTCGAGACGACCCGCCAGTACGCCGACGCAAACCGACGCGCCGTCGAGTTCGTCGCGAACCGGGTCGAGGCGCACGGAATCGAGTGCGGGTTCCGACGGCTCCCCGCGGTCACGTACACCGATTCGGTCGCGGAGGTCGGGTCGGTCCGCGACGAGGTCGCGGCGGCCACCCGCGCCGGCCTGCCCGCGACCGCCGCCGACGACGTCCCCTTCCGGGACGCCGTGGCGGGCGTTCGGGTCGACGACCAGGCGCTCTTCGACCCACACGCGTACCTGCTCGGACTCACGAGAGCGGTCGTCGACGCCGGGGGCGAGGTGTTCGAACGGAGCCGTGTGACGGACGTCGAGACGGGGACGCGCTGTCGCGTCACGGCGAACGGGAACACTGTCGTCAGCGACGACGTCGTCCTCGCGACGCACTTCCCGCTTCTCGACAGGGTCGGGGCGTTCCTCCGGCAGTACCCGAAACAGTCGTACGTCCTCGCGCTCGAGACCGACGACCCGCCACCCGAGGCGATGTACTACCGGGCGACGGACCCGTACTTCTCGGTTCGGCCCGCCCGGGTGGACGGGGAGTCCCTGACGCTCGTCGGGGGCCAGAACCACAAGACCGGGCACGGAGCACCGACGGCCGAGCGGTACGCCGCGCTCGAAGCCGAGGCGCGAGAGCAGTTCGACGTGCAGGCGATTCCGTACCGCTGGTCGACACAGGACTACGCCTCCGCCGACGGCCTCCCGTATGTCGGGGGGCTGGCCCCGTTCTGGCCGAAACTGTACGTAGCGACGGGCTTTGGCGGCTGGGGGATGTCGAACGGCACCGCCGCGGGGGTGCTACTGGCCGACCTGCTCACCGGTCGGTCGAACCGGAACAGAGACGCGTTCGAACCGCTCCGCGCCACGCTCCGGGCCTCCGCTCCGAAACTGGCCACCGAGAACGCGGCCGTCGCCACGACGTTCGTTCGCGACTGGGTGCAGGGACTCTCGGGAGGAGACCCAGACCTGCCCGCTCCCGGCGAGGCGACGGTGGGTCGACACGGTCGGGCCGTCCTCGGCCGCTACCGGGACGAGACGGGCACCGTCCACGTCGTCGACGGCGTCTGTCCGCACATGGGCTGTCTCCTCCGCTGGAACGACGGCGAACGGACGTGGGACTGTCCCTGTCACGGGTCGCGGTTCCGACTCGACGGACGCGTCGTCGACGGGCCGGCGACCGAGGACCTCTCGTACGAGTCGTTCACGCCCGACGGCGACGCCCTGCGGTGACCCCTCGGCGACGGCCGACCGTCGGCCGACTCACGGGTCGGTCCGGTGGACCCGCGAGCCAACCCAGCCACCGAGCGCGACGCCGTAGATGAGGTGCCCCGCGTGGAACACGCTCGCTTCGTCCGGGTCGAGGCGCATGCCGACGAGGTGTCTGAGCACGACGCGCCGGCCGAACACAGAGAGGACGAGTCCGTACGCGCTTCCGGTGAGGATGCCGAACAGTTCCGGCTGGCTCGTTCGCGGGACGAATCGTCGCCAGAGAGCGCCGAACACGACGCCCGCGACGACGCCGTAGACGAGGTGCAACGCGAGGGCGGAGACGGGGTAGTCCTCGGGTGCGCCGCCGAGCCACCGACCGAGGAAGTCGGCGGTCGGCGGGAGCGACCGCGCGGTCGGTTCTCGGAACAGCGTCATCACGACCGTCGCGAGGCCCCCGCCGACGGCGCTCGTCGCGACCGTCCGCCACCGCTCCTCGACGTCGGCGGCCGTTCCGTTCGCCGTCGAGGAGTCGAAGCGGGCGGCGTCCGCACGGCTGTCGGTGGTCGGTCGGAGGTCGGTGAAGTGTTCGGTGAGCATCGTGGTGGTCTCGTCTCGGGTGTCCGCGCTGTGTGGGAAGTCGGTGGGGTCCCCGCTCCAGCAGTCCCGTGGGTTCCGTGGAGTCGACGCCGCCACACCGACACCAGAGGTGACCGGTCGTCGGGTGGAGGCGGTTCGTCGGGGCTCCTTCGCACCGGGAACGGAGACCCGGTGGACGGATGACCTCGCTGCTTGCGGGGGCACGAGACCCACCCGACGCGTCCGGACTGCCGTCACGGGGTCCGGGAGCGAGCGCGAGCGGCGAGCGGGTGGGCCTCACTCCGCTATCTTCTCGGCTATCGCCGTCGCCCGGTCGACGGCCTCACGCTCGCCGTCGACCTCGTCGACGGGAACGAGGACGCTCTGGATGGACCAGTCGTCGCCCGCTCGCCGGTGGCCGGTCCGGACCTCGCTTCCGGCGACGACCGACTCCGCGGGTGCCGTCGCCCACTCCGGCGTTCGAATCTCGTCGAACTCCTCGGGGTCACGGAACCGGACGTGGTAGAAGTTCTCGGTCGTCTCGACGACGCTGGGCTGTACGTTCTCTGCCATGGTTCGTGGTACGCCCCGGCGAGCAAGACGGAGCGCCCTGCACCTGCGGTCTTCGGGGTGACCGCCGGGCGACCCGACGAATCGACGGTCCGACGGTCACTCCGTGGGCACCGAGCGCACGGCGTCGGCGACCGTGTTGCGGTGGACGTCGTTCGGCCCGCCGGCCACGGTGAGCAGCTTCGCGTCCCGGAAGTACCGTTCGACGGGGTACTCGCTCGTGAAGCCGACGCCGCCGTGGACGTCCATCGCGTCGGAGGCGTTCTCGACGGCCGCCTCGGTGGCGTGGACCTTCGCCATGCTCGTCTGCGCGCCGGCGTCGGGGTCGCCGCGGTCGGCCGCGTCGGCCGCCCGGAGCGTCAGCAGTCGCGCGGCGTCGACCCGTCCGGCCATCGTCGCGAGTCGCCACTGCACGCCCTGGAACTCACCGATGGGCTGGTCGAACTGCTCGCGTTCGTCGGCGTAGTCGACCGCCGCGTCGAGCGCGGCGCGGGCGATGCCGACCGCACGGGCCGGGAGGTTGACGCCGCCGTGCAGTCGCCCGCGTTCGACGAGCGCCATCCCCTGCTCGCCGACCATGCGGTCGTCGGGGACGCGGAGGTCCGCGAACTCGACGCGTGCGGTCGGGACACTGTTCCCACCGATGGCGGCCCAGTCGTGGTCGACGGTGAGGTCCTCGGTCGGCACCAGGAACGCGCTGACGTTCTCGGGGGCCGCCGCTTCGGGGCCGGTCTTCGCGTAGAGGAGGGCGACGTCGGCCTCGCGGACGTTCGTCACCCACTGTTTGTGTCCCGAGACGACCCACTCGCTCCCTTCACGGACGGCGCGGGTCTCCATCGCGGCTTTGTCGCTCCCGGCGTTCGCCTCGGTGAGCGCGAGTGCGCCGACGGTGTCGAAGCGTGCCATCGACGGCAGCACGTCGCCTCGCAGGGCGTCGGAGCCGAAGCGCTCGACGACCGACGCGACCCCGAGGTGGAGCGCGAGCGCGGCCCCGACCGACATCATCCCGGCCGACAGCTCCTCGACGACGACCGCGAGTTCGACGTGGCCCTCGCCGCGGCCGCCGTACGCCTCGTCGACGGTGAGGCCGGTGACGCCGCGGTCCGCGAGCGCGTCGAGGACACCGCGGGGGTAGGTGTGGCTGTGGTCGAGCGTGGACGCGACCGGTGTGAGTTCGCTCGCGACGAACCGGCGTATCTCGTCGCGCAACTCGCGCTGGTCGTCGGTGAGACGGAACGTCATGGCAGAGAGTGACAGCCAGCAGCGACATAAAACGGGAGGGGCGTGGAGGCGGTGAGCCGTGACGGCTCAGAGCAACGCCGGGAGCTCCGCCAGCGAGTCGAGCGTGTGGTCGGGCGTCGGGTCGGGGTCGGGGACGCGGGCGCGGTCGGTCGGGAACCAGGCGGTCCGCAGACCGAGGCTCCCCGCGCCGGCGACGTCCGCGCGCAGTGAGTTGCCGACGTAGAGCGTCCGGTCGGCACTCGCGTCGAGCGCCGAAAGCGCACGCTCGAAGGGGTAGGGGTCGGGTTTCATCCCCCGTTCGGGCGTGGCGAAGACGCTCACGTCGAAACTGTCGGCGAGGTCGAGCGCGTCGAGTTTCTGGGTCTGGTTCGCGCGCCCGCCGTTGGTGACGAGGCCCACGTCGAGGCCGGCGCGGTCGGTGAGGTGGTCGAGCGCCGCGCGAGCGCCGGGGCGGTAGCGGACGTCGCGGTGGTCGAGGACCGCCGCGTACGCTCGGCCGAGGTCGGGAGCGTGCGTGCGGTCGGCGTCGACGCGGTCGGCGGCGGCGGCGAACCAGTTGGTGTAGAACCCGACGTCGGTGTCGGCGGGTGGCAGGTCGCCGAGGACGGTGTCGAAGTCGGTCGGCGACCCGTAGGGGGCGACGCCGACGCGGTCGAACGCCGCGGCGCGACGGTCGGTCGGCGAGCGGCGGTACTCACAGAGCGTGTCGTCGAGGTCGAACAGCACCGTCGAGAGGGAGGAGGACACAGTCACTCGGTGGAGCTAGCGAACTGGTCGGCAAAAGCGTTGTGCGAGTCGGCGTCGCAGGCCGAACACCTCACCGAGCCCACAGCAGACTGGCGCTTCCAGCACGTTCATTACGTCACCCGAACAGCGTGCGACCATGACACGTGCGGTCTGGCTCAAGGCGGACGACGAGGTCGGTGACTGGGACGCGCGACGACGACGCATCACGGCGGGCCTCGAAGCGGGCGTCGACTGGGTGCTCGTCGACCGCGCCGACGTCGAGAAGGTCCGAGAGTTGGGGACGGTGAACGTCGCGGCGTTCGCGGGCGACGACGTCCACGTGATGGAAGCCGAGTCCGAGCGCGCCGACGGCGGCGCGGAACCCGACGCCCTCGTCGTGGGGAAGGGTGCGGAGGGCGACGGGACGGTCGACCTCCCCGGTGACTTCTCGGGGTCGGCGGACCTGACGACGCTCCGGCGCGGGCAGGCCGACGCCTCGTTCGTCCGCATCCAGGGGAAGGGTTACGAGGCGTTCGCCGAGGCGGCCGCCAAGGCCGCCGACTACACCATCGTCGTCGGCGAGGACTGGAAGATAATCCCGCTGGAGAACCTCATCGCGCGCATCGGGAGCGAGACGACGCTCGTCGCCGGCGTCACGACCGCCGAGGAGGCCAAGACCGCCTTCGAGACGCTCGAACAGGGAGCCGACGCCGTGTTGCTCGACACCGACGACACCGACGTCATCCGCGAGACCGTCGAGTTGCGCGACGCGACCGACCGCGAGGACCTCGACCTCTCGTACGCGACGGTCACCGCCATCGAGGAGGTCGGCAGCGCCGACCGGGTCTGTGTCGACACGGGGAGCCTGTTCGAACACGACGAGGGGATGCTGGTCGGGTCGATGAGCCGAGGGCTGTTCTTCGTCCACGCCGAGACCGCCGACTCGCCGTACGTCGCCTCCCGGCCGTTCCGGGTGAACGCCGGGGCGGTCCACGCCTACGTCCGGACGCCCGACGGGTCGACGAAGTACCTCGCCGAACTCAAGTCGGGCGACGAGGTGCAGGTCGTCGCCGCCGACGGATCGACCCGCGAGGCCATCGTCGGCCGCTCGAAGATCGAACGCCGCCCGATGTTCCGCGTGCAGGCCGAACTCGACACAGGCGAGGGGAGCGACGTCGTCGAGACGCTGCTCCAGAACGCCGAGACCATCAAGGTCGCCACCCGCGAGGGCCGCAAGGCCGTCACCGACCTCCGGGAGGGCGACGAGGTGCTCGTCTACTACGAGACCGGCGGTCGGCACTTCGGGGAGACCGTCGACGAGTCCATCATCGAGCGCTGAGCGCCGGACGGCCGACCGGAGCCGACCGCCACGGCGACCTGGTGTGTGTTCGAGTCACACACCACAACATTCATTCTCGTGAATCGGATACGTTCCCCAATGACCTCCTCTCGGCGGCGGTTCCTGCTCGCGGGCGGGACCATCGCGGCGGCGGGACTGGCAGGGTGTCTCGCGGACGGTAGCAGTGACCTCCCCGACGACGTACCGGACACGGCCGTCACGAACGCGCCGATTCCGGACTCGCCCGGCGACTACGACTACGAGACGATGGGCAGCGGTGACAGGCCGACCGTCGTCTACTACGGTGACTGGAAGTGCCCCCACTGTGCGACGTTCTCGACGGGCGCGCTGAACGAACTCGTCGGCGACTACGTCCAGTCGGGTGACCTCGACCTCCGATTCCGGGCGTGGAACATCTTCGGTAACGACGACGTCCGGGCCGCACGCGCGGGGCTGGCCGTCTGGAACGTCGACCCCCAGCACTACTGGACGTTCCACGAGTACGTGATGGAGAACCAGGGCGAGTCGAGTCGAGAGTGGGCGACGACCGACTGGCTGACGACGGCCGCCGAGAAGGTCGGCGTCAGCGACGTCGACGCCGTCCGCTCGCAGATAGAGGACGACGAGTACACACGGCTCATGAGCCGTACCGCGACCGACGCGACGAACGCCGGCTACCGGGGGACGCCCACACTCGTCGTCGACGGCCAGGTGGTCAAAGCGTACGAGGGCGATAGCCTCCCGCAGGCGACCCGGAACGCCCTCGACCAGTTCGCCTCCCGATGAGCACGCGGTCGGGGGGTGTCGCGGGCAGCCTCACCGCCCGCGCGTGGCTCGCCGTGGGGGCGCTCGTCGCGCTCGTCGCCACCGCAGGGAGCCTGACGTTCAGTCTCGGCTACGGCTACATCCCGTGTGACCTCTGTTGGTACCAGCGCATCCTGATGTACCCGCTGGTGGTCGTGCTCGGCGTCGCGGCCTACGAGGACCGCCCCGGCGTCTACCGGACCGTCCTCCCGCTCGCGCTCGGCGGCACCGTCGTCGCCGGCTACCACTCGGTCATCCAGCGGACCGGGAGCGACGTCTGTGGCTTCGGCGGCGGCTGTACGGCCATCCAGTGGCAGTTGCCGGGTCTCGGCCTGTCGATTCCGAACCTCTCGTTGCTCGCCTTCCTCCTGATCCTCGGGAGCCTCGTCGGCGCGCTGCGGCTGTCGACGGCGAGCACGAGAACGACGACGGTCTCCGGGTAGTCACGGGGGCGGGTCGCCGTCGGACGACTCAACCCGCCAGTTCTTCGAGCAGTTCGACGACGTGGCCGTCGGGGTCCTCCACGAACGCGACTCGCGCACCCGCGACGTCGACGTCCATCGGTCCGTTCACGAGTCCACCGTGTTCGATGCGGTCGAGTTCGTCGTCCACCGAGTCGACACCCAGCGAGAGGTGGTCCCAGGCGTTACCCGTGTCGAGTGTCTCGATTTCGGGGTGCTCTCTGAGTTGGAGTTCGATGCCGTTGTCGTCGGCGACGAAGCGGTTCTCGACGCCGCCGAGGTCCAGCGACCGCGACCGTTCGAACCCGAACTGCTCGTAGAACGACTCGCTGGCGTCGACGTCCGCGACGTTCAAGCAGAGGTGTAACACTGGTGCCATATCCGACGTCGTCCGACGGAGGAGATAAACACTGCTACACCGTCACACAGCCGCGATCGTCCGTCTGCCGGAACCGTCCCGTCGCACCCGCCGGCGACCCCGCTGCGCTCCGTTCTCAGTCGTCGCTCGGCGCGTCGGCGGGGTCGACGACCTCGTCGGTCGCCGGGTAGACGCCGACCTGGTCACAGAGGTCGGCCATCGGACACGCCTCGGGGTCGTCGAGACAGGCGGGGCTCCGGGCCGAGCAGTACTCGCGGCCGAACTGGATGCTCGCGGTGTGACCGAACCCGCACTTCTCGGCCGGGAGTTCGGCTTCGAGCACCTGTCGAACGCGCTCGTGGTCGGCGTCGGCGGGCGCGATGCCCATGCGCCGGTAGATGCGGTGGACGTGGGTGTCGACGGGGAAGACGCCGCCGCGACCGCCTGCGAACAGGAGGACGCAGTCGGCGGTCTTCGGCCCGACGCCCTTCATGTCGAGCAGCGCGTCGCGGACCTCGTCGTACGGTTGTTCGCGGACGAACGCGTCGAAGGCGTCCGCCGAACCGTACTCCTCGACGATGCGCGATGCGATGCGGACGATGGTCTCGGACTTCTGGTTGTACAGCCCCGCCGAGGAGATGGTCTCGGCCAACTCATCTCGGTCGGCCTCGGCCAGCGAGACCGCGAGGTCGGCGTCCCGGTGGGCGTCCCCACCCGAGCCGTACCGACCCATCAACTCGTCGTGCGCCGGCTGTGAGGCCTTGTCGCTCGTGTTCTGTGAGAGGATGGTCCGGACGAGACACTCGAAGGCGTCCTGTCCGCCGTAGGTCTTTTGCCAGTAGAGGTCGCCGAGACGGTCGACGACGGCTTCCGCACGGGAGGTGCCGTCGCCCGGGTCGAACTCGGAGAAGCGCCCACCGCCCGCCGTTCCGCCGCTGATGTTCTCGGCGGGTTCGTCCTCGGCCATACCCGAGAGACGGGCGGCGCGCGGAAAACCCGTCGCGTCACCGTGTCGATTGCCGGTGTCGCCGACGGGCCACGACGCGGCGTCGCTCGACGTGACCGCGCTCGGTACGACGGCGTTCAGCACTCGCGCTCGAAGACGAACTGCATCCGGGGAGTCTCCGGCGTCGGCGACTCGGCCTCGTCGAAGTCCGAACACGCATCGACCGTCCGGAGGCCCACGTCGTCGGCCAGCGTACGGAGGTCGTCCGGGGCGAACAGCTGCCACTCGAAGCGGTCGTCGGGCGCGTCGTCGTCGTATTCGAGACGGACCGACAGTCGGTCACCGGCCATCGTCTTGGTCTCGGTGACGCCGACGCCGTCGATCTGGAACGTCCGCGTCCCCGTGTGCGCCTCGAAGAACTCGCGGTGGTAGACGTCGAGGACGAGACGACCGGCGGGACGGAGCCGTCGTGCGAGCGCGGCCAGGACGGCCCGGTTGGTCGGCGCGTCGAAGTACCCGAAGCTCTGCCAGAGGCAGACGGCGGCGTCGAACGACCGCTCTGGAAAGGGGAGCGCACGCACGTCGCCACGGACGAACCGTGCGTCGCTGGCTCCCGCTCGGGCGGTCGTGAGCGCCACCGGACTGCGGTCGAACCCGACGACGGTGTGACAGCGCTCGGCGAGGGCGTGTGCGTGTCGCCCCGTGCCACAACAGCAGTCGAGGAGGCGGCACTCGGCGGGGACGACCGAGTCGACGAACGCGGCCTCGCGGGCCGTCCGCTCGTCGTCGATGGGGTGGGCGAACCGGTCGAACCAGTCGGCGGCGTAGTCGACGGTCGGCGTCGTGGAGGTCACTGGGTGGTCGACTCGTCGTTCCAAGAAAGTGGTTCCGGCACCGGTCGCGCGTCGGTCCGAGGGGTGTCCCCAAGACGGGGACGGTCAGTCGCGACGAGCGACGAGCGCGAAGCCGAGGCCCGCACTGACGAACAGCGCGAGGACGGGTTGGAGTCCGTCGAACGTCGCGCCGAGCGCGCTGGCGTCACTGGTCTCCTCGGGTGGCAGGTCGACCGTGACGGTGTACGTACCGGGGCCGTACGTATCGGTCGTCCCGTCGAACAGTCGCTGGACCTCGTCGCGGTCGAACGAGCCGTCGGCCTTCTCGTAGCTGGCGAGGCTGAGCGTCAGTTCACAGTCCTCCTCGACGGTGAACGTGACCGTCGCCTGGCCGTCTTCGACCTGGCCGACGTGAGCGACGTCCAGACACGAACCGACGTCCGAACTCGGCGTGGACGACTCGGTGCGGGTCAGTCCGTCCTCGGAGTTGCCGTGGGCGAACGTGATGAGCCGGTTCTCGTCGCTGTAGAACCCGGCCTCCGGACCGAGTTCGGGTTTCGGCTCACCGACGACGAAGTCCACCTGGTAGAACGCGACCGAAGGTGGCGCTTCGGTCTCCGGTTGCTCCGTTGGCTGTTCGGTCGGTGCCTCGGTGGGCGGAGCCTCCGTGGGCTGTTCGGTCTTCGGCTGCTGTGTCGTGGGTTCCTGCGTGGTTGGCTTGGTCGTCGTGGGTTCTTGCGTGGTTGGCTTGGTCGTCGTGGGTTCTTGCGTGGTTGGCTTGGTCGTTGTTGGCTTGGTCGTCGTGGGTTCCTGCGTGGTTGGCTTGGTCGTCGTGGGCTTGGTCGTCGTGGGCTTCGTCGTTGTTGGCTGCTGTGTCGTCGGTTGTGTCGTCGTGGGTTCCTGCGTGGTTGGCTGCGTCGTCGTTGGCTCTGTTGTCGTCGGTTCCTGTGTGGTCGGTTCTTGCGTCGTGGGTTCCTGCGTGGTCGGCTCTTGGGTCGTCTGCTCGTTGACGCCACAGAAGACGACGTTGCTAATTTCGTACGGCTGGTCGTTGTTGTCGTTTATCGTCGTGGAAAGGTCGTCGCCGGACGTCACTCCGTCGGGGGTGTAATCGTAGGTGTTGACGGACTCCGGACCGTCGTTGCCGCCACCTCCCTTGATACGGACGAACCCGACGTTCGACCCCGACGTCACCTGGAAGTCGAAGCCGTACATCTCTGAGCCACCCTCCTTGAACTGCTGGTCGGTGAACTCGATGGTCGTCCCGTCGAACGTCACCGTCTCACCGCTCTCGTCGATGTCGTCAGTACCTTCGATTTTGCCGAGTGGTGGAAGACCCTGTTCTGAACAGATTGCTTCGGCGGACTGGCCGCCGTTGCCGTTGTCTTGGGCCAGAATCGACGGTGCAGCGACCGCCGTCACCGACCCCACCATAATCGCCGCGAGGACGATGCTCAACGCTGCTCGTTTCGTTATCATGGTGCCCGCCACGTCGAATCACTCGTTCGCGTCGATTCGTCTGCAACTCTCGCCGATATTTTATCTGACATCTCATTTGGATGCGATGAGAAGTGACAAGTCAGTAGCTTATGAGACCATGAGAGTTGCCGTAGAAACGAACACCCATAGGTTCAATGACGAACACTCTCACCCCCATCACATTCGATTCTAGAGGTGATATCACGGCGAATCAGAGGAGAAACGAACAGCGATAGCCGAACTTCCTCGTCACCCCACACTGCCGACGGGGCGGTGATTCCTCTCCGCCCGACGATATTTCCTGACATTATCCTTACTGTAATAATCGGTCGCCGTTCGGGGTCGCGACCCGGTCACTCGACGCGGAGCGTGACCGTGAGGTCCGCACCGGCTTCGAGCGCCGCGACGAGGTCGCGGTCGAGGTCGTCGGCAGCGCCGTCCGCGCCCACCATGACGGTTCGGTCGTCGACGTATGCGCTCGTTCGGAACACCATCGAGCGCTCGCCCTCGAAGGTGAGGTCCGGGTCGCCGCGGCCGTTGACGGTCGCCGTGGTGTCGTCGGCCCGGAACTCCGCGGTGAGGAGTGCGGCCTCGTCCTGGCACGCTTCGACGAACGCACCGGGGAGGTCGGCGGGCGTGGTGTCGGCCTCGACGCCGACGATGCAGTCGCCGGCGGGCGTGAGCCAGTCGTCGGTCGTCAGTTCGAGGGTACTCTCGTGCGTCGCACGCACGTGCTCGTGGCCGGTCGCGTGGACGGTCACCTCGTGCATACGCCGACTGGCCGCCCCGGACACTTGAGCGAGTCGCTCCGGAGTCGCCGAGCGACCGTTACTTAAATACTCCCGTGTGTGATAGCCAATCGTGACAAGGCTTGACGAGGGCGCTGGCAGGGGTTTCGAGCGGATTGGTGGGGTGAAAATTGGAAAAGGTTTAAGTACGAGCTTCCGGTATGGATTACTACCAGAACGCCTCCGGCGTCATGGTGGATTGCACGGCGAACAGAATGACAGGAGACCCTGCTTATCGGCCGGCTAGTACTCCCGTGAGCCACCTCGCTGGAGCGGTAATGGATAGTGAATAACCATGGCAGAGACTATTGACGAATCCAAGAACGTAGAACTCACAGACGACGACCTCGAAAACAAATCCAAAGGCGGCCTCATCAAGATGGCCGGGATGCTTCGAGACCGACGCAACGAGCTCAATCAGATGGCGTCGGAGCGCGCGTCGAAACGTGACGAGCTCAACGCGAAGACCCGCGAGAAGGTCGACGAGGCCCAGCAACACCGCGAGAAGCGCGACGAGCTCAACGAGCAGGTTCAGGAGCACAAAGAACAGCGCAACGAGCTGAACGCGCAGGCCAACGAACTGTTCTCGGAGGTCGACGACGCGAAGTCAGACCTCGACCTCGACGACGGCAAGAGCATGGAGCAGCTCAAAGAGGAGATCGAGCAGCTCGAATTCCGCCAGCAGACCGAGGTCCTCTCGACGGAAGACGAGCGCGAGCTCATCGAGAAGATCGAGAACAAGCGCGACCAGTACCAGGAGCGCAAGTCGAAGCTCGACGACACCGACGGCATCGACGAGGTCAAGGCCGAGGCCCAGGAGGTCCGCGCCGAAGCGTCCAAGCACCACCAGAAGGTGACGGAGCTCGCCGACGAGGCCCAGGAGCACCACAACCAGATGATCGAGGCCTACCGCGAGGCCGACGACATCCGTGACGAGGCCGACGAGTGGCACGAGAAGTTCGTCGACGCCCAGGAAGCCGCCGACCGCCACCACGAGGACTTCGTCCGCGTCCAGAAGCGCCTGCGCGAGATGGACAAGGCCGAGGAGGAGGAGCGCAAGGACGAGCGCGCCGCCAAGCGCGAGGAGGCCAAGGAGGAGGCCGAGGAGATCTACCAGAAGTTCAAGGAAGGCGAGACCCTCGACACCGAGGACCTCATGAAGCTCCAGAAGTCGGGGCTGCTCTGAAGACCTAGCAGGGTCACTTTACCCGTTCTGCGTTCTTGCGTTTCCGACTCGACGACCGACCCGACAGTGGCTGCTGTAGGCGTGGTTCTCCGGGCCGAATCGACGACCAGTAGCGACTGCGGTCGCGGGTCGACGTAGTGCTCCTGCGTGCTCCACATCGGACGACACCGGAGCGGGACCGACGTCGCATCGAGACCAAACATCACGGCACTCAGACGCGCAGACCGAACGTCAGACCGAGCAGGCCGATGACGAACGCGTACAGTGGGATGACGTAGCGCCAGACGCGGTTCGGCACGACGCGGACGAGGTATGGGGCCGCCACTGCGGCGAGGAAGCCGGCCGTGAACACCGACGGGAGCAACACGAGGTCGACTGCGACACCCTGTGTCGAGAGCGCGACGAACGTGAGGACGCCGACCACCGAGACGATGCTCTCGGCGAGCGATGCGATGGCGGTCGCACTCTTCTCGTAGACGCCCGAGAGAATCTGTCCGAGGGTGACGACGGGACCGTACCCGCCACCACCGATGCCTTTGTTGAGGCCAGCGATGACCGCGAACCCGACGATGCGCCGTGGCCGGTACTCGATAGTCGTCACACGCCGGGCTCGGAGCAGTCCGATAGCCCCCATGACGAGGACGAGGACGGCGACGTACGTCTCGATGTAGACGTCGGGGAGCGTGAGTGCAAAGTACGTCAACACGATGGAGACGATGCTCGCGACCGACCCCACCCCGCCGAGTAACAGCATCATCCGCGTGGCATCGTTCAGCGGTCGGAACGAGAACGAGGTGTTCTTCAGTTCGTGGTGGACGCCACCGGAGATGAGACCCGTCACCGCCTCTGAGACGAGCAACACCGGCGTCACCTGCAGCGGGTCGTACCCCAACAGGAACAAGACGGGTGCGAGCGCCGTCCCGAAGCCCATCCCCGCCGCGGAGTCCATCAGTTCGAAGGTGAACGCCAGGGCGATGACGGTGGGGACCAGCGGTAACAGGACGGCTTCGGTACTCGGGCCCAACAGGAGGGTCATCGACGCGAGACCAGCGAGGTAGACGGCACCGAGGTATCCCAGTCGTCGAACCGTCGAACGCGGGAGACGCATCCGTTCGGTCGGTGTCTGGGCCCGGTCGAGCCGCTGGGCCTCAGCACCGATTCGAGCCGGGTCGACGTCCACCAGTTCGGTCTCTAACTCGACGATACGTTGTTCGGCGACGCCGACGTCTTCGATGATCCGCTCCCCGTCCATCACCACTCACCGCTCCGACCGCCTCGGTCGTTTGACCGGTCCGCCCGGAGTAGCATCGGTAGGGAGTGTGTCGTTATCTCCCTTCTGTACAACCGCCACAGAACGCTGAGTTCATCGGAATATCGAGTCTACTCACGGACCCGTCCGATTGGACACCACCCTGTTCGAGCGGGGGGCGGTGCGGGGCCGACCTACAGTCGAGAGTGTGAGAACGGGGGCTGTGGAGCGGACCGCTCAGTGCTCGGCCGCGAGTCGCAGGATGGACTCCGAGAGCACGGAGACGCCGATGGGCAGGGAGTCCTCGTCGACGTCGAACGTCGCGGTGTGGTGGCCGCCGGGGTGGTCGGTGCCGATGCCGACGTAACACGCCTTCCCACCGTTGTCCTGGACGCGCTGCATCAGGTAGGTGGCGTCCTCGCTGCCGCCGAGCGCGTCGGTCCGCAATACGGAGTCGACGCCCTCGACGCCGCCCGCGACCGACTCGACGACGTCGACGATGGCGTCGTCGCTGACCGCACTCGGCGCGCCGCCCACGGTGTCGACGTCGACGTCACAGGCGTGCATGTCCGCCGCCGCTTCGAGGACGCGCTCGGCACGGTCACGCATGTACTCCATCAGTTCGGTCGTCTCGCCGCGGACCTCGCCCTCGACGTAAGCCTCCTCGGGGATGATGTTGGTCGCCGACCCGCCGCGGATGACGCCCGCGTTGACCGTCGTGCGGCCGTCCTGGTGGCGCGGGATGGCGTAGAGGTTGGTGACCGCCGCCGCGAGCGCCTGGTTCGCGTTGCGACCGTCGCCGGGGTTCGCCCCCGCGTGGGCCGGTTCGCCCGTGAACGTCGCCTCGAAGTGGTGGACCGCCAGGAAACCGTTGATGCCCGCGACCACCTCGCCCGTCGGGTGGTCGAGACCGACGTGAGCGGCCAGCAGGTAGTCACAGTCGTCGAGTAGCCCGGACTCTGCGACGGGTTTGCCACCACCGACGACCTCCTCGGCTGGCTGGAAGACGACCTTCAGCGTCCCCGAGAAGTCGCTCGCTTTGATGGCCTCAATCACCCCGAGACCGAACGTGACGTGGGCGTCGTGGCCACAGGCGTGCATCGCGTCGGTCTCGGCGCGGAACCCCTCGGCGGTAGGGGTGTGGTCAGCGTCCTCGGACTCGGCGCGCGGGAGGCCGTCGATGTCAACGCGGAGGCCGACCGTGGGTCCCTCGCCCATCTCCAGGACGGCGAGCGCACCGGTGTAGCCGCCGGCGAGACGGTCGAGAAGGTCGTCGTCGACGCCGGCGGCGCGGGCGTCGTCGAGCCAGCGCTGGAGGTCGGCCTCTTCGGGCAGACTCATGCGTTCGCCGGCGAGGATGTCCGACCCGACGTACAGGTCGTCGACGCCGATGCGCTCCAGTTCCTCGACGATGCGAGCGGTCGTCCGGAACTCCCGCCAAGCGGGTTCGGGGAAGCGGTGGAACTCACGGCGAAGCGACACGAGACGGTCACGGTCGACACTCATACCCAACGACTCACACCCCCCGGGCTTAGTTTGCGCGGACGTTTTGGGTGTCACGGCCGACACAACCGTCAATCGGCTGCAGGATTTCGAGGCCCCTCAGTCGTCGGCGGGACAGCCCGCCGGGTTCTGCCAGCCGGTCGTCGTCTCCGCTTCGTCGGCCACGACGACGACGGCCGTGTGTTTCGGGAGCCGTGCGTCGAATCGGACGTGGAGGGCGAACCGTCGGTCACGCTCGTCGAGGTGGTGGGCCGACGACTCGTCGCGAGGCAGTCGTTCGAACCGAAGGTGCAACACGTCGTCCTCGACGGTGACGTCGGTCGGCATCGTGCGCTGGCCCGCACCGTTCGTGAACTGCTCGCCGGTGACGACGACCGTTCGGGCCACGGGGTCGTACGTCGTCCAGACGGGGACGTCGGCGGGCGGGGTGGCGTCGACACCGTGCTCGCCGACCGGGGCGTACGACCACGACGCGATTCGAGGTTCGGTCTCGGAGGACACTCGTAGGGGGACGAAGGTCGACGGAGGATATGAACGTCTGTTACCCCGCGTGGAGTAACAGTGGAGCCACGACGACTCGTGCGGGCCGACCGCGAGTCGGCCCGTCGGTGTAGTGAGAGGGCGATACGGCGAGGGGTGGTGTGTGGCGACGAGAGCGTGACGGCGAGCGTCAGGCGCGGCCCGCGCCCGAGACCTGCTCGACGTCGACTTCGATGTGGACGCCCTCGGGGAAGTCCCGCCCGGCTGCCGCGCGGGCGAACTCGTCGTGTCCGACGATGCGCATCCGGCGGGTGTACACCGAGAACGACCAGTCGGCGAAGCGTCGTCCCTCCGGACCGAGGCGTTTGGGCTGGGGGGCGACGTAGCGCTCGGGTGGCGGTGTCTGTGGACCTTTTATCTCGACTCCCTTGCGTTCCGCCGACTCCTTGATGTCTGTGACCACGTCCTCCAGGGCGGGGCGGTCCCCGCTGGAGAGAGAGAGCGTCGTGACGAACGGCATACCCCAACGGTCTGCGGCGACGGCCAAAAGCGCATTCATCCCGGGTCGCTGAAGTCGCGAGATGCGAACGAGCGGCACACAGACCGCTCGGAACGCCAGACCGGACGGCGACGAGCCCATGGCGATATTCTCTTAAGTGGTGATACAGTATCCAGAGCCATGATAGAGGCCACGAGCTCCGGAGCAATCCTGTTCCGCGATACGCGTGGCCGTCGCGAGTACCTCCTGCTCAAGTCCCGCACGGGGGACTGGGAGTTCCCCAAGGGTGGCGTCGAAGGGGAGGAGGAGCTACAGCAGACGGCGATACGTGAGGTCGCGGAGGAAGCGGGAATCGAGGAACTCAGACTCATCGACGGGTTCCGCGAGGATTACGACTACATCTTCGAGGCGAACGGGAACACCATCCACAAGACGGTCCACCTGTTCATCGCGGAGTCGTTCGAGGCGAGCGCCGAACTGTCGCGCGAACACCGCGACCTGCAGTGGCGTGACTACGAACAGGCCGTCAACACCATCACGCAGGACGGCCCGCGCGAGATACTGGAACAGGCCGACGAGTTCCTCGAGAACGGCGGCCTCGAGAACCACGGCGGCTGATGACACGCCCGGAGTTCACCTTCGAACTCCGCGTCTGTCAGTGGGCCGAGCGCGAGTGGTCGCCCGCGACCACCGCGACGGCCGAGAGCGACAGCGCCGTCTTCGTCGCCCGCCAGCTCGGCACGCGCGGGCGACGCTGGGACACCCTCGTCTTCGAGTGTGACCCCGAGGGGCTGGCCGCCCGGAGCGTCTTCGGCACCGAGCGTCTCGACTCTGACCTCCTGCACGTCGTCCGCAACGCCCCCCGCGAGTGGACGTACTACCGCGACGCGCTGCCCGACCCCGGCTACCCGTGGCGCTACGTCCGGGAGTCCATCCACGAGGCGACCGACCGCGGTATCCTCGACCAGCGTCGCGCGGGCAACCGCATCGAGATCCGTCGCAAGTGGCACTACCCCGACTGGCTGCGACGCATCGTCGCCATCGAGAACAAACCCGACCTCGACGCGAGCGCGGCCCGCGTGCTCGGCGACCAACTCGAACGGGACGTCGCGCTCGCGCTCGCCGACGAGGTGTGGGTCGCGACGCGCGCCGTCGGCGAGGAGTCGGGCGGGGTCGAACCCGCGCTGCTCGAACGCCTGCCCGTCGAGACGGGCATCCTCGCCGTGCGGACCGACGACGGGCCGACCAGTGCCGAGGTGGCGTGGCACCCGAGTTCGCTCGCCGTCGACGACCCCGGCACGCGCATCCTCGAACGGCCCGACGGCGGCGACCACGACGAGTCGGCCGCGCGCTTCGAGTACGCCGACCCCGAGTGGAAACACGCCAAGCGCCTCGAAATCGCCGAGCGCGCCTACGAGCGCGGCTGGCGGTCGTACGTCGACACGATGCGTCCGGACTGTCGGTCCTTCGAGTTGCGCGACGACGGCGACACGCTCCCGTGGTGTGCCGCGAAGGGCCACAGTCCGACCGCCCGCGAGTGCTCGGGGGCTTGTCCGGAGTTCGGCCCCGAGCCGCCTCGGTGGCGGACTCACGGGTGGCCCATCGAAGGCGGGCCGGGGAAGGGGCTCAAGCGACTGCTCGAACGACAGCGAGCTCGGCGACGTGACCCGTAGCGAACCCGGGCCCAGAGCGTCGGGGTCGAGCGGGCGGTCGCTCGAACGACTTTCCCTCCAGCGAACAACCGCGCACCGTCAACTCCGTCCAGCAGGCCGTTCGACATCCTCCCACGACTGAAGTCGTGGGCTCTCTCCTTGCTTTCGTGTAATCGCCGTTCGACACCGGGACCGCGGCACCCAGCTATGAACGGCGGACCGTCCGTTTCAATCGCTCCGAACCGAGCGGGCGGGGAAGAGTTCCTCATCGGTCGCGTCGAGGTACGTCACCCCGGCCCGCCTGAGTCCTTCGACTCGGAAGCCCGCCTCGGTGAGTTCGACGGCGTCGGTCGACGGGTTCCGAATCAGCCCCGCTGCGGCCAACTTCGGGAGGTGGTGATGGACGAGTCCGATACGACACTCGTCGAAGGCGTCGTCGCTGATCCACTGGTACGCCGGGTCTCGCGTCAGTCGACCGGCAAGGTCGTGGACCGTCATCGGGTGATAGTGAGCGGTGAGGTCCCGGAGGACGGCTCGCCGCGTCGGATGGGTCAACACGTGGTGGACGGCGGTAAGTGTCGTCTCGGGGTCGTTTGATCGACTGTCGTTCAGGACTCGTGTATCGGTCGACACCATACACACGGATTCGCCGGCAGTGGGGTAGTTGTCACTCTCACTACCAACGGGCGTTAAACTCTTGGCGTCGACCGACGGCCTCGTCACGCGGCGACTATTTCCTGTCGGGATACTTCTGGGCCTCGAGTGCCCATTCGACGATGGTACTGAGTCCCCGACGCATCCGTTGGGAGGCCGCGTTCGAACTGATGCCGATGAGGGTGGCCACCTCGCCGAGTTCGATACCTCGGGGAACCTCGAAGTAGCCGTTGTCGTACGCCGTGGCGATGAGGTCGTACTGTTCGTCGGTGAGTCCGGACCCGTCGGTGTCTTGATCGGGAAGTGCAGGGTTGTACAGCGCGTCCAACTGTATCTGGACGTCGTTCTCCTGACAGCGCCGTCGGAAGTCCGCCAACTGGTCGCGGCTCTCGAACTGGAGGCGGAACTCCCAGTAGTCGGCCCCTCCTTCGGCGCGTAGCACCTCGGCGTTGCTCTCGATGAGTGGTTGGACGAGTGAGTCGATGGCGGCGTCCCAAACGACGTTGAACAGGTGTCGACCGTCCATGTCGGTGAGGAGGGTCACTTCGAGGGTCATCGGGTCGGCCAGCAAGGTCGTCTCGACGGCCTCGGGTGAGGCTACTTCGACCCAGAACAGCGGAATCACCCCCTCCCGGAGCGGAACGAGTCGTTCGAGTTCGATGTCGATGTCGGGGTACTCCTCGAAGAGTTCGCCGAGAGCGAACTGGTCGGCGGGAATCGTGATGTCGGTAATAACCACCATTGGCGGACGGACGAGCTACGAGGCGGTCACGCGTTGTCGTCGGGCTGGTCACTACCCCCTTCGATGCCGAGAGCAATAGTTATGTTCGACGAGCATCGTGACATACTGCTGTTACGAAGGATTGCGGCGAACTTCAGCTTCGGGAGTCACTGGACGTTCGGTCGGCGTTCTAGGGCCTCCACAGTCGGACGCCGTCGCCGTCCCTGAGCACACACGCTCCGAAACCTTCGCGCACCGATCGGCGGTCAACGACGACCGACGAGCCAACGGCTCGACTCGCTGTGACTGGAGGTATGACGGCTCGCGCTGCTGGCCGGTGTCCGGGAAACGACTCGCCGGTCAGTCGTCGGCGTCGAGTGGTTCGATGGCCAGTTCCTCCCGGTCGTTGGTGAGGCGGAACGTCGGCACGGTCTCCTGGACGACCTCGACGATGCCCTTGTCCTGGAGGCTCCGGAGTCCGGACCGGACCGCGTCGACGTCCGTCTCGATGCCCGTCGCCTCGACGTCGTGGAACACGCCGACGACGCTCTGTGGTTCCTCGTCGGGGCCCGCGAGCACCTCGGTGATGCGGACCTGGAGGTCGGGAACCCGGATGGCCTCGGCGTCGGTCTCGATGCCGAGCAGCGCGGCGGCCTCCTGAGTCGCACGGATGAGGCTGTTCTCGTCGCGGAAGTAGTACTGTTTCAGCTCCGATTCGAGGTACTGGTGGACCTCACTGCCGCTGTCCATCTCCCAGCGCTCCTGTAACTCCTTGTTCTTCGTGGGCTGGAGTTCGACGATGTCACGCAGGCGGTCTTGGGCGTCGTCGGAAAGGCTCACTGGGCGGGGTTACGGACAGGTGGTACATCGTCGTTGCGACTTTTTCGGCGTCGGTCGCCGACGGTCAGAATCGGGTGGCGACGTGTGCCATGTGTTGCGCTGCAGCGGCAGATGGGGGCGAACGGTAGGGAATACCTAGTACTTCGCTTCCGCGCCCGTCGTCGCGTAGATGTCGTCCATGATGCGGTCGCGGCGAATCTGCCAGCCGCGGAACTCGTGGGGGCTGTCGGGGTAGTTCTCGTAGTGGGCGAGCAGGCGGTCGGCGAGGCGTTTCGTCTTGTAGAAGTCGAACATCGTCCCCCAGTGGCCGCGGGACTTCCAGAGCGTCTTGACCGCGAGCGCGGGGTTGATGCTGGAACTCCCCGAGTAGAGCGCTTCCGAGAGCTGCTGTCCGGGGAGGGCAGCGATGAGGCTCATCAGGTCGTCGAGGTCGTAGGCCGTCGCGAAGATGTTGTAGATGTCGAGTGCGGCGTAGCGCCCGCCGAAGTGGTCCATCACGCGCTCGTTGTACCGCCAGAGGCGCTCCTCGCTGTGGTCGTCGTGCTCGATTGCTTCGAGGGCCTGCTCGGCGGCGTACTGACCGGCGTAGGCCGCACCGGCGATGCCGCCACCCGAGATGGGGTTGACGTGGGCGGCGGCGTCGCCGGCGGCGATGAACCCCGGCGCGGTCGCCGAGTCGTAGGTCCGGCGTGTCGGCAGGGCAGCGCCGAGTTTGTCCGTGACGGTGGCGTTCTCGAACTCCGGGCGCTGTTGGAGGTCCTCGCGGAGGTCGCCGACGAGCTTCATCGGCTCTTCGTTCATCTGGAAGCCGAGACCGACGTTGATCTCGGTGGGCGTCCGCGGGAAGTACCAGAGGTAGCCCGCCGAGCGCTTGGTGGGTTTGAACACGAGCGCGTCGGACCACTCGACGGGCTCGTCGACTTCGACGATCTCGCGGTACGCCGAGGCGAACTGCGAGTACCGGACGTTCTTGTCGAACGTGCTGTTCGAGAGGTCGGCCTTGTCCTGGAGGATGGAGAGCGACCCCGCACCGTCGATGACGACCTCGGAGTCGTAGGTGACGTGGTCGCCCTTGCGGATGCCCTCGACGCCGGTGACGCGGCCGTCGTCGGCCTGGGTGACGTCGCGGACGACGGTGTCGTAGTGGAACTCGACGCCGGCGTCGTCGGCCCCTTCGATGAGCAGGCGGCCGTACTCCCAGCGGTCGATGACGGCGAGTTCACCGGGGATGGGGATGTCGAGGACGACGTCCTCGGCCGGAATCTCGAACTGGCCGTGGTCGACGTCCGTGTTGGTGAACGCCGGTTCGATCTGGGATTTGGGGATGGCGCTCGGGAAGTTCGCCGCGCCCTTCAGCGCGTCCCCGCAGGCGATGTGACCCGCCTCCTCGGCCGTCTTTCGTTCGACGATGACGACGCTGTGGCCAGCGTTGGCGATCGTCGCGGCGGCGTAACAGCCCGCGGTCCCCGCGCCGACGACGGTAACGTCGTACTCGTGGGTGGTCATGTCCCTCACTGACCGTCCCGCGGCAAAACGGTTACTGATATCCGCGCCGGGAGAACGGTCACCGGAGTCCAACAAGAGTTTTGACGGGCTTCGTCCAAGCGAAGGGCATGACCGAGTACACCGTGGAGTTCGTCGGCACCGGCGAGACCATCTCCTGTTCGGACAAACAGACCATCCTGAGTCGCTGCATCGAGGAGGGTATCGCTCAGGAGTACTCCTGTCGCGTCGGGATGTGTCTGGCGTGTTCGGCCGAGATCGTCGAGGGAGAGGTCGAACAGCAGGTCGCGACCGCCCGCGGCCTCACCGAAGAGGAGGGCGAGCGGTTCGCGCTGACGTGCATGGCGCGGCCGGCCTCGGACCTGAAACTCGACCGCGGGAAGTACCCCCCGAGCATCGAAGGCGACGCCGCCGCGGCCGCCGACGACTGACGCCGAACGTCGCAGGTCGGCGTGCTGGCGAGGACGGTGTCGAAGACGAGAGAGAGAGAGCGCGAGTGAGACCCGCGTGGGGGGTCTGCCTACTCGCGACGATTCGACCCACCGGAGACGTGCCGTGACGTCTCCGTCACAGAGTGCCGATTACTTGGCCTTCACGTTCATCGCACAGCGGTTCTCGTTCTCGATGTACCGTCCGTCGTAGTAGAGACCGATTATCTTCTTCGGGTCGTCGACCTCGTAGCAGTAGACGGATTTCCACTCCCTGACGGCGGGATCGTTCCGGTTCGAGGACGCCGTGATACGCACCTTCTTCGTCTCTCGGCCGGTCCAGACGACGGCCTTCACTCCTCTCTTGTTCACACAGACCTGGCTGCAGCCGTAGAAGTTGTATCTGAGTTTGCTCTGTCCTGCGCTCGCGATACCGGCGGTCCCCGCGACGACCATCGTCCCCGCACCGATTCCTCGCAGCACGCGCCGTCTGTTCATCGTACGCTCCTCCGTGGACGCCTGGTGGTGCTCGTTCGTCGTCATAGTTGCTGCCCACGTTGGGCACAGCACCTGTCAACCCAGAATCTATTAGTTAGTCGGCGAGGGGCCAAGAGCGGATGCGTGGATACCCTCATCTGCAGTTGTGAGAGTCCTGTGGCCCGGACAGCGGCGTTCGGTGTCGACGCGGGGTGCGTACCCAGTCTGCACTCCATAGTGGCCGGAAACGAACACAGAGCGGTGTAACAGACGATTTATCGCCGAAATGGAGTGCAGACCGACTCGGCGTGTCGAGTCGGGCAGTCGCGCGAGGGAGAGTGGTGCCAGTCCGTGTGTCGCTCGTCGAGGACCCCCGAGAGGAGAAAGCGGTGCCCGGCTGGTGGCCGTCCTGAGGGTCCTCGTCGAGAGAACCGATCGCGTGCCTCTGACAGTGTGCCGGCGTTCGCTCGTACCGGGTGGGATTCTATTATCGTACTGCCAACGGCTGTTGGGCTACCAAGTCGGGGTCTCGAGAAACAGGCTGGGTGCCTCGGGGCGTCGCCTGAGGCGGTTCGCGGGGCAACATGGATTACCACCACCACGTCTGGTCTTTGACAGTCTTTGCTCTCAGAAACAGCACCGTTCCGAGTACCCAACAGAAAGAGACAGTGCTGAGACTCAACGCAAGGATAATACTTCCAGTACCGAGGAGGTGAGTTGTCGATGATGGGATATCAACTCCAGCGATGAAATACGGTGAGTCGTGAGTGGGTTGCGTTGTGAGTGCGCCGGCGCTCAGTAGGGCTGTCGCGATGAAGATCGGTAAGAGGGACCAGTTAGTCCAGCGAGCGTCTAGCGTCGTTGTTCGGGTCGTTTGATAGAGAAAGAAGGTTGACCCAATGGCGCCGCCTAATGCACCGATAGTAATCGCCTGAAGCGCGAGGGGGCCCATGCCACTGCATTACAGTAGTTAATTAAATACATTGTGTCTCAGCGACAATTTTTGTTCGTGGTTTCACCGAGGAAATTTTCCACAGCGAGGACCGAGGGCTTTGAGGTACGACCGCAGAGTCATATATTCTCTGACATAACGGCAAACAATCCATTCATTACTCCAATACATTAGTCTGACTTTTCTCCATCAATCGTACAGATGGTAAGACAAGTCGTATTCGTTAGAGGTTAGCGGAACATGGCGATTCAGGTTCGGCGAGCAGCCTCTCGAATGCGCGAGACGAGTTCGGTTGGTGAGAACGGTTTGTCCATGTAGACGGTCGCACCGGGGTGACGTTCTTCGAGTGGCTCCTCACCACGTCCCATGGATGTAAGCATAATCACTGGAAGGTCATCGAATCGGTCGTCATCACGAATGCGATTGAGTACCTCATCACCGTTCATCTGCGGCATCATCAGATCCAACAGAACGAGATCTGGTTGCTCGTCAGGGTGGTCGTTGAGGAACTCCCACCCCTCCAATCCATCAAAAGCCGCGTGAACGGTCGTTTCTGGTTCGAGTTTATGCCGAACGATCTGATGAATCTGTTCGTCATCGTCCACAATGAGTACAGTGCCTACCATCGGATACTCTCCTAGGGAGTACTCATCGGTGTTCAGACCAATAATCTTCGCTTGTAGTGTGGCAATCAGGTTTCATAATTGAATAGAATTCTGTGTTGGTTGATTGCCAAGTGACAGGCTTATCTTGATGCTCTGTAAGGCTCAGGTGACAATGGCAATTGAGGGAGGGAAAGGGCGGCTTCGCCTGGGGGTGGTTACAAGTGAACACGACACGGCCAACACGGTGCGTGCGGCCTTTGAGCAAGGGGGAAAGGGAAAACGCGTCGAGATTAGAGCCGATGAGCGAATCACAACCGACGTCGGCTGCGTCATTGTCGACGTTGCTTCTCACGTAGATAGTGACCGAATTTCGAGTCTCACGGGCTCTGAGGAGGTACCGCCAGTCGTGGCGCTCACCGATGGGACCGTTGACGAGACAAAGCTCGTTAACGCGGGAGTCACCGACATCATTCCAACAGCACACTTCGAAGAACACGGGTCGATGGTTGCCCGACGTCTGGAGACGTATGCCACCGCTCACCAGCATGCTCAATCGGAAGGCCAACGAAGCGCAACGAACGGTACCAGTCGTTCGCATCCCGAAAACATCTCTGAGTTGCTGGCCGATACGGCCTCAGAACTGAAACGAGACCGGGAGTTTCTGTACTCATTTCACGATATAATACTAGCACCAGAAGCAACGTTCGATGAGCAAGTATCGTCACTACTCGAGTTGTGTTGTGAGGTGCTCGGGTTTGATTCAGGGCTCCTCTCGCGAGTCAGCGACAATGACTACGAGATTCGCGCGAGCCATGCCCTCGGAGAGCACATCGCTGTGGGCGATGTCTTCGATCTCGAGGAAACCTATTGTAAGCGCGTCGTTGAGTCCGCGAGTGTCGAGTGGTTCTTAGACGCCTCTGAAACAGCACCAGATCATGCGACCTATCGGGAACTCACCCAGGAGTCATTTCTAGGCATTCCAGTCTGGGTTGGGAGCGATCTCTATGGGACGCTCTGTCTGGTAAGTGATACCGGCCGCGAAAAACCCCCCAGTGGTCCTGAGCTCACGTTGGTGAATCTCGTTGCCGACTGGGTCGGCAATGAACTGCTCAGGAAACAACGGCAGCGGGAGTTGAAGACGATGACAAACCGTATCAGTTCGCTTATCGACGCAACACCTCTCGCGATTATCGCAGTCGACAGGCAGCGAGTGGTCACCGAGTGGAACACTGGGGCAGAAGAGATGTTCGGCTATCTTGCTTCGGAAGTCATCGGGGAGCGATACCCGCTTGTTCCTGATGAGAAGCTGGATCGTTCAGAGCGAATACTCGAACGCTCACTCGACGGAGAGTGTCTCAGTGGAGTCACGATCGCTCGGGAGACGAAAGACGGCGAGATACGCAATATACGCCTTTCGACCATCCCGATTCGCGAAGCGGATGGGTCTATCGATGAGGTGTACGCCATCATGGATGACGTCACCGAGCGCTGGCGATTCGAAGAGAAGCTCAAAGCCCTCCAGATGACGACCCGGCGGCTGAGTCTGGCTGCAGATGCAGAGGAGATCATCCAACTGACCGTTAATGCCGCGACAGATGTTCTCGGCCACCCGTTGACGGCGTTTTGGCAATACGAGAAGTCGGCAGACAAACTGCAGCCGACAGTCAGTAGCGTGGCTGCACAACAACAAGTTCCGAGACTTCCGACGTTTGAACCCGGAGATGGCAGGTTGTGGGACGTGTTCGCTGAGAGCGGTTACATACTCTATGAGGATCTGAGCACCGTCGACGACCGCTATGAGGGTATTCGGTCGGGGCTTGCCGTCGCCGTTGGAGAGTATGGCGTTCTCGGCACCGGGACGCCAGTAGCCAGTGAGTACGATGAGCAAGATCTTGAACTCGTCCAGATACTCACGTCGGCAACCGAAGCTGCGCTCATCCGTGCCGACCGCGAACAGCACCTCCGTGAGACTAACGAGCGCCTTGATGAATTCGCGAGCGTCGTTGCCCATGACTTACGAACGCCACTGACCGCAGCGGTCGCCTATACCGATATCGCTCACGAGACAGGCGCCGACAAGCACTTCGAGGAGATCGAAGCTGCACACTCCCGGATGTCAACGCTGATTGAAGACCTCCTAACGCTTGCTCGAAACACAGACCGAACAATCGATCAGGAGACGGTCTCACTCGATACCCTCATCGAAGATGCGTGGACAGGACTCTCGACAGGTGGTGAAACACTCGATGCCGACTCACTCGGGACGATAACGTGTGACCGAAGTCAACTTCGACGTGTGTTCGAGAACCTGTTCCGAAATGCACTCGAACACGGTCGTGCAGAGACGATTACTGTCGAGCGATTAGCCGATGGGGGATTCGCGGTCAGTGACGATGGGCGTGGCTTCGGTAAATCGCCCCCAGAGGGACTCTTCAAGCGAGGCCATCTCTCTTCGAACGGTGGCATCGGATTCGGATTGACCATCGTCAATGACATCGTCGCCGCTCATGGTTGGTCGGTCGAAGCAATGACGGCAACCAATGGGGGAGCCCGCTTCGAAGTCCATTGTGAGCCGAGCGATTCCGGCGATAGCGTGACCGGAAACTAACATACGCCGAATCAGTCCACGAGTAAATCAGGTTGCGGAAGTGCAAGGAGTAAGCCCTATCCCTCAGTGCGAGAGTTCGTCGGTTTCCCTATCTGTGTCTAGAGATTGTCGACCCGCAATCGAGGCATTCGAGACGATCAACGTGAGCAAAGACCTGAAGCGGAGAGTGACTACACTCAGGGCACCGGGAGGGGTTTTCTTCCATATGAGTACACATATACGGGTGTTTCACAACTAGCCATTGTTATACTTGGCGACAAGTACAATTTTCATATAATAACTGATTAGAAATCAATTCGTCTAATTGAATGGAACTGTAAGATAGCCAGGTGGGAAGCCAGGTTCGTGAGACGTTTCTTACTCCGGAGAAATAAGTGAATCTTCAATTAGAGAAGCCTTTAGGCCCATAAACACGCTACGAAGTAAAACTACAAAATTATAACAAAATCTGGCTATTTGTAAGGGTCATCGCACATCTGCCGCCATTGAGGGAGTTTAAAAGAGATTTCTGTACCTATTTGCTCATATTTATAATATAATGCCGCTTTTGAGAAAAGTGTATTCGGAGATTTGGAAGTGAAAATAACGCTGCAAGAGAGTGATGTATGTGACGGCCCACTCTCAAGAAATCTGTTGATAGCAGGGAGGGCTTCAAATTCCTGTTTCACTGACGAAAGGGCCACTGCTCGAGGAAAATGCTCCAGACAGCGGTATACGAGGTCACGCTGACGCTAATTCACACAAGGGAGTTCACAGCTGGTGGGGAGGTTGACCTCGTATACAACCAATCAAACGGGCGACATTATAAATAGATTGTGTCAAATGTCACAATTGCAGAGTGTACTCTTCGCGTTTCGCCACACCATTTCTTTGCCACAGGCTCGCCGCCCTCGGGACACCCATTCACAATGAGGAAACGTACGCGTCTATTCTCGCTGTGATGTTCCTGACAGTGAACGGCCTATAACAAAAGTACGCGTGTTAGGCGGTGGTCCTCGCTATTTCGACCTAGACACGCTGTATCCGTTTCTCATACGTGAACGCACGCAACTAAAGCGGTTATTCGAATGTCATTTGATTCTCGGAGAGAAGGCCGCACTCGGCCGGTTGCCGGAATTCCCACAGTAGGAAAACCACGCCGAAGATCAGGTGGCCACTGTTCTCCAGAGTCTCCTGCCAACCCCTTGTTTTCATTCAGGGAGTGAGCCCTTATTGGTAGAGAATTGCTGGCCGTTCAAGCGTCAACGCATCGTTGACGCTCGTCACCGACTGAATCGGCCATTCCTGAGAAGGGGTGAGTGGTTCGACTGTGTCTGCTGTGACAAGCGCGGTCCCCTCGCTTTTCGCTCCTTGGACTGTCGGGTTGTACGCGTATCCCATCGGGAGAGTGACTGGTGCGACGTGGTGTGGTGAGGCAATCCATTCGCGACCCGCGAACCCTGCGGCACCACCTTGGTGATGATGTCGCCACTCCTCCTCGAAACCGACGGCAGCATAGGCGTCCTGAATCGCCTCAAACACGTCACCTGCCGCCCCTCCTGCACGTCCGTTCGATTGCGTCGCCGCCAACGCACTCACCTCAACCTGAGCTGCCGCAGCGTGGCGTTCGCCAAGCCACGACGGAGGGTCAAACGCCACGGTCCGAGTCATGCTTATAGCCATACCATCACGCACCGCCGTCACCGATGCAATAGCGTATCCATCGACAGGCGTCGTCGATGGTGTAAAGTGGCGATACGCTTGAGCGCGGTCCTCACCGCCAACGAGCGCGACTGGCACGCGACAACCCTGTTGCTCAAGGACATATCGAAGCTCAGTGGCCGCTTCGTGTTCTGTCGTCGACGGTGTGAGTTCTCGAACGACAGACTCCACAGCAGCCGCTGTGTCCTTTCCGAGCGATCGATAGGTCTCGATATCATTCGGTGTGAGGGGCTGTCGAAGTGGGGAGGCGTCGACCGACTCGAATCCCTGCACATCGAAGTCAGCTGCCGCAGGCTGTGGAGAGACCCCCGCGACAGCGGCTGATAGCGATGAGGCATGCCAGTCGAACGTCTCAATGGTGACGTCGTCGTCTATTTCCTCATCGCGGAGTCGCTGGGCCTCGATGTTGTTGGTCACGACCGTGACGGAATCACCATCATATCCAGCTGCGCCGATGCCGACCGAGTTTGCCCGGCTGACAACGTTGCTCCCGCCGGTTAGCCAAGTGAAGTTGTTCGGCTGGCCGAACCAGACTGCGGCAAGGTCATTCGCGTCGAGATACGCGTCGAGACGGTCATGTCGATGCATGGTTCGACCGAATGACCTGCGCCACTGTAGCTATCGGGGGTCATCCAAGCGAGAGTCATCCAAGATCGTGAGCGCGACGTGAGGTTGCTCCGACACTCCAACAGCCACGTTGTCGTCAGTAGTGCCGTCAGTCGGCCGAGTTGACGTCACGCGCACAGCGAAAGCCGAGATTGCCCGTCGAGCTGTCGGCCGTGTTCTGCGAGCGGGCTGCGACTCGATAGCGATTACAGTACGAGTCGTGACAGAGATACGACCCACCACGCATCACACGAGCCGTCCCATCCGGTGGCCCGGTTGGGTTCATCTGGTCTGCCGCAGGTGTCCTATGGTAAGTCGGGCTGAACCAGTCCGCACACCACTCCCAGACGTTCCCTATTGTGTTCGAGAGTCCGTAGCCATTCGGTGAGTACGCGTCGACAGGAGCGGTACCGCGATAGCCGTCTGCAGCCGTGTTCTCCTCTGGAAACGTCCCCTGCCAAATGTTACAGCGGTGTTCCCCCTCAGGTTTGAGGTCTTCACCCCAAGGGAAACGCGCTCCCACGAGACCACCACGAGCGGCATACTCCCATTCCGCTTCTGTGAGCAGTCGTTTCCCGGCCCATGAGCAATACGCCCGTGCGTCGTTGTGCGAGACATGGACGACGGGGTGGTCAAGTCGGTCTCTGAGGACATTCGATCCCGGCCCCTCGGGGGCAAGCCATGTCGCTCCCTTAACGGCCACCCACCAAGGTGTCTCAGTGACCGTGTCGAGGACGTAATCCGGTTCGGTGTTGTCGACGAATCCCCTGAAGACGAACGACCATCCGTATCGCTCTGCGTCAGTCGTATACCCTGTTTCATCGACGAAGCGGAAGAACTCCGCGTTCGTCACGGCACAGCGGTCGATAAGGAACGGGGCGACCGTCACCTCACGGAGTGGTCCCTCACCGTCCTCCGGATGGGCCTCATTTCCGTCACTGCCCATCGTGAACGTCCCCCCGGATAGTCTGACCATCCCAGTCGAGGTTGTCACTTCGCCCGTCTCAGTACTGCAGGAGTCATCGGGTGGTAACTCGGCATCGCAGTCACGTCCGGGGGTACAACAGGCCTCACGGTCGGATGCCATCTCGCCTGATGCTATGGCCGAGTCGAGTTAACTCTGTGGCGACCCGGTTGCTGACTCCCCCGGAGACAAGGCAGACCGAAACGGTGGCCGGCCCGCGACCGGTGCGTCAAGCCGAAATAGGGCCCCTGCGCCGTCGCCTTCGGTTGCTCGATTATCGCCTCCGGCAGTGGTGATATAGAGGTCCGTGTACGATGGCCCGCCGAACGTGACGCTGGAGACCTTCTGGGCAGGAAGTTCGACTCGTTGGTCTTCCCGACCCACAGGGGTATACCGAATCAAACAGCCGCCATTCCATCGCGCCGACCAGACCCCACCCTCGACATCCACCGCCAACCCGTCAGGGACGCCCTCCCCCTCGGGGACCTCGACGAACGTCTCGCAGTCGGACAGTTCTCCTGTCGATATATCGTATGCGTAGCGGTAGATCGTCCGTTCGTCCGAGACGGTGAGGTACATCGCCGTGCCCTCGGGGGTGAGATCCATCCCATTCGGAATCGCCAACCCAGTCTCCACCCGGTGAACCTCAGGTGTATGAGCAGAGGTGGTCGACGCGTTGAGTCGGTACAGACTACCAAGGCGGGCTTTGGTCGGCATCGTCCCAGCGAACACTCGACCCTGTGGGTCGGGAAAAACATCGTTGAACCGGCTATCGCCCTCCTCAGGGAGCGATTCGATCAGCGTCGTCGTCTCGCCGCCGACCCAGCGGGTGACCCGCCCTTTGGCCCCGAACAACACGAGTGCGCCATCTTGCTCGACGGTGACGCCTCCGATAGGCGCTCGCTGGTCGACGAGCCGATGGGTGTCTGTCTCTGGGTCGTACCGAAAGAGGTCACCGGCAGGAATGTCGACCCAGTAGAGACATTCCTCATCGGGATGCCACAGTGGACCTTCGCCGGTCGCACAGCGTGTATCTGCGACGCGGGTTGGAACGGGCTGATCCGTCGTCATAGCGTGCCTCGCGTCTGCGAGGGTGATAAGCCGTTCCCAAGAAGCCAGTTCAGTTCGAGCGACTGACGCTGGACACAAAGCGTTAATAGCACACCGTCGATTGGTGCTTCGTAGCATATGTCGAAAATCGTTGACTACGAACTGTTCGAGGTCCCCCCACGCTGGTTGTTCCTCCGGGTCGAGACGAGCGATGGTCTCGTTGGTTGGGGTGAACCAGTCATCGAGGGTCGCTCGAAGACGGTCCGGACGGCCGTCGAGGAGCTAATGAACAACTACCTGCTGGGCGAGGACCCACACCATATCGAGGACCACTGGCAGCGGATGTACCGCGGCGGGTTCTATCGCGGTGGGCCGATTCTCATGAGTGCTATTGCCGGCATCGATCAGGCGCTGTGGGACCTGAAGGGCAAGCACTTCGAAACTCCGGTGTACGACCTGCTTGGCGGGCGAGCACGAGACCGTGTCCGTGTCTATCAGTGGATTGGGGGCGACCGGCCCGCTGAGGTCGGCGAGGCTGCCCGCGAAAAGGTTGATGAGGGGTTCACCGCGCTGAAGATGAATGCGACCTCCGAGATGCGCTCGGTCGATACACCACAGAGTGTCACAGATGCGGCCGACCGCATCGCGTCGGTCCGGAAGGCCGTTGGACCAGAAATCGACATCGGCGTCGACTTCCACGGCCGGGTCGCCAAACCGATGGCCAAACGCCTGGCGAGTGCACTCGAACCGTACGACCCATTCTTCATCGAAGAACCAGTGTTACCCGAGCAAAACGAGTCACTGCCAGATATCGCCGCACACACCTCGATTCCCATCGCGACCGGTGAGCGGATGTTCTCCCGCTGGGACTTCAAGCAGATCTTCAACGATGGTGCGGTCGACATCATCCAGCCGGACCTCTCACACGCCGGCGGCATCACGGAGGTGAAAAAAATCGCCAGCATGGCCGAAGCGTACGACGTCGCACTCGCCCCGCACTGTCCGCTTGGGCCCATTGCACTGGCGGCTTGCGTTCAGGTCGACGCCTGCTCGCACAACGCGCTTATCCAGGAACAGAGCCTCAACATCCACTACAACAAGGGTGGTGACGTGCTCGATTATCTCGCCGACCCGAACGTGTTCACGTACGAGGAGGGATACGTCGACCTCCCGACCGACCCCGGCCTAGGTATCGAGATGAACGTCGATTACATCCGTGAGCAGGCAGAGCGCGAAGTCGACTGGCACAACCCCGTCTGGCGTCACGATGACGGTAGCGTCGCGGAGTGGTGAGGATGCCGGATAACACACCCACCGATGCCGACCGACTCATGACCCCGCGGACGACCGATCCGACAGCAAACGCCGTCACTGGCCGGTTTGACCAGAAGACTGTGCTTGTCACTGGGAGCACGAGAGGAATCGGGGCAGGCGTCGCAAAGCGATTCGCCGCCGAAGGTGCAAACGTCGTCGTCACGGGCCGCTCAGAGGAACCAGGCGCGGCCGTGGTTGACGACATCCGAGAGGCAGGGGGGGTCGCTCGGTTCGTCCGAGCGGACATGCGCGACCCCGATGACATCGAGGCGCTTGTCACGGCCACCGTCGAGGAGTACGGAAGCCTCGACGTGCTGGTAAACAATGCTGGTGTCCAGACCGAGACCACCGCACAGGACGCGACGATGGATGACTGGGCGTTCGTCCTCGAGACAGATTTCCGCTCGTTCTGGCTCTGTGCGAAACACGCCGTCGAACACATGCAGGAGGGTGCAAGCGTGCTCAACATGTCTTCGAATCACGCCCTACTGACGATGCCCGGTATCTTCCCGTACAATGCGGTCAAGGCAGGCATCAACGGCATGACGCGGGCGATGGCGCTCGACTTCAGCCCACACGGAATTCGTGTCAACACCATCAACCCCGGCTGGGTTGAGATTGCTCGCACTCGCGAGGAGTTGGCCGATGTCGACCGTGACCGTATCGAGGCGATGCACCCAACGGGGAGAATTGGCACGCCTGCAGACGTTGCCGGCGTAGCAGCATTTCTCGCCAGCGACGATGCCGCTTTCATCACGGGAGCAAATCTCGTCGTCGACGGCGGGCGAAGTGTCGTGATGCAAGACGAGGACTACCTTGCATACCGTGAGCAGTAGTAAGCCACCAGACGTCGTCACACCGCCTCTCTGGAGGTGTCGACAGTGACAGACCGACCGAACATCCTCTGGGTGTGTACTGACCAACAACGATGGGACACGCTGGGCTGTTATGGCAACGAGTTCGTCGAGACGCCAACGCTTGACTCACTCGCCGAGTCGGGGATGCAGTTCACCCGCGCGTTCGCACAGTCACCCGTTTGCTCACCGAGTCGGGCGAGCTTCCTCACGGGCCGGTATCCGCGAACGACGGGGGTCCGTGGGAACGGTCACCCGATTCCCGACCGTGAAACCCCAGTCACGCGGTCGTTCGCTGACGCGGGGTACACGTGCGGACTGGCAGGGAAACTTCACCTTTCGCCGTGTAGTCCGACCCGTCCCGAGGGGTCGATGCCTGAACGACGCATCGATGACGGGTACGCGGAGTTCAACTGGGCGCACGGGAGTCGTTACGTCCACCTCACGAACGAGTACCGGCGGTGGCTGCGAGCGGAGGGAGTCGAGTACGACCCAACGCCAGTCGACAGCTCGGCGTACGTCACAACCTCTGTCGCGCCCGAGCACTCACAGACGATGTGGTGTGCCGACCAAGCAGTCGACTTCATCGAGGCGACAGCGGAGGGTGACGACCCCTGGCTGTTCTCGCTCAACCCGTATGACCCCCATCACCCGTTCGACCCGCCAGCGGCGTACCTCGACCGGTATCTCGACCGGCTGGACGATATCCCGCTCCCGAACTACGAGCCGGGCGAACTCACCGAGAAACCCGCAATCCAGGCCGTCTGTCACGAGGGGGCGTACGCCAACGAGGAGATGTGGCCGGCAAGCGAGATGGACGACGACGACCACCGCCTCCTGCGTGCGGCCTACTGGGCGATGTGTGATTTACTCGATGACGCGGTTGAGCGGGTGCTGTCAGCACTTGAGCGGACCGGCCAGCGTGAGGATACCATCGTTGTGTTCACCAGCGACCACGGTGAGCAACTTGGTGACCACGGTATCTACCTCAAGGGCCCGTTCTTCTATGAGGAGGCGCTGCGCGTCCCGCTCGTCATCTCGTGGCCCGACACGTATGTCAGTGCTGAGACCGACACACTGGTCGAACTCGTCGACCTCGCGCCGACGCTCTGTGAGGCGGCTGGCATCGACCCACCGAACCGAATGCAGGGGCGGTCGCTCCACGGGGCGCTCGTCGGTGAGGAGTCATTTGAGGACCACCGGGAGTCCGTCTACGCCGAAGCGTACGACCTCACCCACTGGGCCTCCGACGTTCGGGCGACGATGGTCCGGACAGACCAGTACAAGCTAGTCCGCCACCACGGCCCGAATCGGGCTGGCGAACTGTACGACCTCTCATCGGACATCGATGAGACGGTCAACCACTGGAACGACCCCGCGTACAATGACGTGCAGACGGACCTCCTCACAACCCTCAGCGACCGGATGGCCGAGACGGTCGACCCACACCCCGAACGAGTAGCTCCGTGGTGAGCTGTCGGTCGAACCATCGCATCAAACGCTGATACGATTCGTTCGTGAGGCAATCACAGACACGCTTATCACCATCGCCCAATTCAGTCGGGACCAGTCCATGCAGCGAGCACTCGTCGTCGCCGACTCATCAGAGGCAAGTCACGACCTCGTCCGAGAGGCTGGAGAACTGGCCGCAGGGGTCGATGCCAGCCTACTCGTGCTGGCGACACTCAGCAAAGACGGATACGAACGCGACCAAGAGATTCTCGACACCATCGCGTCGAGCGAACGGACGACTTACCAGGCCGACTCTATCAAGGATCACGCCCAGACCATCGCCCGGAACGTCGCTACCGAGGAACTCACCGATATCGACGTCGACTACGAGACACGCGGCGTCGTCCTCGACGGTCGGGGGCGGGGGACGGTCGTCGTCGAGGAGGCAGAGACTGCAGACTGTGATCACGTGTTCATCGCCGGGGTCAGACGATCACCGACAGGAAAAGCCGTCTTTGGCGATACGACCCAATCCGTCATCCTCAACTTTGACGGCCGGACCACGGTTGCAATGGCCGATGACTGTTAGCGAGTACACACTACGCCAGGGCACTACTGGGGGTGTCGACGTACCCAATTCGATATCGAATCTCAGTCGTCGTAACGGTGTTTCCAGCTGTCGATGGGCTGTTGACCGCCGTCGACTCGAAGCTCGTGGCCGTTGACGTAGTCGCTCGCTGGCGCACAAAGGAAGTGGACCGCCTCTGCAATCTCTTCTGAGCTCGCGAACCGATCCAACGGGTTGAGATTCAGAATCTGTTCGCGTGTCTCTGCGTCGAAATCTGCAGTCATTCGTGTCTCGGTCCACCCAGGGGCAACGGCATTGACGCGAATCCCGTCACGTCCGAGTTCGAGCGCGAGCGTCTTCGTCAGCCCGACAAGCGAGTACTTCGTCACGTCGTATTGCGGGGACATGCCGACGCCGTTTTTCGTATGAATCGAGGTGACGTTGACAACCTTTCCATACCCTTGGTCGAGCATCCCGTCGAGGACGTGTTTGGTGCAGTAGATCGACCCCCAGAGGTGAACGCCGAGTTGGAGGTTCCAGAAGGTGTCGTCCGGCTTGTTCTTGAATCGGTCACCCCGGCCGATACCGGCGTTGTTCACGAGGAGGTCGATAGTTCCGAGCGCGTCGGTCCCCGTCTCGACCATCGCCTGGACAGCCGCCTCATCGGAGATGTCCGCGGAAACGGCGACGGCGTCGCCACCTGCTGACATAATCTCATCGACAGTCTCCTCGGCTGGCCCCTCATCGAGGTCGTTGACGACGACGCTGGCTCCGTTCTCGGCGAGCATCTGAGCGATTTCGCGACCGTTTCCACGGCCGGCACCCGTCACGAGCGCCGTCCGTCCTGATAGGTCAGTCCGCATGCTGGGATAGTTTGGGCGAACCGACAAGCAACTTTAGGTTGGGGAAGGTGTCTCCGTCGACCAACACTCCGCCGCGGCGTTTATGAGATGTCGCCGAGAGCGAGGAGGTATGCGCGTGTTAGTTGTGGACATCGACTCGCTCCGTCCCGATCATCTCGGCTGTTATGGCTATGACCGGGACACCGCTCCGACTGTCGACGCCATCGCCGACGACGGCGTCCGGTTCGATCGCTGTTTCGTCTCGGACTCGCCGTGTCTCCCTTCGCGAACGGCACTCGCGACATGCCGGCATGGTATCGAAACTGGCGTCGTGACACACTTTGGCGAGGGCCAGTGGTACGACAATCCCGGAAGTGGCCACGATCCAGATCCCGAGCGTCCCCTGAGCTTCCAGCACCTCGCCCAAAACGGCGTTCGAACGGCGTCTGTCAGCAGTTTCACCCAGCGCCATATGGCGTATCACTTCAGTGCGGGCTTTCAGGAGGCGATTCAGCCAACCGCAGAGACGGGGTTGCTCGCCGTCGAGGATGGCGCGGACGTGACTGACGCCGCGCTAACGTGGCTTGATAGCCACGCCACAGATGACGATTGGCTCCTGCACGTCAACTTCTGGGACGTCCACCACCCCTACCAGGGGATCGAGGAGTACGTCGAACCTGTCCGTGAGTCAGGGGAGGCCGCACAGTGGCCAGACGATGACGCGATCGCATCTCAGCGTGGCGTCACGGGCACCAGAACGGCCGACCTCTGGCCAAATCCAGCGGAGTACGACGCCGAGTGGTACGAGGAGAAATACAGCGAGTGGCCGATGCCCGAACGGTTTGAGGAGCGAGCTGACGCCGAGCACGTCATCGACGGTTACGACGCAGCCATCCGGAAAGTCGACGCCGAGGTGCAACGACTCCTCGACGCGCTGGAGACAACCGGGGTTCGCGAGGAGACGGCGATCATCGTGACCGGTGATCACGGCGAGGCGCTGGGTGAACACGGCATCTACGCCGAACACGCGATGCCACACCCGCCGTGTCAGCGCGTGCCGCTCATCGTTTCGTGGCCGGGCGTCACCGATGCCCGCGCGGGCGAGTCGACTGACGGCTACGTCTATCAGTTCGACCTGATGGCGACACTCTGTGACCTGTTCGATATCGAAGTTCCCGCCGGCTGGGACGCTGACTCGTTCCAGCCCGCACTGACCGAGGCAGAGTTCGATGGCCGGGAGTTCCTCGTCAGCGGCCATGGCATCTACACGTTCGGGCGAGCGCTGTATCACGACGATGACGTCTACATCCGACTGTACCACCCCGGTGTGTTCTCGCTGCCCGGCGAGTACAACGACCCCGACCTCCCGAATGACGGATTGGAACTTCTCCACGACATGCAGGCGGACCCGCACCTCACGACCAATCGTATCGCCGAGGACACCGACCGAGCCACAGAAATGCGTGCGATGCTCGACCGATGGCTCGCCGACCGAATGGGTGACGACTGGACCGACACCCCCCAGGCATCTCGGGGTCGCGACCCGCTTGTCCAGATGGCGGGTGAGGGACCGTATCTCTACGTCGACCCGGACGCGCTGGTCGGCCTCTATGAACGACTCGACCGGCCGGACCCACAGGTTAGCCGACTCGAATGGTCACTCGACACCTACCTACGCGACGAGTCGAACTGACCCGGCCGGATACGATGGGGTGATTACCCGTCGGCGAGCGAATCACGGACATCACCGGCGAGTATCCGGAGTTCGGAAACGGGGTCCTCGGACTCAATCGTCCGAAGTGGCTCCAGGGAGTCGACACCGATGAACCGTAGCGTCCACAGCGCCTGTCCGCGAACCCCTGCGTCGTCATCTCCCAGTAGGTCAACAACAGTATCACGGCCGGGTCGAACCGCTGATGGCCGTTCTTCAGCAACGTACGCGAGCAATCCAACCATCGCCCGTCGCTCCTCGGAGTCCGCTCTTGGCACTGCCGCGAGCAGCGAGTCGATATGTGGCACAACGGCATCCGCGACAGCCTCAGGGTTGTCCTCGGCGAGATACGCCAGGGCAGTCGCAGCGTGTGGTCGGGTCCGCTCGTCATCGAGCACAGCCGCAAGCGTCTCTGCTTGCCCGCAGAGGGCAGTAGGGTCCTCTGCTCCGAGGATGGCGAGCGACTCGGCGATGTGGGCACCGACCCCGGCGTCTGCGTTGCTGAGCGCAGCGGCGATGGTATCACTGGAGGTGGTGAGTCGTGCTGGCACTTCGGTGGCGAGGATGACGAGCGTCGACGCAAGCGCGGTCCCAGTCGAGGCGTGGTGAACGAGGACGTCCTGGCGTTCGCGTTCGAGTTCCTCATCGGCATCTGGGCCATTGGAGAGGTGTGGCTGCTCGGTGGCGCTCGTCGCGCGTAGAACGCCAAGCAGGCGGTCTGTGTCCTCGACAAGCTGTTCTGGCACCACCTCCGAGAGCTGGCGGAGGACGACCGCTGCATGGGCACGGGTCTCATCGTCGTGTTCGGCAGCATCACACAGCGCATCGAGCGTGGCCTGCCGTGCTGGCGTCACGCTAGTAGGGGCGTGCGAAGCGACGCGGGCGAGCGCTCGAAGAGCATTGCGTCGAACCATCGGGTCACCCCCCTCGACTCGACCGATGAGGTATGGAACAGCCGTACGCACCTGATCGGGGTGGGCCGCTGCAACATCGGCAAGCGCGCTCGTTACCATCGACTCGACGACGGCGTCCTCACTCGCAGTCTGCTGCAGGCGATCTACGAATGGGACGACGTGGTCAGGGTTGACCTCCGCGACGGCGGCCACCCCGGTTGCGGCCTCCCGTTGTTTCTTCATCGCTCCCCCGTCCAGAGCGTCGATGCCGAGCTCGACTGCCGATGCGTCGGCGTCTCCTGGGTTGTCGCGAAGGCGTGAGATTACATCATCACCATCGGGTGACCCGGTCATGACCATCGATTGCGAGTGGAAGGTGATAAGTGACGTCTTGGACCCGCTGGGTGATGGTACCAAACCAATCGTAATCATCGTAAGCTTAATTATTCTCAACATGGCATGTGTGGTCATGCCCCGTAAGGAGACTGGGGAGTCTGCGCGTCGTGATATCATCTCACGTCGGAGACTCTTAGCTAGTGGTGCAACGACCGTTGCCGTCGGGCTCGCTGGGTGTTCAGAAGATTCCAACCCCGGTGATTCCAACGAATCCAACGGTGATGGCACTGGAAACGGCGATGGAAACGGCGGTGGCGGCGGTGGCGGCGGGGGTGGGACCAGCGGTCCAATCGTAGACGAGGCGTTCACTACGTTCAGTAATGCAGACCCCGGTAACTCCCACTACAACTTCTACAACCCGGCGAAGTACGCTGGGGCACTCAACAACCTCATCCACAATCAGCTGTGGCGCTACAACGGGAAGACGGGTGAATGGCACGACCGTATCGGACAAGAGCTCTCGAGTGACGGCAAATCGGCGTCGTTCACGGTCAACTCCGATTACAAGTGGAGAGATGGGAAGTCCGTCACGGCGACGGACATTGAGAAACAGCTCACCCTTGAGCAGTATATTGACTATCCGATTTGGTCGTTCATCGACGAGGTCAACGCACCTGACGACCAGACCATCGAACTCACGCTGAAAGACAGCTACGACATCGGCGTCCTTCACGAGATCGTCAATCGGTTCATCGTTGTCAAGCGTGGGAGTGAGTACGACAACTGGCTCACCAAGTTCGAGGACGCAGGCGGTAAGAGCGGGCGAGAACAGGTCAAGAAGGATTTCCAGACGTGGACGTACGCGAAAGACTCGAACGATCCGGTGTCGAACGGCCCGTATAAGGTCGGACAGGCCGGTTCGGGACGGTTCATGCTCGAGCGAAACGAGAACTTCCCGTATAAGACCAACATCCCGAACTACGAGCTTCGCCACACCACCTCAGACCAGCAAATCTGGCAGCTGGCGACCTCGGATAAACTCGACGGTGCTGGTATCTTCGCCGCTCCATCGGACATCCAAAACGAATTCCCAAGTCACCTCAAGCAGCTGACGCTCCCGGCGTTCAGCATCTACTCGCCGATGTGGCAGTACGATAGCCCGATTTGGGGCAAGCGGGAGGCGCGCCAGGCCTTCGCGTTCCTCATCGACCGGAAGCTGGTTGACCAGAACATCAACCCACGACACGAAACGCTCGACCGGGTTACGGGCTATACGAAGAGCATCGCCGACCAGGTGCTTGATGATGGCTTCCTGGGCAAGCTGACGAACTACGGCGTCGAGTCGAAACCCGAGAAGGCAGCCGAGAAGTTCCGAGAGGCAGGCTTCTCGAAAGACGGCGGGCAGTGGATGACCGAAGACGGCAACAAGGTCAAGCTGCAGTGGATGGGTCCGTCGTTCCCCGGTTCGATTGGCTTTGCCGAGACGCTGGGGCAGGTGCTTCCCGACTTCGGCATCGAGTTCGAGAAGGTCATTCTGGCCGCGCCACAGTGGATTAGTCGCCGTCAGAAGGGTAACTTCGACCTCACGTTCAACAACCTCGGTGGCGGCCCCCACCCGTATTTCTTCGCGAACACGACGCTTCAGTCGACGCGAAGCGCATTCGGCAACCCACCCCGTGAAACGGTCGAACTTCCGCCCGTTGGCAAACCCGACGGCCAGCCTCAGGAGATGGACCTCACGCAAATCGTCCAGGATATCACGACGGCGACTGACGAGCAGGCGCTTTCGGAGGCGGCCAAGAAGTACAGTTGGTACTTCAACCAGGAGCTTCCGGACAACCCGCTGACTGAGTCGGCATACCCGACGTACGTCTCGACCGACGCGTGGCAGATACCGTCTGTCGACGACGACATCATGTTCATCCGGTCGCCGTACCAGCAACTCCTGCGCGAGACTGACGGCGATTCCGACCAAGCATTGATTCAGGGCAAGCCGAAATAACCGCCACTCGAACTCCGTTTTTCACCATCCTGAGTGGCTGCTGTCCGACGAGAAAACCACGACACGCAGACGTCACGGCAAGATGTATATACCATTGAGACAAACCGACGTTCTATGGTAGGTGCTCACACCCCGGTCCAGCCGGAGAGCGGTCGGACCGGTATCCCTCATTGGGACACAGCACGAACGCCGACTGGGGGGCGTCGATGAACTGGCAATGGGTTACGAAGCGAGTGTTGCAGGCTCTCTTCACCATCTATCTCGTCATCAGCTTCACGTTCGTCCTCATTCGGCAGTTGCCGGGCGGCCCGGCGGATTACATCCGTGCACAACTCATCGGGTCGGGCACGCTTTCGGCCCAAGAGCGCGAACGACTCGATTCACTCGTCCAGACGTACGTCAACATCAACCCGGACAAGCCACTTCACGAGCAGTACATCGAGTATATGGCCTCAACCCTGCAGGCCGACCTCGGCCAGTCTGTGTGGCATAACGAACCCGTAATCGACCTCATCGCAGAGGCACTGCCCTGGACGCTGTTCGTCATGATGACGGCGATCTTGCTGTCGTTCTCGTTGGGGATTACCTTCGGCGCTCTGATGGCCTACACGGAAGGTTCGCGGTTCGACATGGGGCTCAGTACGACGTTGAGTCTCTTCAACTCCATCCCGTACTACATCGTGGGCATCCTGGCGGTGTACATCCTGGCCTACCAGTACGGCTGGTTCCCGACCAGTGGCCACCACAGTTATTCAGTGACTCCGGGGTTCAACATCGACTTCATCGTCGACATCTTCTACCACGCGGCGTTGCCGGTGTTATCAATCGTCGTCACCGGAGCCGGTGGCCGGGCACTGGGCATGCGTGGAAACAGCGTCCGCGTCATGGGTGAAGACTACATCCGTGTCGCCGAGCTTCGGGGACTCTCCTCGCGACGAATCGCCCTGCACTACGTCGGCCGTAACGCTATCCTCCCGATGTACACCAACTTCATGATCGCCATTGGCTTCCTGTTCGGTGGAGCGGTCATTCTCGAACAGATATTTGCCTACCGAGGAGTTGGATTGCTTCTCTTCGAATCTATCGGGACGCGCGATTACCCGCTGATGATGGGGTCGTTCCTCGTCATCACGATCGCTGTTGTGTTGGCGATTCTCATCGCTGACCTCACCTACGGGAAGCTTGACCCGCGTATCTCGGCTGGAGGTGCACGATGAGTTCACCAGAGCGTGACGTCAACTCGACGTCACCGTTCAACACGGTCGCCGACATCGAGGCGACGCGTTCAGACCGATATCGACGACTGTTTAAATCGAACGTCGTCGCTCCATTGCGTATCCTCATCACGGACCCACGCGGTGCCTTCGGGCTGGCAACGTTGCTCACCTACGTCCTCGCGGGGACCATTGGCGTCTGGCTCATCCCTTACCCGGAGAACAGTTCGACTATCCTCATGGGTGCGTTCGAGAGCACCGAACACATCCTCGGGACGAACCGCTACGGTGCGGACCTGTTCGGCCTCATCGTTCATGCCACGCCCGCGATGTTGAAGATGATCGCTGGCGGTGCGGTGTTCACCATCATTATCGCCACCGCTGTCGGAACGCTGTCAGGGTACAAGGGTGGCCGCACTGACGGGCTGTTGATGTTGATTACAGACTCCGTCATCGCCATTCCTGGGCTGCCGCTCATCATCGTTCTCGGGGTCATCGTCCAACCGACCAATCCGTTTGTCGTTGGTATCCTAATCAGCATTCCGCGGTGGGCAGGGCTCGCCCGTGCGATTCGCTCGGAGGTGCTGAGCCTACGTGAGCAGTCGTTCGTCGAAGCCTCGCGTATCAACGGCCTCTCAACGCCCACTGTCATCCGCCGTGAGCTGGTTCCAAACCTGATGCCGTTCATCACCATCAACTTCGTCAACGCGTCACGTGGGGTCATCTTCGGCTCCGTGGCGCTGTACTTCCTGTTCATCCTCCCCGAGCCTGATTTCCTGAATTGGGGGGTCATGATGAACCGAGCGTACAGTTCAACCGGCGCGCTCTACACGTGGGAGACTGCCCACTGGCTCATCTTCCCGATGATTGCCATCATTTGGCTGTCGTTCGGCCTCATCATGCTTGGGCAGGCCGCCGACCGCATCTTCAACCCACGACTGCGGGCGCGTCACGCACAGCCCGACGAAGTCAACGACTGAGCAGGTCGACGAAACTGGTTTTCTCTCGACGGTCGTTCTTTCGATAGCGTTTCTGTCGGGCTACACCGGTACGTTCGCTATCGGCGCTGGCACTGGTATCGAATCATGCCGAACAGTGCCAGCGTCACCACAGCCATGACGATAGTGAGGATCGCGGCGACGAACGTACCGCTTGAGCGGTCGAGAAATGGTAGTGTCGCCAGTGAAAGAAGCCCGATGACGAATGCAAGGATTGCGAGCGGACGCCAGATGTCTGCCAGCCCACAAACGGTGTCCCAGAACTCCTCGTTCATCGGCGGCTCCCCTGGTGGAATCTGTCTTCCACCACAGCTCCAGACAACTCCGGTGGCCAAGGAGCTGTCCTCCGGGCGAGTGTGATTGTGGGAAGTGTGGTGTAGCGCATCTACTCACGTCGGTCGGTGAGCGAGAGAAAAGTACTACCGGAACTGCGGTCAGTTCTGGAGTTCTGGATTGTCGTCTTCGTCGCTGATGAGGGAGTCATCCTCAACGATCGATGGGCTATCCCAGTACTCGTGGTGGTCGTCGACACGGAAGCATGCCGCACGCTGTCCGCTGTAGCCGTCGACAGACATCGTATCGGGATCAACCTGTGTACATACCTCTCGGGCGTTCGGACACCGCGTGTGGTAACGACAGCCCGACGGCGGATTGACGGGGTCGGGGATGTCGATAGAACGGATGGGCATCTCCTCGCTGTCCTTATCCTCATACAGTTTGGGCGTCGCCCACCGCAACGCCTTGGTGTAGGGGTGTTGTGGGTCGGTGATGATCTGCTCAGGCGTACCGATTTCGACCAGGCGACCGAGATACATCACACCGATTCGTCCGCCTGCCTTCTCCGTGATGTACCGCGCGTTCGAGAGGTCGTGGCTGACGAACAGGAAGGCGGTGTTGAACTGCTTTTGGAGCTCGAGCATGAGGTCCATCATTTCGACACGCAACGACACGTCGAGTGCGCTGATGGCCTCATCAGCGAGGATGAGATCTGGTTCCATCAATAACGCACGGATGAGTGCGACGCGCTGTTTCTCGCCCCCAGAGAGCTGGTGGGGATAGCGCTCGGCGTAGTCCTGTGGGGGTGTCATCCCGACCCGCTCGATCATGCCGAGGATGCGGGCACGGCGGTCCTCATACGAGAGCGACGAGTCATAGTTTCGAAGCGGCAAGTCGAGGCTGTTGATGACGGTCCGGTTGGGGTTCAGCGACGACCCAGGATCTTGGTGGATGATTTGGAGCGCCCGGCGGATTCGCTTCCACGGCATCTCGCCGTTGCCCGCCTTCGCCTCCCAGACGTCGTGACCTCGGTAGCGAACCGAGCCACCGGTCGGTTCTTGGACAGCGATGGCGGTCTTCCCAAGCGTCGTTTTTCCACAGCCGGACTCACCGACGAGTGCGATGACCTCGTTTTCGTGGATGTCGAGCGAGACGCCGTCGACGGCCTGCACTGTCTCGTCTTCGCTAAAGAAGTCCAGAATCCCGGAGTCGCTCTCGAAGTGGACTTCAGTGTCCTCCATCGAGACAACTGGAGACGAGCGACCACTCATCGCGACCGCCCCGCTTGTTCACGCTGGCTCAGTTCGATCTCCCGTCTGGCCTTCTTCCAATGGTGACAGCGTGCTTGGTGGTCCTCGCCGACGTCGTAGTATTCGGGGTCGGACTGCTGGCATTTCGACGTTGCGAGCGGGCAGCGAGGGTGATACGAACAGCCCGCAGGGACGTTCACCGGGTCGGGTGAGGACCCTTCGATGACCTGCATCTCTTCGACCGGTGCTTCGATGTTCGGCGTCACGTTCAGCAACGCTCTGGTGTAAGGGTGAGCTGCCCCATTGAGGATTTCACTTGTCGTCCCGATTTCGGCGAACTCGAAGGCGTACATCACGGCGAGTCGGTCGGCGAGTTCGGCCACCAGCGGCAGGTCGTGAGTGATGAAGACGATGGTGAGGTCGTACTTCGATTGGATCTCGTTGAGCAGGCGGAGAATCGACCGCTGCATGAGGAGGTCAAGTGCTGCGGTCGGTTCGTCCATCACGAGCACTTCGGGGTCGAGGACGAGCGACAGCGCGATGAGCGTCCGTTGTTTCATCCCCCCAGAGAGTTCGTGCGGGTAGGAATCGAGGACACGGTCGGCATTGAGATACAAATCAGAAAGGAGCTCACGCGCTCGCTCCATCCCGGATTGTTTGTCTTCGCCGTGGGCGCGAATCGTCTCGACGAAGTGTCCACGAATCGACTTCGTCGGGTTGAACGAACTCATCGCCCCCTGGAACACCATCGAGATTTCCTCCCACCGGAATGCTCGGAGTTCTTCTGGAGTCTGTGAGAGCACGTCGATGGGGTCACCATCACGTGGGTAGTACGTCACCTCGCCTGTCAACTGCCCCGGCTCGACGACGGCATCGAGCAGCGCCTCGGCGAACATCGATTTCCCGCTCCCTGACTCGCCGACGACGCCGAGAATCTCGTCGCGGTAGATGTCGACTGAGACGTCGTTGAGCACCTTCGACTCACCACGCTCCATGTCGAACGTGACGCTGGCGTCCCGGACCTTGAGGATGACGTCGTCCGTCATCGTCCCACCCATCCATGATATGTACTAGCTTTCATAATGGCGAACTGTCGCGATGTTAGCACAGATGGGACGCGTTTTCGTTTAGTCCTTTCGGGGAGTGTCGACATCTCGCATGACATGCGGGCCCCCCTCGGCGACGTGGCTCTATGTTCCAGTCGTCCCTGCGCTCAAAGCTGCTGATTCACACCGGAACACGAATCAGAGACTTCGAGCAGCCACTCAAGGAGTTCGTCGGTCAGTACTTGCCGGTGTTGTTGGGTCGCTGGGTCATCCCAGTGGTTGATGCGTTCGGCTGAGTCATCTTTGAGGTTGAGGAGTCGTCGCTCACCGCGGGCCGAGACGACGAGCTTCCAGTCACCCTGCCGGACCATTCGGGTCGTGCCGCTCAGCGTCACCGGATTGAGTTCGTTCGGAGTCGCCTCCTCGGGGTCCGGAACCCCGTCCGAGCCGACGATGGGTGACCCATCGCCGGCCTCGGCGTAGACGCTCGTGAACTCCTCAGGCGGTTTGGCTGAACTGTCCGCTCGGTCGCCCGTCACCAACTGCCAGAACGACCGCCCCTGCACACCAGGGGGACTGTCGACACCGAGTGCCTCACACAGCGTCGGCAAGACATCTACAAGAGAGACGTGATCTGGGTGGGGTCCCTTAGACCGGTTGATGTCTGAACCAGCGACGACAAGCGGCACCCGCGTCGTGCTCTCGGGCAACCCGGGACCCTTTCGCATCAGTCCTGCGTCGCCGACGAAGTCGCCGTGGTCGCTGGTCACGACGAGGAGCGTTTCGTCGCGATGACCCGACTCCTCAAGGCCATCGACGAACGCCCGCAGTTGATCATCGATGAGCCGGCACATCCCGTAGTAGTTGGCTCGCATTCGTGAGATGGCATCGGCGGGCGCAAGCGATGGATGCCGGTCAGCGATGCGCTGTTCGAGAAGTCGGCGTGACCATGACCACTCGAACCCTCGGTCATCAATGACATCACGAGACATCGCTGGCGGCAGGTCGGCCGGATCGAACAGTGAGAAGTACGGTTCGGGAACCTGATAGGGGTTGTGTGGCTCGGGTATCGACAGCCAACAAAAGAACGGCTCGCTCACGTCCGCAACCCACTCCGCGGCGTGGTCGACCGCTCGGGCGGCTGCCTGACACTCGATTGGGAACGGCGTTGGTTCCAGACTCGGACTCCAGCCCAACTCGTCGATCCACTCGTCGAATGCGGCCGCCTCCTCGCTCCGAGTGGCGTGTGCCTCAGGGCCTTTTGCCCCCCAGTGGCTCAGTTCAAACCAATGGTCGACCGCATCAGGCGTGAGATGTGAGTGATTCTTCCCGACCATCGCAGTCGCGTACCCCGCCGATCGGAACACATCGAATAGGTCGTCGGTGAACACCGCGGCCCCCGTCTCGTCGTTTCGGCGGACGCGAGTGGCGCTTGGATACCGGCCGGTGAGGAGGCTTACTCTGGCGGGTGCACAGACGGGCGTTGCTGTGTACGCCCGGTCGAACCAGACGCCGTCTGCGGCCAGCGAGTCGAGAAACGGCGTCGTGTCGAGGGCGAACCCCTCGCGGGCCGTCGCATCGGCCCGTTGCTGGTCGGTCGTGACGAGGACGACGTTGGGGCGAGCCGGCGTTGTCATCGGTCCTGTATCCGGAGTCGACCGACCGCGGCCGGCCCGAGCGTCACGGTAACGGTTCCGTCCTCGCCAGTGGAGGTCGTCCGGTCCTCGAGATCATACGAGTGAGTTCCGTCCCAATCGGTGTGGTCATCGAGCGGGTCAGTCGCGGACTGGACGGTGATATCGACCGACTCATCAGGAGCCCCAAGCGCGACAGTGACCGTCCGTGACTCGCTGAGGTCGCGATTGACCAGGAAGATGACCGCCTCATGGGCGCTCCGTACGGCTGCACTGTCGACGAGCGGGACCGTCTCCGGTGCAATCGTCTCGGCTGGTGGGTCGCCACGGCGATGCTGGTCAAGTGTGGTCGTCGGGCCCGTTACGTCGACTGGGACGACCGACCACGCCCGGTCGTCATCAAACACCTCTGCATACAGGCGGTGGGTGGCGTTGTTCGCAGCGTGAGGCGGCCTGAAGTCATCCGGGAACGGCCGGTGTTTGAACGCGTTATCTCGCATGTGGGCGTACTTAACGCCCTGTCTGAGGAAGGCGTTGTACATCCCCGCACAGAACGCAGCGTGTGCTTGTGTTCCATAGCGTGCGCGGCGGCCTTCTGAAAGCCCACCCGCACCCATGTTCCACTCGCCAACAGTGAGTTGGAGGTCATCGATGCCCACTGCCTCGGCTTGCTCGACACATTGGGCGAGTCGTCGCTCGAACTGAGATGGATATGCGACAAGCTGCTGGTTGAACTCGACGGGCTCCTGTCCAGTGTGCTCGCCGTGGACGTAGCGATGGACGTCGATGCCCTCAACGGCGTCTCCAGCGATGTCGAATAGCGTCTCGTTCCACTGTGTGCCCTCCCAGTGGCCGTTTCCGGGGTCGCCACCGACCGCAAAGACTGTAATGGATGGGTCGACGCGTTTCATTGCCTCATAGTACTCGACGTAGCGTTCGGCGTACTCCCTCGGTCCGGTATGACCAATCTGGAACGTTCCCCAGACCTCGTTGCCAACTTGCCAAGTCTCGACCCCCCAGGGCTCTTCATAGCCGTGTTCGGCACGCAGTGCGCCCATCTCGGTGTCAGTCGACCCGTTGACGTACTCGACCATGTCCGCTGCTTCTTCGGGTGTGATTTCGGGGCTGAACCCGACGTTGAGATACGGCTCAGTCTCGGCGTGCTCACAGAACGTGAGGAACTCGGCGACACCGAGGTAGTTCGGTTCAAGCCCACCCCAGTGCAGCTCTGCCCGAACGGGCCGGTCTTCGAGCGGGCCGATACCATCACGCCAGTGATACTGGCTGACGAAGTTCCCGCCCGGCCACCGAATACAGGGTATCGAGAGGTCCCGGACGGTGTCGACGGTCGTCGGGTTGAATGCGCCATCGACGGCGTCACTCGCGATGAGTCGTGCCCAATCAACGTCGAGATGACCACTTCCCTCAACGGTGAACAAAAGGTCGTATGCTCCGAACGCAGAGGAATCATCGCCGTACCGTGCCGAACCCGCCTCAGGAAGCTCAAGCGTCGTCTCATGGCGCTCCCACTCGCCGTTGCCGTCTGCCCCACCCGCTGGCGTCGAGTCGAACGTGAGCGTCGTCTCGCTCCTCACGTCGCCGTCAGCACCGGTGAGTGCGACAGTGACCGTCCCGTCCAGTCCTGTGCCGCGGACGCTCACTGAAAGGTCATACTCTGGGGTCCGGCGGTCCGGGAGTGCAAGCCGCTGGCGGACGCCCGCAGCCCCCGACCAGAGAGTGACTCGTTGATAACGCCCTGGCGGCTCGCGATACTGCCGTCCGTGGACGTCCTCGCGATGGCAGTCGTCGTGACGTCCGTGGACGCCACCGACCTCGTGTTCGAAGGTGACGCGTGTGTCGTCGCTCCGGATAGGTTGCCATGGGTAGGCGACGCCCGCGACAGAGTCAGCCTCGCGATCGACAATCTCGCTTCGTCGCCACCACCGTGGGTCGTCGTCTGGCGTCCGTTTCGGCCACGTGTACCACTCCTCGAACGACCCGTTGGCCAGATGTTCGGAGTACAGCCCCGGGTAGCCCTCCCGGCCGTTCATCTCGGTGAACTTCCCGAGCAAACCGGGCGAGACAGTGGGTGACCCTCCACCATCGTCGGCGAATGTGATGACAGTCTCGTCGTCGGTCGTCCCCCCGTCGGTGGCTACGCGACGGTTCGCACCGCTTGGCCGGTCATGGCGTCTGCTCCGGTCAGGCATGTCCCGTACTCACACGGATGGATTCATAAGCGTTGTCGCGGAGACACTGGAACGCCCCGAGAAAAACCGCCGCAGGTGGTGAGACGCCTAGCAGTCGGGAGTGACTTCGTCGACGGTGAGGGTCCCTACGGGAATGTCGTTCAGCGAAACGTCGAACGTCCCGCTTACTGCGAATTCGACCGGCAACGACACCGACTGGGTCACGCCGCCCGCGATGTCGACGCTCGTCGATGTCTCGTACGTGCCGTCGATGTTCGCCCCCTCGACGCGTACCACTGCGACGAACGTCTCCTCACTCTCGGCGTTGTTCGTCACGTCGACGGTGACGACCGCCTCATCGCCTTCATCGATGGTCGTCTCACGCAAGGTGGGTTCGCCAACGTCGAAGACGTTCAGGGCGATAAGCGACGCTTCCTGAGGCATCGCCAGGTAGTCGACCCGCTCGCCCGCGTGGATGAGTTCCGCGAACCCGCCCGATTGCTCTTCGTGTGAGAAGACGCGGACGCTTTCGGCGGTGCGGTCTGCATAGCGGAGGTTGGCCGGTTGATCGCCGTTTGTCGTCGCCATGCTGGCGATGAACGCTGGTGGTGCGTCGAAGGTCGTCTCGAAGCCCACAGTCGACCATTGCTGGGAGACGCCGCCGACGCTCGCAACCTCGTATGGCGCGTCGCCATTCGTCCCCGACCCCGAAGCGATGGCGACCCACCCAATCGTCTCCTGGCCGTGCTCGCCGGCCGGTCGGGCACCGCCGACCCCACGTTCGACCTGCAAGGCGAGGTCGACACTGCTGGCCGTCGCGTTACGTTGTCGGGTGACGACCGCAGTCTCGTCGTTCGCCGTCTGGACGCCGCTCAGGACGACCGGGCGCTCTGAGAACGTCGAGCCGAACGAAACCGTCGTTCCGTGGGTCGCCTTGTAGAACGGCGACGCCGGATCGGGGACGGTCGTCCCTACCTGGATGCTCGTCCCATCGGGGAGTTCGTGTCTCCCCTGTTCGATGACGAGATACGAGACCTCGTTCTCGCCGTGGGTGCCGTCTTGGTACTCCCACTCCTCGACACGAAGTTCTGCGCTCTGGGCGCTCACGTTCCGCACTCGCGTGTGTGCGGGGGCGTCATCACCGAACGTGTTGAAGTCCGTACCACGATACGACAGTGGGCGGGCGATGACGACTGGCGAGTCGTACTCGCGGTCGAACGAGACCGTCGACCACTCCGAGGTGACTGTGGTGATTCCGACCTCACCGACTGGGGCGGTGGGCACCGACTGCGTCCGCGTCTCGCCGAGCGCGTCGCCGACGATTCCGGACGCACCGCCCGCGGTGAGTGCACCGACTCCGAGTGCACCACCGAGCAGCACCGACCGCCGAGAGGGTCGGTTTATCGCGCTCTCATGGTCCTCGTCGCTCATCGGTTCTCACCTCCGCTCTTCGATACCTGGAACTGTAACGTCGCGATGGATGCCGGTGGCATCTCGACTTCGACTGTCCCGTCTTCGGTCGGTTCGACCTCGAACTCACGGGTCTCGAAGCCGTCTTGTGGTTCGTCGAGGACGTACGACCAGTTAGACTGTCGAGCGAACGGGTCGCTATCGGTTCCGACCTGCAACGTGACAGGGACCTTTGGCCCCTGCCCGTTGCCTTTCTCGCCCACCCACCCGGAGACGTCGAACGAGACGGTGTACGTCTCGGTGAGGTTTCGATTGGTCGCGTTGACGACGACCGAGTTCTTCCCATAGCCACCGGCGCCGCGATTTGCCTGCTCCCCGTCGACGTCGCCCGCTCGCATCGCGACTGCGTCGACGTACGGAACGCCTGCGAGTTCGTAGATTCGGATACCGGTCTCCGGGATGATGAGCGTCTGGCTATCGACGTTGGTCGGCAGGCGATGCCATTCCCGGTTGGACTCGACGAGCGGTTCAGCGTAGGTCCGCTGGGCGTAGTTCCCCGGATTCACCGGCCGGAAGTCGATTGGGTAGGGCCGCCAGAACAGCGTGTTGTCCCGCATATAGGACAACTGCACGAGGTTCCCGAAGTCCATGAACCGGAAGTGTGTACTCGCCATGTACGCCGCATGGGCCATCGTTGGGTAGTCTGCCCGTGGCCACCCGCTGGCGACGTTCGGCTGGAGGTTCCACTCCCCGACGTTGACACGCAGGTCCTCGATTCCTAATTCGCGGGCCTGGTCGAGAAGCGACCGTTCGGAGAGGTCTTCGAACTCGTTGTCCGAGGTGTACTCATAGCCACCACAGTTGACCGGTGGGTCATCTGGCGGCCCGCCACCGGCTAGCAAGTGCTGGTACTCGGTTGGGTAGTTGACGAGTATCTCGTTGTAGCCGACCGGGTCCTCGCCGTTCTCTTCGAGCCAGCTCTCTCGAGCGCCGTCATTGACGATACCCCGAGTGTAGCGGTGGATATCCAGCCCTTCGAGTGCGTCACCCGCTCGGTCCATCAGGATGGTGTTCCACCGAGGCGGTTCGCAAAACCGGCGACTAAGGACCGAGCCGTGGTCACCATCGTCGAAGTCCGTGTAGTAGGGGTCTATGCCCGCTGCATCAACCTCGATCGATGGGTCGACAGCCGTCATCGCGTCGTAGTACTCGACGTAGCGGTCGGCGAACGCCGCGGCCGACCCCTGATAGCCGATCTGGTATGGGCCATATGACTCGTTGCCGACCTGCCAGGCAGTGACGTCCCAGGGCTCTTCATAGCCGTGTTCTGCCCGGAGTGCGCCCATCTCGGTGTCAGTCGACCCGTTGACGTACTCGACCCACTCGGCGGCTTCCTCTGCGCCGATATGGACCCACGACCCCACGGTGAACAGCGGCTCGATTTCCGCCAGCTCACAGAACTCCAAGAACTCGTTCGTCCCGAGGTAGTTGCGTTCGAGCCCACCCCAGTTGAGGTTCGGGACGACAGGCCGGTCTTCGAGCGGGCCGATGCCATCACGCCAGTGATACTGGCTGGCGAAGTTCCCGCCCGGCCATCGGATGGTCGTGACGTTGAATTCTTTGAGCAGGTCGATCGTTGTCGGGTTGAACTTCCCGGCGACGGCATCCCCCGACTGGAGCATCACGAAGTCGAGGTCGATGTAGTTCGCCCCCTCGGCGACGAAGGTGAGACTGTATTCGCCGAACGGGGTGTCGACGGTACCCTCACCGCCAGTACAGAGCGGACAGGAGTCATACCGTTCGCTCGACGCCCGGTCGAGTTCGAGTCGAACCTCGTGGCGCTCCCATTCCGTCGTCACGGAGACGGTCTCTTCGGCGAGTACCGTCCCATCGGGGTCATCAAGTCGGACTGTGAATCCGTCGTCAGGACACTCACCACGAACGGTGAACTTCGCGACGTACTCAAGCGTCCGGTGGTCGGGCAACGCCGTTCGCTGAGTGATGCCATTGTGATCGTCGACCTCGACTCGCTGATAGCGGGGGGTTTCGACGCCCTGTGGCTGGGGCATGTTGCCGCTGCCAATCTCCTCACCAGAGGCGATGTCAGGTTCAGCCGTCCGTCCATGAACGCCGCCTTCAACCTGCGTGAAGTCGCTCTCGAAGCCGACCGCATCGTCATCGAGTGGCTCCCAGGGGTATGCGATGCCGTCGTATTCCTGTGTATCGCGGAAGATGACCGAGTCACGCCCCCCGCTCGTGTTCCACACTTCGAACGAGCCGTTCGAGAGGTGATCGGAGTAAATACCGGGATACGCATCCCGGCCGTTGTGCTCGATGAACTTCCCGAAGATGCGCTCGTCGATGGTCCACTCGCTCATCGACCCCCGACTCGCGTCGACACTGACCGAGACCCGTCCTCCGTCGCCGGGGGAGACCGCTGCCTGCCCGACGCGTCCGGCCACACTGGCCGCTCCGAGGAGGCCGATACCCTTCATAAACGTTCGTCTGTCCGTACCCGCCCCTATTGAGGGCGAACCCGTTGGCTCTGCCATGCGGGTTGTCAGTCAGACACAGAGTGCTTAATTGTTCCCCCTGGTATCGCTGTAGAACTTTCCCAAAATTGCTATTCAACGTAGGGCGGTCGCGATGAATTGTCAGTAGTCGACCCGTTCACGACCAGCCGCCGAAGGCGGCGAGAAGGCAGGGGCAGTTCACCGGTGCGCTGTCGCCCACTCTTCGGCTTGGAGTTGACTGCGAATCCGCCAGTCACGAAATTCCCCGAGCAGTCGGCGTTTTGCTGCCATCGCGTCTGGGTCGTCCCAGCGATTGGTCGTTTCGTCTGGGTCGGCCACCGTATCGAACAGTTGGCCGAACGGTTCATCGAGGAAGTGGACCAGTTTCCACTGGCCGTCGAACACCATCGTCATGTATGGCGTCTCAAGGATGCCATCGCCAGCCTGTTCGGCGAACACAACATCACGACCCGTCCAGGAGGCATCGGTAAGTGCTGGGACGAGTGAGGTCGCCTGCATCCACTCCGGTGGCTCGAGTCCAGCCAGTTCGAGTACTGTTGGCCCAAGGTCGAACAGCTGACAGAGGCCTTCGCGCTCACCGGGGACAACGCTGTCATCTGATGCCCAGACAATCGCCGGGACGCGGACGGACTCATCGTACATCGTCCACTTCTGGCTGTGACCGTGGTCGCCCAGCATGTCACCGTGATCAGAGGCGAACACGATGATACAGTCTTCCAGGTAGCCGTTCTCCTCCAGCGCGTCGAATAGGTGACCCACCTGCTGGTCGATCATCGCGACGTTGGCGTAGTAGAACGCTCGCTGGCGGTGGCGCTGCTCGTCGGTCGGGTCGAGTCGATGGACCACCGAGTCGTGGTCGACGTCAGCGTGGTGTTCACGAAGGTCGTGAAGCGGTGGTGGCTGACCATCCAGGTCGTCGTCGGTTACTGGTGGGATAGTAAACGACCGGTCGAGATACTCGGCGGCGTACGCTGGCGTTGGGTCATATGGTGGATGTGGTCCGGGAAAGCCCACCTGCAAGAACAACGGGCCGTCAGGTTCGGGCTTCGTATCGACCCACCAGCGGGCGAACTCGCCGACGAAGTTGTCCGACTGTGTCTCTGCTGGAAGCTCCCACCGGAATGCACCGAGGCGTTCGTCGTAATCCTCGCGCTCACGGTACTGTTCGCGCTGTTGTTTGACTAGGCCACGTGCCCGGAGCCCCTTATCCCACTCATCGAAGTAATAGCGGTCGGAGAGATAGCGGTCTTTGTTCTCGACGACGTAGCGCTCGTCGAAGCCCATCGGCGTCTCGTAGGGCTGTGTGTGCATCTTCCCGACGTTGACGCAGTGGTAGCCCGCCTCCGAGAGCTGCTCGACCCAGCCGTGGCGCCATTCGTCGCCGTTACGGTGGATGCCCGTCGTATGCGGGTACAGTCCGGTGAACAGACTCGCCCGCGATGGCGCACACGATGGTGCGGTGACGTGGCAGTTCGTGAACGCCGCCCCCTCGGTCGCGAGGCGGTCGAGGTTCGGTGTGTCGACATCGACGTCGCTCAGTGCTGCGATACTGTCGAGTCGCTGCTGGTCAGTCAGTACGAAGACGATGTTCGGCGAATCGGCTGGCATGAGCGATACGAAAGCCACCGTGAGTAGCACAAAGAACGTACCGCCGAGCAGCGTCACCGACTATCGAGGGCACACGAAGTGCTCAAATCGTGCTATCCACCAACAAACTTCTTGGTACCGGGGGGAATCGCGCTTGTATGGCGAGCGACCACGGTAACGGGAGAGAGACGGCACCGAACATCGTTCTCGTGATGGCCGACGACATGGGGTATTCCGATATCGGCTGTTACGGTAGTGAGATTCAGACGCCGACTCTCGATGGATTGGCGGCAGATGGGCAGCGATTCACCCAGTTCTACAACTGCGCACGTTGCTGTCCCACACGCGCGAGCCTGTTGACCGGTCAGTACCCCCACAAGGCTGGGATGGGGTGGATGACGGCGAAGGATCTTGGGACACAGGAGTACGCAGGTGACCTGAACGATCAATGTGTGACGATACCCGAGGTGCTGAGCGAGCAGGGCTATGCGACATATATGAGCGGCAAGTGGCACCTGACGCGCTCAGAGTACGTCGCTGCAGATGCTTCGAAACACAACTGGCCACTGCAACGTGGTTTCGACCGCTTTTACGGCACGATCAGCGGTGCGAACAACTACTTCTCACCGAGCGACCTCACGCGTGGTAACGACCGTCTCGACCCACCCGAGGAGGGCTATTACTACACCGACGCCATCAGCGATGAGGCCGCACAGTTCGTTCGCGACCACGACGCCGATCAAGCGGATGACCCGTTTTTCCTTTATGTCGCGTATACGGCACCACACTGGCCACTCAACGCGAAGGCTGAGGATATCGAGCGCTACGAAGCACAGTATCTGGCTGGTTGGGACGATCTCCGGCAAGCGCGGTATGAGCGCCTCATCGAAGAGGGCATCATCGACTCGGCGTGGCCGCTCTCTCTCGGTGACAGCAAAGACTGGGCCGACCTCGACACAGAAACCAAAGAGCAGATGGCCCGGAAGATGGCGATTTATGCAGCACAGGTCGATGCAATGGACCAGGGCATCGGTCGACTCGTCGATACCCTCTCTGAAACGGGCCAACTCGACGATACGCTGTTTCTGTTTTTGTCTGATAACGGTGGGTGTGCCGAGGGCGGACCATATGGGTGGGACGGGCCGATGGGGGCGGAAGCCGAGGCGGGCCACGATATGACGCCCATCTCCAGTTACGGGCGGTACTGGGCGAATCTCAGCAACACACCGTTCCGACGCTACAAACATTGGGTGCACGAAGGTGGCATCGCAACGCCGCTCATTGCCCACTGGCCGAATGGCATCGTCTCGGATAGTGACCTCATCACCGATGTTGGGCACGTCGTCGACGTGATGGCGACCTGCCTCGACGTCGCGGAGGCAACATACCCTGACCACCGAAATGGAACAGACATCCGCCCACTCGATGGGACGAGCCTCTGGCCCGCCTTCGACGGTGAGGGACTCGACCGTAAGCCACTGTTCTGGGAGCATGAGGCGAACCGAGCTGTTCGAACCGACCGCTGGAAACTCGTCTCGAAAGGCGAGAACGGTCGCTGGGAACTCTATGACATGGATGCTGACCGGACCGAACTCGACGACCGCTCGGCGGAGTTCCCGGATATCGTCGAGGACCTCGGCGAGCAATGGGAGGCATTTGCTGAACGAATCGGTGCGTATCCACTTGATGGTCGAACTCACCACGAGCGAATGGAAGAGACCAGCGAGCACCTCGAACACTGACGCGAGCAAGCGACGAACTCCGAATGAATCGCTCTGAGTCGGGGCCGCTTGAGTGCGTTTGGCCGGCTCGGCACGCTCAAATCGCCACGTGAAAAGAAAGCGAGTTGATCGGGTTCAGTTCTGCGTCGCGTTCTCGGCGATGTCTGCGGCCGAGAGTGCGACAGTGTAGATGGACGTCGCATCGAGATTTCCACCGAAGAAGTTCTCGCGACCGTCACCCCATGGGTTCGATGTCACCGAGCCGCCGATGGCGGTTGCTGCGACGTGACCGGGGACTCGCGAGTACCCCACATCGGGATTCTCAGCAACCTGTTCGCCGTCGATGAACAGGCGGAGTGCGCCGTTATCGAAGACAGCAGCGACGTGTGTCCAACCACTCACATCAAACGCGCTGTCGACAGTCACTGTCTGCCCATTGGTGGCGACGCTCGCTTGGAGCGTGCCATCGTTGAGGCGAACGCCCATGCCGTTGTAGATGCCACCTTCGCTGTAGATCGCCTGTAGTCCACTTGTCGACTCAGGGGCAAGCCACGTCTCGAACGTCCGCTCGGTGAACGCGTCGTGGAGGATGCCTTCCCCGAAGTCGTTGAGTTGGATGTAGTCGTCCGTTCCATCGAACTGCAGCGAGTAGTCGCCTTCAGCGGCCGTTGTGTCGTCGAATGTCGCGCCGTGATTCGTGAACGGGTTGTCGTAGCTCGAACTGTCCGCATTCGAGTTCTCATAGCGATAGTAGACGAGCCGAGCCGCGCTTAGCACCCACGTATTGGTGTACTGGTATTGCTCACCATTGACGACGTAGTCGATGGTCCCGTCGAGTTCGATGTCGCCAGCAGCAGTCGAATCTGGCGTGATTTCCCACGTCGCGGAGACGGACTCGCCATCACCGACCGACTCGAATGACGTCTCGGTCGTTGGGGTAATCGTCCAACTGTCTGGCAGGCCACCCAAACGCATGTCGACGTCCTCAACAGCAACGTCACTCCCGCTTTCGGGGTTCATCAGCGTCGCGGTCACCTCAAACGGCTCTGCGCCATCAGAGACGTCATATGTCGAAGGAACGTCGAAGTCGAATTGAACATTACCCATCAGGTCACGCGACGCCTTGATGATACTTGCGTGGGCATCGCGGACTCGACGAAGGCCATCATCAGCGAGTGTTGGTTTCACCACCTCGCGGTCGTACGTGATGATGCCGTTGCAGACGTTTTCAAGGCCTGTCGTGGCCGTATACACTGATGCGCTCATGCTTCGGCTCACCATGAACTTCTCGAGTGCCTCGACCCGTTCGACGTACTGGGCGACGAACTCTTCGGCACTGGAGGGACTGTCGCACTCACCCCAGTGGTGGTCTTCGACGACCAGCGACGTCGACGTGTACTCACCGAGTGCAGAGATACGGTCGGGTTCGGGTTCGGGAATCTGGTACCACGGGGTTCCGTACTGATGGACGTCCTTGATGTCGCCCACACCTGGGTCGTGGTTCGACCCGACGTCGTACCCACTGTGGGGGTCAACAAGGCGTTCGGGGTCAAGTTCAGAAACCAGCGCAGTTAGCTCACGCTGGTAGTCGAGGTTGTCGTTGTTAATCCCCCACCCCTCGTTGATCGGTATCCAGACCGCCATCGATGGGTGGTTATCGTGCTCGGTGACCATCTCGATTAGCTCTTTTTTGAAGTGCTCGAGGGTCGCCTCGTCGCGGGGAGGCGTGTCGAAGCCCTCGTGCATGTTGGGCATGTCCTGCCAGACGAGTAGCCCCAACTGGTCGGCATGGTAGAACCACCGTCTCGGTTCTACCTTGACGTGTTTCCGGACCATATTGTACCCGAGTTCTTTCTGCGCCTCGAGGTTGTAGCGAAGCGCCTCGTCAGTTGGCGCGGTGTACAGTCCGTCTGGCCACTGCCCGCTTTCGAGCGTCCCGAGGTGCCAGAGCGTCTCGCCGTTGAGTGTTGGCCGTGCCGTGTTCCCATAGGACTCCTTCCCAATCGACCGCATTCCGAAGTAGCTCTCGACACGGTCGAGGAGCTTCCCACCGTCTTCTCCATCCTGCTCTCGTCTGAGATCTACTCTGAGGTCATACAGGAAGGGATCATCAGGCGACCAGAGATGGGGGTCGGGAACGGGGAGTTCGAGTTCCTCGCCGACCCCTCCGGTGACACGACCCACCTTCTCGTCGTCGATATAGGCGGTGGCCACCGCCGTCACGTCTTCGTTGGTCGCGTCGACCGTGAGGCGAAGCACGTCTTCGCTCAGGTCTGGCGTCATATCCAGGTTCGTGACGTGTGAATCGGGAACGGGTTCGAGCCACACGGTATCCCAGATACCCGACGAGGGAGTCATCTCGAGTGTGCCCTCGCCTTTGTAGCCGGTTCCCTCACCCTGTCGACCCTTCGGTTGGGTACCGATAGGTTTCGAATTGACGCTCGTCGGGTCGAAGACACCGACGACGAGTTCCTGGTCGCCTTCCGAGGTGAGCGCATCCGTCACGTCTGCGACGAAATGGTCGTACCCACCCTTGTGGGAAGTCACCTTTTGACCGTTAACATAGACGGTCGCCTCCCAGTCGACTCGCTCGAAGTGCAACAGGAGTCGCTGGGAGTTGGGGTTGTTCTCCACGTCCTCGTCCGAGTGAGCCGTTGGAACTATCCACTCATCCGGGACCGAGAAGGCCCGGCGATACCACATCCACGTTTCGTGGCGCTTGACACCCGAGAGCCCCGACTCGACCGGGTAGGGAACGAGGATCGACTCATCGAGGTCTTCGCCGATTGGAGGTTCCTCCCCTTCTGAGGCGCCCGAGAACTGCCAGACGCCATTGAGATTTTGCCACTGTTTGCGCTCCATCTGTGGCCGTGGATACTCGGGGTGGGCGTTCTCCGGCCCGACGTCCCCGGTCCAGGGAGTGTACATCTGGGGTTCTTTCATCGACCATCCATCGGACTCCTGGGTGGTCGAGGCTGCCGTCGCCTCACCGCTGAGCGCACCGGCACCGAACGCTCCCACACCACCCGAGGCGGCGAGTCCTTTCAATACCGTTCGGCGTCGCACAGGCGTGGTTTCAGTGACATCGTGCTCATCATCTGATTCAGCCGTTGCAGACGTCCCGTTCGATACACTCTCAGCTGTCTTCTCCGCTGGGTCTTCCGTCATCTCTCTAACTACTCCATGCACACTGCCACAGTGATGGTTAATAATTTTAATGGTGACTCTAACTCACGTTACGACGTATGGGAATCCCATAGTGTATTTTGCATCTGGTAGTCGCGGTGTGAGTAGTTTAGCAGTCTCCGGTGTGGTTTGGTGATACACTGACAGCCAGCCTTGGCGATGGTTGCTTGCGATAGGTCTGCGATACAAGAACACTCATGATGACGGCCACATAACGGCTGGAATATGGTCGATAGCGACCTCTTCACACACACCCCGACGGGTGACTCCTCGGCCGCGAGGGTCTCCATCGATACGGAATCCCGTGCATCGCACACTGTCGAACCGATGCTGTTCGGGAAGTTCTCTGAGCATCTTGGGAACAACATCTATCAGGGCATGGACGCGGAAATCCTGTTCAATCCGACGCTCGGTGAGTGGCATTTCCGGGCCGGTGACCGCCGTCAAAGTGGTGGGTTCGTTAGTGAGAACGACTTCGAGCGGATTCGAGAGGAAGTCGAGAATCACGGCCGCCCGTATGCGTATCCCGAAGAGACCGACTCGGAGGCACTGCTTGACGCCTACCAGAACGCGCTGGCGTTCGGTTGGCTTCCCGTAGGCGAGGGGCTCACGTTCAGCCCCGATACGGGGCCGGCTGGAAACCGCGCTCAGCGAATCGAACTCGATGGTGATGGCGAGGCAGGGATTCGACAGGAGACGCGACTCCCACTCCATCGCACTGGAGGCTATGAATTCCGAATCCAGCTTCGGGCGACCGATGAGACCCAGGTCCGTCTCACGCTCGGGCCGACCGGTGACGACGCCCTCGGTGAGACCACGCTCTCCGTTGGCCAAGAGTGGAAAACCCACGAGGGGACGTTCGACCTCTCGGGGGAAGACATCGACCCCGACGGTGTGTATGAGGTCTCACTCCTAACAGAGGAGGCGACGAATCTCGTCGTCGAACGTGTCTTGTTGTATCCGGATGACCACGTTGGCCATGCTGACCCGGATGTCGTCTCGTTGCTCAGCGAGTCCGACCTCCCACTGCTTCGTTGGCCGGGTGGGAACTTCGTCTCTGGGTACGACTGGCGTGATGGCGTTGGCCCGGTTGATGAACGGCCAGAACGCATCAACCCTGCATGGAGCGGACTGGAACCGAACCTATTCGGGACAGATGAGTTCATCGAGTTCTGTGAGCACGTTGGCTGTGAACCGTCGATCTGTGTCAACGCCGGTGACGGAACGCCTGAGGAGGCGGCTGCCTGGGTCGAGTACTGTAACGGCTCGACCGACACCGAGATGGGCGCACTACGGGCTGAACATGGCCACCCCGAACCGTACGACATCACCTACTGGGAGATCGGGAACGAGCTGTATGGCCCGTGGCAAGTCAACTGGACAACACCCGCAGGAAACGCCGACCGGTACCTCCGATTCCGGGAAGTGATGTTGGAAACTGACCCCTCCATCGAGGTGACCGCATGTGGGCTTGAGACGAACAGCGATGGCCACTGGAACGACGTGCTGTTGGAACGCGCGGGAAGCGACGTTCGGGCGATCTCCGAGCACATCCTCGGAGGGGGGCAGGTTGATGCGACGACCGACCCAGATGAACTGTATCACGCGTTCATGGGCTTCTCTGACCAGTTGGGCGAGGAGTTCCGCGACCTGCGCGGGCGGATGGAAGAGGCAGGGGTGTCTGACCCGAAACTCGACATCACAGAGCTCCAACTGTTCGCACACTTTCAGAGCGGGGCAGAAGAAGCGGGCCGAGAGGGTCGCCACGACGCCGCCGACTACGGCGATGAAGATGCGACGCTCACTCCGGAGACGATGCCAACCCCCGTGACCATCAGCGAGGCGCTGTACAACGCCTGTGTCCGCCACGAGTGCATTCGGACCGGCGAGTTCGTCGAGATGCTCACTCACTCGGCGACGGTCAACCACGGTGGCGGCCTGTGGAAACAAGGCGAGCGTGTCTGGGCGAACCCGTGTCATTACGGTCGGCAGATAGGGACCGCACAGGCCGAGGGAACACCAGTCGCAGTCACTGTTGAATCCGACAGCATCTCCACCGAGACGACGTTCCGAGAGATCGAACCGGTCGACGTGCCGGCCATCGACGCCATGGCGACGCTCACCCCCGATGAATCTGAACTCATCGTGATGCTCGTCAACCGGACGAGTGGGTCGGAAGCGATGGATCTCACGCTCGCTGTCGACGGCCACGAGACGGCGAACAAAGCGAGCGTGACGACGCTCACCGGTGACTCGATGCACGATGCGAACACGCGTGCGGAGCCAACGCGAATCACCCCCGAATCGCACACTATCGAGGTCACAGACGGCGAGGTGGCGCTTGAGTTAGAACCGTACTCGATGGCCCGCGTGACCGTCGAACTCGAGTGACCTCCTCCTCGCCGTAAACGGCGGGGTTCTCGACTCGAAAAAAAGATAGTCGTGTCAGGGGAATCCTGACGCCAGCGCCAGCGCCCGAATACTTTTCGTGACGCATACGCGACTCGCTGGATAATGCGAGACCGTGTGTCGACGCCGGCCCCAGTTGCTCTCTCAAGCGTCGAACTCCGGGATGGGTTCTGGATGGACTGGCGACGACGATTGGGGGAGACGACTCTTGACCACGTCGCAGACCACTTGGAGACGTCAGGTCGGTTCGATGCCTTCCGCCGCCTTGGGGGTAATCCCGATGTAGGAATCGTCGACGGGGGCGGTGACGCGAAGGTCCACAAGTGGCTCGAAGCCTCGAGTTACCTGCTGAACAGCATGGAGGACACAACCCCACAATCGCGAGTAGAAACGGTCGTCTCGCAGCTCGTCGCCGCCCAGTCCGATAGCGGCTACCTCGTCACCGATATTCTCCTGGGCGATGACGAGCCGTGGACGAACCTCACGCAGGACCACGAACTGTACGTTGCCGGTCACCTCATCGAAGCGGCCGTTGCACACGCCACAGCAACCGGCGAGGAGAGGTTGCTGAATGTCGCCTGCCAGTTTGCAGATTTACTCGTCGAGACGTTCGGACCAGATGGTATCCAGGGCTACCCAGGTCATCCAGAGGTCGAGCTCGCGCTCATGCGGCTGTACGAGCTGACTGGTGACTCAGAGTACCTCGACCTCGCGTCGTATTTCATCGACGAGCGCGGTCGCGAGAAATCGTATCTGGCCTGGGAAGTCGAGACTCACGAGGATATCGGGGTCGAACTGGACGTCCACCCGGATGGGCCGTACGACGGTCGCCACAGACAGGACCACCGCCCGCTTCGCGAGCAGACAACGCCCGAAGGCCACGCTGTCCGGGCGATGTACCTGTTTGCTGGGGCGGCCGCTGTCGCCCGCGAAACGAACGATGAGTCGCTCACAGCGGCGCTCGAACGCCTCTGGACGAACACAACGACTCGTCGGATGTACCTCACCGGTGGTGTCGGGTCGTCATATCATAACGAGGGGTTCACGACTGATTTCGACCTGCCGAACGAGACGTCATATTGTGAGTCGTGTGCCGCTGTTGGCATGGTCCGCTGGGGCCAGGCGATGTTCCGTCTCACCCGTGAGGCGACGTATTTGGACGTTGTCGAGCGGGTTCTGTACAACGCTTTTCTCGCATCTCTCTCGCTTTCTGGTGACCGCTTTTTCTACCCCAATCACCTCGCGTGTACTGGTGGCGACCATCCCCACGCCCGGGTCCCGGAGGACGCCTGGCACTCGTACTCGCCACCGTCGTATCGCCGAGAGGCGTGGCCAGGAATCGCGTGCTGTCCGCCAAATGTCGCTCGACTCCTCGGGGAATTCCCTCGTTATCTCTTCTCTCAGGCCGAGCGGACGGTGTACGTGACACAGTACGCAGAAAGCCAGCTCAAAACTGAAATCGATGGTGAGCCCGTCGATATCACGGTCGAGACTGACTATCCATGGGGCGGTACGGTTTCCCTCACGGTCACACTGGATACTCCGACCATGTTTGAGCTCTGTCTCCGTATTCCCAGGTGGTGCGAAAATCCACGCGTCACAGTCGATGCTGAATCGGTTCCCGTCACATCTGACGAGGCGTTCATACACATCGATCGTCAGTGGCACGACGGCGACACCGTCGACCTGCACCTACCGATGGGCATCCGGACTTTGGGTGCTCACCCAGCGATTCGTGCTGATACGGCGCGTGTCGCTCTCGCTCGGGGGCCAATCGTCTACTGTATTGAAGCGGTGGACAACCCGTATCCACCCTCACAGCTTCGCGTTGATACGGAGTCGACGTTTGAGGCTGTCGAACGACCCGACCTACTCGGTGGCGTCATCGCCCTCACGGGATCAGCAGCGGTCCGGGTTGCTAACGAAAGTGACGACCCATACCAACCGGTCGCTGGGACACACGAGGAGACGGTCGATGTCACGGCCATCCCGTACTACTCGTGGGCGAACCGGGAATTCTGCGAGATGGTGGTGTGGCTTCACGAAGCTACATCGTCACGATTCGACCCATAGAATCAATGGCACATGAAATCGAGGGCAGTACCCCACGACAGAAGTCGTGAGCTTCCCCCTTACAATTCTGTGAATTGTGTGAACGCCCACGGTGTTGGCCGTGGACGACTGACTCACCACCGACTAGGTCGTAGGTAAGGACACGATGACACTCGAATGTGGGAAAAAGAACTATCGACCACACAATAGGTGAACAATATTTATTACATACGAGGCGTTTGCTACTGGTAAACCATGGGGGATGAACGATACGCCAACGACGGACAATACACTGTGCAGGGGGTCGTAACAGCCTTTAGAGTTGTCGAGGCCGTTCACAACCTGGATGGGGCGGGGACGACGGAGTTAGCAGATCAGCTGGACCTTTCGAAAGGGGCGGTTCACAAGCACCTCAAGACACTGGAACAGCTGGGCTATCTCGTTCGCCGCGACGATGCGTATCATGTCGGGCTTCGGTTCCTCAATCTGGGACTCGACGCTCGCCGTCGTTCTGACCTGTACTCGGTCGCACGCTCTTCTGTCGAAACACTTGCTGGGAATGCCGGTGAGCGAGCGTTCCTCGTCGTCGCAGAAGCAGAGGAAGCAGTCGTCCTCTACAGTGTCGATGAGGGAAGCTACGACGCAGGCGGCACCGAGGGTAAACGGCTGCCACTCCAGACGAGCGTTCCGGGGCGCGCGATACTCGCTCACCGCCCTGATCTCCAATCAGACGACATCACCTCCGAGCAAAAGAGCGCCCTCCGCCAGATTCGTGATCAGGGATACGCGCTTGGAACTGAACCATCACTCGGTGTTTCGAGCCGCTGTATCGCGGCCCCAATTGTCGACCTTGAGGACCGTGCGGTCGCTGCGCTGTGTGTCATTGGAACCTCTGGGTCACTCTCCGGGAAACGATTCGAGGAAGACGTGACCGGCCTCGTCTTCAGCGAAGCGAAGACCATCGAAGCCCATCTGCTGTCTGCCTAATCGTTTCCAGCGAGTAGATAGCCACACGCTCCGCCCGCTGTATCCCCATCATGAACGCCACCAGCGCCGTTGTTCGTACTTGTTGCTTCATATTCACGCAGAAAGACTCTCTGAGCAACGGGGGAGTCCATCGCTCCGTTTACTAATCACAAACCACCCGCTAGCGGAACGTGCGAAACTTTTTACCTGCTTATTCCGTTTTCAAGATAATGACAGATTCTGACGGAGTGGAGGCAACACCTCGCTCTGGCGGGTCCCGAGGGAAGGTCGCGCGGCTCATCGAGAAGTACGACCTCCATGAGACAGGCCATCGTCTGGAGGATGAGTGGACGGCAAGTGGGTCAGAGCGTCGAAGTCTCCGTGAGCTCGCCGAAGCGTTCAACCACGAACTTCTCCAGACGGTGATGCACCAGACGACCGTCGAGACACTTGATGGGGAGGTCGAGAACACCTACCGCCTCCTCACCGATGATGAGGTCAGTGAGGGAATGCGCACTCAAACACGGCGGCGACTCGAACGGGCGGGTGTAGACGTCGACCAGCTCATGACCGAGTTCGCATCCTATCAGGCCATCAGGACGTACCTTCGGAACGTCCGTGGGGCGAGCTATGAACGGGAGACGACGAATAAACTCCAACGAGACCGAGAGACGATTCGTCGGCTGAAAAATCGAACGTTGACAGTAACCGAGAGCAAACTCGCTCAGCTGCGTGACAGCGATGAACTCGCATCGGGCGAGCTAGACGTGTTCATCGACCTCAAGGCGGTCTGTTCGGCATGCGGGTCGACACTCGATGTTGACACCCTGCTTGAAGACGGCGCGTGTGACTGTGAGGCATCGCCCTAACAGCGGTACGTGTGTTATGGACCCGAATGTCCAACGACTACTGCAACGGCCGTCTGGTGAAGAGACGGCCTCAATCTGCCCAACCAAATCCCCGAACGGTTTTGGTACTCGCCCCTGAGTAATACCTATGAGTACGGAACAGCGGACCCGAGAGACCGTCCGGGTTCACGCGGAGAACATCGGTGGGATCGATGAGACCGAACTCGAGTTGCCCCCTGGTGTGACTGTCCTTACTGGTCGGAATGCGACGAACCGGACCTCCTTCCTTCAGGCGATCATGGCCGTCTTAGGAAGCAACCAGGCCTCGTTGAAAGGTGATGCGAGTGACGGCGAGGTTGAACTGTCTGTTGGTGATGCGACTTACACCCGGACGCTCTCCAGAGAGGGTGGTGAGGTCGTCTACGGTGGCGACCCGTACCTGGATGATTCAACAGTCGCTGACCTGTTCGCGTTCCTCTTGGAGTCCAACGAGGCGCGGCAAGCCGTTGCTCGTAGTGAGGACCTCCATGACATCATCATGCGGCCAATCGACACGGCCAGTATCGACGCCGAGATCGATCAGTTAGAACGACGACGACGCTCGCTGACAGAGGAACTTGAAGAACTCGAGGGAATGTCCGAGCGCATCGAGACGCTTAAAGGACGACGTGGAGACCTCGATGAGCAGATCGCCGAAAAGAAGGCGACACTCGAAGAGGTGGAGGCGACAATAGACGACATCGACCGTGAGGTCGAAGCCGAGCGCGAAGAGCAATCGGAACTTGAGACACATCTCGAGGAGCTTCGTGAGGTACGTAACGAGGCCGAATCCGTCCGGTATCGCATCGAGACGGAACAGGATAGTATCGCGTCGCTCGAAGAGGAACTCGACACACTGGAGGCAGAGCAAGCCGACATAGACGCTCCCGATGTCGATATCGAGCAGCTCGAACAGCGCATCGAACAGCTCCGAGAGCGCAAGCAGGAACTCGACGCGGAGATGAGCAAACTCCTCAGCGTCATCCAGTTCAACGAGGAGATGCTCGATGGTATCGACGCCGAGATAGCTGCGGCGCTTCGAGATGACACGGCAGCTTCGGTGACCGACCAACTACTTGATGATGATACCGTTGTCTGCTGGACCTGTGGCTCTGCGGTCGATGAGGAGGCAATCGATGAAACCCTCGACCGACTCCGGTCACTTCGCCAGGAGAAGTTCTCCGAGGCATCAGCGCTTGATGAGGAAATCGAGGAGACACAGACACAACTGAAGGCGGTGAATGAGCACCGAGACAAGCAGGAGTCGCTCGCCGACCGTATCGAACGATTCACCCAAGAGCGCGATGACCGGGAAGCGACTCTCGAGAGCCTTCGAGAACGCCGAACAGAGCTGACCGAGACCATCGAGGAGATGGAGGAGACGGCCGAATCGCTCGAACAGGGTGGAGACGACACCTTACTGGAGCGCCATCGTCGTGCCAACGAACTCGAGTTCGAACTTGAGCGATTGGAGAGCGAGTACGAAAGCGTCACAGAGGAACTGTCGACACTCGAAGACCGCCATTCGGGCCGCGAGGAGCTTCGAGCCGAACGCGAGCAACTCGGTGAAGAACTCTCCGACCTTCGAACTCGGATTGAGCGTCTCGAACACCAGGCTGTCGAGCAGTTCAATGACCATATGGCGACGGTTCTCGACGTACTTGACTACCAGAATCTCGACCGGATCTGGCTCGAGCGGCGCGAAGAAGACCGGCGCCAGGGTCGTCGGAAGGTCTCACAAACCGTGTTCGAGCTTCATGTCGTCCGTACCAGCGATGAGGAGACTGCCTACGAAGATACAATCGACCACCTGAGTGAATCCGAGCGAGAGGTGACTGGCCTAGTCTTTGCACTCGCTGGCTATCTCGTCCACGACGTCCACGAGCAACTGCCGTTCGTCTTATTGGACTCACTGGAGGCGATCGATTCGAACCGTATCGCGACGCTCATCGATTACTTCGCAGAGTATTCTGACCATCTGGTCGTTGCCCTGCTCCCAGAAGACGCCGCAGCACTCAACGACCAATATACACGGATCACGGAGATCTGAACGCAGCGGGCGTTTTGTAGACGATGAGGGTTCATGCACCACTCGACAATGGAGCGAACATTTATCTTACTAGAAATGTAAGAAAGGGATATAGAGCCTTCTTCATGTAAATTATTTGATTGCCCGCAGATGTGGGCTTGCCCCCGAGACGGCTTTTCGAGGGTCGAGTCCAGCAGCCGGGCCAGTGACCGAATCAGGTTTAGAACTACGAAAGATTAGCACCGCAGTTGAGACACTCAAATTGGTTGCTGGTCAACAGTGCTTGTAACGGCGAATGCCCACAGACTGGACAGCGCGAACTCCCCATAGTAGTATTGTCAGACATGTGATAATCGAGGAGGCTCGGCCGCATAAATGTGCCTTGAGTCACATATCGTCGGGAGAGATTCCATACTTCACCAAGAAGAGTACTGACAGGAGGGGTGTTGCTTGAGGTCAGGGCGTTTTCACTCGTCACGAGGGGTGTGGATGTCCCTGTATGGTGGCGCCATTATCGAATCGTTAGACAGGTGGTAGAGTCCTCTCAAGTGCAGTTATCAACGCCTTTTCACTCGGAACGAGGGGAGGGTCCTGTGAGGAGAAGATAGGTTCGCGATGGAAAATATACCGGGTAGTGGTCGCAGCAAGAGCGGAGAGAACACGCCCGAGAGGACGGACTGTCAATCACAGTTCCCGTGGTTCTGAGCGGAAGGGACTCTAGAAACAGCGGAGGGTGTCAAAGGAGAGATAGTTAACGCCTGTCCGTGTGTTAGAGTAGTATATGATTGACGGCCGCCAGGACCAATCACGTGGAAAGCTCGTCGTCGGAGCGTTCCTTACGCTCGATGGGGTGATGCAGGCACCGGGGAGTCCTGAGGAGGACCGCGACGGGGGATTTGAACACGGTGGGTGGATGGACTCCTACAGCGACGAGCGGATGCGAGAGGTCGTGACCGACCAGTTGACCGAGGCCGAGGCGCTGTTGCTCGGCCGGAAGACCTACGAGATCTTCGCCTCCTATTGGCCCCACTTCGAACCAGTCGATGACCCACTGGCGATGAAATTGAATGGCATGCCCAAGTACGTCGCCTCCAGAACGCTCGAGACGGTAGACTGGAGCAATTCAACGCTTCTCGAAGGCGATATCGTCAAAGCTGTGAGAGACCTCAAAGACGAGAGTGGAGGGATGATTTTGGTGCAAGGAAGCGCCGATTTGATTCAGACACTTCTCACCCACGAGCTGATTGATGAGTTCCGACTCTGGGTCTTCCCGCTGGTCCTCGGGGACGGCAAGCAGTTGTTCAGCAACGGGACGATTCCCACGGCCCTCAAACTGATGAACGTCGAAACATCGACCACTGGAGTCGTTATGCTGCGCTATAGGCCGACCGGAGAGATTGAGTACGATCACACTCAGTAGACGCCACGACAATGACGACTGTCAGCCCCGGTGAAACGAGACCCTTCGAGACCATCTTCACCGAGCCGGTGTGGTACGATGTCGAGTTCTCGTTCGATGGCTCAACGAAAAACGGACGGACGGCGTACCATCCAACACCGCCCGACAGGGACTACGGAAACGTCCTCGAAAGCGCCATCACGGATTCTGGGTGGTCGTCGTGGCAGATTTCGGCAACGGAGAATCTGGGGGCATTCGCCAGCCGAAGCGACGAATGAATCATGATCTCCCGTTCTCTGTGAATCAATAGTGGCGGCCAGTATTCGACTTCGTATCTCACCGGTGGACGCTGATTCGGCTGGTAGACACGTGCCGCGTATGTAGCACCGGAGTTCCTGCCAGATTGAGTGCATTTCATCTATCGGCGT
>NZ_JALXFV010000016.1 GCF_023699475.1 Halomarina rubra | reverse complement strand
GCAGCGCCGCCGCGTGGACCTCGCTCGTTGATGGCACCACTATCTGAAACACACGCGGCGGTAACGTAACGGTCTCAGTATTCTTCCTCGGTCGTCTCCAGCTCGCGCAGCTTCGCAATACCAGCGTCGGTAATGCGCCGGTAGCCTCCTTTCTCGTTCACGATCTCGACCAGCGGCGGACTGTGGCCTTCCATCTTCTTCAAACGGCGCTGGGTGGTCATCTGCACCCAGTCGGCCTCCCCAGTCTTCTCAAGGTTCCAGTGAATGACCTTCGGGGGCTCAGCAGATGGATAAATACGCGCCAGATAAGCCAATATGACATCGTCTTTTGGCTTCATCCAATATGCGCGGCCTCCTGCCATCCTACGTTTTTCACTGACGCCATTGCGTTGTTAAACATATCGCAATTGCTACCATTTGAGTCTACCGACCAACATTCCATGTTTCTATATCATAACAACACTTATTAGCGACCCACCATATCGACTCAGATAAGCGCCGCTCATCGGGACATTCACTCGGAAAACGATTTCCGGGGCCTGCTGACACAGGTTATCCCGGTGAGGGGTGCGACCTACCGCACACATGAACCCAAACCCCGCCGCCTTAAAGGTAATTCGGCCTTACTGGCCTGAATTCGCCCTGTGTCAGCGAGTTATGGGTATTGGCGGGAACTTAATGTGTGGTGACCACTCGGTCATTGATACAGTGGTGGGAGATGAACTGTTCACGAAAAACAAAGGGCGCGTGTCGTGCATTGACCGCCACCAGGTACCAATTGTTGCCGGTCAACGCACGCGCGTGCCACTGAAGCGAGGCGACAGATTGAGCGCCTCGCTGTTTCACCAATGGCAAAATCTGCTAAGACAAGCGCGCAAATAAGCACTGGCGTTTCAAATCAAGAATCGGAGTACCCGAAAGAAGGCGACTGCGGACGGTCCTTCTTCCGGCCAGAGTCCTTCTACGGCCATCTCGGGGAGTGTGAAGACTGTTCAACTGTCAATCACAAACTGAGCGAGTTCGGAGGTGGCTCCGAATGAGCAAGGTCGAGTGTCAACCCCGAGACCCCGAACGGCACACCCGGCCCGAAGTCGTCGGCATTCGCGAGAAGGGCTACCTCACGCTTTCGGAAGCAAAGGTCTCCACGCTAGACGCGGCAAGGTCGACGTGGATCACCTGCGACATCCGCGACACCGTTGAGGTGCGCCGATGAGCCGGAAGCTGAGCGTCGAGGAAATGGAGGACGAGTACGAGTTCTATCAGAGACGCGCACGCGAGAGCATCGAACTGGACGAGGACGAGGAGGGCGACGATGAGTAAGACCGCGTGGCAGCGACGTTGCGAGACGCACGAGCGCCGGGCGTCGGCGATGTGCGACCCGCTCCAGATGCACCTCGACGACCCCGAAGCAGAGTGGGACACGGAGGCGTTCGCGCTATGACGCGCGAAGTTCCACCCGAGCGCGACCTGTTCCAAGACGTTGCGCCGAAAGCTGTCGCGTGGGCATACGTTCTCGAAGCTCACGAGCAGGACAGCGGCGAGTGGAGTATCAGCTGCCCGGAGACGGGCGGCAATTGCGGGCGGTGGATGTACGCGGGCGAAAACGCGGTTGTTGATGCGGGTGAGTTCCGATGAGCACGAAGAAACAGCGGCCATTCGACGGGCTCGTCGGTGCGGCCGCACTGGCACGAGAAGATGAAGAATGGGAGACGGCTGAGAACGCGCTGTGTGAGGCACTGGCGCGTGTCCGGCGCGAGAAGGCCGAGGCATCGCGTGGTGGTTCGCAATGAGCACGTGGTCAGCTTCTGACGCAATGGGTAGCTCGGAGACTGACTCGGGGGTAACAAACACGAATCCGAAGTCGGTCGACGAGCAGATCCTGAGCGAAGAGGCAACCGAGTTCCATGACTACATGGACGAGAAACTCGACCGGGCTGAAGCGCCAGAAGAGCGCGAGGCGTTTGCAGAACACCGAAACGGCAAGTCGTCGAGAAAGACCGAGAACCGATTTCCACAGCCATCCTCATTCCAGCGCGAACACTGGCGACAACTCTGGGACGAGTGCGGCATTGACACGGACAGCGTGGTCTCGGTTACCCAGCTGCGGTTGATGATGGACGTCGCGAACGTCACCAATAGCCGCGACAACGCACACGAGGCAGCGAAAGCGGCCCAGCGGCGTGGCGACCTTTGCTCGCTGAACAAGCAGCAGTTCTGTCTCCGGAGTGACCAGCGATGACTGTCGGGTCTAGTGGATTTAAGACACGGCAAGGCGACAAACAGCACAGCAAGCTAAGAGAACAACGTCACGAAGAACCGAATTGGACACTTGGTTCTTACACGAGTGCGCGGCTTAGTCGTTCCGGTGCAGAGAGCCGCGGCTCTATCATCGCCTTCGGGCGGTTCGGTGACGGCCGGAGATCGCCACACCAACAGATGCGAGAACACCACGCCGACGTCGAGGGCGCCACGGTTGTTGGGAGAAGTTTTCTTTCTTCGAACACCGCCCCGAGGCCACGGGCCGGGGGGCTACAACACACCACTCGGAGCACCGAAACCCACCGCCGTATGGCGTTTACACATACAACATCCTGCTGTGGCGGGGGGTCGGTTCCCTCTCCCCCCTCCCCTGCCTCACAGCATAATGCTGTGAGTGGTGGTTGTGAGAAGGTGGGTGTCACAGCAGTTTGCTGTGACGGGTCTAATCGGGGGTGGTTGGCGTGAGTAACGGGCCGATGATTGATTGGATGGTTCCCGAGCAGGAGTGGGAGCGGTTCCGTCAATACGTCGTTGACAAATACGGCGTGGAGGACAGCTATCTCGGCCATGAGGCGGCTGCTGCGATGCGCGAGTATTCCGACACCGATGGCTTCGCCGACGCTGAGAAACGGCTTGACCAGCTTGTCTCGGCCGCGGGTCGCAGTCTCGGAGGGGAGTTCGAAGAACGAATCAATCAAATCGAACTCACTCCGACCACCCGCGTCACCGTCCGTGTTCACGAGGACATCAAAGACGAGTTCCGCGCGTTCGTGGCTGACTCCGACGACACCTACGGTCAAGCGTTCGCCCGTGCGATTCAAGAGTACCGCCTTGGTGGCCGCTCCGAGCGCCTCACCGAGAAGCTGGACCGCGTGTTCGACGACGCGGAGGCGCTGCTGGAGACCGTCAACAACGACTCCGACGGTGGCCTTCGGAAGAATGGCGTTGAGATGAATACCATCGCCATCTGCCACCTGCTCGACGACCAGTTCACCAACGACCAACTGAACGATGCAATCGTGGAGATAGTTGGCGACCCTACCGTCACGGAACGGACGCGGTCGAGGTACCGCAACCGTGTCGTCGACCGCCTGGAGGTAGAGCCGCACCCGTCCGGTTCGCCGGTTTGGATCACCGAGAAGACTGCCCGCGAGTGGGTCGGCGAACACGTCCCGCGCGAGTCGCGTCTGCCCGTGGAGTTCTTGGACCGAGAGCAGCGTGAACTCCGCGTGAAGTTCGAACTCGGCCGTATGGCGATGTCGAACTCGAAGGGTCGAAAGGGTGTCTCGGCGGCAACTGTCCGCACCGACATGTTCGGCGACGACGTCGCGAAGTCGACCGTTGGCGACATTGTCCGCTCGGTTGCAGAGGATGCGGCATTCGAGCTGCGGGAGACGCCAGACGCGCTCAAACTGCACGTCAACCTTGGCGAGATGAAGGAAAGCAACGCAGAGCTACTCACTCAAATTAGCGAATACTATCACGGTGAGAAATCCGAGGACACCGCTGAGGAGACTCGCGAACCGGAGCGGCAGAAAGAGAACAGCACGGACGTTCAAGACGAGTGGGACGCGCTCGACAGTGCGACCCCCAGCGCCATTGCTACCGATGGCGGTTACGACGGCGACGACGAATAACGAACTCACATGAAACGAGATATTCCAACGGAAGACGGCACGGTACCGACGATTACGACCAGAGACGACCAGTACGAGTATTACAACGCGTGCGAGCGTTCCAACGTGCCCTCGCTCTGCGTTGACGCTCTAAACGGCGTAAAATACGGCACCGTTGAGTACGACATGCTCCCGGCACAGGGCTGGACCGTTGAGGAAGTTGAATACGGCAACTCGACGATGGACTGGGAATGTAAAGCCCACATCACGGAAGACGGCATGCGAGAAATCAACCGAATCGCCCACACGTTCGAAGATGCCGAGTTCAAGGACAAGATGGGACATACCGCGCTTACCAAACCGCACGGGTTCTCCTACTCGGGGTACCCAAAGATGAAGATAGAGCACGCCGAGAAGCTCGCCCGCGAACTCGCACCAGTCGTGTTCGACGATGACAACTGGGAGGTCCCTGGCAACACGCGTGCGAGGTTCGACCTATGAGCGACTACATCTGTCCCGAGTGTGGTGGTGGGTTCCCGGAAGGCGCGCTCCTCGACGAGACCGCTTGTCCGTGGTGCCAGTTTATGTTTGGCGAGTACGCTGACCGGCGATAACTTTCACTCCGCTCTATCGCGCGTCAGCGGCCACCATGCCTTTCCTGTTGAGACGTCCTTGTTCGCCACCAGCCCAGCTGCCAGTAGCTGATTGAGTTTGTCGTTGACGGTCCTCTTTGCAATTGGTAGTTCTTCGGCGAGTTCTGGCGCAGTGACGACTGGGTTATACTCTGTGTCGATTTGCCTCTCGATCTCGCGAAGCACATCGTCATAATCGACGGTCGCAGGTGTGGATGCGTGGACATCGACTTTTGAGTGACAATCGCCGCACAACGTGACGAGGTTGCGTAACTCGTGAGAGCCGCCATTTCTCACGGGGTCTTTGTGGTGAACGTAGAGGTCGACATCGTCCATTGAATCGCCGCAAGTTTGGCACTGGTAATCATCTCTAACGATGGCTTCCCAGCGGCGCTTGTTCCAGTTGCTAGGACGCGACATGCACAAGCACGCACGGAAGCGCGAAATTAAAATCTATTCCCCGGTGTTCCACTCCCAAGGGTTCCAGTGGTTGTCGGGACGGCTCACCCAATCCGTCCGAGCTGCGACGAAGCCGAGACCGCCTTCCTTCCCGTCGTCTTTTGAGCCGTATCCCTTAGCCTGGGCGTTCCACCACGCGTCTTTCTTGTCGTCGAGGTCTCGGCCTTGGTCGTAGAACTCGGCGATGAAGTCTCGTTTGAACCCCTCGCCGTGTTCTCTGAGCCAGAGCAGCATCTCCACCAGAAGCCCGACACGCTCCTCACGTTTCGCTACAGTCTCGCCCGGAGCGGGCCACTGATTCACGGCCTCGCGCACCGCTTGGGGCAACTCAGCCGGTGCAGATTCGCGCTCCTCAATCGGTACCGATTGCGGTGCGGGTTCAGGCTCCGTGAGCGGCTCCGTGCGCGACATCTCTACGCGGACGTGCGATGGTGCCCAGAAAGCAACTCCCGACGAAATTGGCTTACTCTCGACGTCGCCAGCGGCTTCGAGCCGTCTTAGTCTGTCGAGAACCGTTCGGCGCTTCGCGTCGAGGTGTTCTGCGAGCTCGGGAGCATCTGCAACAGGGTCACCGGACTTCCGGTGAACATCGATAAGCGCGTCGAGTACATCATCCGTTGTGGGCGCGACCATTCCTATCCGCGCCTATTTCCGAATACCAATAGTTCCCGCTGTCTAAGGCGGCTCCGTGTCGGGTGCCTCTGCCGGTTCCGGAGACGGCTCCGCATTTCGTGCCGCATTCGGCAATCTCCGTTAGCAGAACGTGATAGCGCGCTGTACCGCCGAATCGCTTAAGTAAAGACAGTCAACATAACAGGTATGCCACGACCCGGATTGGCACTGTCCACCGAGATAATCGAGGCGGTAGCAGCGAAGCGCGGCCAGGACGAGGCCGGTCTTCCCGTCTTCTACGAGGCGATTGACCCCGAAGCGCTTCAGCGCGCCGTCGAGACGATGCCCGACAGCGGGACGGTAACGTTCCCGTATGCCGGGTTCGAGGTGACCGTTGAAGGGACCGGGACCGTGGCACTGCGGAAGCTCGCAGAGCACCAGGGTACGGAGGTGAGTTCGTCAGTATCGGCGGACTGAGCGCGTCATCACAGGACAGGTGTACCTGTCCCGCTATCATGAGTTCAGGACCATGTGTGGTCCACCTGTGGCGGTCCCGACACCCCGCCACGCTACTGCTGTCCTACTGTGCTACGTTCGTGAGTCGAGCGGAACGCTACTTAAAGAAATCAACGCCGAGAGGTAGTACAGACCTATGAGGTCCACTGCTCGCCGCACCGCTCGCACTGGTAATCCATGTTGCCGGCACTGGAGCGCACCGTGAACATTCCCGTCGAGTTCTCGCTACACTCGGGGCAAGGGGGCATCTCACCGTGTTCGGGGCGGGGATCGCGCAGCAGCCGATACTCGCCAGTCGGTTCGAATCGGTGTTCGGCGTAGCCAGCTGCCCGGAGTTGCTTGAGGTTGTTCCGGACGCTCTCCCTGGAGCGGCCTATCTTAGCGGCGACGTGGCCGACAGTCGCGCACGAACAGGGTTGTTCGGCGAACCAGTCGAGCATCTCGTTCATCGAGGGCGTGTCGTCAATTTCTCCCATCGCTTCCGTCATCGTTGCCTATTCTTGGCCCGCAATTGGCAATAAGCCTTCGCACCATGCTTGTGCGTAGTGCCTTGGCGCTCTGCAAAGACTTATGTTATCGGAGTTGTATGTGCTGTGTATGGAGGAAAGAATCCAGAAGCAAGCGACGGTCGCCCTCGACGTGAAGAAGGTCGACGGCGTCTGGCGAGCAACCGAGGGCGGCAACAACGTTACGGGGACTGGGTCGAACGTCCACGAAGCCATCATGAACTACGTGGAGATTTGCCGAGACATCTCGCAGGCCGGCGCTGCGGCCGCAGAAGGCGCGGCGAAGGTCGAGGTGGGTCCGTAATGCCTGCACGAGAGCACGAACAAGTCGAACAGAGCGACCTGTACAACGAAATCACGCTGGTTCGGCAACTCAACGACGACCCGACCAACGACACCGAGGCTGGCCTGATGCGGTTCGAGCCTGGGGCACATCACGACGGCACTGACTACGATGTGTTCAACGCAGTGGAGGACGGGCACGACTTCCTAAAAATACGATTCGAGACGCTAATCGTCGTCTCGCTTCCCGAACCGATGGAACAGCGCGAAGCGGCGGAGTACGCGCACGAGATGATCTCCGGCACTGCCGACGCGATGGGTGATTCTGATGAGTGACGCAACAGAATCGCAGAAGGTAGAACGACCGCCGTTCGTCGACCCGAACGCGGAGTACGTCCGCTGCTGGTTCTGTCAAGAGACGTGGTCGCCGGAAGCCGTCGACGGTCACGACCTCTCGACTGACGACGAGTATTATCCGAAGATGGTGCCGGTATGTCCGGGTGGGTGCCGATGACCCGCCGCGTGATGCTCGACCTGGAGACGCTCGGCCTCGACCCCGGTTGCGTCATCCTGAGCATCGGCGCGGTCGCGTTCGACGAGGACGGCCTCGGCGAGACGTTCTACCGCTCCATCAGCCTGAACTCGTGCGACGAGGCGGCCCTGGAGATCGACGCGGGGACGCTGGAGTGGTGGCTGGAGCAAGACGAGAACGTGCAGGAGCAGCTGGTCGGCGGTGACGAACTGACCGAAGTGCTCCACGAGTTCAGCGAGTTTTACTCCGGTGCGGAGGAACTCTGGGGCAACGCGCCGTCGTTCGACTGCGAGATACTCGCGGGGGCGTACGACGCGGTCAACGCGCCTGTCCCGTGGGAGTTCTACCACGAGCGGTGTTTCCGGACGCTGAAGAACCTGCCCGGCGCGGTCGACCTCGAACGGGAGGGCGACCATCACGACGCGCTGGACGACGCCGTGCATCAGGCCCGGCGTGCCTCGGCGACGCTCGCGGGGTGGTCGGAGTGACTGCTGAATCCTCGCAGGAAGTTCAGCACCCCGCGCCCGGTTCGAAGATGCCCGAAGGCGGTTCCGAGTTCTCGGACGAGGAACTCACGTGCCTGCGATGCGGCGCGCTAGCGACTCGGACCTACGAGGGCTGCACGGAGCGCCTCAGTTCCATCGACGTCTGTGAGAGTTGCCACACAGCTCTTGGCGAGTGGCTTCGAGGTGGCCGGTAATGCCTGGTGCAGAGTCCACGAGAGACGGTAGCGACGACGACCCTTCGCAGGGTGTCGAACGCGTCCTGTACCTAACGACACTCCGCTGTAAGGAGTGTGGGAACGGAACGACCTACGCTCACGAGGGACCGAACACAGCGATTGACCAAGAGGCCCCGTGGCCCGAGAACCCCGTTCTCTGTCCCGAATGCGGCACGTTCTACCCCGACGACCTCGCGGTTGTTATCGAGGAAGTGGCGAACGCGAAGCGTGTCGACCCCGAGAGTCAGGAGGCGATTCTGTGATGGCCGACCGTGATACGCTCTCCACGAAGGTAGAGCAAGACTCCGAGCGGCGGATCATCCACATGAAGCTACTGGACTCT
>NZ_JALXFV010000015.1 GCF_023699475.1 Halomarina rubra | reverse complement strand
TGACCGACTTTGAGAGTCTATGCAGCACGGTCACCGAAACATATCAGTTTCGGATAAATTCAACAAATCGGTTGAGAAGTGGCTGATTCAGTTCCCCAGGGATATGCGCTGGCCAAATCGACCAAAAATACGTCGATACAACTAATACATTTGGCGACACAAGAATACATATGCCCATCGACATCGAGACGTTCGAATCCTCCCCTGAAGACCGACTCCAGCAGAGCGGAGAGACGAACGCCGACCGCGTGATGCAGTTCCTCGCCACCCATCCGGATCAGGCGTTCACCCAGAGCGAGATTCGGGACGCGACCGGCGTGAAAGCCGGCAGTATCAGCGTGGTCCTCTCGCGTCTCGAAAACCGTGGACTCGTCCGCCACAAAGGCAACTACTGGGCACTCGGCGAGGCCGATGACGTGGCCGCTTACACAGGTATGGTCGAGAGCATGCGCGCCGCGAACGACCGCTTCGGTGAGGAGAACATAGAGGAGTGGCTGGAGCACGCCGTCGACGACGAGGATACTGAATGAGCTATCAGCGCGGCGATGTCGTCTGGGGGCCAGACCCGTTCAAGTCGGGTGAGAACCCGCGGCCGTGGCTGATTCTGAACAACGAGACTCATCCCTTCGGCGACGAGGAGTATATGACGGTCACGCTGACGACGACGCCCCACGACGAGGGCATCCCCCTTGACGACGGCGACTGGGTCGAAGGCGGGATGCCCCAGCAGAGTTACGCCTCACCGTGGACAGTAGCGTCGCCGAAGCACGCGGCGATCGTTCGGCGGCAGGGTCGCCTCAACGAGTCGTTCGTCCAGACCGTCGTTGACGCGCTCGAAACCTATCTCGAATCGCCGACCGAGGAATGACCGATACGCGCGATACGTGCAG
>NZ_JALXFV010000014.1 GCF_023699475.1 Halomarina rubra | reverse complement strand
ACGGCATTCAAGATGCCTATGAACGCCTACCGTCCGGTGGGGGAATCATCACGCTTTCAGCGGGACGGTACGTTGGTTCACCGGGACACCAATACCCGGATAGTTTCATCAAGATTCACGACCCAGACAAACCCGTTGCACTCGTCGGGCAGGGCTACGCGACTGAGATTTTCATCCCCGACAACTACCAAGACAACGATGGGGACGGTAACAGAGTCATCGACATCGGTGGGGTTGCAGTTGATGACCCGTGGCTGTCCGAGGACACGTTCGTAGACGGGTGTTTGTTCAAGGATTTCCGCATCAACGGGAACCAGCAGAACAACAACGGCGATGGCGACGGCAACACCATCACCAACGCCAACGACGGTCATAACATCGAGTGTTTCGGGTCGGATAACAAATTCGTCAACCTCTGGTCGAACAATTCGACTGGTGACGGCATTGAGATTTCACGCTATCCGGGGAGTGTCGAAACCGACACCGAGGCGAATCTCATTCACGGCTGTACGTTTCGTGACAACTGGGAGCAGAACGTGCATATCCACGGCGGGACGCACACGAAGCTCTCGGACAGTTGGCTGCTCGGGGAGGTCAATAACTCCTGTCTCCACCTCGCTGGGGGGACCGAGACGACAAAGGCCAGCATCGACGGCTGTTTCATCTACGGATCTGATGTTGAGGGGGCCGTCTTAGCAACCTCTGACGTGGCTGGCGGGGGGCCAGACGCCACAGAAATACAGTTTACCAACAACTACGTCTGGGGCCACGGACGGGCGGGTGTGTTGGTTGACGGGCGGCACGCCTCTGGCATCACAATCGACAACTGCCACATCTTTGAGAACGGCCAACATGGGATTTACGCACAGTTCGGGGCTGACAAACTCACAATCCGCGATTGTGAAATCCACGATAACCAGTGGGATGGTGTCACGCTGTCTGCGGGAGTTGACGGGAACGGTGACGGGGGGGCGCTCACGAATGTCCGAACGTCGGGCAACGACATTTACAACAACAATCAGGAGGACTCTAATTATCGGTGGGGCATCAACGTCGTATTCAAAGGGTACGGCGCTCAGAACCTCCACATAGAGGGGGACCACTGTTTCACAGAGAGCGGAAACCCGAACTACCGCGAGGGTATCAAGCTTCAAGAGCAGACGGCAGGCGGCACGTACCGCAATATCGTGGTCGAGAACTGCCACGCGAGCGGGACGATGAACGGGGCAGTTGGTATTCAGGGCGGTGTGAAGGTCTACCGAATGGCCGACAACACGCCGCGCCAACCAGTCGATGTGACGACTGTGTTAGAAGCCACGGACGGCGCGGAAGCGTACAACGATGGAACGGTGGGCCGCTACGGGCCAGCGTTCTACGACGG
>NZ_JALXFV010000013.1 GCF_023699475.1 Halomarina rubra | reverse complement strand
ACGAGTTCACAGACATCGAGTTCAAGCTCGGGAGTTACGATGACTGGTAAAGACACCGAGAGTGATGAACGCGTGGGCGACGAGATTCTCCCCGCGCTCGCAGAGCTGCGAGGCGTCGAGATGGAGACTGAGTCCCAGCAGCAGAAGAAAGAGGAAGCGATGGCACTGATTCAGGATATCATCGACGAGGACCGTGAACTGCACGGCGAGACCGCCACCGACCGACTCGCGAGGATGTTCTCATGAGCGGTGATGGATCTGCTCCGAAACTTCAGCAGTCGATTCCAAACCGTCGCTGGATCGAGGGGCACATGCGCTCGCTTCGGTTCGTCGAGTGGGACCGCTTCACGTTCCACGAGTTCGAGGACGGGCGTGTTGTCGTCGACGTCTACGGCTGGATAGCCCGCGAGGAAGACGACTACAAGGATTTCCTTCACGTCGCGTTCTGGCCGAAGAGCGAGGACTACTCGTTCACGACGTCGTCAGACCGCTACTCCGAGGAGATTCACCAGACAATCACCGGCGAGAAGCCGGACACGCACAACCCGTGCCACCGCGTCGAGCACACGTTCAACGTTGGCAACGCGGTCGAGCTGGAGACAAAGACACTGGGGGACTACTCGTGACAGACGATTCGCTAATGAATCGCCGCTGGATGGAGAAGCAACTCCGTAAGGTTCGGTTCGTCGAGTGGGACCGCTTCACGGTCGGCCAGTGGCACGACGAGCAGTCGGTCTCGGTCTACGGCTGGATCGACCGGGAGGACGAATACAAGGACTTTGTGCTCGTCATCTTCTGGCCCGAGAGTGAGGAGTTCTACTTCACGACCAGCTCGGCAGACCGAACCGAGGACATCTACCGTGCGCTCGTCGGTGACGACATGACCGAACACAACGAGTGCCACCGCGTCGAGGACAACTTCAACGTCGAGAACTCGGTCACGCTGAACCACGACCTGTCGGAGTGGGCCGATGCCGCATGAGGGGGAACCTGAATGCCCGTCGTGTGGCGTCGTGGGTGACGAGGTCGAACGCGGCGGGCGTGTCGACCCATGGTATCGACACTGTGACGAACCAGAGTGCCGGGTGCGACTCTACACCCCGTACCCGGAGAAATTCCAATGAGTAACGCAACAGACGGCCCTGCCATTTTGCACTGTTTCGCCGACTACGGCACTGAGTCGGAAGTCCTGACCGGCT
>NZ_JALXFV010000012.1 GCF_023699475.1 Halomarina rubra | reverse complement strand
TACGGCGACGTGGTCCGCGTCGGCATCGACCCCAAGGACACCAACGACAGCCACGTCGTCCAGGCCGACGCCCACGACTTGCCGTTCGGCGACGACGTCCAGTTCGACCTCGGCGTGTTCCACCCGCCATGCCGGAAGTGGTCGAGCATGACGCGCATCTCAGGGGACCCGGACGACCACCCGGACCTCATCCCGCTGGCGCGGGAGCTCGCCGAGAAACACTGCGCCCAACACATCATCGAGAACGTCCCCGCAGCACCGCTCCGTGACCCGGTGGTTCTCGACGGGCGGATGTTCGGCTTACCCATCCAGAAGGAACGCGCCTTCGAGACGTCGTTCAACGTCGAGCAACCCGCACGCTACGCGAGTCTGAACGAGGACACCGTCAGCCCGTACTACTACGCCGACCGCTCGCGCGAGTGGTGGGCCGCGACGATGGGCTACCCCGACCGCTACCCCAAGCAACACATGGCGAAGAACGCCATTCCAGCACCCTACGTCCGCTACCTCCTGCGCGCGTGGATGTGCCAGTGCCGTGGTGGCGTGATGCAGAACGAGTACACCAAACACGACCAACTGGACGTCGAAAAACGGAAGGCGGAGAATCACGCCCTCGTCGCCACCGATGACTGATTCACTGTGGGCAAGAAGTGGCCTGTTGTGGGGAAGATTTATTATCTATACCCACGTTGAAGGTAGTAGAGGCAAGACGAATGATGACCCAACCCATCACCACGGCCGGTATCGCAGTCGAACGCAACGACGCCCGCACGAAGCACGGTCAGACCGCAGACGAGTACGACGTGATCCTCCGCGACCCCTCGGGCGACCTGCCGCCAAACCTCTACGAGACGGTGGACGAACACGTGCGCGAGCACTTCGACCTCTCCCAGTTGGCCGACGGCGAGACGCGCCACCTCGGCACGGTCGTCTACGACGCCGACGAAGTGCAGGACATTTGCATCGTCACCGAGTAAGCGCTGGTTCTACCCATGAAGGTACTAATCGAAACCGACGACGAGAGGATTCACAAGGAACTGAAAGCCGACAGTCGTGGGCGCATCACACTCGGCTCGGA
>NZ_JALXFV010000011.1 GCF_023699475.1 Halomarina rubra | reverse complement strand
CGTGGGTTATGCGACCGAGTCCGAGGTAAGGATAGGCACCGTTCGGCGGTTAAACGGGTAGATGAAGCCCGCTATCTCGGCCGGGGGGTCGCACTGGCTCGACCCATCACCTACTCGTGCGGTGCGTCGAAGTGGGAACCTCTCGAAGTCGGGGCACGGTCTGTGACCGTGGAACCCCACGACTTCTGTCGTGGGAGGAAATCAGGCTATCACGCAAGCTTCCCAAGATTGATCGCTCTGCTGTAGCTCGAAATCTGGGCTTGGGCAACGAAGAGCCAGTGAGGTCTGCTTGAGACGTGGCTTCCGGCCCGAACTTCTTAAAAGAGAATCAGCTACTGGGGGTTGCGAGATTGAGCAGGTGGCCTCCCGTGTTCTTCAGCGCGAACGTCGCGACGGGCCGGCCTTTCGGCAGTGTGTAGAGGTCACCGAGTGCTTCGGGTTCCTGCACTGCATCGTTCTGCAGGGTCTCGACAGCAGTGAGCAGCATATCCTCCGATTCGGCAAACAGACGGCGTTTGACTGCTTCCCAGGTTCGGAGATCGTCGATAGGGATGGTCTTACTCGCGGCGATACCACCGCCATCGAGTTTCTCGGTGAGTTGCTGGACCGTGATGCCCGCTGTCGGCTGGCCGTGGACAAACTCCCAGAACCCCATGGGCTGCCCACGATACTCTCTGAGGTCGCCGTGATGGTAGCTCAACACGCCATACGGCAGCCCAGTGAGAATCGGGCCAACTAGGAATCCGAAGCCAAACCGGACTGCGACATCGGCGTTCGTCGCAATCTCATCGACAGCCTCCTGGGGAATCGACTGTTTCCAGCCATCGACGATGTCGGGGTTGACCGAGTACTCCTCGGCTGTCGAGCGGTCGACGACCGCCTCGATCGGAACACGCCCACCACGGACGTCTGATTCGAGCAGGACGTTGTTCAACGTCGCGACGACAGCCCACTCGCGGAGTTCGATAGCTCGCTGGAGGGTCTCCCACCGTGTTGCTTCGTCTTCGTACTCGTTGTAGACGATGCTGGTGATGGTCACGTCACTGTTCTCCAGTAGGTACGTCAGCGCGTTGGCTTGCCACTCCCAGACGGACTCTCGATTGAGCAGCAGACAGATGTTCATTGGGCCACCTGCAGTTTGGTCTCTGCAAGCTGTCGCATCGTCCGAATCTCGAGGTCCTCGGCTGGAATCGCCGCGAGATACTCGAGATACTCGGCGAGCACCTCCCACTGATGTTCGTTGCTGAGGTCGAACAGATGGCACCAGAGGTGGAGCGGCGTCCCCGACTCGATGGCACGGCGCGTCGACTCCTTCAGGTAGTACAAGTGCAGTCGCTTTCGCGCCCGGAGGGGAAGATGATCGAAGACAGGATGCGCTCCGTCTCGCTGGCCGGCCGGCAGTGTTCGGGCAGTCAGTGAGGGATACGTCGTGCAGTAGGTCTCGAAGATATCATCGACGACCTGTGGCTCCCACTCTGGGTGAGGCCCCACAGCCAACTCCCACACACGATGGGCGGGCGTGGGTGAGTCCTTCGTCTTCGCGTATCGGGCGATTCGAATGCCGTTTCGCCGAAGGACGTCGTTGTTCGGCCGGGAGTGGCGTGGCGGCACGAACGACACCACCGGTGCATCGAGCTCGCGGTGGAGCTTTTGGACGGCTTCGAGCTCGGTGTCGAGGGTGGCATCAGATGCCTGGCGACAGAGGAGATGTGAGAACGTGTGGGTACACAGTTCGTGGTCGGCACTCGACTCCAGTATCCACTCGGCCATCTCCGGAGCGTAAAACAGGGGGTCAGATTCGGCGTTCGTTCCCGGGTCGGCGTCGAACCACCCTTCCGAGTACGGGCCAGCGTGCGTCCCTGTACACTCGTCTAGCAAGAGATGGCCGACGATATCGAACGAAATAGGGACGTCACACTGTTCGGTCTTGCTGAGCAGCTTCTGGAGGTACGTCCGCTCGGCGAGCCCATCAGCAGAGAGGTGTGCTTTGTCGGGCAGGTCGTGTACACCCCAGCCGAGTTCGACCTCGATACTGATTGTGAGCGTCCCCCTCACGCCCGCTCACCCTCCGTGCTGTGTGACGCCCAGCCGTCGAACTGGTCTCGCTGTGGGTCTGACATGATGTTGGCAATTCTATACTAATTGCTGACAAGTGTATATAGAGCTACCGGCGGCATGTGGATTACATCGGACTTGTGGGTGCTGAGCTGGCGGATTTAGATTCTCTTGTGAATGTCCAAATTTATAAAACGTTATGGTGGGCCAGTATGCCGGCCTCATTGCTAATTGGGCGGGGAGTGAACACACGATTCATGCGCCTCGCAGCGTTCAGCGAACTGATTGGCCCTGACGGTGTTTCGATTATCGACCGTCCGGTCCCCGAGCCCGACCCGACCGAAGCCGTGGTCTCTGTCGAAGCCTGTTCGATCAACCGCCACGACCTCTGGATTCTCGAAGGCGATTCAGCAATGGTGGACTCGGACCATCTGCCGTTCGTCAGCGGCCTCGACGTCGCCGGGGCGGTCGAAGACGTTGGCGAGGACGTCAGGAACGTCGAGCCAGGCGACCGTGTCGTGTTGTGCCCGAACGAGACGTGCGGAACGTGTCGCTACTGTCGAGAGGGCCCAGAGAATCTCTGTGAACGCTTCTCGCTGTTCCATGGTGGGCTCGCCGAAGCCGCCTGTGTCGAGGCAGATCGCCTCGTGACGCTTCCTGATGGGGTCGAGATGGCCGAAGCAGCCGCACTTCCCACGGCGTACATGACCGCGTATCACATGCTTCGTCGAGTCGGTGCAGGTCCAGCAGACCTGGTGTTCATTCCCGGTGTGACTGGTGGCGTTGGCGTCGCTGGTGTGCAACTCGCAGCTGTACTTGGTGCTCACAGCGTCGGGACCTCTTCCTCACGAGCGAAACTTGATCGCCTCGAATCGCTCGGCCTCGATTACGCAATCGAGAGTACTGACCCGAATGAGATTCGCGATGCAGTCAGCGAAATCGGGCAGGTCGACGGCGTGCTCAATCACCTTGGTGGTGCGTACACCCAACTCGGTTTGGACGTCATGCGTCGGGATGGGCGAATGGCGGTCTGTGGACGGACGGCTGGTGGGACATCTGAAATCAACATCACCGACCTCTTTCTTGGTCACAAACGCGTCATCGGGAGTACGATGGGCACACAGGGCGACTTAGAGCGACTCGTCGAGCTCGTCTCCGATGGTGCATTGACGCCTGAGATTGACGAAACCTACCCGCTCGAAGAGACTGGCTCGGCGTTCGCAGCGATGCAAAATCGGGAGAGCGTCGGCAAACTCGTTGTCAGGCCATAGACGGTGTGTCGCCTCTGAGGAGGTGATTCGGTTCGTGCGATCTACCTGCTACACAAGGTGCGACTGGGACGCTCAATGCACGAATGTGAGCTGGTGAAATCTGCCACCGCATTGTTTGCCGGTGTTGTTAGACAGAGAGCGTGAGTGTATCAATCAGCGAGAAACGAGACCGGTGATATCAGTGGAGTCTGTCACATCCACTCCTGACTGTCCGGTTCGAGTGGCGAGGCACAGTTGCCGTACGGTCGCCTATCCCTGCATATGGCACCATCATTCCGTCTCGAATCCACCGAGACCGACCGTCTCGTCGCGTTCAGCGACGCTGTCATCGCCATTGCCATTACGCTGCTCGTGCTGGAACTCAGCGTCCCGACGCTTCCCGCCGGGAGCACAGTCGCAGTACTACCGACCGTCATCGCAGAGCAATGGCACGAATATCTCGCGTACCTGCTGAGCTTTCTCGTAATTGCTCTCTACTGGGTCCTCCACCGACGTGTGTTCATCCATATCGACCGCCACAGCCGTGGCATTCTGTGGTTCAACCTGCTGTTCCTGCTCTTCATCGCCCTGATTCCATATGCGACAGGGGTGTTCGTCACCTACCCCAGTCAGTTGGGAGTCGTCGTCTATGCAGTCATGTTAGCACTCACTGGATTCTCGCTCACGCTCCTGTGGGGGTACGCCTCTCGAAAGCAACTCATCGAGGCAGGGCTCGCTTCACGGACTGTCGAGATACAGGCCGCACGATTCCTCGCTTCACCGATTCTGCTCCTGATGTCTGCGGTTATCGCGGTGTTCGACCCGACGATAGCCATCCTCTCGTGGGTGCTGTTGGTACCAATCAACGCAGTCTTCGAGTCACGGCTCATTGCTAGTCTCGAGGACTCCCCAATCGAGTCCGAAACTCCGCCGTGACGAAGTTCGGAGGAATCGAGGTTTCTGAACTGTTAGACTCGCGGCACGTGTCTAACAGTTGAATCAGACGAGTTACGGTGAAAGAAAGGTGGCTCTCAGGTAATGCAGCGTTCACCCCCGGTCAGTCGACGCACCGACCCGGCCCGTAGTTGGCACCCCAATCGTCACCGCGAGCCGTCGTGTACCACTAGCTCCCAACGGAGCTTCTGGCGCGACCAGCTCGTCAACAACGGCGCGGTCGCGAACTCGAAGGAGGATGCACTCTCCAATAGCAGTTTCAGTTACTTCTGGAGGGAGCCCGCCGACTCGACGTCCCGTACGCGAGTCAGGCGCGGTTCATCATCTTCACGACAGGGAAACTGGGCATGCGAGCCGGTGAGGTCGCGCACATGAGCGAGCAGTGGATCGACTGGCCCGAACGGACGATTCACATCCCGCCGTTCGACCGCTGTACCAAGGGTCGGGGTGTTCGCCAGGCGTGTGGCTACTGCACGAAACGCGCCGAGTCGATTGCAGAACACCACCAGAACATCACCGTCGAGCAGGCACTGTCGACACGGTGGGCACCGAAGACGGCCGCTGGCGCTCGTGCGATTCTGACGTGAGAGCACAGCACGATCCAAGCAATTACTCGCTACATCGCCACCGTCCAGAAGTTCGGCGTTTGAGCCAGCTACCAACGTATCGTTCTTGATTCAACGGATATGGAGTAGAACCCAAAGAAGCGTGTTCTGACCAGTGGTGACGTGTTGAATTCGCGACTCTGCGTGTCAGAATCTCCCTCGAAAAATCAGTTGTCAGAGAGTGTTACCACTCCTGTCAGCGCCACCCGACCGGCCCCGTGGTGAGGTTATCCTACTCCGAGGCCAAGGCGGAACACGATTATCTGCGCAACCTCTCCCGCAGGAATTGGTGGCTTCTCACCGAGGTTGACATCAACCCAGTTGCGCAGCAGGAGATTCGTCAGTCGCCACGTGTTGTATAGCAGGACTCCTGCCACGAAGTAGAACAGGCGGACTCGGTAGTCCGTCGAACTCGTCTGCGGGAGGAAGTGCTGCTTGATGCACTTGTACTCGTTCTCAATCATCCACCGGTCTCTGTACTGTGCGACCAGCCCCGGTGCCCTCTCTGCGGGGACGTCGGCGTTCGTTAGCATGATGCCGTACTTCCCCGTGTTCTCGTTCGACGGGAAGTAGATGAAATCGGTCGTATGAACCCGACCTTCGTACTCCTGCCGAACGCCCCGCTCAACAGCGTAGTCAGCATCCGGGTGCGCCTTCGTTTCGGCGAGTGCTTTCGCGTCGTTGACCGAGCGGTTGGCCTTCGGGATGAGGTACGTCAGGTCATGGCGGTCGATGACATCCCGAACGCCGTAGCCATCGAACGCCCGGTCTGCCATCACCTTGTGAATCTCGACGTGTTCTTGTGCTTTCGTGAGCAACCGGTCCACAACCTCCGCCTTCGGGGTGTGGTAGCCATCAGTCTCCCACCACGAGTTCTCGCGAACCGGTTCAATCGCGAGGACAATCGGCGTATCCTTCCCGACGACACTGAGCGTGGCGAACAGGAATCCCCGTTCGTGTGACCCTTCGAGACCACTCACCATGTCCGGGTAGTCGGTCTTCAGAATCTCCGGGTCACGCGACTTCAGTGGCGAGGGGTAGAACCGCCACGAAGTGATATCGATGGCAACGTTCACTGGTTCGCGGATTTGGTCTTCGAAGTCCGTCTCCTCGACGAGGTTCGCCACCGCTCGGTCGAACGGTTCGAGCAATGTGTCGCGAATTTGTTTCCAGAGGTCTGTATCGCGGAATGTGGCGTAGTCTGGAAGCGTCATCTGCGGGTCTGGCGTGCCTATCTTCTTGATGGTCCGCGTGTGCGTGTCACCGTGCGGTCGGTCCTTCAACGGATGAATCCACTTGTAGCGCCGCTTCATCGCGCGCTTCCCGTGAGCAGTCATCGAGAGATAGGCCTGTACCTCCCAGTACACTTCGTCAGGGTACTTCGCGTTCGCCGCCCGGCTCGTCGTGAACTCCGTGAACACACGGTCGCGCGCGACCCGAACAGCTCTGAGTACCTTGTCACTCGTCAGCCCCGTTGCATCGACTTCATCAGGTTCGATAGCGGGGGGTGCATCTTCTCCTGAAATCCCCCGAACATCGTTTGCCAGCGCGAGCGCGCGAACTTTTCGAGCAAGTTCGCTGAGGCGTTGACGGTCGCTGAGTGAGAGTCGGTTGCGACGGAAGTTCGAGAGCGTCTGCTGGGTCGGTGGCGAATCAAGGCCGAAACGGAGTCGGAGGTAGGTCCACCTCCGCAGTCGGTCTGCGAGCTCGCTCTGGCTGAAGCCACAGATTTCTTGATAGAGGGCTGCCCGAATCATCGGCTCGAAGTCGTACGTCACCGAGGGTCGGCTGCTCCGGTCGGTGAACTCTTCAATTGGGATATCGAGCGGTCCGACGACACGGCTGATGTGGTCACTCACTGTACATAGGCCAGCTGCGTGTTCGATGGCACGTGCGAAGCAGTCGTTCGGTACGCCATCTGCTGAATTCGATTTTCGTTCGGTCATGGTAGTTGCTCGTCGCTGGTGCTACGTTCCCGCAACTTGCGCTTGAGAGTCGGGGTGTCAATTCCTCGTTTCCGCGGCGCTCCAGCGCCTGTAGAGACGTGTCAGTCAATGATTCCGGTTTCCCGAGCACTAACCCTCAAAATGAGCCAAACCGCAAACGACGTCAGCAGATGGCGACTGGTACGAGCGGTTATATCTTCGACTGACGAACTGGGAGTGATGGTCCTCACAGTGAGTGACTTTCTCAACGAGAAAGGAGCCGTAGAGCTAATCTGTGAGGTGAAGCCCCGCGGCTCCCGACAGAACGAACTGGAGGAAGCACTGTTCCTGAGTGAGAATACGCTGCGAAAACGACTAGCTCAGGCTGTCGAAGTCGAATTGCTAACGCGCGCCCCAGCACCGGGGGAACCGGGGAGGACGCATTATTTTCTGTTAGCCAAGCAAGGTATTATGCTCAGAGCGGCACTCGACCACTTGGGTACAACGACAACTTACGAAGCGTATCGAGATGCACGGCTGGAGTTTATCAAGCGAGCAGAGGAAGGTCGAAAGTGGGTTGAGCAGAACCCAGAGAGTACTCAGCCATCTCAACGGAGACTGGACTCGTTGTATGTGGCACGAGCCACACTTTCATTAGACGTGTTCAGAAATCACGACGACTTCCCTAATGCGGATGAGACCAGAGGGTTCGGCATGGGAGATATGTGGGCCGCACATGAGAGAGCCACACGCGAGGACGATAGTTAGTAGACCTATGAGATACCACCGACCTATCGGTCTGGTGGGCTCAGGTTCTTCATACGGAAGTCGGATTTCGCGACGAACCGCCCGGCGAGCAGCGCCAGCTCACGCGTGCGTTCGATGTCTGCGAGGTTGTGTGACAGCAGGTCGAGCCACTCGCCCTGTTCGTGCGCCGCGACCGCACTGTCACTGTCGTCGAACGGGTCGCAGTGCTCGCCGTCGACCAGCGCGTCGTACACCCCGACGAGGTCACCCACGTCGCCCGTGTGGAACCGGTCGACGAGGGTCATCGTATCCGCGAACGCCATGTCGGGAAACGGCCAGTCGACGTCCCGACGCACGCACGCCGAGCGGACGAACGGGAGGTCGAACCCGCCACGCCACGTCTCGCCGTTGTACGCCGTGAGGTAGTGGCGGTCGCCGTTCAGATGTTCGTCGGTGAACGCGTCGAGTCCGCGGAGCAGGTCAGCTTCGTCATGGTAGACCGCGACCCGGACGTTTGACCCCGAGGCGTGTTCGAGGTCGGCTTCGAGGCGGTCGGCGTCTGCGTCTCGGCCTGTGGTGTTGAGTGCGAGCCACGACCCGAGCGGGAGCGCGAGGCCCGCGACGGTCACGACTGCCCCGGGGTCGAGGCCCGACGTTTCGATGTCGAACGCGATAGGAGTCAAGTCACCCATACCGGGAGCTGGTGACCGACTGCGTGATACGAGTGAGCGTGTCGTTGCCACGTTTCCGTCTGTGCCGCGGGGGTACCGCGGCGGACGGCAAAACAGGCCGCTGCATGGATTGCCGGTTTTGTTAGACACAGAGCGTGGGTCTGTCAGAGAGATTCCCAGCCCCTCTCACGGTCCTGCCAGTTTCGTCGTGCTGCATACATAGCGCGAATGCAGCATCGACCGTGGGCGGGCAGTGACACCGTCGCCACCTTGCTGCCGACCGTGCGGCCCACTTCAGTCGACTTGACGTGCTGGCCGGAGTGGCGTCTCACACCAAGGGGCACGAGCGGCAGCGCCCCTCGCCTAGCTCTCTGATTACTCCTCGAACGGATCGTCGTCCTGTTCGAATATCACGGTCAATGTGCCGGGCATCGGCTCCTGCGCGGCATCGCGGACGGTCGCGAACTGCTCCAGCATCTCCGTCGAATCCGTCGTCCCTTCACCGACCGTCCGTGCCTCCTCACGAAGGCTATCGTACAGCCGAGTCAATACCCTCTCGACGGCGTGCGCATCAGTCTTCGACTCGATCTCGAACGTTGCCTTGTACTCACCCATACCACCCCTAGTCTCCAACGGAAGATAGCGGTGTCCTCCGATGGCGAGAGGCGTCCCCACCACCAGCAGTCCAGTGACGTCTCCCCGAGTCGCCGTCGTCGGTCTGCTGAATCTACCCTCTGTATGCAGCAGACCGGTAGACGATATGCACCCATTCTGGCATGAGTCACGTCGTTAGACTCGCGGCACGGGTCTAACAGCTGAATCACTACCAACCAGCGTGTAACAAACTGCTCGCGTCGATTGCCGGTTTTGATAGACACAGAGCGTGCGTGTATCACCCGAGACATTATGTGACTGAAAGGTGATTTCAACATAACATACAATGGTAGAATCCGCTCTCATCTGGATTGGTGTTACTGCGGTGTGCGGTCTACTCTGTCTCGCAGGAACTCTGAAGGGATATGCCGAGACGAAGCAGTTCAACTACTGGGGGATAGCGGGAACGAGTGTTGCCGCTAGCGGAGTCGTCGAACTCCTTGTCGCTAATAACTACGTTCCGGATACGCTGCTCAGCAATATCCTCCGTCTTTCGCTACTTCTTATCGGTGGTGCGTTCATTGTCGTGGCGTATCGTACACACGGGACCGACTGGCTACGGTCCAACAGCGCGTGATACACTCGCGGCACGTGTCTAACAGTTGAATCAGTCGATTCACGGTGAAAGAAAGAGTGCTCCCCTCCGCTCACACGCACTGGTAGCGCCGTTGCTTCCCACGCCCCGTCGCCGAGACGAGGTTGTACTGGACCATCTTCGCTAGATAGTTGCGCACCATCCGTTCGGAACGCGGGTCGTCGACGCGCTCGCGGTACGCGTCGTACAGCTCGGCAGGCGCGACCTCTTCGCTGTCGGCGATGATGTCGTAGACGACGCGCTGGTCGTCGGTGAGCGTCTCGACGTTGCGCTGGCGCACCACCGACTGCGCCTCGGGAACGACCCGGTCGATGATTGCGTCGGATACCGTCTCGCGACCCTCGCGTTCACTCTGTTCGACCGCCATCCGTAGGACTTCGAGACCCACACGCGCGTCACCCGCGGCGGCGTCGGCTATCTGTTCGAGTTGTCCATCCGAGACCGCCCCGTCGCGCAGCCCCCACAGGACGCGGTCGGCTAAGATGGAGACGAGTTCGTCGACGGTGTAGCGCGAAAAGTGGATGCGGACCGCGGTACGGAGTCGACTCGCGAGGCGGTCGTCGAGCGGGTCGAACAGTTCTTCGACGCGGTTGGCGATGAGCACCAGCGTCACGCCCGACGTACGGTGAAGTTCGTACAGCACCCGCTTGTCGTCGAGCTGGTCGACCTCATCGAGGATGACGACGTACGCGTCTGTGTGCTCGCGCAGGCGTTCGACCAGTTCGTCCCGCGGCGTGGACTGGCGGTGGATGTCGAACGTCTGGTTGAGTCCTTCGAGAAGGCGATACAGTGTTTTGAAGCGGGTGTAGTCCTCCCAGCAGTTGACGTACTGGACGGTAAGCTCAGGAACGGTCGCCTGCAACCGTTCGGTGACGACGTTCGCGATGCAGGTCTTCCCGACGCCCGACGGCCCGTACAAGAACGTCGTCTCGCCCTCGCGCTCGTCGGTGACGGGGTCGAGTGCGGCGGAGAGCGTCGTCACCTCGTGGTTCCGGTGGACGACGTCCCGGGGGACGAACTCGGGTTGGAGCACCCGCGCATCGCGTATCATGCGCGCGTGGTACGTGCTATCGTGACAAGAGCGTGAGGGGGTCGTTTCCGGGTTTCCGATAGTGCGGTCGAAGGAATCGAATCGGATGACTGCACCGCCAGTAGTAGGTGTGGCTGACTTTATTTAGCGGAAGGGGTCGGTGATTCAGCTGTTAGACCCGTGCCGCGAGTGTATCGATTGGTTCGTCAGAAAACTCATATTATCCTACCACTTCTGGCCGCGTATGCCCTCCCGCCGTCGGTTCCTGTATGGCCTCGGTAGCGTGTCGATGTTGAGTCTCGCTGGTTGCTCTGCGCCCGCGACGTTCGAAGTGACGAACATCGAGATTCAGCCCGGGACAGCATTCACAGACATCTCCGTGACTGCCACGAGTGATACGGTCTTCTCGATTCAAGAGGTTGTCCTCCGCGTCACCTTCTCACCTGAGCGACCAGCCATCTATCGCGTTGAGCGTTCACGGACTCCAGAGGAAGGGACCGAAGAGGTGAGCGACGACTGGCCGATTCCAGAAGACCAGCCATTCGATGACGAGTACGAGTTCGAAATCGCAGCCCCCGGGACGTCCGTCGCCCCTGCGTCGACGCAGCAGTATCAGCTCACAGCATACGACCAAGATGATACTGCGGTCGACCAGCTCTCCTTCAAAGTCTCCCGGGTCGAGTGACTGCGACCATCGGGGATGCAGGTCGTTAGACCCACGCTCTGTGTCTACCAATACCGGAAATCGAGGAGACGTAGTTCACTGATTCCCGAAGAGCGCTGCTGAGAGCCGACTCGTTCTGTCAGAGTGGTCCACTTGGCCAGCGACGCGCTGACTGGTTGACGAATGATACAGTCTGCTAAGCATGTGGTTTGTAGAAATCCAAACGCCGAACTTCTGGACCGTCAGCCTGTTAGATTGTGTATAGCGATATTAAGTGCATGGATTGGGGCGGTAGGTTAATACTGCATAGTATGGGCCTCTCCAGGCCTGTGGGAGCTGATTCCACTTACACTCTACGTACCCTGCTGTGTGGCGATACAACAAAGTGGCTATCGCTCCCCCGACGCCGTCCACGGAGTCGCTGTGTTCGGACCGTCGAGTGGTGGGGTACGAGTCGCGACGAGCGAGAAGGAGGACGCCCGACCGGTCGGCGCAGCGGTGACTCAGCGGTGTTCGACGCGCCGCACGTTCCGGCCACGTGGTCGACCGATGCGAGGGATCCCCGGCAGGCCGTCGGCGACCCAGACGACGAACGCACTCCCCAGCAGCGTCACTTCGAAGGCGATGATGGCGAGGCCGCGGGGGCTGTCGAGTACGCGTCCGAGTCGTTCGAGGTAGAACGCGAAGTTCTCGAAGAACGACCCGTAGTCGGAACTCGGCCCGGTGACGACGGGCCAGAGGAGCTTCCCGAAGTCCATCCCACTCCCGTAGACGGCACCGTACATCGCGTCGGCGGGTAGGTGCAGTAGGTAGCCGACGGCGAACGCTGCCCCGACGACCGTCCGGTCGAAGTACCACGCGACGGCGACGATGAGGACACTCAGCGGGACGGCGACGAAGATCGAGTGTGCGACCGAGGTCCCGCTCTCGAGGACGCCGAACTGCCACGCGAGCGGTTTGTCGACGAGGTCGGCGAACTGCGTCCCGACGGCGACGGCGACGGCCGTCCACGCGTCGGGCGAGCGGTGCCACCCGAACCGGAGCGCGAGGGCGACGACGAGGTAGCCGACCGCGAGATGCTCCCACGGCCACATCTTAGCGGTCCTCCGAGCCCCTAGAAGGGAGGTGACCCGACGGGTCGACGGTGTGTGAATCTGGCTCGGTCATCGCCGTGCAGATTGGTCGGCGACGGATATGAGCCCTGTCATTGACATGTTACCACACCGCTCGACGGCTCACCGCGTGTAGTCGAGCGCCACGACCCGGCCGTCCCCGTAGCGGACGAGCACCTCGGGGGTCGGGCCGTCTCCATCGGATGCAGTCCCGTTCGTCCCCGCGTCGAGGTCCGCGAGCGTGACGAACGTCTCGATGGGGACTGCTCGTTCGTACGTCGCTAGCACCCGCCCGTCGTCGGCCGCGAGGACGCTGACCGTCCCGTCGCGACTCGTCGCGACGACCTCCCGCTCGCCGTCCCCGTTGAGGTCGGCGACGACGGGCGACCAGACGGGTTGGCCGTCGCCGCTCACCGTCGTCCGCCACCGCTCCTCGCCGGTCGTCGCGTCGAGGGCGACCACGTCGCCCGTGAACGTCCCGACGGAGACGGTGTCGGTCGACTCGACGACGCCGGCCGAGACGAACTGGACGCTCGTCTCGAACGCGGTGCTCCACTGGGTCTCGCCGGTCGCCCCGTCGAGCGCCGTCACCCGCTCGCGGTTCCCGACGAGCAGTTCGCGGGCCGCGTCGTCGTCGGCCTGGGTGGTCGCGACGTGCTGGGCGGGTGTCGAGCGGTTCCACGCGACGTCGCCGTCGGCGGTCAACACGAGCAGCGAGTCGTAGGACCCGACGACGACCTCTCGCTCGCCGTCGGCGTCGGCGTCGGTCACGACGGGCGGACTCTGGACGATGACGTCGTCGTCGCCCACGTCGGCGAAGGAAGCCCGCCACGCGACGGTCCCGTTCGCGGTGACGGCGGCGACGTGCCCGTCGATGTCGCTGACGACCACCTCCCGCCCGGGCGAGACGGGGAGGTCGGCGACGGTCGGCCGACCGTAGCCGTAGGAGGGTTCGCCGGTACTCAGCGGGGCGCGCCACTGCTCGCTCCCGTCGTCGGCGTCGTAGGCGACGAGCGCGTTCTCGGTGGTCGCGGAGACGACCGTCCGCTGGCCGTCACCGTCGAGGTCGGTGACGACGGGTTCGGTGAGCGCGTGGGTGAAACAGCGCTCGGGGTCGATGGTGGTGCGCCACTGAACCGCGCCGTCGTCGGTCGCGAGTCGCGCGAGCGTACAGGAGGTGTCCGTCAGACCGGGCTTCGGTGACTCGGCGACGGGTGCGACGACGACCCGGCCGTCCTCGCTCGCACCGACGGCGTGGTGGTTGCGGTCGTTCTGCCGGGGCGTGTCGCTGACCCAGCGCTCGGTCAGTTCGCCCCCACCGTTCGACGACCCGACGCCCAACACGACGACGCCGGCCAGCGCGGCGACGACTACCGCGACGGCCACCACCGTTCGGCCTCGCATACCGACTAGTCCCCGACTCCCGACCAAAAGGGTGTCTGTCGGCCCGAGCGGGGCCGTCCGTGAGCACCTCGCACGGACAACCGCGGCGCTTTTCGGCGTGCTGCTCCGAGTTCGGGTATGCACCAGCGGCCGGCCCGACTCCTGGCGCTACTCGCCGTCGTGGCGCTCGCGGTCCTCGTCGGTCCCGGCGTGGTCGCCGCTCACGAGACCGGTAACACTCGGTTCGACGCGCCGCTCCCGCTCGCCTCGCTGTTCGCCGGGGCGGGTGCGACCGTCGCGCTCACCGCCGGGTGGCTGGCCGTCACCGAACGGACGCCGACGGTCGGCGAGCGGCCGTCGGTCGCGTTCGTCGTCCCCGACTCGGTCGCGCGCCCCCTCCGCGCGCTCGCCGGCGTGATGTTCCTGCTCGGCGTCGTCGCCGTCTGCTGGACCGGCCTGACCGGCCGGCAGGTCGCCGCCGAGAACGTCGCGACGCTGCTGACGTGGCTCGTCTGGTTCCACGGCCTCGCACTCGTCGCCGTCCTGCTCGGCAGTCCGTGGCGTGTCCTCGCCCCGTGGCTGACGTTCTACCGCGCGCTCGAACGACTCGAAGGCGGGTCGCTCCCGTCGCTCGACTACCCCGAACGCCTCGGGTCGTGGCCCGCGCTAGCCGGGTTCCTCCTCGTGTTCGGCGTCGTCGAGAACCTCACACCTGGCATCACGCGCTCGCCGCGACTCACCGCCGTCGTCGTCGCCGCCTACGCCGGCGTGATGGTGCTCGGGACGGTGACGTTCGGCCGCTCGTGGGCCGCCCACGCCGACCCGCTGGGAGCGTTCTACGACCTGCTCGGACGGGTCGCGCCCGTCGAGTGGACGCAGGCTCGCGACGGCTACCGCGCCACGCTCCGACCGCCGTGGCGTGGCTGTGTCCCGCTGGTCGCCCACCTCGCGCTCGCGGCGCTCGTCGTCGCGGCCGTCTACACCGTCAGCTTCGACGGGTTCGTCGAGACGAGCGAGTACCAGGCCGTCCTGTTCGCGGCCCGGTCGACGCTCGGGACGGGCCCGGTGACGAGTCTCCCGCTGTACCTGCTCGGGTTCGCCCTGTTCTGTCTCACGTTCGGCCTCGCCGCCGCCGCCGCCGACCGACTCGGCGGACGACGCGACTGGGCGGGGGCGGTCCGCCGGTTCGCCCCGACCGTCCTTCCCATCGCGGCGGGCTACGAAGTCGCTCACACCTACCCCGCGGTCGTCGGCCAGACCGCGACGCTCGTCGAGGTGACGCTCGACCCGGTCGTGGCCGTCGCCGTCCCGGACCCGCTCGCGTGGCTCTCCGTGCCGGCGTTCTGGGGGTCGCAGGTCGTGCTCATCGTCCTCGGCCACGTCGTCGCCGTCGTCGCCGCCCACCTCGCGGCCGTCGCCCGCTACGAGACACCCCGACGGGCACGTCGCGGCCACCTCCCGCTGGTCGTCGTGATGGTCGGCTACACCGTCCTCTCGCTGTGGATCGTCTCGCGACCCGTCGTCGCGTGAGCCACGACGCGCTCGCTCACCGTACCGACTCGTCCGTCCGGCCCGTGTCGTCCAAACCGTCCAAACCGTCCGAACTACCAGAGTCGGCTCGGCGACTCAGCCCTCGACGGGCTGTTCGACCAGCCGTTCGCCGCTGTCCGAACAGCGGACGACGAACACGTCCAACTGCGAGCAACACGACTCGACGACCTCCGAGTCGGCCTCCACGCCACCGCCGTCCGGGCAGTCCTCGGCGAACAGGCGCACTCCGCTCAGGAAGATGGCTCGCTGGACGGCCGGCAGGTCCTCCCAGCCGTCGATACGGTCGGCCAGCAGGTCGGCGGCGGCCACGTCGGCGACGAGCGCCGACTCGGACGGCCACTGCGCGGCCACCCGGAAGTCGTCGAGCAGGACGATGCCCGCCCCGCGGCGCTCGAACGCCTCCGGGTCGACGTCGAGCGCCGTCGCGGTCCGTTCGCGTAGCGCCGTCCGGTCGACCGTTCCCATCGCCGCTCGCCACTGGTCGGCGAACGCGTCGGTCAACTGCAGGTCCCGACCGTCCGGAGTCTCTTCGAGCGCCCCGACCGCGAGGAGCGTCCGTTCGAGTTCGGCAGGGTCGTCGAGCCCGTGTTCGGGGTCCAACTCGACGGTCGCCAGCGGGTCCTTCCCGAACCAGCCCAGGACGCGCCGTGGGAGATACTGCTTGGTGAGTTCGGGCGTCCCCGGTACGAGGTACCCCCGCAGGTAGATGAGAGCACCACTGCCGACGGCGACGAGCACACCGAGCAGGCGGTTTCGCGAACCGACGGCCAGCGCTAGCACCGCGCCGACGAGGAGGTTGACGACGGTACACGGGAGACAGCGGTTCTCCCCAGTGTACTCGGACTGTGAGAGGGATTCGACGAGACGTGATACCATTGCTCGGTAGTGCGCCGAGTTCACCGTATATGTTTCGCTCGCGTGAGCAGAGGAACAATCGTGCAGGTAGTGAGTCGCTCTACCGTCGCTCGGTCGTGGACGGCGCAGTGGTCGTTGCCGTGGACGACACTGTCGACGTCGGACCGGGTGAGTCCGTCGTCGGTGGCGTCGTCTCGATGTCTGCGAGCGCGAGCAGGCGTTCGAGATGCTCACCAGCGACTTCGACCTGGAGGTTCGACCCGTCGACGGTACCGGGACCCGCGAGCGCCTCGCCGACGACGACGACCCCGACCATCCCGTGGTACTCGTGAGGTTGACAGAAGTAGTTGTAGACACCCGGTGTCTCGAACGTGTGACTGAACGTGTCCCCCACGTCGAGGCGGCCCGACACGAACGACGGTGCGTCTTCGGGGATGCGCAGCGTCCGGCCGTTGTCGGGGTGGTACGCGGCGATGGCGTGTGCGCCACCGTCGACGTCCCAGGTCACCGTCGCGCCGGTCTCCGCCCAGAGCACGGTCGGCGTGAAGATGTACGGTGCGGGCCCGGCGTCCCCTTCGATGTCGATGGCGGCGACCACCGGGTCCGACTGGAGGTCGGTCGGCCCACCGCGTTGGTCCATCCGCTGGCGCAGGTCGTCACCGGACGGCGTCGCCGCCGGCCGACGACCTGTCGTCCCGACCGCCTCGAACGTCTCGGCCGGTGGTCGTTCGGTCCTCGTCGCTCGGGCCGTCGGCGGGTCCGCGTCCATCTCCCCCTCGTCGGGGTTCCTGTCGAGACACCCCGTGAACACGCCGGCCGCCGCGAGTCCCCCCAGGCGGAGCAGACTCCGCCGTGACTGTTCGGTCATCGGATACGACCTCGACTTTCACCAAGTAATGACTGTCTCGTTCCGGTGATGACCGCACACGGCCGTCGATACTGAACCTCGGCGGGTCAGCGCCGACCGGGCCCACGGGTCTCGACTGACCCCGAGAGGTCGACCTGTGGGTACGGGATGTCGATACCTGCCTGGTCGAAGCGCTCCTTGACGCGTTTGACGAACTCGCTGCGCACGCGCAGGAACTTCCCGCGGTTCGGGTTCGCTATCCAGAAGCGACTGACGAGACCGACGTAGGAGTCCGCCAGCGGGTTCTCCGAGAGCGTCACCATCGGCTCCGGCAACTCGAGGATGTCGGGGTGGCGCTCGGCCTCGGCGAGGATGATGCGCGTCGCCTCGTCGATGTCGTCCTCGTAGCCGATGCCGAACTCGAAGCTCACCCGCAGTTTGTCGCGAGCGGTCGGGTTCATCACGACGTCGTTGGTGAGCTTGCTGTTCGGAATCGTCAGTAGCTGGTTGTCGAACGTCTGGACGCGCGTGACGCGGAACGTGATGTCGGTGACGACGCCGGCGTTGGGCAGGCCACCGGTCTCGGGCCACTCTATCCAGTCGCCGATGCGGAACGGCCGGTCGGTGTAGATGAACACGCCCGCGACGAAGTTCGCCAGCAGGTCCTTGAGCGCGAACCCGACGGCCAGCGTCGCGGCCGCACCGATGGTCGTCAGCGACGACAGCACCCCGCCGTAGCCCGCGAAGTTCAGCGCCAGCGAGACCCCGACCACGAGCGACAGCACGCGGACGAGTCGCAACAGCGGTTTCCGGGCGTTCCGATTGAGTCCCCGCGTCGCGAGCGCCCGGTCGGCCAGCGGGACGACGACGAGACGCACCACACCGTAGAGGAGGACGAACAGGACGACGAACGTGAGGACCGCGCCGAACGGTTCGGCGTACCCGCGCGGGACGCCCCACTCCCGGAGCGCCTGTCCGACCGGTCCGACCTCGTCCGGCTGGAACGCGTCGCTGACGTTGGTTCCGTTGCTGTCGTTGCCCGCCTGGTGGCCCGCCCGGCCGGTCATCTACCCCGACCGGACGCGGGGGTGGTCCTTCGTCGTTGGGGTCGTTCCGTCCGGTGGTTCTCGTCGAGAGCGTCGCGTGACGGGTCGGTCAGTTCTCGTCCGTGCGGCGCTGGACGTAGCTCGCCATCGCGAGCAGCGTCGGTGCCCACAGCCCCACGAACAGGCCGTACTGGCGGTTCTTCCGGACGTAGAACTGGTACCACGAGAACAGTACGGAGCCGAACGCCGCGAGGGCGATTGGGTCGCCCGAACGCACCATCTGGCTCATACCGCTGTTCCGGGCGCGGTCCGCCATCGACTCGTTGCGCCCCGGTTCACGCCGTGGGTCGGACTGGTCGCCCGTCGGTCGGTCGCCGGGCGCGCCGTCGTCGGGTCGGGTTGCTGTATCTGCCATCGTTCGGTGGAGGGCACCACCGCGTTTCGCCTCACGGCCTGCTCGTGCGTGGCTGGTGTGTCAAAGCACCGCACGACCCGGTGTGGGGAGCCGTTGGCGGCGGTGTCGTCGCTGGCCACCGACGAGACTGCCCCGCGTCGGACCGAGCGGACTCCGTCGAGCGGACCGACGAATCGGAGGACTATTTTCGGCCCATCGCCCATCGAGTGAGGGAATGCTACTACAGGGAACCGTCGTCGCCGACGCGACGACCGTCGTCGAGGACGGGGCGGTCGTCGTCGCGGGCGACCGCATCGCGGCCGTGGGCGACCGCGAGGAGCTTCGAGACCGGTATCCGGACCACGAGCGTCGCACCTTCGACGTGCTCGCGCCGGGACTCGTCGGCGCACACGTCCACTCGGTGCAGTCGCTCGGTCGGGGCATCGCCGACGACACCGCACTGCTGGACTGGCTGTTCGACCACGTCCTCCCGATGGAGGCGTCCCTGGACGCCGAGGGGATGCGCGTCGCCGCCGAGTTGGGCTACCTCGAGTGTCTCGAATCGGGCGTCACCACGGTCGTCGACCACCTCTCGGTCAACCACGCCGACGAGGCGTTCGTCGCCGCCGGGGAGTTGGGTATCCGCGGGCGCATCGGGAAGGTACTGATGGACAAGGACTCGCCGCCGGGGCTGGAGGAGGACACCGACGCCGCCCTCGCCGAGTCCGAACGGCTCATCGAGCGCCACCACGACACGCACGACGGACGCATCCAGTACTCGCTCACCCCGCGGTTCGCCGTCTCGTGTACCGAGGCGTGTCTGCGCGGCGTCCGAGACCTCGCCGACGCCCACGAGGGCGTCCGAATCCACACCCACGCCTCGGAGAACCGCGACGAGATCGCGGCCGTCGAGGCCGAGACCGGGATGCGCAACGTCCACTGGCTCGACGAGGTGGGCCTGACCGGCGACGACGTCGTCCTCGCCCACTGCGTCCACACCACCGAGTCCGAACGCGAGGTGCTCGCCGAGACCGGCACGCACGTCACCTACTGCCCGAGTTCGAACATGAAACTCGCCTCGGGCGTCGCGCCGGTCGTCGACTACCTCCGGCGGGGTATCAACGTCGCGCTGGGCAACGACGGGCCGCCGTGTAACAACACGCTCGACGCGTTCACCGAGATGCGACAGGCCAGCCTGCTCCAGAAGGTCGAGGAACTCGACCCGATGGCCGCTCCCGCCGGAACGGTGTTCGAGATGGCGACGCGAAACGGCGCGACGGCGGCGGGGTTCGACGACGTGGGCTGTCTGCGCGAGGGGTGGAAGGCCGACGTCGTCGGCCTCACCACCGACCTGACGCGGGCGACGCCGCTCCACGACGTGCTCTCGCACCTCGTGTTCGCGGCCCACGGCGACGACGTGGAGTTCACGATGGTCGACGGCGAGGTGCTGTACGACGACGGTGAGGTCACCGTCGCCGACGCCGCGGCCATCCGTGCGAAGGCCCAGGAGGTCGCCAGCGGTCTCCCGACGGCCGACTGAACGTCTCGGGAGGACCGCGCCCGACCGCCGTTCCTGTCCGACCGCAGACGACCCCGGCCGCGTCGGACGTTTTATCCGAAGTTCGAGCAACCGAAACCCCCATGTCACCGCCCCCCTTTCGCCTGGCCATGGAGACGTGGCGACGCGACCTCGTGCGGGGACTGGCGCTCGTCGTCCCCGTCGCTCTCGTCCTCGCGGTCTGTCTGCTGTTGTACGACTGGGTCGCGGCGCTCGGCGTCCCGCCGGGCTACCCCGCGCCGATTCGCGTCGGTGTCGTCGTCCTCGCGTTCGTCGCCGTCGTCGTCACGGTGGGGCGAGTGATGGGGACGGCCATCGGCCCGTTCGTCGACCGGGCGGCCGACTCCTCGGTCAACCGTCTGCCCGTCCTGCGGGTCGTCTACAACGCCGCGAAGTTCACCATCAGACGCCTGCTGTCGGGCGACGAGCGAACGCGAACGCCCGTCAAGGTCGAGTCCTGGCCGGGACAGTGGATGACCGGCTTCCGGACGGGGGTGCGCGCGCCCGACGGCGACGTGATGGTGTTCCTCCCTGGTGCGCCCGACCCCACCTCGGGGATGCTCGTCGCCGTCGACCCCGACCACGTCGAGGAATCCGACGAGACCATCTCCGCGGCGCTCATCCGCGTCATCTCGTGTGGCTGTTCGAACGGCGAGGACTTCGGCGAGCGTAAACGGCCGTTCGACGAGTAAGACGGCAGGGACCTCGTGCCGACGACCACACTCACCGATGCGCGACGACGACCAGCGTCGCGCCCGCGTCGAACGACTCGACGTGTACCGGGTCGAACCGGTCGCGCAGCGACGCGAGGAGGTCGGTTTCGGGGTGCCAGTTCGTCGCGAGCCACGACGCGCGGACGAGCAACGGGTTGACCGCTCGCAACGGCCCGGACTGGAACGGTCGGGTGTCGAACACCGCCAGTCGACCGCCCGGAACCAGCGTCTCGCGGACGGCGTCGAGCACCCCGTCGAGGTCGGGCATCGCGCTCAGCGACAGCATCGCGTACGCGCGGTCGACGCTCCCGGCCAGCAGGGGCAGTCGCCCCGCGTCACCCCGGAGGACGTGGACGTTCGACCAGCCCTCACGGGCGACGCGCCGGCGGGCGCACTCGACCATCCCCGCCGAGTAGTCGACGCCGACGACCCGCCCGGTGGGACCGACGCGCTCTCTGAGCGCCGCGAAGTTCACGCCGGGGCCACAGCCCACGTCGAGGACCGTGTCGCCGGGGCGTGCGTCGAGTCCGGCGAGCGCCTGTCGGCGGTAGGCAGCCTCGCGACCGGCGAACACGAGCCACTTGCCGACCCGAAACACGCCCTGGTGGTCGCTCCAGTGGTCGTAGAGCCGTTGACCGCGTCGGCGGTCGTGGTCACAGTCACCGTCACCGTCGGTGGTCTCTCTCGTCACGGTCACTGAATCTCGATTCGCGTCCCGGTCGTCGTCGCGCGTTCGCGCAGGCGGTCGATGCGCTCGTCGGTGTCGGGGTGAGTCGCGAGCAGTCGCGATATCGCCCCCTCCTCGCGGACGAACGGCCACGTCGACCCCTCGATGCGGGCCAGCGCGCGCGCCAGCGCCAGCGGGTCGCCCGTCACGTCCGCCGCGCGGTCGTCGGCGGCGAGTTCCCGACGTCGCGACCGAGCCATCACGACGGCGGTGCTCGCGACGAGTAGGCCGGCGACGACCCGGTCGAGACGCGTCCGCGCCCGTCCCGCGAGCGTCTCGCGCCACCTGAGCGGTCGGCCCGCGACCATCGCGCTCGCGCGAGCGACGCCCGACAGCGCCAGTGCGACCGGGAACAACCCCAGCGCCACCAGGCCGACGACGGTCCGGGCGACGCTGAACACGAGCGAACTCACCAGGCCGTCGCGGCGCTCGACGTGGGCGAGTTCGTGTGCGAGGATACCCTCCAGTTCGTCGAGCGAGAGCAGACGGAACAGTGCGCGGTCGAGAACCACGGTCCCGCCGAGCGCGAACGCGTTGGGCGACCGCGAACTGACGAGCATCAGTCGGGGTGCGTCGAGGTCCATCCGTTCACAGAGGTCGTCCAGGCGGGCGTACAGTCGTGGCGCACGCTCGCGGGGCAGGTCGCGCGCGCCGATGCCCGCGAGGACGCGGGTCGTCCCGGCACGGTAGCTCAGATACCCCAGTCCGAGCGCGAGGAGCCCGAGCGAGACGAGGAACGTCGCGAGGTCGATGCCGCGGACGACGTCGAAGAGGAAGAGGGTCAACAGCGCCGCACCCCCGAGGTACGTCAGGAACACCGCCACGCCGACCAGCGCCAGCACGACCCGGACGACGACTCGCATACCGGCAGCTACGGAGCCCACCCGAAAACCGTTGTCGCCGTCCGTAGCGGCCGCGTGTACCAACAGCGGCCGCCGCGCCGTGTGTGCCATTCTCGACCAGACCTGTCTCGGCAGATGACGGTCGCGGTCACGAGAATTGCGCGTGGCCGAGCAGGACGCTATACACCTAGCCTCAACCAGAGCGAGGGCTGAACGCCTGTACCTGCAATCGGCATGCGGGTAGCGATACGAGCAGAGGATGTCATGAGCCGAGACGACACGACCGTGCTGGCCGACATCGACCGTACCGAATCCGACCTCGAGACGCTCGTCGACGAGCTGTGGACCGAGGGCGTCGTCACCGACGACGACGCTTCGGAGTTCTCCCACCGCGTCGAGATGATCGCCGCCGAACTGCGCGCCTGCGTCGAGTACGCGGGTGACGGACCGCTCGCGGACGATGCGAACTGAACGCGTCGCCGCCGAGAGCGAACCGACCGTCGAGTCGGGGTTGGCACACGCCCCGGACCCGACGCGACCCGGCGTGGTCACGGTGTACGACCCGGAGTCCACCGGCCCCGCCCTCGCCTCACAGTGGCTGAGCGTCGACGAAGACCTGCTCTGTGACGCCACGGACTGGTGTTGATGACGTCGTTCTCGCGATTATCCACGACCGAGAGCGACGGCCACGTCGACACGGGCGGCGACTCGGACGGGTCCGATACGGACCCTCGGTGGTCCCCGTGACCGACACGCGTGGACACGTCGGCGCGCTCCCGACGGTGGTGAGCGTGCCGCTCGTCGTCGCGGTGACGACGCTCGCCGGAGCGGTGAGCGCCGGCGTCCCCCTGCCCGTCGCGTTAGCTGGGAGTACGGGGTGTCTTCTGGTCGCCGCCCTCGCCGTCAGCAGCACGTGAGCCGTCCGGTCGACCGCAGCGCGTCGTGTCGGACACGCGGACGGCGACCGGTCGCCGAACCGACCGCCCGGTGGCAGTCGGCGGGTGAGACCGAAATCCGTATGCCGTGTCTGGAGTGACCGTCTGGGTATGTCGAACGATGCAGACATCGCCACCGCACGGCGACTGAGCCTCGGGATGAACCTCGTGTTCGTCGCCGCGGTGCTCGCGCTCGTCGCCGGTGTCGTCCTGGAGGAGTCGCTGCTCGTCTTCGCGACGCTCGGGGTCTTCGCCGCTATCGTCGTGGCGTACATCGCGATTCACGTCCGACTGCACCGTCGAGTGGCCGCCGCGAGCGGCGCGAGCGTCACCCGCGACGACTCCATCGGCGGCGCGCTCGCGCTCATCAGACTGAACCTCGTGTTGTACCTCGGCTTCGTGCTCGTCGGCGTGGGAGCCGCCGTCGTGACCGGCATGCTCGTGCTCTGAGCCCGGAAGACGCCTCTGACAGGCGACGCTCTCGCGCCGCACCTTCCCTAACCTGTCAGCACGGACAACGCTTTTCGATGTGTGCGCGCCACGTGCCAAACCGCCGGGGTAGCAGACGTCTACCGACCGACGGCGGTACGCCGACGCTCCCGTCGGCTGTCATACTTTCCTCATAACTTAAGCGCTGTGTGGCGTACGACTGCGACGAATGACCGGTACTGTCACGATGAGTCTCGAAGTCGAACTCGGGTGGGGCGTCGCCCGCTACGGCCTGCTCGACAAGATTTCGCCGGGTCGCGAGCGCGAGACGCGGCGACTCCACGCCCTCCTCGACTGCTGTGCGACCCACGACGTCCCTATCACGTTCAACGTCGTCGGACACCTGTTTCTGGAGTCGTGCGACGGCGACCACGAGGGGCCCTACCCCGAGGGCTGGTTCGACGTCGACCCCGGCACCTCCGTCGAGGAGGACCCGCTGTTCTACGCGCCCGACCTCGTCGAAGCCATCCTCGACGCCGAGACCGCCCACGAACTCTGCACCCACACGTTCTCGCACGTCGAGTGCGGAGAGCTCCCGCCCGAGGCGGTCGCCCACGACCTCCGGACCGCCCGCGACATCCACGAAGAACACGGCATCGACGAGTTCGTCTCGCTCGTCCCGCCCCGCCACAGCAGTCCGCCACGCGACGTGCTCCGCGACGTCGGCATCGAGACCGTCCGCGTGCCTCACTACCGCTCGCCGGACTTCGGAGAGCCCAAGACGCCGCTGCACAAGCTCGTCGCCATCCTCAACGGCCCCCACCCCATCGCCGAACCGCATCTCATCGACGGGGTCGTCGAGACGTACTCGCCGGTGTACAAGACGCTCGCCGCCGAGTACCTCCCGCTCGGGGAGTACGACACCCACCCGGCGTACCGCTGGATTCCCCGCGAGACGGGGAAGAAACTCCACCGCCGGTACCACGAGCGGGCGCTCGACCGCGCCGTCGAGACGGGCGGGCACATCCACCTCTGGAGCCACCTCTACGACGTGGCCAACGACCACCAGTGGCCCCAGATCGAGGCGCTCATCGCCGACATCGGCGAGCGCGTCGAACGCGGCGAGCTAGAGGTGAAGACGATGGCGGAGGTCAACGAGGAGGTCCGCGACGACGTCGAGCGCCCACGGAGGGTCACGCAGTGAGCGACGACGCGACCGCCGAGGCGGGCGTCGACACCGACACCGCCACGACCGACGCGGACGCCGAGACCACCGCGGCGGCGACCGCACCCGCCGACGCCCCGCCGACGCCCGCGACGCTGTTGCTCGACGGGCCGGCGATGCGCCAGTGGGCGGTCGACGCCGTGGCCCAGGCCGTCGACGACGGCGTGCTGTCGGTCGAACGCGTCGTCATCAACGACGAGGTCGCCGAGAGCCTCGACGGCGACCGTCTCGCCACGCTCCGGCGGTACGTCGACACCGCCCGCGACTACGGGCCGTGGGCGGTGGTCTCGGCGTACCACAACGTCCTCGACACGCCCGACCACCTCCGGTGGGTTCCGCTCGACGACCTGCCGTGGGCCGACGCCGAGCGCGTCCCGTGTACCCCCGAACCCGCCGAGTCGTTCGGCCAGGTGCTCCCCGAGGACGTCGTCGACGACATCGCCGCCGACACCGACGTCGTCCTGCGCTTCGGCTTCGGCATCATCAAGGGCGACGTCCTCACCGAACCGAAGTACGGCGTCCTCAGCTTCCACCACGGCGACCTCCGGCGCTACCGGGGCCGTCCGGTCGGCGCGTGGGAGTTCCTCGAAGGCGCGGACCAGGCGGGCGTCACCCTCCAGCGCCTCACCGAGACGCTCGACGGCGGCGCGGTCGTGAAGCTGTGGACGACCGACATCTCGGACGCCGACACCTGGCGCGAGGTCGAACGCCGCCTCTTCGCCGTCTCGACCGGGATGCTGTCGGCGGGACTGGCCTCGCTCCGCGCGGGCGAGGAGCCGACGACCCTCCCCAGCGACGACCTCGGCGCGCTCTACACCGACCCCGACGCCCGCGAGACCGCCCGGTTCCTCGCGAAGAACGCCGTCGGGAGCGTCCGCGGTCTGCTCGGTCGCTGAGGACGCCCGGCCCGCCCCGACTTCGCCGCCTCGACGTTCGGCGAGCGACGCGCCTCGGCCCCGACGACGCCGAATGCGATGCTCACAAGTCCGCCGACTCCTACTCCGAGATATGAACGAACCCGGGGTCCAGTCGCTGCTGGACCAGGAGACGCTGGCCGCGCGGGCGACGGCCGACGACGCCCCGCAGTGGCTCGCCGACCACTGGCGGACGTTCCGCGACGGGTTGCTCGGCGAGCGCGAGGGGACGCCGTTCCCGTGTCACTTCGGCAGCGAGTCGGTTCGGGCCGGCGACCCCCTCTACGCCGCCGTCCCGTCGCTGACCGACCGGGACGCCCTGCTCGGCCTGCGCGACACGCTCTACGAGTACCTCCAGCGTTACGAAGACCACGCCGCGCGGGCGTCGCTAGTGACGTTCTTCCGGCCCTCGCCCGACGTGACGACCGAAGCCGAGTACCACGAGGCGCTGTGGCACGTCCTCCAGTTCCTCCACGTCCACGACCCCGAGCCGTGGCCCTCCGACATCCCCACCGACCCAGACGACGAGGAGTGGGAGTTCTCCTTCGGCGGCGTCCCGATGTTCCCGACCTGTCGCGCGCCGTTCTACGACGACCGGATGAGCCGCTACTGCCCGGTCGGCCTGGAGATAACCTTCCAGCCCCGCGCCCTGTTCGAGAACCTCGGCGTGACCGCCGACACCGACGCCGGCCAGCACGCCCGCGAGGTCGTCCAGGACCGTCTCGTCGACTACGACGGCGTCTGCCCCCACGCCGACCTCGGCGACTGGGGCGTCGACGGCGACCGCGAGTGGCCCCAGTACCTGTTCAGCGCCGACGAGTCACAGGCCCCCGAGGAGTGTCCGATGGCCGTCACGCGCGAACACCCCCCCATCGACCCGAAGTTCGACCCCGGCCTGGCCGCGCTGCTGGACGCGCCACGGTCGTAAGCCGACCACTACCGGCACCCGGTGGGCCGAAATTCTCCGAATCGAGACCTATCCGGTAGTGAGTAATTAGCTAACACCGTACAGGTTCCAGAGAGGAGTGACCATGGCAGCCAGTGACCCCGACATCCGCGTTGCGGACGAACCGAGCGTCGACCTCGTCGCGTGTCAGACCGAAGACGGCGACATCGTCTTCTACGACCCGACGCCCGGCCAGGACACCGTCGGGGCCGAGCGCTGGATCAGTGCGGACCCCGACCACTGCGTCGACCTGAACGAGTCGCACTGAGCGACGCTCGGCGGTCGAGCGTCCGAAAAAATCGAGGAGTGTTCTACGGACCGTTCAGTTGTCGCCGGACTCGTCGGTGAGGTCGATGGTGACCGTGCCCGATTCACCAGCGCCGAGGGTGACGGTCTGGTAGTCGACGAGTTCCTGGCCGTCCGCGTTCGCGCGGACGAACGTCGTGTCGTCGCCGGGCAGTTCGTAGCCCGCGAGCGTCAGCGTGACACCCTCGCAGTCGGCGTCGCCGTCGACGCTGACCGAGAGCGTGACCTCACCGGTGTCGCCGTCGTAGCTCACCGGCGTGTAGCTGACTTCACAGCCAGCGAGAGACTTCGTGACCTCCTCGTTCGGCACCATGTACGTGCCCGTCACGGTGCCGTCGGCGAGGACGGTCTGGGCCTGTAGGAGGCGACCCTGCGTGCCGTAGAAGTCCTCTTCGTCGTCGCCGAGGGTCTCGATGACGTCGCCCGCTGCGACGTCGATCTGGTAGGCACTCGTCGACGACTCGCTGTCGTCAGTGCCGTCGTCGGATTCGGAGTCATCCGACTCGTCCGAATCCTCGGAGTCGTCACCGTCAGTCTCCTCGTCACTGTCGTTCTGCTCGTCGTCGTTCTGCTCGTCATCGGCGGCGACGACGGTGACCGGACGCGGGTCGTCGTTCTGGTCGCCGGAGACGACGAGCGTGTAGTTACCCGGTTCGAGGTCGTCGGTCGACAGTTCGAAGCTGACGTCCTCGACGCCCTCGTAGCCGAGCGTCAGGTCGCGTTCGGTGCCGACGTCGACCTGACTGTCACCGTCGGTGTCGAAGCCCGCTTCGAGGGTCTCGGTGCCCGCTGCACCGACGTTCGAGACCGTCGCGTTGACCGTGTAGGTCTCGCCGACCGTCACGGTCTCGTCGTAGTCCGTGACCTCGATCATGAACTCGCTGGAGCCACCGTCGTCGCTGGTGAACGGGTTCTCGGTGAGGTAACTGTCGAAGTGGACGTTCGAGACGCCCTCCTGCGTAGCGTTCTCGCTGACGGCGTCACCAGAGCCGTTCGCGAGCGCACCCGTGTACGGGTCTTCGAGCGGTTCGGTCGTCTCGCTGGAGGGACCGTCGCTCGACCCCCAGTAGTTGCCCGTCGCGTTGACGGTCGGTTTCCGCGGGACGGCGCTGGTGTCGGCGGTGACGACCTTCACACCGAGACCACCGTTGTCGGCGATGACGCTGCCGTGAATCCCGGAGGGGGTTCCTTCGAGGCCAGCGTCGACGCCGTCCCCGTCGTTCCCTCGAATCACACTGTCCGTGATGTCGAGGCCATCTCGTGCGTAGGTTCCCTGTCTGGTGTAGACACCGTCGTCACCGTTGTTCTCGACGGTGGTGCCGTCGAGTTCGACGATACCACTCGTGGAGATGCCGTTTCCGGCGTTGTCGACGATAGTGTCGCCTGTCGAGTAGACACCACCGAGACCGACGGAGATGCCGTTACCTCCGTTGTTCCGGTAGGTGGTGTTCTCGCTCTCGACGTAGCCGTCGGCGAGGGAGTAGCCGGTGCCGCCGTTGTCGGCGACGAGGCTGTCTTCGATGCCAATACCACCGTAGATGCCGGCTTCGATACCGTCATCGTCGTTCTCGACGATACGGGTGTTTCGAATCGTCCCCGCATCGGCATTGCTGGTCGTGATGCCCTCCCCGTTCCGCGCGATGACGCTGTTCTCGACGACGCCATCGAAGTTGGAGGGTATCTCGATGCCGACGGTGTTGTTCACGAACGTGCTGTCACGGACGACGGGGTCGTCGACCACGGTGGCACCGCGCTCGAAGCTGGTGACGGTGACGTCGGACACTTCTGCTCCCCCGGTGAGGTAGACACCCTGCCCGTCTCCGTTCACTCCGTCGATAGTGTAGCCGTTACCGTCGAGCGTGGCGTTCTCCGCCGCAATCTCGATACACGTCTGGGCGCTCTCGTTCGTGATGTCGTTCGTCAGCCGATACTCGCCTGCCTCGTCGATGACCGTACACGAGGAGACGTCCTGTGGAGCGGCTGCGGCAGTCCCGGTGACTGCGACGCCGGCGACTGCCCCCGAGAGGACCGTCAGGACGGCGAACGCGACCGCGAGGTACTGTTTCGATGTCATTCAGCGGGCGTGACTGCTCGGTATAACAGTATTGTTACCAGGCGATGTAATTCGGAGAACCGAACGCTGTGACAGAAAAGGAGGTTATAACCGGAAAGGAGTTCCGCGGAACAGACCACGGTACCGAACCACACGGGTGGCGTTCAGTTTCCGTTGTACCAGACGTCGACGTGCTTCCGCGGTCCGTAGGACTTGCTGACGATGTCGAGACGACCGTCGCCGGTCAGGTCGAGCAGTTTCGCCTCGTGGGTCTCGACGCCTCGCTCGACGACCTGCCGGTCGAACGTCCCGTCGCCGCGATTGACGAACGCGTAGAGGACGGGGTCGTCGTTGTGGCGGTGGGCCATCTCCCCGACGACGACGTCGAGGTGGCCGTCGCCGGTCAGGTCCCCGACTTGGAGGCTGTGGGGGCAGTACAACTCGTCGGCGAGCAGGTGTTCGGTCCACGTCTCGCCGTCGTAGTCGAACCAGCCGACGCGACCGGGGTGGGTGCCGTACAGCGGAGCGTCGCCCTCGCTGAGCAGGAGTTCGGGGTCGCCGTCGCCGTCGAGGTCCGCCACGGCGACGCGGGTCTTCTCCCAGCCCTCGGCGACGACCTCCCGCTCCCAGCGGTCGCCGTCGTCACCGCCATCCGTGCGGTGGTAGACGTGCGGCCCGGCGACGAGTTCCGAGCGGCCGTCGCCGTCGATGTCGCCGACCCACAGCCCTTCGAGGTCGACGCCCTCGTCGACGACGTGGCAGTTCGCTTCGGGCCACGGCTCGACGGTCGGGTCCGCGGGGACGTCGTAGTAGAACACCGTCTCGGCCTCCTGGGAGAGCCCGACGAGTTCGTCCTCGCCGTCGTCGTCGACGTCCGCGACCAGCAGGTCGTGGTACTTCTGGAACCGGTCGGTGACGAGGTGTTTCGTCCACTCCTCGCGGGGGTCCGCGGGTTGCTGGAACCAGTAGACGTCGCTGCCGTCGTACCCCTGTCCGACGAGGAAGTCGACGCGACCGTCGCCGTCGACGTCCGCGACGCACGCGCCCACGTCGAGGTGGAGGTTCCGCTCGGTCGTCAGTGCGTGGCGCTTCCACTGCCCCTCTGTGCCGGGGTTCTCGTACCAGACGACGGGCGTCTCCAGGCGCTGGAACAGCGCCTCCATACCGGGCAGTTGGCGGACGAGGATGCGCTTGCCCGCGACGGAGAGTTCGGGGCGCGCACCGAGGCCGCTGACGATGACGTCGGGGTGACCGTCGCCGGTCAGGTCCGTCGGTTCGCACGTACTGAGAAGACCGACTGGAGGGCTGTCGTCGATGCGCTCGTGGCGGAACCGGAGCGACGTCTCCGGGTCGCCCTCGCGCTCGGCGGTGTGCATGAGGACTCCGAAGCGACCTGACGGTATCGTAATAGTCGGGCTAATCGCGTCCCGCGGCCGGACCCACGGTGCGTGTGAGTTTCTCACAGTAGAGACGATAGCAACTCTATAACGAAACTGCCCGATAGGCTAGCGAGCGTTATGGACATCGCTGGCAAGCGGGTGCTCGTCACGGGTGGGGCGGGGTTCATCGGGAGCCACCTCGTCGACGCGCTCGCCGAGACGAACGACGTGCGGGTACTGGACGACCTCTCGACGGGGCGGCGTGGGAACCTCCCGTCGACGGCGACGCTGATTCGCGGCGACCTCTGTGACCCACGGGCGCTCGACGAGGCGATGGACGGCGTCGACGTCGTCTTCCACGAGGCGGCGAACGCGAGCGTCACCCGGTCGGTCGACGACCCCGTCGGGAGCCACCGCGTCAACACCGCCGGGACGCTCGGTCTGTTCGAGCGCGCCCGCGAGGAGGACGCCCGCGTGGTCGTCGCCTCCTCGACGGCTATCTACGGCGACCCGACGACGATTCCCGTCACGGAGGCCGAACCGACGACGCCCGTCTCACCCTACGGCGTCGAGAAGCTCACGGGCGACCACTACGCGCGACTGTACCACGACCTCTACGGCCTGGAGACGGTGGCACTGCGCTACTTCAACGTCTACGGCCCGCGACAGGCCGGCGGGGAGTACAGCGGCGTCATCACGACGTTCCTCGAACAGGCGTGTGCGGGCCAGGACATCACCGTCGAGGGCGACGGCTCGCAGGTCCGAGACTTCGTCCACGTCGAGGACGTCGTGCAGGCGAACCTGCTGGCGGCGACGACCGACCGCGTCGGGGAGGCGTACAACGTCGGCACCGGGCGCAGCGTGAGTATCCTCGACCTCGCGGAGCTGATCCGCGACCTGTCGGGGTCGCGGTCGGACATCGTCCACGTCGGAGCGCGCGCGGGGGACGTCCAGGCGAGTCGCGCCGACATCACGAAGGCGCGCGACCACCTATCGTTCGAACCGACTGTCTCGCTGCGCGAGGGACTCGGGGGGCTGGTGAGGCGGCCGGCCGTCTGAAAATCTCTTTTCGCAGATAATCTCGACTTTGAACCAGTTCTGGCGTCGGACCGTCGTGTTTCCGGTGAAAATTCAGTGCTGAAGGTCGCGGTCGCTCGTTTCTTGCCGGTTAACGTCGCGAGCATCGGCGATTATATTCATGCATCGATGAACGGATTCGCACGAGTTGCGAGCGTGAGCGGGCCAAATTGCACTGGGTGCATAAATCAGTTACTTATTAAGCTTGTCACGCAATACATAGCAATCACTGACGCAGCATCGTGGGGATGCACGTGGCCAGTTCCGTATCGGGTCGGATAACGTCCCGAAACGGTCGGCTTAACGGTCTGACGCGGCGCGGACGCTCGCGCGGCGTCGATGCAGCCAGCTGCGGCCAGCCACAGGTGGAACATATGAGCACTTCAAAACAAGCGCAGACGCACGCACAGCGCGACATCGTCGACGAGACGCCTCGCCTCCCGCTCGACACGGTGTTCGAGATTCTCAAGAACCGTCGTCGTCGCGACATCCTGCAGTACCTCTGGCAACACGAGGGCACCGCCAACATCGGGGAGTTGGCCGAACACATCGCGGCCCTGGAGAACGACATCGACGTCGCCGCGCTCTCGTCGTCCCAGCGCAAGCGCGTCTACATCGGTCTCTACCAGTGTCACCTCCCGAAGATGGACGACGCTGGCATCGTCGCGTTCGACAAACACCGCGGCACCGTCGAACTGCGTGACGCGGCCGACGAACTGACGCCGTACCTCAGCGTCGACGAACCGGAAGCCGCCGACGTCCCGACCGCGAGTCTCGGTCTCGCGCTCGGCGTCGGCGCGCTCGTCCCGCTCGGCGCGCTGGGCGTCGGCCCGCTCGGTGCGGTCGCACCGCTCTGGTGGGCGCTCGTGAGCACCGTCGCGCTGCTGGCGGTCACCGCGAGCCAACTGGCCGATCAGGAACTGGTTGACGCGAACGCGTTCGCGGCGCTCCGGGCCCGGTTCGTCAGCGAGTCGTCCCCCTAATCGGGCGACCGCACTGTTAGACACCACCACGCGGTGTAACGGTTGGCTACCGCTGTTTTCTCCGGCCCTTCCGCCCGATAACCCCTCCGTAACAAAGCCCGTTTGTCCCGTTGTCTTTCGCGATTACAATGGATAGCTGGCGCACGAGTGACTGGCATCACTCATCGACGATAGACACGGGGGAGGTCCGCTGATGTGCGGAATCACCGCCTGTGTCGGCGGCGACGACGCCGTCGGCGGGCTGTTGACCGGACTCGGCAACCTCGAGTACCGCGGCTACGACTCGGCGGGCATCGCCGTCCAGAACGGGCGGGGACTGAGCGTCGTCAAACGCGAGGGGCGGCTCGCTCGCCTCCGTGAGGCGCTCGGCACCGACCGACCGACGGGCTCTATCGGCATCGGCCACACGCGCTGGTCGACCCACGGTCCGCCCACCGACGAGAACGCCCACCCACACCAAGACTGCACGGGCAACGTCGCCGTCGTCCACAACGGCATCATCGACAACTACGAGACGCTTCGCCAGAACCTCGAAGAGCGCGGTCACCGCTTCGAGAGCGAGACCGACACCGAGGTCGTCCCCCACCTCATCGAGGAGGAACTGACCGCGGGCGCGTCGATGGAGTCGGCGTTCCGTACGGCCGTCTCGAAGCTCTCGGGGAGCTACGCCATCGCCTGCATGGTCGACGGCGAGGACGTGGTGTACGCCGCCCGGCAGGGCTCGCCGCTCGTCCTCGGGGAGGCCGACGGCCGGTTCTTCCTCGCGAGCGACGTCCCCGCCTTCCGGGAGTTCACCGACCGCGTCGTCTACCTCGAAGACGGCGACGTCGTCGCGGTTCGTCCCGACGGCTACGACATCACCGACCTCGCGGGCGCGCCGCTCCTGCGCGAGGTCGACACCGTCGACTGGGAGCCAGAAGCAGCCGGGAAGTCGGGCTACCCGCACTTCATGCTCAAGGAGATCCACGAGCAACCCGAGTCGCTCCGGCAGACGCTCCACGGTCGCGTCGAGGAGATGGCCGGACGCGTCACGCTCGAGGAGTTCGACCGCGGCGCGTTCGCCGACATCGAGCGCGTCCAGTTCGTCTCGATGGGTACCTCCCACCACGCCGCGATGTACGCGGCCGCACAGCTCACCGCACGGGGCCTGACCGCCAACACCTACATGGCCGGCGAGTACGCCGACTGCCCGGCCCCCATCGACGACTCGACGCTCGTCGTCGCCGTCACCCAGTCGGGCGAGACCGCCGACACGATGAACGCCATCCGGCGCGCTCGTGACGCCGGTGCGCGGACGCTCGCGGTGACGAACGTCGTCGGGTCGTCGGTCACCCGCGAGTGCGACGAGTCGCTGTTCATCCGCGCCGGTCCCGAGATCGGGGTCGCCGCGACGAAGACGTTCTCCTCGCAGGTCGTCGCGCTCACGCTGCTCGGCGAACGCATCGCCGAGGACTCGACGGGCGTCCAGCGCGCCGAGATGCGTTCGCTGCTGTCGGGGCTGTCGGACCTCCCCGGCGACGTCCAGCAGGTGCTCGACGAGTCGACCGCCGCCGACGTCGCCGAGGCGCTGTACGGCTGTGACGCCTACTTCTTCCTCGGACGGGGCCCTGCCCACGCCGTCGCGCTGGAGGGGGCGCTGAAGTTCAAGGAGATCAGCTACGAACACGCAGAAGGGTTCGCCGCCTCCGAACTGAAACACGGGCCGCTCGCGCTCGTCACCGACAACACGCCCGTCTTCGGCGTCATCACCGGCGAGGACGACCTGAAGACCATCAGCAACCTCAAGGAGGTTCAGGCGCGCGGTGCGCCCGTCGTGGTCGTCGCGCCGGCGAACCTCGCGGACAAGGTCGAGTTCGCCGACTACCTCCTCCCGGTTCCCGAGACCCACCCGGAGGTCGCTGGCGTCCTCGCGAACGTCCAGCTCCAGTTGGTGTCGTACCACGCCGCCGACCAGCTCGGCCGACCCATCGACAAGCCACGCAACCTCGCGAAGTCCGTCACCGTCGAGTAGACGGCGACGACGCGGGTCGCTTCGACTATGTCTCCCTTTCCGAAAGTTATCTTCGAACAGCACGTATAGTCGCGACCGACGACGTCGGTTCCGTTTCGCAGTCCGTGCGAGGCGATCGAGCCGACTCGTCGCGAGCAGAACACCCGTTCCGGGGGTGGTAGTCGCCCTCTACCTACTGATACGCCCCATCCCGGCCATTTATGGCCGTTCGCATCGATTGAGCCAGTGGGTTTCAGCGAGCGCCTACACCGACCAGTTGGCACACATGACAGTCGTACAATACTACGGGTACATACCCGCCGGAGGTGCATGAGTTGACAGGCACATGTCCAGCGAGCGCTCCGACGTGGTTTCGATGGGGAGAACGGTGACCGACGAGACGGGCGACGACGCCAGCGACGCGGCCGACGCACTCGACCACCTCGGTGACGAGGTCTCCCGGACGATACTCGCGGCCTGTTCGGCCGACGCCCGAAGCGTCGGCGAACTCGCGACCCTCTGTGAGGTGTCGGAGGCGACCATCTACCGTCGGCTCAACAAGCTGATGGACGCCGGGTTGCTCGACGAGCGAACCCGCATCGACACCCGCTCGGTGTCGGGCGGGAAGGAGTACACGACGGCCGTCTCGAACGTCGACGTCTCGTTCGACGAGAACGGCCTCACCGTCCGGACGACCGCCCGCGACGACGACCAGCCGCTCCCGACGTTCACCGTCGTCGAGCCGGCCGAGGACTCGGACGAACAGGTCGTCGACCTCCAGTTGCGGCTCCCCGAGACGCTGTTCAGCGAGTTCCTCACCGTCTGGGCCGAACTCAACGAACGGACCGCCACCGACGACGTCGAGTTGCACACCGACGACTGAGCGACGACGTTCACCGGCGAGCGCCGTTCGCCGTCCGAAACGGCTGGTCCGCCGAGGCGTTCAGCTACCCGAGCCGACGACCCGTCGAATCGTCCGGGAACCACCGCGAGGCGTGCCGTCGCTCCCGTCGGACGGGCGAAGACTTAATATCCGCAAGACGAAAGTAGCTGGTAGCTTCCCCGGTTCGCGTGCCAGTTCGTGTGCCAACTAAAACTTCGTGCTCTGCGAGCCCGGGAAGCCCATTCATCCACGGACCCACGACCCGAGAGCCGACGGCCCGCTCTGCGGGTTACTCGGCGGCCGACCGACGCTCGAACCAGGCCCACGCCTCGGGCACCAGCTCGGCGAGCGGGGCGTAGTCGTAGTCGAGGTCGCGCTGTGCTTTTCGCGGACTGTAGAACAGCTCCTGAGTCGATAGCCGCGCCATCTCGCCGTCGAACGGGAACATCCGCGTTCCGAGCACCCGATTGACGACACCGACGACCGGCCCGGCGGCACGAATCGCCTGTGGCGGCACCTGCGCGAGCGGCGCGTGGCCGTCGATCTCCTCGGCGATGACGTCGAGCGCCTCGTCGTAGCGCAGGTTCTCGCCGGCCAGCAGGTAGTGCTCGCCGGACTCCCCGCGCTCCATCGCGGCGACGGTGCCCTCGACCACGTCGTCGACGCCGACGAAACTCGCGCCACCGGGCGGGTGGACCGCCATCTTCGGGTCCGACGCCATCGACAGCAGGCGGCCGGTGAACTCCTCGTCGCGCGGGCCGAAGATGGACGTCGGGTGGACCGTGACCACGTCGAGGCCGCGCTCGCCGTACTCGTCACAGCAGTCCTCGGCGGCGGCCTTCCCGCGCTGGTACGCGCCGATGGGCGCGGCGACGTCGGCCTCGGTGGCGATGCCGTCGGCCCGACGTCGCGTGCCCGCCGTCGAGGTGAACAGGACGCGCTCGACGCCGGCCTCGTGGGCCGCCGCGAGGACGTTCTCGGTCCCGTCGCGGTTGACCCGTTCGACGACGGGTGCGTCGGCGGCCTGCAACCCGATGCCGGCGAGGTGGAACACCGTCTCGTGGCCGGCGACGGCCTCGCCGATGGCGTCGGCGTCGAGGACGTCGGCCTCGACCCACTCCACGTCGACGCCGTCGAGCGCGCTCGTGTCGCTGCTCTCGCGGCGCGTGGCGGTGACGTCCCAGCCGTCGTCGACGAGTCGTTCGACGAGGTGACTGCCGAGGAACCCGGTCGCACCGGTGACCAGCGTTCGGTCAGTCATCGCTCCCTCCCGAGAACTGCGGCGGGACGAGGTCGCCGGTCATCTTCGCGTAGAGACGGTAGCCCGCACCCATCACCGCGGGTTGTTCCCCGCCGTTCGGGTCGGTCTGCTCGTGGGGGAGTTCGGCGGCGAGGTCCTCCGCGTGGAGGCCCTCGATGGCCTCCCGACCGACGCCGAACGGCCGGAGGTAGTCCACGGCCTTCGGTTTCAGGCCCGCGACGGGCGCGACGGCGCGGTCGACCGCGGGCGCGTCCGTGCCCGCGACGAGGAACCGCCCCTTGTGCGGTGCGCCGGTGAAGGTGTACGTCCCGTCGAGCAGGACGAACTCGGGGTCGACGACCGCGCTCGCGGCGACGACGTCCGAGCGCTCGCGCGACCCGGTGGCCGCCTCGGCGACGGTGACCATCGCGGCGGCGAGGTCGGGGTCCGCCCGGAGCGTCGGGACGGCGACGACGGCCTGCTCGTCGAGCGGTTTCGGAACGGTGACGGTGTGGCGTTCGTCGTCGATGCGGACGGTCCGCTCGACGGTGTCGGCCTCGCCCAGCGCGAGCGTCTCGACGCCAGTCCGGTCGGCGAGCGCGTCGTAGCCCAGCATCGAGGGGGCGTCCTCGACCCACTGCGAGTCGGGCAGCGCGAGCGTCACGTCGGTCGTCGACGCGAGCGCTTCGACCAGCGCCTCGACGACGTCGGGGTTCGTGACCATCCCCGTCGAGGGGTGGAAGGCGTAGTGACAGTCCGGGACGACCAGCACGTCGTCCATCTCTGGGGCGCAGTCGGCGACGAGGTCCGTCACCGCGCCCGCGAGTCCGGGTCCGGAGACGTCGGTGCGGCGGCCGACGACACGTGGCGACTCAGTCATCGGTCACCTCCACGTTCGCGCCGGCGTTCGCGGCGGCGCGCGTCCCCTCGGCCATCTCGTAGGCCGTCTGCACGTGTTCGACCATCCGCAGGCCGGCCGCGCCGTTCACGGGTGGCTCCTCGCCCGCCGCGACGGCGTCGAGGAAGTCCTTCAGCGCGCGGTAGTGCGCCTGGTAGTAGTACGTCGGCTTGAAGTACGCCGGCTCCTGCCCACGAGCGCGCTTGGAGACGTTCTCCAGTGCGGATTTGGCGGCGTGAGCCATGAACTGCTTGGGCAGGTGGTCCTCGCTACGGAGCGTGTCCGCGACCCCTTCGAGCCGGAAGTAGCCGGTGATCTCCGGGGGCGTCTCCCACTGGAAGAAGCCGGCGGAGACGGTCGCCTGCGTACCGGCCTCGGTGCTCACGACGACGAGCGCGCTGTCCTCGTAGGGGAGGTCCATCGACGCGTCGACGTGGGCGTACTCGACGGTCAACTCGCCGAAGAAGTGCTCCAGGACGTCGAACAGGTGGACGCCCAGGTCCATCAGCGCGCCGCCACCGGTCGCGTCGGGGTCGAGCATCCACCCCGAGACGGGTTGACGAGCGGGCGGGGCGGCGAACGGCCCGTTGTTGATGCGCGCGATGGAGGCCAGCGGGACGTGGCCGATGCGGCCGGCGTCGTACTGCTCTTTCAGTGTCTGGACCTCGGGCTGGTAGCGGATGGTGTGGTCGACGCCCAGCGAGACGTCGTTCGCCTCGGCGGCGTCGAGCATGCGCTGGCCCTCTTCGACGGTCCGGGCGAACGGCTTCTCGACGAAGACGTGACAGCCGGCCTCTGCGGCCGCGACGGTGGCCTCGGCGTGGAGGAACGGCGGCAACGCGACGATGGCCGCGTCGAGGTCCTCCTCGGCGAGCAGGTCGGTGTAGTCCTCGTACGTGCGCGGGACGCCCTGTTTCTCGGCGCGGGCGCGGTTGTCGGGGACGACGTCGGCGGCGGCGACGACGCTGGCACCGTCGATGCCGCGGGTCGACTGGAGGTGGACGGTGCCGATGTTGCCGGCACCGAGCAACCCGACGCGGAGGTCACTCACGGTATCCACCACTCGCGAGAGTAGAATCGGTCTGCTCCATACCGACACGGAGGCGGGTTCGCTATCTTGTTATTCCCCGGCTACCGGTCGACGTCACGCCTTGCCGACGATTCGCTCGACGGCCTCCCGGACGGTGCCGTACGCCCGGGCCGCCTTCAGCCCGTTCGAGAAGAGGGTGAACCGGAGCTTCTCTTCGGGGTCCAGGTCGTCCCACTCGCCGACCGAGCGGCTGACGTGGCGTGGCAGTTCCGGCGAGTACAGCCCCGGGTGGAAGACGAACAGCTTCGAGTTGCCGTAGCGCTCGGGGTAGAGCTCTCGCATCTGATGTTTCCCGCGGCCGATTCGAATCGCCTTCTTCGCCAGCGACTTCAGCGAGGTCCGCGTCGGGTGGTACATCGAGACGTCCTCGGCGTAGCCCATCTCGAAGCCGGCGTCGTGGACGCGCTGGCCGAACTCCCGGTCGCCGCTGGAGACGAACCGCACGTCGAACGGCCCGACCTCGTCGACGACCTCCGAGCGGACGAGCAGACAGCACGTCGGCGCGAAGTGGAGGTCGTCGACGTACTGCTCGATGGGGAAGCCGCTCAGTCGGTTGAACTTCGAGGCGAGCGTCTCCTCGCCCTCGGAGTACAGTTCGACGTTGCACGCCATGTAGTCGAGTTCGTCGCCGTCCATCCGCTCGATGGCTCGTTCGAGCCAGTCGGCGTCGACGGTCATATCCGCGTCCATGAACGCGAGGACGTCCCCGCGTGCCCGTCTAATCCCCCGTACCCGGGCGGCGTAGGAGCTCTGTCGACGGCGCTCGTCGAGCGCGAAGACGTTGTCGTGGCGCGAAGCGTAGTCGGCGGCGACCGCTCGGGTCTCGTCGAGCGAGCGGTTGTCGACGACCAGCACCTCGTAGCGGTCGCGTTCGTACGTCTGGTCGACCAGCGTGTCCAGCGTGTCCCGGAGTCCCTCGGGGTCGTTGTACACCGGAACGATGACCGAGACGAACGGTGCTTCGAGCGCCGACCGGTCGGTGGTCTGCTCGGCGATGCGTTCTGGCCCTCGAATCTCGTGTACCGTGCTCATGCGTGTGCCGACGAACTGCGACTCGTCGGACCGGTCGTCCGGCCCGCGGTCGCTCGTCCCCGTCGTACCCTCCCCTACGTCGGCTCCGGGTTTAGATGGATTAGACGCTCCCGAGGGGTCGAAACTGTTGCAATCGGGTTGCGGCGGGTTACGCTCCGCCGTCTCCGACGCGTCGTCGCTCACGACGAATTACCCCGTTCGTACTGGTACACTTCGATTCCAACGTATGTACGCCCATCCTTATCAGCTACCGTTCGACCGTCAGATGCCAGCGATTTGAGACGTCTGTCCGTAGAATCGTCAGTGTGAGACAATACCAACCACACTTCGTCGTGGCCGGCCATCAGTTCGCGTATCTCCTCGTCCGTCGCCGGGGTCTTCCCCGTACCCGACTCGGCGACGACCACCCCTTCGACCGTGATGTCCGAGCGCGTCCGGTAGTGCTCGACGCCGCGTTCGGTGATCTCGTCGGCGACGACGACGAGCGCCCCCGGTTCGGCCTCGCGTTCGATGTCGGCGGTCGCCTCGTCCCACTGCTCGCGGGTGGGCGTCGTCAGGTCGTAGGCCGTCGCCGGAACGACCGCGACGAGCAACAGCACGACCAGCACCACGCGAAGCTGGGGTCGCTGGACGCGGGTCACGCCCCGACCGACCAGCAGGTACAGCCCCAGCGAGACCGGGAGGACGTACCGCGGCCAGACCACCGGGAACAGCACCCACGAGACGACGATGGGGACGGCCAGCGTCGCGACCAGCCAGACGACGAGCAACTCGACGCCGGGGGCCGACGACAGCGTGATTCGTTCGCGGAGGCTCCGCACCGTCGTCCGGGGGTCCCGCGAGACGGCCTTCGAGACACAGCCGTCGGTCACGCCGAGAGCGACCGTGCTGACGACGAGCGCTCCGACGAACACCGACGCCGCCGGAATCGCCGTCAGCGCGAAGAACTCCAGCAGTATCGACGCGACGAGCGACGGCGTCGGCGGCGGGATGTAGGGGAACGGCGTCGACGTCGACCCACCGAGACCGACCCGGTAGAGCACCGCGGCCCCGACGGGCACGAGGGCGACGCCGGCAGCGGTCCCGCTCACGAGGAGCGCTCGTGGGACGGACCGCCCGGTGAGCAGGCGGACCACGACGTACAACCCCTCGGCGAGGACGACCAGCGCCGCGAACGGGTGGGTGAACACGAGCGCGACCGTCGAGAGCGCGTACGCGATCGTCGTCCGGTGGGTCGCGCGGTCGTCGAACAGACGGACGAACAGCCACAGCGACGTCGCCGACAGGAAGGCGACGAGGCTGTACATCCGGACCTCCTGGGCGTGGTAGACGTGGAACTGGGTCAGCGCGTACAGCATCGCCGCGACCAGTCCCGCCGTCTCGTCGAACAGTTCGCGGCCCGCGAGGTACAGCATCGGGATGGTGAGCACGCCGAACAGCACCGAGAGCGACCGCATCGCCACCGCCGACGTCCCGAAGACGCTCGTCCAGAGGTCGAGCGTCACGTAGTACAGCGGCAGGTGGGGCTGGTTGAGCGGAATCTCGACCAGCAGTTCGACCGGCGAGTACGTGCGGACGAACTCCAGCGTGATGAGTTCGTCAGTCCAGAGACTCTCGGTTCCGAGCCCGTACAACCGGACCAACGCCCCGGCGAGGACGACGAGAACCAGCCCGTGGCGGGCGTCCATCGAGCGGTACCAGCGCATTACCCGCCCTAGCGGATAGACACCCATAGTTATGGGTTACAAACTGTTTCTAGAACTGACAATTATCGCGAGGCGAACCGTCGGAGGGTCACTGTTCGAGGCTGGCGGTCCGAAGCGGGCGGGCAAGCGTGTCGACGCCCTGTCGGAGCGCGAGCACGGGGTCGTCGGGGTCGTCGTGTTCGAAGACGGCCCACTCCGCGCCGGCGGCGGCGGCGGCCGCGAGCGTCGCCTCGAAGTCGACGTCACCGGTCGTCGGGTCGACCGACCGCCAGTCGGCCAGCGGCCCGTGCTGGCCGGTCACCGCGGTGTCCTTGAAGTGGACGAGCGGGGTGCGTGCCCCCGCGAAGTCGAGGACCGCCGCTGGGTCTTGGCCGGCGGCGACGGCCGCCCCGACGTCGACCTCGAACGAGAGGTACTCGGCGTCGGTGGCGTCGACGAGTCGTCCGAACGCGGTGCGTTCGACCGGGACGATGTCGTCGAGCGAGGTGAGGCGGTCGTGGACGCGGTCACCGACCAGTCCGACGGCCGTCTGGGGTTTCCCCGACCCCTTCTGGTAGGGGTGGACCGCCGTCGCGAGCCGTTCGAGCGACGAGAGGCGGCGCAGCGGGACGAAGTCGTGGACCTGGTTGTGGTACACCAGCATCACCCCGTGGTCGGCGAGACGCGCGCCGAGGTCCTCGAGTCGACGGGCGAGCGCGGAGACCCGTTTGGGCGTCCGGTAGTGCGACAGCGGGAGGTGGGGGACGGCGACACGCCGGACGCCGACCTGGGCGAGCCGGGCCGCACAGCCACCGGGGTTGGCCTCCAGTTCGCGGAGGCCCAGGTGTGCGCCGACCGGTTCGACGTCGGCCTCGGCGAGGGCGGCGACCACCTCGTCGGGGTCGGCGTCGGCGAGTCGCGTGGCGAACTCCACACCCTCGAACCCGGCGTCGCCGACGCGGCGGATGATGTCGGGCAACGGCTCGTCGAGGTTTCGGAGCGTGTAGAGCTGGATGGCCGATTTCACGAGCGGACCCCCCCGGAGACCGGGACTGGCCCACCGTCGAAACACGTCATATCTCCTTCGTACTGTCATAGAGGCATTGTAATACTCAGCCTATGGACACGCCGACGGACGGTTCGTCCGGGCCGAATCTGCCAGTCGCCCACTAACTGTTTCATCGGTCAACAGTCGGGTTCCGGGTCGCCGGCACGACCCCGACGACCGCCGGCGGTCGGTCGACGGCCCAACGTGTGACAGTGAGTCACTAACTTAGGGGCACGCCGTCGTCGTCTCGGGTATGCATCGCACGCTGCACACGGACGCGGTCGTCACGCTCACCGCCATCGCACTCTGTGGAGCCGTCGTCGTCCCACTGCTCGCGCTGTCGGCCGGCGACGGCGTGTTCGCCCTCTCGGCGTGGGTCGCCGGCGTGGCGCTGTCATACGCGGCGGCGGTCGGCGTCGCTCGCTGACCGCACGAGCCTGCACGCTCGTCGAACCGGACGAGCCGAGAATCCGTTCCTCACCGAATCGGGCCGACGAGCGACGGCGAGTCTCGGACTCAGATGCCCTGTCTGACCTGCCGGACGAGTTCCGTCAGGCCGAAGTTGAACTGCCGTTCGAGCGCGAACAGCACGAGCGGGTACGTCACCATCCCGACCAGCGCCGTCACCGCGAACGTGACGGCGGAGATACCGACCGTCGACGCGACCATCTCCCGGGTGCCGTACGCGACCGCACCCATGACGACACTGCCGACCGCCGGGTACGCCGGGACGACGAGGAGCGTCCGCAGGTTCTCGTCGACGAGCTTCATCGTCAGGTACGCCGCAGGGGGGAGGTACACCGCACCGGCGAGGACGACGGCGAGCGACGCGCCAGCCAGGGGCGGTTCGATGCTGACCGTCAACGGGTAGATGCTGACCGCGAGCACGACCAGACTCAGGAACTGGAGTTTGGTCATGTAGTCCGGGCGACCGAGCGCCTTGAACAGCGGCGCGGCGGGCGTCCGCAGCGACCGCAGGATGCCGTACACCGTCAGAATCTGCATCGGGATGACCATCGCTTCCCACTGGTCGCCGAGGAACGTCGCGACGAACGGTTCGGCGACGACGATGATACCGACGCCCAGCGGGAACGAGACGAGCGTCGACATTCTCAGCGTCCGGCGGAACCCCTCGCGGACGGCGGGGATGTCGTCCTGGATCTTCGAGTACGCCGGCATCACCACCTTCGAGATGGTCTGGGACACTTCGGTCGCGGGCGCGTTCGACAGCCGGTAGGCCAGTTGGTAGTACCCCAGCGCGGTCGTCGAGATGAACCGCCCGACGAAGATGTCGTCACCCTCTCCGTAGAGGTACGACAGCATCCCCGAGCCCATCAGCCACTTGCCGTAGTCGATGAGTTCGCGGGCCTGCTCGATGTCGAACGCCGGTCGGAACCCCCGCTCGGCGAGGACGTACGACGCCACCAGCTGGGCGACGTACCCCGCTGCGTAGCCGTAGGCGAGCGCGTACACCGTCGGGTTGATGATGGCGTACACCACCGAGACGACGACGCGCGTCCCCGTCCGTGAGACGACGAGCCCGAACTGGCGGTGGAACTTGAAGTCCTTCTGGAAGTACACCGTCGCCGGGTTCTGGAGACCCCGAGCGACGGGCCCCAGAGCGATGATGCCCAACACGGGGACGATGTCCGCCCGTGCCTCCCCGAAGAAGTCGGCGACGTAGGGGGCGGCCGCGAGCGCGATGCCCGCGATGAGCAGGCCCCGGAGCACCTGCAACACCCAGACGGTGCCGAAGTAGTCGTCGACGTTCTCCTCGGGGCGCTGGATGAGCGCCTCGTCGAGACCGAGCTGGGAGAACCGGGTGAGCGCGGCGATGACGAGCAACGCGATGCCCAACAGCCCGAACTCCTTGGGCGACAGCAGACGCGCGAGCACGACCAGCATCACGAGCTGGAGGACGCGGACGCCGCTGCTGGTCATCCCGACCCAGATACCACCACGGACGGTCTGGGAGGCGAGGTTGCCGTCGCCGGGCAGGAGTCGACGGAAGAGTGAACGGAGCCCCATCAGTTACCCCGCCATCGACGAGACCATCGTTCGGACGTTCCGGCCGACACCCCAGCCCATCCGGTCGAGGACGAGCACCGCCGCGCCGTACGTCGCCGCGCCGACGACGACGAGGACGACGAAGTCGAGGACGGGCGAGACGTCGAGCACCCCGTCGACGCCGACGACGACCGCCGCCATCGCGACGCTGCCGGCCAGCGGGTAGGCGACGTCACGGAGGACGCGCGTGTAGCTGGTCTCGACGATGTTGACGACGAAGTAGACGTCGAACTCCATCATCGGGAACAGCTGGACGCCGAGGATGACCAGCGAGGCCGCCTCGATACCCGTCAGGCCGAACGGCAGCCCGGCTGGCTGGCCGGCCTGCCACAGCACGAGCGGCAGGCCCGTCGCGAGCAACAGCACGCGCACCAGCGAGAACTTCGCGATGAGGTCGGGCCGCCCGACCGCCTTGAACACGGGACCGAACGTCGCGACCGCAGAGCGCGTCAGCCCGAAGATGGCGAGGATCTGCATCGTGAGAATCATCGCCTCGTACTCGGGGTTGAGGAACGCGTCGACGAACGCGGGCGTCACCGCGAAGATGCCCATCGCGAGCGGGAACGAGAGGAACGTCGTCATCTGGAGGGTGCGGTGGAACCCCTCACGCAACGCCTTCGTGTCGTCTTGAATCTTCGAGTACGCCGGGAACGCGACCCCGGAGATGACGTGGGTCACCTCGGTCGCGGGCGCGTTCGAGAACCGGTAGGCGAGCTGGTAGAACCCCAGCGCGAGCGGGCCGAGGAACCCGCTGACGAGCAGGTCGTCGCCCTCGCTGTAGAGGAAGTAGAGGATGGAGTTCGCGGTGAGCCACTTCCCGTAGCTGATCATGCTGCGTGCGGAGGGCACGTCGAACGAGACGCTCGGGCGGTAGTCGTGGAGCGCGTAGGACGCGAGCATCCGGACGAAGTCGCTCGCGACGAACGCCAGCACCAGCGACATCGCGGTGTTGTCGACGTACACCGCGTAGCCGAGTGCGACTGCGAACTGGACGACCGACCCGGACATCGAGTAGACGAACTGCTTGTGGAACTGGAGGTCCTTCTGGAAGTAGACGATACCCGGGTTCGCGAGGCCGACGAACAGCTGCCCGAGGCCGATGATCTGGATGAGGATGGCGGCGTCGGGGGCGTTCAGCAGGCCCGCCAACGGGTGAGCGATGACGACGAGCGTGAGCGCGATGAACGACGTCCGGGCGATGTCGAGCAGCCACGCCGTGTTCAGCATGTGGTCGACGTTCTCCTCGCGCTCGTAGATGAGCGACTGATTGAGGCCGAGTTGGGAGAACCGCTTGACGCCGCTCATCACGACGAGCGCGACGCCGAACAGTCCCAACTCCTCGGCACCCAGCAGGTTCGCGAGGATGACCATCAGGACCAGTTGGAGCATGCGGTCGGAGACCTGGAGGGCACCGACCCACATGCCGCCCTTGACCGTCCGTTCCGTCAGGCCGTCACCGGGGGAGAGCGCACCACGGACGAGACGGACGAGACGGCGAATCATCGCCACGTCCCGTCCGTCGAGCCGTACGTACCAGTCATTGTCCTTACTCGCCACCCGCCGGCCATTGTTATAACACCCCTAGTCCCCGCCCCCTGGTACGCCCTCACACCTGCACGCCGCCGACAGGAGCCACCTAACCAAGTCCGCGGCCGCGCTGGTCAGCGTAATGAGCGACGAGGCTCCGCTAGTGAGTGTCGTGATTCCGACGTACGGCCGACCGGAGTTCCTCACCGAGGCCGTCGAGAGCGTCCTCGACCAGACGTACGACCACATCGAGGTCGTCGTCGTCGACGACTGCTCGCCCGACCCCGTCGAACCACAGCTCGCCGGCGTCGACCCCGGCGACCGCTCCCTCCGCGTCGTCCGCCACGAGGAGAACCAGGGCGCGAGCGCCGCCCGGACGACGGGCATCGAGGAGTCGACCGGCGAGTTCGTCGCGTTCATCGACGACGACGACGTCTGGCTGTCCGAGAAGGTTGAGCGCCAGCTGGCGGCGTTCGAGGACCCCGACGTCGGCGTCGTCACGACGGGCCTGCGCTACGAGGTCGACGGCGAGGTCTCGCACGTGATGCGCCCGACGCTGTCGGGCGACGCGACCGTCGAACTGCTGTACGGCGAGCCGTTCGGCACGTTCTCGACGCTGATGGCTCGGCGCTCGGTCGTCGATGTCGCGGGCACGCCCGACGACCGTTTCCCGTGCTGGCAGGACCGCGAGTGGCCCATCCGCCTCTCACAGCACTGTGCGGTCGCGTCGGTGTCCGAACCGCTGGCGGTCCACCGCATGGGCGACCACGGCCAGATAACGGACGACTTCGAGACGAAGCGCGACGTCGCCTACCCGCTGTTCGTCGAGACGTTCCGGCCGCTGGCCGCCGAGTACGGGCCGCGCGTCGAGCGGCGACTCGTCTCGACGCGCTCGAACTTCGTCGCCTCGGCGGCGCTGAAGGCGGGGCACTACGACGACGCCCGGCGGTTCGCCTGGCAGGCGATTCGAGCCGACCCGACCGACCACGACGGCTACGTCCACCTCGGACTCGGCCTGGGCGGACGACGGCTGTTCCGGACGGCCCAGCGGGCGAAACGGGCGCTGAACGGACGACGCGCCGCGAGCGGGTCGTAACGCCGCCCGATTAGCGCCCCGAGCGACCAGCGGCCGACGGTCGCTCGACTGCCGGTGGGGGACGGTCGGCCACCGGTTCGGTCCCGCGACGACGGTCGCTAGGTGGGGTGTATTCGACACGTGAACCGACCGTTCGAACGGTATACGACACATAACAATACCGCCACAGCGACTCCTCTGACCCATGTACTCGCTGTCACAGGTGCGTCGAGCGCTCGACTCGCCGTCGCTCATCACCCAGGAGCTGAACCGGGTCGCCCACCGCCGGGGCAACCGCTGGTCGTACAACGAACGGGGTATCGACCTGTTCGCCGAGGACTGGGACAACCTGCTCATCCTCGACGCGTGTCGCTACGACATGTTCTGCGAGCGCAGCACGCTTCCCGGTCGGACCGAGTCGCGCATCTCGCGCGGGTCGGCGACCTGGGAGTTCCTCACCGCGAACTTCGCGGACCGCGACCTCACCGACACGGTGTACGTCACCGCGAGTCCGATGCTCCACCGCAACGAGTCCGAACTGAACGCGAAGCTCCACGCCGTCGTCAACGTCTGGCAGGAGGACGGCTGGGACGACGAGTTCCGGACCGTGATGCCCGAGACGCTCGGGCAGTACGCCAAGGAGGCCGCAGAGCAGTACCCCGACAAGCGCCTCATCGTCCACTACCTCCAGCCACACTACCCGTTCATCGGCCCGACCGGCCGGGACCACTTCGACGTCGACACGCTCGCCATCTGGGACGAGAAGCGCGACGGGAAGATCGACATCCCCGACGAGTACTTCGTGAAGGGCACCGAGGAGAGCCTCGACATCGTCCTCGACCACGTCTCGGAGCTGCTCGACGACCTCGGCGGGCGGACGGTCGTCACCTCCGACCACGGCCAGGCGTTCGGCGAACGCGGCCTCCCGATCCCCTCGAAGGTGTACGGCCACCCCATCGGCATGTACATCGACGAACTGGTCCGCGTGCCGTGGCACGTCTACGACAACGGCCCGCGCCGGACCATCACAAAGGAGGAACCGGTCGCCACCGACGAGGACATCGACCACGAGGTCGTCGAGGACCGACTGAAGGACCTCGGCTACGTCTGAGACCAGGACCTCCACGGTCCGCCAGCGTCGCGGTCCGCGGTCGCGAGGCCCACGTGGTCAGTCCGACGCCACCGGGTCCTCGCTGACCAACCGTTCGCACACCTACTCATTCGGGGTCCGGCCATCGGCCACCGGCCCCCGAGTGCCTTTCTATTACGGGACAATCGGTATCCCCTGACGGTTCACATCTGAAGACTATGAGCGTAGTTGGAACGATCTCAGCCCCGGCAGCGGAGTTTCGACTGGGGCGGGCGCTGAGCGTCGCGGGTGCTCGTATCGAACTCGAACGGACGGTCCAGCGAGACGCCCCGCTCACCGCGTGGGTGTGGACGGACGACCCCGAGGGGTACCTCGCCGAACTGGAGTCGCGCGACGTCGAGGGAGTCCACTGTGAGGAACGCGTCGACGGTGGCCTACGCTGTTCGGTCGCCTCGCTGGGTGCGTCGGACTCGCCGGAGCTGTTCGACGCGTTCGGTGACGTCGGTTTGACGCTGCTGTCGGCCGAAGGCGACGACCGGACCTGGGAGTTCTGCGTCCGGACGGCGGCCAACGGCGACCTCACGAAACTCCGTCGGGTCGCCGCCGAACGTGCGATTCCGGTCGAGGTCAGCCGCCGGCCAGCCAGCGACGGGGCGGTCTGCGCCGCGCTGACCGCCATCCAGCGCGAGACGCTCGTCGCCGCCTACCACGAGGGCTACTACAGCACCCCGCGGACCGCGACGCTGGCGGACCTCGCCGAACGGTTCGACGTCAGCCCGCGAGCCATCTCCCAGCGACTGCGTCGCGGCGTCGGCAACCTCGTCGAAGCGACGCTGCCGGTCGAGTAGCCACGGCGCTCCGGAGGCGGAAGGCGGGGAACGAGTGAGGAAGGAAGGGGAGAAGGGGAAGGGGAGGAGGGGGAGACCGGAGGAGCCGGACGGGAGGCGGAGACGGTCTCCGGTCAGTCCAGGCGGTTCACGATGGTTCCGAGGGCGTAGCACATCCAGCCCTGGTTCCAGCGCATGTAGGGTGTCTTGTCGCTGAGCACGCGTCCGCGTCGTCGGTAGAAGTGGCCGTCCGACTCGTCGAACAGGTTCTCGATGGCCCACTCGAAGATGTCCGCCGCCAGCGCCAGGCTCTCCGGGGAGCCGTCCTTGACGAACGAGCGGATGGCCTGCGCGGAGGCGTGGACGTCACGCGGGTAGCGCTTGTCCGACTCGAAGCGCGGCGCGCCGCCCTCGTCGAACAGTTCGGCACGGTAGAACGCCATCCCCTTGTCGTAGGCCGCCTGGAGCGTCTCGTCCGGACGGACTTCGAGGTAGTCGTGGATGGACTCGAGGACGAACCCCGTGTGGAAGTTGTCGTGAGAGAGGCGCGACCCATCCGAGGGTTCGGAGTAGTACCACGCGCCCTTCTCGTCCTGGACGTCGAGGACGAACGCCATCACCTCGTCGGCACGCTCGCCGTACGCTTCGTTGTCCGTTCGGTCGCCGACGACGGCGAGCAGGCTCGCACCCAGCGCGTTCGCGTTGACGACCACGTAGTCGTCGTAGGGCGTGTACGCGAACGTCTCGAACTCCCGGACCTGCACGCGGTTGATCTCCTCCATGATGAACCGGGCGGTGCCGTCGGCGACCTCGAGGGACCGTTCCTCGCCGGTGATGTCGTAGTGGCGGACGAACGCCTGGGCGACGAACACGCTGGCGACGATGGAGGGGAAGTACTCCGGCAGGAAGAACTTGTTCGAGTTCTGCCAGTCGAAGTTGTAGCCCCACGCGTTGTTGTCGGCCTGGATGGAGCGGTTCTCCCAGAGCCACTCCAGGAGCGACTCGGCCTCCTCCAGGTACGACTCGTCGCCGGTCTTCTCGTAGGCGTCGAGTTGTGCGGTCGCGAACAGCGCGGTGCCCTTCGCGTTACGCTCCTTCTCGATGCCCAGCAGCGGGCGGAGGTTCGCGGGGAACTTGTGGACGCCGTGCATGCAGACTAGTCGCGTGAACCAGTTGCGTGCGAACGGTTCGAGGACGGGGCTGTTCAGCCCGTCGTAGGGGTCCCAGCCGGCGTAGTCTTCGCTCCGGGCGTACGCGAGGGCGTCGTCGAGGTACTCGCGGACGACGTCGGGGTCGAGGTCGCCCGACGGAGAACGGTGGACGGATTGCATCGACCCTCGCTACGGCGACCCCGTGCTTTGGTAAGTGGGGCCTTCCGGGGTGAGACGAACGGGGACCACGCAGCGAAACGGGGAGTCGCGAGGACACGGCCGGTCTCCTCGGACTCAGACGTATCGCGTCGTCAGGAGTCGCAACCAGAGGTAGATGGCCACGCCCGCGACGACGAACGCGCTGAACAGGTGGAGGAACGGGTTCCCGAATCCGACGATGGCCGTCGGGACGTCGACCGTCTCCGCGTAGCGACGGGCGACGCTACCGACGAAGTACGCCACGCTCAGGAAGGCGACTCCGGCACCGGCTCTGAACGAGTGGCTCCCGACGGCGTACACCCCGCCGAGGAGCGCCAGGCAGACACCGTACAGCCGCAGCATCTCCGCCTGGAACGACGAGAGGCCGGACGGCCCGTACGCGAGCGTCCCCGACTCCACGACGAACACGACGCCGAGCAGCACCAACACCACGCCGAGCACTCGACTGTCCTCCATTCGTCTCGACGTGCAGAACGGTCGGGGATGTATCTTCTGGAGACAGTGTGTCGAACGGACCAGAAAAGTGCCGGCGGTCAGTTCGCGGTCACCGTCGTCGCGTGAGCGGGCGACGACGCGAGGGAGCGTCGGTGACGACTACGTGCAGTCGTCGATGACGCTGCCCGTGATGTCGACGACCTCGTCGCGCACTGCGCGGGCGCGGTCGAGGTCGGGTTCGACGTCCTCCTTCGAGAGACCGGTGAGGAACTCGCCGATGTCCGCGGGGTCCCGTGAGTGGAACACGCGCTCTTGTTCGACGAGGTGCTGGTCGACCGAGAGCATCGTGTGCGGGAAGAAGGACACGGCGGGTTTCGCCATCGCCGCGGCCTCCCGACCCATCGTCCCCGACCCAGTGAGCGTGCAGTCGGCGTGCCACGCCAGCTGCAGACCCGGTAGCGGGTCGTCGGGGACGAACACGCGGTCGGTCGAGTACGGGGCGGCGTGCTTCCGGTCGCCGGGACGCCGTGGCAGGTACACCACGTTCATCCCCGCGTCGATGGCCTGTTCGAGCACGGCGGGGACCAGCGAGTCCTCGGGGTCGAGGTCGACGTACGCCGCGCCGATGGCCTCTGGCCGGACGACGACGTAGTCGTCGAACGGCAGTTTCCCGAGGAACTCGGGGTCCGGTTCGAAGTCCGCGACACAGACCTCCTCCTTGAACCCGTCGTAGGTGTGGATGGAGTCACGCGACGCGCCGTAGTCGGTGAGTTCGGCCAGTTGGAACGCGTCGGGGACGACGTGGGCAGTCGCCATCGCCCGGAAGTAGTTGAACCCCTCCTCGACCAACGGCGTGTCGAGGTAGTAGGTGATGTCGTTGTCCGTGAAGTGGATGGAGGGGATGCCGTGGGCCTTCGAGGCCAGCACGCACATCGCGTTGCGCTGGGACAGCGAGACGTCCGCGTCGGGCGTTCGCGCCGACAGCTGTAACGTCCGCAGCGGGACCCCCATCGTCCGGAGCAGTTGGTTGTCGTAGTCCTTCCCGCGGACGGTGAACTCGAAGCCCGCCTCCTTCGCCAGCGGTACCGTCTCGGTCTTCTCCCGGGCCGTGACGACCGTCGGCAGGTCGAGACCGTCGGCGATGGCCTTGAAGAAGAACGGGTGGGATGGGCTGGCGAGGTCGATCCAGACGCGTTGCTGGCGGCTCATCGCCGCGGGCGACTGCTCGGACACCGTCATAGCCCGACCACGTCGAAGCCGGCACCCGTCCAGGCGTCGGCGTCCATGGTCCCCTTCGTGTCGAGCAGCAGGTTCCCGCGCATCTTTCCGCGGATTGCGGCGGGGTCGAGGTCGCGGAACACGTCGTGGTCGGTGGCGACGACGATGGCGTCGGCGTCCGCGACGGCGTCGTCGACGCTGACTAGGTCGAGGCTCTCGTCGTCGACGAGCGGGTCGGCGACCCGCGTGTCGAGCGCGAGGCCGCCGTCGGCGAGCGCGCGCTCGGGCGTCGCCTGCTTGAGCGTCTGGGCGAGTTTCAGCCCCGGCGAGTTGCGCGTGTCGTCGACGTTCGCCTTGTAGGCGACGCCGAGGACGGCGACGCGCTTGCCCTCCAGCGACCCGAGTTCGGCTTCGAGGATGTCGGCGACGTACTGGGACATCCCGTCGTTGACCCGGCGGGCGCTGTAGATGAGGTCCAGCGACTCCGAGTCGTGGGCGAAGAACAGCGGGTCCACCGGCAGGCAGTGGCCGCCGACGCCCGGTCCGGGCTGGAGGATGTCGACGCGCGAGTGGCGGTTCGCGAGCGCGATGGCCGCTCTGGAGTCGACGCCGTAGTCACGCGCGATGCGCGCCATCTCGTTGGCGAACCCGATGTTCAGGTCGCGGTAGGCGTTCTGGGCGAGTTTGACGAACTCGGCGGTCGTCGCGTCGGGCGTGCGGTGGACGGTGCCGTCGATACACGGCTCGTACAGCGCCGCCGCGTGGTCCGTCGAGTGCTCGTCGACACCGCCGACGAACCGGTCGTTCGCTCGCAGTTCGTGGAGGATGTCGCCGGGCAACACCGTCTCCGGGGAGTACCCGAGATAGAAGTCCTCGCCAGCGCGCATGCCCGAGCGTTCGAGCGCCTCGCGCAGCGGCCCCTCGGTGGTTCCGGGCGGGACCGTCGACTCGAGGATCACCGTGTCGCCCTCGCGGAGCACGTCCGTGATGGCGTCGGCGGCCGAGAGGACGTACTTCAGGTCCGCGCGCTCGGCTTCGAAGTCGAGCGGCGTCGGGACACAGATGAGGTGGACGTCCGCCGGTTCGACGGTCGCAGACGGCGTGAGCGTCCCCTCCTCGAGTGCCTCGACGATGTACGCTTCGAGGTCGGCCTCGCCGAGGGTGAGGTCGCGGCGGTGGAGTCGGTCGAGCTTGCGCTCGTCGACGTCGAACCCCACGACGTCGTAGCCGTTGTGCGCGAACAGGGCGGCGGTCGGCAGGCCGACGTAGCCGAGCCCGTGGACACACACCGTCGTCATCGTCGACCCTCCGCGGGAGAACCCCGCTGTCGACGCGCCAGAGGGGAGTACCGTGACATCGTCATCTGGCTAGATATCCGGCGGACTCGTCCTTTGTTATGACACGCCTGTCGAGAACGACCCCGGCGGGAGCGAGCGGCAGGGACCGGTGAACGACCGCGACGAGCGGCGGGCGGCCGCGTTCGGCACCGAGTGACAGCCCCGCCGCTCAGCGTGCGAGAAAGCGGGAGAAACCCGCGTTATGTTCGACGTAACGCTGACGCCGAACCGGAACGCGACCGAATCGATGGCGAACGACCGTTTAGTTCGTCTGGGGCTGGAACCGGAGCGTCGCCGACCCGTCCATGCGGAAGCCGGTGAGCGTCCCGGCGAAGCGGTAGGCGTCGCGTTCGCCCTCGACGGTGCCGGCGACGGTGCCGTTCCGGATGGTGTCCTCGGCCTCGATGTCGCCGAGTTCCAGGCTCTTCTCGACGTGGCCGTCGACCGAGAACTGGTAGTCACAGCGGCCACTCGAGCCCGTCCCGTCGACGACGATGAGGTCGCCGAGTCGCGGGTCCTCGACCTCGCCGAGCAGGTCGGGGCTGACCTGTTCGCCGTTGACGTAGACGACGGCCGGCCCGTTCAGTTCGAAGTGCGTGACCGCACCGGAGAACCGGTAGCTGTCGGTGCCGCCGACGACCGCGCCCTCGGCGCTCTTGTCGACGATGTTGTCCTCGTCGTCGAACGTCCCCTTCTCGGGGTTCGGGACGACCGAGCCGTCGACCGTCAGCTGGTAGGTCGCGGGCTCCTCGGCGGTGCCGACGACCGTGATGCTGTTCTCGGGCACGCCGTCGGCGGTGACGAGCGACTCGTGGTCGACCTGTTCACCGTTGAGGTACACCTCCGCCGAGCCCTCGAGGACGAACTCCGAGAACTCACCGGTGACGACGTAGCTGTCGACGCCGCCCGCGACGGTCCCCTCGGCGCTCGTCCCGGAAATCTTGTCGTTGGCGTCGAACGAACCCTTCTCGGGGTTCGGTTCGACGGCCTCGGTGACCGTGAACTGGTAGACGCCGGTCTCGCCCTCGCTGGTGCCGACGACGGAGACGACGTTCTGGCCCTCGGGGAGCGTGGTGTCGCCCGAGCCGTCCGAACCGCCCGTCGAACCGCGACCCGAGTCGCCCGAGCCGCTGGAGTCGTTCGAACCGTCGGAGCCGCCCGTCGAACCGTCCGTCGAGTCGTCCGAACCGCTCGACTCCTCGACGAGCGACTGCGGGTCGACCTTCAGGTCGTCTCGGTAGACCTCCGCACCCTCGGTGATGTCGAAGGCCGTGATGGCTCCGGAGACGATGTAGCTGTCGACGCCGCCGGCGACCGTCCCGCTGACGGTGCCGCCGGAGATGTTGTCCTCGTCGTCGAACGTCCCGCGGTCGGGGTCCGACTCGACCGAGCCGTCGGTCGTGAACGTGTACTCCGCGACCTGGTCGTCCGAGAGGCCGATGATGCTGATGGTTGCGGGCGAGCCGTCACCGGATTCGGGCTGGTCGGCGCTGCCGTCGCCACTGCCGTCGTCGGTGCTGCCGCCCGTAGGGACGGGGACGTCGAGACCGACCTCCCACGCGGGCGTGCTCATCGTCCCGTAGTTCTCGACGGGGAGGACCTCGTCGTCGAGTTTCATCGTCGCGCCGTCCTCGGGGTCGACGGCCGCACACCGGAACGCGTCGACGGTGAGCGCGACCGACTGGCCCTTCGCGAGTGCGCCGTACGCACCGTTACCGTCCTTGTCGAGGGTCAGCATCTGGTCGCCGGCGTCGGCGGCCTCGCTGACGTTGTCGGCGCGGACGTGGTAGCGCATGTTCGCGTCGGCCGTGATGGTCAGCGACTGCGAGGACGACCCGTCGGAGCCACTGTCGTTCGAGCCGTCCGAACCGCTGGAGTCGTCCGAACCGCCCGAGCCGCCACTGGACCCGCCGTTCGGGCCGGTCGACGTCTCGTCGGGGAGCGGACAGCGGTCGCCCTTCGTGAGGCCGTTCGTCGAGACGGAGCTGTCGCGGAACGCCGTCGCACGACCGCCGACGTTGACGTTCGTGTTCTCGACGGTACAGTCGTCCGCGCCGTCGATGTGGATGCCGTCGCCGTTGGGCATCTGGATGCACGAGTCGGTGATGGTCGTCCCGTCACGACCCTCGATGATGACCGCGGCCTTGCCCTTGCAGTCGCCCGAACCGGTGACGACGAGGTTCTTGATGCTCGCACCCCACGGTCGGTCGGGCGTCGTGTGGCTGTCGAAGCGCTGCTCGCGCGGGTCCATGAACCAGACCGGACGCAGACCGTCGACGTCGACGTGGACGCTCGTGTTGTGGATGTCGATGTCCCCGTCGGACGGGTTGATGAGGATACCCGCCATCGCGTTCTTGTACGTCGAGAGGATACGGATGTCGCAGTTGTAGATACCACCGCCCGACTTCCCGTACTGGGCGCTGGAGAAGTAGACACCCATCGTGCCGGTCGGTGCCTTCTGGTCGTCGATGACGTTGTCCGGGTGCGCGTTGTCCCAGTCGATGACGATCTCACAGTTGCGGAGCTCCGAGCCCGCGGCGGTGCGGATGCCCGCCATGTCGTTGTTGTGGAAGACACAGTCCTCGAAGACGATGCTGCCGTTGTGCTTCCCGGTGTAGAGGCCACCGTCACCGCCCTGGTTCGAAATCTCGCAGTTCTTGAAGTTGACGTGGCCCTCGTGGTCGAACACGCCACCGCCACCGTCGCTCGCGCCGTGACCGGCGAACACCGACGGGCCGGTCTTGTTGTAGTTGACGATGTTCGCGGTGCCGCCCGAACTCTTCATCGCCGGGAGCATCGACCAGCGGCAGTACGGTTCGCGCCCGGAGAAGCCGACGTGGTCGACGTCGTGGACCTCGACGTTGTCCTGCGCCTGCAGGAAGTTCCCGATGTCGCCGCCGCGACGGTCGTCGGTGTTGTCGAAGGTGAAGTTCTCCAGGAGGATGCCGTTGGAGTTGTAGCCGGCGCGGACGAAGTAGCCCGACTCGCCGTTGTTCGCGCGGAAGGTGACGTCGCGCGGGCCGTCACCGAGACCACGAAGGCCCCAGTTCCGGAGGTCGCCGTCGACGATACCGTCGTCGCTGCCCGTGCCACGGAAGACGTAGTCACCGGGAGGGACCTCGATGAGCAGGCCGTCGTCGTTCGGGACGTCGATGGGGTCGTCGCCGTCGGGGTCCCACCCGAGGTCGTCGACCGCGTCGACGACGCGGTCGAACGAGATGCCGTGTCGGGAGGTGGCCGCGCTGGCCGTCCCCGCTACCGTCGCCGCACCGACCGTCGCCGCCGCTGCCGCGCTGAGCTTCATGTACGAGCGGCGGTTAAGCAGGGATTTACTGCCGTCTTCAGCCGTCTCGTTCGTGATTTCGTCGCTTTCCGATCCGCGTTCCGAGTCGTGTGCCATACGATTCGAAAGGACGCCCTTACCGGTATAAAGATTGGGAGTAATAGTATTAAATCAGCCGCCTCAGGACGGCTACTCCTATTCTACGGCCGCCTCAGCGACGGAGCTACCCGAAGACGCGGGGCGGGACGACGAAACCGACAGACGCCGAGGTGTTGCCGCCCGTGCCCGTCTGGGTCCCGCCGGTGTCGCCACCCGTGGGCGTGTCCGTCCCGCCGCCGGTGTCACCGCCCGTCGGGGTCGACGTCTCCCCGCCCGTGTCGCCGCCCGTCTCGTTGCCCGCTCCGGCGTCGGTGCCGCCGTCGGTACCGTCGCCGGCCTCACCGCCGGTTCCGTCGCCAGCTTCGCCGCCACCGGTGTCGCCACCCGTGTCGGTGCCGCCGGTCGGCGCGGGCGTCGCGGTCGGTTCGGGCGTCACCACGGGGATGGGCGTGCTGGTTCCGGACGAGGGAGCCTCCGTCGACTGGGCGTCGCCGCCGCCCTCACCCTCGCCGGCGTCACCGCCCCCGGCGTCCTCGCCACCGGTCCCTTCGCCGGCGGCCCCGTCGTCACCGCCCTGGTCTTGCTGCTCGGGCGGGTTCGAGGAGTCGACGTAGTAGATGGTCAGCTCACCGGTGCTGAACACCTTGCTGACGTCGTCCTCGTCGGTGATGGAGTTCAACGCCTCCTCGGAGAACGTCGCGCCACGATAGGCGCCGATCTCCCGTTGACGGTCGAACTCCGAGACCGCGAAGTAGTACGGATACGGTGAGTGGGTCGTCAGGTTGTCCGCGAGCAGGTTCTGCTCGTCGATCTCACCCCACGGGAAGATGGAGGGACCACGCAGACCGTCCTCGTAGCGCCCGGGCGCGCCGCGGATACCGTTCCAGCGCATGTCCGTCTCGTTGTACTCGAAGGCGGTGTCGTACCCGTCGTGCATCTGCTGGGGAACCCCGCTGCTCGAGAGGTAGATGTACGGCGAGGGGAACACCACCAGCAACGAGAGCAACAGCGCCCCGAGGATGGCGACGGCCCCGATGGTGCGGACCGAGCGCTCGTACTTCCCGCCGGCGACCGCCCGGTAGAACGAGTGCATCATCACGATGCCGAGCAGCGTCGCGATGACCATCGCGAACCCGACGTGTCGGAAGAAGTACCGCGAGATGCTCCCGAGGAAGTGCGCGAGGAAGAACGGTCCGAGCACCAGCCCCCCGTACGCGAAGTAGGTGATAGCCTCGTTGCGCTCGCCCGACTCGTCGTCGAGACGGCCCGCGAGCGCGACCAACACGAGGATGGCCCCCAGCGCGACGAACACCGCCTTCACGAAGAACAGCTTCATGAACAGTTCGACGATGCTGACGCCGATGGACGAGGCGGAGTCGGTCTGGCTCTGGATGCCCTGCCCGGGGCTGTTCTGGCCTTCGACGTACTTCGCGACGGCGTCGTACACCTTCCCGAACATCGTGTAGACGATCTGGTAGCGCGACGCCCAGAGGACGTAGAACGCGCCGAACAGCACCGTCGGCATCGCCAGCGAGCGCGCGTCCGCGAACACGCTCCCGCCGGGGAGCCAGCGGTAGAGCTTCTGGACGAGCGCGATGGTCGCGAACAGGATGAGGACGTTGAGCGCGACCTGCCCGTGGAACAGCACCGCCGCCGTGGTGCTGAGCAAGAGCAGTAGCCCCGTCGCAGTCAGGCCGTTCGCCAGCCCCCGCGAGTGTCGGGAGAGATACTCGAACAGCAAGAACAGGATGACGGTGAAGAAGAACGTCGTCATCGTGTACGGGTGGAAGTCGAGGTACGTCGAGATGTTCGTCACCGGCAGGAGCAGGCACGCTGCGAACACGGCGATAGCCGTCCCCGCCAGGTCGTCGACCAGCGTGCGGACGATGAGCGGGACGAACACCAGGTAGCCGAGCGCCAGCAACTGGACGAGCAGCATCATCGAGCGCGGGACGGAGATGCCCGTGATAGTGTGGATGAGTCCGACGGCGCTGTGGCCACCGGGGTAGAAGATGTCCATGGCCTCCATCTCGCCGGTGATGATGCCACGCGCCCACCCCAGGTGGGTCATGGCGTCGTGCTGGCCGTAGCCGAAGTAGCCACGGACCGTCGGCATGAACACGACGAGCGCCGTCGCGAAGATGGCGAGGCCGAGCGCCGCCGGTACGAGCCACCCCTTCGGTCGGAGCGCGGTGACAGCCACGCTGACGACGAGCGCGATGGCGACACCGAGCCAGACGGTGGCCGGCGTCGCGCCGTAGATGGACAGTTCGTACCCCTGGGCGGGCGCGAGGTGCGCACGCACGATAGCGAACGTGAGCGCGAGGAACCCGACGATGAGCAGCAGCTTCGACCGACGCCGCCGCCGCGTGTCCTCGTACTTCATGGTTCGCTCCGGGTTGTCGCGTTCATCTGTTGTGTGCCCTCAATCGGTGTTGCCGCTTTGTTACCGTGCCGTTACGCCTCTTCCGGCGTCTGCGCCGTTGCATTAGCTATGCTAGAAGTTCACACCACCGGTCGCGGCTACTCCGCTTCGGCGGCGAGGTGGGCGTTCAGCCGGACGTCGAAGGCCAGCGCCGTCACCAGCGAGAGGCCCCCGAGCAGGAGGACGACCGACGAGACCAGCGCCGGGACCACCGACCCCTGCGCCCACAGCACGAACGAGTACGCGGATCCGAGCAGGCCGGCGAGCAGCGCCGACACTGCGAACAGGTAACAGAGTGCGACGGGGTGGAAGCCGCCGCCGAGGTACTTCGAGCGGACGCGGGTCCCGAAGTTCCCGGCGAGCAACAGCGACACTCGCGGGATGAACGACCCGTAGCGGATGGTGCTCGTCTCCTCGCCGTACACCGCCGGGTGCGGGACGTCGGCGACCCGCGCGTCGAGCAGGTTGAGCTTCGCGAGGATGTCGTTCTCGAAGCCGTAGTCCTCGTAGAGGCCGTCGACATCGAGCTTGCGGAGCGTCGTGCTGGAGATGGCGGCGTAGCCGTTCTGGGAGTCCCCGACCGACCAGTAGCCCGACGAGAGCTTCGTCAGGAACGACAGCATGTGGTTCCCGAACAGGCGGAATCGGGACATCCCGGTCCAGCCACCGCCGGCCATCAGCCGGTTGCCCTTGGTGTAATCCGCGCGGTCCTCGACGATAGGGTCGAGGAGGTGGTCGAGCACCTCGGGGTCCATCTGGCCGTCGCCGTCCATCATCGCGACGATGTCCATGTCGTCGGCGAGCGCTCGCTCGAAGCCGCGCTTGACGCTCGCGCCGCGACCCATGTTCCGGTCGTTGCGCATCGGGACGACGGGACCGTCGTGGGCGACGCCGCCGTCGGCGACCGTCGCGACGGGCTCGCGTGCCCGTTCGCTGTTCACGCGGTCGGAGGCCTCGAGGATCTCCGCCCACGTGTCGTCGGTCGAGCGGTCGTCGACGACGTAGATACGGTCGACGAACGTCGGCATCGTCTCGATGACGCCGCCGACGAGGCCCTGTTCGTTGTACGCGGGGACGACGACCCCCACGGAGTTGTCACGGTACACGGTCACCACTCGCCGTGATGACGGCGACGCTCTCCTCGCGAGCGCCGGTGGGCTGCCACCGGCCGCTCTCCGTCTGCCTTCGTGTCTCGTGTGCGTCCTGCATGGATTGTGTGGTCGACCCCTGCGCCACGGTGGGCGCGAGTTTGACTGCTAGAGTACACTCCGAAGTGGCGCTTTGTTATGCGGAACTTGCAGGCGAGACGCCCCGAGCGTCCCGTTCGCTAGGGCTGTGATAAACTGCGGTTGGGTGTCGCCTAAGCGTCGTGTCCGAAGCGTCAGGACCGGGCTAACGGCCGTCTCGGCACACGGCGGACGAGTAACGACCGCCAACACCCACCGACCTAGTCGTCCACCCAGTGTGCGCCGACTCGGTCACGCGACCGAGACACACCGAGTCGGTGTGAGCGCACGGAGAAACGGACGACCGGAACCGCGACGAGGAGAGTCACCACGACCGAGACCGGCGTCGGCGAGCGCCGACGGCGGGTGTCGGCGCGTCGCTCGGGTCGACCGACAGGTCACCGGTCACGACCACCTACCGACAGACCACCCAGTCGGGGCCGACCGTCGGAGTCCCGACGCGAGGAACCGGTGGCCGACCGCGGGGAGACCTCGGCGACGAGCCATCGTCACACCGCTACGTCCTCGCGTCGTCACACCGCCGAACCGGTCACACTGTCCGAACCGACGAGAACACGAGACCACGCGGGCGCTGGTGGCGGGTCGACGCTCCCGACGGGCGAGCAGCGACCGACACCGACGGCCAACGACTGCGAGCGGCGGAGGCGAACCAGGAACTCGGTCGACGACGGCGCTGGCGACACCGAGCGCCAGTCACGGAGGAGTGGCGGGACGTGTCGGCGAACGCTGGGCGTGGTGTGTCGGCGAAACGGCTGGCACGGCGTGGCCGTCGCCGAGGAGTCAGCGCGGAGAGAATAGGGAGGTAGTCGGCGAGTGGTCCGGCCGAGAGGCGTGTGACGCGTCGCGGACGCGCCGGTCGCAGTCAGCCGTCCTCGTCCTCGGTGCCGACGTCGAGCGCGTGGAACCCGGTGTCGTCGGCGGTGTCCATGCTCACGGACCCGGTGATGGGACCCTTGTAGAGCAGGTAGGCGAGTCGGACGTTCTCACCCTCGTAGCTGATGGTGGTGCGGTGGGGGTTGATCCACTCCTCGCCCGGTTCGAGCGTCTGGCGATAGCGGGTGACCCCGCTCGTCTGGACGACGTTGCCCTCGTCGTCGACTTTCTGCACCTGGATGACGACGGTGTACTCGACGGTCTGCTGTTCGTTGTTCTGGACGTAGAACGCCGACTCGACGGCGCTGCCGCGCTCGATGGGTTCGCTCAACTCGCCGCCCGAGCCGAAGACGTAGTTGCCCGTCTCGTCGAGGTGGCCGACGCTGAACGTCGTGTAGCGCTGGGCATCCTGCGGCGAGGTGATCGCGAACCCCCCCGCGAGGAGCGCGAGGACGACCGAGACGCCGAGACCCACCGAGAGGAGCACGTCCGTGCGTGACCCCTCGGTCGAGCGGCCGGTGACGGCGTTCCAGTACCCGAGCGGGAGGCCGTAGCGCTCCTGAGCCGAGAGCCGCCAGCGGCGGATGGCCGCGACGACGGTGAACAGCGCGGCGACCCCCGAGAGCGCGACGACCGCCGGCTCGGCCGTCATCGGTCCGGGCTGGAACGCGACGAGCACGCCCACGATGGGGAGCAGCGTCAGCGAGAGCCCCAACCCGAGCGCGAGGCGCTCGGTGGTGTCGATGCCCGACGGGCGCTCTCGCACCCGGTCGAGCAGTGACCCACGGCGCTCGCCGGAGGGGGCACGCGGGAACGCCGCGGCCGCCAGCGCGTACCCCGGGACGAACACGACCAACGGCAGCGTCAGGACGATGCGGAGCGTGTTGCCGGGCGCACCCAGTGCGTTCGAGGCCAGTAGCCAGTTGACCAGGCCGAGATACAACAGGACGACGATGAGGTCGAACGGGATGGCCGACGCTCCGGAGCGTCGAGCACTCACGAAACACACCTCCCGGTTCGAATCGAGGGACCGTACGACATGCTACTACGAGTCCGGAGGCGACTGCGGCGCATTGTTATACTGATGCTATCGCCGCGGCTCAGTCGAAAGAGAGGTACTGCTCTTCCCAGTCGCGACGGCTTCGAAGCGCCTCCATGCCCGAATCGGAGACCGCGTAGTAGTTCGTCCGGCGGTCGATCTGGCCCTTCTCGACGAGTTCACGGTTGACGAGAACGTCGAGATTGGGGTAGAGTCGTCCGTGAGTTATCTCGCGGCCGGTGTGCGCTTCGAGCTCCTCCTTCACTGACTGGCCGGACGCTTGGTCCAACCCAGCGATGACGTACAGGAGGTCACGCTGGAACCCGGTCAGGTCGAATATCTGCATGACATGTTAAAATATCGGATAACCGATTTTGTTAGTCACCAAGTAAATCGTCAGTTTCCTGACCCCCCGGTTTGTTTCACCGACGCAACCGTGAGCGAGGCGTTCGCTAACCGTGATGGACGAGGTTAGCAGACCGATGTGTGAGCCTACGAGAGCCCGATAGCTGGTCCGTAACAAAGGGCGCACGTGACCCAGTAAAGTCCATGTTGACGTTGGTATCGGCACCCACCACCGATGGGGGCGGTGCTGTAAGCGTAGCTGAACGAGGGGGGCTCGACGGACCCACATGCAACGAGAGACACTGATGGCTGAGGAGACGGAGCTGGCGCTCGACGACGCGTTCAACATCCTCAGTAACTCGCGTCGTCGATACATCCTGTACTACCTTTACACGCGCGGGGAGCCCGCGACCATCGACGAGTTGGCCGGGCAGATCGCGGCGTGGGAGAACGAGATTCCAGTCGAGGACCTCGACGACACCGCCCGGCGGCGGGTGTACGTCTCGCTCTATCAGACCCACCTGCCGAAACTCGACGACTTCGGCATCGCCGACTACGACCGCGACGACGGCACGGTGACGCTGACCGAACGAGCCGAGGAGATCGTCCGCTATCTCCCCGTCGAGGAGTCCGACCACCGCGACTTCACCTGGTACTACGTCGGGTTGAGCGCCGTCGCCGTCGTCCTCCTCGTCGCAGTGGCGGCCAACGTACTCGTGCCGGCCATCGCTGCCGTCGTCATCGCCGTCGGCCTGCTCGCGCTCGTCGGCGCACAGTTCCTCTCGCGGCGCTCGGACGGGAGCCGCGACCTGCTCGAACTCGAGGACCTGGAGTAGACGTAGACCACCCGCGGACCGTTCTCCTCACTCGCCGCTCGTCGAGCCGTCGGCTTCGAGAGCGCTGGCGTCGGTAGTGTCGACGAGGAGGCTCGCTCTCCCGACTCGACAGCCGCCGGTGTCGTCACTCACCGTGTGAGCGTGTGGACAGAAACGGCGTCGTTCGCGGTGAGACAGGTGGGTGGCCGACTGTACCGATAGGCAGGCGTCTCAGCGGACCGCGGTGACGTCGACGAGGGCGTCCTCGGTCGCGGAGATCCACTGGGTGATTATCTCTTCGTCCGACGCGTCGTGGGGGTAGAACGTGTAGAGGTCCGGCGCGTCGTCGTACGGTTCGACCGTGTAGTCGAGTTCGAACCGAGGCCACGCGAACAGTGACCCCTCTCGGACCTCGGCGTCGCGCTGTTGTGTCGTGTCGATGTTCTCTCTCATGGCGTGGCCCTGAACACCTATCGGTACACCACAACGTCGTATAGTTATGCGGCGGTATGCCACGGTTTAGCTATCCCTATTCCCGCAGAAGACAGTCACTCCTCTCGGAGTTCGGCCGGCGGTGGCGACTCGGCGTCCGCCGCCGCCTCGACGTGGACGGAGCCGTCGCTCTCGACGCGGACCGCGTAGCCACAGTACTCGAACAGCACGTACCCCCCGGGGGCCGTCCGCTCGAACAGGTTGTCGAGGGCGTCGGGGTCGACCACGTCGTTCAGTGGCGGGTCGAGTCGCATCGGTTCGACCGCCTCGCGGTCGGCGACCTGCCGAATCACCCGCGTACTCGCCGGAACGTCGTCCGCCCCACTGCTGGTCATCGTGTCTCGGGGTCGCAAACCGTGGACATAACGATATCGAATCCGCCGAGACACGAGATCTACGAGCCGAGCCGGGAGACGACGGTCGAACGGGGGCCGCGTGTCGGGCGAGCGTCACGGCCGACCCGACAGTGACGGGCCGTCGAGCAGGGACGGAGGGGTGAAATCGGGGGTGTGAGCCGACGGTCACCGGACCTCTTCGAGCGCGACGTACGCCCCGCGGGTCGCGGTCAACCACCCCTCGCGGCGGTTCGCGGGGTCGTAGACGACCAACTGGTCGGGCGCGAGCGTGGGGAACCCTTCCTCGGCGTCGGGGTTGAACTGACAGTCCAGCGTGAACGTGGGCCACTCCTCTCGGGTGGACATACCCGGTCGTACTCACGACAGCGACTTCAATCCAGTCGATAGGATAGCGAAAAAGTATCTATTTCGTACTTAATTTTAGTATAGATTATACTGTTAATAACTGCCAGCGTAGCGATTCCACTGGTGGTAGTGGCGCACACACCGAGCACTCGCGTCGTGTCTCAGAGGTCGTAGACGGCTATCGACCGCTCCCCACACGCCTCACAGACGTCGTCCGTCTCACACAGTGTCGTCCCGCAGCGACGGCACTCGAAGATACGGGTTGACCCACGATACCGCTCGACGATGGACGCGATGATGCTCACCGGTTCCCCCTCATCGGCACAACGCTTCGGAGCGTCACACTACTATCTTCCGAATCCTCTCGGAACGTGACTACTCGTTGAAGGTGATAGGTCGTCGAAAAGGAACGCGTGGGCCAGGCCGGGGGTGGGAATTGGCTGGCAGTGACGATGGCACGTGGGGTCCCGGCGGTCGCCCAAGGTTCGACACCCCCCTTCGGGGCGCAGTAGACACTGCGTTGGCTAGCCGCTTAGTTATCGGTCTCGTAAGCGTCCCCGGCGCGTGCTACGGCGTCGGTAACCCGAAAAATGTGCGACAGTAGTGCGAACTCAGTTGACGGTACGCCAACTCTTCGTCGCAGCCACCATCACCAGGAGCGCGAGGAACGCCACGATGAACCACGCACCAGTGCCGGAAGCGAAGAACTCCGCCAGTGGTTCGAGCAGGCTCGCACCGACTGCCTGCCCGATGGCGAAGATCATCACTGCGACCCCGAGGACGAGGATGCCCGCGCGAACGAGCGTCTCGGTGAACCAGCTACCGACCTCCTCGGTCGTGCTGTTGGGGCCCTTGTTCCGCGTCCGACCCTGCTGGGTTTGGTTCTGCGGCGCTCCCTGACCATTGCCCTGCGGAGCCTGCTGGCCCTGCTGGGCGTTCTGGGGCTGCTGTCCCTGGGCGGTGCCCTGGTGAGACTGCTGTCCCTGACTACCCTGTGCGGCGTTACCGGTTCCGCTGTTGGGGTTCTGACTCATGGTCGGCAAACGCTCCACCACCCGATACACGGGACCTATGGAAAGTTATACGTCGAATTACCGATCACAGCGTCGGTGAATCGAAGCCACCGGAACGCGTCCCGTGGTGCGTTTTCCGCGCTTTACTGGCATCGAACCGGAATCTCACCCCCGACCGACCGACTCCCGGCGGTGAACCACGACCTCCACCGACCCGCGGGCGTATGCGGGCTTTAACAAAGCCCGCTCAGGACGCAGTTCGCTCACATGGAGATACAGGAGGTCCACTCGCGAAGCAACGCGATTCTCGACGAGGTGTCGCGAGCGGTCATCGCCGACAGACAGGTGTTACGAACGGTTCTCACGGGCTTTCTCGCCCGTGGGCACGTCCTGCTGGAGGACGTCCCCGGCACCGGGAAGACGCTGACGGCGCGGTCGTACGCCACCGCGCTCGGGCTGTCGTTCTCGCGCATCCAGTTCACCCCGGACCTGCTGCCTTCCGACGTCACGGGCACCCACATCTTCAACGAGAAGACCCGCGAGTTCGAGTTCCAGCCCGGCCCCATCTTCGCAAACATCGTGCTCGCCGACGAGATCAACCGCGCCTCGCCGAAGACCCAGTCCGCGCTCCTCGAAGCGATGGAGGAGGGCCAGGTCACCGTCGACGGCACGACCCACACCCTCCCCGAACCGTTCTTCGTCATCGCGACGCAGAACCCCGTCGAGCAGGAGGGGACCTTCCCGCTGCCCGAGGCCCAGAAAGACCGGTTCATCATCAAGACGAGCCTGGGCTACCCCGACGAGGAGGGCGAACTGGAGATCATCAACCGCCGCGCCGAGCGCGACACGGCGATGCCCGGCGCACAGCGCGTCACGAACGACGAGGAGGCCGTCGCACTCCGCGAGGCCCCCGAGTCCATCCACACCGACCCGGACGTCCGCCGGTACATCACGCGGCTCTGCCGGGCGACCCGCGAGGACTCGCGCGTCAAGACCGGTGTCTCCCCGCGTGCGACCCAGCGGCTGTTCGAGGCCTCCCGGGCGCTCGCCGCCATCAACGGCCGCGCCTACGTCACGCCCGACGAGGTGAAGGCCATCGCGCCGACCGTCCTCTCCCACCGCCTCGTGCTCACCGCCGACGCCCGCGTCGGAAACGTCAGCAAGCGCTCGGTCGTCATGGACCTCCTGGAGAACGTCGAGGTGCCGACCGTCCAGTACACCGCCCAGCAGAGCCAGCCCTCGGCTGGCGACGACTGACGAGGACGCGTAACGCGTTCCGACCGATTTCTCCGGCCGCCCGCTTCGCGAGCGACGCGCTCGACTCGTCGCGGACGTCGAACCGTCTCCGTCACGACCGAACCACCCGTTCGCCGCGCGATTCTACATCTCTGTCACGTCGGTCTACCGTCCCGACGAACGGACGAGTCGCCCGTCGTCTCCACCACCGACGAGCGACCGGTGAACGACACCCACGCGGCGCGTCGAGCACGGGACGGCCACGAACGGCCCGAGCCTGTGCGCATCGCCACACCAAGACGCGAGTGGCGACGGCGACGACGTTGACCGAGACGGTGGAACAGCCGAGAGACCGAAGCGAACGACGGCCGGTGGGGTGAGGCGTGGCGGCGGATGCGGAGCGGCCGCGTCGCTGGGGGATGGGAGAGCGCGAGAGGGAAGGGGGCGTTCGAGCGATTCGCCGCTGTGAGAGCGCTACTTGTACAGCGCGACCATCAACACGAGCGCCGCACCGAGGAGCAACAGCAGGCTCTCGAGCGGGAGGCCGGTGATGTCGGCGTTGAACATCACCAGACCGGTGCCGACGCTGAGGCCGCCGAACACCGCGGTGCCGCCGGAGTGAGACAGTTCGGCGGGCCAGGTTCGCGCGTCGCTCCCGAGCTGGTCGCCGAGGTTGATGGCCTGCTCGCCGGCGTCCCAGGCGACGATGGCGGCGACGATGCCCAGCAACAGCGGGATGGGGTCGGGACCGGTCCCGTTGACCGCGCCGGTGAACACGACGCCGAGGACGAGGAACGCGAACCCCAGCGAGACGAGCCGTCGCGACAGCCGTCGGTGGACCGGCAACACGCCGAGCGCGATGAACGGCAGGCCCAGTAGCCCGATGAGTTCGCCCGTGTACGTGAAGCTGCGGTCGTAGACGCCGACGAGCGAGACGCCGACGCCGAACCCGGCGAACCCGACGGCGACGCCGACGAGCGCGATGGGAACTCCGAGCACTCGGAGGCCGCGACGGTAGACGGCGGCCCCGAACGCGAGGACGAGCACGCCGGCGAGCGAGATGCCGACGGCGAGGTACTGTTCGGAGACCGTCGCGAGCGCCGCGACGCTCCCGGCCGCCGCGAGGACGGCGATGGCCGAACTGACTCGACGCGGTCGGTAGTCGACGCGCATCAGTCCATCACCTCCGTCGAGTTGACGATGGTGGTGCCGAGCGGTTCGTCGACCGTCCAGTCGACGACCGGAATTTCGGCCTGCCGGAGCGAGCTGATGCGGTTTTCGCGGTCGACGCCCGCCAGCCGCGAGCCGACCGTCGCGTCGCTCGTGACGTCCGGCGAGACGACCGTGACGGGGTGACCGCTGGCCTCCAGCGACAGCGCCAGCGACGTGATGTACTCGTCGCCCAGCGGCGAGAGGAGGACGACCTGTGCGTCACCCGACAGCCGCTTCCGGAGTTCGGCGGCCTGCTCGTCGGGGTCGGTCGGGTCCTCGTCGGGCGGCACCGTCGAGAGCACTGGGTGGGTCGCGAGCAGTTCGCGAGCGGTCAACTCGTGTTCGAGGCCGACGCCCGCGGCGAGCCAGCAGAACTCCCGGCCGATGGCGGCGAGACCCACGTAGTCACGGGTCTCGCCGAGCGCGGTCAACAGCTGTTCCGCACCCGCGAGGTTGTACGCCAGCCCGTGGGGTTCGCCCTCGGCGCTGGCGCGGTAGGCGCTCGGCCGTGCGTCGACGAGCAACACGATGGTCGCCGCCCGCTCCTCGCGGAACTCGACGGTCGTCAGCTGGCCCGTCTTCGCGTAGCGCTTCCAGTCGATTCGGCTCATCGGGTCGCCCTTCTGGTACTCGCGGGTGCGGTGGAACTCGATACCCGCCCCGCCGTCGTCGGTGACGAGGCGGCCCGTCGAGTGGCGGGTCTGTTTTCGCAGCGGCACCTCGGGCACCGCGTCGGTGCAGGTGAGCACCGTCGCGGGGTCGCAGTCGACCTCTGCTTCGAGTTCGGTCCCCCCGGAGACGTCCCGCAGGAGGGCTGTGACGGGGTCGAACTGGTGGCGGCCGTACTCCGCGCCGACGGTGTAGGAGAACTCCGTCGTCGTCCCCGGCCAGAGGAACGTCGCGTGTCGGGGCGACCCCTCGCGCACCGCGAGCATCGGCGGGACGCCGTCGACGAACCGCACGTCGGTCAGCGGCCAGCGGCCGGTGTTGGTGATGCGGACGGTGACCTCCACGTCGTCGCCCCGGTCTGGCGTGTCGTCGTCGATGACCCGCTCGACGGCGAGCGTGGCCGACGGCGACCCCGTCAGTCGGGGGTAGGCGGCGTAGGCGGCGACCGGCACCGTCGCGAGCAACAGGAACGGCGTGTTCGCGAGGACGCCGACCGCGCTGGCGAACAGCGCGACGGCGACGATGCCACGCCACCGACCGGTCCGGCGGCGCTCGCCCTCGACGACCAGGTCGTCGCCGTCGGCGTCCGTCGAGACTCGCTGGCCGTAGCTGGACGACGTGGCCGTCTCGACCTCGGCGTCGGTCGCGGCGTCCGCGTCCGTCGCCGCGTCCGTGTTCGTCGCCCGGGCCTTCGTCGTCGTGTCGGCAGTAGCGTTGCTCATTGGGCACCTCCGGGCGTCCCGGTCGGACCGGGCGTCTCACCCGGGTCGCTCGTCGACGCCGTCCCGTTCGAGGCGGCCTCGCGGGCGACGGCGACGATCTCGTCGGCGGCGGCACGCGCCCCGTACTGGAGCCACGACTCGCCGCGTAGCGCCGCCCGGATGCGTGCCGAGCGGGGCGCAGCACCGTTGGTCGCGAGGAACTGGCTGGCCGCCTCGTCGTCGGTCCAGCGGCCGGACTCGACGAGTGCGCGGGCGTCCTCTCGGGCGACGCCGCGCGCTCGCATCAGCGTCCGCGTCGCCTGCTCGCGCAGGTCCTCGCGGACCTCCTCGGGACGGTCCGAGAAGTACGTCTCTCGGACGCCGAGGCCGTCGTCGACGAGGTCGTCGAACTCCGCGCCCAGCACCGGGACGTACTCGACGTACTCCGGTTCGGGGGGGGCGGCCTCGTCGACGCTGCTGGCCGCACGCGCGACGAGCATGACGACGAGGACGCCGAGGGCGACGACGGCCAGACCGGCGACGACGAGGTAGTCGCTCCCGAGCGCGGTGATGGCGGCGTCGACGGGCAGCGCCTCGCCGAGTCCGGGGACGAGGACGACCGCCATCGCCCCGCCGAAGACGAGGACGCCGAGGACGACGAACAGGTACCAGAGGGCGCGGCGCAGCGACGCCATCAGACCTTCCCTCCGAGGTTCATCCGGCGCAGCGACTCACGGGCGCGTCGGGCGTCCTCGTCGGTGATGGGCTGGGTGCCGTACCGGACGTTCTCGAACACCGAGCGCAGCGAGGAGACCGCGTCGCGGTCGAGGCCCGCAGCGACGGCCGCGTCCGCACACTCGGCGGTCGTCATCTGGCGGGGACGGGCGATACCTGCGCGGTCGGTCATCGCGAGCCACGCGCGTTCGATCTCGTTGCGCGGGTCGGCGACCCACTCGGTGCCCGTCGTGTCCTCGCCGCCGTGGCGCTGGGGGAACAGCGCCATGAACAGCGCCAGCAGGCGGGAGCCGTACCGGCGGGCGACGACGGCCGCCGCGAGCAACAGCAACACCGCCAGCAGGTACGGGAGCAGCGCTAACAGCAGGTCGAGCAGCTGGTCCCAGAGCGACTGCTCCTCACCGGGACCCTGGTCGCCACCGTCGGGTTGCTCCTGCTCCTGTTGACTCTGTGACTGCTGCTGGGGCGAGGTGTCTTTCACCTCCTCTTTCGGGGCGTCCTTGTTCGTCTTGACCTCCTCTTTGACCTTCTTGGCCTGGTCGTTCCCGAAGGGGACGTTCTCGAAGTCGAGGTCGATGACCTCGTCGGGGTCCGACGAGAGGGACGATTCCAACGTAGTCGCAGAGACCCCCATCGCGACGATGCAGAGGAGCGCCACGGCGAGCGCGACGACCCGGTCGCCACTCATGGGTCGCCTCGCTCCGTGGGACTCGACGTATCGGTTGACATCACGGTCGTTGGTAGAGAAAGCACCGCTCGCGGTCATAGTTAATCGGCAGCTACACGTTCGTGACCGTCGGTTGCGGTCGTTTTACCGCTCGACACCCTCGGTGGGACAGTCGACGACCGACCGACGGCCGCCGGGGGTAGCGACGGCCACTGGGCGATAGAATCGCACGGGGCACGCCTGCTGGTCGAAGAGATTTCGCGCGACCGGCCGTCTGAGCGTCGCGGGCGAACGAGGGAGGAGAGCGACGGCGACGCCGGCGTGTGGTGGCGAAGCCAGTCAGTCGACGATGGTCACTCGACGGTGACGGACTTCGCGAGGTTGCGCGGTTTGTCGATGGAGCGGCCCAGACCGTAGGCGGTGTGGTACGACACCAACTGGAGCTGGACGTTCGCGAGCAGGCCCGCGAGGTCCGGGTGCGTGTCCGGGACGCGCAACACCTCGCCGGCGACGCCGCCGACGTCCATCCCCTCCGGGGCGATGGCGACGACGTGCGTCCCGCGGGCTTTGGCCTCCTCGGCGTTCTTCAGCGTCTCCTCGCCGCGCTCGCCGGTCAACAGCGCGTACACCGTCGTATCGGTGGTGACGAGCGCGAGCGGACCGTGTTTCAGCTCGCCGGAGGCGAACCCCTCGGCGTGCTCGTAGGTGATCTCCTTGAACTTCAACGCCCCCTCCAGCGCGACCGGGTACTCGAAGTCCCGACCGATGAAGAAGTGCGCGTCCCGGCCCATGTTGTCGTCGCTGACCGTCCGGGCGTCGGTCGTCGCCAGCAGCTCCTCGACGGCGTTCGGGAACGCCTCCAGCGCGGCGAGGAACTCCGCAGCGTCCTCCCGGACCGTCCCCGCTTCGCTGTCGCTCGCGATGCGGTGGGTCAGGAGCGTCAGCGCGACGACCTGTGAGGTGAACGTCTTGGTCGCGGCGACGCCGATTTCGGGGCCAGCACGGATGTACAGCGTGTCGTCGGCCTCCCGCGACACCGACGACCCGACGACGTTCGTCACCGCGGCGGTGCGGGCGTCGGCCTCGCGAGCGCGTCGGAGCGCCCCGAGCGTGTCTGCGGTCTCGCCGGACTGCGTGACGGCGACGGCGAGCGTCGACTCGTCGACCGGCTGGAGGTCGTAGTACTCGCTCGCGCGGAACGCGCTCGTCGGGAGGCCCGCGCGGGTGAGCTGGCGGGCGGCGACGAGCGCGGCGTGGTACGACGTCCCGCAGGCGAGCAGGTGGACGTGCTCGACGCCCTCGAACGTCCCCGGCGGGAACTCCTCCAGGTGGACGTCGTCGCCGTCGATACGGCCCGCGAGCGTCCCCCGGAGCGCCTCCGGCTGGGCGTCGATCTCCTTTCGCATGTAGTGGTCGTACTCGCCTTTCCCGGTCTCCTCGGCGCTCCACTCGACCGTCTCGGGCGTGCGCGTGACGGGACCGTCCTCGTGGCGGTTCGTCAGCCGGTAGCCGTCGCCGTCGACGGTGACGACGTCGCCGTCTTCGAGGTAGACGACCTGGTCGGTGAACTCCAGGAACGCGGGGACGTCGCTGGCGAGGTAGTAGCGCTGACGGTCGGTCCCCTCGTCGACGAGGCCGAGCACGAGCGGCGAGTCCTGCCGAGCGGCGTACACCACGTCCTCGCCGTCGACGAGCAGCGCGATGGCGTAGCTCCCCTCCAGGTCGTCGAGCGTGCGCTCGAACGCGGTCTCGACGTCCAGCCCCTCCTCCATGTAGTGTTCGACGAGGTGTGGGACGACCTCCGTGTCCGTGTCACTGCGGAACGTGTAGCCCTCTTCACGCAGGCGCGCGCGGAGCGCTTCGTAGTTCTCGATGATACCGTTGTGAACGACGGCGACCCGCCCGGACTGACTGGTGTGGGGGTGGGCGTTCTCGTCGGTCGGCGGGCCGTGAGTCGACCAGCGAGTGTGCCCGATGCCGACCCGACCGGCAGGGGTGTCGGACGCGACGGCCGCGTCGAGCTCGCTGATCTGGCCCGCTCGCTTCCGCACGGCGATACCACTCCCGTTCTGGACGGCGACGCCGGCCGAGTCGTAGCCCCGATACTCGAGGTTCTCGAGGCCGGTCAGCAGGTCTCCGGCCGCGTCGTCCGCTCCGATACACGCGATGATTCCACACATGGCTAATACGAGGTCGGCGAGACGTGCCCCGTGACACGCGCGTCGTGCGACCTCACTAACTCCGACGTACTCAGCTACGACACATTATTATGCGGCGTGTAAGTCAGTCGAACACGACCGTCAGTCTCACGGTACTTCTCGTCGAGAAACCGACCGCAGTCGTGCGGTTTACGGGGTCCATACAGTCGGAGGGAGGCGTACCGAACCGCCGACATCGGGGAGTCGCCGAGAGCCACGCCGCTCGGCCCGCTCACCACGTCCGGCCGGCGGCGGACGGCCAGTGGTGAGGGACGACGGGTGGCCCGACCGGTCCGACGTGGTCTCCGGGGAGACCCGATGCTGTCGGGGGGTCGAGAGACCCGGCGCTGTCGAGATGGTCGAGCGCTGCGCGCGTGCGACCCGCGGACGGAGTCGCCGACTCCGTCGGCGGACGAACGCACGGAACGAGGACGTGACGTGGACTCCCGGACCAGCGCCGTCGCTGGGGGACGTGAGACCACCGCCCGACCTACCAGCCGGGCGGGTCGACAGGAACGAGTGCGGCCGTCACCGGCCGCGGACATGACAGGTACCGCGGAATGACAGGAACGACGGGTCGCCCGTCGCTACGGGACGATCTGTTTGCCATCTCTGAGGTCACGGGCCGTTCCACAGCTGAGACAGCCGTAGACCTCGTCGGCGTTGTCGCCGAACACGCGGACGAACTGTCGAGTGACGAATTCGCCACAGTTGTTACACCGCCGCTGGGAGTCAGTCGGTCGCGCAGAGTTTACAACATCCATCGTTCGACACCGACTGGGACAACACAGGACAGGTCCTTTGCTATCAGCAGTATAACGGCGGTTAGTGGGGTTCTACTCGCTAAAATTCGGGAGTATCGAAGTCGTGTTACTGCGCGGCATACTGCCCGAGGTCGACCGTTCGGTCGGGAAGGTGGTCGCTACGTGCCGTTCGGTGGTCAACGACGGCCGCCGGTGGTCGAGGAACGGTCACCGGTGGCCGACGGGGGAAGACGGTCGAAGACGGTCGATGACGGAACGGCACAGCGGAGAGTCGATGGGAGGGACCGACCGGAAAGCGGTCGTCGACAGGACCGGAGTCGAGCGAGAGGTCGGGGGCCCCTCCGGGCGTGCCGGCACTCGGCGACGTTCGACGGGTGGGGGGTTAGCTGGACGGCTGGACCGCGGCCGTTCGACTCGTCGTGGACGAACCGACAGCGAGACGAACGACGGCGAGAACTGAGACGAGAACAGGAGTCAGCGAGACCGGTCAGCGAACTGCGGTCGCCACCGTCGCGGCGGCGAACGCGAGCGTGAGCACCGTCGGGAGCCAGAGACCCGTCGCCGGGAGCACGGAGGCCCACCCGGCGACGGTGAGGACGGCGGCGAGCGCCGTCACCGCGGCGGGGTACTGGACGACCGCGAACTCGGCGGCAGCGTCCGTCTCCTCCTCGCCGTTCTCGACCGTCAGGTACGGGACGAGGCTGTCGGTGAGGGGGGTCCGGCTGACCGTCCCGCGGTTCTTGTCGTAGTCGATGACGCCGGCCTCGTCGAGTTTCGGCAGGTGACACTGATACAGTCCGACGTAGACGCGCTTTCGCTGGGCCGACGTCAACTGGGCGACGCTGATGTCGTTCTCCAGGGCGGCGATGTGTTCGGCGATGCTGCCCATGTCGACGCTCCCCTCCTGTTCGACCAGATACTGGACCGCGCGGCGGCGGCGCTCGTTCTGGAGCAGGTGGAAGAGGTCGTCTTTCGCGAGCGTCTCGGGGGCGCTCGGCTCTACGTCGGCCTCGGCTTCGGTTTCGGTGACTCCCGTTGCGTTCATGAGTTCGTGACCTTCACATCTCCCGAGACGGCCAGCGGTCTTCAAGGTGGAACCAAAACAGTTTGGTAAGGTCTGACCAGTGCCCGCCGACAGATTGGTCGGCACGCCCAGAGACCGTACGGAGGGCGACACTACCGCGTCGTTCTGGGCGTTTGACTGTCACCACTTAAATCATTCGCCAGACGACAGCGAACCGACGACACAGGTGTCGGTGGCACTGGGGCGCGCGCGAGAGAGGTGGGAGGTTCGACCACGCCACCGGGAACGGCCGGACGACGGACACACCGGGTTTCCGGTGAAATACGCCGTTAAGTCAACTGTGTGTGACAATCATACTTTCGAGACGTACGGGTCGCCCTCGGTTCACTCGGTGTCCATCAGGACGCTCTGGACGACCTCGGGGTCCTCGAGCAGCCGGTGTTCGGTGTAGCTCCCCTCCGCGGAGCCGCCGCTGTGGCGCGACTGTTCGATGACGTCGAGGAAGGCGTGTTCCTTGAGGAGGTCTCGAACCCGGCGGAGCGATAGCGACTCCGACCCCTCCTGGCGACACACCTGCTCGTACAACTCGTAGATGCGCGTCGTCCGGAACGCCTCGTCGTCGCCCTCGTTGAGCGACAGCAGCGTCAACGCCTGCAACACGTAGCGCGCGTGGGGCGTCGAGCCGCGGATGAGTTCGCGAAAGCGGTCGGTCTCGGCGCGCTGGCGAGCCTGGACGACGAAGTCCTCCTGGACGACCTCCGCACCGGTCGACTGGGCAATCTCGCCGGCGTACCGGAGGATGTCGATGGCCTTCCGGGCGTCCCCGTGTTCGCGGGCGGCGAGCGCGGCGGCGCGCGGGATGACAGAGTCGTCGAGCACACCCTCGCGGAACGCGTCCGAACGCGCCTGCATGATGTCGCCCAACTGGGCGGCGTCGTAGGGGGGGAAGACGAACTCGCGTTCACAGAGACTCGACTTGACGCGCTCGTCCATCCGGTCTTTGTACTTGATCTTGTTCGAGATGCCGATGACGCCGATCTTGCAGTCGGTGAGTTTGCCGGCCTCGCCCGCCCGCGAGAGCTGCATCAGGATGTCGTCGCTGTCGAGCTTGTCGATCTCGTCGAGGATGACGAGCACGACGTCGTAACACTCGTCGAGGATGGTCCACAGCCGTTTGTAGTACGTCGCCGTCGCGATTCCCTTGTCGGGGATGTTCACCCCCGTCTGCTCGGGATCGTTGAGCGAACTCGCGATGGTCTGGACCGCCTGGGTCTCCGTCGAGTCCTGGGCGCAGTCGACGTACGCGAAGTCCGTCGTCACGCCCTCCTCCTCGGCGGTGTCGATGAGCCGTCCGGAGACGTACTTCGCACACAGCGACTTTCCCGTCCCCGTCTTCCCGTAGATGAGGACGTTGCTCGGGCTCTGCCCGAAGATGGCGGGGTTGACCGCGTTGGCGAGCTGACTGATCTCGGCGTCCCGGCCGACGATTCGGCCCTCGTCGGGGAGGTGGTTGATCTCCAGGAGCTCCTTGTTCACGAACACCGGGTCCTCCCGGATGAACAGGTCGTCGGCGTCGGACATCTGGGTACACACCGCGTTTCCGGTGAAACGTCTTGACTGTTCCCCATACAGGCTGGTGAAAGTGATATTCTATCACTCGTCCTTTTGCTCCGTCGAAAACCACCACATTGAACAACTTCTGACTTTGTTCCAACAGAATCCACAGACCGCACACACACACCACGTTTCCGGTGAAATCGCCTTCGAGGGTGGGGGTGGGTGGAGGCGAAGGGTGGGTAGTAGCTGTCGGGGCGGACCGATTCACCGGAAACGCGGTGTGTCCCTCGAACCCGTCTCGGGGGCGTCGCCTGCCGAGTGAGGAGTGAGAGAGGCTCCAGACAAGCTCAGTCGACCGTCCGTCGACCGTACACCGTCGACGACGACGACGAGGGACGCGACGACGAGAGCGCAACCACCACGACAGTCGGTCGGAACGCCGGAAACTAGATTCTCGACCGACGGGTCGAGTTCACTTGCAAGAGATCGATCGAGAGAACGACGCTTGCCGTTCTCTTATTTGGCTAAAACTGACTTGATGGACTTTTCGCTGGTTGAGTACTTGTAAGTGAGTGGTAGAGTGAAACTGAAAGTGGAACTGAGTCGGTTGAGGGAATGAGTCCTCCCCTGAACGACACGGCACTGCTGCAGGACTCCCCGTTCTGCTCCGTTCCGACCCGTCCGTTCTGTCGTCTCGTGACGGACGCAGCCGTCAGCGTCTCTCGCTCCCGACGATGGCTGGTCTCGACGACTCCGGTTCGGTCGCGGGTGGGCGTTCGCGCTCGATGCCGTCGCCCACGTTCGCGTTCGGAACGGCCGACGTCGCTCACCCCCCACCCCCGCTCGGAGGCCGTTTCACCGGAAACGTGGTGTGTGTGTCTCGCCGACGGCCCGCGTTCGAACCTCCGTTTCCCGTGCATCGACTGGAACGGCGTGCGGTGGTTTCACCGGAAACCCGGTGTGTCGCCCTCGTGGTCGTCGTCGAGTCCGGAGCGAGACGTCCCGCCGTTTCACCGGAAACCCGGTGTGTGTTCCCTCGTCGGTGGGGTGGTTCACCGTCCGTCTCGGTGGGGACGCTCTGTCGGTGTTCACCGGAAACGTGGTGTGTCCAGTGTTCAGTCGGCTCACAGGTCGTCGACGATCGCGCGGACGTCGGCGGCGTCCATCCCGTCGAGGGTCTCAAGTCCGTGGCGGACGACCGCCGGGAAGAAGTGGCGGTTCTTCTCGAACTCCTCGTCGTACTCGTACTCGTACTGGACCTTCAGCGTCCCGTACACGCGTTCGAGTTCGCGCTTCTGGGTCTCGGGGAGGTACATGTACGTCCCGACGCGCTCGGCCTTGACGCTTCCACCGTCCGCACCCGTGTCGGACCGACCGTCGGCACCGGCCGTCGCGTCGGTGTCCGCGCTCTCCGCACTCGCGTCGTCCGCCGACTGCTCGACACCGTCGGCCCCGGTCGCGCGCTCGTCTCGTCCGTCGGCGCTTGCCTCGTCGGTCGTACCGGTCGTCTCGGTGGCCTCCGCCGTCTCTGCTGCCTCTGCGGCCTGTTGTCGCTCCTCGACGCGCTGGCGGGCTCGGCCCCGTCGCGAGCGGAGGCGACTCGCCCGGTCGTCGTCGCTCATCGGCCCGCCTCCGGCGTCGCCGCGGCTGGCTCTTCGAACCCGAACTGCGCGTCCAGGTCCGCCGCGACGTCGAGGAACGTCTCGGTCATGTCGACGTCGGCGTCGTACTCGAACAGCGAGACGCCCGCCGAGAACGCCCGCTGGAGGGCGACGCGCTTGCGCACCTCCCAGACCGGGATGTCCGGGAACGCCTCGTCGAACCACTCCAGCATCGCCGTCCCCTCGTTGGTCGTCTCGACCCGGTTGGCGACGACGCCTCGCTCCTCGATGGTGATGTCGTAGTCGAGTTCCAGCGCCTCGACGTGGTCGAACAGCAGTTCGAGCGCGCGCTTGCTCGTCGACTCCGCGAGCGCGGGGATGAGCAGGTTCTGGGTCGCGTGCAGGCCGTTGTCGGTCAGGTAGCCCAGGTGTGGCGGGCAGTCGACGAGCACGTAGTCGTAGTCGGCCTCGACGGTCTCCAAGGCGAGCGCGAGCTGCTCGCCGCCTCGTCGCGATAGCGTCAGCTCGGGTTCGGCCGCGGTCATGTCGATGTTCGAGGGGACGACGTCCATCTCGGCGTGCTCGCGGATCAGGTCGGGGAACGACTCGCGCTGCTCGGGGTCGGTGAGCACGTCGAACAGGCTCGGCGGGGCCTCGTCGTACGCCTCGCGAAAGCCCAGCCCTTCGGTCGCGTTGCCCTGTGGGTCGAGGTCGACGAACAGCACGTCGCGGCCGCGGGCGTTGAGCGCTCCGGCGACGTTGATAGCAATCGTGGTCTTGCCCACCCCTCCCTTTTGATTTGAAAATGACAATCTTTTGGTCATTTTACCAAGCCTCCCTCGGGAGTATTCGCGCAGTAATCGGACGACACTGGTGACCTTCGTAAATACCGTGACAAGGCGTACAGAGTGTGACTAGGTTGGCCATCGAATGAGATTGCTCAGGGCTTTCGAACGACTTCACAGGTCTGATATGATGGATGTTCAGGGAACGACCATACTCCTCGACGTGCTCCTCTTCGGTCATAGTGCAGGATTGACACACGTGTTCATCACGGTTGAGGACGCCTCTCCGTATCGCACGCCAGTTCGGTCCGTACTCTGGTGACACATAACCACCCTTCCAGACTGGGCTCGCTTTCCCTGTCTGACTTGATAGCATCAACTCGCCAGGGTTCTTCGCCTTCCAATCGCCGTAGCATTCCTTCGAACAGAACTGGTGTTCGTTCTCTTGAAGCTTGTAGGGTTGACGGACGATCGACCGACTGCACGAGTCACACTCGACTTTCCTTGCCGTGTCGTGCACGAGGTTCGGCTCCAGACCGGCCCGTTCTAGTGCATCGTTCCAAGAGCCGAACCGATCCTGGTAGGTGGGGGACGAGTGGGGTCCTTGCAGGTCCATGTCCTTTTTTCGCGGTGTCCTCTCCAGTTCGTCAGCCAGTCGTCGGAGCGCAGCAAGGAACTCTTCGTCGGAAGGGCCGTTGGTGTGTACCTGTGTGTGGTGGATTTTCCGTGCCCATTCTGTACCAAACCGGCGAACACAGTTCTCGTGTTGACACTGAACGCTGGCATCATTTTGGTCTGCCCGGTTCGGACTCTGGCAAGTCATCGTTGCTCCCCTGTGGTCTGTTCTGTTGTCCAGTTCATACGAACCGGTTCGGACGGGTCGCCTTAACAGTATGTCAGACGTGTACGTTGCGTCCGAACTGTCCGACGTGTCTCGTCTATCCAAACCAGTTTGGATGGGCGAACCATCCGGTCCGTCCCATCTCATTCGCCCGGTCGAATCGTCTCGCGCGTCCGCCCTGGACGAACCGCCGCCGTTCTCGGACCGTACGACGCCGGTGGAAGATTGCTTCTCGTGCGCTCTGGGGCGTGGTTTCACCGGAAACGTCGTGTGTTCAGTCGACCGCGGCGCTCGGGTCGACGGGACGCCGTCCTCCCGTGGACGTCGACTGATGAACTGGTGACCACCCATCCTTGGCCGAACCGTCCGGCCTCGCCGAACGATACAGTACATGCAAACTCTACGAGCTGTACAAACCGCACAAACTGTCCAAACCGTAAAAATCGTACAAACTGTACAACCCAATGATTACGGGTGGGGCATCCAAACCGTCCAAATTAGCCGAACTGGTCGTGTCCTGTTCGCTCGGTGACTCCGGTCGACACCGCTGGGGCGTCCGAGACGGTTCTGACGGAAGAGACGGTTTTTGTCCAAACCTACGTGGCTCGGTCGGGGTGCTGCGCGTCGGTGTCACCGCCCTCGTGAGGGACGGATGGGATTATCACACGTCGGCCGAACGCGCTCGTATGCCCGACATCGACGAGACCGCGCGTTCGCTCACCGCGACACGGGGGAGCCTGGACGAACTCCCCGTCGTCGCCGTCCGCGTCGACGACCCGACCGTGACCGTGGTGCTCGGTCTCCCGAGCGGCGACCGCTTCGAAGAAGAACTGACCGTGCCGCCGGTCTGGGGAATGAACTGCCGCTTGAAGACGCTGCTCGACGCCTACAGCCTCGCGCTCGACGATGTCACGTCGCTCGAAGGCGAGACGGTGCCGTGTACTCGCTCGGTCGAGGGCGACGGCCTCACGTTCGGCCTGGACCTCGACGCGCTGTCGGCTTGAGTGGGCAGCCGATCGGTGTCCGGTTCGCGACCGGGCCGTCGACGACGCGTCTGTTCCACGCGAGATACCGGCGAAATTCCACGGACGCGCCGGAGTTAACCGTCGGAGTTACCTAGCCAGGGTATGAGCGAGACACGACTCGCCACCGTCGGCGGTGGCTGTTTCTGGTGTACCGAGGCGGTGTACAAGGAGGTCGAGGGCGTTCTGGCAGTGACCTCGGGGTACGCCGGCGGCCACGTCGAGGACCCCACCTACGAGGCGGTCTGCTCGGGTGAGACCGGTCACGCCGAGGTCGTGCAGGTCGAGTACGACCCGTCGGTCATCGACTATCCCGAACTGCTCGCCATCTTCTTCACCGTCCACGACCCGACCACGGTCGACCGTCAGGGACCGGACGTCGGCAGCCAGTACCGCTCGGCCATCTACTACCACGACGAGGAGCAACGCGACATCGCCGAGTCGTACATCGAGGAACTCGACGCCGAGGACGCCTACGACGACCCCATCGTCACCGAGGTCGAACCGCTGGAGACGTTCTACGAGGCCGAGGCGTACCACCAGGACTACTACGAGAAGAACCCCGGTGACGGCTACTGCCAGTTCAACGCCGACCCGAAGATCCGGAAGGTCCGCGAGAAGTTCGCCGACCGCGTGAAACAGGAGGCCTAAGTGAGCAGCCCACGTCGACGACTATTGTAGCCTGCTCGCTGTCAGTTCCCCCCCCACGCTTATGCCGACTCGACGGCGTCGAGTAGCTCCTCGTAGTCCGGTTCGTCCTCGCCGGCGTCGTCTGCCTCCCAGACGTACGTCACGGTCCCCTCCTCGTCGAGAACGAACACCGCCCGGTTGGCGACGCCGTAGAGGCCGATGTCGGGCATGTCCGTGGTGAGCCCGTACGCCTCGATGGTGTCGCCGCGCATGTCGCTGACGAGGTCGAACGAGAGGTCCTGGGCGTCACGGAACGCGTTGAGCGAGAACGGCGAGTCGTGGCTCAACCCGTACAGCGTCGCGCCCGCGCCCTCGTAGTCGTCGAGGTGCTCTTCGAGTGCGACCATCTCGTTCGAACACGGCGGCGTGAACGCGCCGGGGAACGTCGCGAGGACGAGCGGCCCGTCGCCCGTCCGCTCCGAGAGCGTGAACTCCTCGATGTCGCCGGTCGCCACCTTCTCCGTGAAGTCGGGTGCGCTGTCGCCTTCGGATACCATACCCGATAGAAGGGGCGTGCGAGGTAAACCACTCGCCCTGTCGGTGGTGCTCGCCGCGGGCGTGAGGGCTATGAGGCTCCGAGACCCGTCGCGAGCGGACAGTTTTTTCCCCGCGTGGCGGTCACGCCGAGTATGGTCTCTCCGTGTCCGGGCTGGAACGACAGGGATGGGGGGTACGAACGTGACGGGGTGGTCGTCGCCGTCGACCCGGTCGCCGTCTACGCGGGCGGTGGCCTCTCGACGACGGAGTCGGTCCCAGAGAGCGAGGCGAACGGCTACGACGTCTCGTTGTGGACTCGTACGACCGACGGCCAGCGCTCGACGACACCCGCGACGTTCGAGGCACCGCTGGCGGCGTGGGAGTTCGCCCACCTGCTGACGTGGTACGTCGACGACCAGGGGTTCGACGCCACGCGCGAGGCGCTCGCGACCGGCGACTGGTCGCCCCCGTCGGTCATCACTGACGAGGACGCCGCGACCGTCTTCAGACGGCTGTTAGGCGACGCCGACCCCTCGCTCGACGCGGTCCTCGACTGACCGGGAAAGCTCGTGCTACCGGCCGCTGTCTCCCGGTAACCGATTCCTAACGAAACCGATGGTCGCCGAACGCCCGGTATGCACGTGTGCCACGTCACCCGTCGCTACCCGCCCAGCGACGGCGACGTGGCACGCTACGTCCACGCGCTGGCGTGTCGCCAGGCCGCCGCCGGCCACCGGGTGACGGTTGTGACCGCCGACGGCGGCCCCGGTCGCGCGGTGTTCGAGGTCGCCGACGGCGTCTCGGTCCGGCGCTTCGACGGACTCGGACTGCACGACGGCCCTTCGTTCGTCCCCGGTCTCGGTCCGGCGCTGGAGGGTCTCGCCGACCTCGTTCACGTCCACGACTACCACGGCCTCCCGTTCGTCCAGGCCGCGCTCGCCGCCGACGTGCCGGTCGTCGCCACGCCCCAGTACCGGGGGCCGAGCGTCACCCACCTGGGTCGACTCGCGGAGCGAGCGTACCGACCGTTCGGGGGGCGGGCACTCGCACGTGCGGCGGCCGTCGTCGCGGTCAGCCACTGGGAGCGTCGGCGACTCGTCGCCGAGTTCGACGTCGACGCGACGGTCGTCCCCACCGGCGTCGACGCCCGGTTCGTGGCCACCCGTCGCGCCGACGCCCTCGACCGCGACCGACCGTACCTCCTGTCGGTCGGTCCCCTCGTCGCCGGGTCGGGCGTCGACCACGCCGTCCGGGCGCTGACGTCGCTCCCGGAGTACGACCTGCTGGTCGCGGGCACCGGTCCCGAACGCGCCGCACTCCGGGACCTCGCTCGCTCGCGGGGCCTCGCACACCGCGTCACGTTTCTCGGCGACGGCTGCTCGCTGCCCGGGCTGTACGCCGGCGCGAGCGCCACCCTCGCGCTCTCGGGGGTCGACCCCGCCGGCCGGACGGTCGGTCAGTCGCTGGCGACCGGAACGCCCGCCGTCGTCCGTGCGGCCCGGGGGCTACGCGACTGGGTCGACCGCGAGGACTGCGTCGACGTGACGGTCCCGACCCCACGAGCGGTCGCGGCGGCCGTCGAGCGTGCGGTCGCACTCGACTGCGACGTCCCGAGCAGACCGGTGTCGACGTGGGACGACTGCGCGGCGGGAGTCACGGTCGTCTACGAACGTGTCGTCGGCCGCGTCGAACACCCGTAGCGCGCGGGTCGCCTCGGAGCACCTCCTTCCCTCTCAGAGCGTCGGCCACGGCGTGACGCGCTCGTCGCCCCGGCTCAGAGTCGCTCGACGACGGCCTCGAACGCCCGGCGGAACGCCGCCCGTCGGGTCGTCGCGTCGAACGACCGTCCCCGCTCGCGAGCCTGGGCGGTGAGCGTCTCCCGTTCGGCGCGTGGTCGGTCGAAAAAGCGCGAGACGCCTGTCGCGAGTGCCTCGGAAGTCGGCTCGACGACCAGCGCTGGGTCGAGTGCGCGGGCCTCCGAACGCGTCCCCGCGGTCTCGGTGACGAGCGGCAGACAGCCGGCACAGAGCGCTTCGAGCGTGCTGACGGGGAACGTGTCCATCCGCGAGGGTTGGACGAACAGCGAACTCGCGGCGAACAGCTCGACCAGTCGCGCGTCGTCGACGAACCCGTGGACGACGACGCCGGGGACGTCGGCGTAGGCGTCAGGGTGGCCGGCACCGGCGACGTGGAGCGTCGCGTCGGGGTGGCTCGCTCTGACCTGTGGCCACGCCCCGACGAGCAGGTCGACGCCCTTGTACGGCGCGCCGCGGCCGACGGTGAGGGCGGTCGGCCCGTTCACATCGTCCTCGCCCGCGTCGTCGAGCGCCAGCAGCGCCTCGTAGCGTTCGGGCTGGACGTAGGGGTGGGCGACTCGAACGGGCGCGTCGCCGACGAACGGGCGGACGAACTCGGCGGCGAACCCCGAGACGGCGACACAGCCGTCGATGCTCCGGCGGGCGACTGCCCGGACCGCTGGGCGGCCGAACCGCCCGACGAGCGTCTTCAGCCCCGACTGGCCCGCGAACGACCCACGCCCGAGGTCGTAGAGGCCGTGGTCCGCACAGAGGTACACCACCTTCGCGCCGGTGCGGGCACGCGCGAGCGTCGCGGCGTACAGCGGTTGGGACCCCTCGACGAGGTAGACGTCGGCGTCGGGGTAGGTGAACGCGTTCAGCGCGTCCTCGGCGAGGCCCCCCGAGAGCGGGCCGGCCGAACGGTCGCGAAAGCCCACCTGCTCGGCTCCCACCGCCCGCGCGAACCCGGCGTGGGCGGGGTGGGGGTCGGTGCAGAGCATGACGACGTGGGCGTCCTCGGGGTCCATTCCTCTGGGTCGTCGGGGGTAGCCGTCATATAACTATCCGGACGTGGTCCGACGGTCCGACAATGTCGGAGGCTCGCGTCGATGGGTGAGGACAGCGTCGACCGCGGGAGCGTCGCGCTGTTCGGCGCGCGTCTCGGCGGCAGCGCCGTCGGGTTCGCCTCCACCGTCTACTTCGCCCGGGAACTCGGCGCGTCCGGCCTCGGCGTCTACTTCACCTTCGAGACGGTCGTCGTCCTCGTCGCCGTGCTCGTCCGCTTCGGCGTCGACAGCGCCGTCGTCCAGCGACTGGCGAGCGCGGCCGACGACGCCGAACGCGCACGTCACCTCACCGGTGCGTTCGCGCTGGTAGCCGTCCCGCTCACGCTGGTCGCCGCCGCCGTCCTCCTGTTCGCCGACGCGTTCTCCTCGCTCGTCGGGCTGGCCGTCGCGCCGCTGGTCGTCGCCGTCATCGCCGTCGAGACGGGGCAGTGGCTCCTCCTGTCGGCGCTGCGCGGCGAGCGCCGGCTGGCGACGAGCGCGGGGCTCGAACTCGGTGGCGAACTCGCCCGCGTCGGTGCGAGCGTCTGGTTCGTCGTCGGCGGTGCCGGTCCCATCGGGCTGGTCTACGGCCTGCTCATCGGCCACGCCGTCCGCGTGCTCGCGGCGCTCCTCCTGCTCGACACGGGGTTCGCGATTCCGACCCGCGAGACGTTCCACAGCCTGCTGTCGTTCTCGACGTACACCGCGGGGATGAACGTGAGCCACCTCGCGTACTCCTGGCTGGACACGCTCGTGCTCGCGCTGTTCGTCTCGAAGTCCGCCGTCGGAACCTACGAGGCGGCCTGGCGGGTGAGCCTCGTCGTCGCGATGGCGAGCTCCGCGGTGGGGGCGTCGCTCTCCCCGACGGTGAGCGCGTGGGCGTCGAGCGACGCTTACGGGCGCATCGAGACGGCCGTCACCGAGTCGCTGTCGCTCGGTCTCGTGCTCGTCGTCCCGGCCGTCGTCGGCGCGGCCGTCCTCGGCGGGCCGTTCATGGCTATCGCCTACGGCTTCGGTGGCGGCGCGCTGCTCGCCGTCCTCGTCGCCGGCCAGCTCGCCCAGTCGGTGAAGGACGTCGTCCAGTCGACGCTGCTCGGTCTGGACCGACCGCGGGCGGTGTTCGTCACCAACGCCGTCGGTCTGGGAGCGAACCTCGTGTTGACGGTCGGCCTCGCGCTCGCGTACGGCCCGCTCGGGGCGGCGGTCGGGACGGCGCTCACCGCCGGCGTCGCCGCCGCGCTCCAGTGGCACGCGCTCTCCGCGCTGATCGACCTGCGCGTCGACTGGCACGGCCTCGCGGTACAGACCGGCGCGGCGCTCGTGATGGGCGTGGTCGTCTTCGCCGGGTCGCGCGTCGTCGTCCCGGACTCGCCGGCGTCGCTGCTCGCGCTCGTCGCGCTCGGGGGGGTGACCTACGCGGCCTGTCTCGGCGTCCACCCCCCCACCCGAGCGCGGGTCGTCGGTCTCGCCCGCCCCGACGGCGAGAGCTGACGGCCGCGTTCGTCGTCCTCGACTCGCCGGCGTCTCACCGTCTCGTCGTCGGTCGTCGCCCCGTCGTCCGACCGCGAAACGCACGATTAGGTCGGCGGGCCACGCGTTAGCGTCCGATTTCCAATAGGTCGGGGGCGCACACGGAGGAGTATGATTACGGTAGTGACGCCACACCGGGCCGTCCTCGGGCGCGCATCCGGTCGCCACGGGGCGGGTCTCGCGGGGGGTCGCCATGCGTGACGAGGCGCTGACGCGCTGGGTCGACCAGCCACCGGCCGACCCCGTCTACCAGTACCTCCGGGACGCCGAGAAGGAAGAAGCGTGGGACCTGCTCGGCGAGCGCGGGCGCGTCCTCGACATCGCCAGCGAGGCGAACGTCACGCGCGGTCTCGACGCCGAGGAGGTCTGCCGCGTCGACTTCTCCGATGCGGCCATTGACCACTCCGAGGAACTGCTTGGCGACGACGTGAGTCGCTACGAGCGGGTCTCGCCCGAGTCCCCGCGGCTCCCGTTTCCCGACAACCACTTCGACGGCGCGGTCTGCATCGGCCCGTACGACTGGCGCTTCCTCGACATCGAGGCGCTGACCGCCGAGGTCAGGCGGGTCGTCGCCCCCACCGGCCGGTTCGTCTTCTCGCTCCCGACGCCGCGCTCGCCGTACGAGACCGGCGGGAAGTACAACCTCCGGTACTACACCCCCGAGATGGCCCGCGACCTGCTCGAACCCGACTGGACGCTCGCCGATTACCGACTCGTCTACCAGCACCCCTACTGGCTGCACTCGAAGCTCGCGGTGTTCGCGCCGCCCGCACTCCAACGGCCGTTCGTCGACCTCGCGAAGCGCCAGACCGCCCGCATGAACCGCCCCGACGAGGAGGGCCACCCCAGCGGCGACTGGGAGGACGCCTCCTACCTCGTGTTGAGCGCCCGCCCCGCCGACCGCGAGGGCGACCTGGAGCGCGCGCTCGACTGCCTGTTCCGGCCGACCGACGAGAACGGCTTCTGGGCCGACGACGGGGCGGGCGGTCACGTCACCCGCGAACTCACCTACGAGGTCGACGCGCTGGGTCGCGCGACGAACTGGACCGCTGCGGACGACGTCCAGTGGCGCTACGCACCGTTCGCGCTAATGGGCGCGATGCAGTGGCGCGTCTCCGACCTGGGCACCGACCGCTACGACGCGAAGCTCCGCCGCCAACTGTCGTACGTCGAGACGCGCATCGACGAGGACGGCGCGCTCGACGAGATGCCCAGCTACGGTCTCGGCCCGCTGACGTGTGCGTTCGCGCTGGCGAGCGACGTGTTCGACGAGCGCTACCTCGACCGTGCCCACGACCTGTTCGAGCACGCCGACCCCAGAACCAGCTTCGACCACAGCGAGGACAGCCTCGTCCTCTACGGCTGGACGTTCCTCTACGAGCGGACGCTCGACGGCGACGTTCGGGCGGGCATCGACCGCGCGATGGACACCGTCGTCGACCACCAGAACGCCTGGAAGACCCTCTTTTACTTCCAGAACCCGACGACCCGCCGCCACCAGAACCAGATGTACACGCTCTGGGGGCTCTGTCGCGCCATCGAGGTGACCGGTCGACGTGGCTACCTGGAGAACGTCGAGGCCGTCCTCGACTACACCGTCGACGAGCGGATGCGCGAGGACGGCGCGTTCATCTGGGAGGACCCCTCCCGGCGGGCGTACCTCGGGACGGAACTGCGTCGTCGCCTCGGCAGCGGCGAGGCCCGTCCACCGCACTGGGAGTTCCTCTACGCGTGCCACCAGACGTTCTTCGTCAACGCCGTCGCCCACTACTACGCGGCGGGCGGCGAGCGCGACTACGACGCCGAACTCGGCCGGGCGATGCGCTGGCTCGACGGCGAGAACGACCGTGGGACGACCCTCGCCGACGAGAGCGGCCTGGGCGTCCCCATCCGGTTCATGACGACCGCGGGCGACATCGACGTCCCCGACCAGCAGTTCAAAGGGGCTTACGAGGTCGGCTCGCACCTGATGGCGCTGACGAACCTGCTCGACCGCGAGCGCGAACGCGTGGCGGGGTCGGGACGGGTACCGACGCCCGCGCCCGCCCCCGCCGAGCGGACCGACGACGCCGACGAAGGGTCGCCCACCGACGCTGCGGACGCGGCCGACGAATCGGGCAGCGACGCCTCGACGCTCGGGTCGACCGCTACCGGAGGGGACGACTGACGTGGTGCGAATCGCCTTCTTCGGCAGTCACCCGCTCGGAGAAGCGTGTCTCGACCGCCTCCACGACCACCCCGACGTCGAGATACCGCTCGTCGTCACCTACCCGCGGGACCACGAGGGCTGGTGGGACGGCTCGGTCCACGAGCAGGCGCTGGAGTACGGCTACGAGGTGGCGACGCTCGCCGAGGAACGCCGCGTCCTGGAGTACGACGTCGACTATCTGCTCAGCGTCTACTATCCCAATATCCTCGACGGCGAGTTGCTCGGCCACCCCGAGCGGGCCGCGCTCAACCTACACCAGGCCGAACTCCCGCGCTATCGCGGCTCGAACGTGTTCAGCCACTCCATCCTCAACGCTCGCGAGGACGACTACTGGCGACACGGGACGACGCTGCACGTGATGGCCGAGGAGGTCGACGCTGGCGACGTCATCGGCCGGAACTTCGTCGACATCACCGAGGACGATACCGCCCGAACGCTGTACGAGAAGACGCGCACAGCGTCTATCGACCTGTTCGAGGAGTACTTACCACACGTCGTTTCCGGTGAAATCGACGACATGGAGACCGCTCAGAGTGAATTCGAGGGGGAGCGGTATTTCTACGCCAAAGACAGCCTCGCCGACCGCAAGGAGATACCCGCCGAGCGTCTCGCCAGTTCCGACCACGAGGTCCAACAGGAAACGTACGACCTGATTCGTGCGCTCGACTTCCCACCGTTCGAACCCGCCTACACGACGCTTGACGGCCACCGCATCCGGCTGACGGCGTCGTGGTTCGATAACTAGTAGCGGGCAACTCGCGTTCTGCCCGGTCTCTCTCGTCTCTCTGCCGCGATTCGCTTCTAGCTCAAACACGGTGATGGGATGTCTGCAATCCAACGGTACCCACGGTGTGTTTCCTAGCGCCCTCCGACTTCCCCCGATCAGATTCTCAAAATGGTGGCCAGGATGAAATTTCGTACTCGTTGTTGGTATTGAAGAAGTGCATTGGGTCCCCTGTTTGCTCGATGTAATTGACGAGAGAGAAGAGACCCCGTTTGCTCGATGAAATACAATGGGTAGGAGACGTCTAGCGGTCAAAACGTGAGTTTCACACCCCGTCTGTCGAATGGGTTCTCTGGAGCGTGTGAGTGCGTGTTTCCGTTGTATGGACGATTGATTGGAGGACACGAGTGAGAGAGGTCGGTCAACTGTGTGGAGGGAGTGCGAGAGCACGTTTCCGCTGTATGGGAAATTGGGGTGTGGTGCACCCCGGCGGACGGTCGGCGGAACACCTCCCTTGCCTCACGTTTAATCGGACTTGGTGAGCGGTTGGTCGGGTGCTTCAATAAGCTTTTCTGAACTTACTAGTGTATTATTTATAACTTATACAGCGGAAACTGGCACCGCTAATGAGTGCCATTGGCGATGGGAGTTGTTACAGCGGAAACGAGCGCTACCTCTCTCGATCTTCTGCTCAACGATCGCTATACAGCGGAAACGTACTCTCGTGGACTCAGAAATCCAAACTGGGCAGTGACTCCTACAACGGAAATCTACACTCATCCTCTGCGGCCGTGGCCTGATTGGAACCTACGATACAGCGGAAACGTACAGCAGTTCGGGCGCGCATTTCCGTTGTAAAGCTCTTTGAGAAGGCTTCTGTTTTCCTTCAGAGGCGATTTTCAACGGAAACTCGCTTGCCGAATACTTATTATTGATTCGGGGAAGAAAGGTAGTATGTCCGAAGAAAAGGATTACTTTGAGTCGGTGGGGGCCGTATTCTCCAACAAGGACCTCCTCCGAATCGAAACCATACCCGAGTCGGATAGTCGGATCATCGGTCGGGAGAAGCAACTGACCGACTTGGCGAGCGAGTTGGGATCGGCGATGAACGGTCAGAAGCCAAACAACGTCTTCATCTTCGGGAAACCGGGTGTCGGCAAGTCGATGTGCTCGAAGTATCTTCTCCGCCAACTCGTTGGCCGGGGCGCAGACAACGGCATCAGCATCGGTGTTGCCTACGTTGATTGCATGCAGAACAGTACGGAGACACAGGTCATCGTTACCGCAGGCGAGAGCATCAATGACCGCGAGCAGACAAACGTATACTTCCCATCTGGCGGTGTCTCCCGTTCGCGACTCTACGACCGACTCTGGGATGCGTTCGACCAACTTTATGACGTTGGCATCATCATCCTCGACGAAATTGACAAGCTCGAAGATCCAAACGAGACACTTGGTACGCTCTCGCGAGCGGGGGAATCTGAGAAGCTCGACTCATGCCAACTCGGCCTCGTTGGTATCAGCAACAAGGCACGGTTCGAGCAGCGACTTGGCTCCGAGGTAAAATCGAGTCTCACGCAGAACGAGCTGGTATTCCCTCCATACGACGCAAAGGAACTGTTAGAGATTCTCAAGGCTCGACAGGATGCGTTCACCGAGAGTGTTCTAGACGAGGACGCTGACCACGTCTTCGCGACGGCCGCGAAGTTCGCCGCGAAGGAGTACGGTGACGCGCGACAAGCCATCGATCTTCTCCGAAAGGCGGGAGAAATAGCCGAGCGCGAAGGGGCACAGACACTCCAGACCGGCCACGTCGAGCAAGCGCTCGACAAGGCAGAAGAGGACAAACTGGTCAAGATGATGCAGACGCAACCGGTACAGTCGAAGTACGTCATGCAGGCCGTAGCACTGACAGCCAGACACGCACCGACCGGTGAGGTCGTCAAATCCCACGACGTCTACGCGAAGTACGAACAACTGACTGAGTACGAAAACGTTGACATCAATACGCTCTCGTGGCGCCGTGTCCGTGATCTGCTCGATGAGTTGGAGGATCTGGACGTCCTCCAGCAGCAGCGGAAGGGTGCTGGAAAGGGGAAAGGAACTTACCGTGCGGTGTATCTTACTGACTCCCCCGAAACCGTGCTTCGAGCCTGTGAAAACGTCGAATAAGACCCCCCACGACCGTACGTTCTGATGAGTGCTCTACGATGGCGCTGAGCCACGCCCAGCCAACATACTTCCTGAAGGCGATTAAGGCCGAGACAAGGACGGTCACCACATCCGGCACACGGCGTCGTGGTTCGATCACGACTGAGCACTACCCAATAGTACGACCGCCGTTGGCTTGCATAAGACAGGCCGCGTGCTTTTGCACTCCTCGCATCTACCCCGCACCTGCCGAGTATACCTCGGCAGAAACTTCCAATGGGAAAATGTGACCACTGTGGTGCTCACATCTCGGAGCGTTTCGCGCGTGTGTTCGCGGACGGGAACGGGGACGTGCTGGCGTGTCCCCAGTGTTCCGCGAACGCGGGTATCGCCGAAGCGTCTCAGTCGAGAGTGGAGTAACCACTCCGTTTCGCTATCGCCGACCACGGCTCGCCGTCGTGGTCGTTGGTGGCGAGCCAGTGGTCGTGAGTACCCGTTTTTTCCATCGTCTTCTCAATCTAGCTTCCAATAGTAGTGTCTTGGAAAATGCCTCAGATGGTTCTATTGGCCGGTTTCGAACACCACGTTTTCAGTCAGTAACCCCCGACTGACGTCGTGGGCTTGTCAGTGGACTCCCCTTCTGCCGTCGAATTGACGGAGGCGATGTACTCGCCGTTCAGGTTCAGCGTCCCTGACGCTAGCGCACACTGACAGGGTGCGCCTCCACTCGAAGACGTTTGCCCCGAGTGGAGTTTCTTGAGCAGTTTACGAGCGATATTTTTGCTCGCGTTGTAGTCCGCGTTCAGTTCGTACTCGCACTTCTGACACACGTACTGGTGTTTCGACCGCCGATTTGACTCGTGGGTAAACCCACACGATGAACACCGCTGAGACGTGTACGCAGGACTTACCTGCTCAACCACGACCTTGGACATCTCGGCTTTGTACTTGACGTACTGGTAGAGGCGCCGGAACGCCCATACGTGGAATCGCTTCCCACGAGCCATCCGCTTGCGAATGTCGGTCAAATTCTCGAATGCGATATGCGTACAACCGTGATCGCGGGCTTCTTCGAGAATCTGATTCGAGACGCGGTGCAGTTCGTCTTGCATCCAGCGGTGTTCACGGTCGGTCATCGACTGGATCGACAGGTGGGCCGACCGCGTGCCCGTCTGTTGCATCGATCCACGTGTCTTCTCGAACTCTCGGCGTCGATGATTCATCTCGTCGGCATTCCCGACGAACGCGCCTGTCGAAGTCACGGCGAGCGAACCGTCCACGTTCAGGTCAACACCAAGGACTGTTCTGTGCTTGGTGTCAGAAGTAGCCGTAGACTGCTCGTCTGTGGTTCGGCGCATCCGTGCGTGGAGGTAGAACGACTCTGTGGGTCGGTCGTACTGCAATGTGGACATACGGAACTCGTAGTCCTCGTTCAGCAGATACTCGCCAATCGGCGTTCCTTCCGGGTTGTCGGGAAGCACGTAGTCACACTTGACCCGCCCGTTCACGGTGGATAGCGACACGTGGTCGCGGTAGAACGTCGCAGAACGTTTGTCGTAGACGACGCTCCACGCATCGAAGTGCGGCTGACTCGTCTTCTCGCCCTTTTTGAGTCGGGTGATACCGCTTTTCGTGGCTTCGATAGCGCGTCGAACCCCCTTTTGAACGAGGTTCGCAACCAACTCCGTCTCGCCACGAAGTCGCTCGTAGAGGGCGCTCTCGGCGTTCCGTTTTGAAGTCACGCAGTAGTCGTTCGGGTATCGCCACGCCCATTCTGCGGTGGTGTTCGCACAGTGGAGGAACTGATCCTTTGTCTGATGAAGGTCGTCGCACCGCTCTGTGGGGACGTCGAGTTTGACTTTGACGGTACGAATCACCTCCATCTGTGTATCACGTGTTGTGTGGCATTTCTATAAATCATTTGTTTGGTATGGTGGATTTTATATGCCATACTGGTGGCCTAGGGCGAATATTATTGGCCATATACAATTTCATATGGTGAAAAACGCGGTGTGTTGCCGACGGTGTTGAACCGATGTCACACCTCCACAAACGGTTTCCACCGGCGCTTCGAGCGCCCCACATGATTCCGAACCTCCCGGAGAAACACGACGGTGAGGCGCTGTTCTCGCCCGAAGATGCCCTCGACGCACAGGGTGAGGGCGTCCCCGACCTCCCACCGGCCATTCTGCTGGGATTCCAGGAACACTTGACCGACCACGTCGAAGAGCGAGCTGTCGAGGCCGTCGACATCGTCCGCTCACAGCGGTGTCTCGTCCTCTCCGAGTCGGTGGGCTACGTTCCGGTCCACGAGGTCGGTATCGGCGCGCCCGTCGCGGCCACCGTCGCCGAGAACGCCATCGCCGCTGGTGCACGAGCGGTCGTCTACCTCGGGGGTGGGGCGGCACTCCAGACCGACCTCGACCCCAGGACGGCCATCTTACCTACCGAGGCGATTCGCGACGAGGGAGTGTCGTACCACTATCTCGAGCACGACGACCCGGTCGAGGCGACGTCCGACCTCGTCAGTGTGCTTGATGAGTCGCTCACCGAGGCGAATCTCGACACTGCTCGCGGCCCGACGTGGACGATGAGTGCGTTCTACCGCGAGACGGTCCCCGAGATTCGCCAGTACCGCGACGACGGTGTGCTCTCGCTGTGTATGGAATCGGCGGCCATCTGGGCAGTCTGTCGATACCACGATGTAGCCACGGCAAGTGTCCACGGGATCGGCGACTACCTCGACCCCGATGGGTGGGTGCCAGAGAGCGAAGACAACCTCATCGAACTGCTCGACCCGACGGTGGCGGCGCTCACCGAGTACGTCGTCGAGGATTGATCGTCGGCCCGGTTCTCGACAGCTCCCGCGTCAGCGTCCCCAGTCGACGCCCGCTCGTTCTTTCGCGACCTCTGCGATACCGGCGTTCGCCGAGCAACTCGGACAGGCGAAGACGCGGTCCTCGCCGTCACCGAACACCGTCAGGAATCGTTGCGAGATGTGTCCGCCGCAGTGTGTACAGTGTGCCATAGTTTGCCAACTCCGTGTCTATCCGATGGCACGACATACCCCTACGTGTGCCGTCTATATCTGTAGCCTCCTGAGACAGAGTTTGGTTCGGTAGATTCGACCGATAAAACGAGAAACCGAGGGCGGGAACGGCGGTGTCGATTCCGAGTCGTGACCAGTCGCCAGCATCGACCTCTTCGTCTGCCCGAGAGGTGAGAGTCAATCGGACTGTTCGGTGACGGTGCCGAGCGACCGCTCGCCGCGCGCCCGCAGCGAGACGTCGACGGCCTGGCCGGTCCGGGCGGACTCCTCGGCGCGTTCGAGCAGTTCGACCGCTCGTGCGCCGACGCGCCCGGACCCCGACGGCGACGTCCGTGTCTCACACCCCTCCAGGAACGCCTCTACCTCGGCGCGCAGCGGTTCGTAGGCGTCGGTCTCGTGGCGACGGCTCCCTTCCTGGCGGGCGTGGATGGCGTCGCCGTCGCGGACCATCGTCGCGTCGTGGAGCTCCAGTTCTGTGTTCTGAAGGTAATCAACGTGTGCGGTGCGCTCGGTGCCGACGACGGTGAGGTCGCGTCGCTTCTCGGTGACAGGGACGTTCCAGGACTCGTTGATGACGCCCGTCGTCCCCTCGCCGTAGCTCAGGGTGAGCGTCGCGGTCTCGTCGACACCCTCGCGGATGGTCGCGTCCATCGTACAGTAGACGCGCTCAGGATCCCGACCGAGCAGCCAGCTGTAGATGTCGACGTCGTGGACGGCCAGCGAGAACAGCGCGCCGGCGTCCGACCGGGGCGCGCGGTAGGCGAACCGGGTGGTGTTGAGGTAGCGAATCTGGCCGAACTCGCCGCGGTCGATACGCCGTTTCAGGTCACAGAGCGCCGGGTGGTACCGGAAGATGTGGCCCGTCGCCAGCACGCGGTCGTTGGCCGCGGCGGCGTCGACGATGGCCCACGCGTCCTCGCTGGACAGCGCCAGGGGCTTCTCGACGAGCACGTCTAGGCCGGCGTCGAGGAGTTCCGTCGCGATTGTGCGGTGGGTCGGGGAGGGGGCGGCGACGACGGCGGCGTCGTCGCCGCGCTCGGCGAGCGTCGTGTAGTCGGTGGTGTACTCGACGCCGTAGTTGCTCGCGAGGTCGGCGACGCGCTCCTCGTCGATGTCACAGATGGTCAGCGAGTCGATGTGGCCCTCCGCGAGCAGTTCGCTGGCGACGCGGACGTGGTTCGACCCCCAGTAGCCCGTCCCGATGACGGCGTAGTCCCGACTCATCGGCGGGCCTCCCGGCCACCGTCGGTCCGGGCGGGCGTGCGGTCGGTGACGTCGGCGACGTCGGTCTCGCCCCCGTGCTTGGCGACGTACGACTCGATGGTCTCACAGACCATCTCGACCTCTTCGGGGGTGATGCGCGGGTGCATCGGCAGCGAGATGATGCGGTCGACGAGCGCCTCGGTCCGTGGGAGGTGGACGTCGCCGACTTCCTCGGCGACGGCGGGGTGGTGGTGGACGGGCGTCTCGTAGTGGATGCCCGTCTCGATGTCACGCTCGGCGAGGTACTCCCGGAGGGGGTCGCGGTCGGCGGCGGGAACCTGCACGACGTAGAGGTGGTAGACGTGCTGTGTGCCGTCGGCGACGGCTGGCGTCTGGACGCCGTCGACGCCCGCGAGCAACTCGTCGTAGCGCGCAGCGGCGGTGGCGCGGGCGGCGTTCCACCCGCGGACGCGGTCGAGCTGTTCGTGACCCACGGCGGCCGCGACCTCGCTCATCCGGTAGTTGAGGCCGACGACCTGGTGGACGCCGTCGTCGTCCCGGCCGTGATCGCGCAGTTGGCGGGCACGGGCGGCCAGGTCGTCGTCGTCGGTGACGAGCATGCCGCCGTCGCCGCCCACGGTCATGTTCTTCGAGGGGTAGAAGCTGAACGCGCCGGCGTCGCCTGATGCCCCGGCGGTGTGGCCGTCGCGGGTGGCGAAGTGCGCCTGACACGAGTCCTCGACGACGGTGAGGTCGTGCTCGTCGGCGACGTCGAGGATCGCGTCCATGTCGGCGAGGTGGCCGTAGAGGTGGACCGGGACGACCGCTTTCGGCGAGTCGCTGGCGGCGACCGTCGCGGCGAGGTCGTTCGGGTCCATCGTGTACGTCCGTGGGTCGACGTCGACGAACACGGGGTTCGCACCGAGGTGGAGGACGGGACTCGCGCTGGCGAAGAACGTGTGGCCAGGGACAAACACGTCGTCACCGGGGCCCACGCCGGCGGCCTGCATCGACAGGAGGAGGGCAGCGGTGCCGCTGTTGACGCCGACGGCGTGGTCGGTGCCACACAGGTCGGCGAACGCGCGTTCGAAGCGCTGGACGCCGGCACCCTTGACGTAGCGAGTGCTGCGGAGGGTCTCGGTGACGCGGTCGACGATGGCGTCGTCGACGTAGATGTCGGTGAACGCGACGCCCTCGCGCGCGTCGTCGGACTCGTCGCGGTCGGTCATTACGTCGAGCAAGACTCCTAGCACTTTGGTTACGTCCTCTTTACTGACATATTCCTGACAGTATGCGGCGGGTACTGATGGCTCCGGGTCGGGTCGTCTCTAGTATGACAACCGAGGGGCTGGTGAGCGCGGTCATCCCGACGTACAACCGGTCGGGCTACGTCGGCGGGGCCATCGACAGCGTCCTCGCCCAGACGTACGACGACTGTGAGGTCGTCGTCGTGAACGACGGGTCGACCGACGACACCCGCGCGGTGCTGGCCGAGTACGAATCCGACGACCGAGTCCGTGTTCTCCACAACGAGACGAACCGTGGCATCCCCGCGACGATGAACCGGGGCGTCGAGGCCGCCCGCGGCGAGTTCGTCGGCGTCTTCGGCGACGACGACCGCTGGCGACCGACGAAGGTCGAACGTCAACTCGACGCACTCGCCGTCCGCAGCGACGACTACTGTGGGGCGTACACGGCCGGCGTCATCACCGACGAACGGACCGGCGGTGTCGTCGAGCGCGTCGCGACCGGCGTCGAGGGGAGCGTGTTCCCGGACGTGCTCCTCCGAATGCAGGTGTTGCCCCACTCTAGCCAACTCCTGCGCACCGAGTGCGTCCGTGCCGTCGGCGGGTTCGACACCGACTTCTCGGTCGCCTGTGACTGGGACCTGACCGTCAGACTGGCCAAACGCTGGAAGTTCGCGTACGTCCCCGAGACGCTGACCGAACGACTCCACCACGGCGACAACGTCACCGGGACGCCCGGGTACGACGTCCGTGCCCGCGAGCGTATCGGCGAGAAGTACCGCACGGACATCGAGGCGGCAGGCATCGCCGAGCAGTTCGACGCCGCGGCCGCCCGCGAGCGAGGACTGGCGGCGGTGGAGACCGGCCGAGTCCGACGCGCGGTCGGCGAGTTCGTCACCGCCGCTCGCCTCGACCCGACGCCGAACCACCTCGCGCTCGCGGCACTCTCACCGTTCGGCACCCGCGGTCTGTCGGCGGCCCGGTGCGTCCGTGACGGTGTTCGCCCGGCCTAACGGCCGAATTCACATCACACCCCTGCAGAACGACTGTTGCTCTCGACTGCCGGCTTAGGCGTACAGCGAGTGACGACGGTCCGGGCGTCCGGACGCCGTGTCGCCATCGCGCTCGTCGAGTTGGCGATAGATGGCATCCAGTCGGTCGCCCTCACGCTCCCAGTTGTAGGCCTTCTCGGCGGCTTCCCGCGCGTTCTCGCCGAGACGGCTGCGCCGGGTGTCGTCCGAGGCAAGGTCGGCCAATCGCTCAGCGACCGCGTCGTGATCACCCGCGGGGACGACTACACCACAGTCCGCGTCTTCGACGACGCGTGCGAGCGTGGGCACGTCGCTGACGAGGACAGGTTTGCGCGAGGCCATGTACTGGAACAGCTTGTGTGGCACCGTCGTCGCGGTGTGGGGGTTGTGGGCGTGAGGGACCGCACAGACGTTGCTGGCGGCAACGTAGCGGGGCACGTCGGCGAGGTCGACCCAGCCGGTGAACGTGATGCGGTCGGCGACACCGGTCGCGGCCGCCCGCTCGCGGAGCGCCTCGTCGTAGGCGTCCTCGCCGGCCGCTCCGACCAGCAGGAGGCGAGCGTTCGGCACCCGCTCGACGAGCGCGGGCATCGCGTCGATGAGCGACTCCAGGCCACGATGTGGGCCGAAGCTGCCGACGTAGCTCACGACGAACTCGCCGTCGTAGCCCTCGACAGGGGCGGCCGACGTGTCGTAGGCGTCGAGGTCGACTGTGTTCGAGACGACGCTCACCGACTCGGGGTCGGCCCCGCAGTCCTCGACGTAGTGAACACGCCCCTCGGGCGTCGTCGCGAGCACGTGGTCGGCCCGCCGGACGCAGTCGCGTTCGAGGCGTCTGAGCCGCCGGTACGGCGTGAAGACGGTCTGGACCGTCCGGCGCGGGCGGGCCATCCCCATGCGCCACTGGCGGGCGGCCTCGGGGTAGTTCTCGTGGAGGTCGGCGACCAGCGAGAGGCCGTGGGCGTCGGCGACCGACTGGGCGGTGCGGACCAGCGGCAGATCGTGGACGTGCAGCGCGTCGACCTCCGTTTCGCGGACGAACCGGTCGATCTCCTGTTTCCAGATGACGTCCGTCAGCGTCAGCAGGAATCGGACGGTCTTGACGGTCCGATACGGCCCGTTGTAGCGCTCCCGACGTGGGATGCGGTGAACGGAGATACCCTCCACTCGCTCGCGCTGTGGCTCGCTCGCGCGGCCGTCGTCGTCCTCCCGAGCGAGGCAGAGCAACGACACCTCGTACCCCGCGGCGACCAGCGACCGTGCTTCCTTCTCGACGCGGATATCGTGCGGGAACGCCCCCCTGAGTACCATCCCGACGTGCATGACTGCTATCGTGTCAACCACGTTTCGTTCGGGGTTTGCTATAGCGTCGCTACCGCTCCACCCATCAGAGTAGTAACTGTTTACGACTCGGATAACCGATTTTCAAATCCAGTAGTCTGTCTGTAGCAAGGGTGTTGGCCCGTGAACGTACGCTATGGAACGCATGGGGGAGGAGTCGACCCGTGTTCGTTGAACTCGGGGTCGCGTTGCTCGTCGCTGCCGCCGTCCCGTACCTGTTGTTCGCCGTGCTGTACGGCTGGCACCGACCCAGGGGGTCGCCTATCGAGAAGGAGGCGTACGAGCCCACGGTCAGTATCGTCCTGCCGACGTACAACGAGGCGGGTATCGTCGAACGGAAACTGGCGGACGTCGCCGCGCTCGACTACCCAACCGAGAAGCTTGAACTGATCGTCGTCGACGCGAGCGACGACCGCACCCCCGACCTCGTCGAGTCGTACTTCGACGACGACGGCCCGACCGTTCGGGTCATCCGCGAGGAGTCCCGCCAGGGACTCGCCATCGCGCTCAACGAGGGGTACGCAGCCGCGAGCAACGACGTCATCGTCAAGACCGACTGCGACTCGAAGGTCGCTCCAGACGCCCTTCGCGAGGCGATGGCGAACTTCGCCGACCCCGACGTCGGCGCGGTCACCGGCCGCACCGCCGAGGTACTGGGTGGCAGCGAGGTCGAGTCGGACTACCGCGGGATACAGGCACACATCCAGACGCTGGAGTCACACCTCGACTCGACGTTTATCTTCCACGGGCCGTTCTCGGCGTTCCGCCGCGAACTCGTGGTCCCCGTCGACGCCGACTCGCTGGCCGACGACTCCGAACTCGCCCTCCGCATCCGGCGTAACGGCCACCGCGTCGTGTTCGATCCCGACGTGCGCTACTCCGAGGCCGCCCACTCGGGGTTCCGACAGCGCCGTACCCAGAAAGACCGCCGTGCGATGGGGCTGATTCGCCTGCTGACCCGCCAGGTGGACGCGCTCGGTCGTCACGGTCGCTACGGCCGTGCTGTGTTGCCGTTCAACTGGCTGTTCATGCTCGTCGGCCCGTGGCTCCTCGCCGCCGGGTTGGCGACGCTCACGCTCGGGGCGCTCCTCTCGTTCGGCGTCTCCGGGGCGGCACTGCCGCTCGCGCTCGCGGGGTTCGTCGCCGTCGGGTCGCGCGACGCGCTCGGGCCGCTCCAGCCGTTCTACGCGCTGTTCGACACCCAGGTGTCGCTGCTCCACGCCGCGCTCGCCCTCCAGTTCACGGCCGCCGACGGCCAGTGGGAACCGGAGGCCGAACTGCGCGAAGCGTTCGACTAGACGTACTCAGCCCGCTGGTTGTCGGTCAACCAGTCCTCCATACTCGCCCATTCCGATCGCTCCTTGGGGGAGGGGACTCCGCTTTATCGTTCACTTGAAGACGCCCCTCTCAAGCCTTGTCGAACCGTGGTTTCTCTTTTGTGAGTTTAGGATGCGACCAGAGTTACCCCACAAATTCAAACTATAGCTCCACTGTGGGGTAACTCCGATTCAGCGACCAAATGTGGCTTGGTGGCAAGACTCTCCGGCACAATCGGCGAAGGCTCTCGATTCAAGGAAATCGGAGAACAGCGATTCAGTCGTCGGCGGGGAGGGCGCCGCTCGTGTCTGAACTATCGTCCTGGTGACTCTCGAGCGACTCGATTGAAATCGAGCTCGCATCGCGATAGTAGTAGCTCGTCGAGCCATCGAAGACAGCGTACAGACGCCGGTCAGAATCGTGCATCACACGCCGGTCGGAGTCGATTGCGAGGTCGACGAGGTCAGTGAGCGACGAGAGATGGACAACGCGGTCGGCAGCGAGATCGACTTCCGAGAGTTGTGCCTCGGAAATCCACTCGCGATGGCGGTCGTGGAGCAACTCGGCGCGAGCAGCCGTTGGCTCGAATGCGTTCTGCTGGGTCATGATGAACGCTGCGCCAGCGAACGAACAGAGTCCAAGCAGGGTGAGCCCTCCGAGGAGCACGGGACTCACCGGTGTTGCTTGCTCGACCGTTACGGGCGTCGTGTGTGTCTTCTCGGTCGATAGCGCGCCCAGTGTGTAACCACGCCCCTCGAACGTCAGTTGGGAACTTGCGATCTGTGACCCCTCGTACGCACCCATGTCATACGTGAGATTCAGCTGAATCAGTGCTTGGGCGCGCCCGGCCCCACTGAACTCTGCTTGAATCTCATCGAGGCGCTGTTGGACTGCCGAGGCGTTGAGCGTCGTGTTCGTCGTCACGCCCTCGCTGTTCGTGACGTTATCCTGAGCCAGCGTCTCCGAGCGTTCCCATACTGTCTTGTCGCCATTCTCGACTCGGTAGACGAGTTCGAGACGCTGGTCGATGGTTGCAGCGGTATCTGCTGCTGACGTCGCAGACAGCGTCAGATTCGGCGAGGCCTCAACCAGATACATCTCCTCGTTTTCGAGCTGCGTGCCCTGCTCCCAGACCGTGCTATTCCCGGTGACGACCGCACTGGTGTTGACCGTCGCGCCAACCTGCTGTGGGTTGCGCTGTTCGGTTACCGCTGTCGTCCCTGGTGTGAGCAATAATACGCCAACACTCGTGAGCGAGAGTATACCGATGATGACGAGCACTGCTGCCACCTCCCGGTCATAATCGGCGAGCAGGAGTCTGAGTTTGGTAAGGCCGGGTATCATTTATGTTCCGATTTGAGACGTTTCCTGGTGGTTGTTTGACGATGTCCTGTTAAATATGCCGGTTGTCGTAACCTGTTTCTCAGCAATTCGGGTTCCCCGGGTTGTTGTCGCACTGTGGTGGCTCTTGGGTCGTGGACCCTGGGACATTGTTGACGTTGTTGTACACCTCGACCGTTCGTGTCATCGAGGCGCTCACTCCTTCCCCTTCTACCGAGATTGAGTAATTGAGTGTCCCTTTGCTGTCTGCCTTTACTTCAACGTTTTTCGACCCCTCTGCAGAGATTTGGAATGGTTCGCCGCTATTTACTGGGGTATCGTTCACGAACAACTGTGCGGTGATCCCGTCCGGTGAAGACGTGGTCACGGTCACTGTGACATCGCTCCCGACGCTATTTTCGATATCCACGAGCGGTCGGGATGGGTCATTTTTCTTTGATGTGACGAGAGCTGTGCTTCGATTGAGTCCGACTATTCCATCAATATCATCAACGACGTTGACGCTTGCTTGCCTATCTAAGGATGCTGCACTGAATGATACGGACGGAAACGCTGTGAGTATGCTGACAAGGAAGACGAGGAGCAAGACGAGTCCCACACGCCGTGATCGACCACGTCGTCGTCGCCGACTCATAGGAACCCTCGCGCTTTCTCAACCCATCGCGGCGTGACCGAGCGCATGCGTGCCTCGCCATCGAAGAACAGACTGTACACAGCGAACAGCGGGCCGAACGCCACCAACAACACGACCACACGCGCGAGGTACGGACTGACGCCGTGCAGTGTCTCGAGCCACGCCCCCGGCAATACTGCTGGGTATGGCGCAACCCGCACTGACGGTTCGTACGTCCCCACCTCTTGGGGTGGTATCTCCAGTATCATCGTCGTTGTCGCACCCTCTGTCTCTTGTGAGACGACCGTTGCACCGCTTGCATCGGTCACCATCGTCGTCAACGGCAGGTGCGCTGTCGTGACGCTAATCTCTCGCTCGACGGTCTCACCTGCGGGTATCGAGTATCGCTGGGTTGGCTCACCCTCTTCGACAGTGTAGGTCGCGGGGTGGACGCTCGTCGCGAACACCATCACGAGCAGTGAGGCGACAATCAACCCCAGGAACATCGGACGGGCGAGCTCGCCGAACGTGTACACATCCCGGAGTCTTGTGGACGTCTCACTGCCGAGTAGATCCCACGCGAAGAGTGCCGCCACAACCCCGAACGCGAGGAGTTTGTGCGCCCCGATGAACCCGACCACAGGGCCAAGCATCGGGATGACGAGTGGGCCGCCACCGAGTGTGAGAACCCGGCCGACGATGGCCGACTCTGTGACGACTGGAGTGCCAGCTGCCTGGTCAGTCGATGGATTCGCATCGCCCTTCGTGATGAACCCGCTGTCTGTCTGCTCAACAGCGCGATGGGTCACATAGCCGCGGTCCTCGCTGTGGAAGGTGACGATGTCACCTTCGGAGATGGGGCCCTCGATGACGAGATAGCCGTCTCCTTGTGAGAGCGTGGGTTCCATGCTCCCCGACGTCACGTACGAGAGGTGCAGTGGACCGAACGCTATCACCGCAAAGGCGAGTACCGCGATTAGCAGGGCGATACGACGGAGCATCTATATGTCTGGTTATGCGGAAATGCTGAGCGTACCGCTTAGGTCCGAAGCGCTGTTTGGTGTGTCAACCGAGATAATTACGTGGTACGTCACTCCAGAACCCATCGTCAGATCAAGTCCACTGCTCTCTTCGGTAAACTGGTCCACTTTGGCCCCCGAGTCGTCGTAGACGGTAAAGACGAGATTGTTGACGCTGTTACCATCATCATTGGTCAGACTGTAGTCCGCGGTTAGTGTTTTCTGCACACCTGCGTCATTTGTGATGCTAAACGCTTCCGAGTCTCCGGTGTCGAAAGTAGTGTCGCTACCAAGACTACCGTAATCGAATGTGGCCTTATTGTTCAGGTTGGTGAGGTCGATGCTAAGTTTGCCGCCTGTATTCGAAACTCCATCAACACCACCGGGGGTGAGACCAATCACACCATTCGAGTCACCCACGACTTGGATGTTCGCTGTCCGGTCAACTGTCGCACTGGAATATGCCGAAGCGCCCACGACCGATGCAGAAAGCATCAGTGCCGCCGCTAATACCGCGAATTTGAGTGTACGTGCCATTTTAAACTCCCTCGCACCTACCGTACGACTCATCACATATAAGTTTATTTGTACATTCATTACAGACTGTCTTACCGGTAATAGAATAACGTTCAAATTTGACAGTCGGGTATGCGAGAATTTATCAGAGCGGGTACTGCCACTCTGTCTGTCCGTACGTCTCTCTCATGGCTGATTTCGACTCGGCACCACCCGACAGTACCCCCGGGTTGTCTTCCGGTTCTATCGTCTTCGCTTCATACTCCAAATGGCCCCAAAATGTGTCGCCTTTGACCCGGTTTAAATATCCCGTGCGTTGTCCAAAGTGGAAATAACGATACATAGCGGCTCTGAGCGCGAAAATTTGTGACAGCAACGGTTTCTCACCGACAGAACACACGACCCACCGATTCGATCACGGCCAGCACCTGTGGAGCAACGTGCCATCGCGAGAGAAAAGCACCCGGTCACTGTGTATTGTCACACCCGATCAGGAAAGCAACAGCTCATGCTCGTCTCACATTCTAGTGATCAACTGACCCTCCATGAATACACGCCATACACTGATCAAACGCGCTCGCTCATGCGCACACACATGGTCAGCCACACGATAGTCTTGTACAATTCATGAATAACTCCGCCCGCTCATCCACGAGGCAATCTGCGAAACTCATCTCCCAGTGAACACGATCACCGCGCAGATTTCCACACATGCACACAATCCCCGGTAGATGCCCTGTGAATAGCGTTTGTGCGAAATTGGACGGGGTTGAGTCTCCCCTGTTGTGGCCACCTGCATGTTGGCGTTCCGACGCGAATCTGAACGGGCTGAATTCGGGCGTTTCACGCCGTTTCAATTCCGCAGCGACCACCGATTGGCCACCACGAAAAATCCCCAAAACCGCACGACGGAACCCATGTGTGCAAACGCAATCCAGCGATCTGAGCACCGATTTCACACTCGACGTCGGTTCACTCACAAGGGCCAATTCGCTCGAATTCAGGGCTGTAGAGCGCTCTGGGGTGTGGATAGTGGTTCGTGATACGTGTCTTTGAATCGCCCAGCGACTCGATTTGAACACGCCAAAATCGCTATACGGAACGCATGTGTGGAATCTTCGACCGGTGAGTTGTCATATCTTGTTCGCACATCGAGCGTACGCGGTGATTGCGACGAGGGGTTATATGGTCTCTATGGGGTTTGAGACGGCAGAATGTTGGCGATGAGGTGGTGTGAGATACCTGTCGAAATCAATTCAGTAACCGAGGCGATTGCGCACCAATCTACAGTGGTCATGTACAAACTCCATTGTAGGGTCTTCTACCGGGGATTGAGTGCATGTGTGGAATTTCGTTCTACCGGGCTATCATTATCTGATAAGGTGTTTCTGATTGGCCACTTTCCAGCATTGCAAATTTTTGGACATCGTGTGGTCGCTGGTCGTGTCGTCTGTGTCAATGTGGGCGATGCTTTCGGAGATGATGAAATCACTTGATCCCCCTCGTTCCAAGTGTATTTGTTGTCAGGTTCTTCTGGTCGACGTCGTGGGCGACTGCGTGATTCCGACCTCGTCATTTGGGTGACTGCCACCTGGTCGTGTCACCGTATGAGAGCACGTTTCCGTTGTATAGGTCGCCAAGGAGTGGTTGACGGCCCCTCGACACCGCTCTCCGAAAACGGTGGTGACGTTGGGGGGACCTCCCTCGCGGATGTATATCTCTCGAATTCGAACTCCTTGATCGCTCTGTAGCCATTTGCGAAATTCGATGGCCACCCTCTAGAGGGGTTCGATTAGCGCGTCGGCTTCTTTTCCAGCAGTATAACGATTGCCGCTCAATCGCTGCCAAGCGTGTGTTCCCGCTGTACGGTCCGACTCGGAGACATCGTTGAAGTCTGGGTTGCCCGGTTACCTATTGTTGAGGGTTTGCGTGTGTTTCCGTTGTATGAGCCTAGGTCAAGCCCGGTAGGGGGACCACCTTCGCGGATGTAAGTTACTCTTTTCTAGCGTCTCAGCATGAGCTGATAGGATATTCGCTAAACGAGGGTGATCTCACTCGCGAATCTATTACACAGTTTGTGCTGTCTAATGGTATGCGCAAAAGCCGGGGCCCAAGGAGGAGGGACACCTCCTTCGCGGATGTATATCGGTCGATACCGGGCGGCTCAACCCATGAAGTCGCCACGGGGGTTGACAGCCACCATCCCGTGGAATCGCAGATGTGAGAGTACGTCCCACATTTCTCCCCCTTTGAGGTTCAACGGATGAGCCTACTTACCCCCCGTTTTCGAGTTGTATTGAGCATGGTCGTACTGAGAATCCACCCTCTACTCGGCTCGTGAATGCTGCTGCCAGCACTCACTGCATGTGACTTACAACCCGATAAAGGAGGGTCAAAGACGGACGTCTAAGATTACTCCTCTAAGGGAACGTTCTGCTCACAGCTTAGAGGATATCAAGCAGAACAAATCAACGGGGGGAGGGGGTCGTCCAGTCAGCATCCCACGACTGAACTCGTGGGATTGTCAGTGGACAGTTCGTCCGGTGGCGCAAAACACGCCCTCTGGGCTGAGCGTCCCTGACTTCAGGGCCAGCTGACGGGTGGCCCGACCAGCCGAACGCGTTGGGCCCGGCTGGCCATGTTCTTCGTCGAGATTTTCCGCGAACCACTGTAGCGCGATGTTCCGGGCTGCATTGTAATCGGCGTGTAGTGACAGCCCGCACTTCACGCACATGAATTGCTTCCCTGCGCGATTCGCGTCTGTACATGACTCACACTCGCTGTTTGAGCAGCGTTGACTGGTGTAGCGTGGATTCACCGTGTCGGCTTTGATGCCTTGGAGTTCCAGTTTGTCTGCCGCATACGTCTGGATGCGCTTGAACAGCCACTGCTGAAATTTCGGCGCATTTGAAATACGCTTCTGGATGCGCGTGAGGTCCTCAAAGACCACATGAGTACACCGCGCTCGCACAGCGTCGTCGACGATTCCGTTCGCACAATCGTGGGCGTACGCGTCGAAGGAGCGCCGCTCCCGGCCACTCATCTTATGGAACGTCAGGTGAGCCGACCGTGTCCCGGTTTGTTGGAGGCCTGCACGAACGTGTTCGAACTGCTTCCGGCGGTCGTTCAACTCGTCGGCATTCCCATGAAAGCCTGCGACACTGGTCACTACTGAGTGGCCGTTTACATTGAGATCCACGCCGAGAAGTCTAATTCCCGTTTGCGTGTCTGAATCTGTGTCGCCTTTGGCTGATTGTGTCGCCCATATGGGGTGGATAAGTCGCGATCGCGTACATACTGCGTGCAGCCAGAAGCGTTCACCATCGAATACCAGTTTCGAGGTGCCAAACGACCATTTTGAGCTGAGGACGTACTGTTCGTACGGTGTCCCCTGAAGTTCACGTGGCAGGATGTAGCGACACTCAACGCGCTTGGTCACGGTGGCCAACGACACCCTGTCTTGGTGGAAAGTCGCAGCGCGTTTGTCGTAGGTGATTGCATACGAACCGTCGTTCCGGTGGTCAGGATATGTCGGCTGGCCCACTCGGTCGCCCGCTCGCCAGTTGCTCTTGGCCGAGCCCATATTACTGATTACGTCCTTTATCGCCTTCTGGATGAGATTCGCTTGCAACCCCTCGGTCTCCGCGCGCAACTGGTGGTAGAGTGCCTTCTCCGCAGTTCGATACGTACTGACGATATCCGCTGGGCGCTTTGGATCGCCCCAGCAGAAGTCGCTCGCTCGTTGCTGGCAGTACGCGACACGTATTCTGGTTGCATGCAGATCGGCGACACGGTCTGTGGGGACGTCGAGGGGAATCACCACGGTCCGATTCACTCCGTCGTCACCCATACGCTGAGCACGATGGGACGGATGTTAACCGCAATCCACAAAGTGAAAGTAAACGTCTGTGCGGGGCCGCCAGCAACCAATCAAGTGGTGCGTGTATCGGCCATCTTTAGCCTCCTCCCACGGCTGTACTCGTGTGTGTCTATCTCGAATATGCGGGTTTCACCGGACGGGTCGCCCCAGAGCTTTCTGTATTGCTCGAAGATGGCTTCCGTTGTAATCGATATCAGAGCTAATGGTCTGACAAGTGAGGCTCTGGTGGTTCGTGCTCTACGCGCTATTCCCTAACTCGCCGTATACCTGAGCATATTCACTGACTTAGTCAATCTCATCGAGATGCTCATCGAAGCGCTCGGTCTGTTCTTCAACGCCGATGTGCTGATAGGCGGCGTGTGTCGTCGAGAGGTCTTTGTGCCGTGCCAAATCTTGAGCATCTCCGCGATCACGCCGATACACTTCGCCGATGATGCCACGACGAGCGCCATGGAGTTGGAGATAGCCTGCTCCATCATCCACTTCGATACCTGCCTCAGCAGTCAGCCGCTTCAACACACTGCGAGCACCCTCGGTGGTGAGCGCTGGCGGTGCGATATCTCGCTCACGAAGCAGCGCATCGATTCCTCCTGCCTCCTCAGCCAACGTGGCCACATCAACATCGCCCAGTTCCGCACGAACGGCGGCATACTTCGAGGGAGCGTGATCCGTGGGGAAGACGGGCCACTCCTCGCTTGCCGGACGCTGAACGGCTCGCCAGCGCTCGATACCCATTGCGGCTTTCGAAGGCAGGGCAATCGGCCCGAGATGCTGGTCTTTTCCGAGCACACGGAGCGTATTGCGCTCTAAATCTACGTCTGACCAGCGAATGCCCTGTCGACCCTCGCGGTCGTCTTTGGGGTGACGCAGGACCTCTGCACCCCGCACCGCAGAGTACGCGAGCACACGCACGAGCGCCCGGTCACGTGCTTCTGTGGTCGCGCCAAAGCCTTTCTCGTCGATGGCCTCGATTGCTCGTCGATCTACGAAGGCGACGAGGCGGCGTCGTTGGTCGGTGCTCCAGAACTGCTGGTCAGTCCGTGAGGACTCATCAGCGGGCAACGCCTCCTGGGCGGCGTTGGTCAGCGCTGGATTCGTGGGCAGGCGACCATCGCGAACACAGTACGTCAAAAACCCCGAAAGATACGAGAAATACGCGTTCGCGGTCGAGCCGGCAATCCCCCCCGCTGTAACACGGTCATCGAGGCGTTCGGCATACCGCCGAATGATGAGCGTCCCATCATCACCAGCGAGGTCCTCGAGGTCACGCCCGCGTGCACGCATCCATCCCACGAATCGCCGTAACTCCGAACTTGCGGCATCGACGTACGCCCCTGTAGGCTGGCCCTTCTCGTCGAAGCCTGTGGATTTTGAGCGAAGATAGCGATCGACTGCCGTCTGGAGGGCCTCGCTTGTCTGCCCCGCGGGGTCGCTCGACACTCCCGACCTGTTCTCGTCCATTACTCACTTCCGATGGAGTCAATCCTCAAAACCACTTGGTTGTGTTCACTCTCGAGTATGGGGATCCACGATGCATCAGCAGTCAAAAAGCCGATGAGAATCGAAAAGTTGCTACGGGTTAGTCACGGCGGCCAGCGAGCAGTGCGATTGCCGCGAAGAGCGCAGCTGCCGTGAGCACACTTAGGCCAGTGAAACCAGGTCCAAACCCAGAGGAGCCGGTTGCGTCCGTCTTCGTGAACTGGGCCTGGTCGTCGTTCATTGCATCGTCCCCACCTTGGGTTGGCGTCAGGCCCGAGGTCGATGTCGATGGTGGCGTGGTCGTCACAGTCGGCTCTTCGTCTGGTGTCTCAGTTGGCGTCTCAGTCGTGGGCGTTTCGGTCGTCGGCTGGGACGTCGACTCGTTTGTCGACTGGCTCGGCTCTGAAGCAGGCTTCTCAACGACGACAGCCACAGTCGAGTACTGTGACATCTCGACTGCGTACGTTGCCCCCGACCGGGTCGCGCTCAGCGACTCCCACTCGGTGCCGTACCCGTAGAGGGTCACGTCCGAAATCGATGCGTCATCGGGCAGCGCTGCTTCATCAATTGTGAAGTGAACGGTCGCAGTCTCCAGTGAATTCACGTTCACGCCCTGTCGGTCCACCGAAACGTAGCTGACGACGCTGCCGGTATCGAGTGCAGCTGCATGCGACGGTCCAGTGGCCGAAGCGTTCACCTGCATCTCGAACGCCTCATCACGTGCAGCCATTTCAACGTCGAGGTGCTCGATGGTCACCTGCTGGGTTGCAAGTGCGTCGTCGAACTCTGCGGTGAACTTTGTCTCTGCGGTCGCATTCTCGACAGCGACGGTTGTACCATTGGTAGTCGAGGTGACCGTCATTGTGAACGGTGACACGGGCTCGTCTTCCTCGCTATCTGTCGGCATTGGGGCGGGAGACATTCCACCAGGTGCCGGCGTTCCACCACCGACGTCACCGGTGTCACCATCGGTCCCACCAGTGTTGTCGTCGCCGCCAGTGTCTGCGGTGTCGACGGTGAGCTCGACCGTCTTCGTTGCTTCATTCCCGTCCTCGTCGACGAGCACCACGGTCAGTGTCGAGGTCGACCCATCAGTAAGCCCCGTGGCGTTGAATTCGACGCTGTCGTCGTCGATTGTCGTCTCGTTCGTGACGTCCTGGCCATCGAACGAGACGGTCACACCGCTCGTATTGAAGTCTCCGTTGGGATCGCTCACGTTGAGCAGGGCGGTTGCCTCAGTGGTCCCTACAGGCAACAGACCATCAGAGAGTGCTGGCGTAATCTGGATGTCGGTAATCTGCGGAGCGTCGGGATTCGGCCGCTCGACGGTCACGGTTGTGGTCAACTGCTCGCCAACGGTCACCGCGTACTCACCGGCCTCCGTAATCGTGTGTTCGAACGTCACCGTCTCACTGGTGCCGCCGGCGACGGCGACCGTCTTGGTGTCGATGATCTCTCCATCGATCACTAACGGTACGGTCATCGTCCCATCGATGTCACCAGTGTTCTCGATGGTCGTCTCGACGACGAGCGCTTCGTCGGTCAGAACCGTTGTCTCAGCGACCAAGTAGGTCGTCTCGAGGGTCGCTGGCTTGTATGCAGTGACCGTCGTGCCACCGAGGTCGTTGACTGTCACCGTGTGTTTTCCGCGCGTCAGATTCAGTGTGAACGCGACAGTCTTGGACTGCCCACCGCCGAGCGTCACCGCTTGACTGTCCTGTGTTGTACCATCAACGGCGATGGCGACAGTGGCCGACCCTTCGACATCGCCTGTGTTCTCGACCGTCGCGGTGACGGTCATCGACTCGTTGGTCAGCAGCTCCGTCTCCGAGACGGTGTAGGTCGTCTCGAGCGATGCTGGGGTGAGAACGGTGAATACAGCTGCAGCCGATGTGTCTTCGTTCCCTGCTGCGTCGACGGTCGTCAGCGTGAGCGACCACTCGCCTGCCTGCGACGGGGTAAGCGTCGTCACCGACTCTTTGGTTTTGATCGACTTGGTCGACCCATCGGGTGCGGTCAGCTCCCAGCGGTACTCGACGATGTCGACGTTGTCGCTGGCTGCGCTTGCGTCGAGGTCGATGCTGTTGCCGAGTTCAACAGGTGCGCCATCGATTTGGAACTGCGTCGTGGGGGCCGTCTGGTCGCTGACGGTGACCTCCGTCTGCGCATAGCCGATTGGGTCCGTTCCGTTGAGGACGGTGAGGGCTACCGTGTAGGTTCCAGTTTGCTGGTATGCGTGCGTGGTGGTGGTGGCTGTGGTCGTCGCATCGACGACGCCATCGCCATCGAAGTCCCACTTGTATGCCGTTGCGAGGTCGCTGTCGTTCATCTCGACATCGAACGTCACCGACTCACCAAGGCCGGCATTGGCCGTCGAAGCCGTAAGCGTCGGGACGGTCGTCCGATCGACCGTGAACGTAACCTCCTGGTCACCGGTCACCGTGACGTTCTGCATCTGTACATCGGTGGTGAAGCCCTCCTGTGGCGGATACACCGAAACCGTAACGTCACCGGTGAGTTCGAGGCCGGTGTAGTTGCGGTCGACCTCGTAGGCGTACCCGTCTTCGTGTGTTCGGAGCAGCGAGCTGACCGACCCAGCTGGCGACACGTTGGTCGGCTGGAGATAGACGTAGCTGCCGTTCACTGGGTTGCCATACTGGTCGATGACACGAATGTCGAGGACACCGCTCGCGTTGGGGATGGTGTTGAGCATGAACGCCTCACCGGAAACATCGACCTCCGCAAATTCATAGAGGTCTGTAATCCCGTCGCGTGGGGCCAGGTCCCTGTTTTCGTCTGCCTGGTAGAACGTGAGACTGTAGTTCCCCTCGGCGTCAAGCGTCTTCTCGAACGACCCATCATCGTTGATGGGGGCGACATCGAAGGCCTCGACGTCGATTCCCGAGAAAATCACCGAACCGCTGACGGTCTCGCCTGTCTCATCTGCCAGCGCCCCGCTGACGATGTTCTTCGATTCAAGCGTGATCGTGATGCTCGTGTCGTTGGTTACCGTGAGGTGTCGCTGGTAATCCAGATTCTTGTACTTCTCGGGCGTGTAGACATCGACGACGACCGACCCGTTCACCTCGATGCCTGCCGTCGACGCTCCATCTGGTCGCAACATCCCACTCCGGTCGGTCTGGAAGGTCAACCACGAGTATGTGTTCGTACTCTCGTTGTCATCCAGAACAGAGACGGAGACGTCTTGGATCGGGGTTCCAGCCTCATCAACAACGGTCACATCAAGCACGTGGCCGGTTGGAACCGTCGTCGGTGAAACGGTCGTCCCAGTCTGTGATACCGAGGCATTCGCGAACGTGTGCAGGTCAGCAAGCCCGTCTCGCTTTCCAATGTGGTGTTCTGTCTCGTCATACTGCGCCGCAAAGACGGAGTACGACATGTTTTGATCGACAGGAATCGAGTACGCACCGGTCGAATCCGGTTCGGCGCTGAACATTGCCGAGTCGCTTAGCGGAGTCGCGTAGACCGAGTAGTCCGTTGCTGGAGTCCCGTCTGGACGGGTAATCGTCCCATCGATGCTCACCGGTCGTTCTAACTCCAGCATGACGTCGGTCGCGTTGCTGAGGACGAACGATGTCGATGTCCGCAGATAGCCGGTATCGCTGTCTGGTTTTGCAGTTACCGTGAGTTCGCCGCTGGCCTCAATGCCGGGCACGCTTGCTTGCTGGGCGATGAATTGACCGTCCACCTGGGTCGTCCCATAGATGAGGGTATCCCGACCGTCGTGATGCTGCCCAACGACGATGTCGACTCCCGAAACTGGCTTTCCATCCGTATTGATGACCGTGACGTTCAGGTCATGGCCCTGTGGGAGATGGGTCGTCTCGATGTCGGTCGTCCCAGCTCCAGTCTGGACGGTTCCCAGTGAGTAGACGTCCGGAACGTCGTCGTTCGGGTACGCACCCGCCGTGATATTCTGACTAAATTTGGCGTCGTACACAGCGTAGGGCGTGACCTCGACGGTGAACCCACCCGTGGTGTTGAGCCCCGTATTGTGATAGCGTGGTCCGAAGAGTGTGACGTGTCCATTGCTGACCGACTCGTTCGCAACGTCGACAACGCGGCCGGTCAGTTCTGCAGTCGGTGAGAGGTTGATCGTCTTGTTCATCGACTCGCCGATATACACCTGCAGGCGCTGGTTTTGTAGCTTGGATCCTTCTGGCGTTTTGATGTACATATCGAGGGTTCCATTCACCTCGAGGCCTGGCTGGCTGGCGGTCTCTAAGAGCACCTCACCATCTGCAGTCGTCGTCCCAACGACGAACGCCGACTTCCCGTCGCGTTGCCGAAACTGGACTTCAGCCCCAGCAACCGGCATGCCAGTTCCATCAGCAACGGTGAGGTTCAGGACGTTCCCTTCCGGGAGCATCCCTTTACCGAGAGGAACGGAATCCGTCCCGACGGAAATAGATCCGTACGCATAGAAGTCAACACGTCCATCGTCGGGATAGCCGGTCTTGGCGGTGCCCTGTTTGAAGCTGATATGGTACGTCTCGTTCGGTGAGACGGTAGTACTGAACGCTCCCGAGGCATTCAGGGGCATCTCGTAGACGTCTCCTGTTGTACTTTTAAGGACGACGCGTGAGTCCGCTGCAGGGGTGCCGTCTGGGTAGACGAGCGCCCCTGAAACCGTTGGGTCTGGTGTGGTGGTCGGCTGTGTGAGCGTGACGTTGAGCGTCGTATCTGCGGTTATCTTCGTCGTGTTCTCGACTGGTGTGAGCGTCCCATCGTCCGGCTTGATCTGGTAGTTGATCACCCCCAAGACGTCTGCGGTCACGACGCCGTTAGCGTTCGTGCTGTACGGGCGGCCGGTCCTCTTTGCGTGCGAGAGGCTGATGGACCCGCTGACAGGGCCCCCGCTCTCATCGACGAGACGGACTGTGAGGTTGTGCGCTACCGGAAGCTTCTGTGGTCCAATGTCGGTGTCGCTGGTGAAGCTGTAACCTCCCAACCCATAGATGTCAGGAACGTCATCAGACGTCTCGTTGGACTGAACGTAGCTAACTGTGTAGGTCGTATTCGGCGTGATTGAGGCGTTGAACGTGCCATCAGCAGCGACCGGCGCTGTAGAACTCCCATCCGGCGTGTTGAAGATTAGGACGCCACTGACGTCGCCCCCTGAGTCTGCCTGAACCGTCCCTGTGACTGAGACGGTCGATGTTTCTGCTGTCGATTGGAGCGGAAGACCGGAGACACCGGCTATCGCACTCGACAGCAAAATTAGCGCTGAAAGAATGAGCGCGAATTTCCTTTGAGTAGCCATGTGAGACTGCGAGAATTTATCTATAAAAAGTATAACGAATAATATTTTCACAAAATATTAAAACTATTATAATTGAACTATTACTGAGTTCAAGCATCGTCGGTACAACTCGATTGGTGATACTACTCTGGAATG
>NZ_JALXFV010000010.1 GCF_023699475.1 Halomarina rubra | reverse complement strand
AATACGCCGGGGAGACAATCTCGGTGGCGGTGGTCGAACATGACCGCTAGAGAAGGACGCGAGACGGAGCGGACCTACGTCGCGGTCGACTTCAACCCAGACGAAGTGACACCGGAGGCTATCCGCAGCTACCTCCACGAGTGTACGCACCACGTCGACCACACGAACATCGTGCTCGACGAGGTACGAGAGACAGACATTGCGGACTTCCACCCGCTTGCCAAGGACAATGACGCTTAGAAAGATGCTCAGCACCGAATGGATGGTTGAACAGGCTCAGAAGTACGACCGACGCGCTCGCGAGACCAGCGGTCGGATGTCGATGGAGTGGCGAAAAGCCGCGTTCCACAGCCGGAAGAACGCGAGGGAGCTTGAGGACGATGAGTGACGTAGAAGAGACGGGGCTGTTTCGGTGGAGCCAGATGCCCGACCCGCAGAAGATGGCGATTGCGATGACGTTCGCCCTCGGTTCGCTTTCGATGCTCGTCGGGTTGAACTTCGCCCATATGGTCTACACTGGGGAAACGACCGACATGGACGGTATCCTTTGGTGTTCTGTCGGTGGCGCATTGCTACTAATCTCAGGGAGGACTTACTTCGAAGATGTCTGGTAAAGAAGAAGCAGTGACGCAGCGATAGCCGAAACTCATTATAACGAGAAAATGCGAGTCAGTAACATGAATGAAGACGACGAAAAACGCTCTGAAAGTATAGCGACCAGTGGTGCATCCGCTCCGGTGGTGGTCGACGTCCTCGACGACAGTTCCCGAAGCCTGCGGTTCATCGAAGCGGACCGCGCCATCACTCTTCGCCAGCGTGCGAGCGAGCGGGCGTGGAAACGCGGGTTCGCCATCGGCGTGGTGGCGGCCTCGACAGTGTTCGGCCTCGCGGCGGTGATTCGCCGATGAGTGAGTCAGACGGAGAGGACACGACACAGCGTTCGAATTGGGCTCTCGCGGCCGTTCCGGTCCTCGGTCTGGGACTGGCCGGCGCGATGATGTTCACCGGTTCGACCCCTGGTGCGGGCGGGCTTCAGTGTGCTTCGGAGGCCGCGTGTCAGCAGGCCGCGGTCGGGTCGAAGGAACTCACGTCGACTATCGTCACGATGGCGATTGCAGTCATCGTGTTGTCGATGCCCCTTCGAGCGGCGTTCCGGTACAAGTGGGGTACTCCGCAATGAGCCTCGCTGAGTTCCACGACGAAACGAACAACATGTTTCACTGCCTGCGGTGCGAGCGCGTGTTCGTTTCCTTCGACGTCTACTGGCACCACCGAGATGGTGCCGGGATGGACTCCGAAGGAGATCGTGTCGAGCTGGAACCCGGCGACGCATTCCCGTCGACCGCGTCGGTCGGCACGCTGGAACCGTGTGGTGGTTCGGCGTGAGTGACGCAGACGGAGAGGAACTGAAACAGCGTTACGACGGCCGAGTGTCCGTTGGGGACTGGCTTCGCTGCCCTGAGTGCGGGAACGAAGACGTCGATTCGAACCTGCACGTTGAGGGCAGACTGAACCTCCAGACGGTCGGCTGTCCCGAATGCGAAGCTGGAGGAATTGTGATCGATGACTGAATCAGAGACGGAACGAACCTACCGACAGTTCTTCCGGGAGACGCCAATGACGGCGCTGCTCGTCACAATCGCACCATTCGCGCTGTGGTTTTCGATGGAGCAGCTGCCTAACGACCCGGCACCGCCGGTCGCTGTCTGGATGTTCCTTTGCGGATTGCTCTTCATCCCAGCACTCTATGGGATCGCCGCATTCGTCTATCTGGTCGTGAAACCGGACCAGTGGGCCGACCGGGTGGGTGGTGATTGAGATGGATTCGAAGCCTATCGGAGCCGCGACGCCGTGGGTTGGAGGTGCAGTAACGAGCGGCCTTCTCATCGCACTGGGTGTGCCGATGACTTCGCCGACGTTCTGGGCGGGGACACTCGTGGCTGCTGGTGCCTATGGCTTGGTTTGCCACTTCGACGATTCGGACGATGAAGAAGACCTCACCAACTGGCCGAAAGAGGCCTGATACGTATGAATCAACTTCACCTGTATCTCGGCATCGGCTTCGGGTTGGTGTGTCTTCACGCCCTGCTGGTCGTGGCTAAACACTACCTCTGGGCAACAGAACACGAGAAAGAGGAGAACCGTTTTCACGCAATGCTGCTGCTGGCCATCTTCGGCGTGTTGGCCGCAGAGTTCTATACACGAATCGAGAGTGTGGTCCGACGTGCCTGACTGGCAAGTTGCCTCGGAATCCGTCGCAGTGAACGCAGAGCCGCCACTGATGCTGCTGTTCTGGTCAGCAGCTATCGTCGGCACAGTCGTCGTGCTGGCACTGGTGTTCTCGACGTGGTGGAACTGGCTCCCTGAAGATCGCCGTGGCGAGATGCTGTGCTCGCGCGGCTACCACGCGACTGAGAACACTGGCGAGATAGAGACGACTGGTTACGTCCGGTGGGAGACGGTTCGGTGCGACCGCTGCGGTCTCGAGGACCAAGTCACCGAGGACCACATCTCGAAACGACGCTGGGCGCTGCCAGCAGAGGTTCCTGAATGAGCGATACAGAGCAACGACGAACGGTGCAGCTCGAACGGTACGACCGAGTCATCCTGGCCGGGACGCTGCTCGGGACGGTCGCGGTCGGCGCGGCCTCGACGCTGATTCTATTCTGACTCGCGCACGCGTAGGCGCGGAATCGACTGTCGTGTTCGTGGGGATTCGCCGACATAGCCACCGCCCCGCTGTGTGCCGGTTCGACGAATCGGAGTGTCCGAGAACGTAGGCCGAAAAGGTGGAAACGCCAGACGGCGGGCGTTTGGCCATGTGGTGATTGTTCACAACACCGCCAATAGTCCGTTATGGAAGCAGAGACGTTCTAATTCCGCATGTACGTCTGCTGAGCGGCCGGTGACTTGGGTGTAAACACCATATCCGTCTCGGCGTTCGACTCGCCGCCCATGTAATCTATCTTCCCGCGTTCGCGCTGTGCGGCCTCGGGTGTTATCTCGCCCATGTAGTGCTCGGTGAACGTGTCCCAGTCGGTCCAGCCACCGAACTCCATCACGACGGTCGGTAGGACGCCGCAGTTCCAGAGCAGATGTCCGCCCCAGGACCGACGCAGATCGTGGACGTCGAGGAAGGACCAGCCCTTGTCGTTCGTCTCTGCGTGCATTGCTTCGGCAGCTCGACGGACCCAGCGGTACACCGTGGTTCCAGCCACGTCTACAACCGGTTCATCCGGGGCTTCACCGTGGCTGAGAGTCGAGACAATGTGCTCCAACTCAGTGGGGATAGGTGCCTCGCGGTATTTGTCACGCTTCGCGTAGTCTGACCACACGCGCACGAAGCCCGGCGGCCCGTGGTTGAAGTCGTTGGGCGTGACCGACGTAATCTCCGAGCGCCGGAGTCCCGCCTTCCCGCCGAGCATGAACGCGACGCGTTGCTGGGGGTCTTTCGCCGCCTCGATGAACTGCTCCAGCTCCTCGGCAGTGAGCCACACGCGTTTCCCGTCTTTCTCGTTGTAATCGTCCAATCTCACGACTGTACTCGTTACGAGAATCGAGTTCAACGAACCATTACAGTTGCGGCTATTGGTGACGCTGAGAGCAGCGGTTCGGCGAGAATCTGCACGCGAATGGGGGAATCTCATGCAGGCCGATTCAGACGTGGTGACTACCGAACAGTAACTTCCGAGACGTCGACGCCCAGCTCCGCGGCGAGTATCTCACGCGCACGCGAGGGCGTCGAAGCCATGACTTCTGTCTCCCCGACCGGCGAGTCAAGGACGTGGACCGTCATCGGTGGGTCACCCGCATCAACTCGTGGCCGTTCGGGTGGGGCTCCGCTGGCGAGTGTCGTTCGAAGTGCAGGCCGTTCTCCGCACAGAGGTCCGACAGCAGGTCAACGGGGTACCGGAACGTCCGGCCGTTGTGGTTCGCCGAGTAACTCGAATCCTCGAAGAACGTCGCGATGAACTGCCCCTGCTCGTCGAGGACGTTCGGGAGATGCTCGAACAACTCGACGGTCTGCTCACGGTCCAAGTGCGTGATAACGCTCTGGGCGAGCACGACGTCGAACGTCTCGCCGGCCAGTTCGGGCTCGCGGAATGTGAGGTCGGAGTTGTGAATCAGGTTCGGCCGCTTCTCGACGAGGCCCTCTCGACGGAGGAGATCGCGCCCGGCCCGCAGCCCTTCGGCACTGATGTCCATGCCGTGATACCGCCCAACGTCGAGGAAGTCGATGAATCGCTGGCCGCCGCGCAGTGGGCCACAGCCGACGTCGAGCATCGAATCGTCGACGGCCAGACCGGCGTCGCGGACCATCCGGAACTGCCAGTCGGCCATCAGCGACCACTGTCCTTCGTGGCCGATGGCGGGGTTGTCGGTCAGGAACGACTCGTCGACGTAGCGCTCGTAGTACGCGCGTTGACTGCCCGCTTGACGAACGCCAACGGCGTGCCTCACGCGCCCAATCAGATGTCTCAGCGCCTTCCGCGGGTTGCTGATTGCCGTCTGGATTCGTGACTGCTCGATGCTCATACATTCGAGAATGATTCAGCCACTAGAAATGTTGCGGCTAGTCCAGAACACTAACGCGCTGCTCGTTGTTCGTTCCTCATGGTTCGCGCACGCGAGGCGTGGGTGCTCCTCCCCACCGCGCTGTTCTCAGCGGCGGTGGCGTTCGTCGAGCTCGCACTTGGTGGCTTCCCGCTGACGCCAGAGTACCTCGCGGCGCGAACCAGCTACAACTGCTACCATCTTCTCGGGTCGGCGGTGATCTACACGGCTTCCCGCCAGTGGATGGCCAACCTTCGGGTCCGACTCCGGGGGTGAAGCCCCGGAAGATGCCACTCCACGACGGTTATTTTCCAGAATATGCCTCGTAGCCACACTGTAGCCACTGAACAGGGATTTCTGGGGTCGCGCTTATCTCCACTGTGCTTAGTGTGCGGGGTATGGGGAGGGGGAGGGGGACACCCCTACATCACCTCCAAATCGAACTCCTTGACTAACAGCGATTTCACTTGTTTTGACTCCGCTTCGCTCACGCCGTATTCGGCCCGAAGGAGGTCGCGGTCGATGTAGTCGCCTGACGGTATAGTTTTGATATAGTCCGAGAGAGAGTTGCTCCTGTCTATTTCCGTCACCACATCCTTCGGAGTTAACTCGTCGTCTTCCTCCTCAGCGTTCTCCTCGCGGAGTTCGTCGAGGAGTTCCTGATTGAGGTCGGTGGTGAACTCACTCTTGCGCGCTTCATAGCGCTGCGTCAAATCTGCGGAGGGGAGGTTGAACTTCATCCACTCGTATTTCACGCCGTTGATTCGGGGGAACGGACGACGCAACTCGCCGCTGAACTCGTCCTCCTCGACGTTGTAGAACTTCCCCGCACTCAGTTTGCGGATGCGGTCGATCTCTTTCATGGCGGCGTAGTTGTGGACTCGCGACCGTGCCGTCTTGTCGAGGCGGCTGAAGGCGGGCAACGTGAAGACAAGCCCGCGGTTCTGGTGTCGCCACGTTTCCATCACCTGCCCGAGCACCTGATTCGCCTTCTCGTACCAGTTGTGATTGCTCGCGCCGACACTGGCCTCCTCGAACAGGATCATCGAGCCGGGGCCATAGCTGTCGTCAACGACCAGCTCAAGCACTTCCTCCACGCTGAACGCGACTTGGTCCATCCCGAAGTCGGGGTCCAGCACTTCACAAACGCGAAGTGCGGCCATCGACTTCCCGGACCCGGTCTCGCCGCAGAACGCGGCCATCCAGTTCTGATTATGCCTGTGCATCCGGTTCCAGGCGCAGTGCTTGAGGACGACGTTCTTCTCGACAGTCTCGGGGACGTTCGCCTGTGCAGATGCCACTTAGACCACCTGCGGAGCGCCTTCCTTTTCGCCGGGCTGGGCGTCGAATGCCAGCGTGTGAGCGATGTTGTCCAGCTTGTCCAGCAGTCTCGTGGACTGCCCGACCGACAGGCAAACGGGCATCGACTCGGTCTGAACGTCCTCCCCTCCGGCAACATCGTACTCGGAGAGCTGCTCAGTCGTCGAGGCGAATCGGTAGCGGTCGCCGATGTCCGACAGCGTCACATCCTCCTCCCCGTCCTCCCAGAGCGCTTCGTCTTCCCACTGGCCTTTGACCCGTGGTTCTTCGGAGAACCGGCGCATCTGCGTCCAGTAGTTCAGGACCGCGGAATGGAACATCCGCGTCGCGAGGTCGGGGTCGACGTCCGCAACACCCTGGTGCACGCGGAGACAGACCTCGTGCCACTTGTATGCGTACTCTTGGGCGTCATGAATCAGCTTTCGCGGCCGTGAGGAGTTCTCGCCGTCGTTGTTGTGCTGGCCGCGCATGGTCACTCCGAGGGGACGAGTTTGATGTACTGTTCGTCGCCGTCGTCGACGAGGATTTCGCGGAGTTCGTCGCCCTGGAAGTTCGGGAACTGCTCGCCGTCGAGGTTCCGCGACAGGGTTACGACATGGCTATTCCCGGACTTCTGGACCTTGAACGTGCCAAAATCCCGCTCGCGTTTCAGTCGGGTCATGATACAGTCATGACTTTGTGAGAAACTTCATAAATGCGTCGGCTAACCAGATTTTTCTGCTAGGTCATGACCGAGTCATGACGTAGTCATGAACAAGTCATGTATTCCACGCTGGACTTATAGCGTTCTAGGAATGTCTTAACATCATGGCTGGCAGCCATGCCGAGATGCCGCGCGGGGGCGCGGTTGGCAACGATACTTCCGAAGAACAGTACATCCAGCGAGCGACTGCGGCGGTCAAGAACGCAGTTGCAGAAACCTACGACAACGGCTCGAAGGTTCGCGGCACGGCCTCGCGCGAGGAGGCGACGCGTACGCTCCGCACGGGGCAGATGACGAGCCGGTTCTCGATGATGATTCAGGTCGCCGTCACCCTCGCCGTTGGCGTCCTCGTCGTCGGGCAGATCTTCGACGCTCTGCCCAACTCGACCGGCCCGCTGGCGAACGCCTCCGACCAGGTCGAGTCGCTCACCGCGACGGCATTCGAGCTCGCGCCTATCGTGCTCATCGTCGTCGTCGCCGCACTCGTCCTCAACGTGATTCGGGGGATCTAAGCGGCTCCCAAGGCGGCTAACGCCGCAACCCAGCATTTCTTAGCGATCCAATGAAGCTCCAGCAAGCACTGTACGGCTTAGTCGCCATTGCAGTCGTCGTCGGCCTCGGCATTACTGCCGTGTCCGCCGGTTACAACGAGATACCCGCACAGAACGAGTCGTTTTCTGAAACGCTGACCATCGACGTCGAGAACGGCTCGACAGTCGACCAGACAGCAGAACGCTACTACGACAACGAAACCATCACGAGCGACAGTCAGAACCTCAACGAAGGCGACGACTACGAATTCGACGGTGACACAGGCAATATCGCCTGGAACAACTCTTCGCAGAAAGTCACCGACGGCGCAGAGGCGCAAATCGACTACACCGCCCGCGTGAAACCCGCGCAGGCACGCACGGTCATGGACCTCACGTCCGGGACGCTCACCGTCTCGACGTTCTCAATCCTGCCTGCTGCACTGGTCTTGCTTCTGCTCGCCGTCGCCGGGAGGTGGGCCTAATGCTCGCGATGCTCTTTCAGACGCTGCTCGTCTTCGCGTTCCTCGGGACGTGGGTGACGCTCACGCGAAAACTCGACGAGCGCCTCGCAGCGTTCCCAACGATGGTTATCTGGGCTGTCTTGTCGGTCTCTGCGTTCAACGTCCAGCAAGACGCCCAGTCGTTCCAGCAACCCGCGCTTGCGTTCCTGTGTGTCGGTGGCGCTATCCTGATGGCTATCTTCGGCCTCGCGGCCGTCCTCGGGAAGCTCCCCGACAAGAACGCGACCCGGTTCGCCAGCGAGACTCTCGGCGACGCACTGCGCGACTCTAACCCCGAGCGTGAGCGCTCACAGCGCTACAACGACCCCTCGGGGCCGTACAAATAACTCAACACGAATCAACCGATGAATCCCAACACGAACGGACACTCGACGAAGACGGCACCGACCACCCAGAAGGCAGCCAAGCCGGCCCCCTCGACTGGGTCAATGAAGATGCGCCCGCCCGCGCGGCGGAAGAACGAACTCCAGACCGCGGAGTTCCTCGAAGCCCTGACGGCGACCGGCGTCGACATGCAGACCGCGCAGGCGGTTCAGAACCTGCTCAGCCAGGACTTCCTGCTCGGGCGCGTCAAGGACGCAGACCGCGAGGAGGCGAAGTACCTCGCTCGAAACATCGTCCGGTACGTCGAATGCGACCACCCGCCGGAGGACTCGATGCTTCAGGGAACGCTCCGTCGGGCGCTCCTCGGAGACATCGACGACGGCAAGAAGGCGCTCACGCAGCGCCAGAAGACGCAGCTGGAGAGTACGCTGATGGCGTTCTTCTTCCGTTCCTCGCGCTCGGTCGACGGGTGGCAGCAGGACAAGATCGCCGACCAGGTCTCGGTGCGGAAGACTGAGGCCGGCGGGCAGAACAACGACGGCGGCCTGTTCGGAGGGCTGTTCTCATGAGTATACTCGGTTCGACGCTCCGCTTTACGTCCTCGGACGGCTACAAAGAGTTCCTTGGCCGCGTCCCGGTGTTTGCGGCACTCCTCCTCCAGCAGTTGTTGATTATCATGGCGCTTCACAACTCCATGACCGAGACAGAGGCGGCCGAGTTCATGGACGCGATGACCGTTCAAGCCGGCCCCTTCGCTATCGAGATGCTCGTGCAAGGATTTGCGTGGACGATGATGTTCTGGACTGTTTCGCCGATGCTTGCGGAAGTCTACCATATCGTTAGAGGCGGTCCCGGCGGGCAGGAGGTGAGTGCATAATGAGCCTCATCATGACCGCGACAGTGTTCTTCGCGGGCTGTCTTGTCGGGCCGATTCTGATGTTCGCTCTCGGGCCGGCACTGCCGAAGTCGCTCCGGACGGACCTCTCTGAGTTCTTCGTGAAGAGCGGCATCCGCATGGGTGGGCGCTGGATTCTCGAACTCCGGCGGAGCGGGGAGTACGACCTCCACGCCACGGAGTACGACGACGAGAAGAAGGTCGACGCGGTCGACCTCGACGACGAAGACGACGAACGTGTCTGGGAAGACCCGAAGGGCGCAATGAGCCGCCTGTTCGGCAAACCGTTCGGCATTGCGTATGAAGACTCCACGGCCGTCGTTGACCCCATTACGGCGAAGATGGGCGAGGAGTACGGCAAGAAGGTCGCCGACGGGGGTATCATCTCCCCGGACGAGGAGTTCACCATCGAGCAACTCCGCGACCGCGCCGTTGTCGGCCGGATGCAGAACGCGAACCGCCTGATTGAGTTCGTCAACCCGTTCACGACCATCCCCAGCGGTCGCCAGCTCGTCGACATCCGCGGAGCTGTCAACGTGCTCAAATCCTCCGGGACGCCTGAGACGCCGCGCCGGGCGGCCGACGACGCCCGCCGCGCCGCAGAAGCGCACAAGGCGTTTGGTTCCCTGAAACAGCAGGTTGGCCTGCTCGCCGCGTTCATGGCCGGCGCTATCGCCTGTTATATCGGCGTCTCGGCAGGGGGCGGCGGAGGCGGCGGTGGCAGTGTCTCGGTCGGCCTGATGATCGAGACGATGGCCCGTCCGATGCTTCTGGGGTGGGTCTAAATGCCCCGCGACGAGTTCTCGCAACTGTCCGGTGGCAGTGGCGGTGGAGAAACGCAGGACGACCAGCAAGAGCGCGAGCGCCGCGGGGACGACTACGGCCGGCTCGTTGAGGACGACGAAGAGTCCCAGCAGGCCCAGCAGCGGCAGGGAGACGACTACGGCCGCATCGCCGGGGGCGACTCCGACCCCGCGGCGGGCAGTGCGCCCGCAACGCCTGCGCCACCGGACGGCGCGACCAGCCCCGACCCGACAACGGGCGGGCAGTCGACCGGTGACTTCTCGACCGGCGGGCAGTCGACTGGAGGCAGCGTGACGAACCGCCAGCGCGAGGTGTTCGAGGACCAGCAGACACTCGACAACCAACTCAACGCGCAGCGCGAGGAGGCGGCCCGACAGCAGAACATTGACGCTGCGCTTCAGCAGCAGTCGGACGAGTTTATCGAGAGCGTCCAGGGCGACGAGACGCTTCGTGGTCTGCGCGGTGATGCCGCTCGCGACCTCGAAAACGAGTTCCTTGGCGATCTGCGCGAGGAGTACGGTGCGGATGCCCTAGACCGCGACGACATCCGCGTTGACTTCGACCAGGGCAGCAACACGCTGGAGGCGTCGCTACTCGCGAGCGCAAAAGAGCGCCTTGGCTTCAACCCGACCGAACTGGAAGCGCGAGAAGAGGTCGCTGCGAACTCCGACGTCGATGTGGACGAGCTGTATGCGACGCGGAACGAGGAGGGTCGGTTCGACATCGGCCTGACCGACGACGCGCAGCGCGACCGCGTTGCTGACCAACTGCTCAGCGACGAGTCGCCGTTCACACGCGAAGACATCGAGTTCTCGGAGGATGGCGGCGTGATTCAGGGCCGCATCTCGCCGGACGCCCAGCGCGACCAAGCGCGACGGGAAATTGCGGACGCAACTCCGGGGGTTGACCCCGGAGATGTGGCCTTCCGCGAGGTCGAAGAAGGCTTTGTTCCGACACTGACCGAGGATGCCCGAGAACGACTCGCCACCGAGCAGATCGGCGAGCAACTCAGCCAAGACCTCGTCGGCGAGGTGTCCGAACGGTCGGACATCTCCAGTGCCATCGGCAGCGCCGACCTCGCCGGCACGCCACAGCTCGAAGTCGGCGAGGACTTCGTCGTCGAGCAGAACGAGGACGGCCAGTTCGTCGGCGCGCTCACCGAGGACTTCCAGCAGACCCTCGCGAGTGACGAAATCGAGCGGTCGTTTGAGGAGTCGCTCGGCTATGACCTCACGCCCGGAGAGGACTTCACCGTCTCGCGTGGCGAGGGCGGCCAGTTCGTCGGCGCGCTCACCGAGAGTGCGGAGCAAGAGTTCGCCACCCGGTCCATCGAGGAGGAGTTGGAGGGCGAGATTCAGCGCGACATCTCTCGCGACGAGTTCACCGTCCAGGCGACGCGCAACGACGAGGGCGACCGCGTGTTCGAACTCACCGACGTCGACGAGCAACTCGCCGAAGACCTCGCGGCCGCACAGGACCGCGACCCGGTTGACCGTGCGCCCGGCGTCAGGACGGACCCCGACGAGGACTTTGGCGACTTCCAACTCGTCAACCCGCTGTCGGGCAACACGTTCGAACAGGAGGTCCAAGGCGCGGCGGACACCCTCAGCGACTCGTTCGACGTTGCGGCCGAAGAGGCCGCCGAACGGACGTTCATGGCCGTCCCCGCCGAGTACGGCGGTGGGGAGGACGGCATCGGGACGCGCTTCACCGAAGGCGCAATCCGCGGCGGACTGGCCGTGACGAACGTCCCGCAGCTCACCCGGACGGTCGACGAAGGCACCGAGTTCGTCGGCGCGAAGCTCGCGGCCGACGTGGAGGGGCGCAGTGAAGAGTTCAACGAGCGGACGAAAGATGCCGCAGAGGCCACTATCGACGCCCTCGCAACTGATGTGAAGTCGCGACCGGCCGAGTTCCTTGGGGAGCTAGGAGGCTCAACCGCGGCCTCGTTCGGTGTGCTGGGTGCCGCCCAGCGCTTCGGTGGCGCGACTGCGAGCCGGGCGGCCGCCGCGGCGATTCAGCCCGGGGAAGAGGCCGCGAAGCTCATTGCGAGCCAGGCGGGCATCTCTGCGCCGTCGGCTTCCGCGACATTGACGACGGCGCGAAGCGCTGGCCGGAGTGCCGCAGACAGCGTTCGAGACGCCTTCTCCGGCACGTCACGCGCGCAGGCGTCACTCGTCCCGGAAGGGCGGCAGACCATCGAAATCGACGAGGATTTCAACAGCTTCGGCGACATCGACCCTGCACAACAGGACCTCGACCAAGCACAGTTCGAGCTTCAGCGGTTCGCCGAAGCCGGCCGCGACATGCAGCGCGCCATGTTCGACGACGCGCAGCAACAGACCGACCCGTTCGGGCGCGACGAACAGTTCGTCATCGATGACCCCGCGACGGCCGACCCAGTCCAGGCCGCGTTTGAGACCGACGAGCAGTTCGCGTACCGTGGCGGCCAAGGCTCCGCTGACCCGGTCGGAGAGGACTTCTCGTTGTTCCGCGACCTGACCGAAGCGGACGACTCCCTAGACTTGGACGCAGACATTGACAGTTCGTTCGACGTCGACGCCGAGTTCGATGCCGCACGCGCGCAGAGCGACCTCCTCGATGCCGAACTAACCGAACCACTGCTCCGAACTGAGGCGGAGACGACAACCGAGATTGACGAGTTACTCGGCGTCGCCCGCCGTTCGGAGGTGCTGGGCGAAGAGACCACGGCGCTGGACCAGGAACTGGCGCAGGAACTCGACAGCCGCCAAGAGATCGACAGCCTCCTCGACGGCACCAGTGAGAGCGTCCGCGAACAGGAGTTCGAGGGAGTGCTCGAACGCGAGCAGGAAGCCGTCCAAGAGTTCGAGCAGGAACTCGAAACGCGGCAGGAGACGCGACAGGAGACGCGACAAGAGCTGTTCCAAGAGACCGCGCAGGAAATCGAAGCGCGGAACGAGGTACTTCGCGAGTTCGAGCGCGAATCACGTCGCGAGCGGCGGCGTGACTTCGACCTTGAGTTCGGCGGCGAGGACCGAACGGAGGACTTGTTCGCGGTTGACGACGGCGCGTTCGACCGTGCGTTCGTCAACCCCATCGCCGACCCCGACGAGTTGCTCGATGACGCAGTCGGCTCCGACTTCGGCATCGGCGGCGGCGATGCACGCGAAGGACTGGACGGCCTGTTCGGCGACGCCGGGAGTACGCGCGCGCAGCGTGACGGCCTCGACGATCTGGAGGACATCCTCTAATGGGGCTCGCTTACCGCATCGTCGTGTTCGTGGCCGCGCTCGCAGCGTTCTCGCTCATGTGGGGCCTGCTCGATGGCGCAGTCGCCGACATGTTCGCGCTCTCAACCAACACCACGACAACGCAGAACGCCGCAGAGGGGAGAGAGTACGCCACGCAGATGTGGACGTTCGCGCCCTTCTTCGCCATCGTTGCAGGCGCGCTCGGCCTTGTCGCTGGCTCAATCTTCGACTCGCGAGGGGGGCGATGATTCGAGCGATGGTCGTCATGGTCGTTGTGCTCGTCACGCTCGCGGCGTTCTTCGCGGGCGTCGCGCCGGTCCTCGAAGAGATCGGCGACGTGGCCTCGAACGACCCCACGGTCCAGAGCGACGACACGCCGGTCAACCCCGGCATCGTCGACCGGACGATGAGCATCGCGCTGGTCTGGGGGCCGCTTGGCTTCGGCTTCGCCGGCATCCTGTTCGTGTTCGTCTATGCAATCAAGTTCGAACGGTTCATCTCGGGGGCGCGCTGATGCCGGAGAACAAGTATCTCCGCGGACGCGGCCCGGACGAATTGCAGCTCGAAGACTGCCTTGACGACGATGCGCGAGAGAAGCTTCGGGAGCTGACCCGCGGAGGGACCAATGCAGATTGAGTATGGCAAACTCGCGGTGGCGGCGCTGCTTTTGCTGTCCGTTCTCAGTGTCGCAGCAGTCCAAACCTCTGCACAGTCACAGACGGCCGTAACGTTCGATTCGTTCGAAGACGGCGACCTCGCAGAGTGGACCGGTGATACGCAGAACTTCAGCGTCGAGACCGGCACCAGCCCGGCAGCGACCGACGGCAATTCGAAATTGTACGTCCCGGGGCAGACCGCCAGCATTAGCCGTGACATCCCCGCAGACTCCTATGGCGAACTCGCATTCGCCAGCAAGCCAGAGAATGCGGGCGCTGACATTCGAATCAACTGGAAGCAAGACGGTACGAACGTCATCCGCCTCCGGACCGAGGACTCGACGGTCGTCAAATACTGGGACGGCTCCAGTTGGCAAGGTGCCGACGTGTATGACACGGGATGGCAGCGAATCGTCATCACTAAAATCGACTACGAAGCCGGGACCTTCGGGCTTCAGATGCTCGACGCCAGCGGGAATGTTATCGACAGCTCAAGCGGCAACGAGTTCGCGAACCCCGGCACTAGCTTCGACGAGGTTCAGGTTGAGTCGGCCGGATACAACGATGGATATGCCGACAACTTCCGTGGCGACACAGCACGGGATCTGTTCGTCTACGACGAGAACACCGCGGAAACGGTGACTGGCGCGAACATCACCGCGCGGTTCTATGGCGAGGATACCATCGTTGAGCGCAGCGACGACAACGGCGACGGCGTGATTAGCATGAGCGGCATCCCCCCCGAACAGTCACTCGTCGTCGACGTCAACGCCGACGGGTACGAGTCGCGCCGCGTAATCATCGACTCGCTCATAGAGCAACAGAGCGTTTACCTCCTGAACGAAAGTGAGAGTTCTGTCGAAAACGAGTTCGTACTATCCGACAACACCGGCAGGTTCAGCACCGAAAACACACAGTTGTACATCAAGGCCGGCATCGACTCGAACGACGATGGAACCTTGGAGTACAAAACCATCGCTGGGGACTACTTCGGCGCTGGCGGGCGCTTCCCCGCCACGTTGGAGCAGGGAGAGCGATACCGATTGTTGATTCGCAACGACCGGGGCGACGAGCGCGTGCTCGGGTCGTACACGGCGAACTCGCCGGGAGTCGTCGAGTTGACCGTCGGGAGCCTTCAGTTCTTCTTCGGCGAAGACACCGAGAACGCGACGTACAGCGTCAACGCGAACATCACCGGGTCGGATGAAATCAAGTTCAACTACTCCGACCCCAGCGGCGCGACCTCGGAGCTGGACGTGACAATCCACGAGCGAACGAACGAGAGCAATGTACTGTTCACCGATACAGCAAACGACCTCGGACAGTACGGCGCGACCGTCGACATCCCCCAGAACTCGACTGCGTCATGGGTCGTCGACTACGAAGTAACGCGCAACGGCGAGACCTACCGCGGCTCGATACCACTCGGGACGGGGAAGTACATCCCCGGCGTGCCGCTCGACGACCACTGGAAAAACGTGTTCAGCGTTGCTGCGCTGCTGGTCATGGGCGGGCTGTTCTCACGGACGAACGTCGCCGCAGGGGCGATTACCATCCCTGCCGCAGCTGGAGTGCTGTGGTTCGCCGACTGGCTCCCCGGCGAGATTAGTGCGCTGTTCATTCTCGTCGCACTCGGCTACGGCGTGATGACCGCCTTCAGCGAAAGCGAGCCAATAGGTGCGTAATCCATGCGTTCAACCAACATCATGGTCTTCCTCGTGATGCTCAACGCCGCTGCCGGCCTCGTCACCGCGACGGGCATCGGCCCTGCTATCGGGGCAAACCCGACAGTGGGCGGCGACCAGCAGATCGACCAGGCCGAAGACGAAGCCCGAAGCATCGCCTCCGACCGCAGCGCGCTCGACAACTTCGTCAATGGGGTGATTAGCGCCGCGACGACACTGGTGACGATCTTCGGGATTGTGATAGCCGCACCACTGATGTTCTCTAATCTAGGAGTTCCAGCCGTGCTTGTCACATTCCTGTTCGCACCGCTGTACCTGTTCGTCGGGTTAGACATCCTCCAGGTCATCTCGGGGAGGATTCTCTCATGATGCAGGAGTACGCCGACCAGTGGCAAGCCGGCGAGTTCTGGGATGCCCTGCTCGGGCCGTTCGTTGACACGCTGGGACTGCCGATGTTTGCCCTGCTGTTCTTCGGCCCGCTGGGCTTCGCGTACTACAACTACGGCGGGTCCGCGCGAATCACGATGGTGCTGCTGATGATTTGCGGCGGACTGACCATCGCACTGGCACCGCCAGCAGTCGCCCGCTTCGCCGTCATCGGCCTCGTGCTCGCGCTGGCGGCAGTGGGCTATATCATCTACACCCGCGCGGTGGCGGGCAGATGAGCCTGCTGGTGGCGACCGTGCTCGGTGCGTTGGCTATCGTCCTCGCCGCGCCCGCCCACGAGTTGACACACGTCGCGGCCGCAGCGCCGTTCGCCCGGTCAACGCGGGTTGACTGGAGGCGACTCGACGCGTACGCTGAGTTGGATGCCGAGACGTCCAGACTCGTCGACCGCTGGATCGGCCTCGCGCCGGTCATCGTCGGGTTGACCGTCGGACTGATTGCGCTTGCTGTCGGGGCGGCACCACCGCTGTCACTGGAGAACTCGCTACTGTTCGTCGCGTGGGGCGTCTACACTATCGGCGGCGACGTGAGTGACTACAGGCCCAGCTATGGCGAAGCAGAGAAGACGGCGCGAAGCAAGCCGTTCGAAGGCTACTACAAGTTTTTCTTTGGCTTTCTCGCGATGCCGGCTGCGTGGTCCGTCGCGCAGCTCAACGGCTACGCTGGGTTCGGGTTGATGGTTGTCGCAATCGGTGTGACGTCGATGGGGCTACTAGAAGCCGAAGAGTAGGCTCAGATGAGATTCAACGCCGAGTAAGCTGCTTCTTCGGCCAAGATTAGAGGCAAGCTGACTTCATAGCGGTACTCGGGGAAGAACTCGAAGACTGCCATGTAGGCCAGAAGGTAGCCGGAAATCGCGAGAAAAGAGTACCACTCCAACTTGTCCCAAGCGCGGAACACCCACGGAGTGCGCTGTCTCGTTGCCATATTACTCCTTATTCAACGCGGCAAGTAAGTGTTGCGACGCCAGACAATCATGACTTCGTCATGATTTGCGGGAAGAACATATAAAGCCCTAGAAAGGTCTTGTAACCATGGTTGTAACGACTACTCAATATCCACACGAGCGCGTGAACGCGCGCAGACAGTAGGCCGTGGAGAGCGAAGGGTTCGCCACCGGCCTGGTCCGAGGCGCGGTCATTCTTGCTGTGGGGCTGTTCATCGTCAGTGCAGTCGTTGGAGTCCCACAAGCGGAGTCCGGCACGTTCAGCGGCACGTACAGTGTCGAGGACGGGTCGGCTAGCGTCAAGAGTGGGTCGTACCTTCAGGGCGGCGCTGAACTCAGCGACGTTACCGTCAAGGATACGACCGGCTACGCACTCCAGCTCAATGGCGGCGCTGACTCGTTCTCTGGACCTGCTCCCGAACTCCAGAGCAACCAGACGACTTGCACGTGGCTATCAATCAACGGTTCGGCGAGCGTGAACCGCACTGCGTTCTTCATCGACGAGTCCAGTTACATCGGTCTTCAGAACGGCCAGTGGACCGGCTGGACGTACGATGACGGAACGCGGAAGTCTGCACTCGTCCAGCAGAACGCAACCGCCACTGGCGGGCTAACGCACGTCTGTCTCACGCAGAGCGGTGACGACGTGACGCTCTCGGTCAACGGCAGCGACACAACAGAGACCGCGACGCTGGGCGGCCCAGCTCCGAACTTCTCGACGTCGAACTGGGACGGCACGTTCGAGGAGACCCGCGTGTGGGCGGACACTGCGCTGAACAGCTCGGAGCGGGCAACGCTCCGGAACGACCCTGTCAAGCCGCTCGACACGCCGGCAGACCTCCGCATCATGTACGATGCAGGCGAGGGCGACACGCTCCAGTTCTACGGCTACGGAACTGGCACGATCACTGGCGGGACGTGGGTCGACGGCTTCGCAGCGACCACGCTCGACGCCGGCACTGACTTCGCGACTCGTGGCGGCGACATCATCCTCTCAGAGACCTACGACGGCGCAGCGGCGATTGTCGCCAGCGGCTCGTATGAGAGTGGCGGGATGCTCGGCGAGTTCGGTGGGGACCTTGGACTCGCGTTCCAGATCGCGCCGCTCGCCTTGCTGGTGACGGTGGCAGGTGCGGCACTGACCGTTATCCGACGACTGTGACAATGAGTTATGACATCCGACAACACGAACACCGACGGAACCGACTCGACGCTGCTGCGGCGTCGCACCATCCTGAAGGCGCTCGGCGGAACCGCCGCCGCGGCGACCGCGCTCACCAGCGCAGCGACTGGAGACGGCGAGCAGAGCCTCTCGGGGGGAGCGATGCTTAATCAGCCCTTCAAAGTTGCTGACGGCGTCTGGCTTGGGCCAGACTCGGCGAAGGACACCGTCTCGAAGGCTGACGGCAACCTCTACATGGCGACGGACACGAGCGTCGATTATTACGCCGAGAACGACAGCTGGAACAGTCGGGAGGTCGGGTCTAACGCCCAACCGGTTCCAGCGGTACACACAGAGCGACTGTCGGTCGGACCGGGGCACGAACACGTTAAACCGTCCGAAGGCACTGA
>NZ_JALXFV010000001.1:127533-215748 GCF_023699475.1 Halomarina rubra | reverse complement strand
GCCGGGACACGCCTCGGCGTCGACGACGAGGCGGTCACCGTCGAACGAGTGGGTGCATCGACAGTCGTCCGCGGCGTCCCCGCGGAGGCGTGCGAGCAGTGACATGGTCGGCGGTGGCCTCGGCTTCCGTCTTGAACCCTCGCCGGACGACGACGACGGACTCGCCGTCGTGCAGTCGGTGCGTGAACACCAGTCGCGTCTCGCCGCGGACGACGAGCGGGCCGTCGGAGACGACGAGGCGAGGCGCACGCTCGGTGTGCCAGGGACCGTCGCCGACGCGCCACGCGATTCGGCCGTCGCCGACGCGGAGGTGGCCAGTCCGCGTCCCCCACCCCCGCCTCGGGACCGAGACGGTGAGGACGCGACGCGCGGCCGACCCGCGGGCGACCGGGTCGCTCGTCGCGACCAGGCGCTCGCCGACCGTCCGGACGCGGTCGCTCGCCGTGTCGAGGGTCGCCGCACTGGTCGCGGTCCGGGCGTCGTCGACGACGGGGAGCGCGACGGCCACCAGCGCGGACGTGAGGAGCGCCGCGAGGACGATTCGAAGTGCCATCGGCGGCGCTCAGAGCGTCTCGGTGACCCGCGCGAGGATTCCAGCGCGCGACCCCTCCCCCTCGGACGACCCGGCCGGTGTGTCGACCTCGCCGGCGACGTCGGGCGTGGCGTCCCCGTCGGCCCGGTCGCCGTCCATCGAGGTGGGAATCGGCCGGCCGGTCGGCGCGTGGAGCGGTCCCGGCGACTGGAGCGGACCGGTCGGGTCCCCGTCCGCGGTGGCACCCCCGGTTCTCGCGCCGGCTTCGTCCGCGTCGGTCCCCTCGTCGAGTGCCGCGACGACGCCGCGAAGCGCATCGAGCGAGGCACGGAGGTCCGCGAGTTCGGTCTCGAGGTCGGCGACGCGCTCCCGGTCGAGACCGGAGCCGACCGGCCCGACCGTCGTGGTCGTGGGGGGAGTGTCGTCGGTCAGCGCGCGTTCGATGGCGTCGACGCGGTCGGCGAGCGAGCGGTCCGCGGTGGGGGCGTCGGACATGGCGAGCGCTGGTCGCGTCGTCGTACTTGAACGCTCGGGCGAGAACGGAGTCGGACCGAACCGACGAGTGCGCGTGGTGGTCGCGTCGGAGACGGCTCAGGCGCGGGTGAGGCTGGAGCCGTCGAACGCGGTGCGGTCGTACTCGACGTCCATCAGGTCGAGGATGGTCGGCGCGATGTCGAGCAGGTCGGCGTCGCCGACGTGGACGTTCTCGTCGTCGACGAACAGACACGCGTTGTCGAAGCTGTGCATGCCGTTGCGTGGGCCGGAGGTGAACACCTCGCCGCCGTCCTTGAAGCCGGCCTTGAGGTCGTAGCCGTGGTTCGGGATGACGACGAGGTCGGGGGCGATGTCGTCGTGGGCACCGCGGAAGGCGTCTTCCTTGGTGACGACGCGCTCGGCGACTTTCGAGCCGTCGGGTCCTTCCATCGCTTCGAGGTCGGCCTTGAGTTCGTCGCGGACGGCCTCGTAGTCCTCCTCGGCGACGCTACCGCGCGGTTCGCGGCCCTCGAGGTTGATGTAGAAGCGACCGGGGATGAACGCGTAGGCGCGGGTGTCGTCGGAGATGTCGCCCAGCGAGTCGTGGTCGTCGTCCTCGAAGTCGAGCCAGCCGTTCTCGCGGAGCCACGTGTTGAAGTGGACCTCGTGGTTCAGGCTGGTGAACCCGTGGTCGCTCGCGACGACCATCGTCACGTCCTCGGGGAGCATCTCGCGGAGTTTGCCGAGGTACTCGTCGACGCGCTTGTAGAACTCGATGAACAGCTCCTTGTCGTCGGTGTCGTCCTCGTAGTCCTTGAACAGGAAGTGGTTGACCCGGTCGGTCGTCATGAAGACGCCGAAGAAGAGGTCCCAGTCGTCCTGCTCGATGTAGTGGCTGAACGCCTCGAATCGGGCGTCGATGGTCTCGTAGGCGTCCTCGATGAACTCGGTCTTGTCCTCCTTGTGCCCGAGTTTCGAGTTCATGTCGATGCGGTAGCCACCGGCTTCGAGGGTCTCACGCAGTTCGTCGGGGTAGGCGGCCTTCTCGACGCTCGGCGAGAGGAAGCCGCTGACCATCCGCTGGACGTTGCGCTGGGGCGGGAACGTGACGGGCACGTTCATCACCGTCGCCTCGCGGCCGGCGTCGGTCACGCGGTCCCAGAGGCGGGTCGCCTGCACGTCGCGTCCCATCGGGACGTACGTGTCGTACGAGCCGTTCTCGCGGTCCTGAAAGCCGTAAACGCCCGTCTCGCCGGGGTTGACACCCGTGGTGAGGGAGGGCCAGCAGGCGCTGGACTCCGGCGGGACGATGCTGTCGATGGCACCGGCGGTTCCCTCGCTCGCCATCGCCGAGAGGGTGGGGAACTCCTCCGGGTTGTCGCTGACGAGGCTGTAGGGGACACCGTCGATACCGAAGAAAGCGACGCGGGGGCCGTCACCGCCGCGAAGCCGGTCGAACAATCCCATGGTACGCCTACCACGACTAGGATACAAGAAGCTACCCCTCTCGTGCGCCGCTCACGACGGGGCTGAACCGACCGACGCCGCGAAGGTACCGGCAGGCGCGGTGGGCTATCGGCGACGCTCGCCGCCGTCGGTCGCGAGCGGGGGCTTCGTCTCCGACTCCGCGTCGAGGTCCTCGACCGACTCCTCGGGGCGTTCGAAGTTCTCGGGAACGACGGTCCGGTGGTGCATGCCGAACGGACGTGCGCTCATAACGGTAACACCTACCGCTTGTGTGGACTAAAAATTACCCATAATCATAACACATCCGTCGCTCGCGGTCCGATTACCGACAGGAATTACCGGGAGTCACCGCGCCACGGCGGCGCGCGGTGACGGCGTCTCGGTACCTCGATTCAGCCGAAGTGCTCCTCGTAGAGGTCCTGGGCGTGTTCGATGGCGTCGTGGGCCGCAGCCTTGTCCTCCCACCCGAGCGTTTCGACCTCCTTGCCCTTCTCGAGGTTCTTGTACGTCGAGAAGAACTCGTCAATCTCGTCGCGCGTCTGTTGCTGGATGTCCTCGAGGTCCTGGACGTGGTCGAACCGCGGGTCCTCTTCGGGCACCGCGATGACCTTGTCGTCCTGCTCGCCGTCGTCGTCCATCTTCATGAGCGCGACCGGGCGCGCCTCGATGACGCAGCCGGGGAACGTCGCGTCCTCGACGAGCACGAGCACGTCGAAAGGGTCCTCGTCGTCGTAGTAGCTCTGCGGGATGAACCCGTAGTCCGAGGGGTAGTGGACGTTGCTGTGGAGCACGCGGTCGAGGACGACGCCGGGGACGTCCTTGTCGTACTCGTACTTGTTGCGCTCGCCTTTCAGACACTCGACGACCGCGTAGATGGTCTCGGGTGCGTTCGGCCCCGTTTCGAGGTCTTCCCAGAGGTTCGTCATCGTCGGATGTGCGCGCAACGGCCAAAAAGTACTTTCGGCACGGCACTCCGTATACGAGTACGGCAATTATCCAATCAGCAGTGTCTATAAATAGCGATAGTCTCTGCATAATTATGGTCGCGAATCCCTCCGCAGTAAGGCGATATGCCAGAGAAACACGTTGATGGTTGAGAAGTTTTAAATAGTGTCGTGTCCTCCCTTCGCTCATGTCAGAGGCACAGTCAGTAGCCGGCGACCCGGGCATCAGTCGCGAATTGACAGCATTCCAACAGAACATCCTCGTCATTCTCGCCGAGGAACCCCGTTACGGGCTCGCGATCAAGCGGGAACTCGAGGAGTACTACGACTCCGAGGTCAACCACGGGCGGCTCTACCCGAACCTCGACGACCTGGTCGAACTCGACCTCGTCGAGAAGAGCGAACTCGACAAGCGGACGAACCAGTACGCGCTGACCGACGAGGGCCAGCAGGCCGTCCTCGACCAGCTCAACTGGGTGTTCACCCGCTACGTCACCGACGAGTCCCGCGCAGACGACCTGCGCGAACTCATCGACGCGATCGAGCAGTAACCGAATCTGACATACGGCACGGGATTTTTTCGAGGCGCTATCGCTCCCGAGCGACTGCCATCGTCCGCTCGAGGGACTCCTCGACGACCGCGCGCTGGTCGGCGCTGGGCCACGCGTTGCGCGGGAAGTACTCGTCGAGGAACTCCGCACGCATCTGGTCGGTCGCCGCCTCGATGGGTTTGAGATAGTGGTTCCCCATGAAGTCGGCGAACGCCGCGGCGTTGTCGCCGTGGACCTCGCCGTGGGTCTCGCGGACGCGCTCGACGACCGTTCGGTTGTGCGCGTCGACGGTGTCCCAGTCGGCGTCCTCGGCGGGGGCTTCGAGCGGTATCTCGACGGCCCGAGCGGTGTCGTCGACGAGTTCGACGCGGACCGACCCGTCCTCGACCCACTCCGCCGGATGGACGACGAGGACGTCGTCGTCGCGTTCGCGGGCGCCGAAGTCGTGTTCGTCGAGCAGGTCGTCGCGCGTGGCGCGTGCGGCCGCCGCCTCCTCGGGGTCGACGGCGTCGCGCGCGAGGCGGGTGAGTCGCTCGGCCTCCTCGACGACCGACTCCGGCGGGTCGTCGGTCGTCTCTCGCTGCTCGTCGGGCGGGGCGGACTGTTCGGTGGGAGTCTCGTCAGTCATCGAGTGCCTCGTTGGCTAGTTCGTCGGCCCGGTCGTTTATCTCGCGCGGAACGTGGTCGAGGCTCCACTCGTCGAACTCGCGGAGCAGTTCCCGAACCCGAATCCGTTTCTCCTTCAGTTCGGGGTCGTTCGTGTTCCACGCACCCTTCACCTGCTTGACCACGAGTTGGGAGTCGCCGCGAATCTGGAGGCTGTCGAACCCGAAGTCGGCGGCGGCTTCGAGCGCGTGGACGAGCGCCTCGTACTCCGCCTGGTTGTTCGTCGCGCGGCCGATGCGTTCGCTGCCCTCGGCGGCGATTCCGTCGCCCGTGACGATGACCCACCCGACCGACGCGGGACCGGGGTTCCCCCTGGACGCACCGTCGAAGTAGACGTGGGCACGACCGCCACCGCCCTGCAACAGCCCGACGAGTCGGGTCGGACTCCCCCCCTGGACGACGACCTTGTCGTCGTAGGCGACGGCCGTCGCACCCTCGTGGTCGGCCCGCCAGCGTTCGTGGTCGGTGTTCCCCTCGCGTACCGCGACGCCCGCCGCGACCAGACGCTCGCGGGCGGCCGCGGGGTCGCACTCGATGACCGGCATACTCGCGCTCCCCGGGGGACGGCGAAGTGGGTTTCGGTCCCTCACGAACCACGGGTAAACCCCGAGAAATCACGCGCCATAGGTCCGTTCCGCCCAGAGCCAGGCAACTCAACAGGGGAAAGCTTTAAATAGTGGTCCCGTGATACTATAAAAACGCGATGACACGGCCCACCCGGACTCGGGAGCGAGAGCAAGCGGCTGAATCGGAGCAATCGGAGCAGGAACAACAGCGAGTGTGTCCGGAGTGCGGGTCGGACCAACTCGTGAAGTCGACGGACAGAGGTGAGACGATCTGTGACGACTGTGGTCTCGTCGTCGACGAGGACAACATCGACCCAGGCCCGGAGTGGCGGGCGTTCAACCACTCCGAACGGCAGAGCAAGTCCCGTGTGGGTGCCCCCACCACCCAGACGATGCACGACAAGGGGCTGACGACGACCATCGACTGGAAGGACAAGGACGCCTACGGGCGCTCCATCTCCTCGAAGAAGCGCAGTCAGATGCACCGCCTGCGAAAGTGGCAGGAACGCATCCGCACGAAAGACGCCGGCGAGCGCAACCTCCAGTTCGCGCTCAGCGAGATCGACCGGATGGCCTCGGCACTCGGCGTGCCACGCTCGGTACGCGAAGTGGCGTCGGTCATCTACCGCCGCGCACTCAGCGAGGACCTCATCCGCGGGCGCTCCATCGAGGGCGTCGCCACGAGCGCACTGTACGCCGCCTGCCGCAAGGAGGGCATCCCGCGTTCGCTCGAAGAGATCTCGGAGGTCTCGCGGGTCGAGCGCAAGGAGATCGGCCGCACGTACCGCTACATCTCCCAAGAACTCTCCCTGGAGATGGAGCCGGTCGACCCCAAGAAGTACGTCCCGCGGTTCTGCTCGGAACTGGAACTGAGCGAGGAGGTCCAGTCGAAGGCCAACGAGATCATCACGACGACCGCGGAGGAGGGCCTGCTGTCGGGGAAGTCCCCGACGGGCTACGCCGCCGCGGCCATCTACGCCGCCTCGCTGCTCTGCAACGAGAAGAAGACCCAGCGCGAGGTCGCGGACGTCGCGCAGGTGACCGAGGTCACCATCCGCAACCGCTATCAGGAGCAGATCGAAGCGATGGGCATCCACTCGTAAGGACCCGCTCTCGCACCCCGAGTACCGATTTTCGCGGCACGCATCGAACGACGACCACCAGCGACGGCCTCGCCGACTGCAACCGCACTCGCCGGCCCCCACCCCCGAGCGCGTTCACTTTCACCGCGCTGGCGAGGGGTTGATAGGCGACCGGGCCGACTGACGAACGTATGAATCTCGGCGAGTACTTCGAGGAGGTGAGCGAGGACGAAGCGGCTCGGAAACGTCGCCTCGCCCGCGAGAAGTCCTACGAGATAACGGAGTACCTCGCCGACGTGGAGCGCCAGTTCGACGACGCCGTGCAGGGCGACTCCCTGTTCGGGTCGACCTCCCCCTCCATCTTCGTCGGGCGGTCGTCGTACCCGAACGTCTCGGCGGGCCTGCTCGCACCCGTCAGCGACGCCGAACACGCCGCGGAGTACGAGACCGGCCCCCACTGGTACCGCTCGGGCTACACCATCTCGGACGTGTTCCAGGCGCGGACGAACCTGCTCAACTCCAACCAGCGCACCAACGTCCACGTCGCCGACGAGTGGGACGGGTTCACCGGCGTCCAGCGCGAGGTCGCCATCGCCGACCGCCCGGTCGACGTGGAGGTCGGACTGGACGGTCCGCTCGACGTCGACCTCGACATCACGATGGAGGACGTCTCCTCGCCGACCGGGCCGCGCGCGACCGCCGAGTCCGCCGAGTTGACCGAGAACCCCCACGTCCCCCGCGCCGTCGAGAAGACCCTCTCGGACGACGACTGGCGCGCCGAGGGCGCGATGACGTACCTCTACAACCGCGGGTTCGACGTCTACGACATCAACACCATCCTCTCGGCGGGGGCGCTCGGCCAGACCCGCCAGCGAAAGCTCGTTCCGACGCGGTGGTCGATAACGGCGGTCGACGACACCGTCGGCGAGTTCCTGCGAGGGTCGATCCGCAACGCTCCGAGCGTCGACGAGACGAAGGTGTGGTACAACGAGTACCTCGGCAACCGGTTCTGGGTCGTCGTCGCCCCCGGCGACTGGGAGTTCGAACTGGTCGAGTTGAAAGCGCCGGGGAGCATCTGGAACTGGAAACAGGGCGACTACCTCGTCGCCGCCGACTACGAGAACTACGAGGGCCGCACGGGGTACGTCGAGGAGACCGCGGGCGCGTACTACGCCGCCCGTCTCGGCGCGCTCGAACACCTCGCCGACGAGGGGCGACAGGCGAAGGTGCTCGTCGTCCGCCACGTCACCGAGGACTACTGGGGGCCGGCCGGGGTGTGGCAGGTCCGCGAGACCGTCCGCAACGCGTTCTCCGAGGGCGACCCCGGCGTCGCCGAGACGTTCCACGACGCCGTGAACCAACTTACGCCACGGCTCCCGGTGTCGATGAACCGCCTCCGACGGAACTCGGAGATGGTTGCGGGCCTCCAGTCGAGTCTCGCGGACTGGGGGGTAGGCGGGTGACCGCCCCGGTCGCCGGCGAGGCGCTCGCCGCGGCGCTCCCGCTCGTCACCGGGGTGGAGCTGATGGTCGCCGGACTCCTCGCGTTCGCCGTCCTCGGTCTACCGGGTATCGTGGTGATGCTCTACTTCCAGCGCCGACGGAACGGCTGAGCGCCGGGAGGACGAGACCGCCTACGCCGAGTCGAGGTTCGCGAACGCCTCCTCGACCATCTCGCCGGTGTCGCTCACGAGGTCGGACCACTCCTCGGAGTCGGGGGCGACGCCGAGCAGACGGCCCGCACGCATGATGGAGAGGTGGTACACCTGCTGGACGCCCGGTTCCTCCTCCCAGACGACGACGTTGCAGGGCATCAGACCACCGAGTTCCATGCTCATGTCGAGCGCGCGGTCGGCCATCGCGGGGTTGCACGCCCCGAGAACGTAGTACGGGTCGCGGCCGGCGTCGACCTTCTCGTTGAGCATCTCCGAGGGCGAGAACTCGACGGGGACGCCGAACCCGGCGTCCGTGAACACCTCCCGGACGTGTTCGATGGCGTCTTCGTGGTTCATGGTGAGTGTTGCGCGCTTCTCACCGATGTCCTCCGCGTCGATGTCGCTGGGGTCAATTGGCAGCACACTCGCCGTACGGGGCCAGCGAGAAAGTGGTTTACTCCTCCGGCGGTCCTGCGTCGCGGCTCGGAATCTCCGAGACGCGACCGTCAGCGAGCGTTTCGCTACTTCTCGTCGGCGTCGCCGTCGGCCGCGTCGGCCGCGTCGTCGGCCTCGCTCTCCTGGTCGGTGTCGCTCTCCTCGCGCTCGCGCGTCGGGACCGGCCCGGTGCCGACGATTCCCTCGACGGTCTCGCGGAGGTCCTCGGACGCCGGGAAGTACGTCTCGTCGGTCTCGTCGAGAATCGACTCGACGGTCCGGGGACCGTCGGGCGTACGAAGCTCCTCGTCGCCCACGCGTCGGACGACCTCCGAGCGCTCGATACCGAAGTGAAGCCGCGAACTGATGCGTGAGAGCGGCGCGCCGTCGACGGCGGGCCCCTCGCCCAGTTCGACGATGGGTCCGTCGTCTTCCTCGTCGTCAGCCATGTCGAAATCTGCGGCAGGCCACGGGGTATGCCTTTCGTTTGGGCTTTTGTCCTCCCGCTCCGAGGAGTGTGTATGAAGGAGTTCGAGCGAAAGGGCCTGCTCGAACGCGTCGACCGCGAGGGAGCCACGGTCGGCGCGTCCATCCCCGACACCATCGAGGTGCAGGGCGAGACCGTCGAGCTACAGGAGTTCGTCTTCGAGATGCACCGTCGGGAGACCGTCCCACCGGGGGAGCGCGACCGGGTCGACCAGGCGAAGAAGAACCTCCGACGCGAGCGCCTCCAGCGTCGCCAGCGCCTCGAAGAGGCCGACATCAGCTACGAGGAGGGCGAGGAGATCGTCGAGGCAATCGTCGGCCTGGACCGCGCGCTGAACGCACTGGAGAGTCTCGGTCCGAGCGACGTCGAGCGTGAGGCGAAAGCCCAGGAGGCTGCCGACCAGAAACGCTGGATGAAGTTCCTCCGGCAGGCGCTCGGTCGTGACAGTTCGAGTTCGCGAGGGCGACGATGACCGTCCGCAACGACGAACTCGCCGACCTGTTCGAGGAGTTCGCCGACCTGCTCGAAGCACAGGACGTGGAGTACAAACCGCGGGCGTACCGCCTCGCGGCAGAGAACATCCGCGCGTTCCCCGAGAACGTCGCCGAGATGGCCCGCGAGGGTGGCGCGGAGCGCGTCGGCGACATCGACCGCGTGGGCGACGCCATCGCCGCGAAGGTCGTCGAGTACGTCGAGACCGGCGACATCGAGGAGTTGGAGGAGGCGCGCGCCGAGTTGCCCGTCGACATGGCCGGCCTGACGAGCGTCGAGGGCGTCGGCCCGAAGACCGTCGGCAGTCTGTACGAGGCACTCGGTATCGAGGACTTGGACGATCTGGAGGAGGCGGCAGAGGCCGGGCGCATCCAGGAGGTCTCGGGGTTCGGCCCCAAGACCGAGCAGAACATCCTCGACAACCTCGACTTCGCGCGCCAGACCCAGGAGCGCCAGTTGCTCGCCGACGCCCGACCGCTCGCCGAGGACGTGCTGGCGCACGTCGAACGCGTCGACGCGGCGAACCGCTGGGAGGTCGCCGGCTCTCTGCGTCGCTGGCGCGCGACCATCGGCGACGTGGACGTGCTCGTCGCCAGCGAGGACCCCGAGGCCGTCGTCGCGGGGTTCACCGACTGGCCCGCAGCCGACACCGTCATCGAGGCCGGGACGAGCAAGGCGAGCGTCCGCTCACGGGGCATCCGCGTCGACCTCCGGGTGACCGCCCCCGAGGAGTTCGGCGCGGCGCTCCAGTACTTCACCGGGAGCAAGGCCCACAACATCCGGGTCCGTGACCGCGCCATCGACCGCGACCTGAAGGTCAACGAGTACGGTGTGTTCGACATCGGCGAGGTCGACGACCCCGACGCCGACCAACGCGCCGGTGAGAAGGTCGCGGGCCGTACAGAAGAAGAGATGTACGCCGCGCTGGACCTGCCGCTGATTCCCCCCGAACTCCGCGAGGACCGCGGCGAGATCCAGGCGGCGGCCACGGGCGACCTGCCCGATCTCGTCGAACTCGACGAGATGCGCGGCGACCTGCACTGTCACACCGACTGGTCGGACGGTCGGAACACCATCGCCGAGATGGCCGCCGGCGCGGAGGAACGCGGCTACGACTACGTCGCCATCACCGACCACGCGACGGGGCCGGGGATGGTCGGCGGCGTCGGTGTCGAGGACGACGACCTCGAGACCCAACTCGCCGAGATACGCGAGGTCGACGACGACAGCGACATCCGCGTCTTCGCGGGTGTCGAAGCGAACGTCGACGCGGAGGGCGGTATCTCGGTCCGGGACTCGCTGCTCGACGAGTTGGACTGCGTCGTCGCCTCCCCGCACTCGTCGCTCGACGGCGACGGCACCGAGCGACTGGTCCGCGCCGTCGAGCACCCGGCCGTGAACGTCCTCGGCCACCCGACGGGCCGACAGTTGAACCAGCGGCCCGGACTGGACGTGGACTTCGGCGACCTCGCGGTGGCGGCCGCCGACGCCGGCACCGCCCTCGAAGTCAACGCCAACCCCAATCGGTTGGACCTGCGCGGCGGCGCGGTGAAGGCCGCCGTCGACGCGGGCGCGACCATCGCCATCGACACCGACGCCCACCGCCCCGAGAGCTTCGACCTGCTTCGCTACGGCGTCCACACCGCCCGTCGCGGCTGGGCCGAGCGCGACGACGTGCTCAACGCGTGGTCGCTGGCGGAAGTCGAGTCGTTCCTGGGGCTGTAGCCGTGCGCCTCCTGCTCGACGCGATGTGTGGCGGCCTGCGGAGCTACCTGCGGATGTGCGGCCACGACACCGTCTTCGTGCTCGACCGGGGTGGCGAGGCCGAGCACGGCGGAGCTTCGGGCCGGACGGGGGGCGACGCGACCCGTGAGGCGGAGGGGAGCGCGTTCGCCCTCGGTCTCGCGGTCGGCGAGGACCGGACGCTCGTCACCCGGAACGTCCAGTTGGCCGAACGCGTCGACGACGCGATACTCCTCCGTGAGCGCGACCCCGTCGAGCAACTGCGCGAACTCCACGGAGCGGGTGTCGACCTGACCCTCGACGAGCGACCGGCGTTCTGTGGCGTCTGTAACGGCCCGCTCGACCGGGTCGGGCCGGACGAACCGACCGCCGACTACGCGCCCGACGCCCACGACGAGGCCGTCTGGCGCTGTCGGGACTGTGGACAACAGTTCTGGATGGGGAGTCACTGGGAGCGGGTGGCCGAGACGCTCCGGGCGGTCCGGGCGTCGTCGAACACGTCGGAGGAGTAGTTCCGGCGGGGAGCGTCAGTTGTTGCGCCGCCACTGCGGGCACGGTTCCATGTCGTCCATGAGTTCCTCGTGAGCACCGCAGTACGGCTGGAGACCGTCGTCGGTCCGAACGTACCGGAAGTGCGCACACGACCCGCAGTAGCGGTCGGTGGCGTCGCGACCGCCGCCGACAGCCCCCGTGTCGGAGCCGAGCGTCGACGCTGCGGCGGACTGTGACCCCGAACGACCGGGCGAGGCGGTCCGCGACGGGGCGTCGGGCGTCGACTGCGACGGTTCCGGAGAGGTGCTCGGCGTCGAGGACGTGGTCGTCCCGCCGTCGGACCGTGCGCTCGAGTGCGTCCCCGCCGTCTGGGTCTCGACCTCGCCGTCGGGGTCGGTTCCGAGGAGACCGACGCCACCCATCCCGCCGATGGAGCCGAGACCTCCCATCGAGGCGAGTTCGCTCCGGTCGACCTCGACGACACGAGTCTCGCCCTCCTGCGTGATCTCCAGTGTGACGGTGCCACCGGGGTCGTTGCGCGTCTTGAAGTTCGCGACGCCGGTGAACAGACACCAGAACGTGACGGTGACGCCGACGAAGTAGACCGCGACGGTCTGGAACAGGTAACCGAGGTCGTCCATGAGCCAGTTGTTCGGGTAGCCGGCGCGGAACATGAGCACGCCGACGACGGTGATGGCCGCGCCGGTGACCGCTGCGCCCTTGACGAGTCGACTCGACGGCAGGACGGCGAGGATACCGAGGAACACCGCCGGAACGCCGAGGCCGGCGAGCGTCATCCCGAGTTCGCGCGCGCCTCGCCACCCCGAGTCGAACCACGTCCAGCCGACTTCCGTGGCTGCGAGGACGATACCACCGAGAACGAACGCCACGCCGACGACGAACAGCGCGACGCCGAGGTACAGCCGTCGGAGGTTCGCCCCGCCAGCGCCCCCGTTGTACACCTCCGTGAGGCTGGTCATGGAGGGCCTTACCACTCCCCGCACAAAGCTCTGTGTCAGACGCACGTCCGACGGCCCGAGCGGCGACGAGCCACCGCCGAGAGCGACCCTCGCGCCCGTCCTCCCGACCCCCGACCCGCAGCCCTCACTCCACGACGCGGTAGTCCAGTTCGACGATACCGCTCTCGAAGCTGGTGGAGTCGAGGAGCGTCAGGTCCGTCCGGTCGCCGTCCCCGTCGAACAGCGGGACGCCCGCTCCGAGCACCACCGGGACGACGCTGAGGCGGAGACGGTCGACACGGCCGAGTGCGAGGAACGTCCGCGCGAGTTGCGCGCCGCCGACGAGCCAGACGTGGTCGTACTCGTCGGTGAGCCGCTCCGCGAGTGCATCGAGGTCGCCGGCGTACAGTTCGACCGCGTCGGTCGCTCGTGGGAGGTCACGGCTGGTGACGACGACCGTCGGCCGCTCCTCGTAGGGCCACTCGCCGAACCCGAGCACCTGCTCGTACGTCGTCGCCCCCATCACGAGACAGTCGACGGCGGCGAAGAACGCCTCGTACGCCGCGGCGCTGTCCTCACCGCCGAACGCCTCGAGCCAGTCCACGCCGCCGTCCTCGGCCGCGACGTATCCGTCGACGCTCGTCGCGATGTACAGTGTCGTCGCTCCGGCAGTCATGACGCTCGTTCGTCGGGTGAGGCCATCAGTTCACCGACCCCACGGGCCGTCGGGGTGGTCCCCGAGCCGCCGAGTCACCCCCACTCGACGCCGAGGTACCCCCCGACGACGAACTCCAGCGCGTTGACGAGGTAGTGGGCGAGGACCACCGCCAGCAGGCTGTTCGTGAGGACGAACGTCCCCGCGAGGACGAAGCCGAGCACACCCGTCACGACCATCCCCATCCGCCCCTGCGCACCGTGCCCGGCCGCGAACAGCACCGACGACCCCGCCGCGAGTAGCCACGGCGAGAGGCCGGAGGCCGCTCCGAGACCACCGACGAGCGCCGCACGGAACAGCAGTTCCTCGAAGCCGGCGATGAGTGGCAGCGCACCGACGAGCAACAGCCCCCAGCCACCCGCGGAGGCGGGCGTCAGCAGGTCGCGCAGCGACTCGTCGTACTCGACGCCGGCCGCGGCAGCGGCGGCCGCTCCGGCAGCGTTCGCGAGGTAGAGACCGACGCCGACCGCCACGCCGACGCCGAGCGCGGGCAGACCCGTCGAGAGCGGGTCGCCGACGTCGACACCGAGCGCGGGCAACGGGACCTCGCCGTACCACGCCCCGAAGACGAGGAACGACCCGAGGAGCCCCTGGGACAGCGCGACGTTGAGTAGCAACGCGGCGGTCGGCATCGACGACCGCTCGTCGGGAGTCACGGACCGTTCAGCGAGTGAGGGGGATTCGGGGTACTGCCCGACTTCGAGCGGCGCGAACTGCGCGTCGCGGTCGACGGTGGCGGCCACGTCGAGGGCGGGCGACGGCGGCGTGGTGGCTGGCGACTCGGTGTCGGTGGTGCCACCGCTGGCGGCGCTCTGGGAGAGTCGCGCCAGTGAAAGAAGAACGAACAGGACGACGGCCGTCACGCCGACGAACGCCGCCCAGTCGGGCATCCGTTACTGCGGGCTGGGACTGCCGTGGCCCCGAGAGCCGGAGCCGGATTCGAGTGCCTGCCCGGTGATGTTCTTCAGGCGGTCGACCAGCGAATCCTTCTCGGGTTCGCCGGCGAGCGCCACGTCCAGCACCTCGCTGATGTGGCTGACCGGGATGATCTCGATCTGGTCCTTGAACTCGTCTTCGATCATCACGTCCTGCAGGTTCGCGGCGGGGATGATGACGGTGTCCACGCCGGCCTTCGCGGCGGCCTCGATCTTGTGGGTCACCCCACCGACCGGGAGCACGTCCCCGCGAACCGACAGCGAGCCGGTCATGGCGACCGACTGGTCGACGGGGATGTTCTCGATGGCGCTGATGACCGCGGTGGCCATCGTGACGCTCGCGGAGTCACCCTGCACGCCCTCGTAGCTCTGGACGTACTGGATGTGGATGTCCTGCTGGGAGATGTCCTCGTCGGAGAACTTCTTGATGATGGCCGAGACGTTCTGGACCGCCTCCTGGGCGATGTCCTGCAGTTTCCCGGTGGCGATGACCTCGCCGGGCCCCTGCGAGGGCGCGACCTCGGCCATGACGGGCATCACGATACCGGAGTCCTCACCCATCACCGCGAGACCGTTGACCCGACCGACCACGTCGCCCTCGGCGACGGTCATGTCGTAGTCCTTGCGGCGCTCGATGTACTCGTCGGCCAACTGCTGCTCGATGGAGCGGCTGCGGCGCTTGGCGCGGAGCACGTGGTCTCGGGTGGTGTAGTCGGCGTCCTCGGCGCGGGCGATGTCACCCGCGACGCGCACCAGCCCACCGAGGTTCCGCAGTTCGAGCGTGAGGTGGCCCTTCCGGCCCGCCCGGCGCTGGGCGGTGAGGATGACCTCCCGGACCGCGTCGCGGTCGAAGTGCGGGAGGCGGCCGTCCTTCTCGACCTCCTGGGCGATGAACCGGGAGTACTTCCGGCGCATCTCCGGGGTGTCCTCGATGGTGTCGTCCATGTACACCTCGTAGCCGTACCCCTTGATACGGGAGCGGAGCGCCGGGTGCATGTTCTCCATCGCGTCCATGTTGCCCGCGGCGACCATGACGAAGTCCGTCGGGACGGGTTCGGTCTGGACCATCGCGCCCGAGGAGCGCTCGCTTTGCCCGGTGATGGAGAACTCGCCCTCCTGGATGGCCGTCATCAGCTTCTGCTGGGAGCGGATGTCGAGCGTGTTGATCTCGTCGACGAACAGCACGCCCTTGTTGGCCTTGTGGATGCCGCCGGCCTCGACGCGGTCGTGGCTCGGCGTCTCCATCCCACCGGACTGGAACGGGTCGTGGCGGACGTCGCCGAGCAGCGCGCCGGCGTGTGCGCCCGTCGCGTCCTCGAACGGCGCGGTCTGGTGGTCGGCGTTGTTCACGAGGAGGTTCGGAATCATCGCGTCGCTGCCCCGCGAGGAGTAGCGGAACGCGAGGTAGATGACACCGGCCGCGAGGATGCCCAGGAGGACCGCCCCCTCGATGAGCAGCGCGTAGCCGATGACGATGGCGATGATGATCCACATGAGGAAGCTGCGCATCTGGTTGCGCTTGCGGGCCTCCTCCTTGTGGGCCTCGACGATCTGTTCACCCTTGCCGGCGGGAACGGTACGAATCTTCGGCTCGTTGCCGTCGTCTGGGTTGTGGTAGACGAGGACGTCCTGGAGCTCCTCGCGGGGGAGGAGCTGACTCATGGCCTTCGCGAGCATCGACTTCCCGGTACCGGGAGAGCCGATCATCATGACGTGACGGCGCTGCTTGGCCGCCTTCAGGATGATGTCGCGAGCGTGGTCCTGCCCGATGACCTGGTCGACGAGTCGGTCCGGAACCTCGATGTCGGCGGTACTGTCGATCTGGAGTCCGCCCAAGAGGTCGTCCGTCGCGTCGTCGTCGACCACCATGTCGGCGGAGACGTCGCGCCCGAGGTCAGGCTCGGTCCCCTCCGGTACTGGCTGGTCGGCCGGAAGTTCGACCTCCCCATCCTCCGAGGGAACCTCGTCTGCGTTGTTGTCGCTCATAGAACCGTTGCTATCACCCAAACTGACGGGCTGTCGATTGATATACTTTCTCCCCTCGTCAGTCGCGGCTACACACCCGGAAACGCCCGCCTCCGCCCGTTTTCCAGACTGCCCCGGACCGCCGGAAGGGTCCGGTGTCCTTATTAAACGAGCGCCACATCCTCGGGTATGCTGCGGGGGTGCTACATCGGCCGCTTCCAGCCCTATCACGACGGCCACCACCGGATGGTCGAGGAGATAGCCGAGGAGGTCGACGAACTCGTGTTGGGTATCGGGAGCGCAGACCAGTCACACACCACCCACGACCCGTTCACCGCGGGCGAGCGCATCATGATGATCACGAAGGCCGTCGCGGACCTCGACATCATCACCTACGCCGTCCCGCTGGAGGACCTGAACCGCAACGCGGTCTGGGTGAGTCACGTCGAGAGCATGTCCCCGAAGTTCGACATCGCCTACTCGAACAACCCCCTCGTCATCCGCCTGTTCGAGGAGGCGGGCAAGGAGGTGCGCTCCTCGCCGATGTTCCGCCGCGACGAACTGGAGGGCTCCGAGGTCCGCGAGCGCATCCGGACCGACGGCGACTGGCGGGGCCTCGTCCCCGACGCCGTCGAGGAGGTCGTCGACGAAATCGACGGCGTCGGCCGCCTCCGGCAGGTCTCACAGAGCGACTCGAACGGCACCGGTCTCTGAGCGGGCGGACTCAGTCGCGGTTCTCGCCGACCATCTCGACTGCCCGGAGCACCTGCTCCAGTCCCGAGGCGCGCAACAGTGGCGTGTCCGCCACCAGTTCCGCGCGCGACCAGAACCGAGCGTCGGCGGCGTCGTCACCCGCTTCCAGCGTCCCGGTCGCGTCGGCGGCGTCACCGACGTAGTTGACCGAGAGCATCGTGTGGCCGCTCTGGAACCGCAGGAATCCGGTGCCGAGGAGCGAGAGGTCGTCGGGGTGGGTCGAGAGGCCCGTCTCCTCGGCGAGTTCGCGGGCTGCGGCGACCGCTGGTGGTTCGTGTGCTTCGAGGTGGCCGCCGGGGAGCACCCACTCGCCGACGTCCGCACCCCGACCACGCTCGACGAGCAGGACGCTGTCGCCGTCGACGAGCGTCGCCCGCCCCATCGGGACCGGGTTCCGGTACAGCGTTCGGTCGCAGTCCGCACAGTACGGCAGGTCCCACCCGTCGTGCGTGCGGCAGCCCAGCGACTCGCCACACCACGGGCAGTGTGCGGGCGGAGCGCCCTGAATCGTCCACGCCATACGCGACCGTTCAGCAGCGAGACGAAAGCGTCCCCGGTTCCGATTGCGTTTAGCCCCTCGCGCCGGGAGGTGCGAGCATGATTACGCTCGCTTCCGACTTCGGGACGCCGTACCCCGCCGCGATGCGCGGCGTGATTCTCGACCGGTGTGACGCCCGCGTCGTCGACGTCACCCACGACTTCCCCAGACAGGACGTCCGCGCCAGCGCGTTCTGGTTGCGCGAGACGCTGCCGTGGTTCCCGCCCGCGGTCCACTGTGCGGTCGTCGACCCGGGCGTCGGCACCGACCGCGCGGCGCTCGTCGTCCGCGTCGGCGACCACGCACTCGTCGGCCCGGACAACGGCCTGCTGCTCCCGGCCGCTCGCGAGATAGCGCGCCGAACCGACGCCACCGTCGAGACCTTCGACTGGCACGTCGCCGACCCCGCGAGTTCGACGTTCCACGGCCGAGACGTGTTCGCGCCCGCCGCCGCGACGGTCCACGAGGCGGGCGTCGACGCCATCGAGACGCTGGGGCGAGCGACGCCGACCGGGGAGTCCGTCGACCTGCGGTTCCCGGACCCGGCGGTCGACGACGACGGCACCACCGCGACCGGCGAGGTGCTGGTCGTCGACGGCTTCGGCAACGTCGTGACGAACCTCCCCGGCGACCTGCTCGACGGTCACGAACGGGTACACGTCGGACCGGTCGACGCCAGCGGCGGCGCAGTCTACCCCGTCACCCCCGCCTACGCGCACGTCGGAGCGGGCGACCCGCTGGTGACCGTCGGCAGTCACGAGTACGTCGAACTGGCCGTCAACCGGGGTCGCGGTGACGAGGCGTTCGGACTCGCCGTCGGCGACCGGGTCCGGGTGACGGTCGAGCGCTGATGGTCGAGGCGTTCACCGTGATGAACGCGGTCGGGTTGCTCGCGTTCGCGGTCGCCGGGTCGCTGAAGGGCGCGGAGGCGGACCTCGACCTGTTCGGCGTCGCAGTGCTCGGCGTCCTGACCGCGCTCGGTGGCGGCACCCTCCGGGACGTGCTCGTCGGGCGCGTCCCCGCCTCGCTCCAGTCGACGGCGGACGTCGGCGTCGCGCTCGTGGGCGTCGCGCTGGCCGTCGCCTTCGTCGTCGGCAGTGAGGACGTCCGCGGGCACCCCGCGCTGGTCGTCTCGGACGCGGTCGGTCTCGCCGCGTTCGCCGCGACGGGTGCCCTCGTCGGCGTCGACGCCGGTCTCTCGCCGTTCGGTGTGGTCGTGCTGGCGACGCTCACCGGCGTCGGCGGCGGGAGCCTCGCCGACCTGCTGTTGACGCGCGTCCCGGTCGTCCTCCGCGAGGACTTCTACGCAACTCCGGCGGCGCTCGGCGGGGTCGGCTACTGGTCGGCGACCGCGGCGGGCGTCACTGCCGACGAAGCGCTGCTCGGGACCGCCGCACTCGTGTTCGCGGTTCGCGTGCTGGCGGTCCGCGGCGACTGGCGACTGCCGACGCTCTCTGCGGTCTGACTGTCCAGCCACGACGCGACGGTCGACGCGACCCGCTCGCGAGCTTCCGGACCCGAAATCGTGCCCGGCGTGTCGTCCTGCCCGCTGTAGACGCCGACCTGCGTGTGGTTCATCCCCTCGACCTCGACGAACGTTGCGTCCGCGGGGACGAGGTCCCGCGAAGTAGCGACCGCCTCGCGGTTCACGATGCCGTCGCGCGTGCCGACGACGGTGAGCACGTCGAGGTCGGTGTCGCTCACGTCGACCTCGCAGTACGCGCCGAGCAGGACGACGCCGGCGAGGCGGTCGGCGTTCGCGTCCGCGTACCGACAGGCCATCGCCCCACCCAACGAGTGTCCGCCGACGTACCAGTGGTCGACCTCCGGGTGGGCGTCGACGACGGCGCTCGCGGCGTCGACGTCGAGGATAGCCAGTTGGAGAGGTGCGTCGACGAGGTACACCGTGAGACCCGTCTCCGTCGCGATGTCGCCAGCTAGCGGGACGTACGCGTCGTTCGGGACGAGCGCGCCGGGGGAGAGGACGAGACCGGTCGTCGGGTCGCCGTCGGCCGGGCGGACGACCAGACCACTGTCGGTCTCGCTCACGGTCAGCGCGAGGTCGTCGCTCACTCCCTCGATAGCTCGCTCGTCGACCGGGTACGGCTGGACGAAGTAGAGTCCGACGCTGGCGAGGACGACCAGCAGCGCCACCAGCCAGACCACGAACCGCTCCCGGTTACGAACGAACCACGTACGAATCACGAACGGAGTACAGTCGCGAGAGGTATCAAGAGCGCGCTGCTCTCGATGGGAAAAGAACGGAGAAGTCGGGGGTCGGACCGGCGGCCCGTTCGCGGTTCTCGCTCGCTTCCGCTCGCTCCGAACCGCGCTAGTTCGACGCGATGACGTCGTCGATACGGACGATCATCGTCGCGGCCTCGGTGGCGCTCTCGATGGCCTCGCGCTTGACCGCGGCGGGGTCGACGATGCCGGCGGCGAGCGGGTCGCCGACCTCGACGTTCTCGCCGGTCGTGACGACGCCCGAGCGACCGTCGCTCTCGTACGTCGAGCGGAGTTCGACGAGCGCGTCGATGGGGTCGAGGCCGCCGTTGGCGGCGAGCGTGCGTGGCAGCACGTCCAGTGCGTCGGCGAACGCCTCGACGGCGAGCTGGCGACGGCCCGTGATGGACGCCGCTTCGGTGCGGATGTGGTCGGCGATGGCGATCTCGGTCGCGCCGGCGCCGGGGACGACGCCGCCCTTGTCGAGCGCCGCGGTGACGACGTCGAGCGCGTCGTTGAGCGCGCGTTCGAGTTCGTCGACGACGTGCTCGGTCCCGCCGCGGGCGAACACGGTGACCGTCTCGGCCTGCGCGCCGCCCTCGACGAACGTCAGTTCGTCGTCGCCGAACTTCTCGACGCGGACGAGGTCGGCGTGGCCGAAGTCTTCGCTGTCGAGGTCCGAGAGCGTGCCGATGCGCTTCGCGCCGGAGGCGCGAGCGATGGCGGTCGCCTCGTCGTCACCGACGCCGTCGAACGCGAGGATGCCTTCGCTGGCGAGGAACGACGCGACGCGGTCGTCGACGTCGCCCGTGACGAACGCGACGTCGACCCCGGCCTCTTTCAGGCTCTCGGCGTAGCCGCGCAGTTCGCCCTCCTCGGCGTCGAGGGCGGCTTCGAGCTGGTCGATGTCGGTGATGTTGTACTCGGCGTCGATCTCGCCCTCGCGGACCTCGAGGTCGAGGTTGAACACGCCGATGGTCGCGTCCTCGACGCGGCGGGGCATGTTCTCGTGGACGGGCTCGTCCTCGCTGACGACGCCCTCGACGAGGTCGGTCGCGCTGGAACTGGAGCCGACGCGCGTGCGGACGGTGACGTTGTCGCGCTGGACCTTCTCGCCGTCGTAGACCTGCCGGATGGCCTTGACGACGGTCTCGGCGAGCGGGCCGGCACCGACGTCGCCGGTGCCCTTCCCGGTCATGGAGGACTTGGCGACCTTCTGGAGCAGGTCGTCGTCGAGTTCCTCGTCGACGAGCTGTGCGTCGATGGCCTCCTGGGCGAGGCGAGCGGCCTCGTGGTAGCCCTCGACGATGGCCGTCGGGTGGACGTCGTCCTCCAGCAGGTCCTCGGCACGCGCGAGCAGTTCGCCGGCGAGCACGGACGCCGTCGTCGTGCCGTCGCCGACCTCCTCCTCCTGTGTCGTCGCGACCTCGACGATCATCTGAGCGGCGGGGTGCTCGATGTCCATCCGCTCCAGGATGGTCGCGCCGTCGTTCGTGATGGTGACGTCGCCGGAGTCGGAGACGAGCATCTTGTCCATCCCGCGGGGACCGAGCGTGGTGCGTACCGCGTTGCTCACCGCCTTCCCGGCGGCGATGTTCGAGGACTGAGCGTCCTGTCCTCGGGTCCGCTGGCTGTCCTCCGAGAGGATGAACATCGGCTGACCGCGCATCTGTTGAGCCATAATCAATCGGGACATGGTTTGCGATTCTATATAAGAGTGTCGTCGTCGGGAGCAGAAACCGCGTCACGGCGAGACATGCCAACGTCGAACACGGACGGGATGGTCGTACCGCTCGGGGCGGTGGCACCTCCACAGAGTCGGTGTTCCGGGTGGCCCGTCACTCCCGCCGGTCGTGGATGGAGACGGCGCGGTCGCCACGGTCGGAGAGGCCACTGGGGTTCCGGACGGGGCTTCGGTCTCGGAGTCTGGCGACGGCCCCGTCCTTCAGACCGACGACCGACCCCACGAGCACGTCGCGGCCGTTCGCGCCCCACCCCGACAGCGCCCCGTCGCCGCGAGCGACGTCGGCCAGCGCGGACGCTCCGTCGCCGATGGCGTGGCGGGCGACCCGCCAAGAGGAGTGCGTGCCGTAGTTCTTCGCGAGGCGGTAGGCCAGCGAACGATAGCGCCAGTACCAGTCGCGATTGTGCTGGCCGCCGTCGGCGCGCAGCGACGGCTGGCGGATTTCGGCGGTCGCCTCCTCGCGGCGGACGCCCATCTCCGGGACCCACTCGACGGTGGCGTCGACCGCGGCGAGTCGGTGGGCGGCGTCGCGCGCCCCACCCGTCAGGAGGTACTCGTCGAACCCGTCGATGGCGTCGAGCGCCTCGCGCTCGAACGCGACGTTCCCGCCCGCGAAGTACGTCACCTGTCGTCCACGGATACGGCGGCGCTCGGCGGTGTCACCCGAGTGCCCGCCACGCATCGAGCGGTGGACCGGCCCGGTCACGACCGCTGGGAGGTCCGGTCCGTGCCCGCTGGCACGGTGGCTGCCGGCGGTGCCCCCGAGCGCCTCGTCGATGGCGTCGGCCCACCCCGCCTCGACGGTGAACGCGTAGTCGAGGAAGGCGACGGCGTCGCCGGTCGTCCGTTCGGCCCCGGCGTTCCGCGCGACGTTGACGTTCCGTTCGTCGATCTCGACGAGGACGTCGACCTCGGGGCGGTCCCGGACCATCCCCGTCGTGCCGTCGACGCTCGGCCCGTTGACGACGACGGTCTCGACGTCCGGCGCGTGGGTCGCCAGCGAGTCGAGACAGCGACCCAGGTGCTCTCGGCCGTTGAGCGTCGGAACGACTACCGAGAGCTTCATACGTCTCACTGGGGGTCCCGAGTGATAAAAGAACTACTTGACCGTCGCGTCCCAGTACGACACCGAGGAGAGGCGCTGGCCGACCGTCGAGTCCCCGAGCGAGCGGTCGACGTCGCGGAACGGTTCGGCGACGCTGTTGGGGATAGCCCGGTAGAAGCCGTAGGGCAACAGGAAGTCGTGTTCCTCGCGGCGCAGGCGCAGGCCCGCCCCGTGGAGCAGGCGGAGCACCTCGCTCTCGGCGTACAGACGCGACCCCATCGGGAGCGCCCAGTTGTAGATGGAGCGCGTCGAGTAGCTGTTGAACGTGTCGAAGAACACCTGGTCCTTCGAGACGCGACACATCTCCGAGAGGAACGACGCCGGGGTGTCCGCGAGGTGGAAGAAACGCATCGCGAACACCGCGTCGAAGTGGTCGTCGGGGAACGGCAGTCGGGCGGCGTCCCCGCGCATGAACTGGAGGTGGTCGGAGACGCCGGCGGTCTTCGCCTTCTCACGGCCCTGCTGGAGCATCTCCTCGGAGATGTCGAGGCCGACGATGTCCGCACCCCGTTCGGCGAGCATCACCGTGAACCGACCGGTGCCGCACGCGATTTCGAGCACCCGTTTGCCGTCGAGGGGCGACAGCGCGTCGAGGACCGCTCGCTTCTCGCGGCCGTCGATGAGTCGGCCACCGCGAGAGAACCGCTTGGCGTCGTACTCCTCGGCCACCTCGTCGGTCTGATACCACTCCTGGCCCTTCACTACGTGGGACAACCTCCGCGGCACATAAAACGATACTGGATTGCCGAGTCCGGGTGACTGTCGTCTCGTCGTGGCGACGGCGTCAGGACGTCGCGACCTCGTCCGTCGAGATGCGCAGGACGACCCAAGCGTACTGTTCGCGGTCGCGACTCGGGTACTCCTCGACGTCGAAGTACCGCTGCGCCAGCGCGTCGATGTGCACGTCGGCCCCCTCTTCGGTGATTTCGACGACCTCCCCACGGACCGAGACGAACCGGTAGGGGTCCTCCGGGTCGACCATACTGACGCCCACCTGTGGGTCCGCCCGGACGTTCTTCTCCTTGCGGCGGTTGCGCTCGGTGTTAATCAACAGGTGGCCGGATTCGGCGTCGTAGTCGACCCAGACGGGCGTCACCTGGGGTGTCCCGTCGGGCATCTTCGTCGCGAAGTGGGCGAACGTCTCCTTCTCGAAGAGGTCGTGGAACTGCTCGGGGATCGCCATGCGAACCGCTCTCGCGGTGACACGAAAGTCGTTGTGTCCCGCCGAGACGCCCCCGGCCCCCCGGCCGCCGTTGCTGTCACCGGAACGTTATATAAGGGCGTATTGATTCCTTACAGAGTACCTATTGTACTGACCAGGTTATAGCGAAGGTTTACACCGCAGATTGCCACATATCGCCGTATGAGCACGCAAGCCGAGGACGTCGCTGCCGAAGAACAAGTCGCCGAGGACGACAGTCCACTCGCGGACCCCGAGTTCCGCGAGCAGCTCCGCGAACTCCCGCCCAGCGCGAAGCTGGTCGCGAAGGTCCTGGAGGGCGAAGCCCCGCTCTCACAGGGTGAACTCGCCGAGGAGTCGCTGCTGCCCGACCGCACCGTCCGCTACGCGCTCAACCGCCTCGCCGACGCCGACCTCGTGGACTCGCGGTACAGCTTCCACGACGCGCGCAAGCAGGTCTACTTCCTCGCGGCGTAACGGACGCCACACCGTTTTGTCCGGTCACCACTCACGGTGAGCCATGCCCATCGAGCACGTGCTCGGCCCGGTCGCACTCCCCGTCGAGACCGCCGCCCCCGAGGGCGCGACCAACTGCTACCTCGTCGGCGAGGCCGACGCCCTGCTGGTCGACCCCGCTGCGCGAACCGACGACCTCGACGAGTTCGTCGACGGCCCGTTCGAGGTCGGTCACGTCGCCGTCACCCACCACCACCCCGACCACGTGGGCGCGGTGGAGTGGGTCGCCGAGCGGACCGGCGCGACGGTCTGGTGTCGCGCGGGCCGCGAACGAGCCTTCGAGACGGCCACGGGCGTCGCTCCCGACCGCACCTTCCTGGAGGGAACCCGCGTCGAAACCGGCAGCGGGACCGTGACGGTCCTCGACGTCCCCGGCCACGCCCCCGAACACGTCGCGTTCTCGTTCGAATACGACGGCGACAACGGGGACGAGTGGGTCGTCTCCGGCGACCTCGCCGTCGCCGAGGGGAGCGTCGTCGTCGGTGCGCCGGAGGGCGACCTCCGGGCGTACCTCACCGCGCTCCGGCGACTCCACGCCCGCGACCCCGCCCGACTCCTCCCCGGGCACGGCCCCGTTGTCGAGGCTCCCCGCGAGACCCTGCGCCGACTCGTCGACCACCGTCTCGACCGCGAAGCGTCGGTGCTGGCGGCGGTCGAAGCGGGCGCGACGAGTGTGAGCGACGTGACCGACGCCGCCTACGAGAAGGACGTCTCGCACGTCCGTCCGCTCGCGGAGGCGACCGTCCACGCTCACCTGGAGAAACTGGCCGTCGAGGGTCGGCTCCGTTTCGACGGCGAGCGTGCGACCCCACGCTGAACGAGAGAGGGCGCGTCCCGCGACGGGCGGCACGTTCCGCCGAACGCGCCGTTTTTCCGGATGCCGCTCCACGACCACGTATGGAGTCACTCGACGCCGAACTCGACCGAGCGCGCGCCCTCGACGTGAGCGACCTCGCGGACGCCATCGAGTCGATGGGCTTCGAGTGTACCCGCTGTGGGGCGTGCTGTAAGGGCTACGACCACCCCGACGGGACGCGCGAACCGCACACCGCCACGGTGTTCCCCGACGAGGTACGGACGCTCGACGACGCCTCGCGGGAGTGGCGAGACGTCGCCCGCCCGATGCCGTTCGGTCTGGAGGAGGGCGAGGAGGGCCCGGAAGGCGAGACCATCGAGTGGGCGCTCCAGACGGACTCGTGTGGCGACTGCACGTTCTACGCCGAGGACGACGAGGGGCGGGGCGCGTGTACCGTCCACGACGACCGACCGCTCATCTGTCGAACCTACCCGTTCAGCGTCGCCCTGACGGGGACGAGTCAGCCGATGGGCGAACCCGTCGACAGCGTCGACCTCCCGGCGCGCCCGGACGACGACGAGAGCGACGACCCCCAGGTCGAGGCGTCCGTCCGTGCCCACGAGTGCGAGGGGCTGGGTCGGGACATCTCCCGAACCGACGCCGAGGAGTTGGCCGCGGCGCTGAAAGAGCGCGCCGTCCGGGAGTTGGAGGAGGCCGTCGCCGTCCGCGCGAACTACGACCCCGTCGACACCGCTCCGGGCGAAGTGGTCGTCCACGACTCCGAGGGGGCCAAACGCCCCGACGGAACCCCGAGGTAAGCTTTTAGGGCAGGAGCGTAACGGTTCGCCCGAGGCTCTATGGAAATCTCAGAGAAGCTCCTGTGTCTGTTTAGCGCGGAGGTCTCCGACGAGGGGGACCGCTACGTCGTGGAGGTGCCCCGCCGCGAACTCGAAACCGGGTCCGTCGAGGCCGGTGAGACCTACCGTGTCGCCCTCATCGCGACCAGCGAGACCGAGGGGAGCGAGACGGCGACCACCACCACCACGACCGCCCCGGGCGAACCACAACCACCGGTCGAGATCGGCGAGATTCGCTACGTCGAGGTCGAGGACCTCGGGAAACAGGGCGACGGCATCGCCCGCGTCGAACGCGGCTACGTCATCATCGTCCCCGACGCGGAGGTCGGCGAACGCGTGAAGATCGAGGTGACCGAGGTCAAGTCGAACTTCGCCGTCGGCGAAATCATCGAGTAACGCGACCGTTACGAGCGACCACCGCTCGACCGGTCGGATAAACGACCGACAAACCACCGTGCGGCCCCCGGACGGCCCGTCCAGCGCGCGACCGAGACCGACGACCACCCCCGTCGGACCGTTCCCGTAACGTGAACCTTGCCGCTCGGCCCGACCACGGCGTCGCGAACAGTGTCACTCGCCCCGGACGATTACCCCCGTGTACCACCGTGGGGACCGACGGGCGTCGAAACCACCCCTGCCGCGGCCAAAACCACCAGACAACGCGGTGTTAACCCACCGTACCAAACCCCCTTTACGTCGCTGGTGCTTCCGGTGGAATATGAGCACGAGCGCGTCGGTGACCACGACCACGATGAGCGACAAACAGCGGCGAATCGCGCGGTTCCTCGAGGAGCACGCCGGCACCCAGACGTACTTCAAGTCGCGACTCATCGGCGACGAACTCGACATGAGCGCGAAGGAGGTCGGCGCGAACATGCGAGCGGTCCGTGAGGCCAGCGCGCTCACCATCGAGAAGTGGGGCTACTCGTCGGGGACGACCTGGAAGGTCACGGCGTAGACGAACGGTCGAGCAGGAACGGAAGCGGGGACGGAATCACTCGTTCTACGGGTCGTAGCTGAGCAACGACGCGGCGTCGTCGGCGAGCGCCGCGGCGTCCTCGCCGAAGGAGTCGGCGTAGCGGACGAGCAGCGTCAACACGACCTCGGGACGCTCGACCGCGTAGCCGTCGTCGCGGTTCAGTAGACCGGCCGCCTCCAACTCCTTGGCGTACTTGCTCACCGTCGGTCGCGAGACGCCGAGCGCCGTCGCGAGGTCGCTGCCCGTCGCCTCGGGGTCGCGCAGGAGTGCGACGAGCATCCCGCGGGGCGTCGAGCGTCGGAGGTAGCCGAGTGCGCGTCGCTCGAAGGCGGAGAACCGTCCGGCGGGGACGAACCGCCGGTACTCGCCGTCCTTGAACGACTCGACGGCACCGGCGTCGACGAGTCGCCGGAGGTGGTGTTGGGTCTCACCCGTTCCGAGTGAGAGGTCGTCACGGACCTTCGAGAAGTGTGCGCCCGGCGTCGTCGAGAGGTAGCCGACGATGGCGTCGCGGGCGGGACTCTCGCCGCTAGCGGTGTCGGTGTCAGCGAGGCGCGCGAGCGGCCCGGCCGCTCCGAGCGCGGCGAACCGCCTGAGCGTGGCACGCTTCTCCTCGTCCACGCCGTCGCGTTGGTCACCTGTCACAGTTCGTTGGCTCCTTGTGGAGACGACAGTAAAACCGCTTCGACCCGAGACGGGTCGACGTTACTCCGACTCGGGTTCGGGTTCGCGTTCGGTGTCGGCCGATTCGGACCCGTTCGCGCCGGCGTCGGTGTTCTCACCGGCGGCGTCCTCGGGCGTGTCCATCGCGGGACCGCCCATCTCGGCGTCCATTTCGTCGATGACCTCGTCGGGGTCCTTGATGTCTGCGGTGTCCTCGCCGGACTTGATGGCCTGGGCCTCCTGTTCCATCTTCTCGACGTCCATCTCCGCGGCGTTGTCGATCTGGCCGAGGATCTCCTCGATGTCGTCGAGGCCGAGCATCTCGCGGGTCTCGGCGTCGAAGTTCAGGCTGTCGAGGGAGGCACCGTTCGTCGCCGTCGCCACGTCGCTCCCGGTGAGGTGCTTGCCGTAGCGGCCGACGAGCGAGGTGAGCTCCTGGGGCAGGACGAACGTCGTCGACTCGCTGGTCCCGATGTCCGAGAGCGTCTCCATCCCCTTCTCGATGACCGCGCGCTCGCCCATCGACTCCGCACTCTTCGCACGGAGAACGGTCGAGATGGCGTCACCCTGCGCTTCGAGAATCTGGCTCTGTTTCTCACCCTGGGCGCGGATGATGTTCGACTGCTTCTCACCCTCGGCGGTCTCGACGGCGCTGCGGCGTTCACCCTGCGCTTCGAGGATCATCGCACGGCGGCGGCGTTCCGCGGAGGTCTGTTGCTCCATCGCCTGCTGGACGTCGGCGCTCGGGTTGACCTCCCGGACCTCGACGCTCTCGACACGGACCCCCCACTCGTCGGTGGGTTCGTCGAGTTCCTTGCGGATGCGGGCGTTGATCTCCTGGCGCTTGTTGAGCGTGTCGTCGAGTTCCATGTCACCCAGGACGGCACGGAGGGTGGTCTGGGCGAGGTTGGAGACGGCGCGCTTGTAGTCGTCCACCTCGAGGAACGCCTTCTTCGCGTCCATCACCTTGATGTAGACGACGGCGTCGGCGGTCACGGGCGAGTTGTCGCGCGTGATGGCCTCCTGTCGGGGGACGTCGAGCGTCTGCGTCCGCATGTCGAACGCGTACGTTCGGGAGACGAACGGCCAGACGAAGTTGATACCCGGTTCGAGCAGGCGCTGGTACTCACCGAAGCGCGTGTAGGCGCGCTTCTCGTACGCCTGCACGATTTCGATGGCGCTGTATATCGCCGCGATGGCGATGAGCAGGAAGACGACGCCCACGAACGCGAGAATCGTTCCTGTCTGCATCGGTACGACCGGCAGTGCGGGGGACATGTCCGGAGCTTTGGTGAGCGCTACCAAAAACGTTCGCACTGTCAGGTCTCGACGGTGTCAGAAGCGCCCTCGACGACCCCGCTCAGGCGGTCTCGCTCTCGCGGTCCTCGTCGCGCCGACCGGACGCCGAACCGTCCCCACCGTTCGTCTTCTGCTCGCGGTCACGACGCAGTTCGCGGTCGATGGAGTCCTCGATGGCGTCGACCGGTTCGACGGTGATGACGTTCCCCCCGCCGGGGTCGACGACCATCACCTCCGTCCCGACCGGGATGTCGGCGTCCATCGCCCGAGCGCGGTAGTACGGGTTGAACCCGCCCGAGTCGAGTTTCACCTCGCCGTCGGCCGTCGTGACGCGCTCGGTCACCCGACCGGTCGTCCCCTTCAGCGAGTCCGAGTCGCGAGTCCGACCGGCTCCGCCGCCCCCGTACACGTCGAACTCCCGGAACGCGAAGAACGTCGCCGCGCCCGCGACGAGGAGCGTCAGCGTCATCGCCAGCAGACCGAGGGCCGTCGTGCCGACGACGAGGCCGACGAGCCCCGCGAGGAGCAACGCGATGCCGAGGACGACGAAGTGTGCGCCGGGAATCGCCGCCTCGGCGACGATGAGGCCGGTACCCGCCAGCAACAGCAACACCGGGAGCGAGAGGTTGAGGATATCGCCGAGTTGGAGGGCGACCATGCTACGAGATACGAACGGGCGCTGATTAACGCTTCCCCTGACCTCAGACCACCAGCAGCGCGATGATTCCGACCATCGTCGCCGCGCCGAGCAGGACGAAGAAGACGTTCTCGGCGGCGATGGACTGCGGTTCGGGGTCGTCGAACGCGCCGTCGGTGCGGCCGAGGACGCCCTCGCCGGGGCGGTCGTCCGTGGCGGCGGTGTCGTCGGCCGACGCGGTGTCGCCCACCTCGTCGGTGCTGAACCGCCAGTCGTCGTCGCTCATACCCGACTCTACGACTCCCAGGCGAAAAAGCTGTCCGACCGGCGACGTGCGAGCGAGGTGAGCGTGGCGAACGGTGTGCGGGAAGAGGCTCGGTTGTCCGTCGCGGTTACCTGACCTTCGTCCCCAGCGGCGCGTCGCCGTGGGTCGTCAGCAGGTCGGCCTCCTCGCCGGCGGCGAGCACCATCCCGTTCGACTCGGTGCCGAACAGTTCGGCCTTCTCCATGTTCGCGACGAGGACGACGCGCGTCCCCGGGAGCGTCTCGGCGTCGTGCAACTGCCGGAGGCCGGCGACGACCTGCCGGGTCTCGACGCCGATGTCCACCTCCAGTTTCAACAGCTTGTCCGCCCCCTCGATGGGTTCGGCAGAGCGAATCTCGCCGACGCGCAGGTCGAGCGCCTGGAAGTCGTCGAAGCCGATGCGTTCGTCGGCGAGCGCCTCGACGTCGGCGTGGACGTCGACCGTCTCGTCCGCGTTGGCGGTGTCGTCGGTCTCGTCGCGGCCTTCGACCTCGTCGTCGGGCGACTCGGTGCGTTCGGCGAGCTTCTCGTTGAGCTCCTCGACGCGCTCGTCCTCTATCTTCTCGAACAGCTCCGTCGGGGCGTCGAACGTCGCCGGCGGCGCGGCCAGCGCGTCCTCGAACGTCGCGTCGGCGACGACACCGTCCTCGTTCAACTGCGCCCAGATTCGGTCGGCCGCGCCGGGAGCGACCGGTTGGAACAACACGGCGATGGCCTTCACGAGCTGCACGCAGTCCCGGATGACCTGGGCGGCCTGCTCGGGGTCCTCGTCGGTGAGCTTCCAGGGCTCGTTGCGCTGGATGTACTCGTTGCCGAACCGCGCGAGGTCGGTGACCGCGTTGCCGACCTTGCGGACGGAGTAGTCGTTGACGCCCTCCGCGAAGTCGTCGATGGCCGACTCGATGCGGTGGCGCACGTCGTCGCTCACGACCGCATCCGGGGTGCCCTCGTAGTTGCGCTGGGCGAACAGCAGCGACCGGTAGACGAAGTTGCCGACCGTCCCGACGAGGTCCGAGTTCACCTTCTCCTGGAACCGCTCCCAGGAGAAGTCGAGGTCCTGCTGGAACCCGCTCTGGGTGGCGAGGTAGTACCGCAGCGCGTCGGGGTCGAACCCCTCGTCGAGGTACTCGCGCGCCCACACCGCACGATTTCGCGAGGTCGAAAAGCCGTCGCCCGCGAGCGTGACGAACCCGCTCGCCATGACGGCACGCGGTTCGTTGTAGTCGACGCCGTGGAGCATCGCCGGCCAGAACACGGTGTGGTGCTGGATGATGTCCGGGCCGATGACGTGGACAATCTCGCCCGACTCCTTCCAGACCGTCTCCCAGTCGTACGTGTCGCTGCCGACGCGTGCGGAGTAGTCCTTCGTCGCCGCGATGTACTCGATGGGCGCGTCGACCCAGACGTACAGTACGAGGTCCGTCTCCTCGTCCGGGTAGTCGATGCCCCAGTCCAGGTCGCGGGTGATACACCAGTCTTGTAGCTCGCCCTCTATCCACTCGCGGGGCTGGTTGCGGGCGTTCGACGTCCCTTCGAGGCGGTCGATGAACCCCTGGAGATACTCCTGGAACGCCGACAGTTCGAAGAACTTGTGGGGCCGTTCGCGGTACTCCGCGGGGTTACCGGTCACCGTCGAGACCGGGTCCTCGACCTCGCCGGGTTCGAGGTGCCGCCCACAGCCCTCGTCGCACTCGTCGCCGCGGGCCTTCTCGCCGCAGTACGGACAGGTGCCCTCGACGTAGCGGTCGGGGAGTGGCTGGTCCTCGATGGGGTCCCAGGCGACGAGGATCTCCTTCTCGTAGACGTAGCCCCGTTCGTCGAGCGTGGCGACGATCTCCTGGGTCAACTCGACGTTCGACGGTTCGCGTGTGTGGCCGTAGTTCTGGAAGTCGACGTTGAACCCCGCGAACGTCTCCTCGTACTGGTCGTGGTAGCGCAGCGCGAACTCCTCGGGGTCGACGCCCTCCTGTTCGGCGTTGACCGCGATGGGTGTGCCGTGCATGTCCGACCCGCAGACGTAGGCGGTCTGCTGGCCGAGACGGCGAAGCGCGCGGGCGTAGATGTCCGCGCCGACGTTGCCGCGGAGGTGGCCGATGTGTAGGTCGCCGTTCGCGTACGGCAGGCCGCAGGTGACGACGGCCGTCTCCTCGGTCGGGAACTCCTCGTGGCTCATACGTGCGATGCCTCGTGCGCGGGCCTAAAGCCCGCCGATTTCGGTGGTTGGTGTGGTGTGTCCATCGGTGGTGTGGTGGGTCGCGTCGACGCGGCGGTCGAAGCGGGTCGCTGTCGGTGCGAGAACGGCGCGACGGGTTCACGTCACCGAACGACCGTATGAGGGTCCGGGGTGACGATTCACCGCCGCAGCGACGGCTCCATCCGCATCGAAAGAGTCCGCGAGAGCCGTGCTGCGAGCATGGCAGTTCGTCGACGACCGAGCTACAAAAGTCAATCGCTGACGCTGACGCCACCGAACGCCGTGAACCCGGTGAGGACGAGGTCCACCGTCTCGTGTTCGTCGGCCCGGCGCGGACGCTCGTCCTCCGCCACGCCGAAGAGTGGCACCACGTCCACCTCGACGCGCCAGTCACGGGGGACGACGACCTCGGCTCCGCCGAACAGCGCCGTCGCTGAGACGCGAGCGGGGCGCTCGGCGAGCCTCACGTCGCGGAGGTCGAGTTCCGTCCCGCCGAACACCGCCGTGAGCGTCGCGCCGGTGAACGTGTCGCCGGTCGCCCGCCGGTCGACACCGCCGAACAGCGCGAAGGCGTCGACGTACGCGTCGTCACTCGCGGTCGCCCGTGCCCGCATCCGCCCGGCGAGGACCGAGACGCCGAACAGCACCACCAACAGCGGCCAGAGCGCGACGAGGTCGTCGGCTGCGACCCACCCGAGCGCGACGACCTGCGCCGCCCCCGCAACCACGACGACGAGCACCGGTCCGAACAGGTTGTGGAACCGACTGCGAACCAGCGCGTAGACGCCGACGAGGACGAACAGCGAGGGGACGTACACCAGCAGGGCGCTGGTGTCGGCCACGCCCGTCGTGTTCACGAGCAGGAGGAGTCCGAGGAGGACGATTGCACCACCCAGTACGGTCTGCCCAGTGAGACGTCGAACGGCCATAGTTCGTCTAAACCACCTGAAACGATAAGGAGAGCGACCGTCCGACCGCCGACCGACTCCGACTCAGCCCAGAATCGTCAGCCCCGCCGCGATAGCGTGCGCGCCGGCCAGCCAGACGACCAGGCGACCGACCGACCCGACGAACGTCGCGATGGAGAACTTCACGTAGTCCTCCTCGAGGACGGTGAACGCGTAGATGGAGAGCGTGTCGGGGAAGAACGGTATCGACAGCGCCACCGCCAGTCCGACGTACCCCCACTTGCGCGCGATTTCGACGGTCCGCTTCTCCGACCACGAGATGATGTCGAACCGCGAGCGCTTCAGCGCCCGAATCAGCGGCCCGTACTCCTTGGCTTCGTTACCGATTCTGAGCGCGACGACGCTGCCGGCGGCCTTCCCCAGACCGCTGACGAGCATGATGACGGCGTAGGTCCCCCACTCGCCGAGACCGAGGTTGAGCGGGGCCGCCAGCACCACTTCGCTCGGAAGCGGCAACACGATCGCGATGAGGAACGAGTAGACCGCGATGACGAGCAGCCCCGCCGGACCGGTCGCCGTCTCGACGGCGAGTCGGAGCGCTTCGAGCACGCCGCTCTGCAGCGCCTGGAACACCGCGGCGAGGGCCATGAGGTTCACGTTTCTGGCTTCGGGCGTTCGTGTGTAAGCCTTGCGTGAAACAGTCGTAGCCCCCGCCCCCACGGAGGGCTACGTGTGTTACCCCAGTCGGTCGAGGTCGGCCAGCACCGCCCGCAGCATCCCGCGGGTGACGTGGGGCATGACGACGACGCGCGCCTCGCCCGCGCCGGTCTTCGACAGTCGCCACCCCGCCTCCCGCAGCGCCTCGACGGTGTCGGTGGGGACGTCCACCGCGACCAGCGGGAGCGTCGGGTCGACAACGTCGTAGCCACGGTCGCGGAGTTCGTCGGCGAACCACTCGGCGAGGTCCTGGGCGCGTTCGTACTCCGCGCGGTAGCCGTCGGGCCACAGCGCCTCCATCGCGGCGACGGCGCTGGCGACGCCCGCTCCCGAGCGCGTCCCCGTCAGCGTCACCTGCGAGGTCGATTCGAGGTACGGCGTGTCGACGGCGAGCGTGTCGAACAGCGCCGGGGCGCGCGCGAGCAACCCGCCGGCGGGCACCGCCGCCTGCCCGAGTTTGTGCGGGTCGATGGTCATGGTGTCGACGGGCGCGTCGGCGAAGTCCCACGCGTGGTCGGTGAACGGCAGGGCGAACCCGCCCCAGGCCGCGTCGACGTGGAGGAGGGCGTCGCTGTCGTGTGCGAGGTCGGCGAGGGCCGGAACCGGGTCGACCCGACCGTACTCCGTCGACCCGGCGACGGCGACGACGCCGACGGTGTCCCCGTCGACGAGTGCGGTCATCGCCTCGGGGTCCGCACGGTAGTCCTCGTCGAGCGGTGCACGGCGGATGTCGACGCTCAGCAGGTCGGCGGCCTTCGTGAACGAGAAGTGGGCGTGGTCGGGGACGACGACGTTCGGCCGGTCGACGACGTCGCGCTTTCGGTTGCGGGCGATGCGAATCGCCTGGATGTTGGCCTCGGTCCCCCCGGAGGTGACGTAGCCCGTCGGGTCGTCGAGGCGGGTGACCGCGCCGAGCATCTCGACGGCCTCCCGTTCGAGGTCGGCGACCGCCCCGTAGGTGCCCGGGTCGCCGGGGTTGGTCGCGAGGTAGCGTTCGGCCGCCGCACGGGCCGCTGGGTGCGGTTCGGTGCACATCGACGACAGCACCCGTGCGAACTCCTGCGGTTCCGGCCGCTGCATTACCCCTCGATACCGGGTTCGCGCGTTTATCGGTTGCGTTGTCGGACCGTCAGGCGGGTGTGGCCGTCCCGACGGGCTCCTCGGTCGCCGTCGTCGACGCGAGCGCCGTTCGGGCCCACTCCGGCTGTTCGAAGCTCACGTTGCCCTGTCGGAGGACCTCGTAGGTGATCGAGAGGTCCCGGCGCTCGCCGCGCAGCGTGTACTCCGCGGTGATCTCCAGCGACCGAACGACGCCGTCCTCGCTCACGACGACCGTCGAACGGTAGTTCTCGAAGTCGCTCGCTCCGCGGACGAACAGGTCGGTGTCGTTCTCGACGGTCAACTCGTCGGCTTCGAGCGTGACGAGCGTCCGGTTGCCCTCGGTGGTCGTCCCGGTCACGGTGTAGTTCCCGCGGTCGAGGTAGGTCCCGATGGCGTTCGTCGAGGTGATGAGCGAGCGGTCCTGTGGCTCGCCGACGCGCGGTGGCTGGGTCTCGCCGGCCTGACTCGGCAGCGTCACCTCGACGGAGTCGTTGCCCCAGACCTGCGCGGTGAAGCCGATACCTCGCTGTTCGAGGCGGTAGCGGTACGGCTGCCCGCCGGCCTCGGCGACGACCTGCTGGACGATGGTCGCGTTCGCCACCTGCGAGGAGTTCGGCCCCGTCGGGACGATGATGCTCGCGTCCTGGACGAGTCGCGTCTCCATGCTGTCGGCGGCCAGCGCCTCCTCGTGGGCCGCGGCGAGCGCGCTCGCGTCGACGACCCGGCCGTCCTCGACGCCCGCTATCGAGACGTCGCCCGGCGTCCCGTTCGTCGTCGGGGTCGCGCTCGGCGTCGTCGTCCCGGTCGTCGGCTCGGGCGACCCGGCCGTCGGCGTGCCGTCGCCACCACCGGGGAGCGAACAGCCGGCCGTGACGAGCAGCAGCGCCATCGCCACGACGGGGAGGGCGCGTCGAAGCTGTCGGGTGGACATACGCCCTCGTCCGTCGGCGACGGGAAAAAGCACGTGGGGTTCGCGACCGGCCAGAAAGTAGATGAGTGGGTGGCAGTCCCCGGGAACCGGGGCCGCCGCGTCGGACCCCGGTTACCGCACCGAGTCCAACAGGAGCTGCTGTTCGACGCGCTTGACCTCGTGTTGGACGTCGCGCACCGCGTCGATGTTCGCCGAGATGGAGGAGACGCCAGCGTTGACGAGGTAGCGAATCATCTTGGGCTTCGAGCCGGCCTGCCCGCAGATGCTCGTGTTGACGCCGTGTTCGCGACAGGTCTCGATGGTCTCGCCGATGAGTTTGAGGACGCCGGGGTGGAGTTCGTCGAACCGGTCGGCGACGTTGCCGTTGTTCCGGTCGACGGCCAGCGTGTACTGCGTGAGGTCGTTCGTCCCGAACGAGGCGAAGTCGATGCCGGCTTTCGCCATCTCCTCGACACAGAGCGCGCTGGCGGGCGTCTCGATCATGACGCCCCACGAGCGCTTGTCGGGGTCGATGCCGGCCTGCTGCATGAGGTTCCGCGCCTGGATGACGTCCTCGGCGTCGTTGACCAGCGGGAACATGATCTCGACGTTGTCGTAGCCCATGTCGTAGAGGCGGCGGAACGCCTCCAACTCGTGGGCGAACACGTCGGGCGTGTCGAGCGAGCGCCGGATGCCCCGGTAGCCGAGCATCGGGTTGTGCTCTTTGGGTTCGTCCTCCCCGCCCTGCAACTGTCGGAACTCGTCGGTCGGCGCGTCGAGGGTGCGGACCCGGACCGGTCGCGGGTAGAACTCGTCGGCGACCGACTGGATGCCGCCGACGATCTCCTCGATGTACTCGTCCGCGCCGTGGTCGCGGATGTAGCGCTCGGGCGTCTTGTTCGTCGAGAGGATCATGTGCTCGACGCGGAGCAGGCCGACGCCGTCCGCGCCCGTCACGGCCGCACGGTGGGCCGCTTCGGGGATGGAGACGTTCACCTTCACCTCCGTCGCCGTCATCGGCTTGACGGGGTTCTGTGGGCGCACGTCGTCGAGCGGGTCGCTCTCCTCGTCCTTCGAGGCGACCTTCCCGCTGCGGATGGTGCCCTTGTCGCCGTCGAGCGTGATGACCTGGCCGTCCTCCAGTTCGCGGGTCGCGCTGGACGTGCCGACGACCGCCGGAACGCCGAGCTCACGCGAGACGATGGCGGCGTGGGAGGTCATCCCTCCCTCGTCGGTGATGATGCCCGCCGCGCGCTTCATCGCGGGCACCATGTCGGGAGTCGTCATCTCGGTGACGATGATGTCTCCCTCGCCGACCTTGTCGAGTTCGTCGAGTTTGTCGACGATGCGGACGGGACCGCTGGCGACGCCGGGGCTCGCGCCGAGCCCCTTCAGGATGACCTCGTTGTCGCCCTCGTCCATCGCCTGCACGCCGCTGCCGTCGGTGGCGCTGGCGGCGGCCGCGCTCGACTCCGAGATGGTCGTGATGGGGCGGGACTGGAGCATGTACACCTCGCCCTCGAAGATAGCCCACTCGACGTCCTGGGGGACGCCGTAGTGGTCCTCGACCATGCGCCCGAGTTCGACGAGACGTCGAATCTCGGCGTCGTCGAGGACCTGCTGGTTGCGCATGTCGTCGGCGACGGCGCGTTCGACGGTCTCGCCCGTCTCGGCGTCCTTCTCCATCATCATCTTCTTGTCCGCGACGGTGACCTCCTCGACGGTCGCGCTCTCGCGGTCGACGACGTAGTTGTCGGGGGAGACCGAACCGCTGACGACGGCCTCGCCGAGACCCCACGCCGCCTCGATGATGATCTCGGGTTCGCCGGTCGAGGGGTGGGAGGTGAACATCACGCCGGACTTCTCGGCGTCGACCATCTGCTGGACGACGACGGCGATGTCGACGATGTCGTGGTCGAACCCCTGCTCCTCGCGGTAGTAGATAGCCCGCTGGGTGAACAGCGACGCCCAGCACTCCTTGACGCGCTGGACCAGGTCCTTCCGGGTGATGTTGAGGAAGGTCTCCTGTTGGCCGGCGAAACTCGCGTCGGGAAGGTCCTCCGCCGTCGCCGAGGAACGCACCGCGACGAACGCCTCGCCGTCGCCCATCTCGTCGTAGGCGTCGAGGATGCCCTGGCGCATCTCCTCGGGGATGTCGGTCTCCAGGATGAGTTCTTCGGCCCGTTTCGAGGCCGCAGCCAGCGCCTTCGAGTCGTCGGAGTCGACGTCGACGGCTGCGAACAGCTCCTCGTCGATGCCGGTCTCCTCGATGAAGGTACGATACGTGCCCGCCGTCACCACGAACCCGGGCGGGACGGGGAGGCCCGCGCCCGTCAACTCGCCGAGCGACGCGCCCTTTCCACCGACGGCGGCGAGGTCGTCGGACCCCACTTCGTCGAGCCAGAGTACAGCCATTGCGTATCGGGTCCGTCAACGGAACCGCTAAAGAACCTTCCGAACCTCCCAACCGTTTCCCACCGCGTAACCCGGCGGTAGCGGGCCGCTACCCACGACATCGGGACAGTTCACGCAGATACGAAATCGCGTACTCTCCGGGTCGCTGGTGGGGTTACGCGACGACGATGTCCTCCTCGTCGGGGTCGGGCACGGCGAGTTCTCCGTCGAGCGTGACGACCGCGCGTCCCCCGACGTGGACCTCCTCGGTGTACCGGACGTGGACCCGCCCGGGCCGGTCGACGAAGTGGCCCTGTTCGTAGGCGAGGTCGGCGTACGAATCGAGCGCGTCGTGTTCGCGGAGGTACGCCGTCACCGCCCCACTGGCGGTGCCCGTCACGGGGTCCTCGGGGACGCCCGCGCCGGGCGCGAACATCCGGCCGTGGAGCGTCGCGTCGGGGTCGATGGTGTCGAACGTGAACGCGTAGACGCCCGTGGCGTCGACCGCCTCACACAGCGCCTCGACGGCGGCCATGTCCGGGTCGGCCTCCCCGAGTGCGTCGAGGAACGTCACGGGGACACAGAGGAAGGCGAGACCGGTCGAGGCCCACCCCAGCGGGAGGTCGGCTTCGAGGTCGGTCAGCGCGTCGAGGTCGACGCCGATGGCCGCCGCCACCTCCTCGTAGTCCACGTCGACGGCGTGGGTCTCGGGTGGGGCCTGGGTCATCCACACCGTCCCGTCGCTCTCGACCTCGACGTCGAGGACGCCGACGTTCGTCGCCAGCGAGTGCGTCCCGTCGTCGATGGCCTCGGCCCGGTGGAGGAACGCGTGGGCCGCGACGGTGGCGTGCCCACAGAGGTTCACCTCCGTCTCGGGCGTGAAGTAGCGGATGCGGCGGTCGGCCTCCTCGCTGTCGGTGAGGAAGGCCGTCTCGCTGGCGTTCAACTCGCGGGCGATGGCCTGCATCTGCCCCTCGTCGAGGCCCTCGGCGTCGGGGACCAGTCCCGCGGCGTTCCCCGCCAACGGGTCGTCGGTGAACGCGTCCACGAGGAGCGTGCGTCGGGTGTCCATACGGACCCAATCGCGGCGGGGTGGTTTCAATCTCGGGGCCGGGAGAGTCGAGGCGGGCGGGGACGCGCCGACTACTGGTGGTCAGTCACGGACGACGACCTGCCCCGTCTCGGCGTCGATGGCGTGGACGCGGTGGCTCTCGCCCTCGTAGTCGGTCAGCGCCGCGTGCATCCGGGCGTCCTCCTCGGCCAGCGCGAACGCCGACTGGCAGGACGCCGACCGGACCGTCCGCGTCCACTCGCAGGTCTCACAGTAGAGCCACGAGCGAGGGCGCTCGACTGCACCGTCGACGGGCGTGCTGGCGTTTGGTGTCATGTCGCACACTCACGAGTGGATGTATTTGTGGTTCACGTCTACACCTGTAGCCGGTCGGTGTCGTCGTCTGACGGGCGGCAGACGTGCCGTGGCGGTGAGTGGGGGAAACGTGGCGGCGAGTCGAGACGAACCACGTCGACGGGACGAACGTTTTCCTCGCTCGACACGTCCCGTCGGGTATGGGAGCCAACGTCCCCGCGGAGGCCGAACGACTGCTCACAGGCGACCCCGTGACCGCCCACCTCGCGACCTGCGACGATGGTCGACCCCACGTCGCGCCGCTGTGGTTCCGCTACGAGGACGGCGTCGTCGAACTCGTCACCAGCGGGCGGAAGCTCGCCAACCTGCGGGCGAACCCGCGGGTCGCGCTGTCGATAGAGCGCGCCTCGGCGGGCATCCCCGAGTGGCACGTCACGGTGCTCGGGACCGCGTCGGTCGTCGACGACGAGGCGGCGACCCGGACGGCGAACCGTGCCATCAACCGTCGGTACGGCGTCCCCGAGGACGCCTGGGAGGGCGAGAACACGCTCGTCCGCGTCGACGTCGGGTCGGCGACCCACCGGAGCTACTGACCGGGTCGAGACGGTCTCGGCGGCGCGTCGTGAGGTGTGCGTGGCGTCACCGCACGAACCACGGCTGTAAACCCTTATGGTCGGTGGCCGGGGACTGACGGAAGGAATGAGCGACCTCCCGGACGACTTCAAGTGCACCATCACCAACTGGGACTACGTCTACGACCTCTGTCGCGAGGTGAGCGAGGACATCAAGCGCGCCGAGTTCGAGCCAGAGGTCGTCGTCGCGCTCGCGCGCGGGGGCTGGTTCGCGGGTCGGTGTGTCTGTGACTTCCTCGGACTGGACGACCTCGCGAGCCTGAAGATGGAACACTACGTCGGCACCGCCCAGAAGTCCGGCGAACCGACGGTGCGCTACCCGATGCCGGAGGGGAGCGTCGAGGGCAAGGACGTCCTCATCATCGACGACATCGCCGACACCGGCGGGTCGTTCCGTCGCGCCGAGGAGTACGTCGCCGAACGCGACCCCGGCGAGGTCCGCACCGCTTCGCTCCAACTGCTCCAGACAAGCGGGTTCGAACCCGACTTCATCGGCGAGCGCCTGGAGGAGTGGACGTGGATGGTCTACCCGTGGAACTTCATCGAGGACATGACCGACGTCATCTCGGGCGTGATGGAGCGCGACGACGACGGTCCCTACACCCGCGACGACATCCGCCACCTCCTCAACGAGTACCACCAGGTCGAGCGCATCGAGATGGAGATCGCCCAGCCGGGCCGGATGGACGAGGTCCTTCAGGAGATGGAACGCCGCGACGTCATCGCCTCCTCGGGCGGCACCTGGCGACTCGCCGACTGACGAGCGCGCGACCGACCTCCGACACGCACAGCGACCGACGACTTCCGGACCCGACCGGCGTGTTTAGGCACCGAGCGACCGATTCTCGCGTATGGACCGGGCACCGACGACGAGCGCGGCCGCCGAGCCGTCGCTGGGGCCACGGACCCGCCTGTGGGCGTACTGGAAGCTGAGCCGCCCCTCACAGCTCCTCCTGATACTCGCCGTCTACGCGCTGGGTGCGAAGATAGCGCTGGCGAGCGGCGCGACCCTCGACTGGGCCGCGCTCGTCGTCGGGGCGGCCGCCCTGCTCGGCGTCGCCGCGAGCGTCCACGACGCCAACGAGTTCGCCGACCACGAGACCGACGCACTGACCGACCGGACGCCCTTCTCCGGCGGGAGCGGTGCACTGGCTCGGACCGGTCTCCCGCGGACGATGGCCCTCCGCGCGGGTGTCGTCGCGCTCGGCGTCGGGTCGGCGCTCGCGCTCGTCGGTGCAGTGCTCGGCGTCCTCCCGCTCCCCGCGCTCGCGCTGCTCGCAGTGGTCGCCGTCTTCGGCTGGCAGTACTCCGTCGGGCCGTTGAAACTCGCCTGGCGGGGGTGGGGCGAACTCGACAACGCCGTACTCGGCGGTCTCCTCCTGCCGACGTACGGCGCGGCCGTGCTCGGCGGGCCGCTGGCGACGACACTGCTCGCGTGCGTCCCGCTGTTCTCACTCGTGTTCGCGAACCTGCTGGCGACGCAGTGGCCCGACCGGCGGGCCGACGCCGCCGTCGGGAAACGGACGCTCGTCACCCGACTCGCACCGCGACGCCTCCGAACGTTGTACGTCGGGTGCGTCGTGGTCGCGTTCGGGTCGCTCGCGCTCCTCGCGGGGGGCGTACTCCCGGTCGTCGTCGCGGGTGCGAGCCTGCTCGTCCTCCCGCTGTCCGTGTGGGGCGCGGCGGGGTACACCGAACGGCGCGTGCCGTTCCCGAGCGTCGCCGCGATGGTCGCGCTCGTCGTCGTCCAGCTACTCGCGTGGTGCACCGTCTGAGTCGTCGTCCTCGCTCCCGCCTGTGCGTTCGGGCCTGCGACCGCCCGCTCGGTCGGCGAACCGGTCGAGCGCGAGCGACCAGTCGTACGAGCGATAGCGGAGACGGGGGGACGCGTCGGCCGGGACCGCGTCGTACTCCCGGAGCAGGTCGAGAATACCCGAACGACCGCCGAAGTCCCCGCGGTACCAGAGCAACAGTCGGGGAACCCGGACCACGTCGCCCTCGGCGTCGGACTCGACTTCCGTGTCGAGGTAGCCCGCAGTCACCGTGTCGAGTCGTTCGTCGACGGTCTCGTGGTCGTACGCGAGGATGGGCGGACAGCTCTCGGCCCCGCAGTTGAGCGCGAAGTGGATTCGCGGGTCGCGCTCGTCGACGCGGTGGGTCCGCTCGAACGCGTCGGCCCGACGCGGGAGGTACCCCAGCCCCAGCGAGTGCCGTGACCGGCGTAAGATGCCGTGTTCGATGTCGTCCAGGCTCAGGTCGTGGCCGGCGACGGCGACGACCGGCGCGGAGAAGAACCGACGACGGTCCGCGAACTGCTCGGGCGCGGCGTCGAGGAGCACCTGAACGGAGGCGTTGTAGACGTTCAGCCAGAACGCCAGCCTGCGTTCGTCGGTGTCGAGCGTCGCCGCGAGTACGTCGGGGTCGAGGTCACGCAGAGTGCGCTCGTGTGCGGTCGTCGGGTCGCCGTACCGGACCGCCCGGAGGAAGTCGGCGGCCAGCGCGAGCGGGTCGTTGTCGACCGTCGCGGCGAGGGGCACGGAAGTCACGGGCGCCAAGAGACGCGCGAACGGCATGGTCGTTTTCCGTCAGGCTTTAGCGGCGCACGCGGGAGCAAGAGGTATGATAGGGTTCATCGGTGGCAGTGGAATCTACGACGCGCTCGACCTCTCGAACGTCCGCGAGGAGGACGTGACGACACCGTTCGGCGAACCGAGCGCACCCGTCACCGTCGGCGAGATGGCCGGGACTGAAGTCGCCTTCCTCCCGCGCCACGGCCGCAACCACCAGTACAACCCGACGAACGCGCCGTACCGCGCGAACATCCACGCCCTGAAGCAGTTAGGCGTCGAGCGCATCCTCGCCTCCAACGCCGTGGGGAGCCTCCGCGAGGACCTCCCGCCACAGGCGCTGCTGGTGCCCGACCAGATATTCGACCGCACCTCCCACCGGCCGTACTCCTTCTTCGGCGACGGGATGGTCGTCCACATGGGGTTCGCCGACCCGTACTGCCCGCACATGGTCGACCACCTCACCGACTCGGCGAACGAAGCGACCGAGGAGGGCGCGGAGAAGGGCGGCACCTACGTCTGCATCGAAGGCCCGCAGTACTCGACGCGCGCCGAGAGCGAGTTCTTCCGCCAGCAGGGCTGGGACGTCGTCGGAATGACCGCCATCCCCGAGGCGAAACTCGCCCGCGAGGCCGAGATGTGCTACGCGACCATCACCGGCATCACCGACTACGACGTCTGGAAACAGGACGCCGAAGTCACGCTCGACGAGGTGCTGGAGAACGCCGCCGCCAACGAGACGGCCATCAAGCGGGTCATCGACCACGCCATCGAGCACCTCCCCGCAGAGCGCGACTGTGACTGCGGGCACGCGCTCGACGGCACCATCAACACGCCCAGCGAGGAGATTCCCGACGCGACCAAAGAACAGGTGGACCTGCTCGCCGGCGAGTACCTGTAGAACGGCGCTCTCGTCACACTACGCGGTGTCGAGTTCGTCGGTCCGTTCCTCTGCGTCCTGTGCGACATCGCGTTCGTCGTGCGAACGGCGGTGCTCACCCGGGAACTCCTCGGTGGCACACGCCGCACAGTACGTGTTCTCGCCCCAGTCGCCCGTCGTCAGGGGGTAGCCGAAGGCGACGAACTGCTCGGCGTAGGTCCGTTCGAGACCGGTCGCGACGGGACCGTCGCAGGACGCACAGCGGTCGTCGCACTCTTCGACCGATTCGGTGTCGACGCTCCGTGTCCACCCGAACGTCGACACCGAATACTCACGGTGGTTGGCGAGCACTGCCACCACGACGTAGAACGTGGCGAGCGCGTAGCCCGCGGTCTCGCCGACGATTCCGGCGTCGTGTGCGGCGCTGTACGCGAGTGCCGGGAGGACGAACGCGGCAATCGGGAGGAGGTCTCCCACCGCATCCGAGAGGGACCGGGGGCGGGCCATGGACGGACGTGTGTATGGCGAGTGATAAATCGTGGGGAGAACAGGTCCAGTCGCGTCAGTCGGCGACGGCCTCGGCGGGCGCGTCCGCCGCCGCCGGGTCCTGAATCCAGAGGTCGCCGAACAGTTCGTCCTGTTCGAGGCGAATCTGCTTGCGGTGTGCGAGGAACAGCAACGCGAGGAACGTCTCGACGCGCGCGCCGCCGGACTGCTCGACTTCGGCGAACAGCACCTCGCTCCGGCCCGCGTCGTACTGCTCGCGCAGGTCGCGGTAGACGTGCTGGATAGTCGTCTCCATGTCCTCCTGGTGGGCGGTGCCGGTCACGTCGTCGGCGGTGGGTTCGTCGTCGAGGCGCAGGTCGTCGGCGGTGTGGTAGTCGAGGGTCTGGGTCCCGCGTCGAAAGCCCTTCGGCGAGTCGCTCGTGTCGTAGGTTCGCGACTCCTTCCACCACGACCCGCGTTCGGCCTCGCGCAACTCTCGGACCAGTTCGTCGAGCGTCTCGGGCATCCCCCGAGCGCGCTTGCGTTCGAGTCGGCGGTCCATCTCCCGGTCGAGCGCGTCGAACGGGTCCGGTCGCCAGTCCTCGTCGGCGTCTGCGGGTGGGGCGTCCCACGGCTCTTCCCACGGTTCCGGTTCCTCGGGGTCGTCGGACTCCATCAGCGCGTCGGACTTCATCCGCAGGAGGACGCTCGCGTAGAACAGCGCGCGGCCACCGGTACGGATGTCGGCGTCGTCGAGTGCGTCGAGAAACGCGTCGGTGACCGCGACGATGTCGATGTCCCACGGCTCTATCTCGCCACGGTCGGCCAGTTGGACGAGCAGTTCGACGGGTTCGACCTCCTCGCCGTCGTCGTCGGTCGGGAGGTCCGAGGGAGCGTCGACGGTCGGTGTGTCCTCCGTGTCGCCGTCCTCGTCGCCGAACAGCGCGGCCGCGTCGTCGTGCCCGTTCTCGCGCTCGCGTTTGCGCTCGTCGTGGCCCGCGATGTTCAGCGAGACGCCGTCTGCTATCTCCTGGCCGCCGTCGGTGTAGAACGCCTCGCGGTCGGCTCGCTCCTGCTCGCGTGACTCCTCGTCGTCAATCATCCGCCGGCACCCCCTGACTGCTCAGGTCGATGCCTGTCACGGCGCTGACGTTGTCGTCCATCATCGTCACGCCGATGGCGCGCTCGGAGCGTTCGAGCAGCGCCGAGCGGTGGGAGACGACGACGAACTGCGCGTCGTCGGCCAGCGCGTCGACCATCTCGCCGACGGCCTCGGCGTTGGCGGCGTCGAGGAAGGCGTCGACCTCGTCGAGCGCGTAGAACGGCGCGGGGTTGTGGCGCTGGATGGCGAAGATGAACGCCAGTGCGGTCAGGGACTTCTCCCCGCCGCTCATCGCGTCCAGACGCTGGACGGGCTTGTCTCGGGGTTGGGCCTTCATCGTCAGACCGCCGTCGAACGGGTCGGCCTCGTCTTCGAGGACGAGCGTGCCCGACCCGCTGGAGAGGCGCTCGAAGATGTCCTCGAAGTGCTCGCGGATGGCCTCGTACGACTCCATGAACGTCTCCTTCTTCTTCGCCTCGAACCCCTCGATGCGTTCGACGATGCCGTCGCGCTCCTCGACGAGCGTCGCACGCTTGTCTTCGAGGTCCGCGAGGTCCTCGGCGACGGCGTCGTACTCGTCGATGGCGAGCATGTTGACCGGTTCGAGCGCCTCCATCTCGCCGTCGAGGCGGGCGATCTCCTTCTCGACGGTCTCGTGGTCGGGCACGTCCTCGGGGTCGTACTCGCCGACCTGGGCGGCGAGTTCGTCGACCTCCCACTCCAGGCGGTCGCGCTTCTCGCGGGCGTTCTCCAGACGGGACTCGACGCGACCCAGTTTCTCCTTGGCGGCGTCGCGTTCCTCTCTGGCCTCGCGGAGGTCCGCCTTCAGGTCGTTGCGTTCCTCCTTGAGGTCGGCGAGTTCGTCTTCGAGGTCCGCGACCTGCTCGCGTTTCTCTTCCAGCAGTTCGTTCTGGTCCTCGATTTCGGCTTCGAGTTCGGCGACGCGCTCTTCGGCCTCGGCCTTGCGGTTCTGGGCGCTCTCGATGTCGTCGTGGAGGTCCTCGATGGCCTCCTCGGCGTACTGCTTCTCCAGTTGGAGTTCGTTGAGCGTCCCGTCGAGGTCGTCCGCCTCCTCGTCGAGCGTCGCGACCTCTTCGCGGATGGCCTCGGCGCGTTCGGTGAGTTCGGCGACCTCCGAGTCCCGCAGTTCGGCTTCGAGGTCGGCGATTTCGGACTCGATTCCCTCGATGGTCTCGTCCTGGTCGGCGATGTCGGCTTCGAGGGCGTCCATGCGCTCGGACACCGTCTCGCGGTCGTCGTCGATAGCGTCGAGTTCCTCCTCCTTCGCCGCGATGGTGTCGTGAATCTCCTCGATACGACTCTCGGTCTGGGCGATGTCGTTCTCGACGTCCCGGACCTTGTCGGCGGCGTTCGCCTGCCGGTCGCGGGCGTCGTCGAGACGCGACTCCACGTCGCGCAGGTCCTCGCGGACGGACTGGCGTTTCTCTTCGAGGTCGTTGATGCGCTTGGCGACGCGTTCGAGTTGGCCCGCACCCGAAGCGAACGAGTACCGAGACCCCGACCGGGAGCCACCAGTCATCGCGCCGGACTTCTCGACGAGGTCGCCCTCCAGCGTGACCATCCGGAACTTCCCCATCAGGTCGCGGGCGGTCGCCATGTCCTCGACGACGAGCGTGTCGCCGACGACGTACGAGAAGACGTCCGCGTACATCGGGTCGAAGTCGATGAGGTTGTACGCGAAGTCGACGACGCCGTCGTCGTTCGGCAGCGAGGGTAGCGAGCGTCCCCGCATCTTCGACATCGGGAGGAACGTCGCCCGGCCCGCGTTTCTGGACTTCAGGAACTCGATACAGCGCTGGCCGACGCCGTCGTCCTCGACGACGACGTTCGCGAGGCGACCGCCGGCGGCGGTCTCACACGCGGTGGCGTACTGTGCGGAGACCCCCCCGAGCTGGCCGACGGTGCCGTGGACGCCCTGTTCGTCGGCGTTCAGGACGGTCGTCACCGCACGCCCGTAGGAGGTGTCGCCGGACTGGCCGGCCTTCGCTTCGAGTTCGGCGTACTCCGCCTGGGCCGCGCTGACCTCGTCCTCGATGGCGTCGAGGTCGTCCTGCAGTTCGTACTTCTCGCCGCGCAGGTCGTCGACGACCGACTCGATGGTCTCCTTGTTCTGCTCCAGTTTCCCGAGTTCGGCTTCGAGGTCGGTGAGGTCGGCCTTCAGGTCCGGAATCTCGGCCTCCAGTTCCTCGATTTCTTCTCGCAACTCGCGCTGTTCGTTCGAGCGTCGTCGCGCCTCGTCGAGCAGGCGGTCCTGTTCGCGCTGGAGTTCGTTCTTCTCGGCCTTGGCGTCCTCCAGTCGCTCTCGGGCGTCCGCGAGGTCGGTCTTCAACTGCTCGTACTCGTCGTCGACGGCGGCGATGTCCGCCTCGACGGATTCGAGTTCGGCCTCCTTCTCCTGGACGTCGGCCTTCAGCGACGCCTTCTCGACCTTGATGTTCCGGACCTTCGCGTGGAGGTCGTCGACGGTCTCCTGCTTGCGGTCGACCTTGACGAACGCCTGTCGGCGCTTGTTCTCGGCCTCCTCGATGCGCTCGCGAGCGCTCTCCACCTGGTCTTCGAGGCGCGAGATTTCGCCTTTGACCTCCTCCATCTCGCGTTTGACCCGGAGCTGTTCGTCCTCACCAGTCCGTTCGATCTCCGCGTTGAGGTCCTCGAGGTCCTCTTCGAGGCGGACGACGGTGCCCTGCTTCTCGTCGAGGGCGCGCTGACGGTCGGCCAGTTTCTCCTCGTCGCGCTCGATTTTGCCCTCGGTCTTCCCCAGGTCGGCGCGCTTGTCTTCGAGTTCGGCCGCCTTCAGGTAGCCCTCGTACTCCTCGCGTTCCTCCTTGAGCCCCTGGTACTGGAGGGCGGTCTCGCGTTCGTCTTCGAGTTGGGCGAGGCGCTCTTGTTTCTCCTCGATGCGGAGGTCGGCCTCGTCGACGCGCTCTTCGACGACCTCCAGTTCGTCCATCGCGTCGGCCTTCCGGGCGTCGAACTCCGCGACGCCCGCTATCTCGTCGATGATCTCCCGACGAGACCCGGCGGTCATGTTGATGATCTCCGTCACGTCGCCCTGCATCACGACGTTGTAGCCCTCGGGGGCGACCCCGGCCTGTGCGAGCAGGTCCTGGATGTCCGAGAGGTTGACCGAGCGACCGTTGAGGTAGTAGTACGAGTAGTAGTTGTCCTCGGTCTGTTTCACCCGGCGTTTGATGGTTATCTCGTCGGTGTCGCCGACGTTGTCCGTCCCGGCGGCGGTCGTCACCTGCGAGTGCGAGAGCGTGCCGTCCGAATTGTCGAGGACGACCTCGACGCTCGCCTCGCGTTCGCCGGTGAACTCCGTCCCGTCGTCGTCGGGGTTGTAGATGAGGTCGGTGAGTTTCTCCGCGCGGATGCCCGAGGTGCGTGCGAGACCCAGCGCGAACAGCACGGAGTCTATGATGTTCGACTTCCCCGAGCCGTTCGGGCCGCTGATGGTGGTGAAGTCCTCGTAGAACGGGATTCTCGTCTTCCGGCCGAAGCTCTTGAAGTCGTCGAGGACGAGCTCTTTGATGTGCATGGGGGCGCTCGTGGTGCGAACCCCGTTACGCGACGATGATCTCGTCGGTGTCGGAGTCCGTACTTTCCTCTCCGTTCTCCTGTGCGGATTTGGATGTGTCGGTCTCTGACTCGTCGTCGACACGCGTCGGCTGACCCTCGATGATGTCCATCTCGGGGTCGACCTCGTCTTCGAGCGCCTGCAGACGCTCCTTGCACTCGACGAGTTCGTCGGTCAGGCCCGTGACCGACGCTTCCAGCTGTTTGACGCGCGCTTCGAGCTCCTCGACGCGGTTCCCGCTGCTCATGTCTAGTGTCGGCTGTCCCAGACGTATAAACCTGCGTCAGACAATAACACCGTCTCGTGTCACTCACGTCTCGGTGGGGGTCGACCGCTCGCTGCCGGTTGCGACAGCGCTTCCGGGGACGACCCCGTATCCGTGACCATGCGCACGGAGACGGTCCCCGGCGACTCCGAGTACGTCCGCGTGGGCGACGTCCGACTGCACGTCCGGACCGCCGGTCCCGACGAGCGGAGCGAGGCGGGACCGGAGAGCGAGAGTGACCGCGGACCGGCGGACGGGCCGCCCGTCGTGCTCCTCCACGGCTTCCCCGAGTTCTGGTACGGCTGGCACCGCCAACTGGACGCGCTCGCCGACGCCGGCCACCGCGTGCTCGTGCCGGACCAGCGCGGCTACAACCTCTCGGAGAAACCCGAGGGACGCGACGCCTACCACGTCGAACGACTCGCCGACGACGTGACGGGACTGCTCGACGCGCTGGACCACGAGTCGGCGGCCGTCGTCGGGCACGACTGGGGGGCGATGGTTGCGTGGGTGCTCGCCCAGGAGCACCCCGAGCGCGTCGAGCGGCTGGGAATCCTCAACGTCCCCCACCCAGCGGCGTTCGGCGAGACGCTGCGCTCGAACTGGGAGCAGGTGTTCCGTTCGTGGTACGCCGGGTTCTTCCAGGTGCCGCGACTCCCGGAGGCGGCGATGGGCGCGCGGGACTACCGACTGTTGACCCGGATGCTCACCGAGAGCGCCCGTCCGGGGACGTTCTCCGACGACGACCTGCGACGGTACCGGACGGCGTGGAGTCGCGAGGGCGCGCTGACGGGGATGGTCAACTGGTATCGCGCCAACGGTGTCGGGAGCGGGCTGTTCTCCCGGGACACGCGTATCGAACCCGAGACGCTCGTGTTGTGGGGCACCGACGACGTGGCGCTCGTCGAGGAGAACGCCGAGCGGAGCCTCCAGTTCTGTGCGGACGGGTCACTGGAGCGGTTCGACGGTGCGTCCCACTGGCTCCAACACGAACGCGCCGAGGCGGTGTCGGAGCGGTTGGTCGAGTTTCTGGGCTGAAAGCAGTCGACTCCAGAGTCGAGGGCGACATCTCGAAAGCCCTCGATGGGAGCACTCGCCCTTTCAGTCCTCCGAGGCTGCCCTGCCCTTCCCCGAGTCGCGCGGGCTTCACGGTGTTCAGCCACGCGCTTCCGGCCACAGCACGGACGGCTGGCCGCGCGTTCAGGCGCGGCCGACGGGACAGGTAGGCGCGGTGCGGTTCCTGGCGGAATCGAAGGGCGAGGGAGCTCTACGATGGCGGACACCACAAGCACCGAAGCGAGCGAGGAGCGCAGTGTGTGGCCCCCGAGTCGAGCGCCCGAGGGCTTCGGAGGTCACAGACTCGACTTCAGCGGCTCCGATACTACCATCGCACCATCCTAGTCCCGACACGTTTTACCCCACCCGCCGAAAACCACGACCAATCAATGACCGCGCAGACGACCCAGGCGCGGGACCTCGCCGTCGTCATCGGACTGGAGGTCCACGTCCAACTGGAGACGGCCACCAAACTGTTCTGTGGCTGTTCGACCGACACCGCCGACTCGGAGCCAAACACCCACACCTGTCCGACCTGTCTCGGTCTGCCGGGGGCGCTCCCGGTGGTCAACGAGGCCGCCGTCGAGGCCGCGGTGAAGGTCGGAAAGGCGCTCGACGCCGACATCCCCGAGGAGACCCGCTTCCACCGGAAGAACTACTACTACCCCGACCTGCCGAAGAACTTCCAGGTCACGCAGTACGACGAACCCATCTGTCAGGACGGCAGTCTGGAGGTCGCCGTCGCCGACGAGCGCCGAACCATCGGCATCGAGCGCGCCCACCTCGAAGAGGACCCCGGCAGCCTGAAACACGAGGGCGGAGCCATCGACCGCGCGGAGTACACGATGGTCGACTACAACCGCGCCGGGATGCCACTGATGGAGATCGTCACCGACCCGGACTTCCGGTCGCCGACGGAGGTCCGCGCGTTCCTCGAGAAACTCGAAGAGGTGCTGGAGTACCTCGGCGTGTTCGACGCCGAACGCGACGGCTCGCTGCGAATCGACGCGAACCTCTCGGTCGTGGACGCCGAAGAGGTCGCGGAGGACGGCACCATCCCGACGGACGTGCTCGCCGACGCCAACCGGACGGAGGTGAAGAACATCTCCAGTCACAAGGGCGCGGCCAAGGCGCTGAGCTACGAGGAGACGCGCCAGAAGAACGCCGTCCGTCGCGGGCGCGCGGTCGAACAGGAGACGCGCCACTGGGACGAGTCCCGGGGAATCACCGTCTCGATGCGCTCGAAGGAAGAGGAGAAGGACTACCGCTACTTCGCCGAGGCGGACCTCCCGCCGATGCGCGTCTCGGGGTGGAAAGAGGAGATCGCCATCCCCGAACTCCCCGACGCCCGACGCGAGCGGTTCCGCGAGGAGTACGACCTCTCGGCGGAGGAGGCGTCGAAGCTCACCTCCACCAAGCAGGTCGCGGACTTCTACGAGGCGCTCACCGACGAGTTCGACGCCGGGTTCGCGGCGTCGTGGGTCGTCGACCGCCTGCTCGGCGAGTTGAACTACCGAGACCGGAGCGTCGGCAGCGTCGACCGCGCGGCGTTCGTCCGCCTGCTCGAACTCGTCGATAGCGACGACATCACCGTCAAGAACGCCGAGGAGGTCGTCCTGCGCGCGATGCTCGACGACGGTTCGGACCCCGACGCCGTCGTCGAAGCGGAGGGCCTCGGGAAGACCTCGGGCGACGCCGTCGAGGAGGCCGTCGAGGAGGCGATCGCCGACAACCCGGACGCCGTCGAGGACTACCACGACGGGGAAGGGGGAGCGCTCAACTTCCTAGTCGGGCAGGTGATGCAGTCGACCGGAGGAAGCGCCGAACCGGGCGCGGTGAACGAACTACTCCGCGAGAAGTTAGACAGCTAAGCTGTACTGCACTTTTCAGCAACTACTTCTAAAAATATAACTCCTCAAAATATAAGTTCAACTGTTGGACGTACTCGGCGTTCCGTCGGACGCTGGACCGCAGATATTTGTATGATGAGGGTTTATCACGAACAATGTCAGGGCTGTTGCCTACTAGCACGGATGCCAGCTCTGAGCAGGAGGGTGACCTCCGGACGTTCTGGCTCGACGGCGAGGACACCGGGGAACTGCTCTCTTCGCTCTCTTCGGATACGGCCCGTGCGATCTTGACGTCCCTGCACGAGGACCCCGCGACGGCTTCGGAGGTTGCCGGCCGCGTCGACACCTCGTTGCAGAACGCCCGCCACCACCTCACCAACCTCCAGGAGGCCGGCCTCGTCCGCGTCGCGGACACCCGCTACTCCCAGAAGGGCCGAGAGATGAACGTCTACGCCCCGAGCGAGGAGCCGCTCGTCGTGTTCGTCGGCAACGAGGAGCGCAAGACGAGCTTCCTCGACTCGCTGAAGGGGCTGATGGCCGCCGTGGGCGTCCTCGGACTGGTGAGCTACGTCGTCCAGCAGTTGGTCGTCACCGACGCCGTCCAGTCGGAGGTGTTCCCCCGGATGGCCGACGGTGCCGCCGGTGGGGCGAGCGGTCCGCTGGTCGTCCCGCCTGGACTGGTGTTCTTCGCCGGGGGGCTGTTGGTGCTGGGACTCGCACTCGCGTATCGACGCTGGCAACGGGTGAGTGGCCCGACCGTCTGAGCCTCCCCGATGAGTTCCCGTCGCGTGGTCGTCGTCGCGTTGGTCTGTGCGCTGGTGCTCGCGCCAGTCACGGACTTCCCGGCCACGGCCGACGACCGCGCGGTGAACGTCGACCCCGTCGACAGCCTCCGCGTCGGTCTCGACGAACAGCGACAGGAACCCCCGACCGTCGACCAGCCGGCCGCCGTCATCCTCAGGCTGAAAGGAACCGCGAGCGTCCCCGACACCGCCAGAATCGACGTCGAGCGGACGTACACGCGGGCGGGTGACCGCATCGTCGAGGGGTCGGTGTCGTACACCGAGATCCGTCAGCTCTCACGGAACCCGCGCATCACCTCCGTCAGCATCACCGGGGCAGCCCTCGACCGCACCGACACGGTCTCACCGGGTGTGAGCGTCGTCGGAGCCGACGAACTCCACGCGGCGAACGTCACCGGCGAGAACGTCACCGTCGGCATCATCGACAGCGACTTCCGGATGAGCCACCCGGCCGTCGCGAGGACCGACACGACCTACCGCGCGTTCGACGCCGGCGGCGACTGGGAACACGGCACCGCCGTCGCCAGCGTCGTCGCCGATACGGCACCGGACGCCGACCTCAGACTCGCGGCGGTCGGACCGACCACCTCGCCCGAGGAGTACCGCGAGGCGGTCGACTGGCTCGTCGAGGGCCGCGCGGACGTCGTCGTCGACTCCGGGAGCTACTACGCCCAGCCTGGCGACGGCACCGGGACGCTCGGGCGCATCGTCGCCAACGTCTCCGAGGACGTCGTGTTCGTCACGAGCGCGGGCAACCACGCCAACCGGTACTGGGCGGGCAACTACACCGACGGGAGCTTCGTGAACTTCACCGACACCGACGACCGCAACTACCTCAACGACGGGGAGTCGTTCTCGGGGGCCGTCGACGTCTCGGTGCGCTGGGACGGCTGGCCGACGACGGCGGACGACTTCGACGTCTACCTCTACCGCGACTACCCGGGCGGCGACTACGCCGTCGCGAAGGCGACGGGCCACGAGGGCCAACCGTTCGAACACCTCTCGACGACGGTCGCCGAGGGGCGGTACTACGTCGGCATCCACGCGAAGAACGTCAGCGAGCCACACCGCGTCGAACTGTTCACCAGTCACGACCTGTCGAACCGCTCGACGGGCGGCACGACCGCACCCGCGAGCGCCGCTGGCGTCGTCACCGTCGGTGCGGTCGACAACGGAACGCTCCGGCCGTTCAGCGCCCGGACGAACGTCGACCTCGTCGCCCCCGACGGCGTCGCACTCTCCGGAGCGTCCATCGACGGCGGCACCTCCTTCGCCGCCCCCTACGTCGCCGGGGTCGCGGCGCTCACCGTCGACGCCAACCCCGAGATGAACGCCACCGAGGTCCGCCAGCACCTCTACGACACCGCCGTCGACCTCGGCGTCGACGGCATCGACGACGGGTCGGGCCATGGCGTGGTGTCGGCGGCCGGCATCCTCGCAGCCACCGGTGACGACGCCGACGAGACGAGCGACGACACGGAGACGACGCCCGCGGAGGCGGACGCCGAGACGAGGAAAGCGGGCGCGGTGGCCGTCGTGGCCCGCGGCTGACCGTCGCTGGAGGGGACCGACAGTGGCGTCGAACGGGCGATAGAAGTGGGACTCGTTCAGGCGTCCACGTCGGTCTCGTGGTCGCCGAGTGCGCGGCTCCGCTCGCCGGAGCGCGCCCGTGGGTCGACGCGGAGCAACACGAGCAGCAGTCCGAGCGCGATGACCTCGGCGACCTTCGAGACGGTCTCCAGTGGGTCCTCGTCGAGGTCGGTGAGGTGTTCCCAGGTGCTCGTGACGAACGCGAACGGTCCCGTCCCGTGGCTGTGGCCGAAGTTGGCCGTCTGGACGTTGTGGTAGACGAACCACGCGAACAACTGGCCCAGGACGAGCGCGACGCCGGCGAGGTAGAGCGTCCGACGGGAGACGAGGTCGAGGCGGAACGCGACGACTCCCGCCACGACGGCGAGAACCGCCAGCAACATCAGGGTGGTCGCCACGCGTGGGTACGTTCCCGACTGCATCACCGCGACGAGGCGCGGCCAGATGACCTCGAAGTGGACCACCGCGTCCAGTGCCAGCAACTGGAGCACCAACAGGTGAAGCCCGCCCAGCAGGTCGTCGTCCATACCGGAGGTGTGGTCCGCACGAATAAGTGGCTGTCAGTTTCGCGCCGGACCCGATGGCCGTCACCGGCGGTCGACGTCGCCCGCCGGTCGACCGTGTCGCCGGCCACACGACACCTCCCGCGCGCCCGAGCGCGCGACGCGAGTGCGCCCGTCGCCTGCTCGCTCGCGCCCGGCGCACACGCGCGCTGTGTTGCGGTTTTGACGGCGAAAACGTTACGTACCGGGTCGGCTTAGCGACCCCAATGACCGAACGAGGTGGGCCGTGGTGGAGCTGATCATCACGGAGAAGGACAACGCGGCGCGGCGCATCGCGGAGATCCTCAGCGAGGGTGGCGCGAGCGTCGACCGACGTAACGGCGTCCCGGTGTACAAGTGGGGCGGCAAGCGCTGTATCGGGCTGTCGGGGCACGTCGTCGGCGTCGACTTCCCTCCGGAGTACAACGACTGGCGGGACGTCCGTCCCGTCGAACTGGTCGACGCGCGGGTCGTCAAGACCGAGACCCAGGAGAACATCGTCGCGGCGCTGCGCTCGCTGGCCCGTGACGCCGACAGCGCCATCGTCGCGACCGACTACGACCGCGAGGGCGAACTCATCGGGAAGGAGGCGTACGAACTCGTCCGCGAGGAGAGCGACGCGCCCATCAAGCGCGTCCGGTTCTCCTCCATCACCGACCGCGAGGTGACCGAGGCGTTCGCGAACCCCGAGGAACTGGACTTCGACCTCGCCGCGTCGGGTGAGGCTCGCCAGATAATCGACCTGATGTGGGGGGCGGCGCTGACGCGCTTCCTCTCGCTGTCGGCGAAACAGCTGGGCAACGACTTCATCTCGGTGGGTCGGGTCCAGTCGCCGACGCTGAAGCTCATCGTCGACCGCGAACGGAAGATCGAGGCGTTCGACCCCGAGGACTACTGGGAGCTGTACGCGAACCTCGCCAAACACGACGAGGACGACGAGCCGTTCGAGGCGCAGTACTTCCTGTACGACGAGGACGACAACGAACAGGACCGCGTCTGGGTCGAGGCCGACGCCGAGAGCGCCTTCGAGCGTCTCCAGGGAGCGAGCGAGGCCCACGTCGAGTCGGTCAACCGCCGCACCCGAACCGACGACCCACCCGCACCGTTCAACACGACGCAGTACATCCGTGCCGCGGGCTCCATCGGCTACTCCGCCCAGCGCGCCATGTCCATCGCCGAGGACCTCTACACGTCGGGGTACATCACCTACCCCCGGACGGACAACACCGTCTACCCCGACGACCTCGACGAGCGCGACCTGCTCGAACGGTTCGCCGAGCACGCCCGCTTCGGCGACGACGCGGCCTCGCTGCTGGAGCGCGACGACATCGAACCGACCAGCGGCGACAAGGAGACCACCGACCACCCGCCTATCCACCCGACCGGCGAGTTCCCGACGGACATCTCCGACGACGAGTGGGACGTCTACGACCTCGTCGTCCGTCGGTTCTTCGCGACCTGCGCCGAACCCGCGAAGTGGGCACACCTCAAGGTCGTCGCCGAGGCGAACGACTGCCTGCTGAAGGCCAACGGCAAGCGTCTCGTCGAGGAGGGGTACCACGCGGTGTACCCGTACCACTCCACGACCGAGAACTACGTCCCCGCCGTCGAGGAGGGCGAGACGCTCGCCGTCTCCGAGGCCCGCCTCGACGCCAAACAGACCCAGCCACCCCGTCGGCGCGGCCAGTCGCGCATCATCGAGACGATGGAGAAGATGGGCATCGGGACGAAGGCGACCCGCCACGGCACGCTCCAGAAGCTCTACGACCGCGGCTACATCGAGGGCGACCCGCCCCGCCCGACCAAGCTGGCGACGGGCGTCGTCGAGGCCGCCGAGCGGTTCGCGGACCTCGTCGTCAGCGAGGAGATGACCGCGCAACTGGAGTCGGACATGAGCGCCATCGCCGAGGGCGAGGCGACGCTCGACGAGGTGACCGACGAGTCCCGCGCCATCCTCAAACGTGTGTTCGAGGACCTCCACGCCTCCCGCGACGAGGTGGGCGACCACCTCCGGAAGGCGCTGAAGGCCGACAAACTGCTCGGCCCGTGTCCCGACTGCGGCGAGGACCTGTTGGTCCGGCGCTCGCGCTACGGGTCGTACTTCGTCGGCTGTGACGGCTACCCCGACTGCGAGTACACGCTACCCCTCCCGAGCAACGGCGAGCCGATGGTGCTCGACGACGAGTGTGCAGACCACGGCCTCCACGAGGTGAAGATGCTCGCCGGCCGGGACACCTACACCCACGGCTGCCCGCTCTGTCGGGCCGAGGAGGCCGACGACGCCGAGGACCGCGTCATCGGCGTCTGTCCGGACTGTGGCGAAGAGCACGACGGGGAGCTCGCCATCAAGACCCTCCGCTCGGGGTCCAGACTGGTCGGCTGTACCCGCTACCCCGACTGCGAGTACTCGCTGCCCCTCCCACGGAAGGGCGACATCGAGGTGACCGACGAGTACTGCGACGAACACGACCTGCCCGAACTCGTCGTCCACAACGGTGACGACCCGTGGGAGTTGGGCTGTCCCATCTGCAACTACGCCGAGTACAGAGAGCGCACCGCGATGCGGAACATCGAGGACCTCGACGGCGTCGGCTCGAAGACCGCCGAGAAACTGGCGGCGGCGGGCATCGAGAGCCTCGACGACCTCCGGGACGCCGAGGCCGACGCCGTCGCGGGCGAGGTCCAGGGCGTCAGCGCCGACCGCATTCGCGAGTGGCAGAGTCAGGCGGCGACCTGAACGGACATCGCTCGCCAGACCCTACGACAGCGTTCGATGGTGGTTTTCGTCGTACACACTCCCGACCGGACCGACGGGAGGAACCGCTCGCTGGACGGTCGACGGGTGGGACGAACACTACCCCTCCAGTTCGGCGTCGAGCGTGAGCCACCAGAGGTGGCCCCGCCCGCGGACCTCGTGGTGGTCGAGGACCCCCGCCTCGACGAGCGCGTCGAGTTCGGGGCGGAGGTCCGCGGCTGGTCGGTCCAACTGTCGGACCAGATACCCCGTGTTCACCACCGGTCGCGGAGCGTCCCGAATCGCCGCGACGAGTCGCTCGGTGAGGTCGTCGCCCGCGTCCGAGCGCGACGGGCGGGTCGACTCGCGTCTCGGAGCCATGTGGGAGGATGGTGCTCGACGACCGTAGCGGTGGTCACTCGACGGGGAGAGCGTCACGAGGACGGGGGAGAACGTGCGGGAGAGTGCAGGCGGGCGAGTCGACGGGGGAGCAGCGACGCTCAGACCAGCGTGCCGACCTTCTCGCGGGCGGCGGCGAGGTACCCTCGACCGAGTTGGCCGGCGAGGTCGGCCCAGTCGAGGTCCAGCCAGGTCTCGGCGACGCGGTCGCCCTCGTAGCGGTGGCGACCCCAGCCGTCGACGCTGATGCGCGCGCCGCTCGGCGGGAGCGGGCCGACCCACCCCGAGTGCGTCGCCTCGAACGTCCAGTCGGTCTCGACCCGGCCGGTCGCGGAGTCGAGGCGGTGGATGTCGAACCGGATGTCGGGGAACGCCCGGAGGAACAGTCCCGACACCCGACGGTAGCCGGTACGGGAGACGGTGCCGAGGAGCGGGAACCCGTGGCCGCGGTAGTCGGCGTGGTAGAGGTCCGGGATGACGCTGGGGTCTTGCTCGTGCCAGACCTCCTCGAAGTCCCGACGGCTCACGCGCTCGATGTCGGGGCGGGCGTCGGAACCGGTGTCGGAACCGGCGTCGGCGGGAACTGGGGGGTCGCCGTCGGCGCAGTGGGACATGTCAACCGCTCCACCGGCACGGGGGATAAGGGTGGGGCCCACAGACGTAGCCCCTCGCGAACGGGAGGCAATACACATAGCCCCGGTGTGTGAACGTGTCGAAGCGGTTTTGTCCGGGCGTTCGGTCCTCCGAGTATGAACGCGTGGAGCGAGTGGGACCACATCGTGAAGGTGGACCCGGACAAGACGCTGTACGAGGACGAGACGTTCGAGGACGTGGCGGCGACCGGGACGGACGCTATCATGGTCGGCGGGACTCTCGGGATGACCGAGGAGAAGATGGCCGAGTACGTCGAGGGCTGTATCGAGGGCACCCGCGGCCACGACATCCCGGTGTACATCGAACCGAGCAGCGCGGGCGTCGTCGTCCACCCCGACGGTCTGGACGGCTACCTCGTCCCCATCGTCTTCAACGCGGGCGACATCGCGTGGGTGACCGGCGCGCACAAGGAGTGGGTCCGCATGGACGGCGACATCCAGTGGGACGTCACCCACACCGAGGCGTACATCGTGCTCAACGAGGAGGCCTCCGTCGCGGAGTACACGCAGGCCGACTGCACCCTCGACGCCGCGGACGTCGCCGCCTACGCGGAGGTCGCAGAGCAGATGTTCGGCCAGGACATCGTCTACGTGGAGTACTCGGGGACGCTCGGCGACCCGGAGATAGTCGGCGCGGCCCACGACGCACTCGACGAGGCGACGCTGTTCTACGGTGGGGGCGTCCACGACTACGACTCGGCGTTCGAGATGGGCCAGCACTCGGACGTCGTCGTCGTCGGCGACCTCGTCCACGACGCGGGTTGTGCGGCCGTCAGAGAGACCGTCGAGGGCGTGACAGCCGCGAACAACTAACCCGACAATATATACACCTTGCTCACGCAGGGTGCTTATGTCACTCATCGCCGCACACCGCGTCCAGTCGCCTGCGTTGGCGATGGCCGACACGCTCGCGGCGAGCGACGTGAGCGTGTCGTTGGAACGAGCGAGACAGACGACTGCCGGTCAGTCACGGCTTCACTTCTGGGCCAACGGCGTCGACCTCGACGGGTTCGAGCGACGACTCCAGTCCGACGGCACCGTCTCGGGGGTGGTTCGACTCGACGACGACGGGGCCGGGGACCGACTGTACAGCGCGCAGGTCGAGACTCGGGCGACGCTGACGGCCGCGAGCGAGGAGTCCGACGCCACCTGGCTCACCCTCCAGTACGACGACGACTGGTGGCACACCGAGTCCCGGTTCCCCGACCAGGACGCGCTCGACAGCTACCGGACGTGGCTCACCGAGCGCGACGCCGCCGTCCACCTCGACAACGTCTACGTCGAGGACGACGACGACGAGGGGCCGAACCTCACCCGACGCCAGCGCGAGACCGTCGTCCTCGCGCTAGAGAAGGGCTACTTCGAGGTCCCGCGGAAGGCGACGCTCGCGGACCTCGCCGTCGAGTTCGACGTGAGCGAACAGGCCATCAGCCAGCGCCTCCGTCGGGCGTACTCGCGACTGGTCGCCGGGAACTACGGGAAGTAAATCCGACCCACTTTAGCCGCTCGACCGACACGCTGGCGTATGGACGACCGAACGTACACAGCGGACGCCGAACCGGGCGACCACGTCACCGTCGCCGGCTGGGCACACGAGATCCGCGACCTCGGCGGCATCGCTTTCCTCATCGTACGCGACAAGACCGGCAAGATTCAGGTCAAGTTCGCGAAAGACGAGATGGACGAAGACCTCGTCGAGACGGGCACGAACGTCTCGCGAGAGTCCGTCGTGCAGGTCACCGGTGCGGTCGAGGAGGAGCCACGCGCCCCCACGGGCGTCGAAGTCGTCCCCGAGAGCGTCGAGGTCGTCGCACCCGCCGACCCCGAACTCCCCCTCGACCCCTCCGGGAAGGTCGACGCCGAACTCCCGACGCGACTCGACAACCGCACCCTCGACCTGCGCCGTGACGAGCCGAAGGCCATCTTCGAGATTCGCGCGACCGTCCTCGAAGCGGTCCGCGACTACTTCCGCTCGCAGAACGCGACGGAGATCAACACGCCGAAGATCGTCGCCACCGGCACCGAGGGCGGCACCGAACTGTTCCCCATCACGTACTTCGGCGAGGAGGCGTTCATGAACCAGTCGCCACAGCTGTTCAAACAGCTGATGGTCGGCTCCGGACTGGAGCGCGTCTTCGAAATCGGCCCTATCTTCCGTGCCGAGGAGCACAACACGCCGCGACACCTCAACGAGGCGACCTCCATCGACTTCGAGAGCGCGTTCACCGACCACCAGGGCGCGATGGACGTCTGTGAGGGCGCGCTGAAGGCGGCCTACGCGGCCGTCGCCGAGGAGTGCGCCGACGAACTGGAGACGCTCGGTCTCGCCGACGAGTTCGAGGTGCCCGAGGAGGACTTCCCGCGGCTCTCCTACGAGGAGGCCATCGAGCGCGTCAACGCGACGGGCGAACTCGACGAACAGCTCGTGTTCGGCGACGACCTCTCGACGGAGGCCGAGAAGGCGCTCGGAGCCGACGTCGGCGGTCACTACTTCATCACCGACTGGCCCAGCGAGGTCAAGCCGTTCTACATCAAGGACCACGACGACGACGAGTCCCTCTCGACGGGCTTCGACATGATGCACCCGGACATGGAACTCGTCTCGGGCGGCCAGCGTGAACACCGCTACGACGAACTCGTCGCCGGGTTCGAACAGCAGGGTCTCGACCCCGAGGCGTTCGAGTACTACACGAAGATGTTCCGCTACGGCATGCCGCCCCACGCCGGCTTCGGCCTCGGTGGCGAGCGCCTCGTCATGACGATGCTCGGACTCGACAACATCCGGGAGGCTGTGTTGTTCCCACGCGACCGACAGCGGCTCTCGCCGTGAGGCGAGGCCGCTGTCCGAGGGTGGGGACAGGGAGTGAAGCGTAGCGAAGCGACCGTGTTCCCGCGAGACCGGCAGCGGTTGTCGCCGTAAGCGACACCGCAAGCGTCGAGCGGGAACGGCGAGCAGTTCACTACGAGTCAGTTCCCGCGAGACCGAATCACTCGCTTTACCCGCCGAGACAGTCCGTGAGCCCGGAGAGCGGCGAATCCTGCCTGCATGTTGTCGATGCTACAAGTACGAGCGGCACCTCTGTGAACTATATGGTCGTGCAAACTGGCTTCGCTGCGAGCGTCGCGACACTACAGGCCGACGACCTCGTCGGAGAGGCGCTCTCGGACCCGCTGCTCGCCGGATCGCTCTGGGTGAACGTCGCGCTGATGGGGTTCGCGCTGCTCGCGTTCACCTACATGGGTCGGACCGTCACCGACGAGTACGCCAAGCTCATCGTCGTCGCTACCATCGCCATCCCGGCGGTGTCCATCGCGAGCTATCTGGCGCTCATCAGCGGGTTGACCGTCGGTGTCGTCGACATCCCCGGGCGCGGGGAGTTGGTGACGCTGTGGGGTCGCTACCTGACGTGGACGTTCTCGACGCCGCTCATCCTCGCAGCGCTCGGGTTGCTGGCGGGGACGAACTTCACGAAGCTGTTCACGGCCGTCGTCTTCGACGTCGCGATGTGCGTGACGGGGTTGGCGGCGGCGATGACCTCCCAAGCGCTCTGGCTCCGCTGGGTGTGGTTCGCACTCTCGACGGCGTTCTTCCTCGTCGTGCTCGCCGTCATCCTGGGGTCGTGGTCGCGCGACGTCGAGAGCCAGGACGCCGCCGTCCAGCGGTTGTTCGGCCGGCTGAAGTACCTGACCGTCGTGTTGTGGGTCGGCTACCCCGTCGTCTGGGCCATCGGTACCGAGGGGCTGGCGCTGTTCGGAACGGGCATCGCGGGCCTCGCGGTGACGTCGTGGCTCTACAGCCTCCTCGACGTGGGCGCGAAGTTCGTGTTCGCGTTCCTGCTCGTGCGGTTCCTCGCCGTCGAGCAACCGACGGTGACCCGGCAGGGCCTCGGGAGCGAGGGCGCGAAACCCGCCGACGACTGAGTCGACCGCTCTGGCGGCGCGACCCGGCACTGCGAGTCGCGGTGACGGGGTGCTGGACGGCCCACGGAGCCCCGGAAATTCGGAGAATCAGAACGGGTTTGCCACGTGCGCACGAACGGACGGTCATGTCGGACCGACGGGACCGACCCGGCAGTACGGGGGAACACGACCTGCAACGGGAGTTGGGGACCGAAGCACGTGCCGACGGGTTCTACGAGCGGTCGATGCACGAGGCGCTCACGCCACGGATGCAACGGTTCCTCGCCGACCGTATCATGTTCTTCTTGGGGACGGCCGACGCCGAGGGCCACACCGACTGTTCGCCGCGGCTCGGGCCGCGCGGGTTCGTCAACGTCCTCGACGACACAACCGTCGCCTACCCGGAGTACCGGGGCAACGGCGTCCACGCCTCGCTGGGCAACGTCCGGGAGAACCCCAGCGCCAGCCTGACGTTCGTCGACTGGTGGGACACGACTGTCGGCCTCCACGTCAACGGCGAGGCGACGCTCCACGAGGACCTGCCGGGGGCCATCGACCCCGCAGACACCGACCGCCAGAAGCTGTGGGTCCGCGTCGACGTCGAGGAAGCGTACGTCCACTGCGCGAAACACCTGCCCCGACTCGCCATCGAGGAGTTCGACCCGCCGTGGGGGACCGACGACGAGACCGCGAAACTGACCGGCTTCTTCACGGACGACGAGGCGGACGCCCCCGACGACGACCCGACGTCCGACACCGACTGACCTGACGGCGAGACGACCTTCGGGTGCGGGACGGATTGTAACGTTTTAGTGCGCGACGGGCCGACTCCGGGCAGATGACACCGCGCGCGTTCGTCCCCGGCCACGTCACCGGCTTCTTCAGCGTCCACCCCGACGACGACCCGGTCGTCGCGGGCTCTCGGGGCGCGGGCCTCGCCCTCTCCGACGGCGTCACCGTCACGGCCGACCCGGTCGCCTCCGCCGACCAGCGCGCCGTCGAGTTGAACGGCGAGACCGTCGAGATGCCAGCGGTGACTGGCGTCCTCAACCGTCTCGACGCCCACGCCCGGGTCGTCGCCGACACCGACCTCCCCCTCAGCGCCGGCTTCGGCGTCTCGGGAGCGTGCGCGCTCGGGACCGCGCTCTCGCTCGACGCGGCGACCGCCGGTGGCCACACCGAGCGCGAACTCGTCGCCATCGCCCACGCCAGCGAGGTCGAGGCCGGTACCGGCCTCGGCGACGTGGTCGGGCAGGCCCGGGGCGGGCTGCCCGTCCGTCTCGAACCGGGCGCGCCGCCACACGGCTACCTCGACGGCCTCCCCGCCCGGCCCGCCGTCGAGTACGTCACCTTCGGTGGCCTCGACACCGCCGCGGTCATCGGCGGCGACACCGAGACGCTCTCGCGGGCCGGCGAGGAGGCACTCGCGACGCTCCGCGAGACCCCGACCGTCGAGACGTTCATGCGGGCGGCGCGCCGGTTCTCCCGCGAAGCGAGCCTCCAGACCGACGAGGTCCGGACGGCCATCGAAGCCGTCGAGGCGGCCGGCGGCGAGGCGGCGATGGCGATGCTCGGCCAGACCGTGTTCGCGCTCGACGACGGCCTCTCGCGGGCGGGCTACGACGCCCGCTCGTGTCGAGTGACCGACGGTGCGGCGCTGGTCGGGGAGTGAGTCGCCGCGACGACGAACACGACACAACGTACCGCTTTTCCCCGGACCCGCCAACCGTCGGCCATGAGCGACATCGACGTCCCGGAGAGCCACCCCCGGTACGAGTCCCTCCTGACGCGCCACCGCATCGAGGAGGGCGTCGAGAAGGGCATCACCAGCAGACAGGGTCTCATCGCGCAGGGCCGCGGCGAGGCGTTCGACTACCTGCTCGGTGAACGCACGACCGAGAGCGCCGACGACGCCGCCCGTGCCGCGGCCGCCCACCTCCTGCTCGCCGGCCACCCCGTGCTCTCGGTCAACGGGAACGTCGCCGCGCTCTGTCCCGGCGAACTCGTCGAACTCGCCGAGGTGGTCGACGCCGACCTCGAAGTGAACCTGTTCAACCGTACCGACGAGCGGATGCGCGCCATCGTCGAGCACCTCCGCGAGCACGGTGCCGAGGACGTGAAGGGCCTCACCGCCGACGGGCGCATCCCCGGCATCGACCACGAGCGAGCGAAGGTCGACGCCGACGGCATCGGCTCGGCCGACGTCGTGCTCGTCCCGCTGGAGGACGGCGACCGGGCGGAGGCGCTCGGGGCGATGGGGAAGGTGGAACTGGTCGTCGACCTCAACCCGCTCTCGCGGTCGGCACAGGTCGCGACGGTCCCCATCGTCGACAACGTGATTCGGGCGGTGCCGAACGTGACGCGCCACGCCCGCGACCTCGCGGACGCGAGCGAGGAGGAACTGCGCGACGTCGTCGAGGCGTTCGACGCCGACGCGACCCTGGCCGACGCGGAGCGGGCGATTCGTGGTGGCGTCGACGAAGAGGCATGAGCGTCAGTCGACGATGCGCGGGGAGACGTTCGGTCGGCCGTCCACACCCCGTGCCCGCCGGTCGGCGACGAACGGGTCCAGGTAGCGGGCGACCTCGGTCCCTTCGAGTTCGTGGTAGACGGCGTACAGTAGCTCTCGGCCCCGGCGGTAGGCCGCGGACTCGACGCGATAGGGGAGTCCCTCGGGGAACTGCTCGCCGTCGTGGTCGGCGAGCCACGACCGAGCGAGTCTGACGCCCTTCTCCGCGTCGTACCCCCGGCCGGCGTAGTGTTCCAGCGGGTGGGTCACCCACGAGTACTCCCAGTGGGCGTAGACGTCGACCGCGCCGCCGTCGACGGCGTGGAGGACGACGTGGAGTTGCCAGTCGGCGAGGAGGGAGTCACGCCACACCCACGACCCCTCGGCGGTGTTGCCGTCGAGACGGACCTTCAGCGCCGAAATCGGGTTCCGCGAGAAGCCGAGTTCCTCGTCGAGCACTCGCTCCAGGTCGGCCTCCGAGCAGTGGACCGTCATCACGTACTCCTCTTCGGTCGTGTGGGTCACCGCGTAGCCGTCGACCGTCCCGGCGAGCAGATGGTGAATCCTCGGCCAGACGCGTCGCCGAACGGCGTTGACGAAGTCCTGCCTGAACCCCATTGTCCGTCCGACCGGACAGTCCCCGTCACCATCAGCGTTCGTGTCGCGGCCGTGTGACCCGCGAAGAGCGGTCGGTCGTCGTCACGCCCCGTTACCCGTCCCCTCGCCCGAGACTCGTCCCCTCGCTCGCTGCTCGGACACAGTCCCTTCGACCGAACGGTACCGCAACCGCTAAATCACTGAGTAATATTACCTAGTCGTATGCCCGAGTTCGAAGGCTTCAGTCCGGTCGACGAGGCAGACGTGACCCGCGCCATCGCCGGCGCGTGGTCCGCGGAGTTCGAAGAACGCATCGACACCGACGTCATCGTCGTCGGCGGCGGCCCGTCGGGGCTGATGGCGGCGACCGAGTTGGCCGACCGCGGCGTCGACGTCACCGTCGTCGAGAAGAACAACTACCTCGGCGGCGGGTTCTGGCTGGGCGGGTTCCTGATGAACAAGGTGACCGTCCGCGCGCCCGCTCAGACGGTTCTCGACGACCTGGGCGTTCCGTACGACCCCGTCGAGGACGTCGAGGGACTGTACGTCGCGAGCGGCCCTCACGCGTGCTCGGCGCTCATCGAGCGCGCATGTGCGGCGGGCGTCGCCATCCAGAACATGACCGAGTTCACCGACGTCGTCGTCCGCGAGGACGACCGCGTGGGCGGCATCGTGATGAACTGGACGCCGGTTCACGCCCTCCCTCGGGAGTTGACCTGCGTCGACCCCGTCGCCGTCGAGTCCGACGTCGTCGTCGACGCGACGGGCCACGAGGCGCTGGTCGTCTCGAAACTCGACGAACGCGGTGCGCTCGACGCCCCCGGTATCGCGGCCGCCCGCGACCGTGGCACCGTCATGGACGCCAGCGGCGACGACGAGTACGGTGCCCCCGGTCACGACTCGCCGGGCCACGGTTCGATGTGGGTCGGTCGGAGCGAGGACGCCGTCGTCGAACACACCGGCGTCGTCCACGACGGCGTCGTCGCGACGGGGATGGCCGTCGCCACCGCCCACGGCCTCCCGCGGATGGGGCCGACGTTCGGCGCGATGTTGCTCTCGGGGAAGGTCGGCGCACAGGCCGTCATCGACGAGTTGGGCGTCGACGCCGACCCCGTTCCGACGACACCCACGCCGGCCGACGACTGACGGCGGCCCCTCGTCGCGAGCACGTCGCTCGCGGTGGAGACGAACGGGAGAGAGAATCGGCCCGCGGACGACTCAGTTCGCGTCGGCGTCGGCCTCGGCTTCGGCGAACAGGTCGTCGACCGCGCTGCGTGCCGCGAGCGCCGCTTCGTCGGCGACCGCTTCGGCGTCGCCGGGCGCGTCGAGGTAGACGTCGACCGACAGCGTGCCGTCCTCGAAGTGGACGGTCACGTCGACGTCACGCACCTCGCTCTGTTTGTACCGGGAGAGGACGACGCCCTCCGCGGCGTCGCTGGCCGTCTGGACGACCTCCTCGTCGGTCGGTTCTCGGTCTGCTTCCGTCGGCATCGCTCAGTCGCCGCCGGGACCGCCCATGCCGGGGCCGCCGGGACCCTGCGGGCCGCCCGCGCCGCCGCCCTGGAGCATCTCCTGCAGTTCCTGCTGGAGCTCCTCGAAACGCTCCTGGACGCGCTCTTCCTGCTTGTTCAGCGTCTCGACGCGAATCTCGAGGCTGTCGACCTTCTCCTCGAGGTCGTCCTTGGCGTTGTCGTAGTCGGTCTGGACGAGCAGTTCGCCGACCTCCTGGTACATCGTCGTGTCCTCGTCGATCTCCTCGAACTGGTCGAGAGCGGCCTCGGACTCCGCGAGCGTCGAGTCGGCCTGCTGTTTCTGCATCGCGACGTTCTGGGCCGTCTCCTGCAGGTCCTGCAGTTCCTCGATCTTCTCCTGCGCTTCCGGCGGCAGATTTCCTTGCATGTCCGGTCACTCGCCTTCCAGAGTGAAAAAGGGCCGCTATTCGGCTCGTCGACCGGACGACACGATTTTCCGACGGACGCGGCGTGACACCCCGAGACCGGTCCCGTCACGATTCGCTGGCCTCGGAGCTTCGTTCTGCAACGTCCCGAGACTACGGCTCACTGGCCTCGGAGCTTCGCTCCGAGACCTCCACCAGCGTACACCACGTGTTCAGGCCCGCTCGCAGGGCGACGAGGTCCTCGGCCGCCACGTCGACGGTGAGCACCGTCCCCGCTCGCGAGACGGTCGCGCTGGTTCGGTCGCCCTCGATGTCGTCGACCTCCTGACGGACGCTCCGCTCGACGATTTCGGCCGTTCGGCTGTCGGGGTAGGTGAACGTGAGAACGACGCTGTGTGGCGGGTCGGCGTGGCCGTCACCCCGACCGGCGGTCACGGCTACTCGACCTGGACTTCCTTCACGTCGCGGCTACGCTCTTTGAGGAGCACGCGGTGCCCACAGTACGGACACCGGACGCCGCCGTACTCGTCCAGTTCGACGTCACGCTTGCATCGAGAACACTTGTAGCTCATAGCTGGTGTAGGGGGTCGGGGGGTTACTCGCTGTCGGACAGCGCGGCGCGGATGGAGCGTCGGACCTGACGGCCACCGGGCGTCTCGGGGCGGTACGTACCGCCGGCGAACGTGTAGTCACAGCGGCCACACGCCCAGATGCCCGTGCCCTTGCGGTCGACGGCGTCCGACCCGCAGTCGGGGCAGGTGTGGTCGTCGTGCATGTCCGATTCGATCTCCGCGACGCGACGGCGAGCGACGCGGCCGTAGCGAGCGCCAAAGCGACCGGCAGAGCCGACCGTTCCTTTCTTCTTGGCCATGATACGTGTCGCTACCTTCGACACAGGTATAAATCCGTTGAGTCGCCGCTAGGATTCGTCTGTGGCGTGTGATTCGGTGTCGTGGTCATCGGAATCGTTCGGAACGACGAGAACCCGAAAGCCCCCAGACGGTCGACTCGCGCGGCTCGCTGCGCGCCTCGTCGCTCACTTCGTTCGCTCCTTCGGTGCTTGCGTCGCCCTGCTTCGCCGACCGTCCGGCCCCTTTCAGTCCCACCCGTGGTGTCCGTGGAATCGAGCGTCGTGTGGTGGTTCAGTCGTCCTGCAGGCCCTCCTCGCGGAGGGCCTGGTCGAGGTCGTCGCGGATGCGTTCACCCATCTCGCGGTCGCTGGCGGTGGTGACGACGCGATTCTCTTGGACGCTGGAGCCGTCACGGATGAGCAGTCGGACGTTCCCGTGTTCGTCGGCGCGGGTGGCCTTGGCGCGGACGCCCGAGCGAGAACCGGAGCCACCGGCGTCGATGGGACCGGGGATGAGCTTCTTCACGTGGGGGTGGGCAGCGGCCGTCTCGATAGCGCGGCGGCCGTCGCGGTTCCCGATGAGCGTGCTGTGGGAGCCGCCCAGTTTCTCGTGGGGCGATTTGTCGACGGTCTCGAGGGCGGGTTCGCCACGGCGTTCGACGACGGCCTCGACCGGGTCCTCGCCCTCGACGCGGTAGAACGGGTAGTGCGCCTGGGCGCGGACCGCCGAGAGCACGTCGCGCTCGCCGGTCGCGTACACCTCCTCGGGGCGCTTGCGGTGGATCTCGTCGGCGACCAACCCCGCGAAGTTCCGCAGTTCCGTGCCTTCGAGGTCGCCGGTCTCGGGGGTGGTGGTGACCGTCCGGTCGGAGACGACGTCGTCGTCGAACAGCGCGACGACGCGCGCCCGGTCGCGGTCGAGGTCGAGGACGACGGTGTCGGCGTTGGCGGTTCGACAGACCAGACAGAAGTCTCCCGGTCTGTCGAGGTCGCTCGCGCACTGCCGACACGTCATTGTCGGACGGTGGAGTGTACGCGGGATAAGGCGGACGGTTCGGGCGAACGGCGTGAGCGAGAGCCGACGACCGACGAGAGCGACGAGTTTCGTGCCGCTCAGGAGAGCGTCTCGGGGTCGGCCTTGAGGAACTCCCGGAGGACGACCGTCGCGTAGGACCCGGAGGGGAGTCCGAAGGTGAACCGGAGGGTCTCGGGGTCGGCGTCCCCGTCGGCACGGTCGTCTGCCGTCGCCTCGACGCTCAGGTCGGTCCGCAGGCGAATCGCGCGACGCGTCCCGGTCGACTCGAAGCCGTGGGGGTTCGCGAAGTCCCCCGGTTCGAGGCCGGCGTCGGCGAGGACCGACCGCTCGATATCGCCCGGTTCCTCGTCGCCCAACTCGGTCTCGGTGCCGACCAGCGGCGCGGTGACGAACGCCCGCCCACGCTCGCAGTGGCGGGTGACCGTTCGGACCCGGCGCTGGTCGACGCGCTGGAGACGGTCGGTGTCGGGGCGGCCCTCGTCGTCGGCGAAACAGACCACGTCGCCGGCGACTGGGCGGTCGAACGGCAGCCCTCGCTCCAGCCGTTCCGAGCAGATACGGTTGAACAGGAACGACTGCGCGGCGTTGACGAACAGTCGCTGGAGGTTCGAGGGGGCAGTCTCCAGCGCCTCGCGGAAGTCCTCGGGCGAGTCGTCGCCCTCCACGAGTCGGTGACACATGGCGCGTTCGTAGCCCAGCCGTTTCGGCAGGCGGTCGAGCGCGCCCTGCCAGTCGCGGGTCTCCTCGACGTACCGCCGGGCCTCCCGCGTCGACTCGGGTTCGCGTTCGCTGGGGTTGCCGACGTACGCCAGCACCGCCCCCTCGTAGTCCTCGCGGACGATGGCGAGACCGACCTCGTGGGTGACCGGTCGTTTCGACCCGAAGCGCTGGTGGCCGAAGTAGTTCGGGACGCAGACCGACGCCTCCAGCGGGAGCGAGTCGAGAGGTGGTGCTTCGTCGTCACCACCGGCGCAGAACGCAGCGAGTTGCGTCGCGATTTCGGAGACGTCGTCGGGGCGTTCGACGTCGCGGACGACCAGTTCGAACTCGTTGCCCCGGAGGTCGCCGAACAGCACGGGCCGGCCGGTCCGCCCCAGTACCTCGACGTCGGCGTCCGAGAGGTCGGGGAGGTCGTTCTCGTCGCTCCGGACCGAGAACAGTTGGGTCGTGACGGCGCGTTTGTCCTTCGTCCCCGCCCACGAGAGGCGTTCGCGGCTCATCCCGAGTTTGTCCGAGAGCGCGCTGGCGAAGTCGTTCGTGTCCCAGTTGTAGAGCGTCGCGCGGAAGACGAGGTGGCCGTACGACCCCGGGTCGGCGTCGACGGGTTCGACGTCGACGGCCTCCAACTCGCGGACCCGGAAGTCCTCGGGGCGGGCGCGCAGGCGGCCGCCGATGCCGTCGGCGTCGCTGACGTAGTGGTCCATCCCGACGGCGCGCTCGACGGGGTGACCGGGACGGGTCATCGACCACCCTCACGGCCCTGACGCGAACTCGAAATCATACCCGGCGTACTCGGGGGGCTGGTAAGGGACTGTCCATCGCGGAGGGCCGTCGTATCGGTTCGCCGACGAGACCCGGAAGGGCTGCCGATTCCGACGCGCCTTTTCTACCGACGCCCGGAGGGACAGTCGATGGACCTGTTCACGCCCCTGACGCTGCGGGGCACCGAGATGCGGAACCGCGTGATGGTGTCGCCGATGTGCCAGTACTCCTGTGACCTCGACGGGCAGGCGACCGACTGGCACCTCGTCCACCTCGGCTCGCTGGCGAGGGGTGGAGCGGGCATCGTCATGACCGAGGCCGCGGCCGTGAACCCCGAGGGACGCATCTCGCCACACGACCTCGGCATCTGGAATCGAGAGCACGCAGAGGCGCTCGCGCCCGTCACCGAGTTCGTCCACGAGCAGGGTGCGACGTCGGCCATCCAGCTCGCCCACGCCGGGCGGAAGGCCTCGACGCACCGCCCGTTCGCTGACGAGTCCGGGCCCGTCCGCGACGAGACCGGCTGGACGCCCGTCGGCCCGACCGACGAGCCGTACCCCCACGACGACCCGCACGACGTGGAGGCACTCGACCAGGGCGGTATCGAGCAGGTCATCGAGGACTTCCGGCGGGCCGCAGAGCTGTCGCTGGAGGCCGGCTTCGATATCGCCGAGGTCCACGGCGCACACGGCTACCTGCTCCACGAGTTCTACTCGCCGGTGACCAACACCCGCGAGGACGACTACGGCGGTGACTACGACGGCCGCACGCGCCTCATCCGCGAAGTGACCGCCGCGGTCCGGGAGGTGTGGCCCGACGACAAACCCGTCTTCGTCCGTCTCTCGGCGACCGACTGGCTCCCCGACCGCGAGTCGTGGACCGTCGACGACACTGTCCGCCTCTCGCAGGACCTCGAAGAGGCCGGCGCGGACCTCGTCGACGTGAGCGGCGGCGGCATCCACCCCGACCAGCAGGTGCCACAGACGGGCGCACACTACCAGGTGCCCTACGCCGAGCGCGTCAAACACGAGGCGGACGTCCCATCGGGTGCGGTCGGGAAGATCACGACGCCACAGGGAGCCGACGAGGTCATCCGCAACGAGCGCGCGGACCTCGCCATCCTCGCTCGCGAGCACCTCAACGACCCGCACTTCACGCTCCACGCCGCCGAGGAGTTGGACCGGATGGACGCCGTCGACGTACCCGACCAGTACGGCCGGGGGTTCTGAGAACCGCGGCCGACCCGCGAGGCGGCGTGCCGTCTCAGAACAGCGAGAGGTCGCCGGTGACCTTGTCGACGAGCGACTCCTGGGCGGGGCCGACCGCGAGCGTCGTCACGGTGCCGGGGTCGAGTTGGGTGTGGCCCGCGTCGCGGATGACCGCGTGGGGGAGGCCCTCGCGACGGGCCTGTTCGGCGAGTTCGAACACCTGTGACTCGCCGCTGGCCTTGAGGACGATCTTCTTCTGGCCGCCCGATTTCCACGCCCGCTGGGCGTCCGGTCCGGCGTTCTCGTAGGCGGAGAGCGAGGCGTGGGCGACCTGCGCGGCGAGTTTGCCGGTGCCCATCCCGATGTCCGTGCGGGCGACGATGGCCTGTTTCATACCCGAGGCTGGGTGAGACGGGTCAAAGCGCTGGCGACTCGGCCGACGACCCCCCGCCGCCCCGCCGCCCGCGCGACCGGGAGGTTTTACCCGCTGTCGGTCGCTCGTACCCGCATGATACTGTCGGACACGGACATCCTCCGGCGACTGGAGGCGGGCGACCTCGTCGTCGAACCGCTGGACGACCCCGACTTACAGGTCCAGCCGGCGAGCGTCGACGTTCGCCTGGGCCGGGAGTTCCTGGAGTTCCAGCGCGCCAACATCCCGTGTATCCACCCCAATCGCGAGACGGAGGTCGACGACTACGTCACCGAGACGATAGTCGAGGAGGGGGGAGAGTTCATCCTGCATCCCGGGGACTTCGTGCTCGGGACGACCCACGAGCGTGTCGAGGTGCCCTCGGACCTCGTCGCACAGGTCGAGGGACGCTCCTCGCTGGGGCGACTCGCCGTCGTCGTCCACGCCACCGCCGGGTTCATCGACCCCGGGTTCCGGGGCCACGTCACGCTCGAACTGTCGAACCTCGGGACCGCGCCCGTCGCCCTCTCGCCGGGGATGCGCGTCTCGCAGTTGGTGTTCACCGAGTTGACCTCCCCCGCGGCGCGCCCCTACGGCAGCGGCCGCGGGTCGAAGTACCAGGACCAGGCCGGCCCGCAGGCGTCCCGAATTCGTGGGGACCGGGAGTTCGGAGGCGACCAGTGATGGTCACCGCGGACCACACCCGGCGAGCGAGTCGACCGGTGCGTGACGAGGCCCCGGTATGAAGTTCATCGAGGAGGTCGTCGTCGACGAGTTCCTGCCGACGTTCCGCTCGATGCTCGCCGAGGACCTCCGGGGGCGCGGACTGACCCAGAGCGAGGTCGCCGGGTTGCTGGGCATCTCTCAGAGCGCCGTCTCGAAGTACGCCCACGGCGACGTCGAGCGCAACGACCGCGTGCTCGCCGACGAACGCGTCGTGTCGCTCGTCGAACGCCTCGGTGAGGGCCTCGCGACCGGCGAGATGACGTCCGTCCAGGCGCTCGCGGACGCCGAGGTGCTCGTCCGGCGACTCGAACGCGGCGACCTGCTGGCGACGCTCCACGAGGAGGCGATGCCCGCACTCGCCGCCTACGACGGCTCGTTCTCCATCCACGACGCCGACAGCGACCTCCGAGCGGCCGAGCGCGCGCTGTCGTCCGTGCGCCGGGGGCTCCGCGTCCTGGAGAACACCAGCGGGTTCGCCACGCTCATCCCCGCCGTCGGGTCGAACCTGGTGATGTGTCTCCCCGAGGCCGGCGGTATCGACGACGTGGCCGGCGTTCCGGGGCGCATCCTCGACGTGAAGGGGCGGGCGACGGTCCCGGGCGACCCGGAGTTCGGCGTGAGCGAACACGTCGCCCGTGTGCTGCTCGCCGCCCGCGAACACGGTGCCAGCGCCCGAGCGGCGCTCAACGTCCGCTACGACGAGGCGATCGTCGAGGCGCTCGACGCCGAGGGGCTGACGACCGTCGCGTTCGACCCCGAGGCCTCGCTGGACGACGCCATCGCGACGGCGCTCGCGGACGGCACCGACCCCGACGTGCTGTACCAGTCGGGTGCGTTCGGCATCGAACCGGTCGTCTACGTCCTCGGCGACGACGCGGCGTCGGCCGCCGAGCGCGTCCGGAGGCTGGTGTGAGCGACCCCGACGGCGGCCGTGACGACCCCGTCCAGGAGTTCTACGGTCGGTACGCCGCGCTGTACGACGCCATCGCGACCGCACCCGGGGTGGCGGAGTGGCGACGGACCGCCGCCGACGCGCTCGACCTCTCGGCGGGCGACACCGTGGTCGAGATGGGCTGTGGGACGGGCGCGAACCTCCCGTTCCTCCGCGAGCGGGTCGGCCCCGACGGGCGGGTGCTCGGCATCGACCTCACGCGGCCGCTACTCGGCCGGGCACGTGACCGTGTCGAACGCCACGGCTGGTCGAACGTCGCCGTCGTCCAGGCCGACGCCACCGCGCCACCGGTCGCCTGTGCCGACGCCGTCCTGGGGTCGTTCGTCGTCGGGATGCTCCCGGACCCCGCCGAGACGGTCGCCGACTGGTGTGCGCTCACCGAGGGGCGAGTCGCCCTCCTCGACGGGACGAGCAGCGACCACCCCGTCGGCGCGTTGGCGAACCCGCTGTTCGGTGCCTTCGTCGGTGCGGGCGCACCCGCCGACTCGCTCGGGGACTCCGCCCGGCAGGCGCTCGGCGGCGGCGAGGCTCGGACCGGTCTCGACCGGAAGGTCCGAGCGGCCCGCAGCGCGCTCGCCGACCGGACGTTCGACCGCCGGTACGACGAGCACGCCCTCGGGTTCGTCAGCGTCCTCAGCGGGACGGTCCGGTAGTCGGTCGCCGCGACGAAAGAGCAGACCGCCCTCCAGTGGTCGACTCACCGTCACGGAATCCTTAACCCGACGCGCAGACACGTCGGACCATGCGCCGTCTTCTCCCCCTCTTCCTCGCCGCGCTGGTAGTCCTCGCCGGGTGCAACGGCCTCGGCCTCCCGGGCGGGGCGGACGACACGACCGTCGCGCCGAACGCCACCGCCACCGGCACGCCGGCACCTCCCGGCGAGAACGTCACCGCTCAGAGCGTCAAGAACGAGACGCTCGCGACGCTCGACGAGGTGACGACGTACCGCCTCGCCGTCGACCAGCGCACCGACTACGTCGCGCGCAACGAGTCCGAGAACACGACCGCGACGGGTCGGTTCAACCGGACGGTCCGTGACGCCGCCCTCGTCAACAACGTCTCGGCCAGCGGCGTCTCGCTCACCGTCGAGACGTACGTCGACGGCGAGAACCAGACGCTGTACCAGTACAGTCCCGCCTACGCTCAGGACTTCGACTCCAACTGGCTCAGGAGCGACGTCTCGGGGAACTTCTCGGCGACCTGGGAGCAGTACGACACGCTCGCTCGCCAGCGCGCCCTGTTGAACGCCTCGAACGTCACCCTCGAGGGGACGGAGCGGCTGAACGGCACCGACGTCTACGTCCTGAACGGGACCGTCGAGGAGAGCGAGTACGAACGACTCGGTCTCCGCTCGGCGGGCGTGCTCAACGTCTCGACCGTCTCGGCGACGTTCTACGTGAGCGTCGCGAACGCGACGCTCGTCCGTTCGCAGGTCGACCTGGCGGGAACCCGGCAGGCACGCGGCGAGTCGTTCGAGTTCGAGCGGTCGGTCGACCTCCGCTTCAGCGGCTACGGCGACCCGGTGACCGTCGACATCCCCGACGACGCCGACGACGCGGTTCGGGTGGACAACGGAACCGCGGCGAGCAGGTGAGGGCGTCCGGCGAGTGCGGCGCGCTCCGAGTCGGTCGACGAGCAGGCGACACACCGAACCGAGACGTGACCGCGTGTCGCGCTCCGTGGGACCGACACCACGGCTGGGGAGCACCCCGACCGGTCACGCCACAGTTCTCAGAACACGTCGGCGCTGGTCGCGTGCTGGTACTTGAACGTCCGGAGCGGTCGCGGTGCCGAGGCGGGACCGTTGGTGTGCCGTACCGCGAGCGAGTGAGCCAGAGGCGAACGAGCGAGCGGGGTGAGGAGCGAACGGAGTGCTCGGAGAGCACGAAGTGAGCGACGAATCCTTTTGGTCGAGCTTTTACCCCGTGGGGCGGCGAAGCCGCCCCGCTCGTGGATAAAAGGTCGCTTAGAAGAACTGGAACAGGTCGTCCCGACCGGCGTCGTGGAGGTGCGTGCGGACGGCCTCGGTGAGCGGCGTGATGGAGCCACGCTTGGCCGTGATGGGCGCGATGGTGTCCTGCCACTGTTTCCACGGCGGGTAGAGACCGAGACGGTCACACACCTCATCGAGGCGGTCGTCGCGGTCGTCGACCTTGTCCATCTTGTTGACCGCGACGACACACGGGATGCCGAGGTCCTCGAACAGGTAGAACAGTTCGACGACGTGGGGAATCTCGTCGGGGCCGGAGTGGCGGTCGATGATGTCGATGACGCTCTTCCCGTCGACGACGACGACGCCCACGAGGATGCTGTCGGCGTTGTCCTCGAGGTAGTGGACGATGTTCGTCTTGATGGCCTCGCGGTGGCCCGACTCGACGCCCTCCATGAACCCGAAGCCGGGCAGGTCGGTGAGCACGAAGTCGTGAGACGACCAGTCGTAGTGGTTCGGCGAGCGGGTCACGCCGGGCTTGCCGCCCGTCGAGAACTGCTTGCCGGTGAGTTCGCGCATCAGCGTCGACTTCCCGACGTTCGACCGTCCGACCAGGACGACCTCGGCACCCCGTTCCGGGCGACCTTCGAACATGGCCCACCTATCGCGTCACGGCCGATAAGTGCGCCGGGACGGACGTGGACACGCCTTTGGACCGGCCGACCCTCCCGAGCGCATGGACAAGCAGGACATCCGCGAGCGCATCTGGGACGCGCTGGAGGCGGAGGGTATCGCCCGGTTCCCGTTCCCGCCACACGGGCGCATCCCGAACTTCGACGGGGCGAAGGAGGCGGCCGAGCGTCTCGCCGCGCTCCCCCAGTGGGAGGCGGCGACGGCCATCAAGGCGAACCCCGACGCGCCGCAGTTGCCGGTCCGCCGCGCGGCACTCGACGCGGGCAAGACCGTCTACATGGCCGTCCCGCGACTGCGCGACGAGGAGTGTTTCGTCGAACTCGACCCCGCGGAACTGACCGACACCGACGCCGCGGCGACCGTCAGCGGCATGGACGACCACGGCGTCCAGGTCGGTCCGGACGCCCTCCCGCACGTCGACCTCGTCGTCTCGGGGAGCGTCGCCGTCACCGAGACCGGCGACCGTATCGGGAAGGGCGAGGGCTACTCGGACCTGGAGTTCGCCGTGCTCCGGGAGTTGGGACTGGTCGACGAGACGACGACGGTCGTCACGACGGTCCACGAGCGGCAGGTCGTCGACGAGGCGTTCGAGACGGCCGACCACGACGTGCCGATGGACGTCGTCGTCACCCCCGAACGAACGGTTCGAACGGGGGCGACGGGCCGCCCCGACGGCGTCGACTGGGACGCGCTGGACGAGGAGCGAATCGAGGAGATACCGGTGCTCGCGAGGGTCCGCGAGTGAAAGCGCGACGGTAACGTCGTGTCGGTCGCGGTCGTGTCGACGGGGGCGTGCTACTCAGAGGCTGCCCGTTCGTCGTCAAGCAACGAGAGCAGCGCGTCGCGATAGGTCGCCGGTTCGAACTCCATCGTGACCTCGCGGTCGGTCTCGTGGTGCTCGCCGTCCGGCCCCTCGGCGGTCGCCGTCGCCGTCCGCGTGACGGACGCGGCCGGGTAGACGCCGCCGAGGACGTACACCGTCCCCACCGAGGCCTTCCAGAGCGCGACGACGCCCGCGACGTCGAGGTCGAACCCGGGGACGTCGACGGAGACGTCCGGTGCGTCGGGGTCGTCGTAGGAGATGGGGCCGACCCCCATCGTCCCGCCCACGTCGTAGGTCCGCTGGACGCCACGGAGGTCGTCGGCCAGCGTCGTCCGCTCGTAGTCGACCTCGCCGACGTCGCGCTCGCGCAACTGCGACTCGACGGCCGGGAGCACCTGCCCCTCGATACGGTCGGCCGTCACCGCGAGGTTGACGTAGCTGTCGAGGTCGATACGCGAGAGCGAGGCGAGGACGACCGAGCGGTCGAACGCCCCGTCGGTTCGGGCGGCGGCGTGCTCGCTGGCGGCGTCGTACGAGAACAGCGTCGAGGAGATGGTCGCGGAGACGTCGACGCCGAACTTCCCGCCCGAGACCGTCCGGGTCGCCTCGTCGAGAATCGACCACTCGGCCCCGTCGTCCTCGCGGAGTCGCGGGTGCCCCGCTGCCGAGCGTGGAAACGCCGGCGCGCCCGCCGCGACGCCGTCGTCGTACAGCGTCATCGCGGAGACGCCCCCGACGCCCGCGACGCCACAGAGTCCGAGGAACCGTCGTCGTTTCATACCAGACACTCACGAATTCAGAACTATAACGCTTGCCGCTAGTATCGGAGCCACCTCGCTCCAGCCGTCGGTTCACGGACGGTCTCGCCGCCGTCGACCCGTAGCTATAACGCGTCGCCGGGAGTCGACACCGAGCGTGCGACTCGTTCAGGTGGGCGTGCCGGAGGGCCGCCGGGCGGTGGTGCTCGGCGTGTTGGACGACGAGGACGTCGAGTACGTCGTCAGCGACGAGACGGGCAACCACGACTACGAGGCCATCGTCGCGTTCCCGCTACCGACGAACGCCGTCGAGGAGGTGCTCGAAGCGCTCCGTGACGTCGGCGTCGACGAGAGCGCCTACACCGTCGTGACCGAGGCCGAGACGGTCGTCTCCAACCGGTTCGACGCGCTGGAGAACGAGTACGCCGACCACGGCAACGGCGACCGCATCGCCCGCGAGGAGCTCCGGTCGAAGGCCGAGGGGCTCGCGAGCACCTTCTCGACGTACGTCGTCATGACCGTCGTCAGCGCCATCATCGCGACCGCCGGTCTCCTGCTGGACTCCCCCGCGACTGTCGTCGGGAGCATGGTCATCGCCCCGCTCATCGGGCCGGCGATGGCGACGGCCGTCGGGACGGTCATCGACGACGACGAACTGTTCGGCCGCGGCGTCCGGTACCAGATCCTCGGCGTCGGGCTGTCGATCGGTGCGGCCGCGGTGTTCGCGTGGGTCGTCCAGCTCACGGGCATCGTGCCGCCGTCGCTCGACCCGACGAACCTCGCGCAGGTGCGCGAACGCCTCGCGCCCGACGCGCTCTCGCTGGCCGTCGCGCTCGGGGCGGGCGTCGCCGGCGTCGTCAGCCTCACGACCGGCGTCTCGACGGCGCTCGTCGGCGTGATGATCGCCGTCGCGCTCATCCCACCCGCCGCGACCGTCGGGCTCGCAATCGCGTACGGCATCCCGAGCGCCGCCATCAGCTCGGCGGTGCTGACGCTCGTCAACCTGCTCTCCATCAACTTCGCCGCGCTCGTCGTGCTGTGGTACAGCGGCTACCGCCCGGAGCGGTTCTTCCAGCGCGACCAGGCCCGGAGCGCGACCGTCAAGCGACTGCTGACGCTCGTCGTCGCCATCGCCGTCCTCTCGGTGTTCCTCGGCGGGGTCACCTACGACAGCTACACGACCGCGACCGACGAGCAGGCGATTCGCGACGCCGCGGGGAGCGTCGTCAACAACAGCTCCCAGCTGACACTCCTGGAGACCGAGATCGAACTGGAGACGCGCACCGTCCTGTTCACCGAACCACAGCGGGTCGTCGTCACCGTCGGCGCGCCGCCGGGGAACCGGCCGCCGGGGCTCGCCGACCAGATCGACCAGGCGGTCGACGAGGCGGCCGGTCGTGACGTCGAGGTGCAGGTCAGGTACGTCGAGATAGAGACGGCACGCGTCGGCAGGGCGACGGTCGGCGGTCGGGCCGCCGCTTCGGTGGCCGATTCGGTCGCCCGACCGGTTCAGCCGTCGAAGGGAAGCTCGATCTCGTAGTCGACGGCCTCGACCGCGGCGTCGACGACGTCGTCCAGACCGTCGCCGGTCTCGGCGCTGAGGTAGACGTCGGCCTCGACGTCCCGCGAGCGGTCGGCCTTCGAGCAGACCGTGAGGACGGGGGCGTCGAAGTGCGCTTGGAGTTCGTCGCGCAGGGCGAGTTGGGTCTCCAGGGGGTAGCCACACTCCTCGCTGGCGTCGACGAAGACGAGCAGGGTGTCGGCGGCGTGTTCGACGGCGCTGACCGCCTGACGCTCGATGCCGTTGCGCTCCTCGGCCGGGCGGTCGAGGAGGCCCGGCGTGTCGACCAGTTGGTAGCGGATGTGGTCGCGTTCGACGTGGCCGACGTGGACCTGCGTCGTCGTGAACGGGTAGGAGTCGATGTCGTTGCGCGCGTTCGTCACCGCGTTGACGAACGTCGACTTCCCGACGTTGGGGTAGCCCGCGATGACGACGGTCGGTTCGTCGGGGCGGATGTCGGGGAGGTCACGGAGCGTGTTGCGGGCCTCCCCGAGTGCGAGCAGGTCGTCGCCGACGGACTCGGTGATGCTGGCGAGACGAGCGAACGCCTGCTTGCGGTGTTTCTTCGCGGTGTCGGGGTCGGTGTTCCGGAGCTTCGACTGGTACTCGTCGCGGATCTTGTCGGCCTGCCGCCCCGCCCACATCACCTGCGAGAGGTGCTTGCGGAGGCCGTCGACGCCGCCGGGACAGTCCCCGTGAGCGTCGACCGTCGCGTCCGCCAGGTCGCGGTAGAACGGGTCGACGACGTCGAAGTCGGGCCACGACGTCGTGACGTTCTGGAGGTTGTCCGAGATGATGTTCGACGCCGTCTGGAGCATCGACTGCTGGGCCTCTAGTCCGGACTTCGCGTGGCCCGCTCGGGCCGCCCGCGAGAACGCCTTGTCGATGAGTTCCTCCGCACGCGGCGTGGTGGGGAGGTCTTCGAAGGTCATACCCCTCGTATCGGACGAACGGGCAAAAGCGCGTCCCTCCCGTCGTCGGCGTGCCAACGGGACACTCAGTCGGCCGGGGGCCCGTCCCCGCCGCTGGGATACCCCGTCGCGGAGGCCGGTTCCGACACCAACCTCATCCGCTCGGCCGCCCTACCGGGGGTATGGTCAACTGGTACGCCGTCGTCGTCGGCTTCGCCGTCGAGGTGGTGCTCGGTATCGTCGGCTTCGTCCTCCCCGGCATCGGCCAACTGTTCGCCGCCGTCGTCGGTGGGTTCGTCGCGGGCTACATCGCGGGCGGCAGCCTCGGCAACGGCGCGTGGCACGGCCTGCTCGCCGGCGCGCTCGGCGGACTGGTCATCGCGTTGCTCGTCGGCGTCTTCGGAACCGCGATTCTCACCCTCCTGGGCGGTCCCGGCGGGGCAGTGCTCGGTGTCACGGGCACGGCGCTCGCCGTCGTGTTCTGGCTCCTCGTCTCCGTCCCGAGCGCCGTCGGGGGACTGCTCGGCGCTGCGGTGGCGTGAGAACCGGCCAAACTGGCCGGCACGTGGCAATCGGACTGACCGACTGTTCTGGCGCTAACTCCGGGGGTAGAGACCGAATTTCTGGAGTTTCTGGCGGTCTCGTTACATAGTTTATCGTCTCAGACGGCCAAGGAGTATCCGTTATGGTAGAAACTAACTGGCGCGCTGTAGCAATCGGCTTCGTGGTCATCGCCGTGCTCGGCATCGTCGGCGCGTACGTGGAGTCGCTCGCTATCTTCGGCACCGTCCTCGGTAGCATCATCGGCGGGTTCACCGCCGGGTACTTCGCCCGGATGGGGACCGCCAACGGCGCGTGGAACGGCCTGCTCGCCGGCGCTATCGGGGCGCTCGTCCTCATCGCCGTGCTCGCGGTGCTCGGCCTCGCCGTCTCGGTCGTCTCGCTCTCGCTCGGTGGCGTGTTCGCGTCCATCGGTATCGCGCTCGCGGCCGTCATGCTCGCCATCCTCGCCGCCGTCCCGGCAGCCATCGGTGGCGCTATCGGCGGCATGATGACCCGCGAGGAACCGACCGAGACCGGCCGACCCGCGGCCTGATACTCCCAGTTTTTCCGAACGACTGCGACCCGAGAGTGACGACACCAGTAGCGGTTTGCACACGCCGCACGTAGCCGGCCCATGACGCGAATCGACGCCGAGACGCTGTTGCCGAACGACCACGTCGAGCAGTTGGCGCTGTCGGGTGACATCACCCAAATCCACCGCGGGAACCCCTACGCGGAGGAAGGCGACACGTTCGACATCGAGGACACGACGTTCGAGGTCGTCGAGGTGACCCACCGGACGCTGGGGGACCTGACCGACGCGGACGCCCGCGCCGAAGGCTCGGAAGACCTCGACGCGTACCGGAAGCGACTCGAACACGCCCACAGCGACGGCTTCGAGTGGAACGACGACGCGGACGTGGTCCGCCACCGGTTCGAGCGACGGGACTGAGTCGGAACGAGAAGCCGAGAGAAGAGCGCTCAGCGGCGTTCGAGGCGTTCAGCGACGCTCTTCGAGTTCGGCGCGCAGGTCGTCGAGGCTCATCCCCTTCATCGAGAGGAGGACGAGCAGGTGGTAGACGAAGTCGGCGGCCTCGTGGGCCAACTCCTCGTCGTCGTCGTCTTTCGCCGCGAGGACGATCTCGGTCGCCTCCTCGCCGAGTTTCTCCAGCACCGCGTTCTCGCCTTTCTCGTGGGTGAACAGCGACGTCGTGTAGGAGCCCTCGGGGAGCGTCTCCTTGCGCTCCTCGACGACCGCGAACAGGTCGTCGAGCACGTCGGCGGCGGGGGCGTCCTCGGCGGTCTCGCCGGTCTCGCCGGTCCCGCCCGTCGACCCCTCGCTCACAGGAACCCCTCCTCCTCGGCGTCCATCTCCGCGCGGATGACGTCGCGGATGTCGTCGAGTTCGGCGTAGCGGTCGGGGTCGTCGCTCGCCTCGGCGAACACCTCGTCGGCGACCGACACCGGGCAGTTCGTCCGGGCGGCCAGCGCCAGCGCGTCGCTCGGTCGAGCGTCGACGGTGACGTCTTGGCGGGGCGTGTTGAGGTGGAGGTCCGCGATGAACGTCCCCTCGTTCAGCCGGGCGACGTGGACACGGTCGACCCGGCCGCCGAGTTCCTCGACGACGTCCAGCAGGAGGTCGTGGGTCAACGGCCGACCCATGTCCGCGGCGTCCATCCCGCGGGCGATGCTCGTCGCCTCCTCGAAACCGATGAAGATGGGGAGCACGTCGGCCTGCCCCTCGACGTCGAGGAGGACGACTGGTGCGGGTCCCCGAGGGGTCCCGGCGACCCGGACCGACTCTATCACTGCTTTCATAGCCGCCTCTCGGAGACCCCGACGGATAACACCTCTCACTCTCCGGACGGATTGTGCGGCCGCGTCGGGAGTTCCCGACCGACGACGGCGCTCCGAACGTCGCGCCGCTACGCCAGCACCGACTCGAAGAACGCGAGGTCGTGGAGTCGAGGGTCCGGGGTGAGTTCGGGGTGGAACGACGTGGCGACGACCGGCCCCTGCCGGACCGCGACGGGCCGCCCCTCCCACGACGCAAGCACTTCGACGGCCGCACCGACCTCGTCGATGACGGGCGCGCGGATGAACACCGCCGGGAACGGGTCGTCGAGGCCGTCGACGTCGAGGGGAGCCTCGAAGGAGTCGACCTGCCGGCCGAACGCGTTGCGGTCGACGGTCACGTCGAGCACGTCGAGCGTCGTGACACGGTCGTCCTTGGCGTCCGTCGAGGCGACGATGAGCCCCGCACACGTCGCCAACAGCGGTTTGCCGGCGGCGACGTGCTCGCGAATCTCCGCGTCGATACCGTCGGTCGCGAGGTGTCGGGAGATGGTCGTCGACTCCCCGCCGGGCAACAACAGCACGTCACACTCCGGAACGACGCCGGGGGTGCGTATCTCCCTGACCTCGGCGTCCTCGTCGTGGGCCGCGGCCGCCCGCCGGATGGCGTCGGCGTGCTCCGAGACGTCGCCCTGGACCGCGACGACGCCGGCTACGAGTGTCATGGCCCTGCTAGGCGAGTTCCGGGGAAAAGTGTCGCGGGACGGCGGTCGTGGGGTCGTGACGTCGTCTCGCGGCGGAGCCGACACCGGAGAGCGGTCGCTGACGACGGCACGCGGAGACGAGAAAGCGGTCGGGGCGTCCTCAGACGGCGACGGCCGTCAGGACCATCACGAGGAGGCCGAACATCGCGCCGAAGGCGACGACCGTCTTCGGGTCGATGCGCGGGGCGTTGCGGTCCTCGGAGTCGAAGTACCGGACGAGTCCGGCACTGGACATCAGCCCACCGCTATTGCTTCCACTCATGTGCGACGGTGAGCGACGCGACGCCCTAAACGTTTCGTCACCGAGACGTCGCCGCGAACGACCGTCGGTGGCCGTCTCGGCGCGCCGCTCGCGAACAGTGGAAACCCTTATTCGGAGCGGACGGCAACGTCGTCGTACCGATGACGGTGACACTCAAGGACTTCTACGCCGACTGGTGTGGCCCGTGTAAGACCCAGGACCCCATCCTGGACGACATCAAGGAGGACTGGGGCGACCGCTTCGAGGTCGAGAAGGTGAACGTCGACGAGGAACAGGACGTCGCCAACGAGTACCAGGTCCGCTCGCTCCCGACGCTCATCATCGAGAACGACGACGGCGTCGTCGAGCGCTTCGTCGGCGTCACCCAGCGTGACGACATCGAAGGCGCGCTCGAATCCGCCGGCGCGTAGACGAGAACCGCTTTTTCGACACTGCTCACCTCGGCGAGTCGCTACTGGAACCGAACGCCCAGGTCGTGCATCCCGTCGTTGTTCGTCGCGACGTTGATGAGCAGCGGCGTCAACGCCTCCACCTCGTCCGCGTTGGCGAGGCCGCCGACGTCGAGCGTTCGCAGACCGCGAATCTCCTCGGCGAGCATCGAGACGATGTCCTTCGCGTCGGGGTCGTCGCCGAACAGCAGCACGTCCCAGTCGAGGTCGGCGTCGAGGTTGGCGAGTTTGCCGGCCGCGAGGTTGTGGAACGCGCCGACGAGCGAGACGTCGTCGGGGGCAGCGTCGGCGGCGAGTGCGCTGACGCTCCCCGCGCTCGGCGGGTTGTAGTGGAAACCGTCGTCGTCGCGTTTCATCCCGACGGCGGGCGTGACGAGCACGTCGTCGCCGTCGAGACGGTCGGCGATTGCCTCGACGGTGTCGACGAGGTGGTACGCGGGCACCGCGAGGACGATTACGTCCGCGCGGTCGGCGGCCATCGCGTTGTCGAACCCCTTGACCGTGCAGTCGACGCCGCGACTCGACAGTTCGGTCTCGTACTCCTCGGCCTTCTCGCGGGCGCGGTCGGGGTCCCGCGACCCGACGAGCACCTCGTGGTCGGTGTGGTACGCCCACCGGAGCGCGAGTCCCTCGCCGACGTCACCCGTGCCGCCACAGAGCGCGATTCGCATGTGCGTACGTCGCACGTCCGGCGATTAAGCGTTGTGTGCCCGTCGGAACTTACCGGCGGACTGCTCGGCGGAGCGTCCCAGCCCCGCCACGGTAGGCCAGCCACGTCGCGAGGACGGTGGCGACGGTGTAGCCCAGCACGCCCACGACCAGCCCCGCCACGCCGTCGAGCGACGCAGCGACGACGCCACCGACGACGGCGACGAGGAACCACGACCCGCCGAACACACGGAGCGTGTAGGGCGTCGTCCACAGCCCGAGACGCTCCCACCCGCCCCCGCGTGCCAGCCAGACGGTGAGGAACGTCGCGGCGACGAGCGCCGGCCCGAGGTAGTACAACTGCGTGACGGCGTCCGGCGGCGCGAGCGCGTTCGCAGCGGCCACGAGGGAGAACGGCGGGAGCGCAGCGTGCGCGAGACTCGGTGGACCGTCGTCGGGAGAGCCGTCGTCGGAGGGCATCACTCGGTGCTCCGAGCGAGCGGGCAAGACGGTTGCGTCCCGGTCACGCTCGCAACCCCAACACGAGCACCACCGCACCCGCGAGGAGACCGAGGAACGCGACCCCCGGCAGTCCGGAGGGCGCGAGCGAGGACAGCGCGTAGGCGACACCCGCGACCCCGCCAGCGAGCGTCGTCGTCGCCGTCGCGTGGACGAGTTCGACTCGGGTCGTGGCGGCGTCGGGCACCTGTCGACGGAGCGCGAGGGCGTTCTCCGCGAGGTCGTAAGCGAGGACGGCGAGCACCGTCGCCACGAGCACCAGCGGCGTCGGGACGCCGAGGACGGCCGCCGTCAGCACGCAGCCGAACAGCAGTGTCGCCGCGAGCGTCAGCAGTCGCCGCGAGGAGCGGAGACAGCCCCCGACGAGCGCGAGGACGGCACCGCCACCGACGGCGGCCGCGGTCGGCGACGGCGAGACGAGGACCACCGCACCGGTCCCCGCGCCCGCCGCCCCGACCAGTCCGACCCGGCCGGCACGACAGACCCGGACGACACGACTCACAGCCACCGCCTCCCGGCGAGCGCACGGTCGAGCGACGTCCCGGACCGCCAGTCGAGCACCGGCACGCCCCGACCACGGAGCGACCGTATTCGTCCGACCCGTTCCAGTCGGGCGGCCTGTTCGCCCGGAGTCGCCGTCCCGGTTACGTCGGGACTCAGCACCGACACACGGTGGCCCGCCGCGTCGAGTCGCCGAATCGCCCCGAGGACGCTCTCGTCGACCAGCGGCGAGAGCACGACGACCTGCGTGTCGTTCGCGAGACGGGCCACGAGACGGTCGACCGCGCGCCGCTCGTCGACGTCCGCGTCGGGCGGAGTCGCGTCGAACGCCGGGTGGAGCGCGAGTTCGCGGCGGCCACGAGCGCGGTGGCCCGCACCACCGCCGGGAGCGAGCCAGAACGACCGCGGGGAGAGCGCGGCGAGACCGGCGGTGTGGCCGGCGTCGAGGAGACCGGCGAACAGGCGGCCGGCCGCGGCGACGCTCCGGTCGACGGCGGTGTCGCTGTGACCCGTCGACGCGTCCGGCGTGCCGACCTCGTCGTCGCCTGGGGCCGCGTACGCGACCGGTCGAGCGTCGACCAGCACGAGCACGCGGAGCGCCCGCGGTTCGGCGAACTCGACGGTCGCCAGGTCGCCGGTCCGGGCGCGTCGTCGCCAGTCGATGCGCGAGGGTGGGTCGCCGCGTCGGTACTCCCGGACGGTGACGAACTCGGTCCCGGCACCGGGCGTCGGCGTCCGGCGCGGGCCGCTGTGTCGGGTCGTGAGCGCCCGGAGCGCGGGCGGCGCGAGCGGTCCGAGTCGTGGGACACACCGGAGTCGCGTCGGAGCCACGAGGCGGACCCGGCGTTCGCGTGCACCGCCGGCGTCGCGGACGACGGCGGTCGCCGGGTCGAACCGGTGGTCGCCACGGGCCGCCCGCACGTCGTACTCGAAGCGGGCGATCGCTCCCGGTCGAAGCGCGGTCGTGAACTGTGCGGTCCCCTCGACGACGGCGAGTCCCGAGGGGACGCCGTCGACCAGTCGGAGGTCGGAGACGGCCGCTTCCCCGGTGTTCTCGACGGTCACGGTGACGGTGACGGTCTCGCCGTCGCTCGGGCGCTCGGTGTCGACCGTCCGAGTCAGCGCGAGCGTCGTCGCCGGTGCGCTCGCCGTGCTGGCGTAGGCGGCGACCGCGACCCCGACGACGGAGACGAGCAGCAGCCCCGGTCGCGCGGTGACGACGCCGACGGCCGTCGTCACCACCGCGAGCGCGGCGACGCCGTGCCAGCGTCGGGTCGCCAACGTCCGCTCGTCGGGAGCACCCGCCGTCATGGGGCCGGTTCGGGAGCCGCGTCGATTCGAGTGACGGCCGCGACGGCACGTGTCCCGCGGCGCTCGAACGTCGGTTCGCCGGTCACCCACTCCCGGAGACGGTCCCGGAGCGACGGTGACGCTCCCGTGAAGAACGCGGCCGCGACCGTGTCGTCGGTCCACTCGCCCGTCGTCAGTCGACGGCGGGCGGCCGCGGGTGAGCAGCCCTCGCTCCGAACGAGCGCCGCGACCGTCAGCCGTCGTACGTCGAGGTACGCCGCCGCCCGTGCCTGCTCGTCGACCGGACCGGGGACGCCGGTGACGTCGTCGAGGTAGACCGCGAGCGCCGCCTCGGGAGGCGGAGTCGACGTCGGCGTCGCCGCGAGTTCGTGGTGAGTGCTGCCGGCCGCCCGCGAGCGGCCGTACGCCGCGTGCCCGCCGACGAGGAGTGCACCGAGGCCGACCGCCGCCGTCAGGGCCGTCACCGACGGGAGCGCCGGCGCGAGCGACGGGACCGCGGCGACGGTGAGGCCCCCGAGGACGGCGAGGAAGCCGACACCCGTCGCGAGTCGCCGTGCGAGAGTCACGACCGCACCTCCTCGTCGGTACGGAGGCGGTCGAGCGCCCACCGGACACGGGACTCGACGTCGGCCGTGACGGGGGCGGCCGCGTACCGAACCCGACAGAACTCGTCGGTCAG
>NZ_JALXFV010000001.1:84490-127508 GCF_023699475.1 Halomarina rubra | reverse complement strand
CGCGGACCCCCCCCGACGGCTGACCGTTCGCGACGGCGGCGACCGCGACGTCCCCCGGGGTCGCCGTCGCTCGATTTGCGACCGGCGTACGCCGAGCCAGGTCGTACCAGGCCCGGTACACCTCGTTGGACAGCGACGGGTCGACCGGCCAGTCGGAGGCGTCCGTGGCCGTCGCGTCCGGCGTCGTCGTGTCGTCGAGACTCGCTCGGTCGTCGTCACCGGTGAGTCGATAGAGGACCCCCGCCGCGAGCGCGAGGAGACCGACGACGGCGAGGAGGACGACGACGGGGAGCGACCCCCCACCGTCGTCGAGGGTCGCCTCGTCGCTGCCGAACGCCACGTCGGGGAGCAGCGCGGGGACGACGGGCGCGTCGCCGGCGCTCGATGCGCCGTCGCCGCCGCCGACGTTGCGACCGGTGTCGGCGCCGTCGCCACCACCGAGCGTGAGTCCTTCGTCGGGACGTGCGGAGTCGAACGTCGCCGCCGCCATCGAGAGGGCGGCGACGGCGACGACCGCCGCGAGCAGGGGACCAATCCAGGCACGAGCCATCGTCCACAGTCGTTCGCTCGGAGTGACAAAAGTGTGGCCGGTCTGCCGCCGACCGGTCGCCCGTTACTCCAGCAGAGTCGGCAGGTCGTCGACGGTCTCGACGACGGCGTCGGCGTCGACCCGCTCGAACGCTTCTCGGCCGGTCTCGCCGGTCAACCCACCGGTCAGGACGCCGATGCCGAAGTACGTCCGGTCGTCGACAGTGCGAGCGTTGTGGACCGTCTGGACGTCGTCGAGCGTGTCGCCCGCGAACGCGAGGCGGTCGGCGTCGAGTCGCTCGGCGAGGCCGACCAGCCCCTCGGGGTCGGGTTTGCCGGCGACCGGCGAGTCCATCGTCACGACGTGCTCGTCGGGGAGGTCCAGCCCCACCCGTTCCAGCGCGAGGGCGGCCTCCGCCTCGGGACGGCCGGTGACGACGCCGACGGCGTAGCGCTCGCGGAGGTGGTCGAGCGTCTCGGGCGCGACGAGCACCGACTCGTCGTGGATGAACCCCTCGCGCTCGATAATGGTGTCGCCACCCTCCAACTCGCGGTACAGGTCGCTCCCGAGGTACAACTGCTGGAACGTGTCGGTGAGCGCGTCGGGGTCCCAGGCGGCGTGGACGCGTTCGCGGGCGTCGGGAGCGAGGGCGTCGGCGACGACGGTGTGAGCACCGTCGAGGCCGCCGCCGCTGGCGGCGATAGCGTCGGTGAACCGCCCGAGTGGCGCGTCGTACCCCTCGCGACTGGCGAGGATGTAGAGCGCGGCGGCGTGGGTGAGTTCCCAGTCGTCGTTGAACCCGCCGGCGTCCTTGAACGACTGGACGCCGTCGCGGTCGATGGTCTCGTCGTAGGTTCGGTCGAGCGTCTCGACGACGGCACGGCGATAGGAGTCGGCCACGTCGACCAGCACGCCGTCGATGTCGAGCACGATGGTGTCTACGTTCATGTCACAGAGAGCGGAGGGGGTCAGGGGAGCGGGGTGTCGCGGGCGCGAAACAGCGTCTCGCCGGGGAGCGTCTCGGCGTCGGCGGGAATCGAGGCGGGGTCGCCCCCGAGCGTCGTGAACAGGAAGTCCGCGCCGTAGCGGCGTGCGAGCTCCCCCACCGGCCGGTGGAGTTCCGGTGGCAGGTTCAGCGCGTAGATGGCGTCGGCGTCGCGGTACACCGACGGGTCCGGACTCGTCACGTCGTCGCGGACGAACCGGACGCCCGACGGCACCGGCCGGTCGTGGACGTCGGTCGCGGTGACCGTCGAGCGTTCGGCCAGCGCGCTCGCCACGTCTGGGCGGTTGCCGACGCCCACCTCGACGAGTCGGTCGTAGCGAGCAAGTCGAGCGACGAGCGCGTCTCGCGTGGCCGGTTGCACGTCGAACCCACCGCGGCGACGCTACTTCAGTCGTCCGGTGCGGACGGGTTCTTGCGGCGCTCGCCCGCGAACGGGCCGGTTCCAGTCGTCAGAACCGGGACACGACGCGTGTCCACGTCGGGAGGCTTATAGCCGGGCCGTTCATACGCTGGTTCATGCACGTTGACATCGTGCCGGTCGGTGACGTCCCCGCAGTCGTCAAACGCGAGGCGTCGTCCGGACTCCGGTCGGTCTACGATTGCGATGTCACCGTCCACGCCGCACAGCCGATTCCCGACACGGCGTACGACCCGAACCGAGGGCAGTACCGCGCCGAGGAGTTCATCGAGTTGGCCGGCCGTGTGGGCGACGGAGACAAGAACATCGCCATCACCCCGAACGACCTGTTCTACCGCCGGCGCAACTACGTCTTCGGGCTGGCGTATCTGGACGGCGCGGGCAGCGTCATCTCGACGTACCGCCTCCAGACCTCCTCCGACGGCGGGTTCGCCCAGAAGTCCGCCAGCGAGGTGTTCGCCGACCGCGTCCGCAAGGAGGTCGTCCACGAGATTGGCCACACCCTCGGGCTGGAGCACTGCGACAACAAACGCTGCGTGATGAACTTCTCGCCGACGGTGCGAGAGGTCGACGTCAAAGAGCAGAACCTCTGTGGCACCTGCTCGCGGCTCGTGCATTGAGCACCCACCTTTTGCTGCGCTCGCCTGTCAGCAGTACGCTCGCTAGCGCTCGCGACTGCTGACGGCTCGCTGGCAAAAGCTGGACCAAAAGCCGACGTCACCCCCTTCGGGGGTGCCTCGGCCCGCTCGCTCGTTTCACTCGCTCGCGGTACGACAGAGAAGGGCCACACGACACCGTCACCGCACAGCGACGGCAACGACACCGCCTCAGAGGTCTAGTTCGACCGGTTCGAGGCCCGTCTCGTCGCAGAACTGCTGGAGTCGCCGGCCACGAGGACGAATCTCGTCGGGGTCGTGAGAGTCGCTTCCGAGGACGAACGGAACGTCGTGCTCGCGGAGCACCTCGAAGAATCGCGGGGCCGGGTGGAGTTCGCCGTAGTCCCGGAGGACGCGCCCGGCGTTTATCTCGGGGACGGTCCGGGAGTCGGCGAACGCCCGGGCGACCCGGTCGTAGTGGTCGTCGGTGGCGAACCCGCGGAGCGGTTCGGTGCGTTCGAGCAGGTCGGCGTGGGCGGCGATGTCGAACAGTTCGGACTCGACGAGCGAGACGAGCGTGTCGTAGTAGTCGTCGGCGACGGCGCGCCGTTCGGCGTCGCTCATCGAGCGGAACTGACCGGCCCCCTGGACGTTCCGGTCGTCGACGGAGTGGACGCTACCGACGGCGTAGTCGAACCCCGCGTCGTCGAGGAACGCGGCGATACGCTCCTCCTCGTCGGGCAGGTAGTCCATCTCGACGGCGTCGTAGATACGGAAGTCGTAGCGCTCGCGGAGGTGTTCGATACCGGCGCGTCGGCGTTCGTAGGTCGCGTCGAGGTTGAACCCGAACAGCTGTTTCTCTCGGCGCTGCGGGTCACGAGCGGAGACGTTGCAGTGGTCGGCGAAGCCGATCCCGTCCAGTTCGGCCTCCTCGGCGGCGGCACACATGTGCCAGAGGAACGTGCCGTCGGAGTAGTTCGAGTGGACGTGGTAGTCGTGCACGTCAGAGCCTCCGACGGCGGGCGATAAAAGCGTGCGGTGGGTCGAAGCGCCTCGTCACCCCTCACGGGTCGCTGACGCTCCCCGTTCGGGTTTCGGAGACGCTCGCACCGCGAGCGTCTCCCTACTCCTCGCGAGTCACTGCGTTCCTCGCTCGTTCCCGCGGTTCTCCCTCGCTTCGCTCGGTCCGAACCGCGCTACTCCTCGGCGTCGTCGCCGGCCGGCGCGTAGTAGTACTCGCCGGCGTTCTTCTGCTCGCGGTCGAGTTGGCTGCCGGGCTTGTTGATACGCGGACGACTGGTGCGCTGGTCGCGGCGGAACGTGATGTCGAGGTTCGAGAGGAACCGGTTCATCCCCTCGCGCATCCCGACGGGTGGCGACGTCTCACCGCGGACCGCGGGTTCGCCGTCGAACACCATCAGTCGGTCCGACAGCAGGTCGATCATGTAGATGTCGTGGTCGATGACCATCGCCGTCGCGTCGTGGTTCTCGGTGTACCGGCGGATGGCGCGGGTCGCGAGCACCCGCTGTTCGACGTCGAGGTGCGCCGACGGCTCGTCGAGCAGGTAGAGGTCGGCGTCCTTCGAGAGACACGCCGCGATGGCGACGCGCTGGCGTTCCCCACCGGAGAGGTCGGTGAGGTTCTGCTCCATGATGCGGCCCAACTGGAGCGGGTTCGCGATCTCGGTCTCCCAGTACGACGACCCGAACTGGTCGGTGATGGAGGCGAGGAAGGCGTCGACGCGCATCGGCTGGTCGATGTCGACGTACTGCGGTTTGTACGAGATGTCGAGCTTCGTGTCGATCTCGCCCTCGGTCGGTTCGAGGCGGTCGGTGAGCAGTTTCGCGAACGTCGACTTCCCGATGCCGTTGGGACCGACGATGCCGAGCACCTCGTTCTTCAGAATCTCGCCGGCCTCCACGTCGAGGGTGAACTCGTCCTCGCCGTAGGACATCGTGAGGTCCGGGTACTCGGCGAGCGTCTCGCCGCGGTGTGACGAGCGCGGCGCGTGGCGCTCGAACTCGATGGCCTCCGGGCGGATACGCATGTTCTCGTTCTCGAGGTAGCCCGAGAGGTACTGGTTGATGCCCTGGCGCGTGGACTTCGGCGGCGTGATGACGCCGAACGCACCGGGTTCACCGTAGGCGACGTTGAGCGAGTCCGCGAGCAGGTCGAGGACCGCGAGGTCGTGTTCGACGACGAGCATCGAACGGTCGCCCTCCTCGGCGAGTTCCCGGATGAGTCGAGCGGCGGTGACGCGCTGGCCGATGTCGAGGTACGGCGTTATCTCGTCGAGGAAGTAGAAGTCCGCGTCGCGTGCCAACGTGGCGGCGAGTGCGACGCGCTGGAGCTCCCCGCCCGACAGCGTGTCGATGGACTGGTCGATGACCTGCCGGATAGAGAGGCGGTCGACGAGGTCGTCGACGACGTCTCGTTCGTCGACCGATTCGAGCAGCTGACGGGTGTTGCCGTCGAACTGGTTCGGAATCCGGTCGACGTACTGCGGTTTGCGGGCGACGGTGACGTCGCCGGCCTGCACGTCCTCGAGGTAGCTCTGCAGTTCGGTGCCACGGTACTCGTCGATGACGGCGTCCCAGTCCGGTTCGGCGTTGGGGTCGCCGAGGTTCGGCGTGAACTCGTCGGCGAGGATGTGGACGGCGGTGGTCTTCCCGATGCCGTTCGGCCCGAGGATGCCCGTCACCTGGCCGTCCTGTGGGGCGGGTAGACCGTACAGCGAGAAGGCGTTCTCGCCGTAGCGGTGGACCGGTTCGTCCTCCAGTTCCTGCGGGAGGTTGATGATCTCGATAGCGTCGAACGGGCACTTGACGACGCAGATACCACAGGACTCGCCCAGACAGATGTCCTCGGAGATGGATATCTGGTCGGGGTCGCCCTCGTAGGCGTCGTCGCCGTGGCGCTCCTCGCGCGTGGTGATGCACTCCTTGCCCGTCCGGTTGGGTGGGCAGTAGTTCGCACACTCGTAGTTACAGCGGTCGGGCTGACACCTGTCGAGGTCCACGACCGCGATGCTGTCGTCCGCCATCAGAGGGAGACGTCGGCGGTGAAGAGGATAGTCAAGCAGACGAACCACAGCGCGAACGTCATGAACGCGACGTAGAGGTAGTCCTTCGTGGAGAACTCCTCTTTGAGGCCAGTGACCCGAAGCACGGGGAACTGGACGACGATGGCCGCTACGAGGGCGTAGACGACCGCGGTCGCCGTGGGGTCGGTGGTTATCGTGTACGACCCGAAGGCGGCGGCGATGCCCAGCAGCGAGGCCAGCGCCGTCACGGTGATACCCCGGATATGGTCGCTCGGGCGGTCGACCGTGTCGGTAGCCATGTCCGAGAGTGGTCGGTCGGGCCGCAAAAGCCGTTCGGTCCGCTCGCGGCCGACGTATCCGAATTCCGACGCTCGGGTCAATCTTTATGCGGTGTCCACGTGTCTATTTATACCGTTATGAGCGACTCTTCCGCCGAGGGCCTTGCCGACCTACCGCCGAGCGCGAAGCTCGTATACAAAGTGCTGCAGTACAACGGACCGTTGACCCAGAAGGGCATCGTCGAGGAGTCGATGCTCTCGGCTCGAACGGTCCGCTACGCACTGGAACGTCTCGAGGGTATCGAGGCCGTCGACGAGGACGTCTACTTCGCCGACGCCCGGCAGAACCTCTACGAGATCGTCTCCGCGAGCGCCGAGACGCCCGACGCGAAGGCCGTCGGCGACGACTGAGCCACTCGGGGAACACCGGGCCGGGCACCCGGCGGTGACCGACACCTGCGAACTCACTCTCGTTATCTCACACCCGCGAGCGACCGCTCACGACTCGATGCGGAGTCGGTCGCCCGGCGCGACGTCGTCGAACGTCCCCGCCGGTGCCTCGACGACCGTGTCGCCGAGCCCGCGACCGAACCCGACCCACGCGCGCATCGTCGTCACCTGCTGGACGACGCCGTCACAGAGCCAGACCGCGTCGATGGGGAACGGGACGAACAGCATGTGGAGGCTCCGCTGGACCTGCTCGCCGAACGGGAACACGAGGGCGTAGTCGTCGGGAATCGACCGCCGGAACATCAGGCCGCGACCCTGTGCGAGGATGGAGTCGGCGGTCTCGACCTCGCTCGCGAGCACCCTGCCGGACTCGTGGACGACGCGCATGACCAGTCGTTCGAGAGGACGCACAAGAACCGACCGCTTCGTCCAGTGCGCTGACTGCCGCCAGCAAGCTTGAAACCCGAGCGCCCGCACGGGGTCGCATGGAGAAGACGCCGCTCGGCACCTCCGTCGGCGTGGACGACCCGTACGACTACGTCGAGCGGTGTGACCACGTCACCGACGACGGGAACTGTCGGTTCGCGTTCGACCACGCCGACCCGAACTCCAAGTTCTTCCGCGCGATGCGCGAGCGGGACTACGTCTGCCCGGTCGTCGGCGAGTCGGGACCGGACTGGGAGTGGGCCGACTGCCCGCACTTTCGGTGTACGAACCGCTCGCGCGAGTGTATCCGCTGTGGGCTAAACGAGGTTCGGATGGCCCACGACGGCGACCGACCGCTGCTCGAAGAACACCACCTCTCGTATCGCGCCAGCGCTCGTGCCAGCGGGCACGCTGCCGATGACTCGCCCGGAGACCCGACCCACGAGATAACCGTCTACCTCTGTCGGTGGTGTCACGCGAAGGTCCACGACTCGTTCGCCCGCATCGACGACGACGCCAGCCCCCCACCAGAGGCGCTCGCCGAACGCGAGGGCCGGCGCTCGCGGGAGTTGGACGAACTCGGGTTCGACTCGGCCGCCGAGCGCTACCGGGACTGACGACATTCTCGTCAGCGAGAATACGTAATAGGGCAAACCGACTTGCGAGTCGGGACGGTCAGTCGTCGTTGGCGGTGTCGGCGGTCGCCGGACTCTCTTCGAGCGAGCGGCGACGGCTCTGGGAGACGTCGTCGACGAGCGAGACGATTCGGGTGCCGACGCCGCCGTTGCTCACCACGGCCGTCTCCTCCTGAACCGTCGGGAGCGGCTCTTCGATGACGCTCAGCAGCACCGAACTGTCGTCGACGAGCAGGGTGCGACCGAGGTTCCGGCCGTCTTCGCGCGAGGAGGTGTACACCTGTGCACCGGGGGTCTCGGAGAGGATTCGCTGTTCGACCGCGGTCGTCGGCGCGTCGACGAGGGTGGTGACGCCCGCGTCGAGGCTCCGTCGAATCCAGTCGAGTGAGATGTCGACGACGTGGTCGTCCTCGGGCAGGACGACGACGACCTCGCGGACCGCGTCGTCGATGAGTTCGTTCCCGCGTTCGCTGACGTTCTCGCGTCCCGAGACCGTCCAGAACTCGTTGTCGCCGTTGTGAGGCGACACCTGAAGCTCCTTGAGGTTCTCGCCCACCGCTTCGAGGTGCGAGGTGAACTCGTTGCGGAGCGTCTGGACGGCGGTGTCGACGGAGACGCCGCGATACTTGCGGGGGTTGGACTCGCGGACGTCGACGAGACCCCGGTTCTGTAGCTTCTCGAGGGAGTCGTAGACGCGCGAGCGTGGCACGCCGGCGACCTTGCTCACCTCTTTGGCGGTCCCTTCCGAGAGCTGGACGAGGGCGACGAAGCACTTCGCCTCATACTCGCGGAGACCGAGCGCCTCGAGGGATTCGATGGCTCGCGTCCGGTGTTCGTTCGTGGGCATTGAAACTGTAGTGGCTCCTCTCAGGTGATGCCGCGCCGTCGTCGACGGCGGGATAGGCAGTCGAGCGATGTAACGAACGTAGACATATAAACATACGACCTGCTCTGGCAGGGTGCAGCGAACATCGTCAAAGCCGCCTCCGAGACCCGTTTGACGTTCGTCCATCGTATTCGTAACCGAGGCGACGTTCGACCACTGCCAACCGCTCCCACCCGCGTCGTCACCCACCGTGGGCTTCGAGGACCCGACGACCCGGTGGAGACGGGGCGCTCGTGACAGCGACGGTTCAGTGGGGTTTTTATCGTGTCACGGACGTAGCTCCGGCAATGACGCGCATCGTCGTGGTGGACAACCACGGGCAGTTCACCCACCTCGAAGGCCGTGCGCTCCGTGACGTCGGAGTCGACACCGACATCGTCGACAACGAGACACCCCCCGAGGAGGTCGACGCCGACGGCGTCGTCCTCTCGGGTGGCCCGGACATGGACCGAATCGGCCACAGCGCCGACTACCTCGACGGCGACGTCCCCGTCCTCGGCATCTGTCTGGGCATGCAACTGATGGCGAAGTCCCTGGGCGGCGCGACCGCCTCGGGTGACTACGGCGGCTACGCCGACGTGACCGTCGACATCCTCGACGACGAGGACCCGCTGGTCGGGTCGCTCGCACCCGAGACCCGCGTCTGGGCGAGTCACGCCGACGAGGTCGTCGAGGTCCCCGAGGGGTTCACCCGGACCGCCAAGAGCGACGTCTGTGGCGTCGAAGCGATGAGCGACCCTGACCGTGGTCTCTTCGGCGTGCAGTGGCACCCCGAGGTCGCCCACACCGAACGGGGTCAGGAGGTCTTCGAGAACTTCGTCGCGCTCTGTGAGTAGATGCACGTGACAGGGGGCGGTCGCACGTGACCGCGACGCAGGGCGACCTCGCGTCGCTCTCGCGGTACATCTTCCGCGCGCCGCAGTGGTACGCCAGCGTCGCGTTCTCGCTGCTCATCGCCGCCGTCACCGGCATCGCCGCGTTCGACTCCCGATTCCTGCTGGAGGACGTCTGGCAGGGCGTGTTCTTCGTCGGCGTGCCGACGCTCGCCGCGAGCGTCCTCACCCCGTGGGTCGACCGGCGACTCGACGGACAGCTCACGCCCAACCGAGCGTCGCTGCTGGCGCTGTTCTGTGAACTCGTCACGGTCGGTCTGCTGACGCTCGCGGCGGTCGTCGTCGCGGTGTCGGGGCTGGTCCCGAGCGTGCCGGACCTCGGTCAGCAGTTCGTCTTCGACGTGCTGTTGGTCGCGCTCGCCAGCGTGTTCGCCATCCGGCTGTTCGTCGCGATGGCCGTCTCGGGGCACGCGCTGCGCTGGGCCATCCTGCCCGCGAGCATCCAGACGCTCGCGGGGGCGTTGCTGCTGTTCGTCTACAGCGGGACGATGACGTATCTGACGTTCGGCGGGCCGCTCGCCCGCTCGTACCTCTCGCGGCCCGACCGCGCCCCCGAGGCGCTGTCGGCCATCGCCCCGAGCGACTTCCTCTTGCTGGCGTTCATGTGCGTGTTCTACGCCGTCGCGACGTGGCTGTTCCTCGTCGTCATCGACCAGCCGTGGAAACGTAGTCTCGGCGTCAGCGTCCTGGAGTTCATCCGCGGGTTCATCGGCCACATCGCCGAGGGCACCCGCGAACTGGAGGACTTCTTCGAGCAGTTGGGCGAGGAGGCCGTCGTCCCGGTCACCGTCCTCTCCTTTCGCCGCGTCGCCGACGACGGGTCGCCGGGCGAGGAGAAGGCGCGTATCGTCCTCCCGATGATCCACCCCGGGCCGATGGGCGAGATCGGCGGGGGGAACCTCCCCCAACGGGTCGCCGCGTCGACCGAAGGGCTCGGGTTTCCCCCCCACGCGACCGCCGGCCACGACTTCAACCTCGTCACCGAACGCGAGGTCGACACCCTCATCGAGGCGGCCGACCGGGCGGCCGAGCGCATCGAGTACGCCGAGCGCGCGACCGAGAGCCACCACGTCCAGCAGGGCGAACTCGGACTGCTCGCCCAGGCGTTCGGCGACGACGCGCTGCTGGTCGCCAGCTACGCGCCACAGTTCGCCGACGACGTGGACTACGCGGTCGGTCTCTCCGCCGGGGCGGAAGCCCGCGCCGGCGGCCTGCGCGAGGCGATGGTCGTCGACGCCCACAACAGCAACGACGGCCTCGAAGGCGAGGACCTGGGCCACGTCACGCCGGGCAGCGAGCGCTCGTTCGACATGCTGGGGGCGGCCCGGACGGCGGGCATCGCGCTGAGCGACGCCCCCCGCCAGCGCCTCCGACTCGGGGTGGCCTGGGAGCGGACGGAGTGGACGCCGGCCGACGGCATCGGCCCGCTCGGCGTCCGCGTGGCCGTCGTCGAGGCCGGGCAACAGCGTACCGCGTACGTCCTCGTCGACGGCAACAACATGGAACCCGGTCTCCGGGGACGACTCGTCGAGGCCCTCGGCGAGTACGTCGACGCCGCGGAGGTGATGACGACGGACACGCACATCGTCAACACCGTCGAAGCGGACAACCAGGTCGGGGCAGCCATCGACCACGACGAACTGGAGGCGGTCGTCCTCGACCTCGCGGCGCGGGCCGTCGCGGACTGCGAACCCGTCGTCGCCGGGATGGCGAGCGAGCGCGCGACCGTGACGGTGTTCGGCAACGACCGGACCGAGACGCTCGCCTCCCACGCCAACGCGATGATATCGATGGGCGGAGCGCTCGCCGCCGCGTTCGTCATCGGCGTCACCGCGGTGAGCGCGCTCGTCTTCTTCCTCACCTGAGCCGGTTCGGCGACCCCCAAGAACCGAACGGCTGCGCCGAGGTGAGACCGATCTTCGCACGACGGCGAGCGACCCGTCGGTCGTCGGGCCGTTCTCAGCTAACGAGGGGTGAAGACAGCTTTAATAGTGTGGTGTGCAATGTCATACCTGTATGGCGACGAACGGCGATATGTTCGACGACTTCCTCGAACAGCGCGGACACCGAACAGAAGCGCCGAGTTGGGACCGAGAGTATAACAAGAAGCAGTGTCCGGAGTGCTGTAGCCTCCACGACCTCGCAGCCACGGAGTGCAGCGTCTGTGGCTGGATGCCGTAGTCGCTGGCAGCCGTCGTCGGCGCTCTCACCCGCGCGAACCGCCCGTTCGACTCGAACCGTCCGGTCGACCCCGGACCACCCGATTCTCCGCCGCTCGTCCGGTCGTCGAGTGACGTCGACGCCCCCGCCGGACGCAGGCCGTGACCGACGCGACGCCACGACGGTCCCGTCCGCCATAGTGTGTGCTGGTGGCACGTACCGGCGGTTTCCGTCGCCAAAGCCACGTCACTTATACCGACGGACCACTATCCACGTCCAATGACGGACACGCAGGTCACCCGGCTGTTCGGCGGTCCGGGCTGCGGGAAGACGACCGCTCTCCTCGACCGTGTCGACACCCTCCTCGACGACGACGTCGAGGTCAACGACATCCTCGTCGTCTCCTACACGCGCGCAGCGGCCGCAGAGATCCGCGAACGACTCGCAGAACGACTCGACTGTAGCCCGCGGGCGCTCCGTGGCAACGTCGCGACGATGCACGCGAAGGCGTACGAACTGCTCAACCTCTCGCGGGGCGACGTCGTCGGCGAGAAGGACAAGAAGGAGTTCTGTGAGAGCTACGGGCTGGAGTTCGAAGACGAGTACGAGTCCTCGCGCCGACGCTCCTCGCGGTCGACGACGATGGGCAACAAGCTCATCGCGACGAGCCAGTGGCTCCAGCGCACTCGCCGGGACGTCGCCGACTGGTACGACGTCCCGTTCCAGTGGAACGTCGACGAGGTCCGCCTCCCGCCGGACATCGACCCGAACGCCCAGACCGGCAACAAGTACACCCCGACGTGGCCCTCCTCGGACGAGCGCCTCGACGTGCCCGAGGCCATCCGAGCGTGGCGCAAGTACAAGGGCGACAACGGGCTGGTCGGCTTCGCGGACATGCTCGAACGCGTCAAGCAGCGCTCGCTGCTGCCGAACGTCGACTACCTCGTCATCGACGAGTTCCAGGACATCACGACGCTCCAGTACGAGGTGTACGAGGAGTGGAAACCCCACATGGAGAACGTCCTCATCGCCGGCGACGACGACCAGGTCGTCTACGCCTGGCAGGGTGCGGACCCCCACCTCCTGCTCGACGAGGTCGGCGAGGACGTCATCCTCGACACCTCCTACCGACTCCCCTCGCGCATCCTCAACGTCGTCAACCGCGAGATAGACCACGTCACCGAGCGCCAGGAGAAGGACTTCTTACCTCGAAAGGAGGGCGGTCGCGTCGAGGCCGTCTCCAGCCCCTCGATGTACGACCTCGTGCGGAACATCCGCGCGACCATCGAACAGGACGAGGACGGCGACGTGATGCTCCTGTTCCGGGCGCGCTACCAGATGTTCCAATTCATGGACGAGTTCATCTCCTACGGCATCCCGTTCCAGGTGCTCACCGACCAGCGGATGTGGACCGACCGGTTCACCGACTACGTCGAGGCCATCGAGCGGATGGAGAACGGCGAGGCCATCAACGGGTTGCAGGCCCGCCGACTCGCCGAGATGCTCGACTCCGCCGCGTTCGGCACCGGCGAGCGCGACGACCTGTTCGACGCCATCGACGAGCGCCAGGAGGCAGAGGGCGTGGAGGACCTCACCGAGATGACCGTCGACGAGTCGTTCGTCAAGGACCACGCCCCGTTCACGCCGGGACTCGCCTCTGCGGCGGACATGGTCCGGAAGGTGACGAACTACCAGAAGCGCTCGCTCGACGCGTACGTCTCGGGTGACTACATGGACGTCGACCGCTCGCGAGTCCGCGTCGGCACCATCCACTCCGCGAAGGGTCGCGAGGCCGACCACGTGTTCGTGGCGACGGACCTCACCGAGAAGGTCGTCGAGCAGATGGCCGCGACCATCGAACACGAGAACCCCGAAGGGGCCAAGGCGTTCGAGGAGTCGACCAACCCCGTCCCCTGTCTGACGGACAACGAGCGCCGCGTGTTCTACGTCGGGATGTCCCGCGCTCGCGAACGCCTCGTCTTGCTGGAGAACCTCGTCGACGGCGCCCCCACCCTGCCCATCGACGTGTTGCTCCACAACGAACTCACCGAACGCGACCTGGACGACCTGATGGCCGAAGCCCAGGAGCCACTCGCCGTCCAGTAACGCGCTCGACGACCCTCCTCCGTGGTCTCCCGAACCCTCACTCGCGGAGCGACGCAGCCCCACGACTTATCCCCGGTCGTGCGATACGTTCACACGTCATGTTCGACCGCATCCTGTTCCCGACCGACGGGAGTGAAGGCGCGGACGAGGCGCTGACCGACGCGCTCGAACTCGCCCGAATCCACGAATCGACGCTCCACGTACTGTTCGTCGCCGACACCCAGCGCGACAGCGTGACGCTCGTCGGCACCGAGGTCGTCGACGCGCTCACCGCGGTCGGCGAGGAGGCGGTCGCGACGGTCGCCGACCGGGCCGCAGAGGCCGGCGTCGAGGCGACGACCGCCGTCGAGCAGGGGACGCCGTGGCGGACCATCGTCGACTACGCCGAGCGCGAGGGCGTCGACCTGCTGGTGATGGCGACCCACGGGAGACGCGGACTGGACCGCTATCTCCTCGGGAGCGTGACGGAGAAGGTCGTCCGAACCGCGTCGGTACCGGTGATGACGGTCCGCATCGACGCGGAGTGAGTCGAGAGGAGGCGAGTCGGTGCGGCGGTCGACGGGTGGGCCGATGGGTCGTCAGCCGTCGTCGTCGGGGTCGTCGACGACGGCGTCGACGGCCTTCTCGGCGGCCATCGCGGGGACGTCCTGTGGCGTCGTCAGGTACTCCTCGACGAGCACCATCCCGACGGCGGCGACCAGCAACAGGCCGCCGAACAGTTCGTTGCCGTCGACGAGCTGCATCACGCCGAACAGGCCGACCGGGATAGCGAACACGAGCGTCGCGACCAGTTGGACCGTCCCGATGATACCGCGAGCCATGTGCGATTCTGGCGGGAGGCGGGGAAAAGCGTCGCGGAGTGACCCGCGGACCGTCAGGACACCTGTTCGTCGAGGAACCCGACGCGGACCGACAGGTCGACGCCGGTCGCCTGGCTCAGTCGGTCGTCCAGCCGTCGAGCGAGGTCCGGTGGGACCGTCGCCCCCTGCTCGACGCCGACGATGATCTCGACCTCGTACTCCTCCTCGGAGACGTACTGACGGAAGTCGAACTCGGTCGTGATGCCCTCGTAGTTCAGCCCTTCGTACTCGGGGTCGTCGAGCATCGCCCGGGCCTCGGCGTCGAGTTCGAGTTCGACCTCGTTGGTGAGGTACTCGACGACGGTGACCGCCCCGAGGACGACCGACAGCAGGAGCATCCCGGCGACGATGCCGGCCAGACGCGTCAGCACCGACCGCCGGACGGCCGCCGGGTCGAACGAGTCGTCGGCGACGGGGCGGTAGCCCGCGAGGTAGAACAGGAGGAGCGCCGAGAGGTTGATGGCCAGCAGGTTGACCAGCACGAGCGTCCCGGCCGCGAGCGCGACCATCTCGTACCCCCACGCGAGGCCGAGGCCGGCGGTGGCGGCGGGGGGGATGAGCGCGACGGCAATGGCGACGCCGACGAGCGCCGACCCGGCGTTACGCATGACGCTGATGGCACCCGCGATACCGGAGCCGAGTGCGAGGAACAGCGAGAGGAACGTCGGACTCGTGCGTTCTGCGACCTGTGGAATCTCGCGGATGTCGAGCGCCGGCGGGAGCAAGAACGTGTCCTTCAGCAGCCAGCCCATCACCGCGCCGACGGCGATGGCGAGCGCCAACCCGACCACCTGGAACGTCACACCGCGAGAGGCGAGTCGCTCGTCGCCGAGGACGGTACCGACGCTGGCGGTGATGGCCGGCCCCATCAGCGGTGCGACGACCATCGCTCCGATGATGGTCGCCGCCGAGTCGAGCAACAGCCCCGCGGTGGCGATGACGGTGCTCAACACGAGGAACGCGACGTACGTCGACCCCGCCGGCGCGAGGTCCTCCGCACGGGCGACGAGTTCCTCCCGCGAGATACGCAGGCCCGAGTACCGTTTCTCCAGGCGACCGATTCGCCGGGAGATGACCGTCTCCGTCGCCAGGACGATGGTGTAGGCGTCCTCGCGGAGACCCGCCCCTTCGAGTCTGTCGAGCACCGCCTCGACGCCGCTCTCGGGGATGGGAAACGAGACGAGCGCCTCGAAGTCGCCGCGGCCGGTCTCGTCGACTACCGCGTAGTCGATGGCCTCGTCGTCGAGGACCGCCAACACGCTCTCTCGGGTACCGTTCGGAATGAGGACCTGAACGAGTCGCATGACTGCGGTATGACACGAGCGACGATAACCCGGTGTCCACGGAACCGGGAGAGACACGACAGTCGGACAGACCGGGAGAGTCGGTGTGGAGACGTCGCCGAAGAGACGTTCGGTGTGGTGCCGCTGCCGCGGAGCAGTCCGGTGTGACGGCGCAGTCGCTCGCGGCATCGAGTCGGCGGAAAACGGAAGAGGGAGCGATTACGCCGCCGCAGCGGTGTCGGTCTCGGCACGCGCGCTGCTCCGCCCGACGAACACCATCGAGAGGCCCGACGAGAGGAGGCTGACGCCGAACAGCAGGCCGACGGCCCACGCGGCGGTGCTCGGGAAGCCGACCCACAGGAGGACGGCGAGCAGGACCGAGATGACGCCGCTGGCGAGCAGCCACACCCACCCGGCGTCGCCGCGGAGGCGAAGGCCGAGGAGTATCTCGACGATGCCGTCGGCGAGGAAGTAGCCGACCAGCAGGAGCGTCAGCGTCGCCAGTCCCACCACCGGGTTCGCGAGCAGGCCGATACCGGCGATGGCGTAGATGCCCGCGAGCAACACCTGCAACGCGAACCCCTTCCACCCGCCGGCGCTGAACGCGTGGGCGACGTGGAACAGCGCCCCGACGACGAGCAGCGCACCGAGCAGTATCGAGAGCGACACGCCGGTGACGAACGGGAAGACGATGGCCAGCAGACCGAGCAGACTCAACACGATACCCGCAGCGGTCATGGTTCGACTGGAACTCACCCGGTCGGTCGTCGTCATCTGGTCCCCGGACTCGGGAACGGTAGCACTCATGAGTGATTCACCGTCGAAACGGAGGCTGTCAGCGGGCTTAAACGATGTTGGAGGTCCCCGAGACGGTCCGGTTCCGCTGTGAGACGGGGTGCGGCCGACGAAGCGGAACGCTTTGCACCACGACCCCCCTACGGCCACTATGTTCACCGGTATCGTCGAGGAGACCGGCGAGGTCGTCGCGAGCGAAACCGACGAGGGCGGTCGCCGCCTCACCATCGCCTGTTCGTTCGCCCCCGAACTCAGCTACGGCCAGTCGGTCAGCGTCAGTGGCGCGTGCCTGACCGTCGAGGACCACGACGCCGAGACGTTCTCGGTGTTCCTGGCCCGCGAGACCGTCGACCGGACCGCCCTCGGGAGCGTCGAACCGGGCGAGCGCGTCAACCTCGAACGGGCGATGCCCGCCGACGGGCGGTTCGACGGCCACGTCGTGCAGGGTCACGTCGACGCGACGGCGACGGTCACGAGCGTCGAACGGGAGGGCGAGGACTGGCGGTTCGGGTTCTCGCTGCCCGACGAGGTCGCACAGTACGTCGTCGAGAAGGGGTCGGTGACGGTCGACGGCATCTCGCTGACCGTCGCCGCCCTCGACGAGTCGGGGTTCGAGGTGGCCATCATCCCCGCGACGTACGACGTCACGACGCTGTCGGAGAAGGCGGTCGGCGACCCGGTCCACCTCGAGGTGGACGTGCTCGCGAAGTACGTCGAGCGCGTGTTGAGCGCCGAGGCGGCCGACCCGCAGGTGGCGTACGCAGAACGGTTCGGCCGCGAGGACTGAGCGAACCGTCTACCCGTCGAACTCGGTGCGTTCGACGCCGATGGAGTCGGCGCGTTCGGCGTCGCTCATCACGTCGCGGTAGGCGGCCGAGTACGTCTTGATCTTCCGGTAGAGCAGGTAGCCGAAGAACCCCTGGAACACGACGACGAACCCGAAGTAGACGGTAATCGGCGGAATCGACGGGACCGCACCGGTGACCACGGGGAGGACGACGGTCGCCAGCGAGTTGTACAGCGCGTGGATGAGCGCGGCGATGAGGATGCCCTTCGCGACGATGGGGCCGGCGTTCTCGCGGTTGAACTTCGCGAGACCGAGGTAGTAGCCCGCGAACGCGGAGTAGACGACGTGGCCGGGGCCGGCCAGCGCGCGGACGGCGGCGGTGACGCCAGCCTCCGCGAGCGCCTGTTCGGGCGCACCGAGCGCGAGCGACTGCCCGGCCGAGCGCTGGATGTAGATGGCGTTCTCGACGAACGCGAAGCCCAGTCCGGCGACCGCACCGTACACTGTTCCGTCGACGACGGCGTCGAACCGCTCGCTGCGGTAGGCGTAGAACCGGACGGCGAGCATCTTCACCGTCTCCTCGATGGGGCCGACGACGAGCAGGAAGAACAGCACCGTCCCGAGCACCGAGAGCACCGTGGTGTCGGTCCCCCCGGCGGTCGGGGCCGTGCCGAAGACCGCACCGACGACGCCGCCGAGCACGGTGTTGACGACGGCGGCGAAGCTGGCGAAGATGACGGCGAGGACGAACGTGACGGCCAGTAGCCCCAGCGGTTCGCCGCTGGTGATGTCGGTCCGGTAGACGTACGCCGCGAGCGCGAGGGCGGGCACCGCCGACAGCACTGTGAGACCGAGGACGGCTTCGTTCGTGAGCGCGCCGGCCGCACCGATGGCGAGCGTGAACACGACCGCCAGCAGGACGAGCACCCACTTGCCGGTGGCGACGACGGCCCGGTAGAGGCGGACGGCGAACCGGTCGAGCGCCGAGCGAGGCTCCCACGTCGCGATGTCGTAGAGGTCGCGCGAGCGCTGGGCCCGGGCTTCCACCGGGTCGCGTTGTGCCATACGTGAACGAAAGGAGTCCACCCTTCTAACTCTACGCCTCGCGGGCGTCTCCGGTGGCTTTTCGAGCGGCCCTGTCGAAGCGACGGTATGCACTTCGACAGCCGAACGCAACGGGCGCTCCGCGAGGTCGGTCTCTCGACCGAGGCGGTCCGCGACGCCGACGAGCGCGTCAAGCGGTTCACTCGCGAGGACGCCGACGTGCTGGTGGCGTTCTTCGAGGCCCACGACACCGTCTACTCGGACATGGACCTCGCTCACAGCGCCGACGGCGTCAGCGAGCACGTCGTCGACCACGTCGACTGCTACACCCACGCCGACGCCATCCGCGGGTACCTCAAGTTCGACACCTGGGGCGTCCCCATCGAGGGTGGTCGCCCGCTCGACGACGGTCTCGTCGAACTGACGCTCGGCCCGACGGTGAACGGCCGGACGAAGTTCGCCGCCGACCCCGACGCGCTATGAGCGTCCGCGTCCGGGGCATCTACACGACGGCGCTCACCCAGTTGCTCCACGAGGAGGAGGGCGTCGTCCAGGCCTCGGAACCCATCCGCGAGCGCTTCGACGCGACGTTCCCGGTCGCACCCGCTCGGGCGACCGTCGAGACGACCGACGACAGACAGGGCGTCGGCGTCGCCGGCGAGAGCGCGACGGTCGAGACGGTCACCGACCACCTGGAGTCGGTCGGCATCGACACGCTCTCGTGGAGCGACCCTGCTCCGACCGGGGCGGTGTTCGACGCGCGAGTCGAGGAGACGAAACGCAGTGGCGCGGTGCTCGACCTCGGAGGGAGCGACGCCGGAGTCGAGGGCTGGCTCCACTTCTCGCAGGTCGACGACGAGGTCGAAGCCGGCGACACGCTCCGGGTGCAGGTCCGCGAGGCCGCCGCCCCGTGGAGCGACGACCGACCGAGCTGTACGACCACCCTCTCGGTCGATGCGGAGCTGGCCCGCCTCGTCCGGTCGAGCGGTGGCGGCGCGACGACCGGCGGCGTCGAACTCGCCTCGTTGCTCCCCACGGACCCTCGCGAGGGGTGGGCGCTCCGCTGGGACGGCCGGGCCGACGACGCCGACCTCGACACGCTGGGTGCGACGGTCGACCGACTCAACGAGCGGGCGGCGGCCCTCGACGCACTCGACGATGGGGTCGGTAATCCCGGCCGCCTGACCGACGGGCTGGCGACGACCTGGTGCTGGTTCGGTCGCGAGACGCGGTTCGCACTCGACGCTATTCGACGCGAGGTGACGCCGACGATGGCCGGCCACCACCGCGCGAAGGCGGCGACGAACGCCGCCAGCGCCGCCGTCGACTTCGTGGAGGCGGTCTGTGGCGACGCGGGAGAGACCGGCGGCGAGTTCCCGTTCGGTGCACTCACCCGACAGTTCGGACCGACGGCGGGCGACACGCTCGCGCTCGGCCACGGCAAACCCGCGGGACGGCTCATCGTCCTCGGACGCGGCGAGGTGACCGAGTACGACCCGTCCGGGGCGGTGACGCTCGAACGCGAGATGACGCCCGGCGGCCGATACGACGCGCTGGAGGTCGAACGGCGGGCGGGCGACGTCGCCGTCACGAAGCTGAAAGAGGGGCGCTGGTGGTACCCGACCGTCTACCGCGGGAGCGACGGCGAACGCCGCGGGACGTACGTCAACGTCTGTACGCCGGTCGAGTTGTTCCCGGACGTGGCGCGGTACGTCGACCTCCACGTCGACGTGGTGAAACACGCCGACGGTCGCGTCGAGCGCGTCGACGACGACGAGTTGGACGAGGCGGTCGCCGCGGGCGAGGTACCCGAACCGCTCGCCGAGAAGGCGCGAGCGGTGGCGAGCGCCGTCGAAAACGCGCTCCGGTAGTCGGCGTCGTTACTCCGAGTCCTCCCGGTTCCGGAGCAGTCGCCACGCGGCGAGGCCCGTCCCGGCGACGCCCGCGGCGACGCCGAAGCCGGGACCGGTGCCCGAGGAGTCTTCGGTGGGGTCGGCGGTCGTCGCGTCGGTAGCCGGAACGCTGGAGGCCTCGCTGCCGCTGGTCGTCGGCGAACTCGGCGAACTTCCGCCGGACCCGTCGCCGGTCCCCGTGCCGTTTCCGCCCGTGTCGACGGGCGTGTCGGTCGGCGTCGGCGTCTGGGTGCGCGTCGAGCGCTCGTCGAGCGGCGCGTCGGGGAACACCATCAGCCCGCCGAAGAACCCCTCGCCGTTGTGGTCCTCGGAACTCGCGACGAACGTCTCGCCCGGCGTGAGCACCTGTGCGGTCCAGAAACTCGCGTTCTCCCGGTCGGCCCACTCCCGGAGGACGCCGGGGCTGGCGGGGTCGGAGAGGTCGAACACCTTCACGCCGCCCTGATACCAGGAGGTGTAGAGCCGACCGTTCGAGAACTCGAAGTTGTGCGAGGTGGTCCAGACGCCGCCGTACGTCGGGTCGGGCGTCGGCGGCGGCGTGATGGTCGACAGGCTCTCGGGGTTCGCGGGGTCCGAGATGTCGAACAGTTCGATACCGCTCGGACCGTCGCTGTCGGCGTCGGCCTCGCTGTCCCACGACTCCGCGCCGACGCCGAGCAGCGAGGCGTCCTCGTTCACGGCGACGTAGTGGTCGTTGCCCGGCGGCTGGGTGTACTCGCCCTGCCCGGCGTTGGCGAGTTCCTCGGGCGGCCGACCACGGACGTGAGCGACGACCGACGGCGAGGCGGGGTCGCTCACGTCGAGCAGCCACGTCCCGGCGTCCCAGTACGCGAGGTACGCGACGCCGTCCTGGACGTACATGTCGTGGAGGACGTGGAAGTACGGCGGCACCTCGCCCCACGCCTCGTTCTCGTCGGCGGGCGACCAGCGGCCGAGTTCCTCGCCGGCCTCGACGTCGATCATCACCACCGGGTTGCTCGCCTGGCCGCGGGCGAAGTTGTTCGGCCGGTAGGCGACGCCGTCGGTGAAGAAGACGTTGTGGTTCGCGGACTCGGTCTCGTAGACGGTCACCTGTTCGGGGCTGGCGGGGTCAGAGACGTCGTAGAGCACGAGCGCGTTGACGACACCCTGCTGGGTGTTGGCGGGGCCGGCGACGAGCAACTGCTCGCCGTCGACCTTCACGTCGTAAATCTGGCGCATCGGGCCGTTCTCGTGGTCGGCCAGCAGGTCGCGTTCCTCGGCGAGTACGGTCGGGTTCGCGGGGTCGCTCACGTCGACGGTGGCGAACCCGGTGGTCGTCGCGAGGTAGACGACGTCGCCGGAGACGATGGCCTCGGTGGTTCCGGGGACCTCGACGCGTCCGAGCGGGCCGTACTCGTCCTGGGTGGTCGACCGGGCACCGGCGATACGGGAGAGCGCGGGGAGCGTCGCGGCCGCACCGAGCGACTGGAGGACGCGGCGGCGACCGAGTTCGGGGGACTCCATGTGAGGACTCGGCGAGCGCTCCCGGTATGACTTACGGTTCGGCGACTGTCACGACCGGCCGGCGGCGCGCTCGCCCGTCCCGCCGGTGAGGGCGCTGGCGAGCGCGCCCTTGACGACCACCTCGTCGCCCAGCGTCGTCAGTTCGACGTCGGGGACGTTGACGAGCAGGTGGTCCGCGAGGCGCTCGCGGATGGGGTCGAGGACGGTGTCGGGGTTGTGGAGCGCGACGGACCCGCCGACGTACACCACGATGGGCGCGTAGGCGTGACAGAGGTTCGCCATCCCGAGCGTGTTCCAGTCGGCGACCCGGTCGAGCGTGTGGGCCGCCAGCGGGTCGGCGGCGGCCTCGAACACGTCCGCGGCCTGGAGGTCGGCCAGCGGGAGGTCCGTCGAGACCCCGTCGCGTTCGGCGAGGTGCCGGGCGTACCGCGGGATGTTGTCCCCCGAGCAGTACGCCTCCCAGTGGCCCGGTGAGCCACAGCCACAGGTCATGTTGCCGTGGGGGTCGAGCGTCATGTGGCCGACCTCGCCGGCGTTGCCGTCCCACCCTTTCAGGACGTTGCCGTCGACGGCGACGCCCGCGCCGATACCCGTCGACATCGTGAGGTAGACCACGTCGTCGGGGGTGCGCGGGCCGTAGAACCGCTCGCCGATGAGCCCCGCGATGGTGTCGTTGTGCAGGTACACCTCCTCGCTGTCGATGAGGTTCTCCACCGGGCCGGTCAGCGGGATGAGTTCGATGGCGTCGGGCAGGTTCGCCGGCTGTTCGACGGTTCCAGCGGCGAGGTCGAGCGGTCCGAACGAGCCGATGCCCGCGGCCGTCACCCGGTGGGGTTTGACGTCCGCGTCCGCACACGCCGCTCTGACGGTGTCGAGGACCGCCTCCGTGACCGCGATACCCGTCGGTCCGGTGGGTGTCGACCCCCGCGCCCGACCGACGACCTCGCCTCGGGCGTCGGCGACGACGCTTCGAACGTTGGTCGCCCCCAGGTCGACGCCCACGTAGTAGGCCATTGGCTCTACCACCGACGTCACGACAGTTAAATCCTCCACACATTACCTCGGACCCGGATTAAAACTTCGAGCGGTGCACGGTCCGTTCGCGACCCCACGTGGCTCCCGTGTGCCCGCGACACGCCTCGCCGCCGTGTCCGCAACCCGCGTCGCTTTGTCCGGGGCGGTCCACTGACACGTCATGCTATCACCGGACCTCGACGGGCGCGTGGCGCTCGTCACGGGGAGCGCGAAGGGCCTCGGCGCGGCGCTGACGGAGTCGCTGGCGGCGTGTGGCGCGGACGTCGCCGTCCACTACAACACGAGCGACGAGGCGGCCCGCGAGGTCGCCGACACCGTCGCGGACCACGGCGTCGACACCACCGTCGTCAGCGGCGACGTCACCGACCCCGACGGCGTCGACGCGCTGTTCGACGCCGTCGAGGCCGACCTCGGGAGCGTCGACGTGCTGGTCAACAACGTCGGGGCGTTCGCGCCGACCCACTGGGAAGACATCGAGTGGGACCACTGGCAGACCGTCGTCGAGACGAACTTCTACGGCACCGTCCTCTGCTCGAAGCGGGCGCTCGGGCCGATGCGCGAGGCGGGGTGGGGCCGCATCGTCAACGTCGGCTACGCCTCCGCGGAGAAGGGTCTCGTCTCCTCGACGAACTTCCCGTACTTCGTCGCGAAGGCGGGCGTGTTGATGTTCACGCGGATGCTCGCCGCCGACACCCAGGACGACGGCGTCACCGTCAACGCCGTCTCGCCGTACGTCATCGAGAACTCCGACGAGTTCCCCGACGACGCCCCCCGAGGTCGGTGGGCGCGCTACGACGACCTCGCGCAGGCGATGCGTTTCTTCGTCGACGACGGCAGCGCCTACATCTCCGGGGAGAACGTCGAGGTCGACGGCGGGTGGCTCCCCGAGGAGGTCTGAGACGGCCGCTGGACCGCCTCCGAAGCGCGACTCAGGCGACGTCGGTCTCCTGGTTCGCGGCGTACTTGAGGAACTGCGGGACGACCACGAGTTCGACCGCGGCCAGACCCGCGAGCAGGTAGCGCATCGTCCCGTCGTCGACGAAGACGAACGCGGCGATCAGGAGGACGGCGGCGCTGCTCGCGCCCATCCCGTAGCGGACGACGGGGTTGTGGAGGGGGTTGCTCATCTGTCGACTAGAGCGAATCCCGCGGTTTAGTGATTCTCATCGACGACGGACGAACGGAAACGCCTACACGACCCGTCGCGAGACCGGTCGTATGGACCTCCGACTCGACGGAACGCGGGCGTACGTGATGGCAGCCAGCAGCGGCCTCGGCCGGGCCGTCGCCGAGGAACTCGTCCGGGAGGGTGCGCACGTCGTCGTCTCCTCGCGGAGCGCCGAGCGACTCGACGAGGCGACGGCCGAGATTCGGGCGGCGACCGACTGCTCCCCGGACGCCGTCGACAGCGTCGTCTGTGATCTGGGTGACGCCGAGTCCGTCCGGACGGCGACCGAGACCGCAGTCGAGCGACTCGGCGGTCTCGACGTGCTCGTGACGAACCACGGCGGCCCAGACACGACACCGTTCTCGGGGCTGTCGATGGCCGACTTCGACGACGCGTACCACCACGTCCTGCGGAGCACCGTCCTCGCCTGCGAGACCGCACTGCCGGCGCTCCGTGACGGCGGTGGGGCCATCACCCACCTCGTCGCGGCGTCGGCGCTCGAACCCTCGGCTCGCGGCGCGCTCGGGAACGTGTTCCGACCGGGCATCTACGGCCTCTCGAAGGTGCTCGCCGAGGAGTACGGCGCGGACGGCGTCCGCGTCAACTGCGTCTCGCCGCGGGGAGTCGTGACCGACCGTATCGAGCAGAAACTCGCCGCCCGCGCCGAACGCGAGGGCATCACCGAGGCCGAAGCCGAGCGCCAGCGGACCGACGAACTCCCGCTCGACAGCCTCGGGACGCCGGCGTCGTTCGGGAAGGCGGTGGCGTACCTCTCCTCGCCGGCCGCCGAGTTCGTCACGGGCACGACGCTCCCCGTCGACGGCGGGTGGCACCGCCACGCGTACTGACCGACAGCACGCTGGCGACACCGTTCGAGGACGACGGCTCAGACGGCCGCCAACGCGCGGTCTGCGACCACCACGAGCACGGCGACGGCGAGCCAGAGCGCCGGCACGGCCAACAACAGGACTACCCAGTGGGGAACCGGAGTCGAGGACGCGGCCCCGTGCAGCGGACCGACCGGGAGCCGGGCACCGAGCCACGCGGCGAGGAGCGGCGTGACCAGAGACGGTTCCGCCGGGAGTGCCGATGCGGGGGCGCTCACGCGGACTCACCCCGGGGGTCGCGCCGTCCCGTCCGGTAGACGTAGTAGCCGGCGACGACGAACAGGAGGCTGACGACGACCCAGTGCGGGTTGTACTGGCCGCCGAGCGAGAGGGGACTGCCACCCGCGCCCACCGGCCGGTGGAGCCCCAGGAGGGCGTGGTCGACGACGGCGTCGAACACGTCGAACGCCCCCAGCCCCATCAGTGCAGCCCCGGCGAGCGGTCGCACCGGGAGCGGGGCCGTCGCCCGGCGTTCGGCCCGCCAGAGGAGGCCCGCACCCACCCCCGCGATAGCCACCATCCCGAGCGAGAACAGTCCGTCCGCGCGGACGTTCGTCCGGAGTCCACTCACCGTGCTCGTGGGGTAGACCCCCGAGACGAGGTGGTGCCACTGGAGGACGTGGTGGAGAATCAGCACGTCGATCAGTCCGCTGAACCCGAAGCCGAACACCCCGGCGGCGAGGATGGCGCGTCGGGTCACCGTCGGTCACCGTCCGGCGAGACGGTCGGTCGTCCGTTCATGGCGACCCACGTCGGTCGTCGGCCGCGAGAAGGTGCGGGTTGTGAGCGACGGGCGTACTAGAGGGGTGCCGTCTCCGGGCGAGCGGTCGCACCGGGAGCGGGGCCGGTCAGGCGACGCCGTCGGCCGTGGAACGAGCGGCGCTGATGGCCTCGCGGCCGCCCAGCGCGAGCGTCGAGAGGCCGCCGACGGGCAGCGGTGCCCAGAACGTCGCCGTCCGGTAGAGCAGCACGGCGGCGGAGGCGGGCGGGACCGCCACGCCCGCGAACGAGACGAGCAGGCCGACGAGGGCGGCTTCGACGCCCGCCGCGCCGCCGGGCGAGGGGACGAGCGTCCCGACGCCCGCGAGCGGGAGGACGCCGAGGACGAGCGGGAACGACACCGCCGAGCCGACGGCGTCGAGCGCCAGCCAGAGGCAGGCGGCGGCGGCGACCTGCCCGAGCGCGACGATGGCGACGACGCCCGCGAGTCGCCGAGGCGAGCGGGCGACGAGTTCGACCGACGCGACGACCCGTTCGACGCGTTCGGTGACGCTCTCCGTCGAGGGGGGCGTCTTCGAGGGGAGGACCCGACAGACCAGTCGGACGGGGACGGCGACGACCCGACCGGCCGCGCCGACGAGTCGGTCCCGGAAGCGCCACGCGAGGACGCCGAGGACGGCCAGCACCGGCAGCGCCAGCAGGGCGCTCGAATCGGGGCGGGTCGACCCGCCGAGGCCGGCGAGCGCCAACCCGAGGCCGACCGCGCTGACGACGGCGTCGACGGTGACGACGGCCGCGAGACTCTGTTCGTACTCCGTGTCGGTCGCCGAGGAGACCAGCAGGCCGCTGACGGGGCCGGCGGCGGCCTTCCCGAACGGGGCGAGGCAGCCGACGAACGTCGTCGCGAAGAACAGCCCCACCGCCCGGAGGCGGCCGACGCGCGTCCCGAGGATGTCGAGGACGCCCCGGAGCGCGATACCGCGACACGTCAGCGCGACGAACGCCAGACCGAGCATCAGCCCGACGGTCCGGGCGTCGACACCCGGCGGGAGCGAGAACGGACCGGCGACAGCGACCACGACGGCCGCCAGCGCGACACCACCGACTGCTGCGACCCGTCTCGGGCCGACGACACCTCCGAACCGTTGGACCAGCGCTCCCATGACTGTCAGGTGCTGGGGAACCTACTGGCTAAGTGGCGGTGGCAACGTGCGTAGCCCCGACGCGAGCGGGGGCTACGTGCGTGCCCGGAGGCGGTCGACGGCGTCGGGAACCCGCCGGCGGACGAGCGTGTACCCCGTCCCGACGGTGAGCAACGCGACGACAAGCCAGCGAACCGGTCCAGTCACGACGAGCAGGGCCGCTCCCGCGAGCGCGGCCGAACAGAACAGGTCCTCGGGCGACCCGTCGTAGCGAATCCACCGTCTGGCGGTGAGCCACTCGCCCGTCAGGTGGCAGAACACCGCCTCGTCGCTGGTGCGTTCCCAACTGCGCCACTCCCGGCCGGCCTCGAACCAGTCCGAGAGGGCGTGGAGCGCCGCCGCGACGGTGAACGCCGCGAGCGCGACCGACCACTCCGTCGTGACGAGCGCGGCGAGACCGACCGCCGGGACGGCGACGACCCAGCCGTACGCCGGGAAGTGGAGCGTCCTGCGGTGGGTGCCGACGACGGCGTCGAGGTCGGGGAACAGTCCCCCCGCCGCCCCCGCGAGGAGCGCCGTCGTGGCCTGGCCCGGTGCGACCACGACCGCCGCGCTAGCGACGACCAGTCCCGCCAGCGCGTGGGTGGTGGCCATCATGGGTGGGAGGACGGACGCCGCCGGGATAACTGTCGGTTACGACTCGGCGACCCCGGCGCTGAACGCCGCACCGAACGCGACACCGAGTGCGATGCCGACCGGCAGCCAGAGGCCGACGTCGTCCGTCGCGACACCCAGCGCCGCGCCGAGACCGACGCCGAGGGCGATACCTACCCCCATCCCCGTGGGGTTCACCGCGCCGTCGGCGTCGTCGTTCTCGGGCGTGTTCTCGTCGGTACCGTCGGTCGCGTCGCTCACCATACGAGGACTGTCGCGGGCGAGACCATAACTCCGCGCTCGGACGGGGTCGTCGCTCAGTTGCCTTCGAGCGCGTCGATGGCGCAGGCGGCGGCGACGATGGCCTCGCGGGGGGCCGCGCCGGTGTCGCCGATGGTGACGTCGTAGATGTCGCGGATGGAGAAGCGCTCCTCGATGGTCCCGATGGACTGGCCGTCGGGACCGGTGATGGAGTAGCTGTGTGGGAGCAGGCCGGCGATGTCAGAGAGGGACTTCAGCGCCATGACCAGCGAACTCTCGGACTCGATGCGCGCCCAGAGGTCGCCCTCTGGCGAGCGGATGTTGTAGTTGTGTTTGAAGACGGTGAACTCCTTCTCGATGACGCCGAACGTCTCGCCGGTCTGCTCGTCGACGAGCGCGTAACTGCCGGCGATGTCGAGGACGTTCTTCGCCTTGAGGCGGAACTTCGTCTCCCCGTCCGGGGTCGTGAACGGGAAGTCCTCCTTCATCTTGAACAGCTTCTGTTTGCCCTTCAGGACCGTGGTGCCCGCCCCGTCCTCGACGGCGTACTTGTTCCGAATCAGGCTCTGTCTGACGACGTAGCGGTCGTCGGTGAGGTCGATGCCGCCGATGACGTCCTGCGTGCTCATGGGCGGCGCTACTCGCGACCGACCCATCAAATCACCGGCTGTGACAGTCGTGTGTTCGGGGCGTGACGCGGCGGTCGGCGACGGACGGACCACGCCTGCGCAAGCCCCCAAACCGCCCGACAGCTCGCCACCGGAGACTGTCGCTCCGGAAGAACGATGCCGTGACCGACAGGGTTTCAGGCGGCCCGCACCTGGCGCACGTAATGAAGGAGAACATCGAGGTCCGAGGGGCCGAAGAACACAACCTCAAGGACATCGACGTGACCATTCCTCGCGAGGAGTTCACCGTCGTCACCGGACTCTCGGGGTCGGGGAAGTCCTCGCTCGCGTTCGAGACCATCTACGCCGAAGGCCAACGCCGCTACATCGAGTCGCTCTCCGCGTACGCCCGGAACTTCCTCGGCCAGATGGACAAGCCACAGGTCGAGTCGGTCGACGGTCTCTCTCCCGCCATCTCTATCGACCAGAAGAACGCCGCGAACAACCCCCGCTCGACGGTCGGGACCGTCACCGAACTCCACGACTACCTCCGCCTGCTGTACGCTCGGGTCGGGACGCCCCACTGCCCGGAGTGTGGCCGCGAGGTCGGCGAACAGAGCGCCCAGAACATGGTTCGCCGCATCCTCGAACTGCCCGAGGGGACGAAGGCGAAGGTCGCCGCACCCGTCGTCCGCGACCAGAAGGGCGCGTTCGCCGACCTGTTCGACGACCTCGTGAGCGAGGGGTACGCCCGCGTCGAGGTCGACGGCGAGGAGTACGACCTGACGACCGAGCGCCCCGAACTGGACGAGAACTACTTCCACACCGTCGACGTGGTCGTCGACCGCGTGAAGATCAGCCCCGAGGCTCGCTCGCGCATCACCGACAGCGTCGAGACCGCCCTCGAAGAGGCCGAGGGGTCGCTCAAACTCATCGTCCCGAACCCGCCCGAGGACGTCGACATCGGCGGGGAGAAGACCCGCTCGACCGGTGACCTCGCGGGCACTGGCGAGGACGAGGAGGACGAGACCGAGGCGACCGAGCGCCTCGTCGTCACGTTCTCCGAGGACCTCGCGTGTACCCACTGCGGCATCGACCTCCCCGAGATAGAGACGCGGTCGTTCTCGTTCAACTCCCCCCACGGGGCGTGTCCGGCCTGTGAGGGCATCGGCGAGACCAAGGAGGTCGACGAGGCGCTCGTCGTCCAGGACCCCTCCAAGCCCCTGAAGGACGTGTTCGAGCCGTGGAGCTACTCGCGGTCGTACTACCAGACGCGACTCGACTCCGTGGCGGCGCACTTCGACGTCTCGCTGTCGACCCCGTTCGAACAGCTCGACGAGTCCGTCCAGCAGGCGTTCCTCTACGGCACGGACGAGAAGGTGGTGTTCAAGCGTCGGACGAAGAACGGAACGCGACGGAAGGAGAAACGGTTCGAGGGCGTCGTCCCGAACCTCGACCGCCGCTACGTCGAGACGGACTCGAAGGGCACCCGCGAGCACATCGAGGAGTACATGGCGACGACGCGGTGTCCCGCCTGTGACGGCACCCGACTCAAGGCCGAGTCCCGCGCCGTGCTCGTCGACGGGACGGCCATCACCGAGGTCAACCGGCAGTCCATCGGCGACGCGCTGGTCCACTTCGAGGGGATGGAGGGGACGATGAGCGACCGCGACCGCACCATCGCCGAGGAGATACTGAAGGAGATCCGCGCCCGCCTCGGGTTCATGACCGAGGTCGGTCTGGAGTACCTGACGCTCGACCGCGAGGCGTCGACGCTGTCGGGTGGCGAGAGCCAACGTATCCGCCTCGCGACGCAGGTCGGCTCGGGGCTGGTGGGCGTGCTGTACGTGCTCGACGAGCCCTCCATCGGCCTCCACCAGCGCGACAACGACCGCCTGCTGAACACGCTCGAAGGCCTCCGTGACCTCGGGAACACGCTCATCGTCGTCGAACACGACGAGGAGACGATGTGGCGGGCGGACAACGTCATCGACATGGGTCCCGGTCCCGGCAAGCGCGGCGGCGAAGTCGTCGCCAACGGCCCCGTCCAGGAGGTGATGGACACCGACGACTCCATCACGGGCGACTACCTCGCGGGCCGAAAGCAGATTCCCGTCCCCGAGGAACGCCGCGAGCCGTCTGGTCACCTGACGGTGAAGGGCGCTCGCCAGCACAACCTCCGTGACCTCGACATCGACGTCCCCCTCGGGAACTTCACCGCCGTCACGGGCGTCTCGGGGTCCGGGAAGTCGACGTTCCTCCACCAGATACTGTACAAAGGACTGGTCAAGCGGATGAACGGCACCGACGTCCGACCCGGCGAACACGACGACATCGAAGGGCTCGACGAGGTCGAGACCGTGCGACTCATCGACCAGTCGCCCATCGGCCGGACGCCGCGGTCGAACCCCGCGACGTACACCGGCGTGTTCGACCACATCCGCGAACTGTTCGCCTCGACGAAGCTCGCCAAGCAGCGTGGCTACGAGCGCGGACGGTTCTCGTTCAACGTCAAGGGCGGGCGCTGTGAGGCGTGTGGCGGGCAGGGGACCGTCAAAATCGAGATGAACTTCCTCTCGGACGTCTACGTCCCGTGTGAGGAGTGCGACGGCAAGCGCTACAACGACGAGACGCTCGACGTCACCTACAAGGGCGCGACCATCTCCGAGGTGCTCGACATGAGCGTCGAGGAGGCCTACGACTTCTTCGAGGCGAACTCCCAGATAGAGCGCCGACTCCAACTGCTGAAGGACGTCGGCCTCGACTACATGCGCCTCGGTCAGCCCTCGACCACCCTCTCGGGCGGGGAGGCCCAGCGCATCAAACTCGCCGAGGAACTCGGGAAGAGAGACACCGGCGAGACGCTGTACCTGCTCGACGAACCGACGACGGGCCTGCACAGCCACGACGAACGCAAACTCATCGAGGTGCTCCAGCGGTTGACCGACCGCGGGAACACCGTCGTGGTGGTCGAGCACGAACTCGACCTCGTGAAGAACGCCGACCACATCATCGACCTCGGGCCCGAAGGCGGCGAGAACGGCGGAGCCATCGTCGCGCAGGGCACCCCCGAGGAGGTGGCCCGAACCGACGACTCCTACACCGGGCAGTACCTCCGCGACCACCTGCCGAGGGTGGAGTTGGAGGGGCCGCGCTCGGAGCGCGAACGCGAGCGGCGTGCCGAACCGCCTGCCGCCGACGACGACTGAGACCGGCCGGCGAACCGACAGCTTTTGATCCGACGACCGCGCGTTCGGGACCATGTCACGCTGGCGTGCGGTCGTTCGCCGCGAACTCGCACGGTTCCGGGCGGAGACGGGCTACGACGTCGTCGGGCGACAGGAGTTCCTCGACCAGTCTCTCTCGGTGTTCAGAGACGAGTTCCCCCACAACGACCATCCCGGACAGAAGGTGAGCCAGGTCCTCCAGCAGTTGCGCGACCGCAACGAGGTGACGTTCCTCGACCCCGGAACCTACCGACTGCACGACCTGCACCTCGATTCGGCCGACGAGGTCACCACTGCGCACGAAGACGAACCGCGTTACACCGCGAGCGAGTACGAGACCACCGTCGGCGCGCGGTCGATGCCCGCGGCGTTCCGTGGCGCGATACTGAGACGCTACGACGCCACCTGTCCCGTCTCGGGCGTCGACCACCCGCGACTGCTGGACGTCGCGCACGTCGTCCCGTGGAGCGCGGACGTGGACCGACGGACCGACCCGGGGAACGTCCTCGCGTTGAGCAAGACCCACCACGCCGCCTTCGACGCCGGGCAGTTCACGCTCGACACCGACGACCGACTGCACGTCAGCCCCGAGTTCGAGACCAGTTCTGAACACCTCCGCCGGACGCTCCTCGACCGCGACGGCGACCGACTCGACCTCCCGACGGGCGCGCTGGGCCCCGACTGCGTCGAGCGTCACAACGAGTCGCTCTCGTGGTGGTGACAGCGCGACACAGTTTTTCACCCCACGTCTCCTGCTAGCAGGCATGACACTGTACGCCGCACTCCGCACCGCGCTCCTCGTCGTCCGTGACGAACGAGGCGACCCGACCGTCGAGCGCCGACTGACCGACTACGACCTCGAGTGCGTCGAGGCGCACCCCGACGCGCCGGACACCGTCCTCGTCGGGACGTTCGACGACGGTCTGTATCGCTCCACGGACGGCGCGGAGTCGTTCGGGCGGGTCGCTCCCGAGATGGAGTCGCGGGTGATGAGCCTCGCCGTGAACCCCACCGACCCCGAGGAGTGGTGGGCCGGGACCGAACCGTCGCGGGTGTACCACTCGACGGACGCGGGGGCGACGTGGGCAGAGAAGCCGGGGCTGACGGACCTCCCGAGCGCCGAGGACTGGTACTTCCCGCCGCGACCCGACACCCACCACGTGCGGTGGCTGGAGGTCGACCCGGGGAACCCGGCGCACCTCTACGCCGGCATCGAGGCGGGTGCGCTCGTCCAGACGTTCGACCGTGGGGAGACCTGGGAGGACAAGGTCGAGACCTCACGGTTCGACAACCACTCGCTGGCGACCCACCCGCTCGCTCCCGACCGGGTCTACTCCGCGGCGGGCGACGGCTACGCCGAGAGCCACGACCGCGGTGCGACGTGGCAGTACCCACAGGCCGGCCTGCACCACCGGTACACCCACTCCGTCGCCGTCGACGCGGGCGACCCCGAGGTGCTCGTGCTCTCGGCCGCGAGCGGGCCACGGGCCGCCCACTCCCCGCCCGGCGAGTCGTACGTCTACCGCCGGGAGGCCGACGGCGCGTGGACGCAGGCGATGGACGGACTCCCCGACCCGAACGGGTTGCTCCGGGCCGTGCTCGAACCGGGCGACCCCGGCGAGTTCTTCGCGCTGACGAACCACGGCGTCTACCGGAGCACCGACGGTGGCGTGTCGTGGGCGGCGCTCGACGTGCCGTGGGGAGAGGCGTTCGAGTCACAGGGCGGCCGCGGTCTGGCCGCGGTCTGAGCCGACCGACCGAACCGGGAAGATATTTCCGCGACCGTGTCGGAACACCGTCAATGTACGACTTCGTCGTCGTCGGTGCGGGGCCGGCCGGGGCGCGCTTCGCCCGGCGTGCGGCCGAGCGTGACCGCGACGTGCTCGTCCTCGAACAGGGCGAGATCGGCCTCCCGCTGGCGTGTTCGGGTCACGTCAGCCTCGACGTCTGGGACTACGTCCCCGAGGCGGACCGCGACGACCTGTTCCAGAACGAGATCTACGGCGCGCGGTTCCACGTCGGCGGCCCCGACACCGCCGGCGAACCGTTCTACAAACGCGAGGTCATCTCCAACGCCATCGACCGCGTGGGCCTGGACAAGGCGCTGGCTCGTGCGGCGAGCGAGGCGGGCGCGGACGTCAGCGACGAACACACCGTCACCGGCGTCGAAGAGCGCCGCGACCGGGTCGTCGTCACCGCGAACGGCCCCGAGGGCGTCGACACCCACGAGGCGCGGATGGTCGTGGGCGCGGACGGGCCGCGCTCACGCGTTCGCGAAGCGTGTGGTCTCCCCGAACCGCGCGAGTTCCTCCACGGCGTGCTCGGGTTCGACCACACGCCCGACGACCAGGACTACGTCGACGTCCACCTCACCGTCCCCCGCTTCTTCGCGTGGCGCATCCCCCGTGGCGACGACGGCGTCGAGTACGGTCTCGCCGCCAGGCCCGGCGACGACGTCTCCGGGCGGTTCGACCGACTCTGTGAGGAGTACGGCGTGACGATGGACCGGCGCTGTTCGGGGCTCATCCCCATCGGGCCACCGAAGCGCGTGACGGGTCGCCGGAGCCTGCTCGTCGGCGACGCCGCCGGCCAGACCAAACCGTTCACCGGCGGCGGCATCCTCTACGGGATGCGCGCCGCGGACCACGCCGCCCGCGAGGTCGACCCCGAACGGCCGGAGACGCTCGGCGACTACGAACGGACGTGGCGCTCGGAACTCCGAACCGAGATTCGGCTGGGCCACGCGGTCCGGGCGGCGTACTCGCTCCCGAAACCCGTCCAGCGAGCGGGACTGCGGGCGCTCTCGGGCGAGATAGCGGTCCACATGGACGAGCCGTCGTCGCTGTTCACCCGCGAGGGACTGCGGGCGCTGGTCGGTCGCTGAGTCGAAAGAAAACCGAAGGCAGACCGTTCTCGCGTCGAACTCAGTTGTTCGAGGAGTCGTAGCCCAGCGCGGCGGCCACGTCGAGCAGGCCAGCGCCGCTCTCGTTGTCGCCGAGACCGAGGTCCTCGGCCGTGTTGAGGAGCGTGCTGCGAGCCTGGTCGTTCGAGGCACCGTCGGCCATCAACTGCGCGGCCGCGCCGGCGACGTGGGGCGTCGCCATCGACGTGCCCGAGAACGTGTCGTAGGCACCGCCGGGGATGGTCGAGTAGATGTTCGACCCCGGCGCGGCGATGTCGACTTCGGGGCCCGTCGAGGAGAAACTCGACAGGTTGTCCCCGGAGGTCGTCGACCCGACGGCGAGCGTCTCGGAGTACGCCGCAGGGAACCCGACGCAGTCCGAACACGGACCGGAGTTACCCGCAGCGGCGACGATGAGGACGCCGTTGTTGTTCGCGTAGGTACAGGCGTCCTTGAGCGTCTGCGTACCCGAGGAGCCACCGAGACTCATGCTGGCGACGTCCCAGCCCTGGTCGGCGACGTACTCGACACCGGCGGCGATGTCGGAGTACGACCCCGACCCGCGTTTGCCGAGCACCTTGACGGCGTGGAGCGTCGCTTCGGTGGCGACGCCGACGACGCCCTCGCCGTTGTCGACGGCGTCTGCGGTCCCGGCACAGTGCGTCCCGTGGTCGTTGTCGTCGTCCCAGTCCTCGGCGTACTTGCCCTTCGCCTTCGTGAACGCGCGACCGGTCCCGAGGTTGTCGACGAGGTCGGGGTGGTCGGAGTCGATACCCGTGTCGAGGATAGCGAGGTCCGCACCCGCGCCCGTCGACCCGTTGGCGTGGGCCACTTCGGCGTCCACACGGTCGATACCCCACGGGAGGGTCTGTGCGGCCGTAGTCGACCCGTCACCGGGCTTGCCCTGCAGGGCGTGCATCGTACCGTCCTCTTCGACGTAGCGGACGTCACGGCGCTTCTGTAGCTGTTCGATGGCCTTGTCGGAGAACCGACCGGCGACGGCCTGGCCGATGTCGCCGAAGTCGAGCGTCCGGCCGACGGCCTCGGCCTTGCCTTTCGCGTCGTCGGTGGCCGCCTTCGAACTCGTCCCGACGATTCGTTTCGGCGCACGCCCACCGCGAGCGGTCGCGGTCCCAACGAGCAGTGTACCAGCAGTACCCGCCGCCGCTCCCTTGAGGAACCGACGCCGACTAGTGTTATCTTCTCCCATGCGGTTCGCTACGAAGTGGCACTGTTATAATAATATTACGAACTAATATCGTTGTTTCAACGTCGGTCTAACGATATCTGATATAAATTTGACGGTGGAAACGCCGTCCGACGCAAGAATTATGCCCGCAACGGTCCCCTTCACGGGATATGGGTCTTATGGACAAGCTCATCGGTGGGCGCGGCACGCGCAGCACCGACGAGTACGTCGAACTCGACGTCGACGATTTCGAGGCGGAGTCCGGCGGTGGCGGCACGAGCATCCACATCGCGAAGATCGGCGACAAACAGGACATCATCGCCATCAAGGACGCCGTCTACGACGGCGACATCGTCGTCGCCGACATCACGCGGCACACGACGAGCGACCGGACGATGGAGCACATCTCCGACGAGTTGAAGCAGGTCGCTCGGGAGGTCGGTGGCGACATCGTCCAGAAGGACGACGACCAGCTCATCATCACGCCGACGGGCGTGAACATCAGCCGCGAGAAGCTGACGCGATAGCGGACCCTCTCTGCAGTCGCTGTTCGACGGTGTGAGATCGGAAGTGGCGAGTGACGTCGCCTTCAGAAGTCGGGGGAGTCGTCCTCGACGGCGCGCTTGAGCGATTCGCGACGGCTCTTGGCGTCGCGACCGGTCGCTTCGAGCAGGAACTCGTTCTTCGCCGAGACGGCCTCACCGGCGGACTCGAGGTCGTCGGGCGAGAGTTCGGTCGGGTCGCGCTCGACGAAGTCGACCGCGAGTTTGTCCTTCTTCCCGGAGTACGAGACTGCACCGGCGACGATACGCTCGAAGACCGGGTTGTCCGGTTCGCCGACGACGTAGAGGTCGCTGCCCTTGAACTCCTCCGTCTCGGTGATGGGGCCGAAGTAGTCCTCGACGCTCGCCTTGAGGTCGGGCATTCGGTCTTCGAGGTGCTCGCCGCGCCGCATCTTGTACTCGCGCATGTGCAGTGCGTAGACGAGGGAGGGTTTAGGGGTTCCGTTCAGCGACGAGATAGCCGGACCGACACTCCGGGCAGACGTCGCCAGCCCGCAACGACACCGCTCCCGCGGGCGTCTCGAAGCCACAGTCCGGGCAGTGGAACGTCGTCTCGGCCGGCGTTCCGGCGGTCTCCTCGAACTCGGGCCCCTCGTCCTCCTCCTCGGGGTCGTCCCCGCCGGTCCCGTTGCCCATCACCTCGGCGACGGTGGGGCCGTCGTCGTCCTCGGCGTCGGGGTCGTCGAGCAGTCGGTCGGGGTCCCACGGACGGTACTGCTGGCCGTCGTGGGCCGGCCACTCGCCGTACTCGCGCTGGTCGGGGTCGTCGGTGAGGATGATGGCGTCGTCGGAACTCTCCTCGCTCCGACCGTCTGCCGAGATTCCCTCTGCGACCTCGTCGGTCTCGGCGACCTCGTCCAGCCCACCCACGTCGGGGCCGTCGGCGTCGTTCTCGACGAGTTCCGCGCCGTCGTCGTCGAGGTCCGTGGAGTCGGTGGAATCCGTGGAGTCGGTGGAATCCGTGGAGTCGGTGGAATCCGTGGAGTCGGTGGGGGCGGTGGCGACACCGTCGGTCGCCTCGGGAGCGGAATCGTCGGTCGGCGTGGTGGCCGCCTCCACTCCCTCGGACGGTTCGGTGTCCGGGGCGAACCGGTCGGAGGGGTCGTCCTCGCCCGTCGTCTCGAACGCACCCGGTTCGCGGTCGTCGTCGCTCTCGACTTCGCTCCCGTCGACGTCCGCCGGTGCGTCCACGATACTCGTCACCTCGGTGTTCTCCGAGAGCACCCGCTCGGCACCACACCGGTCGCAGACGGCAACCTCGCGGATGGAGGTGACCACCTCGCTTCCGCGCTCCTCGCGCTCGCGGACGACCTCGTAGTCGTCGAACGCGTGGCCGAGAAGCGTACACGTGAGAGCCATTGGCTTTTTCTACCGCGTTCGGCACATAAGCCTACTCCTTACCCCCGACGCCACAGGTTAAGACCCACGGCGTGCTACCCCGTCGTATGCGTGTCAAGCGGGAGTACCGGAGCCGTGACGACACCGAGGTCACGGTTCTCGACGCCCTCGTCGACCGCGGCGAGGAGGGGATGACCGTCCTCGAACTCCGCACCAGAGTCGAGGTCGAGATCGACGCCCTGGAGACGGCGCTCGCCGCGCTGAAGTCCGACCGGCTCATCACCACCGAACGCGAGGACGGTCGGCTAGTCATCCGCCCCGCCGAGAAGGTCGTCCCCGACGAGGACGAGACCGACGAGGAGACCTCGCTGGTCGACCGCCTGCGCGAACGGTTCCCGTTCTGAGCGCGGCGGGTCTCGTGAGAGAGAGAGGGCGGCCCCCACGATGGGGCCGCCCCCGCTCGCCGGACCGGTGGCGTCTTACTTCGAGGCCGGCAACGTCGAGCCATGACCGTCATCGAGGATGTCCACGCCGACCACGGAGCGACGTTCCGGTCGGTGGGCGGACGGCGCGTCGTCGAGGACTACGGCCGCCCCGAGCGAACCCACCGCGCGGTCCGCAACGGCGTCGGCGTCTGTGAGATGGGCTACGGCGTCGTCGAGGTCACGGGCGAGGACCGCGTCGACTTCGTCGACAACGCCGTCTCGAACCGCGTCCCCGAGGAGGACGGCCGCGGCGTCTACGCGCTGTTGCTCGACCCGCAGGGACGCATCACCACCGACCTCTACGTCTACACCACCGAAGAGCGCCTGCTGGTGTTCTGTCCCCCCGACCGCGCGACGCCCCTCGCGACCCAGTGGCGCGAGAACACGTTCATCCAGGACGTCTCCATCCGGGTCGCCAGCGACGACTTCGGCGTCTTCGGCGTCCACGGCCCCTACGCCACCGAGAAGATCGCCTCGGTGCTGAACCACGCCGGCGCGCCCGAACCCGCGCTCACGTTCGTCCGCGGGTCGATGGGCGACGCCGGTGTCACCGTCGTCGCGACCGACGGTCTCGCCGGCGAGGACGGCTACGAGGTCATCTGCGCGGCCGACGCCGCCCCCGAGGTGTTCGAGACGCTCGTCGTCCGCGGGAACAACGCAGCCCCCTTCGGCTACCGGACGTGGGAGACGCTGACGCTCGAAGCCGGCACCCCGCTGTTCGACACCGAACTCGCCGGGCGCGTCCCCAACGTCGCGGGCGTCCGCAACGCGCTCGACTTCGAGAAGGGCTGTTACGTCGGTCAGGAGGTCGTCTCGAAGGTCGAGAACGTCGGTCAGCCCTCGAAACGGCTCGTCGGCCTCGCACCCGAGACCGTCCCGCAGGCGGGCGCGCCCGTCTTCGCCGGCGACGACGCGGTCGGCGAGGTCACCCGCGCCGTCGCGGGACCGAGCTACGGTGGCCCCGTCGCGTTCGCGTACGTCGGCTTCGACGCCGCGAACGACGTGGACGCCGTGGCCGTCGACGCCGAGGACGACGAACGAGTCCCGGCCGAACGCGTCTCCCTGCCGTTCGTCGACGGGAGCGCCCGGTCGGCGCGCCTCCCGACGTACCCCGAGGACTGAGCACCGGGCGAGTTTCACGAACGTCATAACGTCACTTCAGCTAGACAGTCAAAATGTTCTGTAAATCGGAGAGGTATCTCTCGACGATGCTCTCGCAAATCCTGCGAGCGCGTCTCAGCTGACGAAATCGGGGAGAAGGGATTTACTCTCGGCCGTCGAATACTGTCAACCATGAGACGTACGGTCGTCGTGGTCGCACTCGCGGCCCTCGTCGTGCTCGCCGGCTGTAGCGCCATCGACGTCAACCGTCCGGCAGACAACGCCTCGAACGAGAGCGACGCCCCGGGCGGTCCGGGCGCGCCGACGACCGACGGAAGCGACACCGCCACCACCGACGACACCGACGACACCGACGACACCGACCAGGCCGCTCGGGGCGAGACGGAGACGGTGACCGACGACGCGGGGACCGCCGAGCCGACGGCCACGCCGGTCCCCGAGACGCTCCGTCTCACCAACGACGGCGGGGCGGACTACGTCGTCGCGGTGACGGTCACCAAAGGACCCATCGAGGCGGTGAAGCTCGCGAAAGCGGACGGCTCGACCGACGTCGTCGTCCTCGACGAGCAGTCACTCGACGACGCGCTGACGTTCGACACCGTCGACGTCCGCCCCGTCGAGGTCGTCCAGGCGAACACCGAGGTCGAGGTCGACCCCGGCGAGTCGCTGACCACCGACCTCCCCGGTGAGGACCGCCGCTACGTCCTCGTCGAGGTCCACGTCGACGACGAGGAGCGGACCGTCGTCGGCGCGACGACGCTCTCGTGTTCGGTCGGTGAGTCGGTCGCCGACGTCTCGGTCACCGTCGACGGCGACGACGTCGACGTGACGAGCGTCTGTGCGGACTGACCGTCGGTGAAAGGGAGGGGGCCACCGATAGTGGAGCGGAGGGCGCAGGACCGACTGTGGCCGTTCAGAACGTCTGTTCGTAGAGGTCGTCGCCGACGTGGTGGACCGACTCGACGACCTTTCCCTCGTCGCCGACGAGGTCCGTGCCCGCTTCGAGCGCGCGACCGATGGCGAGGACCTTCCCGTGGGTCTCTTCGGCGATGGCGACGAGGTCGCCCGAGGCGATGGCGTCGTCGGCTTCGACGATGCCCGGGCGCATCACGTCCGCGCCGCCCGAGACGAACGACACCGCGCCGGCGTCGACGGTGACGACGCGCTTCTCCGGCGGGAACTCGTTGGCCCCGCGGACCGTGAGGAACGGTTCGTCGCCGTCCGCACCGAAGTACGCGACCAGCGGGTCGCCGTCGACCAGGACGAGGTCGACCGGGGCGTCCTCGAACTCGACGTGCTCGAACGAGTCGCCGGTCAACTCGACGCCGAGCTGGTCGGCGAGCGTCTCCTCGATGCGCCGGATGGCGTCGCTTCGGAGGTGATGGCGGGACTTCACCTGCATACCCGATGCTCGCGGCCGAACCGGATAAACCGCCCGACACGTCACGCCTCGTGAGGCTCCGCGGCGCGTGCCGGTCCTGTCGGCCCACCCCCATCACGTCGTGACCCGTGACTGTCGTGACAGGAGCGAAAAGCGATAAGCCGAGGCCCACGTAGAGACGAACGAGATGTGGGGCTGGCGAAAACGCGGGTCCGACCGCGTCGACTGTGTCGCCTGTGGAACCACCGTGGACCGTCCGTCCGCCCGCGAGTACGACAAGGAGGGCGACCGCTGGTCGCGTTCCGGCAAGGAGTTCGAGTACGTCTGCAAGGCGTGCCACCGCGACCTCTGTCACCAGCCACGTGCCGAACTGGAGGCACTCCTCGTCGACATCGCTCGCCACGGACGGCTGAACCAAGAGGAGTTCCTCCGGCGCTACGAGGAACAGGTCGTCGAGCGCTACGGACCGCTCGAATCGAAGTGAGAGTCAGCAGTAGTCTGTTCTCCTTCCGTTTCTTCGCTGACTCTCGACGCGTCGACGGCCAGGGGTGACGACGCCTCGAACGCGCTCGGGCGCGACGGTCGCGCCGTCTCGGTTGCGGTGGCCAGGAGCGCGCCCGCCGCACCGAGTCGTCGGCCCGAGGGGTTTCGAGGCCCCGGTCTCGGCCACGGTAACGTCACGGCTCACGAACCACCACGCTAGCCCCGACACGCCTAACTACACGCTCTCGTTACACGAGGCCATGAGCGACCAGGAGCAGGAATCCGCAGACGAGAAGCAGGCGGCCCAGGCCGAGGCCGGCACCGCCGAAGGCCAGGGACCGGTCGAGATCGACGAGGAACTCGCCCGCCACCTCGCGAACAAACGCGAGGACCTCTTCGAGAAGTTCGAGATTCGCGACGGCTTCCCCCAGGCCGTCCTCGACGAGGCCGAAGAACGGACCACTGGCGTCGAGGCCGAGATAGAGTCGGAGCTAGACGAGCGGAAGGACCTCCGAGAGCTGACGACGTGGACGACCGACCCCATCGACGCCCAGGACTTCGACGACGCCATCTCGGTCGAACGCACCGACGACGGCTACCGACTGTGGGTCCACATCGCCGACGTGAGCCACTACGTCCACCCGGGTAGCGAGATGTGGGCCGAAGCCGTCGAACGCGGGAACACGGTGTACCTCCCGGCCTACACCATCCACATGCTGCCGCCGGTGCTGGCCGAGACCGTCTGCTCGCTGGTGCCCAACGAGGACCGACTGGCTCACACCGTCGAGATGGAACTGGACGGCGAGACCCTCAGCTACGAGTCCATCGACATCTACAAGTCCGTCATCCACTCCGACGAGCGCCTCACCTACACGCAGGCCGAGAACCGCCTGGACGACCCCGACGCGCCGCTCCACGAGGAGTGCTCGCTGGTGTTCGAGTTGGCCGAGCAGATGCACGAACAGCGCAAGGAGGACGGCTCGCTCGTGTTGAACCCGTCGCGGGACCGTGCCCACACCATCATCGAGGAGTGCATGCTGAAGGCGAACAAGGCCGTCACGCACGTCCTGATGTTCCAGCGGGGCGTGGAGGCGATGTACCGCGTCCACCCCCAGCCCTCCCCCGACGAGTGGGACCGCGCACTCACCGAGATTCAAGAGTTGGACGGCGTCTCCATCCCCAGCGACTCCTGGGAGGACCCCCGAATCGCCGTCAACGCGACGCTCGAACAGGCACCGGGCCGCCAGTTGCGGAAGATACAGCGCGCCGTGATGCGCGTCATGCCCCGCGCGAAGTACATGAACGACCCGTTCGGGGGCCACCACGCGCTCAACTTCGAGATATACGGCCACTTCACCTCGCCCATCCGCCGACTGTCGGACCTCGTCAACCACTGGATCGTCCACGAGAACGACGTGCCCGAGGACCTGCTCGAACTGTGCGACCGCGCCAGCGAGAAGCAGAAACGCGCCGAGCGCTGTGAACGCGAGTACAAACAGTTCCTCTCGGAGGTCGGACTCGACGCCTACGCCGTCAACAACCGCGGTCTCGAAGTCGTCGAGGAGGACGAAGACAACGACGGCGAGGGGGAGAGCGAGGCCGACGGCGACGGGAACGACGAACTCGAAGCCGAGGAGTAGCCACCCCTCGACTCCCGACACCCGGAACAGTCTCGTTTACCGAAGCGTCGTTTTTGCCCGAGAGAGCGGGTCAGGAGCCGGAATCGTCGCCACGCTTTTGCGCGGTCGGCGGCTACGTACGGTACTCGATGACTCGTCTCTCGGTCCCCGCGACAGTCGCTCTGACCGTGGTGCTGGTCGTCTCGCTCGGCGCGGGGACGACCGTGTTCGCCCAGGAGGTCCCCGACGCCCGACTCACCGTCACCGACGCGACGGTCACGCCCGAGCAACCGGTCACGGGCGCGCCGACGACGGTCTCGGCGACCGTCTCGCTGTCGGCGGGCAGTCCCTCGCCCGTCTCGCTCGACCGCGTAGAACTGCGCGAGGGCGACGAGACGCTCGCCGCCGCAGACGACCTCGGCGCGCTCTCGCAGGGCGGGACGCTCACCGTCCCGCTGACGACGACGTTCGACAGCCCCGGCGCGCGCGACCTCGAACTCCGCGTCGTGGGTGAGAACGCGACCGGCGCGGAGGTGAGCGCGACCCGACCCCTCTCGCTCGTCGTGGAGTCCGCGCCGCCACAGGTCACCGTCCGTTCCGGGTCGGCCGTCGCCGACTCGCCGCACGAGGTCGCCGTCGA
>NZ_JALXFV010000001.1:21482-84477 GCF_023699475.1 Halomarina rubra | reverse complement strand
CCGACACCCCGACGCAGGTCGCCGTCGAGGTGGCGAACCCGACGACCGCGGCGATGCGAAACGTCGTCGTCGACGTCCAGGCCGGCGACGCGACCGGTCGCGCCACCCTGGCCTCGCTCGCCGGCGGGGCGTCCCGGACGCTCAACGTGAGCGTCGTCCCCGAGGCGACCGGCGACGTGCCAGTCGAGGCGACCGTGAGCTACACGACCGCCGTGGGCACCGTCGCCGAGACGAGCGCCGACGGGTCGCTCGCCGTCGCGGACCTCCGCGAGGACGTCGGCGTCCGGGTCGAACGCGCCACTGCGGGGCAGGGCGGGCAGGGCGACAGCCTCCAGGAGCAGCTCGGGAGCCTCGTCGGCGGCAGTCCGGCCGCCGGCGCGGCGACCCAACAGAGCGGCGGCGAGGAGAGCGGGAACGACCCCTCTCAGGTCGCCGTCACGGTGACGAACTTCGGGAACGCGCCGATTCGCGACGTCGTCGTCACCCCCGAATCGAACGGCAGTTCCCTGCCACGGTACGGCCTCGGCACGCTCGGACCGGGCGCGAGCGAGTCGGTGACCGTCGACCTCTCGCGGTACCCCGGCGGCCAGGTCCAGTTCGAGACCAGCTACACCGTCGCCGGCGAGGACGGCACCGCGTCGGCGGCGTACGACTACCGTCCGGAGACCGGGTCGATTCGCGTCACGGGCGTCAACCTCACGGCGAGCGACGGGACGCTCCGTATCGAGGGCAACGCCGGGAACGCGGGGTCGGCGACCGTCGACGGCGTCGTCCTCGCCGTCGGCGAGAGCGAGTTCGTCACCCCCGCGTACCCACAGCGGGACTACTTCGTCGGGAGCGTCGAGGGCAGCGAGTTCGCCCCCTTCGAACTCACCGCCGACGTGGACCTCGAGAACGCCACCAGCGTCCCGGTCGACGTCACCTACTCGGTGAACGGCGTCGAGCGGACCGAGCGAGTCGACCTCCCGCTCGACGGCGTCGAGGAGCGCGAGTCGGGCGGGTCGGACTTCCCGCTGAGCGTCGCCGGCGGGTTGGCGCTCGTCCTGTTCGCCGCCGCGGGCGTCGCCATCGCGGTCCGTCTGCGATGAGCGACCGCAGACGGGAGGACGGACCGGAACCGAGCGCGTACCGCGCGACCACGGACGCGGCGAGCGACGAGGGAGACGGAGCGACGGCCGTCGTCGAACTCCGGGGCGTCACCAAGGAGTACCGCTCGGCCAGCGAGACCGTCGTCGCGCTCGACGACGTCGACTTCGCGGTCCGTCCCGGCGAGTTCGTCGCCGTCGTCGGCCCCTCGGGGTCGGGGAAGTCGACGATGCTCAACGTGCTGGGCCTGCTCGACGTCCCCACGCACGGCGAGCAGTACCTCCAGGGCCGGGACGTCACCGACCTCACCGACGCCGACCAGACCGACGCCCGGAAACGAGCCATCGGCTTCGTCTTCCAGGACTTCCACCTCATCCCGACGCTGACCGCGACCGAGAACGTCGAACTCCCGACGCTGTTCGACGGCGGGGTCGCCGGCAGCGACGAGGACGCGACCGCCCGCGCTCGGGACCTGCTGTCGCGAGTGGGGCTGGGCGACCGCCTCGACCACGACCCGACACAGCTCTCGGGCGGGCAGAAACAGCGCGTCGCCATCGCCCGCGCGCTCGTCAACCGCCCGGCGCTCGTCCTCGCGGACGAACCGACGGGCAACCTCGACCGCGAGACGGGGACCACGATTCTGGAGGAGTTCCGACGCATCTGTGACGACGGCGTCAGCGTGGTCGCCGTCACCCACGACGACCTCGTGACGCGGTTCGCCGACCGGACGGTCGAACTCGTCGACGGCGTGGTGCGCGAGCGCGAGGCGAGCGAACCGAGCGGCCTCGCGACGAGCGCCGACGGCGGGGAAGACGAGACCGACGCCGGTGACCACGAGGACAGCCACGACGGGACCACCGACGACGGGACCGACGACCACGGAGACCGTCCGTGACGGGAGGCCGGCGATGACGCGCTTCCCCGCCGTCCTCGTGGCTCGTCGCAACCTCTCACGCAACCGGTTGCGGTCGGCGCTGGCGGCGCTTGGCATCGTCATCGGCGTGCTCGCCATCGCGACGCTGGGCATCTTCGGCACCGTCCTCCAGCTGTCGGCGACGAACGAACTCGGCGACATCGGCAACCAGGTCATCGTCTCGCCGAACCCCGACGCCGGCAGCGACACGCTCACCTCGCGGGACGTCCGCGAGATTCGCCGGGCCGCGAACGGCCGCGGGACGGTCGTCCCGCTGGTCGCCAGCGGCGGCGTCGTCGAAGCGGGTGGCGACGGGACGTTCGCGCAGTTGTACGGCACCGAGGACCCGGCCGCGCTGTTCGAAGCGCAAGCCGGGGACCTCCCGCGAGTCCACCGGCAGGGGGCCATCGTCGGCAGCGAGGTCGCCGAGACGCTGTCGCTGTCGGTCGGGAGCGTCGTCGAGATAGAGGGCAACCGCTACCGGGTCGTCGCCGTCCTCGCCGAGTCGGAGAGCATCACGCCGGTCCAGCCCGACGGGGCGGTCGTCCTCCCGCCCGGCGAGTTCGTCCAGAGCCAGCCCACTCAGGTCGTCGTCCAGGCCGACTCCGGGAGCGCGGCGACCGCCACGGCCGAGGCGGTCCGGGCGACGCTCAACGCCCGCACCGACCGAGTCCAGGTGTTCGAACTCTCCTCCATCCTCTCGACCATCGCCGAGTTCTTCGCGCTGCTCAACGCCTTCCTGCTCGGGCTGGCCTCTATCTCGTTGGTCGTCGCCGGCGTCAGCATCTTCAACGTGATGCTGATGAGCACGACCGAGCGCCGCCAGGAGATCGGCGTCCTCCGGGCGGTGGGCGTCCAGAAGGGCGACGTGCTCCGGACGTTGCTCGTCGAGGCCGCGTTGCTCGGGGTGGTGGGCGGACTCGTCGGCGCACTGCTCAGCGGCCTCGTCGCGGTCGGACTGGCGGCGTTCGTCGAGCAGATATCGTACGACGTGGTGTTCGTCGCCCGCAACGGCGCGTTCCTCGTCGGTGGGGTCGTGTTCGGGGTCGCGGTGAGTCTGGTGAGCGGGCTCTACCCGGCGTGGACGGCCGCCAGCGAACGGCCCGTCGAGGCGCTCCGGGACTGAGCGACGGTCGGAGACCTCTCGGTGGGGTCGCCCGTCCCCGTCGGCGTGGGCGTCGAGAGGACACCCTCGGGCGGGGTCGGAGCCGTCGTCACTCCGAGGTGCGAAATCGACCCGTTCACCGTCACCCGGACGACGCCCTCGTCCGTCGGCGCGAGGTACGACAGGCGGTACTCCCGGACGACGCCGCGCTCGCTCACCCACGCGACGAACGCGACGTCTCGTAGCGGCGAGAGGGTCTGTGTCCCGCCGGAAACGGCGAGTCTGTAGTGCGTCACCCCCGCCCGCTCGACGCGCTCCGTCACCCGGAGGTCGAGGTAGCTGAACAGTCGGACGAACCCCTGTCTGTTGGTCGCGATGTCGGTCAGGGTCGCCGGCGAACTGTCGAGTGGCCGGTAGACCGTCCGGTTGCCCGCCGTCTCGGCGACGACGGCACGCCCCTCGCCGACCCACCGCTCGATGCGCCGGCGGTCGAGGTCACCGTCGGTCCGCCGCTGGATGTCGAGGACGTAGTGCGAGCGGCCGGCCTCACCGACTCGGATAGTGTGGTCGAACCGCGAGCGGACGGTGCCCGACGGGGTGGTTCGACGCTCGGTCCGGCGGACGGTGTAGGTCGTCCCCGCGAGCGTCGAGACGTGGGCGTCGACCAGCCGCAGAGGGTCGGCGACGCCCTCGCGAGTCACGCCAGGGAGGAGTTCCCCATCGAGACGGGCGGGCGCGTCGGGCACCGGCGCGGGCGTCACCGTTCGCTCGGACGTGGGTCGGCCCTCGCGGTCGCTCGTTCCACAGCCGGCGAGCGTCGAGCAGACGAGGAGGAGGCAGACGGCGGCACACAGCCACGACGTGGCGCGCGGGCGGGTCACGGGGCGTCACCCCGGCGGCCCGCGGACACGGCTCATCCGGACTGCCGGTCGAACGTCCGGGAGAACCAGCGCAGTCGGTCGGTGACCCACTGGGCGACAGCCGCGAGACCGCCCAGGACGAACGAGAGGGTGAGGTCGTAGAACCAGACGAGCGTCGCGCGCAGGTGGCCTGCGGCCCCCGACCAGCCGTCGCGCTGGTAGTGGCCGTAGCCAGCGACGGTCCAGTCCCGGGCGCGGACCAGGCCGCCGGCGACGCCGTTCTGGAAGAACAGCACCACCAGTAGCAGGACGAACCCGAAGAAGAACTCCCAGTGTTCTGCGAACGTCGGGAACGAGTCGATGATCCACCGGAGGTAGAGGTAGACGAACGCCCCGACCGCCGGCCCTGCGAACGCGTAGGGGCCACCGATGACCGTCATGATGACCGGTTCGGCCGAGAACGACCAGTACGCGAGGTCGGGCGTGATACCCGTCCGCAGCGGGATGAGCAACGCACCCGCCAGCCCCGAGAACGCACCGCTGAGGATGAACGTGATCCACGAGTGGAACCGGCCGTCGATGCCGATGGCCTCGGTGCGCTGGGGGTTCTCGCGGATGGCCTTACACACCATCCCGAACGGGGAGTTGACGATGCGCCAGAGCGCGAACATCGCCCCCGCGAAGACGGCGAGGACGATGAAGTAGTACACCGTCGGGTCCCGGATGTTGTACAGCGCGAACTCGACGCCGAACAGGTTCACGTCGCTGAGGAAGATCGACAGGCCGTCGCTCCCGTTGGTGAGTCCGCCGGGGTCGAGCAACAGCAGCGAGTAGATGGCCATGCTGAACGACAGCGTGATCATCGCGAAGTAGATCTCTTGGAGTTGGACGCTGAGGTAGCCGATGAACACGCCCAACAGCGTCGCGACGAGGACGCCGAGGACGACGGCGACGACGAACGTCACCAGGACCGACGCGCCGCCGAACGTCTCGGCGAACCCGAGCGTCGAGGACCCCGTCCGGATGAAGATGGCGACGGTGTACCCCGACGCCGCGACGAACATCGCGTGTCCGAACGACAACAGCCCCGTGTAGCCGTACAGCAGGTTGAACGCCGTCGCGAAGATGGCGAAGATGAGCACCTGCGCGAGCAGGCCGATCTGGAACACCGGGAGGACGAACGGCGCGGCGACGAGCGCCACCGCGATGGCGGCGAACACCACACTCGAGGATCCGCGGCTGGTCACCCGCTCGCGAACGTCGTAGCTCATGGTCTCTCACCGCTCATGGTTCAGAGTCCCGGCGGAAGCCCGCTGTCGGCGAGCAGTTCCTGCGCACGCGACTTCTCCAGCGACACCGACTCGACCGGGTCGAGACCGACCCCCTCGTAGGGGACGTCGTCGTTCGTGCTGGTCTCGCCGATGATGGTCGGCGCGGTGGCCTGGTGGCTGTCGGGGTCGATGCGCCACGTCCCGCGCGGCCCCTCGTACTCCATCCCCTCCATCTCGGAGATGATGGCGTCGGGTTCCGTGCTACCGGCGTTCTCGATGGCGTTCTTGTAGAGCCAGATGGCCGAGTACGTCGACGGCCCCGTGAACGACGGGATGGAGCCGTTGTTGGCGTCCTTGAACGCCTGGACGTAGTCCGTGTTCGCCTGGTTGTCGTACGCCGAGTGCCAGTACCACGAGGAGTAGTGGTAGCCCTCGGGCATCGTGTCCCCGAGCGCCGAGAACACCGTGGGGTCGGCTCCGAGCGTGTCGAACACGTCGTCGACCTGCTCGAACAGTCCCTGACTCACCGCCTGCTGGACGAAGGTGACGGCGTCACCGGCCCAGAAGGAGGTGAACACGAGGTCCGGATCGGCGCTCAACACGCGGTTGATCTGGGGCGTCATGTCGCTGGCCCCGAGTTCGGGGAACACCGACCTGACGTACTCGAAGTCGCCGCCCAGCGCGTCGGCGAACGCCTTGAAGTAGTCCCACGTCTGTTCGCCGTAGGCGTAGTTCGGGCCGATGTTCGCGATACGACCGCTCCCGACGTTGTCGACGGCGTACTTCGCGATGGCGTAGGTGTTCGTCGTCGTGTTGGCGTTCGTCCGGAACAGGTTCGGGATACCGGCCGCCGTCCCGTCGTCGCTGTTGAAGAAGTCGCCGTACGTCTCCGTGTCGTGTTCGGTGATCCACGGCGTCCCGATGTCGGTGAGCGTCATCGGCACCCCGAGTTCGCGAATCGCCTGTGCGGAACTGAGCGTCACCCCCGAGGAGGTCAACCCGATGAGCGCGTCGACCTGCTCTTCCTGGACGAGACTACGAATCTGTGAGACCGCGTCACCGTTGTTGTGGTCCCGGAAGACGATCTCGACGTCCTCGTCGTTGATGCCGCCGGCCTCGTTGACGGCGCTGACCCCGAGTTCCGCCCCGGCCTGGGAGGCGCTCCCGAGCGCTTCGGCCAACCCCGAGAGCAAGAACACGCCCCCGATCTTGACACCGCCGCCCCCGCCGCCACCGCCCAGACCGCCGATACATCCCGAGAGTGACGTCGCTGCTGCACTCGCGCCGACTCCCGCGAGGAACCGTCGCCGACCGACCCGTCTCGAACTCGTCCGACCGGAGTCGGACTCCCTGCCCTGATTGCTAGACATGACCTGACGTGACTTGAACACTGTTAGAATAAATAGCTTTGTGTGACATCGTTGCAAGTTTTGCGCTGGAGACAGCTCTACCACCTAATTTCGGCATTTTAGGTTTTTTTACACAACCATCTAGTGGCGTAAAACGCGGTTGCTTGCACAGCGAGTCGACAACGATTCGAACAAAAGCTTTAATCGGTAACTCCTGAACGGTGTATCATGGTACCGTTGGACGTACTCGTGATGCAACTGAGTCCGAACCTGCTCGTGCGGCAGGTCATCACGGGAATCAGTATCGGCAGTTGGTTGTTTCTCGTCGCTGTCGGGTTGAGCCTCATCTTCGGGGTGCTCGATGTGTTGAACTTCACCCACGGCGTACTGTTCATGATCGGGGCGTACATGGCCGTCGTGACGACCGTCGGAGGTGGAGGCGTCCCGGGGTTGTCGCTGATACTCGTGCCGCTGGTCGACGTGTGGCCGCTCCACCCGTTCTGGCTCGGCATCGTCGTCGCGGGCGTCACCGTCGGCCTGCTCGGGGGCATCGTCGAGTCGGGGTTCATCCGACGCGTGTACGACCGCGAACCGCTCGACCAACTGCTGTTGACGTTCGCGTTCGTGTTGATGCTGACCGACCTCACGCGGGTCGTGTTCGGGACCGGCCAGTACGCCATCCGCCCGCCGGAGGTGTTCCGGTTCACCATCCAGGTCACCGAGGGCGTCAGAGTCGGTGGCTACCGACTGTTCGTCATCGGGATGGCCGTCCTCATCATGCTCGTCCTGTTCACGGTGCTCGACCGCACCAACATCGGGCGGGTGACGCGGGCGACCTCCTCGGACCGAGACATGGCGTCGCTGCTCGGCATCAACGTCCCACGGCTCTACACCGGCGTCTTCATCGCCGGTGCCGTGCTCGCGGGCATCGGCGGAGCACTCGCCGCACCGCTCCAGTCGGTGACCACGTCGCTGGGCAACCAGGTCATCATCTACGCGTTCGTCGTCGCCGTCATCGGCGGTCTCGGCTCGTTCGTCGGCGCGTTCGTCGGCGCGATGATCATCGGTCTGCTGCTCGCACTCGGCAGTCAGATCATCCAGGGCGGCGGGACGCTGTTCCCCTACGTCGCGATGATCATCGTCCTCGTGTTCCGCCCCGAGGGCCTGTTCGGGGAGGTGGAGGCGTGAGTTGTTCGACACCGCGCGTCGGGCGACCCCGCGGAGGTGAGCGATGACGACCGTCCTCCAGACGGAGTCGCTGACCAAGGCGTTCGGCCGACTGGTCGCCGTCGACGACGTCGACGTCGCCATCGACTCCTCGGAGATCACGAGCATCATCGGCCCCAACGGTGCCGGGAAGACGACGTTCTACAACCTACTCAGCGGGCAGTACACACCGACCGAAGGTGAGATTCGTCTCCGAGCACGTGACGGCGAGGACGGCGAGGGCGACGAGGACGGTCTCGTCACCATCACCGGTCGCGAACCACACGAGATCAGTCGACTCGGCCTCTCGCGTGGCTACCAGATCAACAACGTGTTCGAGGGCCTCAGCGTCATCGACAACGTCAGAATCGCCCGCATCAGCCGCGACAAGCGGACGCTCGACCTGTTCTCCCGAGCGACGAAGGACCAGGCGCTCACCGACGAGGCCTGGGACGTCATCGAACTCACCCGCCTCGAAGACGTCGCCGAGTCCAAGTGCGCCAACCTCTCGCACGGCGACGTGCGGAAGGTCGAGATCGCCATCGCGCTCGCGACCGACCCCTCGGTGGTCCTGCTTGACGAACCGACCGCCGGGATGAACGCCTCCGAGACCCGCAAGATGGTCGACCTCGTCCGCCGACTCGACCGCGAGACCGACACGACGTTCGTCCTCACCGAACACGACATGGAGGTGGTCGTCGGTATCTCCGACCGTATCCTCGTCCTCGACAACGGGTCGCTCATCGCACAGGGGACCCCCGAGGACGTGATGGCCGACGAACGCGTCAAGGAGGCGTACCTCGGGGAGGGTGAGGAGCAGTGAGCGTCCTCGAACTCTCGGACGTCGACGCCTACTACGGCAACAGCCACGTGCTGTTCGACATGGAGATGGCCGTCGAGGAGAACGACATCGTCGTCCTCCTCGGGCGCAACGGCGCGGGCAAGACCACGACGCTCCGGAGCATCACCGGCACCGTCCCGCGGCGCACCGGTAGCATCGTCTACCGCGGCCGGGACATCTCCCGGGACTCCGTCGACCGCATCTCCAACGCGGGCATCAAACTCGTCCCGGAGGGCCGGCGCATCTTCCCGACGCTCACCGTCACCGAGAACCTGCAGGTCGCCCACAACGCCTGTTCGAACCCCCGAGACATCGAGGAGATGTTCGACATCTTCCCCGTCCTCGACGACCTCCGGCAGAGCAAGGGCCAGAACCTCTCCGGGGGCGAACAGCAGATGCTCTCGGTCGCCAGAGCGCTCGTCCAGAACCCCGACCTCCTGTTGCTCGACGAACCGACCGAGGGGTTGGCCCCCGTCATCGTCAAGGACCTGATGGAGGTGCTGTCAGACGTCGTCGAGGAGGACGTCACCGTCATCCTGACCGAACAGAACGTCAACTTCTCGCTCGAACTGGCCGAACGCGCCTACATCATCGAGAAGGGCTCGCCGGTCTGGGACGGCACCGTCGACGAACTGCGCGACCGTGACGACCTGCTCGAAGAGTACCTCTCGGTGTCGGCCGCGGAGTGAGAACGACGCGGTCGACCGCGTGAACCTCATCAGCCGACTTGACCGTCGGTCTCTGCCGACCGATTATCGAGGGTTCCACAGCGCCTTCGACGGGTCGGTGGGGCTGGGAAAGTTGAACACCAGAGCAGTTCGTTAGCGTCCACGTTCACCAGGAATGCGAGCTCGCCACAGCTTGACTCATCGGCCCCGAATTTCGACCCCTTCACGTAGCCCTGGCCGAGCGGTGCGTCATCCAACTTAATACACAAAAATAATAATGTCCTGAATATACAAACGCCTCTCAAAGCGATGTTTGAGCGAATAAAAAAGCGAATACTCTCTCTCAGCAGGCACGATGCAATTGTTGGTGGAGTTGTTGGCCTGATAATCGCTGCAGTCTTCCAGCCATTTCTTGTCGCATTTGTTACAGACATTTATGTTGGCGTCGGTGCTCCGGGGTACAAGGCTCCCTCTATAGAAACAGAATTCAGTCAAGGCAAGGAGTCATTCGAACCAGGAAGTGAGGTGATTTACTTTGAAAACCTGACTTGGAAGTCCGAATATCAACTATATAGGGTTAAGATAGATAATAATGGTGACCAATTGGTCCGAGACCTCAAAGTAACTGTCCCGTTGCCAGGTTGCGTAGAGCATGTGAATACCGAAGGTCCTGCAGTACAAGGAGATTATGACATCGAGGACACAATTACAGCACGAATGTCTGGTTCTGGTCTCAAAGATAGCCCAATCGAGCCCCATCAATGCAGTAAGGTAATACAAGCTAATTTCCTGGACCCAGGCGAGTCGATTACTGTCGAGTTTATAGTCACGGACAAATTTGAGAAATGCGATTTGCTGAACGGAATTCCTGACAATCCAGACATCATTACAACCTATCGATGGTCTGTTTCCAACTCTGTATATAAGGAAGTAGAATACAACCGCGATACTGAACTTTGGTCGAAATTCACCGAATTCACTCAACATCAGCAAGGAAAAGGCATGTTCATGGATATGGTCGAGAATCGAAGATATGGCGCATTCCTGGTTACCGACCAAGAGAGTATGAAACAAGGTATGGAGAGATGTGGAGCTACGATTGGACGCTGAAAAAGCGCCATGACGAATAGCGAATTTAATCTCAGAGTGGAATTGAACACGCAGTGACAGTAGTACGGGCAAGCTTCGCTAATTCAGTTCCTTCTTGGAACATCAAACAAACTCGCCGGGACTCCCTCGCGGGAGCACCGCGACCGAGGGGGAGTACGGCGGGTCCATCGACTGACGGAGCGTAGCGACGGAAGGAGATGGACTCGCCGGGATTTGAACCCGGGGCCTCTTCCTTGCGAAGGAAGCGATCTGCCACTGATCTACGAGCCCGCGTCTTTCGATATCGCCGTCGCGTACTTGTAGCTTCTGTTTCGTTCGGTCCCTGTCAGCCCATGACGGCCCGGTAGCCGCCGGCGAGCGCCAGTCCGAGGCCGCCGAGCAGCGCGCCGAGCCGGGGGAGGTGGGCACTCAGCGGTGTCCCCCGGTCGAACCGCTTCGCTTCGACGAGGTACCACTGGCCGTCGTGGCGGACGTCGGAGACGGCGACCGTCCCGTTCACGAACGGTGGCACCGACCCGAGTTCGGCTTCGCTGACCGTGTAACGGCCGCTCTCGTTTCGCAGGGCGGCGTCGAACACCGCCCGCTCGCGCTCGGTGAAGTTCGCCGAGTAGCGCGTCTCCCAGGCGGCGATTTCGCCGTCGGTCCGTTCGACGTAGTACTCGTAGCGGTCGGGGGGTTCCTCGGCGGGGGCGGCCAGTGGCACGGCGACGAGCACGACACCGGCGACGACGAGCAGCGCGGTGAGGAGGGCAGAACGGTTCACGTCGAACACACGTGAGAATCGACGGAAAAGGCTGGCGATAGGTCGGGTCGCGTAGCCGTCGCTCGGGGCCGTCGAAAGAGAGAGAAATCGGGAAGAGTGCGTCAGTCCTCGAGGACGATCTCGATGCTGACGTCGTTGGGCACCTGAACGCGCATGAGTTGGCGCAGCGCCCGCTCGTCTGCATCGATGTCGATGAGGCGCTTGTGGACGCGCATCTCCCAGTGTTCCCACGTCGCCGTCCCCTCACCGTCGGGGGACTTGCGCGATGGGACTTCGAGCCGCTTCGTCGGGAGCGGCACCGGACCCGAGAGTGCGACACCCGTCTTGTCCGCGATGTCGCGGACGTCGTCACAGATGTCGTCGAGGTCGTCGGGGCTGGTACCGGCGAGTCGGACGCGTGCCTGCTGCATCTTATCGCTCGTCGACGCTCAGGACCTGCCCGGCGGCGATGGTCTGACCCATGTCGCGGATGGCGAAGCTCCCGAGTTCGGGGATTTCGCTGGCCGGCTCGATGCTGAGTGGCTTCTGTGGGCGGATGGTGACCTTCGCGGCGTCACCGGACTGGATGAAGTCGGGGTTCTCCTCGGCGACCTCACCCGAGGCCGGGTCGAGCTTGGCGTCGATGGACTCGATGGTACACGCGACCTGCGAGGTGTGCGCGTGGAACACCGGCGTGTAGCCGGCGGTGATGACGCTGGGGTGCTGCATCACGACGATCTGGGCCTGGAACGTCTCGGCGACCGTCGGCGGGTCGTCGGCGGGACCACAGACGTCACCGCGGCGGATGTCGTCCTTGCCGATGCCGCGGACGTTGAACCCGACGTTGTCACCGGGTTCTGCCTTGGGCACCTCTTCGTGGTGCATCTCGACGGTCTTGACCTCGCCACCGACGTCGGACGGCTGGAACGAGACGTTCGCGCCGATCTCGAGGATACCGGTCTCGACACGGCCGACCGGGACCGTCCCGATACCGGAGATGGTGTAGACGTCCTGGATGGGGAGACGCAGCGGTGCGTCCGTCGGCGTCTGGGGCTCCGGCAGGTCGTTGAGCGCTTCGAGGAGCGTCGGACCCGAGTACCACGGCGTGTTGTCCGAGGCTTCGGAGACGTTGTCGCCCTCGAACGCCGAGGTCGGCACGAACGTCGCGTCGTCCGCGCGGAAGCGGACCTGCTTGAGCAGCTTCTGGACCTGCTCTTTGACGTCGTTGTAGGAGTCCTCCTTGTAGTCGACGAGGTCCATCTTGTTGACCGCGATGATGAGCTCGTCGATGCCCAGCGTGCGGGCGAGGAAGACGTGCTCTCGGGTCTGGGGCGCGACACCGTCGTCGGCGGCGACGACGAGGACCGCGTTGTCTGCCTGCGAGGCACCCGTGATCATGTTCTTCACGAAGTCACGGTGGCCCGGGCAGTCCACGATGGTGAAGTAGTAGGAGTCGGTGTCGAACTCCTGGTGGGCGATGTCGATGGTGACCCCACGCTCACGCTCCTCGGCGAGGTTGTCCATGACGTAGGCGAACTCGAAGCCACCCTTGCCCTTCTCTTCTGCTTCTTCGCGGTGCTGCTCGATGACGTGCTCGGGGACGGACCCTGTCTCGAACAGGAGTCGCCCGACCATCGTACTCTTCCCGTGGTCGACGTGGCCGATGACGGCCAGGTTCTGGTGCGGTTTGTCTGCCATGTATTAGTCCACGCGCAGATGCGCTGTGGCGAAATCTTTTGCCTGAATCGGATAAAACCATTTCGATACCCGTTGCAGGCCACCCCGCCGCCGTCTGTCGGTTTGGCACTTACTACCACGCCGCGAGGGGTGCGGGTTTTTACTTGGAATCGGAGAGTGTCCCGTCGACGTGTCGGTTCGAGGAGTCGTTCGGACGCGCCTCGGACGGGCGTCGAGTCACCCCCGACGCACCGGGTCAGCGCGACCCGGTCGGTCGCGACAGTCGCCCCACGTCCGCGAGCACTGCGGTCGCCGTCTCCGGGCCGCCGGCACCCCGTCCCGAGATGTTCAGCCGACCGGCGTGGTCGGTCTCTATCTGGACGATGTTCCGGGTGCCCGAGACCGCCAGCGTACCGTGTTCGGGGACGAGGCGCGGGCCGACGCGGATGTCGCCGTCTTCGACACTCCCGACGAGACGGACGGTCATCCCGTCCTCGGCGGCGAGCGACAGTGCCTCGCCGGGCAGGCCGGAGATACCCTCGACCTCCGCGTCGGCGAGCGTGTACCCGCCGCCGTACAGCACGTTCGCGAGGATGACGCACTTCAGCGCGGCGTCGGTCCCCTCCACGTCGAAGGAGGGGTCGGCCTCCGCGACGCCGAGGTCCTGGGCCTCCGCGAGGACGTGTTCGTAGCCCAGACCCTCCGCGGCCATGCGCGTGAGGACGAAGTTGGCCGTCCCGTTGAGCACGCCGCGGACGGCGGTGACGTGCGCCGGCCCCAGGTCGTCGATGGTCGTCACCGCGGGAATCGCCCCGCCGACGGTCGCCTCGAACAGCACGCGCCCCGCGCTGTCGTCTTCGGCGGCGCGCAGGGCGTCGTAGCGCTCGGCGACCGGCCCCTTGTTCGCGAGCACGACGTGGCGGTCGCGCTCCAGGGCGGCGACGGCGTGCCCGTAGCCCGGTTCGGCGTCGTCGAGCGTCGTCGGCGTCGCCTCGACCAGCACGTCGTACTCCGCGTCCAGCGCCGCCTCGGGCACGTCGTCGCCGACCGCCCCCGTGTCCGCCTTCCGACGGAGGACCGTGTCGGGGTCGAGCGTCTCGCCCGCCGGCGCGACGACGGCCGACGAGGAGTCCGCGACGGCGACGACCTCGTGGTCGTACGACGCCGCGAGGTCGACGACGGCGCGTCCGACGGCGCCCGCACCCACGACGGCGAGCCTCACGGCGACACCCCCACGAGCGGTTCGACGACGGTGAGGTCCTTCTCGGCGGCGACCTCCCGGAGCGCGCGCATGACCTCGCGGCCCGTCCCCGCCTCGGCGTCGAGGCGGACGCGGGCACTCGTGACCTGGTCGTCCTCGCCGCGTGCGAGACGCAACGAGAAGTCCGCGATGGTCGCGCTCGTCGAGCGTTCGAGTTGCGACAGCGTATCGGAGAGGTCGGTGTCGACGAGGTGGCCCACCAGCACGACCGTCAACTGTTCGCCGTAGCGGTCCGCGCCCGCGCGGACGACGTTGACGCCGTTGTCACGCAGCGCCGAGACGATGCGCTCGAAGCGTTCGGGCGTCGCTTCGAGGTCGACCTCCACGGGGATGTGACCTCGCGGCGTCAGGTTCCCGCGTTCGTGGAACACCGACAGCAGGTTCCCGCCGGTGTCGGCGATGGGGCCGAGCGCGTTCAGCAGTTCGCCGGGCTCGTCCACCAGTTCGAGGCGGACCGTGTACGCACGCACCTCGTCGGCGGCGTCGGTGCCGCCCGGTTCGTCGCTCATCGGTCTACCCTCCGGCGTGCAGTCATACTACGTGGGGAGCGTGCGCCCGGACAAAAGCGTTCAGTCGGTGCCACGAATTACCGCCACCCGCGTCGACCGGGCAGTGGCCGACAGTGACCGACGGTGACCGGCCGACGGTGGCCGCCACGCGCCGCTCAGGGCAACACGCGGTCGTAGAGGTCGTCGATGTACGTGTCGTACTCCGCGGCGCGCTCGCGGGACACGCCGTAAGGGTTTCGCGAGAAGTAGTACAGACACGCGAAGACGACGCCGATGGTCAGGCCGGTCTGGCCCGCGACGGGGACGAGCAGGAACGTCCCGAGACCCGCGAGCAGGCCGGCGACGAGGAGGTCGAGCAGTTGGTACGCCAGCGACATGGCCGTGGCTACGGGCGAGGTGGTCAAGGGCCGTTCGACGTGCGGTCGTGCGACGCAGTCGGTGGCCGCGGCGAGGAGCGAACCGCTGGTCGGCCCGTCAGTCGAGGTTGATGTCCGCCGAGGAGTCCGCCCGCGGGAACGTCACTTCGAGGATGCCGTTGTTGAACGTCGCCTTCGCGCCGTGCTCGTCGACCCGCGTGGGGAGGCGGAGGCGCTCTTCGTACTGTCGACGGTCGGTCGCGGCCGCGATGGTGAGCGTCCGTCCGTCGCACTTGATGTCGATACCGTCCTTCTCGACGCCGGGGAGGTCCGCGACGACGTAGACGTTGTCGTCGTCCTCCTCGGTCGTGATGTGGACGTCGTCGCCGAACCCGGCGTCGGCGGCGCTGTGAACGTCCACCCCCACGTCCGCGCCGATCATGTCGTCCATCATCCTGCTTAGTTCGCGGAAAATGTCGTCGAAGGGGTCGCGGTCGTCCCTGTCACGAGGTCCCATGGATACTACCAAGACTCTCCGACACATGAACTTTCTGTGTGCGCTCGTTCCCTGCGACGGTCCTGTCACCGGATGTGAACGGTCTGCGGGAGAGGTGACTCCTCGCGTGCCGCCTCAGAACCCGACGCCCATCGCGTCGTCGGTGCGGGTCATCGACTCCTCGCGGTCGGCCGCACCGAGGACGGCGCGGATAGCGTCGACGTTCTCGGGGACGACGTCGGACTCCTGGTGGATGGCCTGGAACAGGTAGAGGTCGTCGTCCTCCATCGAGATGGACTGGTCCCAGATGCAGTTCTCCCAGATGTCCGCACGCGGGCGGCCGTGGTCCATCGCGAACTCCTTGAGTTTGCCCGCGCCGTCGATGGCGTACTTCTCGGGGACGAGGAACAGGCGCGACTCCGCACCGAGCAGTTCGCGGACCTCCTCGGCGGTCGGCACCGCCTCCAACTGGACGTTGACGGAGTGGGTGTGCATCAGCGTCGCCGGCACCTTCATCCCGAGCGTGTCGATGTTGAGGTCCGGGAAGATGGTGTTGACGTCCGGCCCGTGGTGGGAGGGGAGCGTCACCGGGTTCGGCAGGATGTCGTTGATGGGACCGCGACCGGTCTGGCCGGGGTCGCCGCCGCGTCGGACGAGTGTGACGCGGGCCTTCTTCACACCGTACTCCTCCTGGAGCGGCGCGAGCAGGCGCGAGAGACCGGTCGTGTTACACGAGACGACGCGGACGTGGTCCGCGCCCTCGGCCTCCGCGAAGTTGCTCCGCGCGTTGAACGAGACGTCGACGAGGTCGGCGTCCTCCCCACCCTGGTAGAGCGCGGGCGTGTCGTACTCGTCGTACATCGACTTGTTCTCCGCGCCGATGCCGGAGGGACAGGCGTCGACGACCACGTCGCTCGCTTCGACGAGGTCCTCGACGCCGCCGGCGACGTCGATGCCCGCGTCCTCGAACAGCGGCAGACGCTCTTCGATGGCGGCGTACAGCGGGTAGCCCTTCGAGACGGCGGTCTCGGCTTCGAAGTTCGGGCGCGTCTTGGCGACGCCGACCAGTTCCATGTCGTCTTGGGCGGCGACGGCGTCCGCGACGCGTTTCCCGATGGTGCCGTAGCCGTTGATGCCCACGCGTATCATGTCCGAACCTCCCCCGTCACGGGCCATAATTATTCCGTGGTTACCGTCCGCAGGGCCGCCGAGTTCACTCGAATCCGAGTCAATACTGTGCGGAAGGCGGTCCGTTCGTCTCCGGTCGGCGACCGTTCGGAGACCCCCGCGAGCGTTCGCCACGCGCGATGTGGGAAGGCCTAACTCTCGGGGTTCCGGACCCCGAGCCATGAGCGACCTCTCGTCACCCGCGCGGACCGCCGTCGAACAGTGCATGGCACTCGACACCGACGAATCGTGTCTCGTCGTCACCGACGACGAACGCCAGCCGATCGGCGAGGCGCTGTACGACGCCGCCCGCGCCGTCAGCGACGACGTGAGTATCGTCCGCTACCCGCCCGGCGAGCAACACGGCGAGGAGCCGCCCGCGCCCGTCGCCGCCGCGATGGCCGACGCCGACGTCTTCCTCGCACCGACCACGAAGAGCCTGAGCCACACTCGCGCGCGCTCGGAGGCCTGTGCGGCCGGTGCCCGCGGCGCGACCCTCCCCGGCATCACCGAGGAGGTGTTCACGACCGGGTTAGACACAGACTACGAGGCCATCGAGCGCCACACGCGCGAGACCTGCGAGCAGGTCGCCGACGCCGAGGAGGTGCGCGTCACCGCGCCCAACGGCACGGACATCAGCTTCTACCCCGGCGAACGCGAGTGGCTCCAGGACACCGGCGTCGTCCGCGAGGCGGGCGGGTTCTCGAACTTACCGGCAGGAGAGACGTTCGTCAGCCCCGAGACCGTCGAGGGGACGTACGTCGTCGACGGGACGATGATGCCCTACGGTCTCCTCGACGGCCAGGAGCTCCGTTTCGAGGTCGAAGACGGCTTCGTCACCGACATCTCCGACGACGAGGTCCGCGCGCAGGTCGAGGCCGGCGCGGAGCAGGTCGGTCGCGACGCGTACAACCTCGCGGAGCTCGGCATCGGGACGAACGTCGCCGTGACGGAGCTCGTCGGCTCGGTTCTGCTCGACGAGAAGGCCGCCGGCACGGTCCACATCGCCATCGGCGACGACGCTGGCATCGGCGGCGACACCGACGCGCCGCTCCACCTCGACGGCATCGTGAAGGAGCCGACGGTGTACGCGGACGGTGACGAGGTCGGTCTGCCGACGCCGAACTGAGGTCGACCGACGGGACGGGGGCACACGCACCGCACGCGGGCGCTGCCGTGTCCGCGTCCTTTTACGTCCCGACCGGGAACACGGGAGTATGAGCGAACCCACACAGCAGGTCGCCGTGCCCTGTCCGGCCTGTTCGCCGGACCTCGAGACCGTCCACGAGGTGCTCGCGCCGGGCGACACGCTGACCGTCCGCTGTACGGAGTGCGACCACACGCACAAGACCCGCATCGAAGAGGACGAAGAGGTCGAACGCACCGTCATCGTCTCGCAGGACGGCGAGTCGTTCAAGACCCACGTGAACGCGCCGCCGGGCGAGCAGGTCGCCGTCGGCGAGGAGTTCATCGTCGACACCCCCGAGGCGCTGATGACCGTCCGTATCACCAGCCTCGACCTGGGCGACGAACAGCGCGTCGAGTCCGCGCCCGTCGCGGACGTCGAGACGTTCTGGACCCGCGCGGTCGACAACGTGAGCGTCCCGGTCACGATGAACCCGAGAGACGGGAGCCACGACGGCACCCGCAGCGTCGACTTCCTGCTGCCGGGCGACCACGAGTTCGTCGTCGGCGAGACGGTCGAACTCGGCGACGAGGAGTTCACGGTCAAGTCCATCCGCCTGCGCTCGGACGCCGTCGGCCCGGGCACCGATATGGACCAGTTGCGCTACGACGGCGACGACGCCATCGCGAAGGACATCAAGCGCGTCTACGCCGACGACGAGAGCAGCGACGCCTGGTCGGCCTGGTAATCGCGCATGAGCGACACCGACCCGAGCGACATGGACGGCGACCGACGCGACGTACGGAACCGACTCGTCGACGCGTTACGCGACAGCGACCGGGTGCGCCGCGAGTCCGTCCTCGAAGCCCTCCGACGCGTCCCGCGCCACCGGTTCGTCCCCGACGAGCAGCAGGCCGACGCCTACGCCGACCGTCCGCTCCCCATCGGCGAGGACCAGACCGTCAGCGCCCCGCACATGGTCGCCATCATGGCCGACCACCTCTCGCTGTCGCCGGGCGATCGCGTGCTGGAAGTCGGCACCGGCTGTGGCTACCACGCAGCCGTCACCGCCGAACTGGTCGGCGCGGCGAACGTCTACAGTGTCGAGTACCACGAGGACCTCGCCAACGACGCCCGCGACACGCTCTCGCTGCTGGGCTACGACGTCCACGTCCGGACCGGCGACGGCCGCGAAGGGTGGGCCGAACACGCGCCCTACGACGCCGTCTACGCGACCTGTGCACCCGCCGACCTCCCCGACGCGCTGGTCGAGCAGCTCGCAGCTGGTGGCCGACTCGTCGCCCCGGTCGGCACGGACGTCCAAGAACTCGTCGTCCTCGACAAGCGCGAGGACGGCACCGTGTCGCGACGCACCGAGGGGCGCGTCCGCTTCGTCCCGATGCGGGACTGACGGGGGGCGACGACCGTTCGCGCTCGCGCACTGTTTTGCCGCTGGACTCGAAACGCGGAGGTATGCCGACGCTCGACTCCGGTGACGACGACGCCCGTGAACGCCTCCTCTGTCACGCCGCCCGTCGGACGGGCGTCCTCGACGCGCTGGCGACGACGACCGGCACCGTCGACGGCGTCGCCGCCGAGACGGGTATCGACCCGCAGGCCGCCGAACTGCTGGTCGAAGCGCTCGCCGCACGCGGCTTCCTCGAACTCGTCGGCGGCGAGTACCAGCCCACCAACCGGATGCTCGGCTTCCTCACGAAGACCGACGTTCGCTCCATCGGCCGCCTGTCGCACGAACTCGACCGACTGGACGCGTGGCTCGCGTTCCCCGACACCGCACGCGGCGAGGATCCACCGCGCTCGGACCACTGGCTCCGCAACGACCTCGGCGCACGCGCGGCCCGTCCCGAGGCGTGGGTCCGTGCCGCCGTGACCGCCGCGCTCCGGGAGTCCCCCGACGCCGAGACGGTCACCGTCGTCGGCGACGCCCCCGGCCCCCACGCCGTCGAGTTCGCCGCCCGCGACCGGGACGTGACGCTCGTCGACACCGCCGAACGCGTCGCGGCCTCCCGCGCGGGCCTCGAACACGAGGCGGTGACGCTCCGCGAGTGTGACTACGCCGACGGAGAGGCGTTGCCGACCGCCGACCTCGTCGCAGGCGTCGGCGTCCTGCACCGTCTCGACGACGACCACGTCGACACACTGCTCCGGAGCGCTCGCGAGGCGGCCCCGACCTGCGTCTTCGTCGAACCGGTCGCCGGCGTCGAGGGTGACGACGGCCGGGCGCGACTGGTGGCGCTCGACGCCTACGCACTGGACGGAACCGCGAGCGTCCACGACCGCGAGGAGTTCCGGTCGCTGGTCGAAGAGGCGGGGTTCGACTCGGCTGCCGTCGTCGAGGTTCCGGGGCTGGCCGACCGGGCCGTCGTCGGACGCCGGCCGCGCGATTAATACCGCTCGGTCCCCGAGTCCGGACATGGACCGGGCCGTCCTCCGCGAGGACATGGTCGACAGCCTGGAGTACGACGCGAAGGGCGTCGTGCGCAGCGAGGCGGTCGGCCTGGCGATGCGCGACGTCCCCCGTCACGAGTTCGTCGAGGACGAGGACGCGGCGTACGCCGACCGGGCGTTCGAACGCTACGGCACGACCGTCCTCGCACCCAGCACCGCCGCGCGACTGCTCGAAGCGCTCTCGCCGAGCGAGGGCGACGACGTGCTCGTCGTCGGGGCGGGCGTCGGCTACACCGCTGCCGTCGTCGCCGAGATAGCCGGGCCCGAACGTGTCCACGCCGTCGACATCACCCGACGACTCGTCTACGAGGCGCGGCGCAACCTCGCCTCGGCGGGCTACGGCGAGGTGCTGGTCGACCGCCGCGATGGGATGGAGGGCCTCCCCGAGTACGCCCCCTACGACTGCATCCTACTCGAAGCGGCCGCCATCGAACCGCCACGCGCGCTCGTCCGCCAGTTGGCCGACGACGGCCGCCTCGTGATGCCACTCGGTGCGGGCGGGCAGTCGCTCGTCACCGTCGGTCCGACCGGCCGCGTCGAGGAGCGCCACGGCCCCATCGCGTTCAAACCGATGCTCGTCGAGGGCGAACAGGCCGACACCGTCGAGCGCAACCGGACCGTCCGCGAGGACCGCGAACACGCCGAACGTGGCTCCTCGCGTCGTCACGGCTGGGAGCACGAGTGGCTCGACTGGGACGAGCGGTTGCAGGGCCGGCGCTGAACCGCCGCTTCCGACGCCGCCGCCGCACCGACAGCGTCAGTCTTCGGCGACCACCAGCAGTTTCGTGTTCCCGCGGCGGTCGACGAACTCGCTTCCCGCCGGCGGTTTCACCTCGAAGCGGAGCGTGCCGTCGACCTGGTTGGGACCGAGCGTCGGCGCGAGGTCCAGCGTGGCCGTTCCGTTCCCGTCCGTCTCGGCGGTGACGATACCGTCGAGGCGGGCGGTCTCTCCCTTCGCGACGACCGTCGCGCCGGCGACCGGCCGGCCCTCCGACGTGACGACGCGCACGTCGACGGCCTGCTCGCCGGGCGTCACCACCTCCGGCGTCGGTTGCGTGTCGAGTTCCGTGACGGCGAGTCCCGACACCCCCGAGAGCATGTTCATCATCACGCTGAGACTGGCGACCCCGACGACGAGCGCGATGACGAGACGGATGGGCAGTCCCTCGATTGCGCGCTCGTCGTCGCGGAGTCGGCGGACCTGTTCGCGAACGGCGGTCGTGTCGAAGTCGAACCCGTCGGACATGGGTCGTCGTGGTCCCGCGTCGGTACTTGAACCCTCGTCCGAGGGTTGAAATCGGGACCCACCACCAGCGTCGCCATGCACGTCCTCGGCAGCACGGACGACCTCGGTCCGGTCGGACACCTCGGCGCGTACCGCGCCCGCGACGGCAGCCCCGGCGAGGAGGTCGGTCTCGACCTCGGCGGCCCCCACGCCGCACTCGTCGTCGGCAAGCGCGGGTTCGGGAAGTCCTACACGCTCGGCGTCCTCGCCGAGGAACTCGCTCGGACCGACGGCGTGGCTCCGGTCGTCGTCGACCCGATGGGCACGTTCGTGACGCTCGCCGATTCGCCCGAGTCGGTTCCCGCACGGGTCGTCGAGCCACGGGTCCGCGCGGACGCGCTCGACCCGCAGGCGTGGTGTTCGCTGCTCGGCCTCGACGCGACGAGTGCGGTCGGTGCGCTCGTCTGGCGTGCGGCCTGCGAGACGACGACGCTCGACGAGATGGTCTCGTTCGTCGGCGACGGCGACGCACCCGACGCGGTCCGGATGGCCGCCGAGAACCACCTCCGACTCGCCGAGTCGTGGGGCGTGTTCGACGCGGGTTCGCCGGACCTCTCGGGGAGCGAGGCGACAATTCTCGACTGTTCGGGGCTCGACGACGCGGCGATGAACGCCGTCTGTCTCGGCGTCGCGGAGGCGTGTTACCGCGGGCGACTCGACGGGTCGACGGCACGACAGCCGTGGCTGCTGGTCGACGAGGCCCACGTGTTCTTCGAGGGCGTCGCCGCGAGTGCGCTCGCGCGTGTCCTCACTCGCGGCCGAGCGCCGGGCGTCAGCCTCGTCTGTGCGACCCAGCGACCGGGTGCGCTCCCACCGGTCGCCGTCTCGCAGTCGGACCTCGTCGTGATGCACCGCCTGACGGGTCGGGCCGACCTGCGGGCGTTCCGCGAGACTCGGCCGACGTACGTCGGCGACGACGTCGAGACCCGGATGCCCGAGCGTCCCGGCGACGCACTCGTCGTCGACGACGCGACCGAGGGCGTCCACGCGATTCGCATCCGTGAACGACTGACACCGCACGGTGGGGACAGTCCACGCGTCGCCACACCGGACGACACGCCGGACGGGGACGACGACTGTGGCGACGAGGGGGACGGCGAGGTGAGCAGTGGTGGTGTCCGCGGTGGCCCGACCGAGGGGAGCGACGAGTCGAAAGGGTAGTGCCGCCCTGTCGACTACGCTCGCTCGATGCAACGGCGTCGGGCGCTGACACTGGTCGCGGCGGGGGCGTTCGTCGGCGCGGTCTGTCGGCACCTGCTCGCGGTCGCGGCCCCCCTGTCGACGGCGTGGGTCCCTGGGACGCTGCCGTGGGGGACGCTCGCGGCGAACGCGCTCGGCGCGTTCGCGCTCGGGGCGCTCACCGCCCGCGAACGTTCGCGGGCGGTCTCGCTGGCGCTCGGCACCGGGTTCTGCTCGTCGTTCACCACCTACAGCACGTTCGCCGTCGAGACAGTCGCGCTCGGGACGACCGGCGCTGCGCTGTACGTCGTCGGAACGTACGCACTCGGCCTGCTCGCGGTCGTCGCCGGCCGGCGCGTCGCCGGCGAGAGACCGACGGGAGGTGCCCGATGATCTCGCCCGCCGTCGCCGTCGGTCTGGGGGGCGTCCTCGGGGCCGTCGCCCGCCACCTCGTCGGCGAGTTCCTCGAACGCGACCTGCTCGACACGTTCGTCGTCAACCTCCTCGGGAGCTTCCTGCTCGGCGTGCTCGTCGCGGCCCCCGTCGACGGGACGGCGCTGCTCGTCGCCGGGACGGGGTTCTGTGGCGCGTTCACGACGTTCTCGACCGCCGCCGTCGAGACGGTCGAACTCGCCGCCGAGGGCCGTCGTCGGGCGCTGGCCGCCGTCGCGCTCATGCTCGGGGGGGCGCTGGCCGCCGTCCTCGCCGGGAGTGCGGTCGGGTCACTGGTCTGAACCGACTGTGAGACAGTGTCACCCGAGATAGCTTTACGTCGGCGAGGTGAAGCGAGGACAGTCGTGACCACACCAGACCAGCCACTCCGAATCGCATCGATCGGTGCCGGCCACTGGGGCGTCCACGTCGCCTCCCAGGTGCTCGGCGACGAGCGGGCCACCCTCGTCGCGCTCGCGGACGTCAGCGCCGAGAGCCGCGAACGCGCCGGCGGGGCGCTCGCGGTCCCGCCGGAGATGCGCTTCGAGGACGCCGAGACGATACTCGAATCGGTCGACCTCGACGCCGTCATCGTCACCACGCCCCACGTGTTCCACCACGAGCACGTCAGCGCCGCGATGGACCGCGACCTGCACGTCTACTGCGAGAAGCCGTTCACCACGGACGTCGACGACGCGCGCGACCTCGTCCAGCGTGCCGAGGCACGCCCGGAGGTGACGATGGTCGGCTTCCAGCGCCACCACGAACAGCCGTACATCGCCGCGCGCGAACGGGTCCAGACGGCGACGCCGATGCTCATCACCGCCGAGATAACCCAGGACTGGTACGAGAACTTCCGGAACACGTGGCGGGGGAACCCCGACCTCAGCGGCGGCGGCCAGCTGTACGACACCGGGAGCCACCTCGTCGACGTCGTGCTCTGGCTGGCCGACGCGACCCCCACCTCCGTCAGCGCGGAGATGGTGTTCGCCGACGACGACGAGCGCGTCGACGTCCACGCCTTGCTCGCCGTCCGCTTCGACAACGGCGCGGTCGCGAACCTCACCGTCTCGGGCGACACGGCCTGCGTGCGCGAGCACGTCCACGTCTGGACCGACGAGGGCGCGACCTACATCGACGGCCGGGGCTGGGACGAACGGACGCTCCACGACGTCGACCCCGAGAACACGACGTCGACCCCGCTGCTCGACGAGACCGACACGCGCGGGAAGGTCGAGGCGTTCCTCGACGCCATCGGGAACGGCGAGTCGCCGGCGGCGACGGTCCGCCACGGCTTCTACGTCACCGCCGTCGTCGAGGCGGCCTACGAGTCCGCCCGCAACGACGGCGTCCGAGTCCCGATCCACCTCGACGACTGAAGCGGTCGCCGACCGACGGCGTCGCCGTCCGAGACGCTCGGCGATTGACGCGACCACAACGTACCACCCGCCGCCGTCCGTGGGTCGGGCATGTCGATTCCAGACGCCGACCACGAGCGGTACGTCGAACGCGCCATCGAACTCGCCCGCGAGGCCGGCGACCGCGGCGACGGCCCCTACGGATCGCTCCTCGTCCGCGACGACGAGGTCGTCGTGGAGGAGACCAACCGCGAGGAGAGCGACGACGACCTCGCGCTCCACCCCGAACTGACGCTCGCGCGTCGTGCCGGCCGAGAACTGACCGCCGACGAGCGCGAGCGGACGGTGATGTACACCAGCACCGAACCCTGCCCGATGTGCGCGGCCGGCATCGCCTACGCCGGCCTCGGCGGCGTCGTCTACAGCGTCTCCGGGGCGGTCACCGCCGAGACGTTCGACGGCCCACCGGGCATCCCCTGCGAGGAGGTGTTCGAGCGACTGGGTCGAGAGATTCCGGTCGAAGGTGGCGTGCTGGAGGCGGACGGTCTGGCCGTCCACGAGCGCTATCGGTGAGCGAGCGGCGGGGAGACGCCTCGCTGGAGAATGTGAGTTCGGAAGAAGTGCGCCCGAGGCGGGATTCGAACCCATGGGGAGACGGTCGCCTCGCTCTGCTCGGCGCTGCGACTCCTTGTGTTCAAACCCAGTTAGTCGCACACTGGTTTCCGGAAGTATCGCGCAGAGACGAGCCTCTGCGCGGTTGGAAATCAGAGAAGCGCCCGAGGCGGGATTTGAACCCGCGTCACAACCGTGACAGGGTTGTATGATGGGCCACTACACCACCCGGGCACCCTGCATTCACTCGTAACCCGGAGATACATTTAAGACTTTCCAAACGTCCGCTCTTGTATCCGTGGTAGCGTCCGACAGAGGGACAGATTGACGTTGCCCGATGACGTATCAAGGGGTAACGCCTGACGGCGGGTCCAGCAGCCGCGCTGCGCGCCGATAGTAAGCGTTTTGTCCCCTGGCCGAATAACCCGCTGTAGTATCTCGTGATAGCTTTCTCCACCGTCAGGAACACATGGTAGACGCAAGCCAACACAACCTCGTTCCAGAGCACACCATCGTCGAGGAGGAGGAACTCGAAGAGGTGCTGGACGAGTACAACATCGACCGCACAGACCTACCGAAGATCAAACGCCGTGACCCGCCGCTCCGCGAGCTAGACGTGGAGGTCGGGGACGTCATCCGCATCGAACGGGACTCCCGAACCGCAGACCGAGCCGTCGTCTATCGACTAGTGATAGAATGAACAGGGCAGACCGCCGCACCATCTCTCGCCAGTACTTCTCGCGCGACCGCCTCGCAGAACACCACTTCCGGTCGTTCAACGCGTTCCTCGAACGCGGCATGCAGGAGGTCGTCCACGAGAAAGAGACCATCGACACCGACATCGGCGACAAGGAGGGCCAAGAGCCCGTCTACGTCGAACTCGGTGACGTCCGCATCACCACCCCGCGCGTGCGTGAAGCGGACGGGTCCGAAGAACTGCTGTACCCCCAGGAGGCGCGTCTCCGGAACATCACGTACGCCGCGCCGGTGTTCATGGAGATGACCATCATCCGCGGGGGGAAAGAAGAGGAGGAGCACGTCGTCGACACCGCCGAGACGAAGGTGGGCCGGATGCCCATCATGGTCGGCTCTTCGAAGTGCAACATCGCCGGGTTCTCCGACGAGGAGCTCGTCGAAATCGGCGAGGACCCCGCCGACCCCGGTGGCTACTTCATCGTCAACGGCTCCGAGCGCGTGCTGATGACCAGCGAGGACCTCGCGCCGAACAAGATCCTCGCCGAGCACGACACGAAGTACGGCGACGACATCCAGGTCGCCAAGACGTTCAGCCAGCGCCGTGGCTACCGCGCGCTCGTCCTGTGTGAGCGCAACCGCGAGGGCCTGCTCGAAGTGTCGTTCCCCTCGGTGTCGGGGAGCATCAACTTCGTCACGCTCGTCCGCGCACTCGGCCTCGAATCCGACGAAGAGATCGTCCACCGCGTCAGCGACGACCCCGAGATCGTCAAGTTCATGCTGGAGAATCTGGAGGCCGCCGAGGTCCAGTCGACCACGGAGGCTATCGAGACACTCGGGAAGCGCGTCGCGAGCGGCCAGGGCAAGAACTACCAGCTGAAACGCGCGAACTACGTCATCGACCGCTACCTGCTCCCGCACCTCCACGAGGAGGGTATCGAGGACGAGGAGGGGCGACTCAACAAGGCGTTCTACCTCTGCCGGATGGCCGAGGCGTGTTTCGAACTCGCGCTCGGTCGACGCGACGCCGACGACAAGGACCACTACGCCAACAAGCGCCTGAAGGTCAGCGGCGACCTGATGCGCGACCTGTTCCGCACGGCGCTCAACAAGCTGGCACGCGACGTGAAGTACCAGCTCGAACGCGCGAACATGCGTAACCGGAACCTCTCGGTCAGCACCGTCGTTCGGTCCGACGTGCTCACCGAACGCCTCGAACACCCCATCGCGACGGGCAACTGGGTCGGTGGGCGCTCCGGCGTGAGTCAGCTCGTCGACCGGACCGACTTCATGGGAGTCCTCTCCCACCTGCGTCGGCTTCGGTCGCCGCTCTCGCGCTCCCAACCGCACTTCGAGGCACGCGACCTGCACGCGACCCAGTGGGGTCGCATCTGTCCCTCCGAGACGCCGGAGGGGCCGAACTGTGGGCTCGTCAAGAACTTCGCACAGGCGATGGAGCTCAGCCAGGACGTCGCCGACGAGCGCGGTCTGAAACGGGAGCTGTCGTCGATGGGCGTCGAGGGCATCCCGGGTATCGAGACGTTCGACCAGCAGCCAGCAGACGACTAACATGAGTCAGGGACGAGAAGCCAAAGTCTACGTCAACGGAAGCCTGGTCGGGACGCACCCCGACCCGAACAGACTCGCGAGCGACATCCGACAGGCCCGCCGCCGTGGCGACGTCAGTCAGATGGTCAACGTCTCGGTGCGCGAGCGCACCGGCGAGGTCATCGTCAACGCCGACGCCGGCCGCGCCCGCCGACCGCTCATCGTCGTCGAGGACGGCGAGCCGCGCATCGGTGACGAGGACATCGAGGCGCTCGAGGCCGGCCAGCTCGACTTCGAGGACTTCGTCGAGACCGGTGCCATCGAGTTCATCGACGCCGAGGAGGAAGAGGACATCTACGTCGCGGTCGACGAGGAGGAGGTCAGCGAGGACCACACCCACCTCGAGATCGACCCACAGCTCATCTTCGGTATCGGTGCCGGGATGATTCCCTACCCCGAGCACAACGCTTCCCCACGAATTACGATGGGGTCGGGGATGGTCAAGCAGTCGCTCGGGCTGCCGAGCGCGAACTACCGCATCCGGCCGGACACGCGCCAGCACCTGCTGCACTACCCACAGCTCTCGATGGTCAAAACGCAGACCACCGAGCAGATCGGGTACGACGACCGGCCCGCCGCACAGAACTTCACCGTCGCGGTGATGAGCTACGAGGGGTTCAACATCGAGGACGCGCTCGTCATGAACAAGGCGTCGGTCGAGCGCGCGCTCGCCCGGTCGCACTTCTTCCGCACCTACGAGGGTGAGGAGCGACGCTACCCCGGCGGCCAGGAGGACCGCTTCGAGATTCCCTCCGACGAGGTCCGTGGCGCACGCGGCGAGGAGGCGTACACGCACCTCGACGACGACGGTCTCGTCAACCCGGAGACGACCGTCGACGAGAACGACGTGCTGCTCGGGAAGACCTCCCCGCCCCGGTTCCTCGAAGAGCCGGACGACATGGGTGGGCTGAGCCCCCAGAAGCGCCGCGAGACGAGCGTCACGATGCGTTCGGGCGAAGACGGCGTCGTCGACACGGTGACGCTGATGGAGGGCGAGGACGGGTCGAAGCTCTCGAAGGTCTCGGTGCGCGACCAGCGAATCCCCGAACTCGGGGACAAGTTCGCGTCGCGACACGGCCAGAAGGGGGTCGTGGGCCACCTCGCGCCCCAGGAGGACATGCCGTTCACCCAGGAGGGCGTCGTGCCCGACCTCATCGTCAACCCGCACGCGCTGCCGTCGCGGATGACGGTGGGTCACGTGCTGGAGATGCTCGGCGGGAAGGTCGGCGCGCTCGAAGGCCGCCGTGTCGACGGGACCGCCTTCCAGGGCGAGGACGAGGAGGAACTGCGTGCGGCGCTGGAGGAGAAGGGGTACAACTCCGCGGGCAAGGAGACGATGTACTCCGGTGTCACCGGCGAGAAGATCGAGGCCGAGATCTTCGTCGGGGTCATCTTCTACCAGAAGCTGTACCACATGGTCTCGAACAAGATTCACGCGCGTTCGCGTGGGCCGGTCCAGGTGCTGACCCGCCAGCCCACCGAAGGGCGTGCGCGTGAAGGTGGGCTCCGTGTCGGAGAGATGGAGCGCGACGTGCTCATCGGTCACGGCGCGGCGATGGCGCTCAAAGAGCGCCTCCTCGACGAGTCCGACCGCGAGTACATCGACATCTGTGGGAACTGTGGGATGACCGCCGTCGAGAACGTCGAGCAACGGCGCATCTACTGTCCGAACTGCGAGGAGGAGACGGACATCCACCGCGTCGAGATGAGCTACGCGTTCAAACTACTGCTCGACGAGATGAAGGCGCTGGGCATCGCCCCGCGAATCGAACTGGAGGACGCAGTATGAGTGTCAATTCATCACCCAAGGAGATCGGGTCACTCAGCTTCGGGCTGATGAACCCCGAGGAGTACCGCGAGATGTCGGCGACGAAGGTCATCACGGCCGACACCTACGACGACGACGGGTTCCCCATCGACATGGGGCTGATGGACCCGCGACTGGGCGTCATCGACCCCGGTCTGGAGTGCAAGACCTGCGGCAAACACAGCGGGTCGTGCAACGGGCACTTCGGTCACATCGAGTTGGCCGCGCCCGTCATCCACGTCGGGTTCTCGAAGCTCATTCGCCGCCTCCTGCGCGGGACCTGTCGCGAGTGCTCGCGACTCTGTCTCACCGAGGACGAGCGCGACGAGTTCCGCGACAACCTCGAACGCACGCGTCAGTTGGGCGACGACCTCAACGACGTGACGAAGGCGGCCATCCGCCAGGCCAGAAAGAAGAACCGCTGTCCGTTCTGTGGCGAGAAGCAGTACGACATCAACCACGAGAAGCCGACCACGTACTACGAGGTTCAGGACGTGCTGTCGGCGGACTACACCGACCGCATCGCCGCGGCGATGGAGGGCCGCCCCGTCGGTGACGAGGAGGAGGGCGACGTCGACCGCGAAGCCCAGTCGCCGACGCAGGTCGCCGACAAGACGGGCATCGACGCCTCGCGCATCAGCGAGATCCTCTCCGGTGAGTTCCGACCGCGACCGGACGACCGCAAGGCGCTGGAGAAGGCGCTGAACGTCGACCTGACCGAGGAGGACATGAACAAGCTGATGCCCTCGGACATCCGCGACTGGTTCGAGAACATCCCGGACGAGGACATCCGCGTGCTGGGCATCAGCGCCGAGAAGTCCCGTCCCGAGTGGATGATCCTGACCGTCCTGCCGGTGCCGCCGGTGACGGCCCGTCCGTCCATCACGCTGGACAACGGCCAGCGTTCCGAGGACGACCTCACCCACAAGCTGGTGGACATCATCCGCATCAACCAGCGGTTCATGGAGAACCGCGAGGCGGGTGCACCACAGCTGATCATCGAGGACCTGTGGGAGCTGCTGCAGTACCACGTGACGACGTTCATGGACAACGAGATTTCGGGCACGCCGCCCGCTCGCCACCGCTCCGGACGTCCCCTCAAGACCCTCAGTCAACGACTGAAGGGCAAGGAGGGTCGGTTCCGTGGCTCGCTGTCGGGGAAGCGCGTCAACTTCTCGGCTCGTACGGTCATCTCGCCTGACCCCACGCTGTCGCTCAACGAGGTCGGTGTCCCCGACCGCGTGGCGACCGAGATGACCCAGACGATGAACGTCACCGAGCGCAACATCACCGAGGCGCGACGATACGTCCAGAACGGCCCCGAGGGCCACCCCGGTGCGAACTACGTCAAGCGCCCGGACGGTCGCCGTCTGAAGGTGACCGAGAAGAACTGCGAGGAACTGTCGGAGAAGGTCGAACCCGGCTGGGAGGTCAACCGCCACCTCATCGACGGCGACATCGTCATCTTCAACCGACAGCCGTCGCTCCACCGGATGTCCATCATGGCCCACGAGGTCGTGGTGATGCCGTACAAGACGTTCCGGCTCAACACCGTCGTCTGTCCGCCGTACAACGCCGACTTCGACGGCGACGAGATGAACATGCACGCCCTCCAGAACGAGGAGGCTCGTGCCGAGGCGCGCGTGCTGATGCGCGTCCAGGAGCAGATCCTCTCCCCGCGGATGGGGCTGAACATCATCGGTGCGATTCAGGACCACATCAGCGGGACGTACCTGCTGACCCACGAGAACCCCCACTTCAACGAGACGCAGGCGCTCGACCTGCTGCGTGCGACGCGGGTCGACGAACTGCCCGAGCCGGACGGCGAGAACGACGAGGGCGTCCCGTACTGGACCGGCCGGTCCATCTTCTCGGAGCTACTGCCGCCGGGCCTCGACCTGGAGTTCTCCTCGTCGACCGGCGACACCGTGCTCATCGAGGACGGGACGCTCGTCGAGGGGACCGTCGACGAGGACGCCGTCGGTGCGTTCGGTGGCGAGGTCGTCGACACCATCTGCAAGCAGTACTCGACGACGCGCGCCCGGATGTTCATCAACGAGGTGGCGACGCTCGCGATGCGTGCCATCATGCACTTCGGGTTCTCGGTCGGCATCGATGACGAGTCCGTCCCGAACGAGGCCGAAGAGCAGATCGGCGAGGCCATCGACAACGCCTACGAACGCGTCGCCGAACTCATCGAGACGTACGAGGCGGGCGACCTGGAGTCGCTCCCCGGCCGGACGGTCGACGAGACCCTCGAGATGAAGATCATGCAGACGCTCGGGAAGGCCCGTGACTCCGCGGGTGACATCGCCGACGAGTTCCTCGAGGACGACAACCCGGCCGTCGTGATGGCCCGCTCGGGTGCGCGTGGGTCGATGCTGAACCTCACGCAGATGGCTGGCTGTGTCGGTCAGCAGGCAGTGCGCGGCGAGCGCATCAACCGCGGCTACGAGGACCGCACGCTGAGCCACTACCCACGAGACGACCTCTCGGCGGACGCCCACGGCTTCGTCGAGTCGTCGTACCGCTCGGGGCTGACCCCGCGGGAGTTCTTCTTCCACGCGATGGGTGGCCGCGAAGGGCTGGTGGACACGGCAGTCCGGACCTCCAAGTCCGGCTACCTCCAGCGCCGCCTCATCAACGCGCTCTCCGAACTGGAGACGCAGTACGACGGGACCGTCCGGGACACCTCGGACACCATCGTCCAGTTCGAGTTCGGCGAGGACGGCACCTCGCCGGTGAAGGTGTCCTCCGACGAGGAGAACGACATCGACGTCGACGGCATCGCGGACGCGGTGCTCGAAGCCGAGTTCGGCGACGACGGCGAGGAGTTCCTCACCGACACCCAGACGAACCTCTCCGAACAGATGGACAACTTCATCGCAGGTGACGACTGATGGCAGCGAACGACATCCAGGTGGTCGTCGAGGGCTCGGACCTGCCCCGACGGCTGAAAGACAAGCTGTACGAGACCCTCGACGCGAAAGGTATCGACGACGTCGAGACGGCGACCGACGTGAAAGAGGCCGTCGAAGAGCGCTACCTCGACACGCGCGTCGACCCGCTCGACCCCGTCGGCACCGTCTCCGCGCAGTCCATCGGGGAGCCGGGGACGCAGATGACGATGAACACGTTCCACTACGCGGGCGTCGCGGAGATCGACGTCACGCAGGGGCTGCCACGGCTCATCGAACTGGTGGACGCCCGGAAGACGCCGGACACGCCGATGATGACGGTCCACGTCGACCCCGAGTTCGTCCAGGAGCGACTGGACGCCGAGAACGACGACGGCTACACCGAACGCGACGTCGCCCACGAGATCGTCTGGCAGATCGAGGCGACGCGAATCCTCGCGCTCGGTGACGTCTCGACGAACGTCGCGGACATGCTCGTCCGCATCGACCTCAACGAGGAGACGCTCGACGAGCGCTGGCCGACGGTCGGGACGACCGCGGAAGTGACGGCCGAGATCGCCGAGACCATCGAGTCGAAACTCGACGTGAGCACCGTCGAACCAGACGACGCGACCATCGAGTTCGGTCCCGAGGAGCCGTCCTACCGCGGTCTGCTCCAGCTCGTCGAAGAGCTCCGCGAGATCGTGTTCAAGGGTATCGACGACGTCTCGCGGGTCGTCATCCGCAAGGAGCAGACCGAGGACCCCGACACCGACGACGAGGAGTTCGTCCTCTACACCGAGGGCAGCGCGTTCGGGAAGGTCCTCGACATCGACGGCGTGGACGCCTCGCGGACGACGTGTAACAACATCCACGAGATCTACCGCCAACTCGGCGTCGAGGCCGCTCGCGAGACGATCATCAACGAGACGATGAACACGCTCGAAGAGCAGGGGCTGGGCGACGTCAACATCCGCCACCTGATGCTGGTCGCGGACATGATGACCAACCCCGGTACCATCGAGTCCATCGGTCGCCACGGCATCTCCGGCAACAAGGACTCCGTGCTCGCGCGTGCGGCGTTCGAGGTGACGGTCAACCACCTGCTCGACGCCGCCATCCACGGCGAGGTCGACGACCTGGACGGCGTGACCGAGAACGTCATCGTCGGCAAACCCATCAAGCTGGGTACCGGCGACGTGACGCTGCGGATGGGCTCGCGCCCGGACACCGAGTCCGAGAGCGCCGACTGAGATGCCCGTCACGCTGTCGGACGAGGCGCTGCGGTACATCCAGCTGTTCGAAGACGAGACCGAGGTGGCGGCGACCGACTGCGTCGTCGAGGACGAGCGACTGGTGTTCGTCGTCCCGCCCGGCGAGATGGGGAAGGCCATCGGACCGGACGGTCGCCACGTCAAGCGCGTCGAACGGCAGGTCGGACGGCGGGTCGAACTCGTCGAGGACGCCGACACCCCGGAGGCGTTCGTCGCCAACGCGTTCGCGCCGGCGGCGGTGTACCACGTCACCATCAGCGAGAACGACGACCGCGTCGCGTACGTCGAGGTCGCCGACGAGGACCGCGGGGTCGCCATCGGCACCGACGGGCGCACCATCGACCGAGCACGGACGCTCGCCGAGCGCCACTACGACGTCGACGACGTGGAACTGACCTGAGGCTCGCGGCGAGCCTCGACGGTCGAAAACGGATTTTCCGCGACAGAAGTACCGAACGACAGCGACGCGCCTACCGGTTTCGGAAGCGGCGGACGACACCCAGCACGCCGACGACGACGCTCAGGAGGATGGCGATGATTCCGAGGCTCAGGAAGATGCCGATGAGGACGTTGATCATCTCGTTGTCGTCGATGACGCCCTGGGAGGCGAGGAAGTCGATGGCGAAGCCGATGACGAACATGAGGACGATGAAGCCGACGGCCCGGAAGGCCAGCGCCGAACCCACCGAGGAGGAGTCGTCGCGCTGTGCCGGTCGCTCCCGTCTCTCGGTGGTCCCCTCGGACGATGCGTTTGCCATGTCGGACGCTTACTGTATCGAAGTACAAGAGCGTTCGGAGATGTGCCGGTGGTGAGACGGGCCAGCGCACCCGTCAGGGTCGCGACACGGGGGACGAATCCGACCGAGTGCGTGAAACACCCGCACGCGGCGGCGAAAAGGGAGCCTTAAGTAGCTCGGGTAGGTACTTCGCTCCACTATGGCGAACGGCAAGTACGCCGCGCGGAAGCTTCAGAAGGACCGTCAGAACCGACGGTGGTCCGACTCGAAGTACGCGCGTCGCGCTCGCGGGCTCGGGAAGAAGTCCGACCCGCTCGAAGGGGCCCCACAGGGCCGCGGTATCGTACTGGAGAAGGTGGGCATCGAGGCGAAACAGCCCAACTCGGCCATCCGGAAGTGTGTCCGAGTCCAGCTCATCAAGAACGGGAAGCAGGTCACCGCGTTCTGTCCCGGTGACGGCGCGATCTCGTTCATCGACGAGCACGACGAAGTCACCATCGCCGGTATCGGTGGGGCGAAGGGTCGTGCGATGGGCGACCTCTCCGGTGTCAACTACAAGGTCGAGAAGGTCAACGGCGTCTCGATGATCGAACTCGTCCGCGGGAACGCGGAGAAGCCGGTGCGATAATGAGCGAGGAAGAAGCACCCGAACCCGACGCGCCCGCCGGCACCGACGACGAGGAGGAGTCGGTCGACGCGCTGCTGTTCACGAAGTGGGAGGTCTCGGACATCGTCTACTCCGACCCCTCGACGGAGCGCTACATCACCGTCACCCCCATCGCCCACACGATGGGTCGCCACGCGAACAAGCAGTTCAAGAAGAGCGAGATCAGCGTCGTCGAGCGACTCATCAACCGCCTGATGCAGACGGAGGACAACACCGGGAGCAAGCAGAAGACGACCGGTATCGTCCGCGACGCCCTCGAAATCGTCAACGAGCGCACCGACGAGAACCCGGTGCAGGTGCTCGTCGAGGCCGTCGAGAACTCCGGACCGCGTGAGGAGACCGTCCGCCTGAAGTACGGGGGTATCTCCGTCCCGAAGGCCGTCGACGTCGCTCCCCAGCGCCGTGTCGACCAGGCGCTGAAGTTCATCGCGCAGGGGACCCAGAGCGGGTCGTACAAGACGAAGACCTCGGCCGCCGAGGCGCTCGCTCGCACGCTCATCGGCGCGGCCGACTACGACGTGCAGGCGTACCCCATCAACCAGAAAGAGGAGAAAGAGCGCGTCGCCGCCGCCGCCCGCTAACTCCGGTTCGACGACTACTCTCTGTCTTCTTCGACTCTCGACCACCAGCGGCCGCTCCGGGGCCTCCCCGTGGTCGCCCCGACCCGCACGACACGAAGTCGTCGGTCCCGGCGGCTCCGGCGGCCGCCGCGCCCCCGGCGAGTCCCTGCGTGACTGGCCGCCGCCCGCACGTCTTTCAGTCGTCGCCCCGTACGTCGAGCCATGCCCGAGTTACGCCGTGCCGTCCTCGACGAGGCGGGCAGTCGGAGCAAGTACCTCACCGCGACGGAGTTCCTCGCGCTGGTCGAGCGCGGGCACCCGTCCGGAGAGCCGGGAGTCGCCCGCGAGACGTACACCGCGTACGTCGAGCAGTTGAGCGAGGAGACGCCGACCGTCGACGGCGACAGCCTCCTGACGAACCTCGACGGGCAGACCGTCGACGGGGACGACTGGGCCGGCGACGAGCGCGTCTACCGGGTCGGGGACGACCGACTGAGCCTCTACCCGAAGACGTGGCACGACCGACTCGCCGGCGAGTCCGACCCACGCGCCTACCTCCGGGCGTTCTCCGAGGACGGCGCGTTCGAGTCGGGAGTCCCCGAGTCGACGCTGCTCGACGCGATGGTGACCATCGGTGGTGTCGAGCGCGAGACGGCGAAGGGGAACCTCGAAGCGCTGCGCGAGGACGGCGAGGTGGTCGAGGACGCCGACCAGCACCCCGACGCCAACGTCTACCTCGCCGAGGAGCGCGAGGACCTCAAGGACGGCAAGGACGTCCACTGAGACGACCGCGGGACGAGAGCTGACAGCCTCCATACAAAAACCGCGTTCAGCGAACCGTTTTCCGGGACGGGTCCGACCCACGGACCATGGCCGACCGCCTCGTCGCGAACTACTACGTCTACCGGGCGACCCTGTCGGTCGGGTTCGTCACGCCCGTCTTCACGCTGTTCCTGTTGCGGACGCTGTCGTTCACCGAGGTCGGCGCGCTGTCGGCGCTGTACTCCGTGGTCGCACTGTTCGGCGAGATACCGACGGGCTACGTCGGCGACCGACTCGGCCGCCGAGCGAGCCTACTGCTGTCGGTGGTGTTCGGCGTCGCCTCGCTGGCGGGGTTCGTCCTCGTCCAGTCGTTCCTGTGGTACGCCCTCCTGTACGTGCTGTGGGCGCTGGCGCTGACGTTCCGGTCGGGGAGTCTCGACGCGTGGCTCTACGACCTGCTCGACGAGCGTCTCGACGCCGACGCCTTCACCCGGGTCCGGGGACGCGGCGACGCCGTCCAGCAGTGGACCGGCGCGGTGACGATGGTCGGCGGCGGTCTGCTGTACGGTCTGGACCCGACGTTCCCGTTCGTCGCGGCCGTCGCGTTCAACAGCCTGGGCGTCCTCGCACTGGTGCGACTACCGAAGAACGCCCAGTACGCCGGGGAACGTGACGACCGCCCGCCGATGCGCGAGACGTTGGGCCTGGTCCGCGAACGACTCACCCGCCCGCCGCTCCGGTCGCTGGTGGTCTACGCCGCGCTGTTGTTCGCGGCGACCGGCGTCGCGCGGGGGTACGTCCAGCCGATGGCCGTCGAGACGCTCGGGCCGACGGCGGCCGGCCTCGGCGTCGACCTCCCACCGGGTGGGGCGGTGGCCGCCGCCCGGTCGGGGGAGGCGGGGGCGACCCTCGCGCTGGGACTCGGTGTGCTGTACGCCGTGCTCTCGGTCGTGTCGTCGGTCGGCGGCTACTACGCCGGCCCGCTGGCCGACCGTCTCGGGGTCCGCGGGACGCTGCTCGTCGTCCCGTTGCTCGTGGGGGTCGCACTCGTCGTCCCGGCGTGGGTCGGTCTGCTGGCGCTGCCGGCGTTCGTCACGATGGGCGTCGGTATCCCACTGGTCCGGCCGGTGGTCGGGGGCTATCTCAACGACCACGTCGCGCGCGCGGGTCGGGCGACGACCCTGTCGGCGGCCCAGATGTGTTACATGGCCGTCCGGACGCCGTTGGCGCTGGCGGCGGGGGTGCTCGCCGACGCGACGACCGCGACGACGACCGTCGCCGCCATGGGTGGGGTCGTCGCCGTGGGTGGTGGCGTCGTCTGGCTGGTCAGCACGGTCGCTCCCGACGGGAGCACGGCGGTGACGCCCGGGAGCGACACACCGGCCGATAGCTGAGGGCGAGGCGCGAGGAGCGTCGTGCCGTCGTCAGTCCGCGGCCTGTTCGGTCCCGCCGGCGTACGCGCGGGTCACGTCGACCAGCGACTTGCGGTACTCGCTCTCGTCGGGGTCGTCGGCGAGCGACTCGAACCGGGCTTTGAACTGCTCGACGCTGACGGCGGGTGCGTCGCTGCCGGCGGCCGCCGCGAGGTCGTACAGGCGGTGGTCGTCGTCGACGAGGTCGTGGCGTTCGACCAGCGCCAGCGCGAACGCCGCGTTGACCGCGGTGATGTCGGGGTCGGACGCCGGGGTGAGCCGTCGCCAGGCCCGAGGAGCCGAGACGGGCCGTTCGGCGAGCGCCGTCGCGAGACTCGACTCGAGGAACGCGACGAGTTTGTCCGCCGGACCGACGTCGAGCGTGATGTCGTCGGCGTAGATGTCCTTCATGTGGTTGGCGATCTGATAGCAGTGGGTCAGCTTGCGTCGTTCGACGCTGCGACCCGCCAACGCGAGGTAGATGGCCTCCTCGGTCGACTGCATGTGTGAGGGGTGGGCCTGTTCGTAGCGGTGCATGTGGGCGAACTCGTGGAGCGAGAGCTCCCGGGCCATCGCGCTGGTGGCGGCGGAGACCGAGATGTTCAACACGTGGTGGTCGGCGTAGTGACCCGTGTAGGTCCGCTCGTCGGGGTCCGTTCGAACGCGCACCTCCACCGGCAACGAGAGGTCGTACTCGGTCTCGAAGAGGTCGCGGGCGGAGAGAAACGGATCGGTCGGCCCACGGCCCAACACTCGAACGTCCATGCTGTTCGTTACCACGGCCTCTGCGCGTATGACTCTTGTGCGCGTCGTCGCGTGGTGGGTCGACCGACGCGGCCGAACGGACGTGTCCGGACCGACGGGACACTTACAATCACCGAGCGACCATGTACGGGCGTGAACAGGTCGTCGGTCGCCATCGCGCTGGCGGGGGTACTCGCGGTGGGCGCGCTGCTGTTCGCGTGCCTCGGCCTCCTCCGGCCCCTGTTCTGGGTCGCCGCCGCGGGCAGCGGTGCGTCGAGTTACCTCTGCTGGCGCTACGGGCGCGACCGCATCCTCGCCGAAGCCTACGGCGACGCCGACCCACGGGCGGCCGACGACACCGACGAACGGCGACAGCGTCGCGTCGCGACCGAAGACTGGCACCGCGGCGGCTTCGAGTACCGGACCGGCGACGCCTCCCCGAGCGACGACGACTGGGACGACTGGCGCTGGCCCGGTGCGTTCTGGCGGGAGGACGCCGCCCGACGGTCGGGAAGCGGGACCGACGGTCCGACGGCCGGCCGGACCCGAACCGGGTTCGACCCCGACGGGGCCGACGTCGGTGGTCGCGACCACGGCGGTCGCTGGGACGACCCCTGGGCCGACGAGGACCCCAACTGGTGGGGCGGGTGGGCCGAGGAGACCGGCGAGTCGTGGTCCGGCGGACGAGGCACCGACCGCGGGCCGAGCGACGGCGGGACGGCCGACGGGCGGACCGGACGGGAGGACGCCGGCCACGGCGAGACCGGCGAGACCGGTCACGGCGGCGACCGAGGGCGGACACGCGGGAGCGGCCAACGACAGCTCTCACGGGCGCGTGAGGAGGCCGCCGCCGTGTTGGGGGTCGCTCCCGACGCCGCTCCCGAGACGGTTCGGGCGGCGTACCGCGAGCGAGTCAAGGAGACCCACCCGGACTGCGGTGGCGACGAGTCGGCGTTCCGTCGCGTCCGGTGGGCGTACGAACAGCTTCGCGGTCCGTGACCGCACGTCGGTCGGAACCCCCGCCGTGCACCCGGTGTGAGCGTCGGCAGCGACGGTCGCGGACGGCCAGCGTCGGAGCGAGACCGAGGGTCCGAGAGGCTCCGTATGTGGCGTATTCTCACGATAATCGAGTGATTCCGTGGAAATGGAAACACTACCCTTTTCACTACGCTATCGGTAGGACACCCTAATGGGCCGACGTAAGAAAATCGTACAGGAGTGTGAGAAGCTGATGGACAAGCCGGAGCAGATCCGGAACATCGCCATCGCCGCTCACGTCGACCACGGGAAAACGACGCTTTCGGACAACCTCCTCGCGGGTGCCGGGATGATTTCGGACGAGACCGCCGGCCAGCAGCTCGCGATGGACACGAAGGAGGACGAGCAGGAACGTGGTATCACCATCGACGCGGCGAACGTCTCGATGACCCACGAGTACGAGGACCGCAACCACCTCATCAACCTCATCGACACGCCGGGCCACGTCGACTTCGGTGGGGACGTCACCCGCGCGATGCGTGCCGTCGACGGTGCGCTCGTGGTGGTCGACGCCGTCGAGGGCGCGATGCCCCAGACCGAGACGGTGCTCCGACAGGCACTCCGCGAGGGTGTCAAGCCCGCTCTGTTCATCAACAAGGTCGACCGTCTCATCTCCGAGCTCCAGGAGGGGCCCCAGGAGATGCAGCAGCGCCTCCTCAAGGTCATCCGCAACGTCAACGAGCTCATCCGCGGGATGACCGAGGACATGGACGACGTCGACGACTGGACGGTCAGCGTCGAAGACGGCACCGTCGGCTTCGGGTCCGCCCTCTACAAGTGGGGGGTCTCGATGCCGTCGATGCAGGCCACCGGTCTCGACTTCGGCGACATCATCGACCTCGAGCAGAACGACAAACGTCAGGAGCTCCACGAGCGGACGCCGCTCTCGGACGTCGTGCTCGACATGGTCTGTGAGCACTTCCCGGACCCGCTGGACGCCCAGCCCCGTCGTATCCCGCGCATCTGGCGTGGCGACGCCGAGTCCGAGCTCGCAGAGCAGATGCGTCTCGTCGACGACGACGGCGAGGTCGTCCTGATGGTTACCGACATCGGTATCGACCCGCACGCGGGCGAGGTCGCCTCCGGTCGTGTGTTCGCCGGCGGTCTCGAGAAGGGCCAGGAGCTCTACGTCTCGGGGACGGCAGGCAAGAACCGCGTCCAGTCCGTCGGTATCTACATGGGTGGCGAGCGTGAGGAAGTGGAGCGTGTCCCGGCGGGGAACATCGCGGCCGTCACCGGTCTGCGCGACGCCATCGCCGGCTCGACCGTCTCCTCCGTCGAGATGACGCCGTTCGAGTCCATCGAGCACATCTCGGAGCCGGTCATCACGAAGTCCGTGGAGGCGAAAAACATGGACGACCTTCCGAAGCTGATCGAGACCCTCCGACGTGTCTCGAAGGAAGACCCGACCATCCAGATCACCATCAACGAGGACACCGGGGAGCACCTCATCTCCGGGCAGGGTGAGCTACACCTGGAGGTCCAGACCCAGCGTATCGAGAGCGAGCAGGGCATCCCGGTCATCACCGGTGAGCCCATCGTCGTCTTCCGCGAGCAGCCGACGGGTGCGTGTGAGACCGTCGAAGGCATCTCGCCGAACCGCCACAACCGGTTCTACATCACCATCGAGCCGCTCAGCGACGAGCTCGTCGAGACCATCCAGCTCGGCGAAGCGTCGATGGACATGCCCGAACTGGAGCGCCGTGAGGCACTCCAGGAGGCCGGCATGGACAAGGACACGTCCCAGAACGTCGAACACATCTACGGGACGAACATCCTCATCGACGACACGAAGGGGATTCAGCACCTCAACGAGACGATGGAGCTCGTCATCGAGGGTCTCGAAGAGGCGCTCGACGACGGTCCACTCGCCGCCGAGCCCGTCCAGGGGTCGCTCATCCGCCTGCACGACGCTCGCCTGCACGAGGACGCCATCCACCGCGGTCCGGCCCAGGTCATCCCTGCGGTCCGCAACGCGGTCCACCGCGGTCTCATCGCGGCGCGCGTGAAGCTCCTCGAACCCATACAGAACGTCCGTATCGACGTGCCCAACGAGCACATGGGTGCCGCCTCTGGCGAGATCCAGGGTCGCCGTGGCCGCGTCGACGACATGTACCAGGAGGGTGACCTCATGGTCGTGGAGGGCATCGCGCCCGTCGACGAGATGATCGGGTTCTCCTCGGACATCCGCTCGGCCACCGAGGGTCGCGCGTCGTGGAACACCGAGAACGCCGGGTTCCAGGTCATGTCCAACAGTCTCCAGGAGGAGACGATGAAGGAGATCCGCGAGCGCAAGGGCATGAAGCTCGAACTGCCCGAGGGCGTCGACTACTTCTAGCGACCGTTTTCCGCCTCGGGTTTGCCTTCGGCGAACCGCTCGGCGCAAAACCGACGATGAAAAAGGCCGCTCGGAGCGCGTCGCGCTCCTCCCGGTGAACCGCGCCTCCGGCGCGGACGTCTTCTCTCTATCTCGCCACCGCACCGCGGAGCGGCCGCTACCCTCTACGACCGTTCAAGTACGAGCACGCGGCCAGTCTCAGCCATGCGCTGAGTGCCACCACGAGGCGTCGCGTGGGAGTGCGAAACCGCGTCTCGTGGGCCGGGAATCGGTGACGCCTGTTCGCTATCGAATCGGCGAGCGGAGCGTGGAGATGCGCGCGTTCCGTTTCAGCGAGACGCCCGACTCGGGGACCGTCAACGGGACCGTCGGGAGTTTGCTGACGAACAGCGTCGGGTGGGTGACGCCGCGTTCGACGAGTTCGGTGCGTGGCTGGAGGGCGAACACCGACTGTTCGGCGTCGAGGCGCTCGTTGTACCCGACGAGGTAGGTGCCGGCGTCGAGGTCCCACCAGCCGTACTCGTCGTCCCCGTCGCGAGCCTCCGGTTCGACTCGACTCGTCTCGACGGCGGCGAGTTCGTCGCCGCCGAAGTCGACCGCGCCACCCTCGTCGAGTCGCTCGACCGTCGCGAGCGTCAGGTCGACCCCCCCATCGTGGACCTGCGTCTCCTCGTGGACGAACCCTTCCAGAAACGTCGCTGCGTCGTCTGCCATAGGTCGACTTCACGCGGCGGTGCGAAAAGCGTGGGGCCGGCAAGGTCCCGCGACGTCCTCTAGAAGTCGTCTTCGAACCAGAACTGCCCGTCGCGCTGGACGACCTCGCCGTCGACTTCCATCCGGGAGTCCTCGCTCAGGTCGGTGATCATGTCGACGTGGACCGCCGAGTCGTTGGCCTCGTCGGCGTTCTCCGTCGTGAAGTTCGAGTCGTAGGCTCGCCCGAGCGCGAGGTGGACGGTGTCGCCCATCTTCTCGTCGAACAGGATGTTGTCGGTGAACCGGTCGATACCGCGGTTCATGCCGATGCCGAGTTCCCCGAGGCGACGAGCACCGTCGTCGGTCTCCAGAATCTCGGTCAGCACCGACTCGTTCTGTGCGGCCGCGTAGTCGACGACGTCGCCGTCCTCGAAGGTGAGGTGGACGTCGCGGACGCGCTTGCCGTTGAGCGTCATCGGGACGTCGAACAGCACCTCTCCCTCGGTGGCGTAGGGGGCGGTGAACACCTCACCCGAGGGGAGGTTGTGCGAGTCGTAGGCGACGCTCGCCGCGGAGTTGACGGCGACCCGACCGTCGATGGCCATGGTGAGGTCGGTGTCCTCCTTGACGATGCGGACCTCACTGCCGTCGTCGAGGACGTCCTTGACGAGCGCCATGCGCTCGGCGAGGTCCTCCCAGTCCCGGACGATGGCGTCGTAGGCGAACTGCTGGTACTCCTCGAAGGCCATCCCCGCTTGCTGGGCGAGCGAACGGTTCGGGTGGACCGTCGACACCCAGTCGGTGTCCATCCGTGCCTCGCGGACCGCCTGGTCCGCGCGGGCGGCCTGCTGGCGGGTCTCGCTCGGAACGTCGGCGGTGGCGCTGGTGTTGCGCCCGCCGCGCAGCGCGAGCACCGCGTCGGCGTTCTCGTAGAGCGCGAGTTCGTGGTCGGCCTCCTCGAACTCGCCGTCGTGGGCGAGCTGGTAGGCGCGGGTGAGTTCGCCCGAACTGTATGTGAAGACGGGGGTCGCGCCCTTCTCACCGAGCTGTTCGGCGACGGCGACCGCGAGGTCGTGAGCGTCCATCCCGACGACGACCACGACGTCGTCGCCCGCCTCGATGCGGGCGCTCCACTCGACGAGGATGCGTGCGTGTTCCCTGATCCGTTCGTCCATGACCGAACCACGCACGAGGCGGGGTAAACACCCCCGATTCGTGTTACCGCGGGGACTGACCGACCGCGTCGATGGTCTCGAACAGCTCTTCGGCGACGGTGGCGACGAGTCGGTCGAGCGTGAGCACGCCGACGAGTCGACGTGCGTCGTTGACGACCGCGGCCTGCCGTGCCGTCCGCCGGTGCATCGCTCGGAGGGCGTCGAGCACGCAGTCGTCGTCGTGGACGGCCGCGATGTCCCCGTCCATGACGTCCGCGGCGTCGAGAGCGGTGACGTCGAACGCGTCGGTGAGTGACAGCGCCAGTTCGCGGTCGGTGACGATACCGACCGGTCGCGACTGCTTCGTGACGACGACGCTACGGACGTTCTCGTCGAGCATCCGGTCGGCGAGCGTCGGCACCGGCGTCGAGGGGGTCGCGGAGACGACCGCGTCGCTCGCTATGTCGCTCACGGGCATCTGTTTCGTCGGCCTACACGAGCCACCCTTGTGAAAACCAGGGGTTGATATAGCAAGACAGTCGAGACGGTCGCGTCGCGAGGCCGCGCCGGGCGCTCAGCCCTCGTAGACGAGCACCGTCGCGTCGTCGAGTTCGACGACCTCGACCTCCTCGCCGCTGGCGGCCTGTTGCTCCTCGACGACTTCGAACGCGTCGGCGTCGAGGGTGACGGCCTCGCCGTTCACGTCGAGTTCGACCTCGCCGTTGGTCTCCTGTTGGGCCTTCAGCGCGGCGGGGTCGGCGGCTTCGAGCGCGCCGATGACCGCACCGGCCTCGTCGCGGAACTTCGGCCCGATGCTGGCGTGGTCGGGGTCGACCCCGACCGGGACGAGTTCGACGTTCGGACGGCCGGATTCGAGGTACACCGGCGCGTTGACCGCACTGGAGAGGTCGTAGGTGTCGAGTGCGCCGTCGCCCTCCAGGTCGGTGAACACCTCGATGCGGTCGAGTTCGGCGTTGAGCGCCATCCCCTGCTCGGACTTCCAGGAGCGAATCTCGCTGGCGACGTCGGCGACGAGCTGGCCGCGGTCGACGGTCTCCTCGTCGAAGTCGGGGAGGGTAGGCCACTCTGCGGCGTGAACGCTGCCGTCCAGACCGGGGAGGGCGTCGTACGCCTCCTCGGCGAGGAACGGTGCGAACGGCGAGAGCATCCGGAGCGACGACGACAGCGCCGTCAACAGCGCGTGGCGGGCGGCGTTGCGCTCGCCGGGGCGGCCCTCGTAGAGGCGACCCTTGACGAGTTCGAGGTAGTCGTCGGCGAGGTCGTGCCAGACGAACTCCCGGACCTCACGGAGCGCGGAGTCGTAGCGGTACTCCTGCATGGCCTCGTCGACGCGCTCGGCGACCTGTGCGGCCCGGCCGAGGATCCAGCGGTCGGCGTCGCGGTAGGCGGGGTCCTCGATGTCGACGGTCCGCTCGTCGAGGTGACCGGCAGCGAACTTCGTGATGTTCCACACCTTCGTGTTGAACCGCGAGGCGGAGGTCGCCTCCTTGGGCTGGAACTGCACGTCAGCGCCGGGTTGGCCGCCTAGCGCGAGCGCCTGGCGGACGGCGTCCGCGCCGTAGTCGTCGATGGCCTCGCGGGGCGTGACGACGTTGCCACGGGACTTGGACATCTTGTTGCCGTCGGGGCCGAACACCATCCCGTTGACGAGGACGGTGTCCCACGGGCGTTCGTCGGTCAGTTTGCCCGTGCGCAGGAGCGTGTAGAACGCCCACGTCCGGATGATGTCGTGACCCTGCGGGCGGAGCGCGACCGGTTCGAACTCCTCGCGAGTGATCTCCTCGGGCCACCCCGAGATGTGCAGCGGCGTGATAGAGGAGTCCATCCACGTGTCCATGACGTCGGTCTCGCCGACCCACTCCTCGGCCTCGCACTCGGGACACGCCCCGACGGCGGGGTCGGTCTCGGTCGGGTCGACCGGTAGCTCCTCGACCTCCGCGACGTGCCAGTGTCCACACTCCTGGCACTCCCAAGCGGGGATGGGCGTCGCGAACACGCGCTGGCGGGAGATGACCCAGTCCCAGTCCATCCCCTCGGCCCACTCTTCCAGGCGGGCGTACATGTGGTCGGGAATCCACTCGACCTCCTTGGCCTTCTCGACGATGGCGTCCTGGTCGATGCGGACGAACCACTGCTCCTTCGAGAGGATCTCGATGGGCGTGTCACAGCGCCAGCAGACCCCGACGGCCTGCTCGGTCGAGTTCTCGTCGACGAGGTGGCCCGCGTCGTCGAGCGCCTCGGCGACGTTCTCCTTGGCCTCCGGGATGGTCTGGCCCTCGAACTCGCCGGCGAGGTCGTTCAGGTGGCCGTCCTCGGTCAGGACGGGTCGCAGGTCGAGGTCGTGGCGTGCCCACCAGTCGACGTCCTGTTTGTCCCCGAACGTACAGATCATCACCGCGCCGGTGCCGAACTCGCCGTCGACGTCCTCGTCGGCGATGAGTTCGACCTCCTGGCCGAACAGCGGCACCTCGAACGTGTCGCCCACGCGGCCCTCGTAGCGCTCGTCTTCGGGGTCGACCGCGATGGCGACACACGCCGGGAGGAGTTCGGGGCGGGTGGTCGCTATCTCGATTGGGTCGGTCTCCACGCCGTCGAAGGCGACCTGATACAGCGTGCCCGTCCGGTCTTCCTTCTCGACCTCGGCGTCGGCGATGGCGGTCTCACAGCGCGGACACCAGTTGACGGGGTGTTCGTCGCGGTGGACGTCGTCTTCCATCTCGACGAACGAGCGCTGGGTCTTCCCCCAGTACGACTCGTCCATCGTGCGGAACTCCGCCGACCAGTCGATGGAGAAGCCGAGTTCGTCCATCGTCTCCTTCATCGAGTCGATCTGCTCTTCGGTGTGCTCGATGCAGAGGTCGCGGAACTCCTCGCGGGAGACGTCCGTGCGGTGGATGCCGTGGTTCTCCTCGACCTTCACCTCGGTCGGCAGGCCGTGGCAGTCCCAGCCCTGCGGGAACAGCACGTCGTCGCCCTTCAGCCGGTGGTAGCGCGCGGCGAAGTCGATGTACGACCACTGGAGACCGTGGCCGATGTGGAGGTTCCCCGTCGGGTAGGGGGGCGGGGTGTCGATGATGTAGTCGGGACGGTCCTCGTGGTCCTCGTAGGCGTAGAGGTCGGTGTCTCGCCACTGGTCGCGCCAGTGCTGCTCGATACGGTCCGGGTCGTAGTCGTCCGGTAGGTCTGTCATGGTTCGTCGCGGTCGGTCGCCGGGCGGTGCGCTGTGAGAAGGAGCTTACACACGTACTACGGGCGACCGATACATACCAGAGCAGAACGGGGAGAGCAGGATAAATCTTCGCGTGTGTGGTCGTCAGGCCGGACTCACGTCCCGGCCCATCCAGTGGAACGTCCCGTGCTGGCTGAACCCCACCTCGTCGAAGATTCGCTCGATCTCGTCGCGGTCGACGTCGTCGATGCGTGCGAGGTGGACCAGCGGGTGGCCCGGCTGGACGTGCGGGTTGGCGACGATGCCGATGAGCAACCCGTCGAACGGCGCGACGACGGTGTCCGTCTCGGTCTGGAAGTGGTTCGAGACGGTACAGATGGGGTCGCCCTCGTCGACGACCGGGTACGGCCCCCAGTGCATCTCGACGAGTCCACCGGTCGGGGCGCGAACCCACGTCGACTCGCCGTGCCCGACGACCATGCGGTACGACACCGGACGCGGGTCGACGGCCGGGAGCATCCCGTAGGTCGCGAGCACGTTCTCGACGCCGCGCAGGCCCATCTCGACGAGTCTCGGCTGGAATCGCTGGGCCTCGCCCATCTCGACGGTGAGCGTCGGGACGCCGGCGTCACTGGCGACACGTCGAAGCATCTTCGTCGACCCCGCACCGTCGAGGACGAGACGGGCACCGAACGCGTCGACGAGGTCCGCGACCGCGGGGTCGCTCGTGTCCGCACGGACGTGGAACAGCGTCATTCGGTTGCGCGTCGAGGTGTGGAAGTCGAGCACCATGTCGCAGCGCGAGACGAGACGGTCGTAGACCCGTCGGGCCATCCGGGAACCCGTAGACCCGTGTTCACTGCCGGGGAACAGTCGGTTGAGGTCCTGGTCGTAGATGGGGAGGTAGCGCTGCTGGGCGATGTACCCCGGCACGTTCATCACGTGGACGAGTACGAGCGTCCCCGCGAGGTCCTCGGGGTCGTACCGCCGGGCGAGTTCGTGGACGACGCTCACACCGTTCAGTTCGTCACCGTGCATCGCCGCCGAACAGAGCAGTCGTGGGCCCGCTCGGGCACCGTTGACGACGGTGACGGGAATCTCGATGGGCGCGCCGAGGTACGTCTCACCGACGTCGAGGTAGAGGTGTCTCGTCTCGCCGGGGGCGACGGTCTCGCCGAGTTCGAACGGGCGTGGGCCAGCGCTCATGTCGTCAGGGGAGGCAGTCCGCGGGCATACCCGTTCTCGCGGGTACTGCGGACAGTCACGGGGTCACGTCGATGGGAGGGTGTCGGGAGGCCTGCCACGCGGACCCACCTCATTGAAGCCCTCCGCGCGTGTCCGTCTCGCGCATGGCAATCGACCAGTCGCGCTACGACGAGTTCGTCGAGCGCGTCGAACGACTCACGTATCTCCAGGGGGCCAGCGGCGTCCTCTCGTGGGACCAGCAGGTGACGATGCCGAGCGGCGGCACGCCCGCGCGCTCCCGACAGGTGTCGACGCTGTCGACGATGGGCCACGAACTGCTGACGAGCGAGGAGATGGCCGCCGACCTCGACGCGCTCGAAGACGAGACGCTCGTCGCCCCCCAGCAGGCCGTCGTCCGGGAGGTCCGCCGGAAACACGAGCGAGCGACCCGCGTCCCCGCCGACCTCGTCGAGCGCACCTCCCGAGCGACGAGCGAGGCGTTGGGCGTCTGGGAGCAGGCGAAAGCCGAGGACGACTTCGACGCGTTCGCCCCGAAACTCGACGAACTCGTCCAGCTCAAACGCGACTACGCCGAGCACATCGACCCCGACGCCGACCCGTACGCGGTCCTGTTCGCCGACTACGAACCGTACCTCGACCTCGACACCGCAGAGCGCGTGCTGACGCGTCTGCGCGAGGAACTCGTCCCGCTCGTCGACCGCATCCGCGAGAGCGACGTCGAACTCGCGGTCGACGCCTTCTCGGGCCAGTTCGACGCCGAGAAACAGGAGGCCGCCTCCCGTGACGCGCTGGACACGCTGGGGTACGACTGGGACCGCGGCCGTCTCGACGTCTCTTCACACCCGTTCACCTCGGGCAACCAGTTCGACGCCCGCGTGACGACCCGCTTCGACGAGTCCGACCCGCTGGGCGCGCTCACCGCGACCATCCACGAGTTCGGCCACGCCCAGTACCTGCTCGGCCTGCCCGACGACCACTACGGCACCCCTCTCGGAGCCGACCGCGACCTGACCGTCCACGAGTCCCAGTCCCGACTCTGGGAGAACCACGTCGGGCGGACCGAGGCGTGGTGGGACCTGTTCCTCCCGACGTTCACCGAGCAGTTCCCCGACGTGGAGGCGACCCCCCGCGAGGCGTACGAGGCCGCCAACCAGGTGTACGAGGACAACCTCATCCGGGTCGAGGCGGACGAACTCACCTACCACATGCACATCGTGATTCGCTTCGAGATCGAACGCGACCTCATCGCGGGCGATCTCGACGTCAGCGAGGTGCCCCAGGTGTGGAACGACAAGTACGAGCAGTACCTCGGCATCCGCCCCGAGACCGACGCGGAGGGCTGTCTCCAGGACATCCACTGGAGCCACGCCAACTTCGGGTACTTCCCGACGTACTCGCTGGGCAGCGTGCTGGCGGCCCAACTCGACGACGCCGTCCGACGGGACCTCGACCTCGACACGCAGGTCCGCGCCGGCCAGTTCGACCCGCTCCGCGAGTGGCTCTACGAGAACGTCCACCAGCACGGCGCGCGCTACACGACCCCCGAACTCGTCCGTGAGGCGACCGGCGAGGACTACACCGCCGACTACTTCCTCGACTACGTCACCGAGAAGTACGAACGGCTGTACGACCTCTGAGGCGACCGCCGCTCGGGGGGGACCGGAAACCACTCGACGCGCCGGCCTTCACAGACACCCACACGTCCAGGTCACTCACCAGTTCGTGATGGTTCACGAACACGCTACGACACGAAAGCCGAGGATTACTCGGTCGGTCACGCGATACAGCGTGCCGTGGTAGCGGCGCTCGGAAACCGAAGTTCTCCCGTGTGAAGTCATTACAACCCGGCTACCGTGACCTCGTCGCAGCGTTCGACGGCCGCAGCTCCCGTCGGAGACTCGACTCACGAGTGCGGGGGAGCACTCGGGAGACATGGCCGCCCATAACTATGGACCGTTCCCGAGTCGAGAGAGTCATGGTCATCGACCGTGCCCTCCGGCACTACCGAGACGGCGGGGTGGACCACCTGCTCTCGAAACTACGAGACCAACTGGACTACAGCTACCGCTACGGGTCGTACGGTCTCGAACGCGCGGTGTTCAGCGACCTCCAGTGGTACCGGTTCACGACGTGGCGCAACCAGCGGGGCGTCGACGCCGCCGCCGACCCCCGCGAACTCCGGTGGGTCGACCCCGAGGACATCCAGCGGGTGAGCCCGTTCAACCCGCGGTTCTGCTGGCGAAAGCTCGGGCAGGTCCGCGACGGCGACTGGGACCTCGACTGTCAGCGCTTCGACGACCGGTTCGACGACGTCATCCGGGCGCTCGAAGCGCGCTACGTCGACGGCGAGGACTGGGCGGACATCCAGAAGGTCCAGGACACGCTCGACGGCGAACGCTGGCACTTCTACCGCGGCGAGGAGGTCTGGGAGTGGGTCGAGAAACTCGACGCGCTCCACGACAGCATCGCCGAGAAACGCGCCGTCCCCGTCCGCTCGCTGCTCGACGCCTCGTTCGCCGAGGCGGCCTACGAGGAGAACGACTCGCTGGCCGACCGGTTCCGCCCCACGACCAACGGGTCGCTGTTCTTCGGCGAGACCGACGACGTCCAGATCCTCGACTGGCTGGATGACATCCGGGTCGACGTCGGTCGCGACGGCGAACTCCTCCGACACAACGGCCGTCACCGCCTCTGGTTCTCCAAACACCTCGACGTCCGCGAGGTGCCCGTCTGCGTCATCGTCCGCCACGAGCAGTGGCAGGACCTGCGCGACGAGGTCGCCGCCGCCGACCACGTCGACGAACTGAGCGACCGGGCGCGAGACCACCTCGACCACCCGGACATGATCGACGTCCGCGAGGGGCTCGCCGGCGTCGCCGAGGAACTGGAGCGACCCGTCGCCGACCGCGTCGCCGCGGACCCACCGGCCGCACGCGCCGACGACTGAGCGCCGACGCGCTCTCCGCTGGCTCTCCTCACGGTCGTCTCGGACGGGCACAGCCGCGACCACGTCGGCACGGACACCGACCGTACCCGTTCACCGACCCGACCCGGAGGACACGACGGGTTCCCCTACAGTTAACACACCCCGAAACCCCCTCACGTGCATGGCATCGACAGACACGGACACCGAGTCCGACGCCCCCGACCCCTACGTCGACCTCCTCGACCACACGAAGAAGCTCGCCCACCTCAACGACGCCAACGGCGTGGTCTACTGGGACCTCCAGGTGATGATGCCCGAGGGCGGGATGCCCGCCCGCTCGAAACAGCTCTCGGCGCTCTCGTCGGTCACCCACGACCTCCAGACCGACCCCGTCGTCGGCGAGCACCTCGACGCGCTCGACGCCGCGGACCTGACCGACGAACGGGCCGCCGTGGTCCGCGAACTGCGCCGGAGCTACGAGCGGGCCGTCGACGTCCCCGGCCACCTCGTCGAGGAGCTGTCGGAGACCCAGGCCAACGCCCAGCAGACGTGGCAGGGTGCGAAGGCCGACAGCGACTTCGAGGCGTTCGCGCCGACGCTCGAATCCCTGCGTGACCTCCACCGTGACCGCGCCGAGCACATCGACGGCACGCAGTCCCCGTACGTCACGATGTACGAGGACGGCGCGCCGTACTTACCTCTGGAGACCGTCGAGGACATCTTCGACACGCTCCGTGAGGAGCTCGTCCCGCTCATCGCGGACATCCGCGAGCACGGCGACGACCTGCCCGACCCGTTCGACGGCACCTACCCCGACGACGACCAGATGGCGCTGTGTGAGGCGACCCTCGACACGCTCGGCTACGACCGCTCGCGCGGTCGCCTCGACACCGCCCCCCACCCGTTCATGGTCGGGACGCAGTTCGACGCCCGCGTGACGACCCGATTCGACGAGTCCGACCCGCTGGGCGCGGTGATGTCGACGACCCACGAGTACGGCCACGCCTCCTACCAGCTCGGTCTCAGACAGGACGCCTACGGCACGCCGCTCGGGATGTCCCGGTCGTCGGGCGTCCACGAGTCCCAGAGCCGGTTCTGGGAGAACCACGTCGGGCGCACCCGTCCGTTCTGGGAGTCGTTCGCCCCGACGGTCAACGAGCACCTCGGGACCGACCTCGACGCCGAGACGATGTACCAGTCGGTCAACCGCATCTACCCGGACAACCTCATCCGGGTCGAGGCCGACGAACTCACCTACCACTTCCACATCATCCTGCGCAGCGAGATCGACCGCGCGTTCGTGGAGGGCGACGTCGACGTCGAGGAGATTCCGGACCTGTGGAACGAGAAGATGGAGGAGTACCTCGGCGTCACGCCGCCGAACGACGCCACGGGCTGTCTCCAGGACATCCACTGGTCGTCCGGGTTCGCCTCCTTCCAGAACTACACCGTCGGGAGCGTCCTCGCGGCACAACTGAACGCCGCCATCCGCGAGGACCTCGACGTCGACGCACTGGTCCGCGAGGGCGAGTTCGACCCCATCCGCGAGTGGATGGGCGAGCGCGTCCACGAACCCGGCTGTCGCTACGAGACGCCCGAACTCGTCGAACACGCCACCGGCGAACCGCTGACTGCCGACTACTTCGTCGAGTACGCGAAAGAGAAGTTCGGCGACCTCTACGGGCTCTGAGCCACGGGCAGCCAGGGCCGTCTGGCGGGCGGTCACCGAGTCGAAGCGAGGCGCGTTCGTGGTTTCACCCCGACAGCTTTCGGACGACAAGGTGAGACCTTATCAGGGTGGAGATACTGAGTGTAAACGACGCTTCGTCTGGAGGGCCGAAGCGTCAGCGGGGACCAATTTCAGGACGGCGGCTCGGTCGGGCCCTTTTCATCCCGACCCGGCCGCTCTCCTGTTCCGTTTACCACCGACGAGCGACGCCGCCGACCGCGGTCGCTCTCGACGAAGACGTTCGACTCGGCAGAATCGGGCACTCGCGAGCGACGCGGCTACACCACCGGTCGTCGGACCGTCAGTCCGAGGCGGTCGACGGTGATTCGTCCACGTCGTACGCCTCGACGGCGTCCGTTCCGCAGGCGCAGACGCCGTCCGCCGTCGGGAGGATGAACGTCCCGTCGTCGCGTTCTCGGGCCGTGTACGCCAGGCCACACTCGCGACAGTTCACTATCCTCCGTCCCTTCACCGACGACCCTCCGCCGGCCGGCCGGCCGCGACCGCACCGTCTCCCGCCGTGGTTCGAGTCATCATCTGTTGTTCACTGAGTCCTCCCGTCGTGTATAACGGATGCCAAACTCTTGGGGGGTGCTCGCCGACCGACTACCCACACAGTTGGGTGGCGACCCCTTCTACCGGCCACGCGTACGACTCGTCAGGACATCTCGTGACCCCCCACGACGACGCTCACGACCGCGTGCCCACGTGCGAAGCCGTCACCTTCGTCCCGGCCGACAGCCCCGACCCACGCCGCGGGTCCGCCGTGGACGACGAGCGGTACGTCCGCTGTGGCACCGAGGCCGTCGGAAAGTACCGCATGACACCGGAGTCGGGGGGCGTGGTCGCGAACTGGCTCTGTCGACAGCACCGAGACCACCTCGCCGAGATAATAACGGAGACGGTCGAGACGCGCTGAGGTGCGCGTCGCGCGTCGTCGCGGCCCGAGAACAGTGACGGGGCCGACCCCCGCCGGCGGTCAGTTCACTCCAGGTCGAAGCGGTCGTTCGTCATCACCTTGTGCCAGGCGTCGACGAAGTCCTCGACGAACATCTCCTCGGCGTCGTCGCCACCGTACACCTCCGCGATAGCGCGAAGCTGGGAGTTCGAGCCGAAGACGAGGTCGAAGCGCGTCGCCTCGTACTCGACCGTGCCGGTGGCGCGGTCTCGCCCCTCGAACACACGTTCGGTCTCGTCGACCGGTTCCCACTCCGTGTCCATGTCGAGCAGGTTGACGAAGAAGTCGTTGGTGAGCGTCCCCGGGTCGTCGGTGAAGACGCCACGGTCCGACCCGTCGTAGTTCGCGTCCAGTGCGCGCATCCCACCGACCAGCACCGTCATCTCGGGTGCCGTCAGGCTCAGCAGTTCCGAGCGGTCGACGAGGATCTCCTCGAGCGGACGGTCGTGCTCGCCGCCGAGGTAGTTGCGGAACCCGTCGGCCTCTGGCTCCAGCACCTCGAAGGAGTCGACGTCGGTCTGCTCCTGGGTGGCGTCGGTGCGACCCGGCTCGAACGGGACGTCGACGTCGTGGCCCGCGTCCGCCGCCGCCTGCTCGACGGCCACGGCACCGCCGAGGACGACGAGGTCGGCGAGCGAGACCCGCACGTCGTCGGTCCGGGCGTCGTTGAACTCCGACTTGATTCCCTCGAGGGTGTCGAGGACGGCCCCCAGCTCCTCGGGGTTGTTGACCTCCCAGTCTCGCTGTGGGCGCAGGCGAATCCGCGCGCCGTTCGCGCCGCCGCGCTTGTCGCTCTGTCGGTACGTCGACGCCGACGCCCACGCCGTTCGAATCAGTTCGGGGACGGTGAGGTCGGCGTCGCGGATTTCGGCTTCGAGCTCCTCGATCTCGGCCTCGCCGACGAGGTCGTAGTCGGCCTCGGGGAGGGGGTCCTGCCAGAGCATCTCCTCGTCGGGCACCTCGGGACCGAGCATCCGCGACGGCGGGCCCATGTCACGGTGGATGAGCTTGTACCACGCTTTCGCGAACGCCTCCTGGAACGCGTTGGGGTCCTCCTGGAAGCGCTCGAGGACCTCACGGTAGTCCTCGTCCTCCTTCAGCGCGACGTCGGTCGTGAGCATCATCGGCGTCTGCGTCCGCGACTCGTCGTGGGCGTCGGGGGCGTCCTCGACGGCCCCCTCCTCGACCGGCCGCCACTGCCACGCACCGCCGGGGCCCTTGTGGGCCTCCCACTCGTGGTCGAGCAGGTTGGCGAGGTAGCCCATGTCCCACTTGATGGGGGCGTCCGTCCACGGCCCCTCGATACCGCTGGTGATGGTGTCGGCCCCGCGACCGGACTCGAAGTCGTTCTCCCAGCCGAAGCCCTGGGCTTGCATGGGCGCGGCCTCGGGTTCGAAGCCGACGTGTGCGTCCGGGTCGTCCGCGCCGTGGACCTTGCCGAAGGTGTGACCGCCGGCGATGAGCGCGACCGTCTCCTCGTCGTTCATCGCCATGTTGCTGAACGTCTGGCGGATGTTGTGCGCCGAGCCTTCGAGGTCGGGTTCGCCGTTCGGCCCCTCCGGGTTGACGTAGATGAGTCCCATGACGGAGTTCCCGAGCGGCGCTTTGAGGTCGCCGTCCTCGCCGAAGCGCTCGGCGGACATCGTCTCCATCTCGTCTTCGGGACCCCAGTAGACCGCCTCGTCGGGTTCGTAGGTGTCCTCGCGGCCACCACCGAAACCGAACGTCTCGAAGCCCATCGACTCCAGCGAGACGTTGCCGGCGAGCACCAGCAGGTCGGCCCACGAGAGGTTGCGACCGTACTTCTGTTTGACCGGCCAGAGCAGGCGGCGCGCCTTGTCGAGGTTCGCGTTGTCCGGCCAACTGTTGAGGGGGGCGAACCGCTGGCCGCCACGCGACGCGCCACCGCGGCCGTCGCTCGTGCGGTACGTCCCGGCGCTGTGCCACGCCATCCGAATCATCAGCGGCCCGTAGTGGCCGTAATCGGCCGGCCACCACTCCTGAGAGGTCGTCAGCACGTCCTCGATGTCCGCCTTGACCTCGTCGAGGTCGAGCGACTCGAACGCTTCGCCGTAGTCGAACTCCTCGTCCATCGGGTCGTTCGCGCGGACGTTCTGCTTGAGGATGTCGACGTTCAACTGCTCGGGCCACCAGTCCTTGTTGGACCTGTCCATAGTAGGGCAGTTGCCGCGTTTGCCAGTTAAGATTGTCTACTTCACGAAGGAAGTTTCGCGACAGCGCAAGCAATCTGTCTGAATCGCGAACTTCTGGGGGCGAACCCCGCGACGGAGTCCCACGTCGAGACTCCGTCACGCCGCGGTGGGACGAGGGCCGAGCGATAGGAAAGCGGCGCAGCGGGGGGAGGAACGTCGGCAGGGGAGAGCAGCGTCAGCGGGGAACGAACACTGGGGAGGGTCGACTGGGCCCGCTCAGTGGCCGGTCGTCGACCGGTACTGGTCGCGTCGAATCGTGTAGCGGCGCTCGTCGGCCACGCCGTCGTCGGTCGGCGTCCAGTTACGGAGGCGGCCATCGAACTGCCCGCCGTGGCGGTCGACGAGGCGCTCGATGGCTCGCCGGGAGCGTCCGTTGCCGACCCGGTGGTGCAGGGAGACCAGTCGGAGGTCGAGACGGTCGAACGCCAGCGTCAACAGCGCGTCGAAACACTCCGTCGCGTACCCCTCACTCCAGTGGTCACGCGCGAGAATCACGCCGGGGTGGCCGGTCCGCCGGTCCCACAGGCAGTGACAGTCGGCGACGCCGAGGAGCGACGCGTCGACGGCGGTGTCGCGTTCCTCACCGTCGCGCTCGAAGACCCCGTAGCGTGCGCCCTCGCCGTCGTCCCACCGCGTCCGGAGGGACCGAAGCGCGTCGCGGGCCGCCTTCAGCGAGTCGAACGCCGAGAACGGGACGAACTCGTAGACTCCCGCCTCGTCGTTCGCTCGGCGGTGGTCGTACAGCGTGCGGGCGTCGACGGCCCGGTCGAGGCGACGGAGAGCGAGCCGGTCCGTGGACAGTTCCTCGGGGAACACCGTCACACCCGGTCGAGCAACGCAGCCCGGAGGTCGTCGGAGCCGGTCGCCACCGTGTCGGCCGCCCCGAGGTCCTGTGCGTGCTCGTCGTCCCAGCGAAAGCCGACGCTGGTCATCCCTGCGGTGTTGGCAGCGGCGACGCCGTGTGTCGAGTCCTCGACGGCGACGCAGGCGTCCGCCGAGACGCCGAGTTCGTCCGCGGCGTGCTCGTAGACGAACGGGTCGGGTTTGCTCGGTCCCTCGACGTCGTCGGCGCTGACGACGGCGTCGAACGAGTCGAGTTCGAAGCGGTCGGTGACGAACCGAATCCAGCGGCGTGGCGAGGAGGAGACGAGTGCCAGCGCCGCCCCGCGCTCGCGGAGGTCCGCACAGAGCGCGTCGAACCCTTCCAGCAGCGTGGCACGTTCGGTGTACAGCTCCTCCGCGGCGTCGTCGTACAGCGCGAGGAAGACGTCGCGGTCCATCGTCGTCCCGTGGTCGGCGACGAGGTGGTCGTAGAGGTCCGAGACGTTCATCCCCGTGATGTCGCTCGCCGTCACGTCGCTCTCGGGAGCCGCTCGGGGGAGGATGCGTTCGTTCTCGATGGGAACCCAGTGGTGTTCGGAGTTCACGATGACCCCGTCCATGTCGAAACAGACCGCGTCGTGCATGGTCTGGACGTCACCGAGCGCCGACAAAGGCGTTCTGAGAACTGTGTTTCTATCCGAACTTCGACACGTTCGGGCGTCGAACCGTTTTTGCCGGTCGGTGCGGTTCGTCAGCCAATGGGTCCACTGCCCGACGAGACGGACGGTCGACTCGCACCGGAGGCGGCGTTCTCGCTGCTCGGTCACGAGCTCCGACTCGAAATCCTCTGGGCCATCTGGACGGCCCCCGACGGCACGGCGACGTTCTCGGAGATACGCGACCGGGTCGACGTCGCGGACAACGGGCGACTCAACTACCATCGGGGGCGACTGACCGACCACTTCATCCGACGGGTCGGCGACGAGGGGTACACGCTCAGACAGGCCGGACTCCACGTCATCCAGGCGATTCACGCCGGACGGTTCACCGACCACCCAGAGCGCGAGCGGACCACCCTCGACGGGGCGTGTGGCGACTGCGGTGGCACCCTCGCCTTCCGCTACGTCGACGACATGGCGAACGTGTTCTGTGTCGACTGCGACCGACTCTGGAACGAACACGCCTTCCCACCCGCTGGCGTCGAGAGCCGGACCGACGAGGAGCTAGCGCTGGCGCACGACCGCTGGGAGCGCGCACGGCTTCGTCTCGCGGCCGACGGCATCTGCCCCGCCTGTGGCGGACGGATGACGGCCGCCCTGATTCCCGCCGGCCACTACCGAGACTACGTGACGCACGTCCGCTACGAGTGTCGCCACTGCACCTTCCACCCCCGAGAGACGCTCGGTGAACGGGTCCTTCGACACCCCGCGACGGTCGCCCTGTTCTACGACCACGGCATCGACCTGGCGGCGACGCCGTGCTGGGAACTCCCCTTCTGCTTCGACGAGGACTACGTCGAGACCGAGACGGACCCACTGCGTGCGCACGTTCGAGTGCCCTGTGAGGACGACGAACTCGTCTTCGCGTTCGACGCCGACGGGACGCCCGCTGTCAGCGAGTGAGCGACCGTACGGTACCGGTCACTCGCCGCCGTGCTCGTCGACCACCGCGTCGACCTCCACCTCGACGCACATCGCCGGGTCGACCAGTCGTGACACCTCCACCAGCGTCGCGGCGGGCCGCACGTCGCCGAACGCCTCCTCGTGGGCGCGCCCGACGAGTTCCCAGTCGTCGGCGTCCGTGACGTACAGTCGGGTCCGGACCACGTCGTCGAGGCTCGCTCCCGCTTCGGTCAGTCCGCGTTCGACGTTCTCGATGGCTCGCTTCGTCTGGTCGTAGGCGTCGCCGTCGACCACCTCGTCCTCGTCGGTCGCGGTCGTCCCCGCGACGAACACCCGGTTCCCGACCCGGACCGCCCGCGAGTAGCCGACCTTCTCTTCCCACTCGGTGCCGCTCTGGACGCGCTGTCGTCGCATGTCCCGACCTCGTCGTGCGTCGACAAGAACCCGCGCGCTCGCCGGAGTCACCACGCCTTTGCCCGCCGCGCGTGAGCGTCTCGCATGGAGACGACGCTGGAGACGACCGACGCGTTCGCTGGCCTGCGCTGTGTCGACTGCGGGGAGACGTTCGACGCCGAGACGCCGCATCGCTGCCCCGACTGTGGCGGCATCCTCGACCCGACGTACGACTACGACCGGGTCGACCTCACGCGTGCCGACCTCGAGGCGCGACGGTTCGACACGATGTGGCGCTACGAGGAGCTGTTACCGTTCGCCCGCGAGCACGCGGTGACGATGGACGAGGGCGCGACGGCGCTCGTCGAGGCTCCCGCACTGGCAGAACGGATGGGCGTCGAGCGCGTGTTCGTCAAGGACGAGGGCCGGAACCCGACGGGGACGTTCAAGGACCGCGGCCAGACGGTCGCGATGACCGCCGCACGGATGCACGGCGCGACCGACGTCGCGCTCAACTCCGCGGGCAACGCGGGCCAGTCGGCCGCGGCGTACGCCGCCGAGGCCGGCCTCGACGCCCACGTGTTCCTCCCCGAGCGCGCGGGGTTCACCCAGAAGTCGATGACGCTCGTCCACGGCGCGGACCTCACCGTCGTCCCCGGCGAGATCGGCGACGCGGGCGCGGCCTACACCGACGCGATGGCCGACCACGACTGGTACTCCACGAAGACGTTCGTCACGCCGTACCGCCACGAGGGCAAGAAGACGATGCTGTACGAGACCGTCGAGCAACTCGACTGGCAGGTGCCGGACGCCGTCGTCTACCCCACCGGGGGCGGCGTCGGCCTCGTCGGGATGCACAAGGCCGCCCGCGAGTTCCGCGACCTCGGTCTCGTCGACGACCTGCCGCCGATGTACGCCGCGCAGGCCAGCGGGTGTGCGCCCATCGTCGACGCGTGGGAGTCGGGGGCCGACCGCCACGAGGCGTGGGGGGAGATAGACACCGTGTTCGGCGGCATCGCCATCCCCGACCCCGGCGCGAGTCCGTTGATTCTCGATGCGCTGGAGGAGAGCGGCGGCGGCGCGGTCGCCGCGAGCGACGACGCCATCCTCGACGCCGCCGTCGCCGTCGCCCGCGAGACGGGAATCGAGATGGGCGCGACGTGTGCGGCGGCCGCAGCGGGCGCGTTCGAACTGGCCGAGCGCGGCGAGTTCGACGCCGACGACACCGTCGTCCTGCTCAACACCGGCGCTGGCAACAAGGACGACGACGTGTTGCGCGGCCACCTCGGGACGGTCTGAAGGTGAGTCGGCGTCGACGCCGACCGTCCCACTACCGAGACGTTCTCACAGCGCGGGTGTTCAGACGAGCCGACGATACGCGCCGGATAACTACGTCGCCACCCGCGCTCGACGGGGACATGGCAGCCTCTCGTGCGTCGTGGGCCGACCCGCGAACACTCGTCGCGCTCGCCGGCGTCGTCGCCTGCGGCGTCCTCGCGTTCGGTCTCGACGTGACCGGGTCGTTCTCACCGCTCCTGTTCGGTCTCGGCGTCCTCGGCGTGTTCGGCATCTCCGCGCTCGCCGTCGCCGCGTCCGACCAGCGGTGACCGGCCGACGGTCCAGACCGACGGCGAGCGGGCACCGGTTTCGGCAGACGGTGGCCTCCCGACCGACGGCTCACACCACCCGGTTGACCGGCGCGTCGCCCTGCTCGATGCGCCGGGCGTTCGTCGCGACGAGCGCCCCGACCGCCTCGTGGTAGTCGTTCGTCAGCGCCGCGCAGTGGGGCGTGACGAGCACCTCCTCGAACCCCCACAGCGGCGACTCCTCCGGGAGCGGTTCGGGGTCCAGCGCGTCCAGCGCCGCGCCGGCGATGGCCCCCTCGTCGAGCGCCGCGACCAGCGCGTCCTGCTCGACCACCTCGCCGCGCGCGACGTTGACGAGGTAGGCGTCCTCTCGCATCGCGTCGAGGACGGCGGCGTCGACCAGACCGGTCGTCGCCTCGGTGAGCGGGACCGTGAGGACGACGAACCGTGCGTCGGCGACCGCCTCGGCGAGGGCGTCGGGCGTGAACACCTCCGAGACGCCGGGGACCAGTGCGGGCGTCCGCCGGACGCCGACGACGTCCATTCCCAGCGCGTCCAGTCGGACGGCGACGCCCTGCCCGAGCGTGCCCAGGCCGACGACGCAGGCCCGTTCGTCGCGGAGCGTGAACGCTCGGTCGTACGGTTCGTGTTCCCAGACGCGGTCGTGCTGGCGGTCGCGGTAGCGGTGGAGCCGTCGGGCGAACGTGAGACAGTGGCCGGCGACGCTCTCGCCGACGCTCGCGCCGTGGATGCCCGTCGAGTTGGTGAACGTCACGCCGGCCTCGCGGTAGCGCTCGACCGGGTAGTCGTCGTAGCCGGCGGTGATGGCGTGGACCCACGGGACGTCGAACAGCGCCTCGTCGTGGTCGAACGCGACGACGCCGTCGCAGTCGTCGAGCGCGCCGGTCGTCGCGGTGACGCCCTCGCTGGTGAGGAACTCGACCAGCAGGGCGGGGTCGAAGACGGGCGCGACCGACTCGTGGACGAGAACGTGCATACCGGACCTGGTGTGGCGACCGGCAAAACTGCTCCGTGCGGACCCCGAACCTTCAGTGCGCTCGCGGACGAACACCCACCGTGACCGCCGTCGACCCCGCAGACACGCTGTTCGACACGTACGTCGCGGCGCTGCAACACGACCTCGTCGACCTCCCGGCGGACACGACGCTCGTGGGCGTCGTCCGCCGCCCGACCGGGTGGTTCCAGTCGACCGTCGACGAGAACCACCCCGCTCTCGGCCCGCCACCGGACCTGCTCGACGAGGTCCAACGACGGCGGGAGGACCTCGCACAGCGTGGCGTGTGCGACGAAGAGGCCCACAACGCCGCGTGGACGGAGGCGTCGTTCGACCGCCGCTACCGCGACCACATCGACGAGTCGGCCGAGGCACGGGCGGCGGTGGCCGACCTCCTCGAACGCCTCCGCTCCGGGGAGCGACTCGCGCTCGTCTGTTTCGAGAACACCGAGAAGAAACGCTGTCACCGCACGCTACTCCGGGAGCGACTCGCCGAGCACCTGCGGGCGGACGAGTGACCGGCGGAGGTTAAGCGGGACCGAGAGAACCGCGTCACGCGGGGCTACGAGGGGAGACAGACGACTGGCGTGACCTTCGTCGGTAGCGTCGTGAACGTGAGAGATGGCGGCTCAGGTGAAAACCGTCGTCACAAGGGGCTCGGTGGGGGTAACAGTCATCATCGCCGCCTACGGGTGGTTCGGTGCTGCTACCCAAGAATCCCGCGCTTCGGTTCGGTGGCGCTGTGACGGCCGTCGAGGACGACGGTCGACGAGGTGTCGACGGGGTGCCGGAGGTGCGCCGACGGCAACAGCCAAGCGGCCGTGCCTCCGAGAGACGCACGATGGCAGACGGAACCCGAGTCGCGAGCGTCGAGGACGTCCCGGAGAACGGGTCGGTCCTGTTCACCGCCGAGGACCCGTTCACGAACGAGCGAGAGGTCATCCTGGTCCGCTGTGCGGCAGAGCCGGGCGTCGAGGCGTGGGTCAACAACTGCACGCACGAGGACCAGCGCTTCGACCGGGGCGACGGCGCGCCGATGCGCGATGGGCAACTCATCTGCCCACGCCACGGCTCGCTGTTCGACGCCTGTTCTGGCCACTGCGACAACGGCGAGGCCGCCGGGACGACCCTGCCGTCGGTCGCGGTCACGGTCGAGGACGGCGCGGTGTTCCTCAGCGACGACGGATACACGTACCTCCACGAGGGGGGCATCGACGACGATGACACGCCGAGTTCGACCTCACACATCGGGCTCTGAGCGGCCGTCGCTCGCCGGTACCGACCCGTCTCACTCGTCCCACCGAGCACGCTCGCGGCCTCGCGAGCGGTCGCCGCGACGGCCGCGGCGTCGAGCACGCCCGCCTCGGTGACGACGGTCGCCAGTCCGGCGGGACTCACGTCGAACGTCGGCGCGAACACGTCGAGCGGGGCGTCACCGTCGTACACCGCTTCCGACGGACGTGGTTCGAGGGCGGTCGTCTCACGGGGGCTCACTTTGTCGCGTGCGGCGACGACGACCGCCGGGACGCCCTCGTGGGCGGCCGCCACCAGCACGGCGCGGGTCCCGACCTTGTTCACGACGCGCCCGTCGGGGAGCACCGTGTCGGCTCCGACGAGGACGGCGTCGACCGCCGTGGTGGCCAGCGCGTGCGCGACGGCGCTGTCGGGGACGAGCGTCACGTCGTGGTCGCCGGCGAGCGCTTCCGCGACGCCGACGCCCTCGCCACCGGGGCGCGACTCGGCGACGGTGACTCGCTCGGGAGAGAGGTCGGCCAGCGCCTTCCGGACGGTGCCCGACCGCGAGAGCGTCAGGACGTGGCTCGCCCCGTCGAGTTCGCGGGCGGCGTTCGTGGCGGCGGTGGCGTTGGGCGGC
>NZ_JALXFV010000001.1:0-21462 GCF_023699475.1 Halomarina rubra | reverse complement strand
TCGACGACCGCCTGCGCGCGGTCGGAGAGTGCGGCGGCGTCGCCCGCCGCGGCGGCCATCGCGCGGTTCACTCGGTTCTCGACGACGACCATGCTCGGACGAGCGGTACGCAGGTCGCGGGCGATGGCGGCGAGCGTCGTCCATCGGTCGCGAGGGGCAGCGGTGGCCGTGGGGCCGACGACGGCCACACTCCCGTCGGTGGCGAGTTCCGCCGCTCGGTCGCGCAGCACCTCGCAGGCGCGCACCGAGAGGTAGCCAGCGCCGTGCTCGCGGTTGGTACGGACGGTCTCGACGGTCGGTGCGACCCGGCGGTAGGCGGTCCAGAGGCCGGGCACCGTCTCGCGGTCGAGGACCGCGGGTGGCGGGACCCACTCGTGGGCGGCCGTCTCCTCGTTCGTCGTCACCGAACGCGAGGCACAGTCGAACAGGTACGGGTGGACGACCCACTCGCCGTCGTCGGGGGCCGCCACCGAGAGCGTCTCGCCCCCCCGGACGAACGTACACGCGTCGAGCAGGCCCGTCTCCTCGCGAATACTCTCACGGGCCAGTCGGTCCGGGTCCCCCTCGGCGTGACCCGACACCACCCCCCAGCGGCCGGCGTACGACCCGACCGCGTCGCTCCGGCGGAGCACCAGCACGTCGGTTCCCGAGCGAAGAAAGCAGGTGACGACGGCTGTCGCCCCATCGTCGGTCGGTCGGTCACTCATGGCCGGCCGAAGGTGGCCACGGGGGAAGTAGCCATCCCCCCGCTCCGACGGTCGGCCGACGTGCAATTCACGACAGCAGACCCGTCCGGAGTACGGCGAGTTCTGCCGACTGGCTTATGCTTGTTCAATGGTAACACACAGCGCATGAGTACCGAATCAGAGCGGAGTGGCTACGGTGGTCACCTGACCCCCCAAACGGCGTTCTGGTGGGCCGTCGCGGCACTCGTCGGTCTGCTGTTGCTGTGGGTCGGGTTCGTCTACGTCGGGACGTTCGCGCTGGGCCTGTTCGTCTACTACGCCACCCGACCGGTCAACAAACGTATCGAACGGCGGTTCGGCGGGGCCAAACGGTCGGCGCTCATCTCGCTGTTCGCCGTCGTCCTCCCGTTCATCGTCATCCTGGGACTGGTCATCGCTTCGGTCGCGAGCGCCGTCGCCGGGGCACGTGGACTCATCTCGGGACAACTCGCCGGGTTCATCGACCCGTACCTCGACAGCATCGCCGCGATTCAGACGCCCCAACAGGCCGTCGACTACTTCCAGTCACTCGCCGCGGACGCGACGGTCCAGGGCGGTCTCGACGCCATCCTCGGAACGGTCGGCACGCTCGGTGGTGCGGTCTACCAGACGTTCCTCATCGCCGCGTTCGTCTACTTCCTGTTGCGCGACGACAGTCGACTGGCGGCGTGGTTCGACCGCGAGGTAGCCGACGAGGACAGCCCGGTGAGTCGGTACTTCCGGGCCGTCGACCTCGACCTGGAGAGCGTCTACTACGGGCAACTGCTCACCATCTTCGCGGTCATCGTCATCTCGATGGTGCTCTACGTCGGCCTCAACCTCGTCGCACCGGCCGGCATGGACATCCCCCAGCCCGTCCTGTTCGCGGCGCTGACGGGCGTCGCCACGTTCATCCCGCTGGTCGGTCGGGGCATCGTCTACACCATCATCGCGGCGTACCTCTCGTTCGTCGCCGTCACGACCGACCCGGTGTTGCTGTGGTACCCGCTGGTGTTCCTGTTCGTCACGTTCTGGGGGCTGGACAACGTCGTCCGGTACTTCGTCCGGCCGCGGTTGGCCGGTCGCGACGTGCCCGCCTCGCTCCTGTTGTTCACCTACCTGCTGGGCGGTGGGCTGTGGGGCTGGTACGGCATCTTCCTCGCGCCGTTCCTGTTCGTCCTCTCGTGGGAGTTCCTCCGGACCGTCTTCCCGCGCCTCGTCCGTGGCGAGCCAATCGAAACCGGAATCCCACCGACCGACCTCCCGACGACCGAGCAGTCGACCCTCGACGACGGCGATGACATCGGGCCGTCGCCCAAGGGGACCTGACCACCGGTCCCGTCCGCCACTCGGCGGTAGTCCGGTGGCTCCACGGCCCGTCACCGGGGTCCGCACTTATCCCTGCGCCCGACGACGGGTCGGGCATGCGCGTCGCCGTCTGTTCCGACACCCACGTCCCGTCCCGTGCCGACGCGGTCCCCGAGTGGGTCCGCGACGAACTCCGGAGTGCCGACCACGTCATCCACGCGGGGGACTTCGACTCGCCGGAGGCGTACGCGGAGGTCGACGACCTCTCGCCCGCCCTCACCGCCGTCCGCGGGAACCTGGACGGTGACCTCTCCGACGCCGACCTCCCCGAGACGGCGACGGTCGAACTCGACGGCGTCCTGTTCGTCGTCACCCACGGCACCGGCCCCGCCGAGGGCTACCGCGAACGCGTCCGCGGCATCGTCGAGGAGACCGCCGGCGAGACGACGCTGTCCGTCGTCGGCGTCTCGGGTCACACCCACCAGGTGCTCGACGAGACCGTCCCCGCGACCGGGCCGGACACCGACCGCCAGACGCCGTTCGCCGACGGGGTTCGACTCCTGAACCCCGGGAGCGCGACGGGGGCCGAACCGGCGACCCGGACGACGATGATGGTCCTGACCGTCGAGGACGGCGACGTGGACGTTCGACTGGCCGAACGCTGAGCGACGGTACGGTTCGCGGAGGGTGTTCGTGGAGGACGTTCGCAGAGGACGTTCTCAGACGCGGTACTCCTCGGTCCGCGAGCGCTCGCTCCGCGGCGAGGACGGTTCGAGGACGTGGAGTCGTCCGGCGACGAGACCGAGCAGGAACCCCGCGAAGTGTGCCGCGAGCGCGACGCCCGGTGCGCCGGTCAGGGCGGTGACGAGCAACGCGAGCAGCGCGAACACGACCAACTGGACGCCGCGGGTGAGCCGGAGTCGCGAGAACGCCACCTCCGAGATGGGGTTTGCGGTGACGACGTAGCCGATGAGGGCGAAGATGGCCCCGCTCGCGCCGACGACGCTGCTGTCGGAGAGCATCACCTGCGTCAGCCCCGCCAGTATGCCGGTCACGAGGAAGAACGTGTGGTACCGTGCGGTCGTCGTCGAGCGTTCGAGCAGGAGGCCGACGAACAGGAGCGTCACGGCGTTCCCGACGAAGTGGGCGGGACCGGCGTGGGTGTAGACGCTCGTGACGAGCGTCCACGGCGTCGCCGGGAACGTCGGTCCGAGCGCGAACAGCGGTGCCGCCGAGAGCGCGAAGAACGAGACGACGGCCTCCAACGTCCAGTAGAGGAGCGTGACGACCGACATCAGGGCGAGCGTCTGAATCGTCGGACTGCTGGAGAGCCGACCCATGGTGATACTGGTCGCTCCTGTTACAAAAGTCCACGCACGGATGGACCGACCGACGCACGGCCGGCCTCGGAGGCGAGCCACGAGCGGCCGCGATACGACCGTCTCGACCGTTCGGGAACGCTCTCCGTGTCCGTCGGGACGCCGATTCGGGCGGCTATCGTCGCGGACGGACTCGTCTTCGTCGCCGTGTTCTACGGTGGTCGTGCTCGCCTGGGGGGAACGCGGCGTGAGGAGCGCGCCACCGAGACCGCGACACGTCGACGGCGTCGCTCCGTCGGAGACACGGTGAAGCTACTTACCACGACCGCGAGAACGGAGCGCATGAGCGCCGACGACACCCAGAACGTCACCGACAACCACGTCCTCGTCAGCCTGTTCGCCGGGTCGGCCGCTGCCGCCGTCGTCCTCGTCGTCGGACTGGCCCTCGTCCTCACCGACACCGTCGCCCTGGACATCGCGACGCTCGGCTACGCCTGCATCGGGGCCGACGCGCTCGTGATGGCGCTCGTGTTCTTCGGCGGTCGCGGTCGGGCGAGCGCCCCACAGTAGGGAGCGGGTTCTCCGGTACCGCGGTCGTTTAAGCCGTCCGCTCACGAGCACCGGGTATGGAACTGTTCGCGCTCTCCGACGTGCCGGAGGTCCGCGAGGGCGACGACCTCGCGGCCATCGTCGAGGACCGTGTCGACCTGCGGGCCGACGACGTGCTCTGCGTGGCGAGTACGGTCGTATCGAAGGCCGACGGCCGGACCGTGAACCTCGACGACGTGACCGCCGGCGACCGTGCCCGGGCCATCGCCGAGCGCCTCGAAGCCATCACCGGCGAGGCGAAAGACCCCCGGTTCGCACAGGTCGTCCTCGAGGAGTCGAACGACCTCGTGATGGAAGCCCCGTTCATCCTGAGCGAGACGCGCTTCGGACACATCACCGTCAACGCGGGCATCGACCGCTCGAACGTCCCCGAGGCCGACCTGCTCCTGTTACCCGAAGACCCGACCGGGAGCGCGGAGCGACTCCACGAGGAACTGGGCGTCCCCGTCGTCGTCACCGACACCTGTGGGCGGCCGTTCCGCCACGGCCAGCGCGGGGTCGCCATCGGGTGGGCCGGCATGCCCGCCTCGCGGGACTGGCGCGGCGAGACAGACCGCGACGGCCGCGAGTTGGGCGTCACGGTCGAGTCCGTCGTCGACGAACTCGCCGCGGCGTCGAACCTGCTCGCGGGCGAAGGCGACGGCGGGACGCCGTTCGTCGTCGTCCGGGAGTTCGACTTCGGCGACCACGGCGGGTCGGACAACCTGTTTCGCGAATACGACGACGACCTGATCCGACAGGCCCTCCAGGCCTGGGAGTTCCCGGGATGAGGGGTATCGAACTCACCCCCGAACACCCCGTCGACCGGGTGGCCGACCTCGCGGCGAGCGCCGAGGAGCACGGTTTCGACACCGTGTTCGGGAGCTGTCACTACAACAACCGCGACCCGTTCGCCGCGCTGACGCGGGTCGCGGGTGCGACCGAGACGGTACGACTCGGTCCGGGCGTCGCCAACCCGTTCGAGACCCACCCCGTCAGGCTGGCGGGACAGGTCGCGACGCTCGACGAACTGTCGGGGGGACGGGCCGTCTTCGGTGTCGGACCGGGCGACCCCTCGACGCTTCGGAACCTGGGCGTGGCGGACGAACGCGGGTTGCGGCCCGTCCTCGAGTCGTTCGAGGTGGCCCGTGACCTCTGGGCGGGCGAGCGCGTCGACCACGACGGGGCGTTCGAGGCGACCGCGGCGGGGTTGAACTTCGAGCCACCACAGGGCGCGTCCATCCCGGTGTACGTCGGCGGCGAAGGCCCCCACATGTGCCGGATGGCGGGGAAACGCGCCGACGGGTTGCTGTTCAACGGCTCGCACCCCGAGGACCTCGCGTGGGCACGCGAGCGCGTCGACGAGGGTATCGACCAGCGCGAGGAGGAGGTGGACGCGGAGGCGTTCGACCTCGCGGCGTTCGCCGCGGTGTCGGTGAGCGAGGACACCGACGCCGCTCGCGAGGCCGCCCGACCGCCGGTCGCGTTCATCGCCTCCGGGGCCGCGCCGCCCGTCCTCGACCGCCACGGGGTCGACGCCGAGACGACCGAGCGAATCGGCGAGCACATCTCGGCCGGCGAGTTCTCCGCGGCGTTCGAGGCGGTGACGCCCGCGATGCTGGAGGCGTTCGCGGTGGCCGGCGACCCCGACACCGTCACCGAACGCTTCGGCGCGCTGCTCGACCACGCCGACAGCGTCGTCGTCGGCTCTCCGCTCGGGCCGGACCTCGACCTCGCGGTCGAACTCGCCGGTCGGGCGCTGGCCGACGCACACGACTGACCGACCCGGCACACGGTCACCACTTCCGGACCGAACCCACGGTGGGCCTGTCGTCCACCCTGTCACCCTTCGCCCGCGAGTGTCGCTCAATCAACGTGATTACGAGGTGATGTTCGTGAAGTAACTATTTGACCCCCGACAGGCAACGTTTTCAATTGTCATGGCAACACATGCCACACCACTAGACGACGCACTCGACGAACTCCGAGAGTCGTTCCGGGGGACGCTCGTCCAGACGACCGACGACGGCTACGACGAGGCGCGCGCCATCTACAACGCGATGATCGACAAGCGCCCGGCACTTATCGCGCAGTGTGTCGACGCCGCCGACGTCGTCGCGGCCGTGACGTTCGCCCGCGAACAGGACCTCGACCTCGCGGTCCGGAGTGGCGGGCACAACGGCCCTGGACTGTCGCTGGTCGAGGACGGACTGGTCGTCGACCTCTCGCCGATGACCGGCGTCCAGGTCGACCCCGACGCGAAGACCGTCCGCGTGGAACCTGGCTGTACGTGGGGCGACGTCGACCACGCGACCCACGCGTTCGGACTGGCGACGGTCAGCGGCATCATCTCGACGACGGGCGTCGGCGGGTTGACTCTCGGCGGCGGCCACGGCTACCTCTCGCGACGCTACGGCCTGACCATCGACAACCTGCTCGGGGCGGACGTGGTGCTGGCCGACGGCAGCCTCGTCCACGCGAGCGAGGACGAACACTCGGACCTGTTCTGGGCCATCCGTGGCGGCGGTGGCAACTTCGGGGTCGTCACCTGCTTCGAGTTCCAGTGTCACGACGTAGGGACGGTCGTCGCCGGGCCGCTGTTCTGGCCGCTCGACGACCTCGAAGCGACGATGCGCTGGTACCGCGAGTGGCTCCCGCAGGCCCCGCGGGACGTCTACGCGTTCTACCTCGTCGCGGAGGTGCCGGGCGACCCGTTCCCGCCGGACATCCACGGCGAGAACGTCTGTGGGCTGATGTGGTGTCTCCCCGAGGGCGACGAGGCGGCCGCCGAACCGTTCCTCCAGGAGGCCCGCGACGCCGCCGACCCGCTGTTCGAACACGTCGGAGCGATGCCGTACCCCGCGCTCCAGTCGATGTTCGACGACCTCTACCCCGAGGGCGACCAGTGGTACTGGAAGGGTGACTTCGTCCGCGACCTGACCGACGAGGCCATCGCCGCCCACGAGGCACACGCCGTGGTGCCGACGCCGCAGTCGACGATGCACCTCTACCCCATCGACGGGGCGGTCCACGACGTCTCGGAGGACGCCACCGCCTGGCACTACCGCGACGCGACGTGGTCGATGGTCATCGCGGGCGTCGACCCCGACCCGGCCAACGACGACCGCATCACCGCCTGGGCGCGCGACTACTGGGAGGCCGTCCACCCCCACACCGCCGGGGGGGCCTACGTGAACTTCATGATGGAAGAGGGGGAAGACCGCGTTCGCGCGACCTACGGCGACAACTACGAACGGCTCCAGCGGGTGAAAGCCGAGTACGACCCCGACAACCTGTTCCACGTCAATCAGAACGTCGAACCGGCGAAGTAGTCGGGGCGACGGTGATTTTCGTGAGGAGCGCGCGGAGCGACGGCGAGCGAAGGGAGCGAATCCGTTCCCGCGAGCCGTACGAACGGGAGCGACGAGCGGAGCGTTCGGAGAGCGCCGGGCGAGTCAGTTCCCGCGGAACTTCTCCTCGCGGCGGTCCCGGTGGCCGCGGCCGGGCGTGGGGAGGTTCCCCAGCGGACGGACGAGCGCGCCGAACACGAGGTAGCCGAAGAAGACGACGGAGATACCGACGAACAGCGACCCCGACAGGAGGAGCGTCAACTGGAACGGGTCGACGCCGCCGGCACCGACGCCGAAGGCGATGTCGGCGAACGCCTGTATCATCTCGGGGATGCTCTCGAACAGCTCGACGAGTGCGTTCTGCATACCACTGCTTGCGGGCGTTACTACTTGGGTGTGTCCGTCCAGCACGGCTAAGCACCTGGCCCCGCCATCTCCGGTATGGACCGGTCGCTAGACGAGTTCCTCGCGAGCGACGAGGGCGACGAGGACGACGAAGACGAGGGCGAGGGCGAATCCGTCGACGGCGACGGCCACACCGACGCCGACGCGACTGCCGACGCAGCCACGGACGCAGACGCCACCACGGAGAGCGACGACGCTTCGCCCTCGCTCACCGTCCACCCCGCCGAGTCGACGATGGACTGGACGCCCGGCGGGGCCGCGTGTGCGGTCTGTGGCGAGTCCGCCGAGCGCCGCTGGCGCGACGACGAGGGACTCGTCTGTCTCGACTGCAAGACCTGGTAACCACCGTTCGGGATGACTACTGTTCTCACGACTCGCACGCACCCAGCACAGTTACGGTTCTTCGGCACGTCTCCGGTATGTACGTTACCCCCTCCCACGACATGAGTCACACAAGAGCTTTACTTCGGATACCAACATATCGCCACCAATGAGTGACAATCTCGCTGCCGATACGACCGACCACGCCGACGTCGAGGCCGTCGGTGACCTCGCCCGCCGGGTCACGACGAACGTCGAGGAGGTCATCGTCGGCCACCACGACGTCGTCGAACATCTCGTCACGGCGTTGCTGGCGCGAGGGCACGTCCTGCTGGAGGACGTCCCCGGCGTCGGGAAGACGATGCTCGCGCGGGCGGTCGCCCGCTCGGTCGACTGCTCGTTCAAACGCGTGCAGTTCACCCCGGACCTCCTCCCGACGGACGTGACCGGCGTCAACGTGTTCAACGAGAAGACCCGGGAGTTCGACTTCCACCCCGGCCCCATCTTCGCGAACGTCGTCCTCGGCGACGAGATCAACCGCGCGCCGCCGAAGACACAGTCGGCCCTGCTCGAAGCGATGGAAGAACAGCAGGTCACCGTCGACGGCACGACCCGCCACGTCCCCGACCCGTTCATCGTCATCGCGACCCAGAACTCCGTCGAGCGCGACCGGACCTACGAACTGCCGGCCGCCGAACTCGACCGGTTCATGAAGAAACTCCACCTCGGCTACCCCGACGAAGACGACGAGTCGGAGGTGCTCGCACGCGTCGTCGGCCAGCACCCCATCGACACCCTCTCGCCGGTCGCCGGGGTCGAGGAGATCGTCGCCGCCCGCCAGTCGGTCGCCAACGTCACCGTCGAGTCGGCCATCCGCGAGTACGTCACCCGCCTCGCGCGCTACACGCGCGAACACGCGACGCTCGGCGTCAGTCCCCGCGGTTCCATCTCCCTCCTCCGCGCCGGGCAGGCCCGCGCGGCGCTCAACGACCGCGACTACGTCATCCCCGACGACGTCCAGCGCGAGGCCGTCGTCACCTTCGCCCACCGCATCCGGCCGGCCCCTGACGGCGACCTCACGGGACGCGAACTCGTCGAGGAGGCGCTGGAGCGGACCACCGTATGAGACTGACGCGGCGCGGAACCCTCGTCGCCCTGGCGACGCTCGGGGCGTTCGTCGCCGGTGCGACGTTCGGCGCACGGGCGCTCAACGCCGTCGCAGCCCCCTCGCTCGTCGCGTTCGCCTACGCGGTGGTCGTCGTCTGGCGGACCGACCAGCCACGGGTCGAACGGCTCATCCCCCCGGCGGGACACCCCGGCGAGACCCGACGGATGCAGTTCAACGTCGCCACCAGCGGCACCGCCGAACTCACCGACCGACTGCCCGCCGGTCTCCGTCCGCGGAGCCACACGACGCCACTGCTCGGCGACGACCACGTCGAGTACGACGTCGAGTACGCTCGCCGTGGCGCACACGCCGTCGGACCACTGACCATCCGGATCACCGACCCGCTGGGTCTCGTCGCCCGGCGCTTTCGCTACGAGAACGACAAGGAGGTGCTCGTCTACCCGGCCGTGACGGCCATCACCGACGGCGGGGCGTTGGCGGGACTGGTCGACCAGTCCGGGATGCCCGACCGCCAGGCGTTCGACCGCCTGCGCGAGTACGCACCCGGTGACCCGCTACGCGACGTCAACTGGAAGACGACCGCGAAGTACGGCAACCTCGTCGTCACCGAGTACGCCGCCGAGGACCAGGGAGCGGTGACCGTCGTCGGCGAGGCGACGCCCGACGGAACCGGCGACAACGCCGACGCGATGGCCGACGCCGTCGCGAGCATCGTCACCTACCTGCTGGACGTCGGCATCGAGGTGGAGGTGGCCGTCCCCGGCGGGGAGCTGCCCGCCGGCGTCGGCGACCGGCAACGACAGGCTGCCCTCGACCTGCTGGCACGCACGCCGCCCGGACAGGTCGGCACCGACGCCATCGCCAACGCCGACGTCCACGTGGTCGCCGAGGGCGAGACCACCGTCGAGGTCCGCGGTGCGGACGTTCGGTACGCCGACCTCGTCGGCGGCCGGGGGGTGACGGCGTGAACGTCGTCGACCGCGACGTCGGGCGGTTCGGCCCGCGTCTCGTCGCGACGTTCGCGATAGTCGTGTTGACCGCGACGTACCTCTCGGTGCTGTACGAGACGGTCGACATCGCGGGCGGACTCGATCTGTTCGTCCCCGTCGTCGCGGGGGCGTTCCTCGGCGGCCTCGTCCTCGGGCGGTTCCTCCCGGACTCGCTCGCACTCCCGCTGGCGCTCGTCATCGCCGTCGGCGGGGCGCTGCTGTACGTCCCCTCGATACCGAACGGGGAACTGCTGCTGTCGCGTCTCGACCTCGTCGTCGAGGACATCCTCGCGCTGTTGACGGGGCTGAGCATCCTGAAAATCATCAACGCGGGCGTGTGGGCGACGGCGTTCGCGCCGGTCCCCGTGTTCCTCTCGTGGTTCTTCGTCGGTCGTCGTCGCTACTCGCTGGCGGCACTCGTCGGCGTCGCGGCGCTCGTGTTCCTCATCCTCACGAGCGACGCGGGCGTCATCCTCGGTCTGTTCGGCGTACTCGCCGCCGCCACCGCGGTCGGCGTCGGCGACGTCGACCTGCGCGGGGGGCGACTGGCCGACGCCGACGGCGTCGCGATGGTCGTCGCCGCGATGGTCGTGTTGACCGTCTCGGTCTCCCTGGTCCCCGGCGGGGCGAGCCAACCGCTCCTCCGGGACACCGGCGGGAACGCCGACACCATCGAGGCGAGTCTCACCGGCACCAGCGGCGAGATATCCATCCAGGGCTCCATCAGCCTCAGCCCCGACGTCCGGTTCCGCGTCGACGCCGACGAGGGACAGTACTGGAAGGTCGCCTCCTACGACCGCTACACCGGCGACGGCTGGGTCCGGACCGCACCGGTCCGGTCGTTCGACGGTACGCAGAGCGGGCCGGACGGCCCGACCCGCGAACTCGAACAGACCGTCACCGCCGAGACCGACCTGTCGGTGATGCCCGCCGCCTGGAAGGCGACGCGCGTCAGCGGTGAAGACGCCGACGTGACGGGGTTCGGCGGCATCCAGCCGGCTGAACCGCTCGGGCCGGACGAACGCTACGACGTCGTCAGCGAACTGTCGACGGCGACGCCCGACCAGTTGCGGGCAGCGGGCGACGACTACGAGGACGTCGACGTCGAGAAGTACACCAGACTGCCCGAGAGCACGCCCCAACAGCTGACCGAGTACACGACCGTCCTCACCTCGAACGCGAACAACAGCTACGACACGGCCCGCATCGTCGAGACCCACCTCGAACAGAAGCCGTACTCGCTGGACGTCGACCGACCGTCGGGCGACGTCGCCTACTCGTTCCTCACCGAGATGGAGGCGGGCTACTGTACGTACTACGCGACGACGATGGTGTCGATGCTCCGCTCGCAGGGCATCCCCGCCCGGTTCGTCACGGGCTACACGCCGGGCCAGGAGGTCGACGGCGAGTACGTCGTCCGCGGGCTGAACGCCCACGCCTGGGTCGAGGTGTACTTCCCGGGCTACGGCTGGCAGACGTTCGACCCGACCCCCTCGGGACCGCGACAGGCGACCGAACAGGACAGCCTCGACACCGCCCGCTCCGAGGGCGAGTCCGGCGTCGACGTCCCCGGGTCGACCCCGACCCCGACGCCCGAACCGACTGCGACGCCCGAACCGACGGCCGCGCCGACGCCCGGCGAGAACGGGACGGCGAGCACGCCCAGCGACGGTGCGAACGGCTCCGGCGGTGAGACGCCGCCCGGCGGCGTCGGCGACATCGGTGGCCTCGACCCCGCCGGTGGTGACGGGAGCGTCCCGACGACCACCGGCGGGGGAGACGGTGGGTTCGCCCTCCCGTCGCCCTCCCGCGAGGAGACGGCGCTCGGTACCATCGTCTTCCTCGGCGTGGCCGCGGCCGCCCGTCGCAGCGGCGCGACGAGTCGCGCCTACCGCGCGGTCTGGCTGCGTCGCCAACCGCGGACCGACGACCCGGTCCACGACATCGAACGCGCCCACGAACGTATGGAGTACCTCCTCGCACGGGAGCGCCGGCCGCGGAGGACCGGCGAGACTCCCCGGCGGTACCTCCGGTCGCTCGGCGACCGCGACGCGATGCGCGTCGGCGACATCTACGAGCGGGCGGTGTACGCCGGTCGCACCGACGAGGCCGCCGCCGACGAGGCCGTCGACCGTGTCGACGCGCTCGTGAAGAAGTACCGGCGGTTCTGACCGCTTGCAGGGGCACAGCCCCACACCTGTCGGTCGCTGTGCAGAAGTGGCGTTCGTCGGACCTGATGGCTCTCGCCGTCGGTTTCCGCGTTCGTTTCGTCTCGCCTCCCGACAGTCTTTAATAGAGCCATCGAGTAGTCCCAACTCGTAATGTCGGAAGTCTGCTCGACGTGTGGATTGCCCCAGGAACTCTGCGTCTGCGAGGACGTCGCCAAGGAGTCCCAGGAGATCAACATCCACATCGACGAGCGCCGATACGGGAAGGAGGTAACGGTCATCACCGGGTTCGACCCGCGTGACGTGGACATGGACAGCCTGTCTTCGGACCTGAAGTCGAAGTTCGCCTGTGGTGGGACCGTCGAGGACGATTCCATCGAACTACAGGGGAACCACACCGGCCGGGTCGAGGACTTCCTGCGCGAGAAGGGCTTCAACGTGGCCTGACCGACTTCCAGACGCACCCACGCGACTCTACTGTTTTCACGACCCGCGAGCGACTGCTCCGACGCGTCGCCTCACCTCCCGACCGCTCGCGACCCGCCAGGCCACCTCGGACGTCCTCAGAACGGTGCGTCGGGGCCTTCGTTCGAGACGGACTCCTCGTCGGTGTCGGCGTCTCCACTCTCGCCCGCCTCGAAGCCGTGTTCCCAGCCCTGAATCCCGCCCGCGAGGCTCTCGACGGTCGTCCCGTTGGTCCCCTCGTACGACCCGATGAGTCGGGCGGCCTGGATGGAGGACTGGCCGACGGGACAGACCGTGACGACCCGCTCGGCCCCGTCGAGCGCCTCGATGCGCTGGGGGAGTTCGGCGAACGGGATGTTCTCGCTGCCGGGGATGTGCCCGCGGGCGAACGCACCCGGTGAGCGGATGTCCACGATGCGAACGTCGGCCTCGCTCTCGATGAGGTCACGCAACTCCGCGGCGTGAATCTCGCCGTCCATACCATCCCTTCGCGGTCTCGGAGTGATAAACCCCGCTCTGCCGGGACGTCCGGACGGTGGCGCGGCCCTCACAGCGTGGCGGCGAACGCCCGGAGGACCGCGGTGAACCGCTCGGGTTCCTCGACGGTGAGACAGTGGCCGCTGCCGGCGAACAGTTCGAACCGCGAGTCGGGGACGAGGGCGGCGACCCGTTCGACCGAGGCGACCGTCCGCCACGTCTCGTCCGCGCCCGCACAGACGAGCATCGGCACGTCGACCCCGCGAAGCGTCTCGCGGTAGTCGCGCAGGGTCGCGTCGAGGACGATGGCGCTCTTGACCAGCGGCGGACAGCGCGACTCCTCGTCGAACAGTCGTCGCCGGACGTCCTCCGACGGCGGCGTCGCGAACAGGTCCCCGAACGCCCGCTCGACGAACGCGAGGTGGTCGCGCTGGATGGCCTCGTGGATGGCCAGCAGTCGCTCGGGATCGTACGTCGCCCCCTCGCCGTCGTCGAACCCCGGCGCGGCCTCCATGTCCACGTCGACAAGCCCCGCCAGCCGGTCGGTGCCGAACCGCTCGACGTACTCCCAGGTGACGAGCGCACCGAGCGACCACCCGACGAGCACGACGTCCTCGAGGGCGAGCGCCTCGCAGAACGCCTCGACGTCCCGAGCGTACTGCGGGAGGGTGTAGCCGTCGGCAGTCACCTCGGAGCGACCGTGGCCCCGGAAGTCGAGGGCGACCGTTCGGTACTCGTCGGCGAGCGCCCCGAGTTGGGCGTCGAAGTACCGCAGGCCCGCCCACGCGCCGTGCAGGAAGACCACGGGGCGACCCTCGCCACGGTCCTCGTAGTAGAGTCTCGCGCCGTTACATCGCATCGTCGGCATGACGACGGGAGTCGGTCGGGAGTGGAGATACGTGTTGCCGGAGTGTCACCCGAGTGGGTTACAGCACGTCGTGTTCACGGGCCAGAAGCAGCGGGACCGCCAGCCACGCCACCGGTGGTGTCGAGCGGACGTACGCGAAGGTCTCCTCGACCGACCGGTGGTGGACCGTGATGTCGGTCTCTCCGGAGTGGAGTTCCGAGTCGCCCGGTTCGAGGTCTCGCGCTACGACCACGTGCAGTCGATTGCGCTGCCACGCCGTCAGGAAGCACGACCCGAGGTGGTCGACGGTGCCGGCGCGGTAGCCCGTCTCCTCGCGGAGTTCGCGGCGCGCGGCGACCAGCGGGTCCTCGTCGTTCGTCCCACCGCTCGGAAGTTCGAGAAACGAGTCGCGGAGCCGCGGTCGGTACTGTTCGACGAGTACGAGAGAACCCTCGTCGGTGAGTGCGAGGACGGCGACGTCGTCGGGCATGTCGAGGTGGTAGAAGTCGCCGGTCGTCCCGTCGGCCTGTTCGACGCGCTCGCGTCGAACGGCGAAGTAGGGGTTCTCGTACTCGACGCGGGAGTCGACGACGGGCCACTCGTCCATACGGTCGCTGTGTGGACGGGCGAGGAGTAGTTTTCGCGGCGGTCGGACCGCCCCCGCTCAGAGCAACCCTTCGGCGCGAGCGAGCAGGATGCCCTCGATGGTGGCGTCGTTCGCCGGGTCCTCGCGGACGCGGTCGAGGACGCCGTCGAGGGGCACCCGACGGACCGTGATGAACTCGTTCGTATCCAGTGCGCGGTCGGTCTCGACGAGGTCCGTCGCGAAGACGATACCCCGGCGGTGGCGGAGCACCCCCGTCGAGGTCCAGAAGTCCTCGACGAGCACCGTCGTCTCGGGGTGCCAGCCCGTCTCCTCGGCGAGTTCGCGGGCCGCCGCCGACTCGTACGCGGCGGCCGGGATGGACTCGTCGGCCGCCAGCGACCCGTCCGGGTCGTCCTCGTCCTCGACGATACCCGCCGGGAGCTCCAGACAGTAGCGGTCGATGGCCGGGCGGAACTGCTCGACGGTCACCAACTCGTCGCCAGCGTGCCCGCCGGCACGTTGTTTGCGGGCGACGACGACGACTGCGGGCGGCAACTCGGCCCAGTAGTAGTCCTTCTCGGTGCCGTCGGGTTGGCGATAGCGGTCGTAGCCGCCGGTGTACCACCCGGTCTCGTACTCGGTCACCGACTCGACGAACTCCCAGTCCTCGGGGGTCACCGTCGCACCTCCGCGACGGCGGCCGTCGTGGTCGTTCCGGGCGTCGCGGTCGTCGTGCCGGTCCCCGTGCCGTTCGACCCCGCCGCGTCCGCGGGTTCGCGGATCAGTTCGAGGCGGTAAGTCGTGTTCCCCGCTCTGACGTACGCCGTCTCGTCGGTGACGGCGCTGGCGTTGCGCGCTTCGAGTTCGCTCAACTCGTCGAACGGCGAGTGGGTGAACGCCTCCTTCAGCCCGATGGGGCCGTCGTAGTACGCCTCGCTACGACCGTCGTCGAGCGCAGCGGTGGTGTAGGGGAACCGTCGTTCCGAGAGCTGTGAGACGTTGACCGTCGCGTTCGTGCTGTCGTTCGCGACCGGTTCGGCCACGAGGTAGTACGGGTCGCCCGACGCGAGCAAACTCGGGAGCGCCCCGAGCGCCAACAGGAGCACGAGCACGACCAAGATGCCGAGGACGAAGTTGCGCGTGACCCGCCTCACTCCTCGGTCACCTCCGCGCGCTCCAGTTCGTCGCGGTAGAACCGCCCGAACGCGATTCGTCTGAGCGTCCCGACGGCGGCCTCGCGTTCGTTCTGGTAGGTCGCGGCGACGACGGACCCGTCGAACGGCACCGGGTGCCAGACGACGTGGTCCACCGAGTCGCTCCCCTCGACGTGGCGCTCGTAGTCGGGACGCTCCTCACACCACGTCTCGAACGCCTCGCGGGTGCCGACGTGGACGGTCAACAGCGAGGCGAACAGCGCGTCGTGGGCCGTCGCGTACACGTCCGTCGTCAGGCGCTCGTCGAACTCCGCGCGGTCGAACGCCATCCGACGAGCGGCCTCCTTGAGCACCGTCGCCGCAGTCGGCGCGAGGTCGGCGTACTGCTCCCGGGCTTCCGCCTGCGTCTCGGGGGCCAGCAACCCCTCCGTATCCATGCGGCTCGCTACGAGCGGGCGATAGTTAGGTGTCGTGAAAACTCGCGGGCACGGTGACGGACCCGGCGACAGCTCACTCCTCGTCGGTGGACTCGTCGACGTCGTCGGACGCCGGCGACTCGTCGTCCGCCAGCATCGCCTCGGTCAGTTCGCGGGCCTCCTCGTAGATGGCCTTCGTCTCCTCGTCGACCGGGCGCTTCGGCGGCTGGTTCGTCTCGTGGGGGATGGCGTCGTGGCCGCCACCGTGCCCGTGTGCGTGGCCGTGGCTCTCGCCGTCCTCGAACAGCTTTCCCGACCGCTCGTCGTCGTGTTGGTGTTCGCCGTCGGGGTGGACCGTGTCCTCGAACAGCTGCGGGTAGTCCTCCTCCGCGGCGAACTCGGTGACGCGCTCGGCGAGTTCGGTCTCGCCCGCCTCGTTCCACCCCGGGAGGTGGTCGTCGAGCCACTCCTCGTGGTCGCCGCCGCGGACCATCGCGGTGAACGCGAGGTGGTTCGCGAGGTGGCGTGCGTCGGCCTGGGGCGTCTCACAGACCGGACAGGCGTATCCCATACCGTCGTGTTGTGAGCCGAGAGGCAAAGCCGTGGCGTCCGCGAATCTATCACGTTCGTTCGTGGCATGCCACCGTGGACCCCGCCACTGTGTTAATATAGCATATATGGATTAATATTATATGTACGTACGAGATAGCGGGTTGCATGTACGATGGAAAGACCGCCACCGCGGCGGTTGCCATCCGGATGCTCGGGAATCGACCTGCACTCACAGTCGCCACGCTCGGGGAGGGCCGCTGAGATGGCGACGACCGAGGAGGCTCCCGAGGAGGTCGAGGTGGAGTCCGAGTCGCCGCTGACGACCGCTCGTCGGCAGTTGGAGGCGGCCGCCGCTCACCTCGACATCGACACGAACGTCGTCGAGCGTCTGAAACACCCCCGCAAGGTCGAGCGCGTCGCCGTCCCCATCGAGCGCGACACGGGCGACATCGAGGTGTTCACCGGCTACCGCGCCCAGCACGACTGTGTCCGCGGCCCCTACAAGGGTGGCCTGCGCTACAACCCCCACGTCACCGAGGAGGAGTGCATCGGCCTCGCGATGTGGATGACCTGGAAGTGTGCCGTCATGGACATCCCCTTCGGCGGCGCGAAAGGCGGCGTCGTCGTCGACGAGCGCACCCTCTCGCACGGCGAGAAAGAGCGCCTCACGCGCCGATTCGCACAGGAACTGCGCGACGTCGTCGGGCCGACGAAGGACATCCCCGCTCCCGACATGGGCACCGACCCCGAGACGATGGGCTGGTTCATGGACGCCTACTCGATGCAGGAAGGCGAGACCGTCCCCGGCGTCGTCACCGGCAAGCCGCCCGTCATCGGCGGGAGCTACGGCCGCGAGGAGGCCCCCGGCCGCTCGGTCGCCATCATCACCCGCGAGGCGTGTGAGTACTACGACATGGACATGGAGGACACCACCGTCGCCGTGCAGGGGTTCGGCAGTGTCGGGGCGAACGCCGCCCGCCTGCTCGACGACTGGGGCGCGGATGTCGTCGCCGTCAGCGACGTCAACGGAGCCATCTACGACCCCGACGGTCTCGACACGCGCGACGTGATGGGCCACGACGAGCGCCCCGGCATGGTCGCGGGCTACGACGCCCCCGAGACCCGGACCAACGACGAACTGCTCGAACTCGACGTCGACGTGCTCATCCCCGCCGCCATCGGGAACGTCCTCACGGCGGACAACGCCAACGACGTGAAGGCGGACCTCGTCGTCGAAGGGGCCAACGGCCCCACGACGACCGGTGCCGACGCCATCTTCGAGCGGCGCGGTGTCCAGGTCGTCCCCGACATCCTCGCGAACGCGGGCGGCGTCACCGTCTCGTACTTCGAGTGGCTCCAGGACATCAACCGCCGTGCGTGGTCGCTCGAACGCGTCAACGACGAACTCGAAGAGGAGATGCTCGACGCGTGGCACGACGTCCGCTCGACGTTCGACACCGACGAGGACCTCTCGTGGCGTGACGCCGCCTACGTCGTCGGCCTCCAGCGCGTCGTCGACGCGCACAACGCTCGCGGCCTCTGGCCGTAGGACGGTACCGTCCGGTTTCGGGAGTGTTCGCCCCGAGACCGACAGAAGCGCTTATTCTGACCCGATTCCGAGACCCGGTCGACGAACGATGCGGGAGCCAGACACCAAGTCCACACGGAAGACGTTCGCACGCTGTGCGGACTGTGGCAACGAGGTCGCGGTACTGAAACGCGACGACGGGTCGATGGTCCGAACCCACGACCGTTGTCAGGAGTGCGACGGGACGGCGTTCGAGGAGGTCCCTCCCGAGGAACTAGACGAACTCGCGGAGTTCACCGAGTGGGCCGGCGAGGGCGCACGCGAGGCGACCGATGACGCGACGGACGGGCGACAGCACGCTGCGGAGGAACACCCCTCGTCGACGACGACCGAAGCCGACGAGTGACCGTCGTCCGCCGGCGGTGACCACGGGCGTCGAGTGAGTCTCCCACCGGCTACGAGTGCACGTCGGACGCGTCGTGTCTGTCGAGCCACGCCGCCATCGCGGCCAGTCGCTCCTCGTCGAACCGGTCGGTGGGAGTCGGCGCGCGCTCCACGGTGGCGGCGAGTTCCGCGACGGTGTCGTCGACGGTCGTCGCCTCCTGGAACCGGACGAGCCCCGGCGTCGTCTCCGCGAGCGCCTCGAAGTACGCGCGCTGGGGCCCGACGAGACCGAGGTGGTACTCGAAGTTGCGTCGAGTGCGGTCGTCGTCGGTCGCCGCCCGCTCGCGAAGAATCGCCGTCGACGCCCCGAGGAGGAGGTACCGGTCGGGGAACCCGACCCGTCGCTCGTGGAGGCGCTCGCCGTAGAACGCGGCGACGGTCTCCACGGTAGCGAACGGGCCGGGGCCGTCGTCGGCGTCCGCAGCGAACCAGTTGTACCAGAGCGGCTGGAACACGTCGCCGTCGAGCACCGCGACGTCGTGGTCGCGCTCGGCGGCCAGCGCACGCTTCCAGCGGTCACACTGTCGCTCGACGTACCACGTCCGGTCGGGGGCGGCCGGCGGGTCGAACAGCTCGTTCACCTCGGGGACACGGACGGCGTCGACCGCCTCGCAGAACGCGCTCGCCGCCGTCGTCTTGCCGACACCGCTCGGTCCTTCGAGACAGACGATGGTCACGAGACCGACGGTCGGCGACCGGCGAGTATCAACGTCACCGTTCGTCCACGGGCTTCGTGGGTCGGTACCGAGGTTCGTTACGGATTTATTACAATTGCCACACGCTGTCACGCCATGGAGGCAGACGAGGACGCACTCGGGACGGCGATGCTCGACTTCCAGCGCGGCGGCCTGCGCGGCACGGCCACCCACCGCGACGGTGCGGCGGTGTGGCCCGCGTCCGTCGCGGAGAACTACTTCGGTGATCACGGGGCGTGGCTCGCCGACAACGAGACCGAGGCCGCCCTGTACGGACGTCTCGACGGCCCACTCCTCGACGTTGGCTGTGGGGCGGGCGGTCACGCCGTCCACTACCAGGAACGCTTCGAGACCGTCGCGTTCGACGTCTCGCCGAACGCGGTGCGAGCGGCCCGCGAACGCGGCGTCGAGGACGCCCGCGTGGTGGACATGTTCGAGGTGACCGACGCGTTCGAGCGTGGGCGGTTCGCCGCCGCGCTCTGCATCGGGACGCATCTCGGGCTCGGCGGGTCGCTGGCCGGCGTCTCAGCGTTCCTCGCCGACCTCGCGCAGGTCACCACCGCCGACGCCGTCGCGCTCGTCGACAGCTACGACCCGACGCGTATCGACGACGAACTCGCCCGAGAGTTCGGCGGCTACCGCTCCGACCCCCGCGAGGGCGTCTGCCGACGAGCGTTCCACGTCGAGTACCACCGGGAGACCGGTACCGAGGCGACCTCGGCAGGCAGCCAGAACGCGAAGCGGTCCGGCGACGGCGAACCCGAGCGACTGGTCGGCCCGGACCTGTCGTTCGTGCTGTTCTCGCCCGGCCGGTTGCGAGACGCCTGTGTCGGCACGCCCTGGCGAGTCGCCGAGGTGGTCCGACGCGAAGTGTACTACGAGGCGCTGCTCGAGAAGGCGTGAGTTCGCCCGCGAACGGTTCTCAGCCTCGCTCGCGGACCATCACCAGCGCGTTCTCGCCGTCGGCGTAGTACCGGGGGACCGTCCGCCGGTGCTCGAAGCCGTGGTCGCGGTACAGCGCGATGGCGGGGTCGTTGGTCGCTCGGACTTCGAGTCGTGTCGCCGTCGCACCGCGCGCTTCCAGCGAGGCGAGGGCGTGACGTAGGAGGAGGCGACCGAGTCCCAGCCCGCGGAACTGCTCGCGGACCGCGAGGTCCTTGACGTGGCCGATGTCGCGCCCGAAGTTCGGCGTCAGGTCCGCGACGACGTAGCCCGCGATGACGGAGCCGTCGTCGCCGGACGCCTCCGCGACCATGAACCCCGGTTCGTCGAGGAAGCGTTCGAACGCCTCGAACGGCCACGGCTGGGGGAACACCGACTGCTCGATGCGGTAGACCTCGAGCAGGTCGGCACGTTCGACCTGCCGGACGGTCGGCCCCGCGTCCGTGGCCTCCGACGGCGTCGTGGTCACAGACCCCGTTGGTGCCCGACGGGCATCAGTCGTGGGGGTCGGCCGCCCGCGCTCACCCGCTCCCGGCCGCCCGTTCGTTCGCAGACCGGTCGGCGCGGTAGGCCGCGAACGCGACGAACAGCGTCCCGACGGCCAGTAGCTTCAGCACCGTCGTCGCGGCCAGCGCGTCGCCCGTCGCGTACGGGTTCGGCACTCCCGCGACGACCTGCCACAGCCGGTAGATGTGGACGCAGACGGCGACCAGCAGCAGGGTCCCGAGGGAGTCGGGCCACGCCTCGATGGACGACCGGGTGCCGACCCAGCACAGCATCCCGCCGACGAGCACGTCGAGCGACAGCAACAGGTCGTGCTGGGTCGTCACCCACGGGTCGGTCGGGTCGGCGAACCGGACGCCGACGACGAGCGCGAGCGCCTCACCGAGCACCAGCAGTCCGGTGACCAGCGCCACCCGCCGGAGCCTGCGTTCGTTCACACCGGGAGTTGGCGCTCCGCGTGATTAGTCGTCCGGTCGCGTCGCTGTCGCGGTGCGGAAAGAGAGAGAAAGCGCCCGGGTCGCTCGCGCCCCCGGTTCACCGCGTTCGAGCGCGACGCACTCGAACGCGGCCT